>CASFBK010000009.1 GCA_949292785.1 uncultured Eubacteriales bacterium
AGTGTGCTCCGCACACTCTCACGAATATACATTACCTATCAAGCGGAACACACTTTGCCGCGCCGAGCACAGTCGCTTGCGACATAATTCCACTTGTGCAACACATATTACACTTAGCGAGGTAATTTCGAGCTTAGTGTAATAGCGTACACAGTAGTGCGCATCCTGCACGGAGTGCTTTTTGCTCTATAGAAATCACAATTTTACACTTTAACGCAGCACGGTATTTCCTATAGAGCAAAAAAGCGGTACCTATTGGCACCGCTTTTTGAGGTTCTTACTTTTTTATGTTCTTTTTCCTTTTCTCATCTTTTTATTTCATATTTGCAAACCGCTCTACTGCCTTGGTAAAGCTCTCAATGGTTTTATCCGCATCTCCATGCTCAATTCCATCCCGGACACAATGTTTAATATGCCCCTCCAGTACCACCTGCCCGCACTTATGTAATGCAGACTTTGCGGCATTGATTTGCGAAAGAATATCTTCGCAGGGAACATCTTCATCCACCATTCTGTCTATCGCCTGTACCTGACCGATTATTTTGCTTAATCTGCGATGCAGATTCTCTGCATCCATACACTGTTTCATTTTTATCCAACACCTCCATACCGTTAGGGGTATGTGTATATATTACAAGGATTTACAGGAATTTGTCAAGGGCTATCTGCTTATCACAAGCTCTTCTCCGCCCGCCACATGGCAGCATATTTCCCGTTCTTTTTCAAAAGCTCCTCATGGGTTCCCTGCTCCAGCACACCGCCGTCGCCTATCACCACAATCTTGTCTGCATTCTGCACCACCGACAGGGTGTGGGCAATCATAACAACGGTTTTCCTTTTTTTCAAAAGATTTCCAATCGCCTGCTTTACTAAAAGCTCGTTTTCCACATCCAGATTTGCTGTAGCTTCATCCAGCAGCAAAATCGGACTGTCCTTTAAAATAGCGCGGGCAATGGAAAGTCTCTGACGCTCTCCGCCAGAAAGCTGATTGCCATTCTCTCCCACCATAGTCTCATACCCTTTGGGCATACGCAAGATGAATTCTTCACAGTTTGCCTCCCGGCAGGCTGCCTCGATTTCCGCGTCAGACGCCTCCGGTCTGGCATAACGGATGTTATTGCGTATGGTATCATCAAACAGGAAAACCTCCTGGTCTACCATAGAAATCTCCGAAAGTACCTGTTCCGCCCCTGCTTCCGCTACGGACAAGCCGCCTATTTTGATTGTTCCTCCGGTCGGCTCGTAATATTTTGAAATCAGATTCAATACGGTTGACTTGCCGGAACCGGAATCCCCTACAATGGCGGTAAGTCTTTCGTTTTCTATGATAAGGCTCATGTCCTTAAGCACAGGCTCCTTTGCTACATAGGAAAAGTCTATATGCTCTAATGTAATGTCATGCTCCTTTGGAGAAAAAGACTGACTCCCCAAGGCTTCTTCCTTTTCTTCCAGTACCTTTTCAATCTTTTTTCTGGAAATCATGAGATTCTTATAGGCTGTCATATCCACAAAGACCGTTCCCAGCAGCTTTGTGAGAAACAGCGGCAGCAGGCAGACCATAATATAGGAAACCGTAGAAAGCTCTCCTGCCATCCATCTGCTTCCTGCCACCAGCATCTCCAGCGGAAGGGTCAGCCAGATAAGAATACTGTAAATTGCCCCATCCGGAATGATTTTCACCTCGTAGATAAAACTGATGTCGCTGTAGGCTTTCATTGCCGCCGTCACAGACTTATTTTTTACACCGCCGATTCCGTAGGCGCGGAAGGTCTGGATTCCGCTGATATATTCCACGGTACTGCTGACGTTTTCCGCACAGATTTCATTTTTGCGGGGACCGTATTTTTTTACTGCCCGAAAGGAAATTGCCATTGCCGGGAGAAACAAGAGGACTGCCACAAGCAAAATCAGCCCCGAGGGCAGGTATACAGTTGTGACAAAAACCACCAGCATAATAATTAAGGTCAGATTTTTAAAAATGTCCCCTGTCTTATGGGTCAAAATCTGTTCGTAGTTGTTTACATTTTCTGTGGCGGCATTGACGTAATCTCCTGTCTGGGCTTTCTGAAAGCGGAAAAGAGGAATCCGTTTCAGCTTGTCACCTAAAAACAGGCGGATTGCCTTGCTTACCCCGGCGCCCCCAATCTGTCCCCGTACATATCCGAAGGTGTAAATGCATAGCCGCAGCAGAAAAATCACTGCCAGTATGCCTGTCATTTCCAGTATTTTTCCCATGTTCATCTGCTTTTCCCAGAGCGCCTGAAAAATGTAATACATCATCATAAAGTTACTGCCGGAGAGAAGTCCTTCTAATATCACACATATTACCGACAGATACAACTGTTTATTCCATTTCATAGGATTCTGATTCATAAGTCTGCCTCCTTCGCTCCTGCCTGCTCCAGCTGATACGTCATGTTTCTTGCCTGCTCGTAGCTTTCCCATGCTTTTCGGTAATAATCGTTGGTTTTCAAAACCTCTTCATGGGTTCCCACACAGCTTACCGTATGGTTTTCCACCACAGCAATCCGGTCGCATATTTTTAACACACTTAGGCGGTGTGCCACGATAATTACTGTTTTTCCGTTACAGAGATATTGAATTGCCTTGTCAATCTCCACCTGATTTTCCGGGTCTGCGGCGGATGTGGCTTCGTCTAAAATCAGAATCGGCGCATTTTTTAAGATGGCGCGGGCGATAGCGATTCTCTGTTTTTCCCCACCGGAAAAACGGGTTCCGTAGCTTCCTACCTTTGTATCATAGCCCTCCGGGAGACTCATGATAAATTCGTCAATCTGTGCTTTTTTGGCTGCCTCCCTCACCTCCTGTAAGGTGGCGTCTGACCCCATACGAATATTTTCTAATACGCTGTCCCTTGTCAAAAAGGTTTTCTGAAACACAATGGATACCTGTTCTAACAACTGTTCATAATTTAGGTCTTTTACGTTTTTTCCGCCAATGGTGATACTGCCCCCGGACACATCATAAAATCTGGCAATCAGCTCGATAATGGTACTTTTTCCTGCACCGGATTTTCCTACCAGCGCCAGCTTTTCTCCATAATGGATGGTAAGATTGCAGTGCTCCAATACTTTTTCTTTTTCATTGGAAGGATAGGCAAAGCTAACCTCCTTCAGGCAGATTTCATGATTTTCAGGCAGGCTTGTTCCTCCCTCGAACACAGGAATATCTAAAATTTCCTTTGTCTTTGTAACTGCGTGGAGCACCTGTGCAAATTTGGAGCCTAATTCCTGTAAGGGACGAAGCTCGGTCAGATACAGGGAGCCTACGAACACGAACAACAACAGAACACTGGTGGTAATGGCGCCTTTCAAAAAGAAGTATCCGCCAATAGGCACCATAAGAAGCATACCGCATTCTGTAACTACCACATAGGCTGCATAGGGCGGTCCCATTTTTTTCGAAATCTGATTCCAGATTTTATTTTCTTCCTCTATGGCATTTTTATATTTTTGAAAGGACTGACTTCCCATATTGTAGGCTTTGATCAGCTTCATTCCGCTGATGTATTCGATGATGACAGAATTAAGCTGAACCAGGGAACGGTTTGCCCCCTCCATCATGCTTCCCATTCCCCAGAACATGATACCCATGACTACAAGTGCCAGTACAAAGGGAATCAGAGTAAGCAGCGCCAGGGGGAAGTTTACGGTGCACAGATAGAGAAAGACTGCCACCGGTCCGCACATATAATAAATAAACTCCGGCAAATGATGTGCCAAAAACAGCTCCAGCTTTTCGATGTCTTCATTTAAAACGGTCTTGATGGAGCCGGTATTATGCTCGCTTAACACGCCCAAGGGCACCTTTGCCATATGGTCTACAATCATGCATCGTACTTTATAAAGGGTGTGGTAAGCGCCTTTATGCGCCAGTGCGCCGGAAAAAGCGAACAGGGTAAAACGCACTACAACCGCCGCGGTAATCAGAATACTGTTTTGTACAACAACACTTCTGGTGCATGTACCGTCATAAATGGCTGTCAGCAGTCTGTAAATACCGTAATAGGGCAGCATAGTGGAAAGTCCGCTGATAAAGGAACAGAGCACCGCTGTAAACAAATAGTATTTGTCCTTTCCCGCCCATTGCAGTAACAAGCTGACGTTATGTTCTTTTTTCTTCACTGATATTACTTCCTTTCCATTTCATTAAAACTAAATTATTAAATCAAAAATTAACTTAAATCAAGAATTAATTTATATGAATTTCTCTGGTACATGCCAGCTCTATTAGTTCAAAGTCATGGGTTACTACAAAAATAAGCTTTCCCATTCCGGCAAGCTCCTTCATCAGTTCCGCCACAGCGCACATGCTCTCATAGTCCAGTCCGCTGGTAGGCTCGTCAAAAATCAGAATCTCTTTCCGGCAAATCATACTGACGGCAACCGCAACCCTTTGCTTTTGACCGCCGGACAAGGTATTGGGGTGTCTGTCCTTATATTCATACAGACCTAACTGCTTCATGGTGTCCGTGATTTGCTCCCGGTCAGGACTTTGTATGCCGAAACCGCACTCATGCTCCACACTGTCTGCAAAAAGCTGGTAATTTACGTCCTGCATGACCATGTAGCTGTTTTTCAGACGTTCCTTTTCCTTACATTCTCTTTCTTTCCAGAGAATCCTCCCCGCCAAGGGCTTTTTCAGCCCGCACAAGTTTCTGCACAGGGTAGACTTTCCTGCGCCGTTGTGTCCGGTGATAGCAATGATTTCTCCTGCCTCTGCCTGAAAATTCAGGTCAGAGAGAACTGTCTCTTTTCCGTAACCGATGGACAGATTTTTTACTTCGAAAAAAACTGTCTCTTTTTTATCTGCCACACCCGGCGAGGGCGTAAAATATTTCGCCGCCCGAAGTCCCAGGTCTTTTCTTTCCTCCTCCGGCAGATTCAAAAACGCCTGCCCAGTCCAGATATGACGCACTTTTCCCTTATCCAGATAAAAAATCCGGTCTGCCAAATCCCGCAGATAATAAAGCCTGTGCTCTGCAATCAAAATGGTCTTTCCCTGCTGTTTCAGCAGTGCAATATGCTGACGTAAATCTTCCATGGAATCAATGTCCAGATTGGAGGAAGGCTCATCTAACAGATAGATGTCCGGGTTCATAGCATAGACCGAGGCAAAGACGATTTTTTGTTTTTCTCCGCCGGAGAGGGAAAAAATACTTCTTCCCAACAGACGCTCTATATGTAAATCCTCTGCCGTATTTTTTACTCTCTCTTTCATTTCCTGCCCCGGGACTCCGCTGTTTTCCATGCCAAAAGCAATTTCTCCGTCCGTATCCGTATTAAAAAACTGGGTCCTGGGATTCTGGAATACAGAGCCTGTGTTTTTTGCAATCTCGTAAAGCTCTCTGTTTCCAATGTCTTCTCCATCTACCAACACCTGCCCCGTCAGCTTTCCCGGGAAAAAATCCGGTATCAGCCCATTCACCAGCCTTGTGACCGTGGTTTTTCCACAGCCGCTTCGCCCGGTGAGAACAATACATTCTCCGGTTCTGATGGTAAAGTTCAGGTCTTCCACTTTTCCCTCTCCTGTTCCCTCGTAGGTGAAGGAAACATTTTTGAATTCTATCATACCACCCCTCTCCTTCTCAGTAAGCCTGCCGCAAAATATCCGAGAAATACCAGAACCGCTACAACATCTTTTGCAGAAAAACGAATTTCCACAAGACTGCTTCTCGGACCCGGATTTTCGATTCCACGAGTAACGGATGCAATAGACAGCTCATCTGCGGTGTTGGACGCTGCCGTCATAAGAGGCACATACAGACACTCTACTGTCATGACCGGATGGAACAGAATATTTTTTACCGAGGGTGCAATGTCACGCATACGCATGGCGTCCTTAATATAGTGCCAGTCCTCCCGCACCACCGGAAGATAACGCAACATTACTGCAAAGGGTATGACAATCTGATTCGGCATACGAATACGCTGAAGCGCCGCCATAAATTCTCCGGTCTTCGTGGTGGAAACCATAAATCCCGCCAGAAATCCGCAGGGATAGACCTTGTTCACCAGTCCGAAAAATGCTGCAAGAATCGCCTGCCATGTGCCGGATAATTCGTAAATCGTAAACTGTGTAATACCGTAAATAACGCCATAGGCAGCCACGCCCATAATGGCATACCGGTATTTTCCGGACATCACTCCCACCGCTCCAACCAGACCTACCAAAATCAACTCATACGTGAGTGACGGCGCAAACATAGTACACAGCACACACAAAACCAGCAAAAGAAGCTTGGTCCTCGGGTCGAGATTTATTTCTCTCATGCTGTAATTCCTGCCTTTTCAAACTGTTTTTTCAATAGCTTTGTTCCCACAAATCCACTTAATGCTGCGATTACAATGGTTCCTAACAGAATAACGGCAAGCATCCAGTTTGCGGCTGTCGCATTCATCGTGTCTATGTAGCTTGCGGCAGTTCCTCCCTCCAGCATATAGCTGCACCAGTTTTCCCGATCAACGAAAAAGCAGATATAGCTTCCGGTAGCTCCGAGACTGATACAGATATAGGCAATTATATTAAGAACTTTGCTCTTATATTTTTTGCTTCCTGCAATTAATTCTCCCAGAATTCCACCCAGCATATAGCCGATATCCATTGCCCAGTGCATACCAGTGGCAAACCAGACAATTCCAATCAAAATTCCCACAATCGCAATGGGTCCGCGTTTCGGAACCTTGGCAATTAAAAGCATTAGAACGGGACCTCCCAGCAACGCAGAGCCTAATGGCTGATAAAAGGTAAGAACCGGATTAGGCGCAAAAATGATTCCTCCCAACAGCATTGTGATAAATAACAGCGCGGTGAAAATTCCGGTTGTTACTAAATCCTTTACGGTTAATCCTTTTTGATTTTCTCTTGATTGTCTGCTCATAATAAGCCTCCTCTTTTTGTATTTTTCTGATTCCCGCAAAGTATTTGACTTTTAGGGAAATATGTGTTATGAAATTAGTTAGTTATTACTAATCGACATGGATTAACATAGCAAAAAATGTTGTGTGTTTCAATCCGTTTTGGTTAGTTTAGTCTAATCGTGTTGATTTTGTGTCTGATTGAGGTATTTTGATTACTTATAATTGCTTCGCAATGGAGATGTTATATGAAGAATAAAATTGGAGATGTTTACAATCAAATATTGATGGAGCGGGAATTTTCTCCCATAGACGCAAACGGGCACTTTAATTCCTGCGGGCAGACCTACGCCCTTTCACCGAAGTTGGGGGAAGGCTTCTACTGGGTTTACTCAGAGGAAAATCTGTTTGATATTAAGATACATGATTTTTTCTTTCATGAGGATTTTTTGTTTGACTGCCTGATGCCGGAGGGCTTAAGTATTTCTTATTACCAGTCTATTGCAGGGCATGAGGTAAGCCCTTACCGTCGACTGAACGCCAACTGCATCAAGACCTATATCGGCGGCGAAACGCCCTACAAGGCAATTATGCACAGACGGATTCCGGTAAAATCGGTAGGAATCGAGATTTTGCCGGAGTATTATCTACATTATCTGAAGGAAAAATTTCCGACAGAATATGTGAACCCATATGATACCTTTTCTTCCATTGACGAAACCTTTCATTTTCCGGAAATGCAGCGGCTTCTGACTCAGGTGGCAGAATATCGTGGGGAAGGTATCAGCGCAAAACTTTTCTATGAGGCCAAGGTCAATGAGGCAGTCTCCCTTGTGGTGGAACATTTTCACAACCATGACAGGGAGCAGGTGCATATTTCCCGAAAAGATAAGGAACAAATTGAAAGTGTGACCGCATATATCAACGACCATGCTTCCTTTCCGCTGACGTTGGAGCAGTTGTCTAAAATTGCATGCATGGGAAACACAAAGCTTAAGAAAACCTTTAAACAAATAAATGGATGCACGATTACGGAGTACATCCAGCAGACACGCATGAGTCAGGCGGAGTTTCTTCTGTCCAACACAGATTTGAGCATTGCGCAGATAGCAAGAACCGTTGGCTACTCCAATCCCAGCCGTTTTGCGGAGTTGTTTTCACGAAATGTAGGAATTTTGCCGGGAGAATACCGGAGGTTGTTAGAGTAAAATGTAACATCTCTTTACACTGTGTTTCTTTTCTATGGTATTACAAATATGAATTGAATTAAGATAGATTCCCTGCACTGTCTTTACTTGATTTTAACTGGTAATATTGCGAATTGCTCTTGGATGGTGCACTTCTTCGGCACCAATAGACTCTTTTATCAGGCGGTCACCTGTGACCGCCGACATTTTTCTTTTGAATGATTCGTGAGAGATATTTACATTTTTTCTATAAATTCTTCTATAGATGAAACTTTGGCAGCAAGCTTAAGCCACTTCTCTAACGTCTCTGCATTTCTCTGAGCTGAAATCTCTTCCTCTAACTGTTCTGGAACAGCACCATAGTCTGCTAATAAAACCAAAATAGATTCCGCTTTTCCTTCTGCTTTTCCCTGGACTATACCATCTTTCTCTCTGGATTTTAACAATTCTTCAAATGTCATATATCTCGCCTCCAGATTTCTCTCTTTCTTAAGCTTCTTTATCTTGTCATGCAGTTTACTGATAGAATGGTCTGTTACCGTTGCCACATAATCATCCGTACTGTTTTCCATATATTCCAGAAAATGTACCAGTTCCTCCGGTACTTCATCTGCATTTTCTCCCTTGGTGCTCAAGAATAGCTTTTTCGTTTCATCTCCCAAAGGAAAATCCCTTTCTAAACATCTTTCTTCAAAGGTATACCGATAAAGCTTTTTTCCAAAAGGGTCAAATGTACAGATGAATATGACATATCCGGGCTTCAAATCGTTAAAGTCCTGTCCCGGTTTTAAGGATGATACATCCATCTCTGCCTGATGATAACGGCTCCGTTTCGGCAGATTCCCTTCGTTTTTGTTCTGGGCTTCCACATTGTAATTGACCTCTATTTCGTCATTGGCATAAATATCCAGCCTCACACTGCGGAAATCTGTACTAACCAAAATGCTGTGCTCTGCATGGACATTTATCGGCGGGAGTTTCCCTCCAAGTATAATCTCCAACACAAGCCGACAGGTCTCCGGGTCTTCTAACGCTGCCGCAAACAAGAATGCATTGCTTAAATCTAATTCCTGAAAACTTTTTTCCATATGTTCCTCCTGACTGTAAAACAGTACAGGACTTGAACCTATCTATAAATTGATTATAAACAAAATGCTAAGATATAGCAAGTAATTTCCTACTGTATGAGTTTTCAGCATTCAGTAATGATGACATTAGCGAATACAGGTACTATGGATATGATTACATCGACGATTATTAGAATAAGGAAGAGCACTTCTTCGGCAGACTGTTTGTTCCATTTAAAAAGCGATATAACACCAAAGTGCTATACCGCTTTCCCTCTTTTCTACTCTACCCCTTTCAGCACTTCCACCATATCCAGCCGCTTAATCCGCTTCGAGAAGAAAAAGCTTACCAGCATGGAAACCGCCAAAACCAGAATTCCCGACATGAGATAACACTGCCAGCTAATTTTCAGACTGTAATCAAACTGCTCCCCGTTAGAATTCATCATAACATTCAGTGTCCACTTTCCACAGGGCGCTCCTAAAATAATTCCAATTATTGACAACCAGAGATTCTGAATCGTAAGCAGGCTCCGTATCTGTGCCGACTGCAGTCCTAATACCTTTAGCGTCGCGAATTCCTTCACCCTTTCATGGAAGGAAAGATTTCCCGAATTGTAAAGCACTACCACAATCATTATCACAGAAAAGAATACCATAACACCTACCAGCAGTCCCACCATCTCATATCCTGCCTCAAAGGATTCCGTCAGCGCTTCTTTCGTCAGCACATTCGTCACATATTTGCTGTCGTACTCGCTGATGCATTCCGCCGTTGCAAGAATACTGGGCTGAAATTCATTTCCTGTCTTCTCATAGTCCTCCCGCAGATAGGTAATTCCCTGTGAATCCGGGGACTGATAAATTCCGCCGATTTTGGCTTCATGCCAGTCGTTTTCCGTATAAATGTGCCAGTATACCTTATCCCCCACTGCAACATCCATTTCATCGGCAACACGCCTGCTTATGTATACTTTTCCCGGCTCCAGCTCCATGATATTCTGCTTCGTGTCCGTCAGGTTATACAAGCCCTTTCCTTCCACCACCGTAATGGTCTGTGTGGACTTCTGGTCAGAAGGTGCATTCGCCTTTTTTGCCAGCTCAATCTGGTCCATCATCACCAGTTCCCCGGACAGTTCCTCCTTCATGGCATCTGCTTCCTCCAGAGAAATATCACCGGAGAGCACCAACTCCGACTCGAACCGCTGAATCTTTTCAAAGGTCCATTCATATATCTGGTCCATCAGAGAGTTACAGGTAATTCCATATACCATCATCAGCATACCGACGGCTGTTCCTGCCACACCCATCAGTGCACGCAGCTTCGCCCTGGAAATGTCCCTGAGGTTATATTGTGTCTTAAAGCCCAACCTGTTCCAGAAGGGCAGTTTTTCAAAAATACAGCGTTTTCCCTGTTTCGGCGGAGCAGGTCTTAATGCTTCTGCCGGTTTTACTTTCATTAATTTTCTACAGGTAAAATAAGACGCCAGAGTACACGCACCCACTACAAGAATGGTTATTCCTGCATAGCTTAAATCACAGCCAGCCTTCCATCCCGGCACGATATACCAGCTTGCAAACATATCCGCCATCATTCTGCTGAACACCAGCGTTCCTACCAACATTCCAAGTACAGCTCCAATCAGCGATAACAAAAAGCTGTAGCTGAGATAGTGAAACATGATTTTTTGTTTCTTTAGACCCATGGCATTCATGGTTCCAATCTGGGTTCGCTGTTTTTCCACCATTCTTCCCATGGTAGTAGCAATAATCAACACGGAAATCAATACAAAAACTATAGCAAAGGTAAAGGAAAATGCTTCATGCTGCGCAATCTCATCCGTCAGTCTTGAAATCCCGGTTACCGATTCTGCATCAATCATGACTGCATAATTGTTATCGATTGCCTCCCCAATCTCTTCTTCATGAGAAAGGGCATCTCCTTCCACCGTCACCAGCATTTCCGTATTCGGCATAGGAACCGGAAATCCTTCGTATGGCAGAAACACAAAGGCAATATTTTTAAAATCTGTCTCCGTATCCTTGTCGCTGATACGAAATTCATATTCGGGGCTTTCCACCAGACCCTTTACGGTTTTTTCAAAAGTGATTCCATTGTAAGAAACAGCAAAGGTATCACCTACCTTTATATCCCACTCTTTTGCGAAGGTATTGGCAAGCCAGATGCCTTCGGTGTCCTTAGAATCGTACTCTTCCCCTTCGATAAGATATGGTTTATTGATAAAGTTGTCTGTCAGAAGATATATGTCTACCTGGGCGCCGTTATAATCCGGCGCAGCTCCTGTTACCGACATTCTAAGCTCTGCATCCTTTACAAAATCAAGCGCTCTTACCGCTGTCAAATTTTCCTCGGTAAAGCCCTCTCCGTAAAGCCAGCCGTCTGCCAGATTGGTTTCTTTATGAAAGGCTTCCCGCGCCTGTTTTCCCCCGATTACGTTTCCTTCTAGTCCGGTGTAAAGCGCCAGTGCCAGAAATGCCAGAATCAGAATGGAAAAGAACTGTCCGAAGTTCTGCCGCATTTCCCGAAACATTTTGCGAAACAGCATTACCACTCTACCTCCTTTACCGAAGCAGGAGATTCATTTATTTTGATTTCCTGAATCTTACCGTTTTTCATGCGAATTACCTTGTCTGCACACTTGGCAATATCTGCATTGTGGGTTACCAGAATGACCGTGCGTTTCTCTTTGCGGCACAGCTCCTGCAAAAGCTCCAGTACCACAACTCCTGTCTCGGAATCCAGCGCTCCTGTGGGCTCGTCACCCAGAATGATTTCGGGATTTTTTGCTAAGGCTCTTGCAATCGATACCCTCTGCTGCTCACCGCCGGACATCTGGGAGGGGAACTTGTCTTTGCAGCTTTCCAATCCTACTTGTTTTAATAGCTCCATTGGGTCTTTGGCATTCTTTACAATACTTTTTGTCAACGCAATATTTTCATAGGCGGTAAGGCTGGGAATCAGGTTATAAAACTGAAACACAAATCCCACCGTCTTTGCCCGGTAATCTCCCAACTGCTTATCCTTCATGGAAGAGACCTCCTGCCCGGCTATGGTTACCGTTCCCGAGGTTGGCTGGTCCATTCCGCCTAACATGTTGAGAACCGTGGATTTTCCGGCTCCCGACTGCCCCAGAATTACTACAAATTCTCCCTCATCAATGGTAAAATCCACATGATTCACCGCCATCTGCATTCCTTCTCCCGAACCATAGGTCTTTACAACATCTTTAAATTCTACTAGTGTTTTACTCTTCATCCTTTTCTCCTTCCACATTCCCTTCCACGCTGCTTTCCACATTTGCTTTCTGTGTTTTCCTTCATAGTAAGTCTCGTCTAACTTTATGTCAATATGGTATATGATAAAGTTTCTCTTTTTGTTAGTTAAGACTAACCATTTGGTAAAAAATAAACTTCTTAGCATGGCACACTTGTGCATCAGAAGTATTTGTATTATGATACTTTTAAGGAAATAAGTCAACTATTCTTGGAAAAAAGGCACAATTTTTTCTATTTGTGCCGCCGCTAAGTGCTCGTAACGAAGCCGCTTGGTAAGCTCGAAAAGACCTCGCTAACGGCAGCGGCATGTATCGCACGTATGCGACCAAATGACGGTCGCCAAGTGCTCGTAACAAGGAGATTGCATATGAAATTACATGAGACAAATCAGACAAAGCAATGGCTCATTGATGCTTTTCTGGAATTACTGGAACAATACAGCTACAATGACATAACCATTGAGCGTATCACCACAAAGGCAGGTCTTGGCAGACGCACCTTCTACCGCCACTTTCAGACCAAAGACGAGTTGGTGGAATATATCACAACACTTTTGATGCATGAATACAGCCAGACTTTGCTTGAAAATAACGCACAGGGTCTGGAAATGGTGGCAAAATGCTATTTTGAATTCTGGGAAAATTATATTGACTTGCTCTTACTGTTAAAAAAAGCAAAACTGCTCCACTTTTTTAGTGATAATCTGGAACAGCTCATTATGGATGTGGCAATAGAGGTGAAGCATATTCCTGCACCGACGGACGCCGCCGCTGCACAGTCGAATGCCACCGTTGCCAGCCCCGGTGTCAACGATATGGCACTTGATGACGCAACCATAGCATTGTATCAGAAATACCGGTATGAATTCGTCTTTAAGCTTGCCGGCTTTTGGCAGGTAACTCTGGTCTGGTGCGAGGAAAATCCACGGAAATCGCCGGAGGAAATGGGGCGGATTATATCCACTTTCCTTTCTCCCGAGGTAAAATGCTGAATTACAGGTTCCATACATGATTTATCCAGTCAACACATTCCCTACCCATTGCGTTCCGTTCCTTATAACAGCCGGCAGGGTCTTCTTTTTCTGATTTGATAAAATACCTGATTGCTTTTCCGCAATATTCCAGCATCATATGGCTCATATGTTCAAAGGAAACATGCTTATATGGATAGGAAAAATGAGTTTCCTTCAGCCTTTCACATATTTTCTCACAGCTTTCCGCAGATGGCCATATGGTATCTCTTGCGGTTGAAAACATCAGAATCGGCGCCTTTATTTTTTCTACGGGAATAACGGATTCTTCCACAACTGTTTTTCCTGCATTAATTTGTAACAAATTATATTCTTTTGCCTCCCATAACATCTTCATCATCTGAAAATGACGAGTGCTGTATGGTGTATAGGGCAGGCTCTTTCCCTGACAGCTCCAGCAGCAGTCTCCGGATGGCTGTCCCTTTACAATTCCTTCACTGTAAAACCATGAGGGTGTTTTCACAATAACGCAGGAAAGCTCCGGATACTGAATTGCCGCCGCCAAAGCATATTCTGCTCCTTTGGAGGCTCCCTCAATTCCGATTTTATGATATCCTTGCTTTTTCAGCCAGTCTATCGCCTCTCCGATTATTTCTACCGGAATACAATTCAAATATTTACCCGTGTGTTTTGTCTTAAAATAGCCCAGAGCCAAAGCCGGAATTCCATTATCCTGCAGATAACGCGCCATTTTTCCGGCATGTTCTAATCCCCCTTCACTGCCGGACATTACAATCATCACTTTGTCTGCACGTTCGGCTGCCTTATATAAAATTCCATCCCAGTTTTTTTCACTGACTTTTACGATTTCTGTCATAATGACCTGAACACTCCTGTCACAATAATTCTTCTCACTGCAACTATATCTCACACATCTATATCTCACGAAATTCTTCTGTTAAAATACGGATAAATTCTTCGATACTGCCGCTTTCCGCCTCCGGCAGGGAGGACATATATTCATATACTCTTTCCACCTTTGATTCATGATTTCTTCTATGCTGTTCATATACCTGCTGCCCTTCTTCGGTCAGATTGACCATAACACGCTTCACTGACTCTCCTGTTTTCTCCCGCTTAATCATGCCCTTTTTTTCCAGTTTCGTAAGCGTTTGTGAAACGGCTCCTTTTGTGATGTTCAATTCTTCCGACAGCTTAAGCGGGGAAATTCCATTGTTTTTTCCGATTATATGAATGGTATGTATCTCAGAGGTATACAGCGGGTACGTCAGACCATAATCCTGTTTCTTCCCTGCCTGTCTGGAAAGCAAAGCTATTACTGCATACAAAGAATTTTCCAGTTCATCTCTACTTATCATAATGCTTTTTAATGTCCTTTTTCTAAATCTCCGCTTTCTAGTTTAGTTGCTAAATTATATTTTGTCAACACATAGAAGTGATAAATTTTTTCATTTATATTCGTTTAAATTCAAAAACATTCAAAAAAGTCAGCCAGCCTTTTCCTGCTCACAGAATTCCATCCATCACTCCAGGCAGCCTGACCGTTTTCAATAAAGATAAAATAATTACAGCATTCCTGAATCAGCTCCGGGTCATGGGTAATTACAAACAGAGTCTTTCCCATATCACTTAGCTTTTTCAGATTTCCCGCTACCTCCTTCATATGACGGTAATCCAATCCGCTAGTGGGCTCATCAAAGACAATCACCTGCTTATCTGACGCAACCGCTCCGGCAATGGCAGTGCGCTGCTTCTGCCCGCCGGAAAGCGCCATGGGATGTGCGTCTTTATACTCTGTCAGGTTCAGGCTCTTCATGATTTTCTCCGCCTGCAAAGCAGCTTTTTCTTCGCTTTTCTCCGTCAGGCTCAGTAAGATTTCATCCTGCACACTCTCGGTAAAAAGCTGGTGATTTACATCCTGCATCACCAGATAACAAAGCCATGTTCTCTGCCTTGCTCCGTATGCTTTCCCCTCTATCTTGAGATTTCCTGTGGATTTTTTTAGAAGCCCGCACAGACAGTTGGCAAAGGTGGTCTTTCCTGCACCGTTATTTCCCACCACGCCTACAATCGCTCCCTTTGGTATGGCAAGCTCCCGGATATCCAGTACTTTTTTTCCATTATAAGAAACACCAAAGTCTTGAATATATATTTGTTCCATTCCCTCCGACAACTCCATTCCCGGCTGTTCTATCCTCTCTAGCTGCTCTCTTCTCTCTGGCTGTTCTCTTCCCTCCGACAGTTCCCTCTGCCTGGAAAAATTCCCCGCCTCCTTGGAGCGAAGTCCCATGCTTCCCAACTCCTCCGTGGACTTTTTGCAAAACTCCTCGATGGACAGATTTTCCTGAATCCTTCCATTCTCCAGATACAGCACCCGGTCTGCTATGTCCATCAGATAATAGAGCCGGTGCTCGGCTATCACAATGGTTTTTCCCTTTTTCTTCCATTGTGCCAGCACTTTTTTCAATTCCCCGATTGCCGCAATGTCCAGATTGGAGGACGGTTCATCTAACACCATAATGTCCGGTTCCATTGCCGAAACAGAGGCACAGGCAATCTTCTGCTTTTCCCCGCCGGAAAGAGCAAAGAGACTTCTGTGTAACAATTTTTCTATATTCAGTTCCTTTGTTGTATGGGAAATCCGCCCCATTATTTCAGTCGGCTCCATCCCCAGATTTTCACAACCGAAGGCTATTTCGCTGGTGGTATCCACAGTGAAAAACTGTGTACGTGGATTTTGAAATACAGAGCCCACCATACCGGCAAGATCATAAAGAGAAGACTGTACCACATTCTTTCCTCCCACCAGAACCTCTCCCTCCAATTCTCCTTCGTAATAGTGTGGAATCAATCCATTAATAAGTCTGGTGAGCGTTGTTTTTCCACAACCGGATTCCCCGCACAGCAGCACCACTTCTCCCTTTTCTATAGACAGATTTACATCACTTAGCTGTCCTTTAGCGCTGCCCTGCCCATATTGAAAAGATACGTTTTTTATCTCTATCATCAGATACCTCCTGATATTTTGTAACGGCATGCACCGCCTTGCGTCTCTTACCAACTCGCCGGAACACTATGAAAGAGCCAGAAAGAGTGCAAGTACCAATGTCACCAGAATCATGAACAGATAATCCCAGAGACGAAACCCGATATTGCAGACGCTGGTCCGCTTTCCCTCTTTTCCCAGTCCTCTGGTCAGTGCCGCCGCAGACAGGTCATTTCCAATAGTCACAACGGACATAAGCAGGGGCACCAGCCGGTATTCCAGCATTGCTGTGGGATTTTTCAAAACTCCACGCCCGGTAATTCCACGCATTTTCATGGCATTCCCGATAGACGCCGCCTCTTCCCGAACCGTAGGAAAAAAGCGGAACATAACAGAAAAAGGAATGATGAACGCCTGAGGCAGATGCATTTTTTCCATCGCCAGCACAAACTCGCTGACCTTTGTGGTGGAAAACAGATAATAGCCCATCATGGCGCTGGGAAACCATCTTGTTCCCAGCTGTGCAAGCAAAGAAACAATCATCATTGCAACGCTCCCTAAATGGGGTACCAGCAGCAGATTTATCCCCCATGAGGCTGCAAACATCACCAGATAGGCAAACGCCGCTTTCCGCTTCCTGCCGGAAAGCAGAAGCAGAAAAGGGATAACTGCCAACGCTGGCTTTAACCAGAAGCTGATTCCTTCTGTTTTCCCATCAATCATAACGATACTGAAAATTGCCAGCAGATACAGCTTTGTCCGTGGGTCAAGCCATAAGCCCTGCCGCGGCATGCCCGTGTTAACTTCCTTTGTCTCCATTAGACAATTCCTGCCTTTGCAAAATGCTTTTTTAGGACTGCTCTTCCAAGAAATGCTCCAATGGCACCTCCGATAATTCCCAGAACTATCACAACCGGAAGCATCCAGTTATCCGTCAGACTCATCACCGCATTGATATATTCCTCCGTGCCGCCCTGCTTTCTGTATGTTTCAAAGAAAACGTCCCGCATAATCCACATGGGAAGCATGGAACCAATCACCCATTCCGTGAATACGCAATAGCCTGCCGCAATATGCTTCCAGCTCTTATATTTTCCCGCCTGAAAAATCAGGTCTGCCAGAAGTCCGAACACAATTCCAAAAGGAATGGATATCCAGCTCTGTCCCATTAAAAAGCACAAAACACCGTTTAAGGCAGCCATAATGGTAGCCGCTCCGAACTTTCCTGTCTTTGCTAAGAACAGCATAAAGGGAATCCCGCCTAAAATTCCTAAAACAAGTGGAATGAGCACCGCAAAAATCGGAATATACCCCAGCACTCCGGCAATAAAAAACATCACAAAATAAATCACCGTAAAAATTCCAATATTAATAAAATCCTTTGCATTTAACTTTTTCTTGTCCATAAAACAAGCTCCTTTCTCTGATGCCACATGGCATAATTTTTACTATAGATTTAACTTACATTTTCTAAATGGGACAAATGGTCATACGACACGCCCGGCTCATTGTCCGTTAGAACCGGATTCAGGCTCTCCTGACTTTCCAGCCTGCTGCACGTTCTCTCATTTCTACAAAATCCCGATAGATTCCCTGCTGCTTCATAAGCTCTTTGTGGGTGCCCTGCTGCACAATTTCTCCCTTGTCAAGCACCACAATCTGACTTGCATTTCTGACAGTTTTCAGACGGTGTGCAATCATAATAATAGTTTTTCCTTTCGTCAGGGCTTCGATTGCCTTTTGCAGCTCTGCCTCATTCTCCGGGTCCACGTTGGCAGTGGCTTCATCCAATATAATAATGGGGGCATCCTTTAACATTGCTCTTGCTATGGAGATTCTCTGCTTTTCCCCTCCGGAAATGCTCGCTCCTCCCTCACCGATTACCGTATCATACCCATCCGGCAGCGCCATGATAAATTCATGACAGCGCGCCGCCTTTGCCGCCTTTACCACCTCTTCATGACTTGCCTCCGGGACGCCGAACTTAATGTTATTTTCAATGGTATCCTGGAACAGATAAACATTCTGAAACACCATGCTGATATGCTTCATCAGGCTGTCCAGCTTATACTCCCTCACATCAATGCCGCCGATTTGAACGCTTCCGCTGTCCACATCCCAGAATCGGGCAATCAGGTTCACCAATGTTGTCTTTCCAGAACCTGACGGTCCCACGATAGCAGTTGTGGTACCCTCCGGAATGTTCAGATTCACATGGTTAATTACCTTACGCTCTTCATATGAAAAGGAAACATCCCGCAATGTAATGTCCAGATTTTCCGGCGACTGTTTTCTGCCCTCAATGTCTATGACAGGACTGCGGTGAATGTCCTCTACCCGCTCAATGGAAGCATCAATCATAGAAAGCATAAAGAACATTTCCCCTGCGCTTTCCAACTGACTGTAAACCATAAATGCTGCAATGAGAATCATCAGACAAATAGACAAATCTATCGCTCCCCTGAAAAACAGTGCAACAGACAGAAACGCTGCCACAGCGCCGGCAATGCGCAGAACCACCTGTTCTGCCGTAATATAGGGAATCTTATTCTTTTCTAATAAAAGATTTTTTCTCTGGGTATCTGTAATCGCCTGCTCTAATCTGGTATCCGACTGCTTTGATAAATGAAAGGAGCGGACCACTCCCATTCCCTGTATGTACTCAAGCACCGCATCCATAAACTGGGTCTGTGCTTCCAGACGTTTAGGAGACAGTCTTCTGGAGCAGCTTAACAGCAGGGTATTGATGATGACAAATACTGCCACACCCGCCAGAAAAACAAGACTGATTCTCCAGTCAAAAAACATCATGGAAAGGGAAAATATGGTAGCATGCACAATTCCCACGAGAGTTCTTACAATTACTACAAACGCCATGCTCTCTAAATCGCTCATGGTTGTAGTAGCTACAGACGTGAGCTTTCCAAGGCTACGGCTGTTAAAATATCCCATAGGCATATACTTCATACGGTTTCCAATGGCAATCCGCTTTTCCTCGCAGGTCCGGTAACTGCCCTCCCCTTCCCTTTCATGGGCGAGATTCCAGAAAACTGAAGTTCCGATTACACTGCCAAGCATGATTCCAAAAGAAATCAGCGCGGTTTTTCCTGTAATATCATCCCGCACAATTCCATCAATGACCACCAGCAATGCTATAAACTGCATTGCTTCCAAGATACATCGTATTACCTCAAACAAAATTCCCTGATACCAGACTTTTTTCTGGCTTCCCGTAAATTGAAAAAACTTTCGGAAAGACTGAATCATGCTCCCGCCTCCTCTCTCTTCTCTTCCTCTTCTGCCTGTATCTCATCCCTGGCTCCCAGATGTGCAGTCCACATGGAGCGGTAAAGCTCACTGTTTTCCAGTAACACTTCATGTGTTCCTGTTCCTGCTATTTTTCCATTCTCCACCACTGCAATCTGTTCTGCATTCATAATGGTAGACAACCGATGTGCAATGACAATCAAAGTCTTTCCTGCGGTCAGCCTGCCAAGAGCCTCCTGAATCACTGCTTCATTTTCCGGGTCCGTATAGGCAGTTGCCTCGTCCAGAATTACAATCGGCGCCCCCTTCATCATTGCTCTTGCTATGGCAATCCGCTGCCGCTCTCCGCCGGACAAATGCCCTCCGGCACTTCCTGCCACCGTTTCATAACCATGCTCCAGATTCAAAATAAACGCATGACAGCCGGAAAGCTTTGCAATCTCCTCTACCTCTTCGTCGGAGGCCCCCGGCTTTCCCATACGGATATTATTTCTCACCGTATCGTTAAACAGATAATTGTCCTGTGAAACATAGGAAATCAAATCCGCAAGCTGCTCTGTGGGAAGCTCTTTGATATTGACGCCTCCAATGGTAATTGCCCCTTCTGTCACATCCCAGAAAGAAGCCGCCAGCCTTGCAATGGTGGATTTTCCGCTTCCCGAAGGACCTACCAGCGCCGTCATTTTTCCCTGTGGTATAGTCAGATTAATTCCCTTTAATACTTCTGTCTCTTCATAAGCAAAATGGACATTTTCCATGCAGATGTCCAGACTTTTCAGCTCCTTTTTTTCGGAAGGTCTTACCAGCTCCGGCTCCTTTAAAATCCCATCCAGTTCGCCCATGACTGTCCCTATTTTAGCAATGTCATCTGTAAAAAACATTGCCGCCACAAGGGGACCTACAATTCCCAGGGATAATACCGCAATCGTAATAAAATCTGCCCCGGACAGAGAGCCTTTTCCATAAAGAAGACAGCCCACCGGCAGTACCCCTAGCAATGTTGCCGGCCATACGCTCATCATAACGGCGGAATACTTTTGGGTGTCCCGCATCCATTCTAAAATGAGGTCTGCATTTGAGGAAACTGCATCTGTAAACCTGCCATATGCTTCATCCGACCGGCTGAATGCCTTTATCACCTCGATACCGCCGATATATTCCACGGTAACTGCGCTCATGTGGTTTCCTGCCTTTACCACTTCCCCATACTTTTTGGGGTATTCCTTCATCATAATCATGTAACATGCCATCCCGATAGGAATGGTAATCAAAGATGCCAGCGCCATGCGCCAGTCCAGCACAAAGAGGTACACGATAATGGCAATGGGCACCAGCAGATTAGAGGTCATTTCCGGGATGATATGTGCAAGCGGAACCTCTAACTGCTCGATTCGCTCTACCAGTGCATTTTTCAGTTGTCCCGAAGACGTTGCGGTCAGATAGCCCATAGGCACCCGTGAAAGCTTCCCTGCAATCCGCCGTCTCGCCTTCGACATAACGGAAAAGGTCGTTTCGTGGGACACCTTGGTGGATAAGCCCATCAAAACCGCCTTGCTGACAAAAGCGCCGCCTCCAACAAGACAGTACCTTGCATAAAAGGAAAGCTCCCGGTTTCCGCTTAATAAGTGAATAATCATTTCTGCTGTTGCAAAATACGGCACCATTCCTAAGGCAACTCCAACAACAGCCAGAATCACGGACACAATGTATCCGGTTTTGTGGGGCTTTGCAAACTCTATCAGTCTTCCAAATGGATTTCCCCGTTTTGTTTGATTCATAACATCATTCCTCCTAATAATATGTAACGGCACGCGCCGCCCTGCGTCACCTGCCAACTTGCCGTAAAACAAAAAGAACCGACAATTCGTGTATTTTCATTCACAAACTATCGGCTCTATTGTCTTGCGACTGGCTCTACTGATAATCGTATCTTTAATTGTTTTGCATCAATGAGACATTCATGCCTGCATTTCGGACAAAATATGGGAAAATTCATTACAATGGTTTCGGAACGAATCTTGGTACGGGTTCTGCATCCGCACACCGGACAATGAATCCATCCGCTTTCATCAATCTGAAAGGCTGCTGTTTTCTGCATCGTATCACCTCTTTTGTTTTCCGGAAATTTGTTTTCCGGCATTTAAAAATATGTTTTCCAACCATTACTGTAAAAATTTCTTAATTCATTGATATACACCTCTGCCTCCTGCCTTGGCATATCATGAATTACCACTTCAAAAATCCCGGCATAAAACGCGCTGGACACCACATGCAAAAAACCGTCTGTAATTCTTCCTTCGGTCAGCGCACTGCTTCCTATCTGCTCTAAAAAACGTCTGGTACATGATGTGTCAAGCTCTACGAGACTTTCTAAAAAGTCCTGATATATGGTTCCGGGAGCACAGGTAATCAAAAGCTTCAGTGCATTATAGTGCTCATAGATACAGGAAACCAATCCCGGAAAGCCCTGTTCGGAATAGTCCTCATACTGCTCCGTCTGCTCCTCCTCGGGCAATTCAGAAAATCCCTGTAAGGAGCGTCTTACATACTCTCTTATTCCCTCTGCCGCCGGCTTTATGAGAAACCGGAACAATCCCTCCTTATCGGAATATCTGGTATATATGGTACTGGTGCTGACCCCGGCATTCTGGGCGATGGTTCTAAGAGATGCCTCTGTGAAGCCTTTTTCTAAAAATTCCTGTTCCGCACACCGCAGAATCACTTCGTCTAATCCCTCAATTCTACTTGCCATACTTCCTCCATTTAAAACGTCGTTTTTAAAACACCGTTATCAATAACGTTGTTTTAAATTTAACAAAACGTAGTATATATGTCAAGGGGAAGGATCTGATAATATTTATCACTAAAAATTTTATTCCTGCAACATTTTTCCTGTTCCCGGACTCTTATATGATAGGAGGTGAACTTTTATGAAAAAAATATTAAAACTTTTTACACTTTGCATCATTACTTTTTCCTTTGCCGCATGTGGTTCCACAAATACCGATAACGGCGATTCCTCAGCATCCGGCGGCAGCACGGACTCCGCCGAAACCGTTTATTTTGAGGCAACCGTGCTGGAAATAGCAGAAACCTCTCTTCTGGTGGAACCGGTTGAAAACTCGGAGGAACTGAAATCCGCCGACCAGTTTTCCGTGGCTCTGTCCGGTCTTGAGAGTTCAGAGTTAGACGCTCTGCTGTCTGAGCTAAAAGCAGGAGATATTGTAGGAATCGAATATAACGGCATGATTGCAGAATCTTATCCGGCGCAAATTACCGGACTGTCTGTCCAAAAAGTATCGGATGCGTCTGAGTCTGCTGACAGTCCCGCTTCTGCCAGTGCCGTAGAACCGGAAACTACCGGATTCGTGCGTATGGCAATGGTGAATGACAAGCTTTTTGTGGATACCGGAGAAGTCTCAAACGCACTCAGATGCGGCACTATGGATTTCAATTTGGATTCCTCTGTAGAACAGGGTGCACCTACAGAAAATTATCAGACAAACTTTGGCACAGGATATGGCGGTCAGTATGGTACCCGTCAAAACAGAATTGAAATCTACTTTGACGAGGAATGGCATATTTTTGCCTGCAATGAAAACAGCCTGGAGGGCGTTTCCATGGAGGTAACAGAAAATACCAACCACTCCCTAACTCTTGAGGTACGCAATGACACAGATTTGATGGTTCAGTATGGGGACTACTTTACGCTGGAAATGTTTGATGAAGAAATCAGCACCTGGGTTCCGGTACCTTATGCGGATTCTCAAATTGCATTTCATGACCTTGCCTATATGCCGGAGAAAAATAAGCCCGTTCCATGGTCTGTAGACTGGAGCCAGATGTATGGGGAACTGGCAGCGGGAACCTACCGTATTGTAAAACCGGTAGATGAGATTCATGAAAACGGAGAACTTACCTTCTATACTTATATGGCAGAATTTGAGATTGCAAATTAAAAACCTAAAACAACAGGTGCGTAAAACCTCCCTGCCATTTCGGAGGTTCTACGCACCTGTTTGGTTTTTACCCTGCTTCTATTCCCCTTTTTTCCCATAAAGCGTTCCCATCCCCTGAATCATCCAGGGCGCTGTAACAAATTTCGGAATAAAGGGCTCCTTCTTTTCCACATTTCCGATATAGTGAATCTCTGCAATCCCCTCTTTCTTCAGTTCTTCCACAAATTCTTCCATGTCTCCGTAAAGCCCTTTCTGTGAAAACATATCCTGAAAAGAAAATACTCCGCCCTTTTTCACCACACGAAGCGCCTCCCGCACTACTGCTCTCTTATCCTTCTGGCTGCGCACCTCATGGAACACAAAGTTGCTGACTACCGCATCAAAGCTCTCGTCCACAAAGTCCAGCTTTGCCGCATCCCCCTTCTGAAAACGAATCCGCTGCGCTACTCCTTCGATTCTTGCATTTCGTTCACACTGCTCTTTGGCATAATTCCACCCGGCTCCCCAGTAGTCCACGCCCACAAGCTGAGCCTTTGGAAAACGCTTTGCACAGCGGATGGTAAGGGGTCCCGCACCGCAGCCGATGTCAAGCAGTGTACCTTCTCCGTTCCATTCAAGATGTTCCACCAGATATTCATGTACCTTTCCCATCATGCCACCTTTTTCAAAGTCAAAAATATCCCGGCACCTTTTCATGTAAAGTGTAAAGCTTAGAACCACCAGACACAAAATTCCAAATATGACTGTTGCAACCCCGTTTTTCCAGAGCACACCGCAAAGAACTGCCGCTGCCGCAAAGACTGCCGCCACCGCGCTCCCTGCAATTATCATGGTCTTTGGCACCCAGTTTCCATAATCTGTTTTCTGTTGCTTTTTTACATTGTTTTTCTGCATTGTTTTATCCTCACTTTCTTTTTTTACACTGTTATTGCCGTACACAACGAGCCATGCAGTGTGCCCGCATGAAAATACTACACGAATATTTACCAGAAATATTCGACAGAAATATCCGGCATAACAGTTGCTATGTTTTGTTATGTGATATAAAAAAACTGCCTATCGGTTTACTTCCGATAAGCAGTTTCCTTTATCCAATTAATTAAGCTTTCCGTTCCGCCATCGGCATGAACCCCAATGGCATCTGTCAGATACAGCGTATACTCCATATCATAATTTCCTTTCAAAATTGCCAGATTGCTCTGAATCCGTGCTTTTGCCAGAATTCGGATTAAGTCCTCATTCGGCGGCTCTCCCAGCATATGTGTAAAATGCCGTCTGAAATATCCCTCCATGGTGCGCTGAATCTGATTCTTAAAATCCTCATAACAGCTTCCGTCGGAACGTTCCATAATAATAATCAGTTCTTCCTTATGCTCGTATTCATAGGCTACAAGCTTCCGGTCATTTTCCATTGCCGTCTGGGGTTGCTCCATTTCCTGTATTGCAAGACGGTTCGACAGCTCAGTGAACTGCTCCACTACCGGCTCAAGAATGGCCCGAAGAAGCGCTTCCTTGTTTTCAAACCAGAAATAAAAGGCTCCTGTTGTCACCCCTGCCGCTTTGCAGATATTGCGAAGGCTGGCGTGCTGATAATCCTTTTCCAGAAATTCTTTTCTACCGCAGTCTATGATTCGCTGTCTGGTTTCCTGCTGCTGATTGTCTTTCTGCACTTCCTGCATTTGTTACTCCATTCCTTACCCATTCCTTACTCTGTTAAACAAACTTTCCGGTTCATTTACTATCCTCCGACATTTTAATTAGTTGTGTCTAACTTACATTATTATATCAGAGGAACCGGAATCTTTGCAAGTATGAATTTATTCCAACGAATTATATAAAACTATTTCTGTTATACAGCATTCTTTTAACATGGCTGCTATAATTAAATGTATCAGAAAAAATCTCTACAATTTTATTACTAAGGACAAAAAAGCAGCGATTACAAAGAGTGTCCAGTAATTCCATATCATGTGTTACCAAAAAAACGGTGGCTCCCCGCTGCGCAAGCATTGAAATTTGATTTCTTACTGTACACATAGAAGCATAGTCCAGACCGCTTGTAGGCTCATCAAAAATATAAATATCTTTATCCAGTAAAAGACTTACTGCGATTGCCAATCTCTGTTTTTGACCGCCCGAGAGTGTCATAGGATGATTTTCAGCATATGCAGACAGGTCCATTGTGTTAAGTATCGAATCTATTTTCGCATTGCTGACAGGATTACAGTTCATCATACATTCCTCTTTTACACTTTCTCCAAAAAGCTGATGATTTACGTCCTGCATGATTAGATAACTTCTCTGTAGCCTGTCGGATACATTCATTTCCTGACTGCCATACTTCATCTTTCCTTCTTTTAAAGCAGATAGTCCGCAAATCGCGCGGCATAAAGAAGTTTTCCCAACGCCATTGTTGCCAGTTATACCGATAATATCTCCTTTATGGGCTTTAAAAGAAATATTTTCTAATATGGTTCTCTTCCCATAAGATATTCTTGCATTATTTAACTGAATACTTACCTTTTTTGTTCTTTGGAGCATGGCGGCTGATTCTTTTGCCGTATTGTACAATCGGCGCAGTCCCATGCTTTTCCTCTTATTATCATCTAAATGATAAAATTCTTTTCCTGTGTATACTTCTTTTTGCGTTCCGTTTTCCATGAAAATAACGGTATCTGCAATGTCCTTTAGATAGGATAATCTATGTTCCGCAATTAATATGGTTTTTCCTTGCTGCTTCATTTGCAGCAATATTTGTTTTAATGTATCTATAGCAAGTACATCTAAATTTGCGGTTGGTTCATCCAGTACAAGCACATCAGGAGCTGCCATATACACTGACGCTATTGCAATCAGTTGTTTTTCTCCTCCTGAAAGGGAAAAAATATCTCTGTGCCGCAGCTTTTGGATTCCTAATTCTTCCGTTACCTCTTCCAAACGGCTTTTTATCACTTCTACCGGAATACCTTGATTTTCCAATGCAAATACAAGTTCGCTGTCCGTATCAAGATTAAAAAACTGAGATTTGGGGTTTTGAAATACAGAACCTATGATTTTGGAAAGCTCATACATTGGAATTTCTTCTACATTTCTTCCGTTTAATGTAACGCTTCCTTTTTTATCCCCACTTGAAAGATAAGGAATCATACCGTTGACCAGCTTTGTTACGGTGGTTTTTCCACAACCACTTTTTCCACATAAAAGCACACATTCTCCTTTTTTAATATGCAGACTAAAATCTTTCAGAGTTGCAGTGTCACTTCCAAAATACTGAAAAGAAATATTTTTTAATTCAATCAAAAGAAGCCACCTCCGAAATACTTTAATTTTATAATTCCAGCCAAAAGAAATATTAATATAGCTATTACAATCCCATCTGCCAGACCAAAATGACCAGAATATAAGAACGTCTTTTTACACGGGTTTTCAATTCCTCTTGTAATCGCTGACGCTGATAGTTCTTCTGAAATCTGCGAAGCCGATACAAGAAGCGGAACATAATAACATTCCATACGTTGTGATATGCTTTTTATAAAATTCTTTTTTCTGATTTTAATTTTTCGTAATTTGGCAGCGTCTTTGATATGGGAAAACTCTTCTTTCACAGCCGGAATATATCGTAATGTAACGGCTAACGGTATGATAATCTGACGCGGTACTCCCAATTTTCCAAGTCCCGCGGTCAGCTCTGAAACAGTTGTTGTATTGATAAGCAGGATTCCAGCCATAGCACATGGAAACAATCTGCGGGCAGACACCACAAAGAAAGATATCATTGTTAAAACTGTTCCCGATAATTCAGGCAGCAAAAATACCTGTACCAATAGAAATGCAGTATATATGATTATCAACCGCAAACTTCCTGCACTTTTCTTTAAATAAAGCTGGATTCCTCCAATCATGACAACTAAAGCTGTTTCCATCCAAATGGAATAAAACGCAAAGACAACAACGCTTGCATAAAGAATCAGTATCAGTTTTGTTCTTACATCTAACGTCAGGTGCCCCATTACAGAATACCCGCTTTAGCTAAATGCTTTTTCAATATTTTTTTCGCTAATAAACACCCTAATAAAGCAAAAATTGCGGAAACAACTATCATAACAAGTAAGAATGGCAATGTAGCATATCCATTCAGACCGTCAATAAATTCCTGTGGTAATCCACGCTTTAAAGCTTCTTTCAAATAACTTTCCGTTGTAACAAATAATTGTGTATATCCGCCAATATACAGCACTGATACCAGCATATAAGCGAATGAGGTCATTTTAAAATTGGTGTACCCGGTTTTTGTAATAATAACTTGAGCGATAACAGCCCCCAGCACGATAAATGGAAGCGCCATTGCCATACCCAGAACCATAAAGAGCAGTCCCACAATAACGCCCCAGATAATAACTGCTCCAAACTTTTGTACCTTTGTTGCCAGCATAATGAAAAACACCGCTCCTAATAATGAAGCTACTGCCGGATAAAACATAAAAGTAAATGGTGTTATATTTGCAACACTGGCAACAAAAAGCGCCACAATGTACAATGCGGTATAAATACCTGTAGTAATCAAATCTTTTCCGTTTAATTTTGTATTTTTCATGGTCGTAATCTCCTTTTCTAAATCTTCCATTGGGAAGCATTTTTTCTCGCATTCCAGAATGTCGTATATATGGAATCGGTATCTAGTAATTCTTTATGTGTCCCTACACTATGAATCCTTCCTTTTTCCATTACTACAATCTGGTCTGCATTCATAATGGTTTTCATTTTATGTGCTATCATAATGACAGTCTTTCCCTGAACAAGTTCCCGAATCGCCTGCTGCAGCAGCCATTCATTTTCCGGGTCTACGCTTGAAGTAGCTTCATCTAATAAGATAATGGGAGCGTCTTTCAATATTGCCCGGGCAATGGAAATTCTTTGTTTTTCCCCACCCGACAGATTCCCTCCACTTTCCCCGACAATGGTATTATACTTATCCGGAAGCTGTTCAATAAAATCATGACAGCATGCTTTTTTAGCAGATGCAACCACTTCCTCATGTGTTGCGTCTGGCTTTCCAAATTTAATATTGTTTTCAATGGTATCATTGAACAGAAATATATCCTGAAAAACAATACCGAAACAGGAATAGAGTTCCTCTATATCAATGTCCTTCACATTTATTCCACCGATTTTTACAGTGCCCGCCGTACAATCCCAGAATCTGGCAATCAAACGGGTCAATGTGGTTTTTCCGCAGCCAGAAGCCCCAACAATCGCCGTGAAACTTTTTTCAGGAATTACCAATGATATATCCGAAACAGCATCTGCTTGATTGGATTCATACTTGAATGATACATGCTCTAATTCAATCTTGAAATTATCACATGATTGTTTTCCGCCAGACATCACTGGTATTTTTTCCATTGTCTGAATCCGATTGAGGGATACTTCCATCATTCTGACCATTCCCGTAATAGAACCAAGATTTTCAAGTGGCTTATATATGACAAATACAGCCACAAACATAATTACGGCATTTTCCACAGACATAGATTTTTGCAAGACCAGAAATCCTGTCAATATCATAATCACTCCGCACATACACCTTTCTGTTAGAAGAAACAGGAGGTTTTTTCTGATAAAAGATTTTTCCATGTTATAGGAACTATCTCTTATATTACGAAATACATTTAACATTTCATCTGCAGTTCTTTCACTCTCTGGGAATAATTTGTATACCGTTAATCCTTTCAGATATTCTATGACTTTGTTATTTGCCTGATTTTGATATTCCTTTGAAACCGCCGCAGCCTTTAAGCTGCTACTCTGCATCAATGAAATAATTGCAACAGACAGTAAAGAGCCAACAAAAAATGTTATGCCAATCTTCCAGTTAAAAATTGAAATTCCAATTATCAATACAAAAGCATTGATACAGCCATTAACCGCCTTCTCTAAAATGTTTGCCGCATTTTGTTCTATGTAGTGCAAGTCATCCGTCAGGGTAGTAACTGTGTTTCCAATACTATTGGAATTAAAATATCCCATAGGAGCCTGTTTCAGATGGTCGCCAATAGATAGTCTGGCCTGTGCCACAGAATCATAGCTTGCCACGCTTTGGAAATGATATACAAGGTATTTCATAATCCAACGCCCCAAAACACCTGCTAAAAAAATTCCTGAAATAATCCATGTATCTTTTCCCGTTAGCAAATCAGCCTGCCAATTCAGACTGCTAAGTTGATGGAACAGATAAAAGACAGCAAGAAAGGGAAATGTTTCAAAAAAACCGTCTAAAAATCCTAATAAGATACTCTGCTTTATACGAACGCTTTTTTCACCACATAAATAAAAGAACCCGGATATTATACTTTTCATCTAATTCACCCCTTCCTGACTATGTTTCCATAAATTTTGGTAAACAGAACAATTTTGAAGCAGTTGCGTGTGTGTTCCGTTTGCAATAATCTGTCCGTCATTTACAACAAAAATAGTATCACAGTCTACAACGGTATTTAATCTGTGCGCAATCATAATCAATGTCTTTCCCTCTGTAAGAGATTCCATAGATTTTTGAATCTTATCCTCATTTTCCGGGTCAATAAATGCGGAAGCTTCATCAAGAATAACAATTGGTGCATTTTTTAATATAGTCCTTGCAATGGCAATTCTCTGGCGTTGTCCGCCCGATAATTTTCCCCCTGCTTCTCCCACATTCGTTTTATAGCCATCCTGAAAGAATTGTATAAATTCATGACACGCCGCTTTTTGTGAAGCAGTTATGATTTCATCTTCTGAGGCTAATGGATTTCCAACTCGTATATTTTCCATAATAGAAGTATCAAAAAGGAAATTATCCTGTGTAACAAAACTGATATTTCTCATTAATTCCTTTAGCGGTATATTACGAATATCAATTCCGTTAATCTGAATACTACCGGAATCAGGATCATAAAAGCGTACCAGCAGCTTGGCAAGTGTGGACTTTCCAGAGCCGGAGTTTCCAACAAAGGCCACTCTTTGTCCGGCTTTTATAGAAAAACTTACATGATTAATGACTGGATTATCTTGCTTATATCCAAATTGGATATCTTTCCCTTCAATAGTCTGTATCTCTGTTAAATGCATCGTCCCTTCCGGTAAATCTTCAATGTCAAGAATTTCATTCACTTTCCCCATTGTTGTCGTAATAGCCATAATATGGTCTGCAAATTCCATAATTTTAATAATCGGTTCTGATATCCCGAAGGATAAAAACATACAAAGAATAAAATGATTTAATGAAATGATTCCGGCAGACATCAATAAGACTCCAATCGGCATAACCAAAAGCAGGCTGTTCGGTGTTACAACATAAAATCCTGCCAGATAGGGATAACAGTGTGCGAACCATTTCTTCATGGAATCCCGAAATGCCAGAACGGAGGTTCTGAATTTTATCATAGAGGAAGCCGTCTGTCCAAATGCCTTGATAACTTCCATACCACCTACGTATTCCACCATAGCGCCTGACATCACTTCACTATCATTTGTATATTTCTCAAACATTTTCATCACATCTTTGCCAGACATCATCATTCCATATATCAGAAACCCTAATATAAGTGTTCCCATGGAAGCAAGCGCCAGCTGCCAGCCACAGAGAAACATAGAAACAATCATTACAAGAAAACCTAACATGTGTGAGGTAAGCTCCGGCAGCATATGAGCTAATGGATATTCTAAATGCTCTATTTCATCCATTAAAATCTGTTTATATTCACCGGCAGTTTTCTTTTCTACATTTCCAAGGGAATTTCTCAACAGTTTATTGGTAAGTATCGTTCTGATTTCTGCTAAGATGCCATATGCCATTTTATGAGAACAACCGGAAGCCAGTGTATAGCAGACTGATTTTACCAGGTATCCTGCAATCGCACAAAAGCTCCAGAAAAAAATATCTGAAAGCTTTAAATTTTGTCCAATTATCAGTATCACCAGATTAGCCACTGAAAAATATGGAACTAAACCGCCAAAAACAGAGGCTATGGCTAATAAGATAGAAAAAACTATTTTTTTCTTATCTTTTGCATAAGCAAAAACTTCTGTAATTGGATTACTTTTTGTTTGCTTCATAAAACTCTTCCTTTCTTTATACTAAATGACCGTTTTTATATTAATGGTCATTTATAAGGTTAGCACTGTCTAATCGGATTGTCAAGAACTATCTTATAACAGAACTATCTTATGGCGGCAGAACTATCCTATGGCACAGAACTATCCTATGGCGGTTGACAGAAAAAATTTTCATTGTTACAATTCGTATATGACTAAAGTATTAAATTTGTTCATTTTAAGGAGAATTATTTATGCCAGCTATTTTTTCAGAAGAGCAAAAACAAAAATTACAGATAAAATTACTGTCGACAGGATTTGAGTTATTGAAAAAATACGGATATCGCCGTATGACAATAGACGAAGTAACAAAAAACTGTGGAATTGCAAAAGGTACGTTTTATCATTTTTTTAAGACCAAGGAAGAATTCACCTATCAAATTATGCTGTTTGAAAGAAATATTGAACGCAAAAAGCTTACAGACCGTTTGACAAACGATAATATACTTACAAAAAAAGCCTTTAAGGACTGGCTTTGTGATATGATACAAAATAATGTCAACATATTTTCTTATATGTCACAGGAAGAAATTACGTTACTTATGTCAGCATGGCCAGAGGAATATCTTTTAAATATTTCTAATGACGAACAGACCTCTCTTTGGATTCTTAACATGATTCCTGATAAGCAGCCTGATTGTGATTGGAAGATTTTTGTAAATTATATGAAAGGCATTGCCATTATCAACACATACAAAAACCTTCTGAATCCAGACGCTGCCGATATGTCCATTGACCGTTTTATGGATGATTTAATTCGTTATATATGGGGAACTGTATAGAATAAGATGGGGCTGTCCACAGCCCCATCCTCATTCACCATATCAGCTTCCAGCCAATAGCTTCCTTCCTTGCATTTAAGAAATCCTGATACAGTCCCGGCACAGCCGCCAGCTGTTCATGCGTTCCTCTCTGTTCAATATGTCCCTTATTCAACACAAGAATCTGTTCCGCATGCCGCACCGTTTTCAGACGATGTGCTATCATGATAATGGTCTTATCCTTTGTCAGCGCTTCGATTGCCCGCTGCAACTCCCGCTCGTTCTCCGGGTCAACACTTGCCGTCGCCTCATCCAGAATAACAATGGGGGCGTCTTTTAAAAGTGCACGGGCAATGGAGATTCTCTGCTTTTCTCCACCGGAGAGACTGCCTCCTGCTTCGCCTACTACCGTATTGTAGCCCTCCGGCAACGCCATGATAAAGTCATGACAGCAGGCGCGTTTTGCGGCAGCAACTACCTCTTCATGGGTAGCCTCTTGTTTTCCAAACTTAATGTTATTCTCAATGGTGTCTGCAAAAAGATACACATTTTGGAATACAACGGAAATATTTTTCATTAAGCTGTCCAGCTTATATTGTTCTACCGGATAACCGCCTACCAGAATCCTTCCACCCTGTACATCCCAAAATCGTGCAATCAGATGGCAAAGTGTAGTCTTTCCTCCCCCGGAAGGTCCTACAATAGCGGTTGTCGTCTTTGGCTTTATTTCCAGGCTGACGTTATCCAAAATTTTTCGTTCTTTCAGCGCGCTTTCTCCAAGCCTGCCTTCTTCTGAAATATGATTGTCTTTTTTTCTGTCATAGGAAAATTCCACATTTTCAAAGACAACAGATGCATCCTTAAGCGTCAAATCCTCCCCTTCCACATCCATTACCGGCGTATCATCAATAGCGTTTGCCTTATCCATGGACGCATTGAGCATCTGCAGCATATCGGACATATTTCCCGCACTTTCCAGCTCCCGGTAAATCATAAAGGAAGCGATTAACATCAGCAGACATCTGGAAAGCTCCATGGTTCCGTTCAGGAAAAACAAGATTCCTGCACCTGCCAGCAAGACCTGAAACATTCTTACCACCGACTGACGAAGGGCGGAAAACGGAGCCACAGAGTATTCCAGTCCCAATGCCTTTTTGCAGCTGTCATCAATATTTTTTTGTACCGTCTGGGTATTATCCTTTTCCAGACCGAAGGATTTTACTACGCTCATTCCCTGTATGTATTCCAATACGGCTTCTACCAAGGTTTCCTGCGCATGCTGTCTTGCCGGTCCCGTTGCCTTTGACCTTGCTGCAGAAAGCTCAGTTGCCAGCAGATATACTACGATTCCTGCAATGGCAATGAGTCCCATACGCCAGTCGGAAATGAGCAGCATAAGACACAGGGCAAAGGTATTTAAAAAGCCGCCGAACAGCATGACCAGACATCTTGCCGCGGAATTTTCCACGTCTGACAGAGTGGTAGTAACTACCGCCGTTATGGCTCCAAGACTGTTCTGGTTGAAATATCCCATGGGAATATAGCGCAGTCTGTCTCCGATATGAATGCGCTTTTCTGCTACCATGAAAAAGCCTGCCTCTGTTTCTGCGTTAGTAGAATAATACATGCAGGCGCCTTTTCCTAACAGAGAAATCACCATAATCCCAAGGGAAATCCATATCAGAGAAGTATCTTTGTTTCCTGCCAGCACTGCATCCAGTACCAGCATCAGGGCTGCAAACTGAAATGCACTGAATATGGCTCCCAAAAAAGAAACAAAGGTTGCCTTGGTCAACAGTTTTTTACGACTTCCTGCAAAACGAAAGATTTTCCCAATCATTTTAATCATAACACTGCATCCTCCTCTCCTGCCTGGTCTCTTGCATCTATGTGAGCCTTCCACATGTCCGCATACAGCGGACAATTCGCCAACAGTTCTTTCTGTCTGCCCTTCGCCGCAATCTGTCCGTCTTTTATCACCACAATCTGGTCTGCATCCTCAATGGTAGATAAACGGTGTGCAATAACGATTAAGGTTTTTCCCTTTGTGAGAGCAAGAAGTGCTTTTTGTATCTGTGCTTCGTTTTCCGGGTCGATACTTGCCGTCGCCTCGTCTAAAATTACCACCGGAGCATTCTTTAACATGGCACGGGCAATGGAGATACGCTGTTTTTCTCCACCGGAGAGATGACCTCCGCCACCGCCTGCTACAGTGTCATAGCCTGCCTCCAGCCCCCGGATAAAGGTATCACAGCCTGATACTTTTGCTGCTTCCTCCACTTCCCTGTCCGTTGCCTCTGGTTTTCCCATGCGGATATTTTCCCGTATGGAAAGGTTAAAGAGGTAATTGTCCTGTGAAACATAGGCAATCTGGCTGCTTAACTGTTCTAACGGAATCTGGCGCAAATCCGTTCCTCCAAGAGAAATGCTTCCCGAAGACACATCCCAAAATCCCGCAATCAGCTTTGCCACGGTAGACTTACCGGAACCGGAGGGGCCTACCAAAGCCGTTACGGTACCCGGTGCAATCTCAAGATTAATGCCATGAAGTACTTCGCCTCCTGCCAGGTCATAGGAAAAGGTCACATCCTTTAATGTAATACCGTTTCCATGCAATACCGCTTTTTTCTCCGGACGCTTTAATTCCTCTGTCTCCAGAATATTGGAAATTTCTCCTACATTGGTTCCCACCACTGCCAAATCATCTACAAAGGACATGGCTGCAATAAACGGACCTGTCAGTCCCAGTGAGAGCACGATTACCGTCAGGAAATTCACGGTGCTTAAAGAACCGCCGGACCACAGCCCGAATCCCACCGGTAATACGCTCACCAGCACCGCCGGAATCACCGACTGCATAGATGCCATATACTTTTGATTATCTTTCATCCAGTCCACGTAATACTGTGCATTGTCGTTTACGGCACTGCTGTACTTTTGGTAAGAACCTGCTGACTGGCTGAATGCCTTCACCACCTGAATTCCTCCTACATATTCCACAATGGCATCTGCCATACGTTTTCCCACCTGTACGGCGCCTTCCCAGCGCACCGCATACGTCTTTCCGCTTTGGGAGGCAATGATTACTCCGATTATAGTCGTAACCAGAGACGCAAGCCCCATCCGCCAGTCCAGAATAAAAATATAGACTGCAATGGCAAGAGGCACCAAAAGATTGGCGGTCATTTCCGGCAGCAAATGTGCCAGCGTGGGCTCCATGCCCTCCACCCGGTCTACAATGGTGGTCTTATATTGTCCCGATGGCGTATCTAAAATGGTTCCCATTGGAACTTTAGAAAGCTTCGCAATGAGATTTTTCCGTAAATCCCGCAAGGTATGATAAGTTGCGCCGTGAGAAATCACGGTTGACAGACTGGAAAAAAGAACTTTTCCAGCAAAGCCCGCCAGCATTATGGCAAGCCAGATTACAAGACTGCTCCACTGCCTGCATCCGTCTAAGAGCAGTCCAATTACCTTCGCTGCACAAAAGTAGGGCACCATGCTGCATGTTACTCCCAGCACGGCAAACACCACTGCACAAACAAAGGAACCATGGTAAGGTTCTGCCCATTCCCAAAGCAGGGAATAGGGGGAACGTTTTTCCTTTTCTTCCATTCTTAACATCTCCTTAAATTTAATACTTGAAACAACATTTTCCGGAGGGGCATAATACCATAAGGACAACGTTTCCTATAATATTAAGAAATTCCCAGTATACGGAACCATCCGGCGGAGTAAAAGGCCCGCATGCTGTCGGCATACATCATTGCCTTTTCCCTTGGCATATCATGGCGTACTGTTTCAAACATGCCGTTAAACAAGGCGCTGGCAATCATATGTATCAACTCATCATCCAACGGAAGCACCTGCATTCCTGCCTGCTCCATTTTTTCAATCAGAGCCTTGCTGGAATTGACTTCAATTTCAATAAGGGAATCCAGATAATGTTCATATCCGGTTCCCACGGCACAGCAGGTAATCAGCTTAAATGCATCGAAATTGTCATAAATATATTCCATCATCCAGGTATGCTCATCCTCCGTAATTTCAGGAAGACTTTCCAGTTGTCCCTGCAGGGGCTTGGCTGCAAACTCCTGCTGAATCCTTCGATACCGGTTCTCCAGCTCCTTTGCCGGTTCCTCCACTAAGGCTTCAAAAATACTCTCTTTGTCCGTATAATACCGATAAATTGCCCCGGTAGTTACCTGAAGGGAGGCTGCAATCCCGCGCATGGATGCACCCTGAAATCCCTTCTCCAGAAATTCCTTTTTGCCTGCGATGCGGATATCCGCAGCAAGCTTTTCATTTGTCAGTTTCATAAGGTACCTCGCTTTGATTCATTTATGAATTTTCTATAAATTTAAAAATAACGCCGTTATTTAATAACAGCGTTATCGTATCATTCCAAATAATTTTTGTCAATATTGGTAAGGCTTATTGAAAATTATTGTCATTTTTCTTTTTCTCTATTTTTACCGTATCTGACTCCGGTACTCCATCGGCGACATCCCCATTACCTTGCGAAAGGCAGACGCAAACTTACTGGAGCTTTCGTACCCCACTTTTCCCGCTATCTGTGTAATGCTCTGTTCCCGGTTCTGCCTTAGCATAACCGCCGCCTGATTCATACGATACTGTAACAGCCAGTTACCGATGGTCGTTCCGTATACGGACTTAAAACATTTTTTCATGGTAGTCAGGGAAATGTCAAACCGCTCTGCCAACTCTGCCTGGGTAAAACTTTGCTCCATATGTTCTGCCAGAAACTTTTGCATGGACTTTATTTTTTCCACCTGTGTCTTATAAAAATAGGGGCGCTTCTCTGTCTCTTCGTCTACTTCCAATGCTTCTAAAAACAGCAGCAGCTCCAACGCTTTTATTTTAAAATAAGGCATTTTAATCTTCTCCGGCACAGCATACAGTTCTGCAAAAATATGCGCAACAGAGCTCAGTCCACGAATCACACAGGGATATTTGTCCGGACAGAACTTCTGTTGTATTTTCCGTAAATCTACCGGAAAATCCTTTACCACTTCCTTTAAGGCTTCCGGTGCAACTGCCATATCAAAGGAAACCATTACTCCATGATAATGGGAAAGGGGAAACTCAAAGTGTCCGGTATGTGTCAGCCGCCGGTCCAGCTTAATATCTCCCGCCTCCACATAGGAATAGCTGCGCTCTCCCGCCATATATTCCATTCTTCCTTCTCTGCAATGGTCAATACAGAACATATCCCCTTTCATCACCAAATCCGATTCATAACACTGCATATGAAAGTCATTATAGCCAACCATAACCCCCGGAAACACTTCGTACAGGGTAATGGTTCCGTCACCGGATTCATTCCTTAGCCGGTACACGCTGCACCCATTGCTCTGGGCAAGGGGCAATATTTGTCTGTTATGAAGAAAAATTTCTGCCACGGTTTTCCTCCTCTTTGGGATAATATAAATGTTATCATTTACAATCTCCACCCTTCCGCTTCCTCACGGATGCGGATAAATTCTTTGTACTTTCCTTCCTGCTTTATCAACTCTTCATGAGTCCCCTTCTGCACCACCCTGCCATTGTCAATTACCAGAATCTGGTCTGCCTGTTCAATGGTGGCAAGTCTATGGGCAATGGTGATAACGGTCTTATTCCGGGTCAGAGCAGATAATGCCTCCTGAATCAAATGTTCATTTTCCGGGTCAATACTTGCTGTTGCCTCATCTAAAATAATAATAGATGCATCCTTTAGCATGGCTCTAGCAATGGAAATACGCTGTTTTTCTCCCCCGGACAGGGTGGAGCCGCCTTCCCCGATGACCGTATCGTACCCCTCCGGCAATGCCATAATAAAATCGTGGCACCGGGCTGCTTTTGCCGCCGCAATGACCTCTTCTCTGGTCGCCTTTGGATTTCCGAACTGGATGTTATTAAAAACGGTGTCCTGAAAGAGATATACATTCTGGAATACCATGCTGATATTTTTTAACAGAGAATCACAGGTAAACTCCTTTACGTCGTGCCCGCCTATACGAATACTTCCTTTCTGCACATCATAAAACCTGGAAATCAGGTTACAAATCGTGGTTTTTCCACTGCCGGAGGGACCTACGATTGCCGTAGAGGTTTTCTCCGGTACCGTAAAGTCCACCTCATGGAGAATTTCTCTGGAATCATAGCCAAAGCATACATTTTGAAAACAAATATCATGATTGGTAAGGGAAATATCCTTGCCGTCTCTGTCAATATAATGTTCGGATTTCAATGCATCTAACTGATTCATGGCATTGTCAATGATACCAAGTACATGGGCGCTATCGCTGATTGGCTCCAAGCCTGCAAAGATGCTGAAGGAAAAGAACATAAACATCAGCACAAATTGCAGCTCCATTTTTCCCGATAAGCCCAGATACGCCGCCGCTGCCATAAGAGCTACCCCGGCAGTTTTTAAAGCAAACAGATGCATACAGTTAGAGGGCGTATAGCCCCACTCAATTTTCAGGCAAATGTCCCGATTGTCTCTGCATGCCTTAGACATTGCTGCCATAGAGGCGCCTCCCTGTCCGAAAGACTTTACCACCGGAAGCCCTCTTGCATACTCAATCGCCGCATTGGTCAAATCTCTTCCTGCCTGTGCCGCAACCGGAGCATTTTGCACACTGTGTCGTGAAATGGAAAGCAGGAACAGGAAAGAAAGGGCTGCCCCTGCCAGTGCAATCAGCGCTGTCCTAAAATCAAATACCGCAATGCAAAGGAAAATGCACAGGAAGTTCAAATATCCTCCCACAAAGCTGTCAATCATGCGGATTCCCATGGTCTCTAAGGTCTGTAAGCCTGTGGTAATGGAATTTAAGATATTTCCGGTATTTACTTTTTGAAAATAGCCCAGGGAAACACGCTTTAACGCCTCTCCGATTGCCAGCCTGTCCCGCGCCACCAGCTCGTAGCTAATGGTTTCCTGAAACCTTGCCTGTAAATAGGTAAATAAAAAACGCAGGAATACAAAGGCTGCAATGATAGCTATGCTAAGCCCAATCCATTTTGTTTCAAAGGCTTTTCCTCCTCTGGCTGCTTCTATCAGCATACTGATGGTATAGGCTGCCACCATCACCGGCAGAGCCGCAAACCAGGTGGAAAAGAAGGAAAATACAAATCCGATATACAGCCTGCCTTTAAAATCCCCGCACCAATTTATGATTCGTTTCACCGTTTTAAACATGACACGGCACCTCCTTTTCTCCGTACAATGCACTTTCTGATACATGTTCCGATACACTTCCAGCTGCATTTTTCTGTGCTGCTTTGCCTGATACTCCCCACTTCTTTGCTCCGATATGAGCCTCCCACATCTGGCGGTATAACGGACAACCCGAAAGCAGTTCTTCCTGTTTTCCCTGGGCTTCAATGCATCCGTCTTTTAGTACCACGATATTATCTGCCTGACGTATGGTAGAAAGTCTGTGAGCGATTACAAGCAAAGTCTTACCTCTGGTCAACTCTGCAATACTGCGTTGAATCTTATCTTCATTCTCCGGGTCCGTAAATGCCGTAGCTTCATCTAAAATAACAATGGGCGCATCCTTTAACATCATCCGGGCAATGGCAATCCGCTGTTTTTCTCCGCCGGAAAGCCGCTTTCCTGCTTCTCCCGCGGGAGTGTCATAACCCTGTGGCAGTTTTTTGATAAATTCCTCACACTGGGCTGCCCTTGCCGCCGCATAGACTTCTTCGTCGGTTGCCTTTGGATTTCCTAAGCGGATATTTTCCAAAAGGGAGCATTGAAACAGAAAATTGTCCTGGGTTACGAAGCTTACCGTATCGGCAAGCTGACTGAGGGGCATATCCTTTACATTTATGCCGCCTATGGTAATGGCTCCTTCCGTCACATCCCAGAATCTTGAAATCAGCTTTGCCACTGTGGATTTCCCACCCCCGGAGGGTCCCACCAGTGCCGTAAAGCTTCCCTGTGGCATGGTAAGGTCAATGCCATGGAGCACCTCCTGCTGTGCTTCTCCCGTATAGGAAAACCTTACATTTTTAAGCTCCACTTCGTAGCTTGACAGCTTCGCCTTTGTTTCCGGCTCCGGAAGCTCCGGCATATGTAAAAATTCCTGAAGTCCTTCAATGGTATACTGCATTTGCTTTATTTCATTGCCAAATACCTCCAAACGCGCAAGAGAGACTACCATGGACATGGACAGCATGACGCCAAGAGCCGCCTCCGGTACGGTAATGGTTTCCCGGCTTGCCAGCCACAGACACACCGGAAGTGTTCCAAGGAGTGTAGAGGGAAACAGTGCAAATGACAGCTTCATGGTGACCCAGGTGGAGGACATCCATTGGATGACAAAGTTCTTATAATCCACTACCGCATTGGAAAACTTTTCATAGGACATGCCGGTCCTCCCAAATGCCTTGATGACCTCGATTCCTTCTACATATTCCACAATGATACTGCTCATTTTATTATTAGAGGACTGGTACTTGTCAAAACTTTTTCCGCTGATTACAAAGGTAAGCACCATGCAAATCAGGGAAACTGGCACCGTTGCCAGAGACGCCAGCGCAATGCGCCAGTCAATGGTAATGAGCGCAGCAAAACTTACCAGCGGCAGGATAAAATGTCCCGCTCCCTCCGGAATCATATGCGCCAGAGGCGGTTCTACTCCTTCGATTTTGTCTACGATGACATTCTTGATTTCTCCGATGGAATGTGACGTTACCTCTCCTAATGGGGCATGTAAAAAGCGGTCTGCCACCCGGATGCGCAGCTTTTCTAAGATATGATAAGCTACATAGTGGGAAAGCCCGGTAGAGCATCCGAAAAATACCACCTTTATCAGGTATGCCAAAAGGGCAAGCCCGCCCCATTGCAATATGTTTTGTGTTGTCACGCTTTCTGTCACAAAATGGTCTATGATTCGGTATGCACAGTAGTAAGGCACAATTCCGGACAGCACGCTGACAACGGACAATACTACGGAAAGAAAAAGTTTTCCTCTGCTGCCTTTGGCGTAACTCAGCAAATTAGAAAACCAGCTTTCCTTTTTTTCTGTTTTCATATTTCTTCCATTCCTTTCTATCCTTCTCCTTTTTTCTGCGCTGTTAAACAAGCTTAGAATTGCCGGCATTTTTTTGATATTCCATGTTCCGCCTGCTTCATTGCACAAAAGACAGGAGTGGTTAGTTTTCACTTACCACTCCTATTATAATGAATTTTCTTTTTCTGTCTGCCCCAATCAGACAATGTGGTCCTGATTGGAAAATATTTTGATGAGAGCCTACTCCCGATTTTTAAGCACTTCTGCCGGCACAATCTTTTTAAGCCTCAGCACCAACAGCTGATTGATGAAAAGATATAATACAATCACTGCCACCCAGATTCCAACATACATCCTCCATTCAAAGGACAGATTCATGCCGCAGGTCACATTGGATATCAGATAAGGATACATCCTGTCCATGACCCACTTCGACAATGGAATACAGATAGCCGCACCAACGGCAACGGTATAAAAATTCCCATTCAGATAGAGTCTGCGGATTTCCTTTGTCCGGTAGCCAAATATTTTTACCAGAGAAATCCCAAAAGCAGAACGGTCTATCATCACCTTAATCATCAGGTACATTACCACACAGAAAATCAGAACGGAAACAATACACATGGTATAAATCATCGGCTGTAATAAATCAATAAACACATCGGAGGAATGATAGACATTATCCCTCGTGGTAGTTGCATAAAGCCTTCCCGCATCAATATCCAGCTCGCAATCGGAAAATACCACATTATAATAGTCCTCCGTCTCTCCAAAAAGAGCACGCATGCTGTCAATATTCATAAATGCATAAAATCCGCTGGAATATTGAATTACCTCTGTCACCTCAAAGGCATAATCCCTGCCTTCCTCTTCGTCCTTTAATACGATTTCATCCCCTGCCTTCAGATTATATTTCTGTGCCGCTGCCGAGGACAGCACCACCTTGTTTTCTCCCGCTTCCACTTCGGCATCAAAATAAGGATTGTCCTCTTTGATTCCAAGAAGCGTCACCTCCAGATTATATCCATAAGCCTCACGTTTCAGCGTTTTTGCAAAAGCGATTTCTCCATCCTCCGGCGGGGTCTTTTGGGGATATTTATAGGTGTACATATAGGAAAATCTGGTGTCCGCCTTGGTTTCCTCACTGATATGGGTAACCAGAGCATAGCAGTTCAGCCCCAGCATCATAATCAGCATAGAGATAAACATTCCAAAAATAACGGTAAATCCTGTTCTCGCCTCCCGCAGCATCTGCCGCATTTGAAAACGGCGGACAAATCCCATGTTTCCCAGATTCAGATTTTTTCGCTTACTGTCCTTTTGTTCATTGCGAATCAGGCTCAACGCTGTTCTCGAAAGGTGCTTGCGGATAACAAAATAGTTCACCACCGCTGCCACCACCGGCGGCATGATGATACTATATACCACCAGATAAGGGGCATAAATGATATTTAATTCCGGAATAGAAAAATAATTGAAGCAGTCCTGCATCTGCACCGGAACCCCGATATTGCTGATTCCAAGGAGAAATCCAAGAATTCCTGCGATAAATGTCACCGAGACCGGCAGCATCAGATAATGACGCAGCAAATCTTTTCGTTTTACTCCAAGCGCATACAATGCTCCAATGACACTGCACTCCCGCTCAATTCCATGGATGACAAAGACAGAAATCACATAGGTAAACAAAATCATCACAATAACCCCTGCAATGAGTCCTCCCAGCTTATTGATGACCTGGTCATTTCCTGCTGCGCCAATTCTTGGATTGTCCTCTGCAGTAAGAAACATAGTCAGGTTGCTGATGTCCGTATCAAAATACTTATCCAGTAATTCATTGGTCTTATCCTCCAGCTCTGACGTTCCCTCTGCCAGCTTCTGTGCTCCCTCTGCGGCGCTTTCCACTCCGGCTGCGTAATCGGTCAGATACATATCATAGATACTTCCCATTCCCTCATGCAAAGTCTCATTACTTTCGGAAAGTTTTGTTAAATCATCACTTAATTTTTCGCTTCCATCAGCAATTTCATTAACGCTGTTTTTTAATTTCTCTTTCTGCCCGCCAGTCTCAGACCAGTATTCCTGAAAATAAGAATCCTCCACTTCCTCTGCTGAAAACTCAAACTCCTTTATCTTATTTCTTAAATCTTCATTTGACATTTTTCCATTCAGGCAGTAAGCATAATAATAGGCTTCCGACTTATCACTTTTCCCTGACTCCAGCAGTGCAGTGTAGGCTTCCTCCGTGACAAAGGCAGTGCCAAAGCGCTCGCTGTCAATGGAGCTGTCGGAAAATTCCTGAAAAGCTGCCTCATAATCCGGCGTTGTACCAATTCCGGTAATCTTATATTCTTCTCCGACAATGTCTATCCTGTCACCCACTGCAAGCCCATGCTCCTGTGCATAACGTTTCTCTATTACTGCCTCATTAGCATTTTCTGCCTGTCTTCCCTCATCCAATGCAAGCAGGTTGATGCTTTCCCGGTTCTTATAGACACGAAGGGTACTGCCATCCTCCAGGCTCATATCCAGATAAAACATTTTTTCTAATTGTATTCCCTCTTCTCTTAAGGCTGCTTCTTCCTGCTTTGACAGCGGCACAAACACACTGAACTCTCCATCCTCACGGTTATGCTCCTCTGCCAGTTCTTCCGTTCCCTGGATAATGGTATCTGCTGCGGCGATAATGCTGACCACCAGATACATTCCAAGAATAATGAGAAATCCCAGGGCAAGATAACGCAGGATGTTTTCCTTTAAATCCCTTAATACTCTTTTTCGTAATATCTTTTGCATTTATAAGTCCTCCAATTCTGCTGCCGGAACTCTTGTCTCATTTTTATATTCCTTATGTATCTGCCCGTCTTTGATAATAATGACCTTGTGAACCATGTTTTTAATGGAATTATTATGAGTTACCAAAAGCATGGTAGTACCATATTTCTGATTGATTTTCTCCAACAGGATTAAGATATCCCGAGAGGTCTTAGAATCCAGGGCACCTGTTGGCTCATCCAAAAGAAGCAGCTTTGGATTCTTAATCAAGGCTCTTGCTATGGCACACCGCTGCTGCTGACCGCCGGAAAGCTGGGAAGGGAACTTGTTCTGATGCTCGGTCAGCCCCAGTATTTCCAGAAGCTCCTCCATATTGAGAGGATTCTTTGCCAGATATTCGCACACCTGAATGTTCTCCCGTACTGTAAGATTGGGCACCAGATTATAAAACTGAAAAATAAATCCAAGGTTTTCTCTGCGGTAATCGGACAATGCCTCCTGTTTTAAGCCAACGATTTCCTTTCCGTCTACCGAAATAGAGCCGGAGTCCAAGGTGTCCAGCCCGCCAATACAGTTTAAGAACGTGGACTTTCCGGAACCACTGGTTCCCTGAATGACACACATTTCTCCCTGCTCCACTCCGGTGGTAATTCCCTTTAACACCTGAATGTAGCTTCCATCCTTTCCATAGCTTTTTTTCATGTTCTTTACTTCAAGATACATCATTCTTCCTCCTTACTTTTCCTGACCTTTGATTTCCTGATAATTTTTTTCATCAACATAACACCGTTATGTTGATAGTATTTTTTAAGCTATTGGATAATATCGATTCCGATACCCCAATAGCCAAGAGCCTATAACCTTTACCGAAACAGTCCGAACCAGCCTGCAATCAGAAAGTTCATAATAATCTTTGAATGCTTCAACGCTTCCTCTTCCAGAGGTTCGTGGGTCAGCATATGAATAAATACATCGATTTCCATATGTGAAATCCAATGAATAGAATAATCATCCACCCGGGGCTTGTGAAGAAAAGCAGAATAGCGGTCTGCCATAATCCGGTAGTGCTTCTGGGTCACTTCAATGAATCTGTCCGTAAAATTCTCATAGCAGGAGCCCTGGCTTTTTTCTACCAAAAGCAGGAATTCCTCCCGGTACTGATACAGAAACCGGGTAATTTTCTCCATTGTCACCCTGTCCTCTTCAAAGTCGCCCATTTCCTTTATGTTCTCTATTACATAATCTTTTTCCGAAGCATAATGCTCATTCATGAACCGATACAGTGTCTCCAATGGTTCTCTTATCAGACTGCCGAACAAATCCTCCTTATCCTTAAAAAAGAAATACAATGCTCCGGTGGTCACTCCGGCATCCTTGCAGATATTCCGCAAAGACGCTTTCATATATCCCTTTTCCATAAACTCTTTCTTCGCACTGACTAACAGCTTCTGTTTGGTTTCCTTATCATTATTCAACTTTCTTTCCTCCTGCCGCTCTCTATTCTACAGTTTCTTTCTATTCTTCTTTATAAAAAACTGAGGCAAGATAACAACGTTATGTTAAATAACACTGTTATGTTACCTCATATTTTTCCTTTTGTCAACCCATATCAGATAAACTCGCAAAAAGAAGCCTCTATCTTTATCTGCTTTCCAATTAGGAAAGCAGATTTTCCATACTTTTCAAACTGATGACCAGCGTTGAGGTATTATGCAGTAATGCTGAAGTGGTAGGCGGAATCACTCCTGCTACCCCCAACACAATCAATCCCGCATTAAAGCCTACGATGGTCCGATAGTTTTTATGGATTCGCTTCATCAATGCATTACTGATTGCCTTCAAGGTCACAATCTCATACAAGTCATCTGCTCCTATGGTAACATCTGCAATTTCTCTCGCAATCTCCGCCCCATCACTGATGGCAATTCCAACATCAGCCGCAGAGAGCGCAGGGGAGTCATTGATTCCGTCCCCTATCATAATGACTTTTCTACCCTTTGCCTTTTCTCTTTCCACAAATCCTGCCTTATCTTCCGGAAGAACCTCTGCGTAATATTCGTCCACACCTACTCGCTCTGCGATTGCCTTTGCAGTCCGTTCACTGTCTCCGGTCATCATAACTACCTTGCTGATTCCTGCCTTTTTCAGAGAATTTACCACGGCTGCCGCCTCTTCTCGCAGCGGGTCCTCAATACATATTACCGCTGCCAGCTCGTTTTCAATCGCCAGATACAGATGGGAATATTCCCCCGGAAGCTCCTCGAACCGTTCCTGATATTCTTTCGGAATCCTGCAATTTTCATCTTCAAATACAAAGTGATAGCTTCCTATCACTACTTTTTTATGATTAATCATGCTGGAAATACCGTGTGCAACAATATATTCCACCTTTGAATGCAGTTCTTCATGGATCAGATTCTTTTCCTTTGCCGCATCCACGACTGCTTTTGCCATAGAATGTGGAAAATGCTCTTCTAAACATGCAGCAATCCGCAATAGCTCATCCGGTTCTTCTCCGTTAAAGGAAACCACCTGTACTACAGTAGGCTGTGCCTTAGTCAGAGTTCCCGTCTTATCAAACACAACCGTGTCTGCCTCTGCCATTGCTTCTAAATACTTTCCGCCTTTTACCGTAACATTATACACACTGGCTTCTCTGATTGCAGACAACACCGAAATCGGCATGGCAAGCTTAAGGGCACAAGAAAAATCAACCATCAATATGGACAGCGCCTTGGTAACATTTCTGGTGAAAAGGTAAGTAAGCCCTGTTCCTGCCAATGTATATGGAACCAGCTTATCTGCAAGATGCTCCGCTTTTCCTTCTAAGGAGGATTTCAATTTCTCGGATTCCTCAATCATGGTCACAATCTTTTCAAATCTGCTGGAGCCATTTACCTCCTTTACACGAATGGTCAGTTCTCCCTCTTCTACTACCGTTCCTGCATACACAAATCCATCCTTACATTTGCGCACCGGCATGGATTCTCCGGTAAGAGATGCCTGATTGACCATTGCCTCTCCGGAAATAACGGTTCCGTCAAAAGGTATGACATTTCCCATATGCACCCGAACCAAATCCGATTCCTTAATCTCTGTGGCAGGAACCAGAATCTCCTGCTGCCCATTACACAACCACACTTTGCTGACATTCAAAGACATACTTCTTGCCAAATCATCTACTGATTTCTTGTGAGTCCATTCCTCTAATATTTCTCCGATGCCCAGTAAGAACATAACAGAACCTGCTGTGTTAATATCATTTCTAAATAGAGATACACCAATCGCCGTAGCATCCAGAACCGGAACCTCTATTTTTCCTTTTGCCAATGTGGTAATGCCCTTCCACAAATATTTTACAGACTTTATGGCTGCGATTCCTGCTTTTAACGGATATGGTAAAAACACCTTACTTCCTATATGCAGAACCACTTTATTTACCAGCTTATCCCAGTACAACTGGTTCAATTCCCTGCCGGAATTCTTTAAAAATACCTCCGGCACTTCCACGTTTTCATACTGAAACCTTCTTAAGGTATCAATCATGTCCTCCCTGCTTCCCACATAACAAATGGTAGCATCCTGTACACGCTCCTGCACCTTTACAGAGGTCACGAACTTCTGTGTACTTAAATAATACTGTAAAATATCTGCCTGCTCGTAAGTCATTCTATTTTGCATCACGTGGATTCGAATTCTGCCCTTGATTTCGTGTTTTATCACAAATCTCATGTATTTTCCTTCTTTCTTATGCTTCTCATGATTGTAACGCGATTTCCCATCATATAAAAAACACCTGCAGATTCCTGCAGGTGTTCTGTCTTGCTTTATTCTGCTTCTGTTTCTTCGACTTTTTCTGTTACATCTTCATATTCAGCTTCCTTAGCTGCTCTATCTTCATTAATCTGCTGAGCTTCTGCATAAATATCTTCTGCGTTTTCCTGAATATTCGTTGCAGTCTTCATAACACATTCCTTTGCACGCAGTACGGCTGCGGTACAATTTGTATATACTTTTTTAGCATCTTTACTTGCCAATATTTTCACACCGGCAGTTCCAAAGAGCACCCCTGCAGCAAAGATTCCTGTTTTCTTTATATTGATTTTCTTAAGACAATCTAACATGATAAGTTCCTCCTTTGCTTTCTCTACTGTACAGAAAATATTTTACATCCATACGCTTATATTTTCCATGTATTTTGTACTTAATGATAAATTTTATCATTTATTCTCTCTTTTGCTGATTGCTTATGTCCAAAAAAAGAGCCGCCACATTACGGTGACAGCTCTCTCATAAAATCATAATTTTTTATTATTTTGCTTCGGCTTCAGCCTTTAAAGCTTTTGTTAAAGCAGGAACAATTTTGTTCAAATCTCCAACCAAACCATAATCTGCTACTTCAAAGATAGGAGCGGATTCATCTTTGTTGATTGCAATAATAAGATCAGAATCTTCCATACCAGAAACGTGCTGGATTGCTCCTGAAATACCGATTGCAAAGTAAATCTGAGGACGAACTGTCTTACCTGTCTGTCCAACCTGTAAATCTACTGGTAACCAGCCATTTTCAACAGCTGCACGAGAACAGCTTACGGTTCCGCCTAAAACTTCTGCAAGTTCCTCTAACTGTTTGAAGTTTTCCTTAGAACCAACTCCACGACCACCGGATACTAATACTTTTGCATCCATGATGTTTGCCGTATTCTTTACAGCCTTTACAACATTTAAGATTTCAACATATCTGTCGTTTGGTGTAAATCCTGGATTGTATTCGATTACTTCTGCCTTTGCACCCTTTACCGGAGCAATTTTCTGCATAACGCCTGGACGAACAGTTGCCATCTGAGGACGGTTGTCTGGGCAAGCGATTGTAGCGATTGTATTTCCACCAAATGCAGGACGTGTCATCAGTAACTGATTTGGCTTCTGATTTGGTCCTGGATTGATTGGGAAATTACCAATCTCAAGTACAGTACAGTCAGCTGTAAGACCTGTTGCAACTCTTGCAGAAACAGTAGGACCAAGGTCACGACCGATTGCAGTTGCACCAACTAACATAATTTCCGGTTTATATTCATTGATAACAGATGCAAGCGCATGTGCATATGGCTCAGTTCTGTAATCTTTTAATTCTGGGTCATCAACAACGATAACCTTATCTGCTCCGTACTCAGCTAATTCATCAACAAGACCCTTTACATCAGATCCTATTAATACTGCTGTTACGTCTGTATTTAAATCTTTTGCTAAGTCTTTACCTTTACCAAGTAATTCAAATGCAACGCCATCTAAAACGTTGTCTACCTGCTGTGCAAAGACAAATACTCCTTTATATGCTTCTAAACCCATCTTGTTCACCACTCTTCCTTATATACTAGATAATATGTTTTTCTTTGAACTTTCCAACTAAAGCATTCACTAATTCTTCTGGAGAATCACCTGCTAACATCTCTCCAGCTCCCTTGGCAACTTTATCAGATGCCTTTGCAATCTTTGTTGGAGAGCCTTTCAGACCAAGGTTTGCATCATCAACATCTTTTAAGTCTGCTCTTCCCCATACGGTTACTTCTTTGTCATATGCATCGAAGATTCCGCCCGGAGTCATGTAACGTGGCTCATTTAATTCAGATAACGCTGTAATTAAGCAAGGCATTTTTACCTTTAACTCATGATATCTGTCTTCGTACTGACGCTGTACAATAACAGAATCTCCTTCCACCTTGATATCCTGTGCATAAGAAATAACCGGAAGTCCAAGATGTTCTGCAATCTGAGGTCCAACCTGTGCAGTATCTCCGTCGATAGCCTGACGTCCTGTAATAATCAAATCATATTCAAGATTTCTGATTGCTCCGGCAATTGTAGTAGAAGTAGCCCATGTATCTGCTCCACCTAATACTCTGTCTGTTACAAGAATTCCTTTGTCTGCACCCATTGCTAATGCTTCACGAAGAACTTCATCAGCCTTTGGAAGTCCCATAGTAAGTACAGTTACTTCTGCACCATACTGATCTTTTAATCTAAGTGCTGCTTCCAAACCTGCTTTATCATCCGGGTTCATAATAGTAAGCATTGCAGCTCTATTCAAAGTACCGTCTGGATTAAATTTAACTCCGCCTTTTGTATCTGGTACCTGTTTTACACATACAACTATTTTCACGGTATTTCACTCCTTATATTTTCTTTTTATTTTGCTTATCGCGACTATTTAAGTAATGCGCCAGAAATAACCATACGCTGAACTTCAGAAGTTCCCTCGTAGATTTCAGTAATCTTAGCATCACGCATCATACGCTCTACATCGTATTCTCTGATGTATCCGTATCCACCAAACAGCTGAACAACTTCTGTTGTTACTGCCATAGCGGTTTCTGCTGCAAATAACTTAGCCTTAGCAGCTTCTACAGAATATACCTTCTGTGTTGCTTTTGCCATAGCTGCCTTGTATACAAGCATCTGAGCAGCTTCAATTCTTGCAGCCATATCTGCTAACTTGAACTGTGTGTTCTGCTGAGCTGCGATAGAACGTCCGAACTGCTTTCTTTCCTTGGTGTATTCGATTGCTCTATCTAATGCACCTTCTGCAATACCAAGTGCCTGAGCTGCAATACCGATACGTCCGCCATCCAGAGTATGCATAGCGATTGGGAATCCTTTTCCTTCTGGTCCTAACAGCGCATCCTTTGGAATTCTGCAGTCTTCAAAGATTAATTCATATGTAGAAGAACCGCGGATACCCATTTTCTTTTCTTTGGTTCCGAAAGAGAATCCTGGAGCTCCCTTTTCTACAATAAATGCGGAGAAGTTCTTTTTCTTTCTTCCTCTCTTATCTTCTGTAACACTTGTAATCGCGATTACAATGTAAACGTCTGCAACTTTACCATTTGTAATAAAGCACTTAGAACCGTTTAATACCCATTCATCACCATCTAATACAGCCTTTGTCTGGCAGCCCTGAGCATCTGTACCAGCACCTGGCTCTGTTAAACCGAATGCACCAAGCTTCTCACCTTTTGCAAGTGGTGTAACATATTTCTGCTTCTGCTCTTCTGTACCATATGTCAGAATTGGGTCAATACAAAGAGATGTATGTGCAGATACAATAACACCGGTTGTAGCACACACTTTGGATAATTCCTCTACACACATAGCATATGTTAAAGGATCACATCCCTGTCCGCCATATTCCTTTGGCACTGGAATTCCCATAAAGCCGTATTTTGCCATTTTATCCACTGTTCCCTGTGGAAATACTTCTGTCTCATCAACTTCCTGCGCGAGAGGCTTTACTTCTGTTTCAGCAAAGTCTCTGAACAGAGTTCTTGCCATTTCATGTTTTTTATCTAAAGAAAAATCCATGATATTTTTTCCTCCATTTTATATATTTTTATAAACTTACATTTACCTGATATAATTACTGAGCGTCAACCGGAGTCTTGGTACGATCTGCATTATAAATATAAAATCCTTTTCCGCTCTTAACTCCGAGATTACCGCCACGAACCATTTTACGAAGTAATGGGCATGCACGATATTTGCTGTCGCCAGTCTCGTTGTAAAGAACATCCATAATTGCAAGACAGATATCTAATCCGATAAAGTCTCCTAACTCAAGTGGTCCCATTGGATGGTTTGCACCAAGCTTCATAGCTGCATCAATACCTGCGATATCAGAAACACCTTCCATTTTGATGAATGCTGCTTCGTTAATCATTGGGATTAAGATACGGTTTACAACGAAACCTGCTGCTTCATTAACCTGAACCGGAGTTTTTCCGATTTCTTCAGAAATCTTCTTAATAGCCTCTACGGTCTCAGCCGGTGTATTCACACCTGCGATTACTTCGATTAATTTCATTCTGTCAGCAGGATTGAAGAAATGCATTCCTACCATTGGACGTGTAAGACCATTTCCAATTTCTGTAATAGAAAGACTGGATGTATTGGAAGCAAAGATGCATTCCGGTTTTGCAATCTTATCTAATTCAGAAAATGTAGTTTTCTTAACTTCCATATTTTCAAATGCTGCTTCTACGATCAAATCACAATCTGCACAAAGGTCTTCCTTTAATCCTGGTGTGATTTTAGCAAGAATAGCATCTACTGCTTCCTGTGTCATTTTTCCTTTTTCTACAAGTCTTGCATATCCTTTTTCGATTTTTGCTTTTCCATTGTCAGCCCACTCCTGCTTAATATCGCAAAGTGCAACTTCATATCCATCGGTCTGAGCGAATGCTTTCGCAATTCCCTGTCCCATTGTTCCTGCTCCAATAACTCCAACTTTCATCGTTGTGCCTCCTAAATATATATTTTATTACTTTTTTAATAACCTGACTTATACGCTCGCTAAGTGGACAAACCACTGTGCAAGCACGCAATTTGTCCACTCAACTCACTATTTTTAAATTAGTATTTTTCTACGATTGTAGAGCAGCCCATTCCACCGCCGATACACAGTGTTGCAAGACCTCTGTTTGCTCCGCTCTTCTGCATCTCATGTAATAATGTAACAAGGATACGGCATCCGGAAGCTCCTACCGGGTGTCCTAAAGCGATTGCTCCACCGTTTACGTTTACCTTGGACATATCGAAGTTCAAATCTCTTGCAACTGCGATAGACTGAGCAGCGAATGCTTCGTTTGCTTCAATTAAATCAATATCATCAATAGAAAGACCTGTTCTTTCTAATACTTTCTTAGTAGAAGCAACCGGTCCAACACCCATGATTTCAGGCTCAACTCCGCCAAGTGCTCCAGCTACCCATGTAGCCATTGGTGTAACACCAAGTTCTTTTGCCTTTTCTTCGCTCATAACAACGATTGCTGCTGCACCATCGTTGATACCGGAAGCATTACCAGCAGTAACAAGACCGCCGTCTTTTCCAGAACAGCACTTTAAGCTGCTTAAGGATTCTGCTGTTGTTCCGGCACGAGGTCCTTCATCTTTTGCGAACATAACAGTTTCTCTCTTAACTTTTACAGGAACTGGTACGATTTCGTCATCGAATTTGCCTTCTGCGATAGCTTTTTCGCATTTCTGCTGGCTGTTTGCAGAGAACTCATCCAGTTCTTCTCTTGTAATACCATATTTATCACATACGTTTTCTGCTGTAATCATCATGTGGTAATGATTGAATGCATCTGTTAATGCATCGTTTACCATAGTATCGATGATTGTTGCATTATTCATACGATATCCGAAACGGGCTTTTGTCATAGCATATGGAGCCATGGACATGTTTTCCATACCACCTGCAACCACGATATCTGCCTGTCCTGCCATAATCATGTTTGCTGCCTCATTTACACATTTCAGACCGGAACCACATACTACATTCAATGTGAATGCTGGTACTTCGATTGGTAAGCCTGCTTTGATAGATGCCTGACGAGCAACGTTCTGTCCCTGTGCTGCCTGGATAACACATCCCATCATAACTTCATCTACCTGTTCCGGCTTAACACCAGCTCTGTTCAATGCTTCTTTGATTACGATTGCACCTAAATCAACAGCTGGAGTATTGCTTAATGCTCCGCCCATTTTACCGATTGCGGTACGACATGCGCCTGCTAAAACTACTTTCTTTGCCATTTCTTCGTCTCCTTTTTATTATATACTTATTAACTTTCCGCTGAAAACAATGGATGATTTTCCTATGCCGTATGTATGTTATTTTTTTAACAATCTTTTGTTAAAAAAAAAGGAAACAGGCATTGTTTTCTTTCCTGCGATAAATTTATCCTAGCACATATGAAGCTAAAATGCAAGGAAAATCTTCCCCTTTCACGTCTTATCACCACTCCTGCATTTTCTTCTCTCTTTGTGTAACTTTGTTATATTTTTATCATTCTTCCGGCTCATTTCCGTACAAAAAAGGTCGGTTTTTGTCTATTCTGCACAATAACCAACCTTTTGCCATTTTCTATTGTATTAATAAAAAACATGATTTCCAATCACAATTCCCGCGATTGTTCCTGTATTTCTTCTAAAATACAAACAATCTACGGTAATCCTTCCACCGAGGACCTCTGCTGCCGCCTGTACGCAAGACGCATCTGCCCCTTCCGCTAAAACCGCAGCGAACCGTCCGCTTGCCACAGGTGAGAATTGTCCGCTCTGATAAATGACCCCTGCGATACTGTTCGGAAAGTAAGAACTTCTCACACGGTTTATGACCACACTTCCCACTGCCAGCTTGCCCTCATAGCTTTCTCCTCCGGCTTCGCACTGTATCAGTGCCGCTAAAAGCGCCTGGTCGGAAGCATCCGCAATCAACGGAGTATTGTTCTGTCCTTGCTGCTCCTGTTCCTGCTGTTGCCTCAGTTCCTCCTCCTGCTGACGGATTTCCTCCAGTCTTTTGGCATCCTCTGCCGCTTTCTGTGCCTCTAACTGTTCTTCGTATTCTTTCTGTTTTTCAATTTCTGCTTCGTAGCTTGCCGCATCTGCCTTTGCTGCTGCTAACTGTTCTTTTGCCGCTGTCAGCTTTTGTGACGTACTGTTTACCAGGGATGCCAGTTCCTGCTTCTTTGCGGCTTCCTGCTGTTGCAGTGCCACAAGCTCTGCTTCCTGCGCCTCTAACTGTTGTTCCTTGCTTGCAATTTCTTCCTTGGTCGCCCGATAGGTATCCAGCATGTTACGGTCATATTCATGAATACTTACAATGTATTCACTGCGATTTAGAAAATCTACAATACTATTGGATTCCATGAGTATTTCCAGCATACTGTCCGTATCCATTTCATACATAAACTGAATCCGCTTTTTCATGGCATCGTACTGCTGTTGTTCCTGTACTTTTGCCGCTTCTAAATCCACCTTTGTCTGTTCCAGTTCTTCCCTGGTACTTTTTAATTGCGCTTCTGTCTCATTTAATTCATTGGTTGCCTGTGCCAGGCTTTCATCCAGTTCTTTTAAATCTCCTATCAGACTGTCTGCGGAATCGGAAAGGGCATCTGCCTGCTGCTGTGCTTCTTCCTTTTTTTCTTCCAGTTCATCTATATTATCCCTTACTTCATCAATCTGACTTTGGGTGGCCTGAATGGTCCCTCCGTACAGGCTGCTTATGAAACAAATCAACAAGAGCGTTCCTGTGATTTTCTTTACCATCTTATTCATGTCATGCTCCTTATCTTTTATCTTAAGAAATCCTGACTCCTTCTCTATCATATCTTCCAACCGCTTTTTTTGCAAGCGGGATTTGGCTTTTTTCCAAAAACATACCAAAAGCCAGACAGCAGCGCTGCCCGGCTTTCTTATCTTTCACGTCTGTTTTTATTATTACTTCCGATATCCATCCGGATTCATGCTCTGCCATCTCCAGGAATCTGCGCACATCCGCTCTATTCCGTATTCTGCTTCCCAGCCCAGTTCTCTTTTTGCCTTAGACGCATCGGAATAACAGGTTGCAATGTCTCCTGCTCTTCTTGGCTTTATCTCATAAGGAATCTCTTTCCCACATGCCTTTTCATATGCCTTTACCACATCCAGCACGCTGTAGCCGATACCGGTTCCAAGATTGTAAATGCTTACGCCGGAATTGTCCTCTATTTTCTTTAATGCCTTTACATGCCCCTTCGCAAGGTCTACCACATGGATATAATCACGCACACCGGTTCCATCCGGAGTATCGTAATCATTTCCAAATACACCCAGGCATTTCAGCTTGCCTACTGCCACCTGTGCAATGTACGGCACCAAATTGTTGGGAATTCCCTTTGGGTCTTCTCCTATGAGCCCGCTCTCATGTGCGCCAATCGGATTAAAGTAACGAAGCAGCACCACATTCCACTCCGGGTCTGCCACATGGAAATCCGTAAGAATCTGCTCTAACATTCCCTTGGTCTGCCCGTATGGATTGGTAATCTTGCCCTTCGGACACTCTTCTGTAATAGGAATGATAGCAGGGTCTCCATACACCGTCGCTGAGGAAGAGAAAATGATATTCTTCACACCATGCCCCCGCATCACATCACACAACACCAAAGTTCCTGCAATATTATTATAATAATATTCTAATGGCTTGCTTACAGACTCGCCCACTGCTTTTAATCCTGCAAAGTGGATGACGCTGTCAATTTTTTCCGTATCAAAAATCTTTTCCAGTGCCTCTCTGTCCAGAATATCTGCTTCATAGAACGGAATCTTTACACCTGTAATCTGCTCTACTCTTTTTACTGCTTCTTCACTGGAATTTACCAGATTGTCTACCACTACTACTTCATATCCTGCATTTATTAATTCGATGCAGGTGTGACTTCCAATATATCCAGCTCCGCCAGTTACTAAAATTGCCATAATATTCCCTCCTCAAATCTAATGTGTACTGTTACTATAATGATTATAGCACAGCCCTTTCGGGATGGAAACTTTTCAGAAACAGATTTCCGATTTTCTACGTTTCACCTATATTTCCTGCTTTTTTCCAAATTTTTTTCATTAATTTTTAGTAAATTTGCACATTGTTTGCTCGTTATTTCAGTAAAACTTTACTTGCTATTTGAAACACTCTGCTACAATCTGCTCCATACGGCTCCATTTTTCTTCCATATCAGCCACCAGCTTCATCTGAGTTCTGGCACGGTCAAGATTGTGTCCCTCCCGATGGGTCTTAAAATACACATCTCCCTGTAAATAATCGGTCAGGAAACGCATCCCACATTCATAAGTCATCACTTTGGCTCCCATAGGAAGCATCTTAATCTCCGTCTCCGTCAGTCTGCCGCCACAGCCCTTTAAAAATCCTTTCACATAAAGCTCAAAGAGATGCAAATCGCAGCTCACCTTAGACAAATCTCTTTCATCTTCGTCAGCAGTGCTGGCACCAAAACGAATGGAATCTCCAAAATCGTTTACCGAAAGTCCCGGCATTACCGTATCCAGGTCAATGACACAGATTCCCTTTCTGGTCCTTTTATCCATCATAATATTATTCAGCTTTGTATCATTGTGGGTCACACGAAGCGGCAGTTTTCCTTCTGCCAGCATTTTTCCGAGTACCTGGGATACTTCTTCTCTTTCTTTAAAAAATGCGATTTCCTCCTGCACCTTGGCTGCCCTGCCGCAGGTATCCTCTTCCACTGCTTTTAAAAAGGTTCTATAACGGGCTTGCGTATCGTGAAATCCCGGTATGGTCTCATGCAGTGTTTCCGCCGGATAATCAGAAAGTAGCTGCTGAAAGTTTCCAAATGCCACCGCGCTTTCATAGAAATCCTGCTCCGACTCTACTCTGTCAAAGCTTACCGCATCTTCCACCATGTTGTACATCCGCCAGTATTCCCCTGCCGCATCACGATAAAAACTTTTTCCATCCTTTGACAAAATTACGTTCAGAGTCTCCCGGCTGCTGTCTCCTCCCGCCTTTTCTATCTTTTCTTTCAAAAAAGAAGTGACTCCCAGAATATTTTCCATTACCTCTTCCGGATGAATAAAGATACTTCGATTCATACGCTGCAGGATATAAGGCTTCTCCGCCTTCACCAGAAAGGTGTCGTTAATATGTCCGCTTCCATATCCTGCCGCACTTTTTGCACTGCCCGTTATCTGAAATTCTTTCGTTACTGCTAATGCCTGTTTCTCCAGTTCCATCTGACGTTCCATAGCTAATCCTTCTCCTTTCCTTCGGTCCGGATTCTGCCCTTCTACGCTGTCTAAAATTCCTCCGGATACCTTCCCTGTTTCTTTAAGCCTGCAATGGCATTTACCACCATTTCTTTGTCATCCTTATAAGTTACACCATACCATTTATCACTTGAGGTAAGTACCTGTACACTGGCTTTCCCCTGCTGCAACAGCTCATCTACAGCAAATGGAAGGAAATACTCGCTCTTCAATGGATTCTTTGGTAATTCCTCCTTTAAGAACTTTTGAAATCCCGCTTCCAGCTCCTTGATTATACTCTTAGAAAATCCCCACATGTTCATGGAAACCGTACTGTCCATGGGAAGTTCATGCCAGGTAGCTCCATCATCCTCCGTGTAAGCTGCCCCGCCATTTCTTTTTTCAATATGAGTTCTTTCATGAATATCAGTCAAAAATCCTGCCTCATCCGTCTCACACACGCCTCTTGCCACATGACCGTTATCCGTCAGGGTATTTTTCAGCGCATATCCAACCATGGTATAGCGATATATTTCATCATCCTGATGACTTACCAGATAATCGTAAATGACCTTATAAGCATCCCTTCCATAGTAATCATCTGCATTGATGACTGCAAAAGGTCCGTCAATCACATCCTTACAGCATAAAACTGCATGACCGGTTCCAAAAGGCTTTTCTCTTCCCTCCGGAATCTGAAAACCTTCCGGCAACTTACTTAATTCCTGATATACATACTCTACCTGAATCTTCTTCTCCATACGGTTTCCGATTACCTCTTTAAAAGCCTCTTCATTTTCCTTTTTAATAATAAATATAACTTTTTCAAATCCCGCTTTTATCGCATCGTATATAGAAAAATCAATAATAATGTGTCCCTGCGCATCAATTGGATCAATCTGTTTCAAGCCCCCATAGCGGCTCCCCATTCCTGCTGCCATGATGACTAATACTGGTTTTTTCATTTTCATACCCTCCTTAAGGTAATTATCCTTTTGTTCTATATCATGATAATATAAAAAAAAGGTTCTGTATTTGCACAATTTTTTTGCTTTTTTGCACAATAATATGTTAAAATAACGTTAGTAAATGTTCCACGAAAGGAGTCCATATGGATTTTTACAAATATTCCCTGACCAGGCTTTTTGATATTCCACAAATTATTACGATACATTATTTTGAATATGGCGCCGACTTCTCCTTTGCTGGGGAATCCCATGACTTCTGGGAATTTCTGTGTGTGGACAAAGGAGAAGTTACCGTCGCTGCCGGCACAAACATGCATCACCTGAAAAAAGGAGATATTATTTTCCATAAACCCAATGAATTTCATACTGTAAGCACCAATGGCATCACTGCTCCCAACCTGGTGGTAGTCTCCTTTGTATGCACTTCTCCTGCCATGGATTTTTTTGAAGATAGAATCTGCCTGCTGGGAGAACGGGAGCGCAATCTGCTTGCTGCTATTATTGCCGAGGCTTCTCATGCCTTCACGACTCCTCTGGATAATCCTTACACCCGCCGTCTGGAAAAAAATCCACAGCAGCCCCCGGGAGCGGAGCAAATGATTCAGCTATCGTTAGAACAGTTTTTGATTTCCCTTTACCGCAGAGAAGCTTCTGCGAACACAAAACAGCTTCTTACAAAATCGGTAAAATTAAAACAGGACGAGGAAACTTTTGCACACATCCTGTCTTATATGAACGCCCATATATCGGAATCGTTGACCATTGAACAAATCTGCCATGACAATCTCCTTGGGCGCTCCCAGCTTCAGAAATTGTTCCGCGCCAAATGTGATTGCGGTATTATTGATTATTTTTCCCATATGAAAATTACCCGTGCCAAGGAACTGATTCGGGAAAAAAATATGAATTTCACTCAGATTGCAGATGTGCTGGGATATACCTCTATTCACTATTTTTCCCGACAGTTCAAAAAAATCACGGGGATGAGCCCGTCAGAGTATGCACTCTCAATTAAGGCAATGTCGGAAAAACACTAAATGATTCCCGAAAGACGAAAAGCCCCGAAACAACAAAGTTTCGGGACTTTTTAACCTCAACTAATTACCATCTTAAAACTATACTCTGGACAGATATTCACCTGTTCTGGTATCAATCTTAATCACATCATCCTGCTCAACAAATAAAGGTACATATACCGTTGCTCCTGTTTCTACAACAGCCGGCTTTGTTGCACCGGTAGCTGTATCACCTTTGAATCCCGGCTCGGTATCTGTAATCTGTAATTCCACGAACAGAGGTGGTTCTACGGCAAATACGTTTCCGTTATGGGAACACATTTTAACCATTTCGTTCTCTTTTACAAATTTTAATGCATCGCCGATTGTCTCTGCATCCAGAGCAATCTGCTCATAACTCTCAACGTCCATGAAATGATATAAATCTCCATCGGAATATAAATACTGCATGTCCGCTCTGTCGATACGTGCCTGCGGACATTTTTCAGTAGGACGGAATGTCTTTTCTACTACACCGCCATTCTTGATGTTCTTTAACTTAGTTCTAACAAAGGCTGCACCTTTTCCTGGTTTTACATGCTGGAATTCAATAATCTGGTAAATGTTATTATCTAATTCTATCGTAATACCATTTCTAAAATCTCCTGCTGAAATCATTTGAATTTCCTCCTTAAGCTACTTATGGGCGCATTTCGCCCTACGTTTCTTCCATTTTATACTAAACAGTCATATATTTCAACCTTTTTTTGTTACGTTGTAAAGGTTTGTGGTACTCTTCTAACATTCCCGCTGTTCTATTTCGGAAATCATATCCACCCGGTTCTGATGTCTTCCGCCTAAAAATTCTGCTTCAAGATAAGATTTTACGATATCTTTTGCAAGCTCGCTTCCTACGATTCTTGCCCCAAATGCAATAATATTGGCATTGTTATGTTCCTTGATTAAGTGTGCTGTAGTTACATCAGAGCAAACGCCACAGCGCACTCCCTTTACTTTATTTGCCGCCATAGAGATTCCCACTCCTGTGCCGCAGATTAAAATACCACAGTCTGCTTCACCGGATACAACAGCACGTCCTACTTTTTCACCAAATTCCGGATAATTGCAGCTCTCATGTCCATCTGTTCCAAAGTTAATCACTTCATGTCCAAGACTTTTGACATACTCCATAATCTCCATTTTTAAATCTGTAGCAGCATGATCATTTCCTATTGCAATCTTCATTTTCGATTCCTTTCTATTCCTCTTTGTTTTCCTTTTATATTTTCTTTCTTAAACTTCTTTTATAAAAGAATAATACGATTTTCTCTAAATAACGCTTCAGGACAATCTGTATCTCTTCCTTTGGATGTATCGGCTGCGTCAGAATTGTACGGATTCCTGCCCGGTTCGCACCGTATACATCGGTAAAAATCTGGTCTCCTACGAACAACGTATTCTCCCTTGTAGTTCCCATCAGCTCCATTGCCCGCTCATATCCGCTGACCTTCGGTTTTCCTGCCTTGAAAATATAATCCACCTGAACCTCATCATTGAACATCTTCACGCGCGGTTCCTTGTTATTGGATAACAGACAGCAACGATATCCCAGCTCCTTTAGCGCCGCAAACAATGCCTTTGCCCTGTCATCTGCCGGTGCTCCATGGGGAACCAGTGTATTATCAATATCAAAGATAATACCGCGGTACCCGTCGTGATACAGCTTTTCAAAATCTATACCATAGGCAGATTCTAAATATTCTCCCGGATAAAATTTTTTAAACATACATCTCTCCTGTATTTTGGTTTTTGTCCTTTGCAAGTATAACACCCTGCTCCTATTTGTGCAAGGAATTTTCCTGTAATAGCGGTTTTAGGCGGAGTGCTTTTTGCTCTGTAGTAATCACAATTTTACACTTTAACGCAACACAGTATTCCCTATAGAGCAAAAAAAGAACTTCGTTTGACGAAGTTCTTCCACACTATTTATCCAAAATTTTCTTCAATTCGTTCATAAAGGTATTGACATCCTTAAACTCCCGATACACAGATGCAAACCTCACATAAGCTACCGGGTCTAAATCCTCCAGCTTGTTCATTACGATTTCACCAATTTCAGAACTGGAAAGTTCCTTCTCCTCACGGCTGAAGATATCAACTTCCACTTCGTCTACCAGCTTATTAATCTGGTTGGCTGATACCGGACGCTTATGACATGCCCGCAATACTCCTGCTTCAATCTTCGCACGGTCATACTGTTCCCTGTTATTGTCTTTCTTGATGACAATAAGCGGAATCGTCTCTACTTTTTCATATGTGGTAAAACGCTTTCCACAATCATCACACAATCGTCTTCTTCGGATAGAACTATTATCATCCGCCGGTCTTGAATCAATTACTCTTGTATTATCACTGCTACAAAACGGACACTTCATCGGGCTTTCCTCCTGCGTTCACCTATTTGGTATAAGTATAGCTTTCTTCCGAAATATTGTCAATCCTATTTTTCTTGTGGTTTCCCTGTTTTAAAAAGCTTGTTCCCGCATTATATTTTCTTATCTTTAAGAGATAATATTTTATCCAAACATGCAACATGTCCCTCTTTTTCAACCTTAATATCTGCATATTCATCACTATTAAGTACAACTACTATCACGGTATCTGAATAGCCGGCTGCTTCAATGACTTTTTTGCTAAAGGTAAGAATAGGCTGACCGCAGGTTACGGTATCATTTACAGCGACCATCATTTCAAACCCCTGCCCGTTCAACGCTACCGTATCGATTCCTACATGAATCAATACCTCCATTCCGTCATCGCTCTTAAGCCCCACTGCATGCTTTGTATCTGAAACATTTATAATGGTCCCCTGAAAGGGTGCATATATCGTCTCCATCTCAGGAACAACCGCGCATCCCTTTCCTAATATTCCCTCTGAAAACACACCATCCTTTACCTCCGCTAAGCGAATAATATTGCCTGCTGCCGGTGCATAGACAGAAAGCGGTTCCTGAACGCCTTTCTGTAACATACAGCCGGGTTTTTCTTTTTTCTTCACAAATACTTTTTGTAATAAACTCATTTAAACCAAGTCCTCTCCATTTGATTCAATCACTTTTTTATACCAGTAAAAGCTATCCTTCCTGCTTCTTTTCATCGTTCCATTCCCCTCATTATCCCGGTCTACATAAATAAAACCGTATCTTTTCATCATTTCTCCGGTAGATGCAGAAATTTCATCAATACATCCCCACGTAGTATAGCCAAAAAGCTCTACACCGTCTTCTATTGCCGCTTTCATGGCTTTTATATGGTTACGAATATATTCCATCCGATAGGAATCATGAATCTTTCCGTCAGCTTCTATTGTATCAACAGCGCCAAGCCCATTTTCTACTACAATAACCGGAATCTGATACCTGTCGTATATTTGATTTAATGCATATCGTAACCCATCCGGGTCCATGCCCCATCCCCATTCACTATACTTTAAATACGGATTTTTTTCTCCAATCGTAAAATTTCCCTTCACCGTTTCCTGTGTCTTTCCCGCTGTTACGCAGGCACTGGAATAGTAGGAGAAACTATAAAAATCTACGATGCCTTCCTTTAAATCTATGAAATCCTGATGGGTTATCTGCAGTTTTACATCTGCTTTTTCTAAAATCTTCTGTGCATATGCAGGATAGTAACCTCGTACCTGTACATCACCACAATAGAATGAGATTCTTTGATTCTTCTCCATGGCTGCAATAACATCTTCCGGCGCACATGTACTTGGATAATTAACAGCATATGCAATCATACAGCCCACCTTACAATCAGGGTCTATGGTATGGGCAATTTTTACTGCATGTGCACTTGCAACAAATTTATGATGAATCTGTTGATATGTACTTTGTGCCTCCTTCTTTGCAAGCTCATCCTCCATCAAGTCAAGAAACATAATGGTATTATTCAATTCATTGAATGTCAGCCAATACTTAACCAGTCCCTTGTATTCGGATATCACAGTACGAACATATTTATCAAAATACGCAATCATTTTCCTGCTGTTCCATCCGCCGATTTCATTCTCCAGATAGATTGGATTTTCACCATGCCAGATTGTAACAAGCGGTTCAATCCCATATTTTCTCAATTCCAAAAAAATGTTCCTGTAGAATTCCAGCCCTTCCCGGTTCGGCTCCTCTTCGATTCCTTTGGGAAATATTCTGGACCAGCAGACAGACATACGAAACATCTTAAAGCCCATTTCCGCCAACATTTTTATATCTTCTTTATAATAATGATAAAAATCAACTGCTTTATGGGTTGGATAATACTCATTTTCCAATACGGCATACCTTGCGCCTTCCGGAAGAGCACCGCCAAACTGTGCAAATTTTCCCGGCTTACCGTCCTTGTCAATATAGGTAAAGTAACGTGGCTGACGGTTATTTCCGGCAGTCACTACATCCTGAATGGTAATCCCTCTTCCTCCCTCTTGAAATCCCCCTTCGATCTGGGATGATGACGTTGCACCACCCCAGAAAAAATTATCCGGAAATCTTTTCATTGAACTGCCCTCCTGTTTGCTTTTCACCTTTATAAAAAATCAGTGTTCCCACCAGACCAAGGATAAAGGCAATGCCCAGACCAATACATCCATTTACCATATTTGCAGTGGTAGAACCGGAAAACATAATAAACGGACCTACAAACGGTACAGATACTGTCAGATTAATCATTCCTGCATGGGTGAGACCTATATAAAGACCTCCAACGGCACTTGCTATAATTTCAATTAGCAGACAAACTTTGTTTTTAAATAAAATACCGTAAATCGTCGGTTCCGAAACAGCGCCAAGTGCCTGGCTTGTTAAGGCTACCACACCAACCTCTTTCTCCTCTGCAGATTTTGATTTGATGATATATGCAATAGCAACACCTTCAATGCACATACCATATACAGCCATGAATGGAAAATACAAATAATCCGTACCCGTCTGTAAATAAATTGCAAATGTAGTCAGGAATATCGGTCCGCCCATTCCAAATGCCACCAAGAACGGATATAATCCAGCTACTAAGGCTCCTTCTAAGAAGCCAGCGTGTTCACTTAATGTAATAATAACGGTTGCCAGACCATTTCCTAACCACTGTCCGATAGGACCTAATACACATAATCCTAATGGGGTCATTACTAATACCGTTAAGGTCGGAACAAGCATCGCCTTTAACACATCAGGAATAATCTTATTCCATAATTTTTCCACATAGACCTGCGTCGCCACAATCAGAAGAATCGGTAGAAAGGACGTGGAATAATCCACAAGAGCCATTGGAATACCGAAAACGGTAAACGCTTCTCCCGCTGCGACAATGCCCGAAATTGTCGGAGACAGTAAAATTGCTGCCATAATAATTGAAACGATTGTATTTGCCCCTAATTTTTTTGAAGCAGAAAACGCCAGGAAAAATGGTAAAAAATATGTAATTGCACTTGCCATTCCGGACAACAAAACATAGGGATTCGATTCTTCTGAAAGAATTCCCAACAGGGATGGTCCCAGTAATGCAACTATTGTATTTAGCAGTCCCATTACTACAAATGCAGGAATAACAGGGGTAATACATCCCGTAATAATCTCAAACAGCCTGTTTCCTACTGTCTTTAACGTAATTTTTTCCTTTTTCTCTGTTTTATCCAGTTTTTCCTGAACAGTACCTTTCGCGGTAAATCCGCCAACCTTAATAACCTCCTGGTACACATCATCAACCTTTGGTCCAATAATTACCTGATACTCGCCAACATTCTTCTGAAATCCCAGCACTCCTGGTACTTTCTTAATCTCTTCAACTTTTACCAGACTTTCATCTCTCAGTCTGAAACGCAGTCTGGTCATACAATGAAGCACATCTGTGACATTTTCTTTTCCACCTACAAGCTCAATCAGCCTGATAGACATTTCTGTATACTTCGCCATTCCTTTTCTCTCCTTATCCTCTAAGTTGTTACAGCCAACTGCAATACGAACTTTACTTTGGTTCATATCAGCAGCGATTATCCCATGAAGCAGGCGAATTTTTCCAAGTTCTACAAGACTGCGGTCCTTTACAAATAATATAAGAACATCATTTTGAACATGATATCTTATAATATTACCTTTGCCTCCAGTCAATAAAAAAACCTGTTCAAGTAATTCTTCTTGAATCAATATCGCCACCTCCTGGTTTTGTTACTATTTATCTGTAACAGTGAATGCGCGCTATACACCGTATACATACAATTTATTCCATTTTTTCTTTCAATCTATTAATATGAATCATCAAATATAAAACTTCATCCTGAGTACATTCCCATGACCATTTTTCTTTTAGATAATCAAAAATCTTCTGGGTGCACTTATATATTTTCGGATATTGGCATATCATTCCTTCAAGCATATTGCTGATGCCATCCTGTAACTGCTTTCCCTCGGCAAGCCTCTGAATCAGATATCTTAAATGCATTGTAAATCTGGAATACATGAAGCTATCTTTATCAAGCTTAATTCCCAGTTCTTTTTCTATCATACCATCTATATCTGTCATGATTTGTAATGTCATTCGTACAGAATGGATATCTCCATTTTCCACTTCTGCATTGATAATATGCATCGCTACATTGACCGCCTCTGAATCCGGCAATCTGCATTTGGTATAATCTTCCACAATGTCTAACGCTAACTCTCCTAATTCGTACTCATTGGGATAGAGGTGCGCAACATCATATTCCAGCGGCATTATAAACTCAATTCCCTTATTCGTGCGCTCTATTGCAAAATTCAAATGATCTGCAAGGGTAAAAATAATATTGGAATTTAATTCCGAATCCAGATTGATTTCTGCCTGCTCTACAATATCTGCACTTGCAAGTAACAGTTGTTGAGAGATGCCTGCTATCATTTCCATATATCTTGAATCAACATCATAAAAAGTTTTCAGCACCTTTGACATATCTGTTAATTCATAGGGTACTTGTGGAAAACCAACTCCTTTTCCAAGTACCACAAGCTCATTTCCATGTCCATCTACTGCCAGAGCAGCATTATGATTGATTCCTCGAACAATTTTCATTGCTCCAGCCTCCTTAATTGCTTATTTTCCTAAAAAAGGGTAAAAAAATACCCCTCAGAGCCTACAACAAACACTCTTTGTTAAGAGTCTTTCAAGTAGCGCCTCTAAGGAGTGACACCTTGATTAGATGAGTTAATAGTAGCATAAACAAATATTTATGTCTACTGTTAATCTGCACGAATCCTGCTATAAAAATTTGTTTATATTGTCAATAACTCTTCACAACGTTCCGTTTGATTTCTATTTCGGCGGCTTGTGCTCCGGAAGTTCTACCAATATAATATCCGGTCCTATTTTGACAATCTGTTTCCACGGAATGATAAGGTCATTGCTTTTTCCCATGAATCCAAACATCTTCCCACAGCGTGGAATAATAAGTGCACGCACGCAGCCATTACACTCATCAATGTCTACATCTACTACAAATCCCAGACACTCACAGTTACAGATGTTAATGACTTCTTTTTCTCTCAATTCACAGATACGCATGATATCCCCCATCCATGCCCATTCGGGCAGTATCATAGTCTTACGCTGTCATACCATATTGCTTCGCATATAGTATGGTCTACTTATACCATATGCAGATGGATGGGGATTTGTGATTCCAATATGACCGTTAAGACAGGCTGGTTATATTTTTGGTAGCTACCATATCCACTCCGGTGTCCGCTACGTTTTTTACAATCACATCACCAATATGAACCGGAGCCTGCACCTTCACGCCTTTTAATGCCTTCATACAGTCAAAGATTTTTTCCTTTGGAATATCCTCCTTGGTCTTTACGGAAACTGCCGCAAGATTTCCTCCCTCTACCATGACAGAGCTTGTCACAATTCTGGTGGGATTGGTTACTTCTTTTTTTGCATACACCTCGCCCCGTTTGCAGGTGTTTCCGGTAACGCTTACCACCTCTTTCTGATTCAGTTCTACCGTAAGAGGACACCCCATGGGGCAGCCAATACAGGTTAATTCTCTTGTTTCCATGACGCTACGCCTCCTCTATTTTTACTGTAATCTGTGAAAGCCCGGAATGAGACATCAGCTGCTCTTTCGTCAGAACCACTTCTTCCATCTCTCCCGGCGCCACTACCGGACGTTTTTTATGGATAATACGCTCATTATCTAGGTATACCGAAACAAAACAGTTCTTATATACATCCCCCACGCGGAAACGAACGGTATGTTTTTCGTCCATTCGCTCCGGATTGATGGTCTTAGGAACGGTATAGCGCGCTCCCTCCACTGCCTGAATGGGGATATCCTTTCCTCCCTTTGCTTTTCCATGCAAAACATATTCTGCTGCATGTTTTCCTGCCGCAGTTGCCTCCTGGGAAACAAAATCAACCAAATCATGTACATGGAGTACGTTACCGCAGGCAAATACCCCCTCGACATTGGTTTCCAGACATTCGTTTACCAATGGACCGGAAGTGACCGGACTTATTTCTACGCCCAATGCTCTGGAAATCTCATTTTCCGGAATCAGTCCGCAGGATAGTAACAGTGTATCGCAGGTATAATGTTCTTCCGTTCCCGGAATGGGACGTCTGTTCTCGTCTACCTGTGCCAGTGTAATGCCCTTTACTCTTTCTTTTCCATCAATATCTACAACAGTATGACTTAATTTTAGCGGAATACCAAAATCATCCAGACATTGTACAATATTTCTCTTTAATCCGCCGGAGTACGGAAGCAGCTCTGCAACCACTTTTACCTTGGCGCCCTCTAAGGTCATTCTTCTTGCCATAATAAGCCCGATATCTCCAGACCCTAAAATAACCACTTCGCGCCCCGGCAGATAGCCCTCCATATTCACCAGACGCTGGGCGGTTCCAGCCGAATAAATACCAGCAGGGCGATATCCCGGAATGTTCAGCGCTCCTCTGGAACGCTCTCTGCATCCCATGGCAAGAATCACCGCCTTTGCCTGAATCTCAAGAATTCCCTCTTCCCGGTTCATGGCAGTTATTTTCTTTTCTTCTGAAATATCCAGTACCATGGTATTTAATTTGTATTCGATTTTTTCTTCCAATAACTGCCGGATAAATCGTTCTGCATACTCCGGACCTGTCAGTTCTTCTTGAAAGGTATGTAAACCGAATCCATTATGAATACACTGATTCAGGATTCCTCCCAATTCTTTATCTCTTTCGATTACCAGAATACTTTGGGCGCCATTTCTTTTTGCAGATATGGCTGCTGCAAGTCCTGCCGGACCGCCGCCTGCGATTACAATATCATAATTTAACATATTCTTTTCCTCCTGGCTTTCCGACTATATGCTGTCCTTATTAATACCTGCGATAATTTTAGAATTTCCACCGGATTTGGTGATTTCAGAGGCTTCCACACCACGTTCTCTGGCTAGAATCTCAATGGTTCTTGGAGAACAAAAGCCTGCCTGACAACGCCCCATCCCGGCTCTGGTCCTGCGTTTCACCCCGTCTAAGGATTTTGCTCCCAAGGGTCGGTTGATGGCATCCATAATCTCCCCTTCTGAAATCATCTCACAACGGCAGATAATATTTCCATATTCCGGCTTTTCTTTGATTAAGGCAGCTCTTTCTTCTTTCTTTAAAGTCTTAGGGTTCAGGATTCCTTTTCTGGTTCCTACAAAGTCGGGATTTGGCTCTGCTTTTGTTAAATCTTTAACAATATCTGCAATCATTCTTCCGATTGCCGGCGCACTGGTCAGCCCCGGAGATTCAATTCCGGCGCAATCAATAAATCCTTTTGCTCCCTCTACCTCACCGATGATAAATTCGTGTCCCTCCTCATGGGCACGCAAGCCTGCGAAAGAGGTGATTACCTGACGAATGGGCAAGTCCTTTACGGTAGCTCCTCCTTTCCGAATCAGTTCGTCAATGCCTTCCTGTGTGGTATTCGTTCCCTCTTTATTGTCAATGTCGATAGCCGTAGGACCTACCAGAGTATTCCCATGTACAGTAGGAGACACCAGCACCCCTTTTCCCTGTTTGCCCGGAAGCTGGAAAATAGTGTGCGTTACAAATCCTTCCGTCGCACGGTCTAACAAGCAGTAATCTCCTCTTCTTGGGGTAATATGAATCTTTTTTTCACTTACCATATTATGAAAAACGTCTGCATAAACACCTGCCGCATTCACGATATATCTTGTCTCTATATTTCCCTGATTTGTCTTTACAATCCAGTTTTCTCCCTTTTTCTCAAAACCGGTTACCTCTGTATCGAACTGAAACTCCACGCCATTGGCTGCTGCATTTTCTGCAAATGCAATATTCATGCCGAATGGACATACAATTCCCCCGGTCGGTGCATACAACGCGGCTACTGCTTCGTCAGAAATATTCGGTTCTAATTGCACCAGCTCTTCCCTACCGATGATGCGAAGGTCTTTTACACCATTTGCGACTCCACGTTCATAAAGCGCCTGCAAATTTGGCATTTCTTCTTCCTGTAAACAGACCACCAGAGAGCCATTTTTCTTAAAATGAAAGTCCAGCTCCTTAGAAAGCGCCTCCATCCTCTGATTTCCTTCTACGTTTAATTTCGCCATAAGAGAACCGCTGGGCGCATCAAATCCTGCATGAACAATCCCACTGTTTGCCTTAGACGTTCCACAGCAGACATCTTCTTCCTTTTCCACTACACATACCTTCAGGCGATATCTGGAAAGCTCTCTGGCGGATGCGCTTCCGGATACACCGGCTCCAATAATTACTACATCATACATATCCTTCACCTATCCCTCTTCTTTTGCCCAGCCATAAGAATATTTTATCGCCTTATTCCAGCCCTTGATTCTTTCTTCTCTTTCTTCTGCTGAAATCTTCGGCTCAAAGGTCTGGTCGATTGCCCAGTTCTTGATGACCTCTTCCTTGCTTTCCCAGTATCCGACTGCAAGTCCTGCAAGATACGCTGCTCCCATAGCAGTGGTCTCTACACAGGATGGGCGGTTGACCGGAGCATCTATAATATCCGCCTGTGTCTGCATCAGGAAATTATTTGCACTTGCTCCACCGTCTACCTTCAAGGCATTCAGTTCAATCCCGGAATCTGCTCTCATCGCCTGTAATACATCATTGGTCTGATATGCCAGTGACTCCAGGGTTGCACGGATAATATGGTATTTGTTTACTCCACGGGTAATTCCTACAATCGTTCCTCTTGCATACTGGTCCCAATGGGGCGCGCCAAGTCCCGTAAAAGCAGGCACCACATAGCAGCCATGGGTATCCTTTACCTTCTTTGCCATATACTCGGAATCGGAAGCACTGTCAATGATTCTTAATTCATCCCGCAGCCACTGGATTGCCGCACCTGCTACAAAAATAGAACCCTCTAATGCGTAATTGACTTTACCATCAATTCCCCATGCGATGGTGGTTACCAGCCCGTTCTTGGAAAAGACCGGTTTTTCTCCGGTGTTCATTAACATAAAGCACCCGGTTCCATAAGTGTTCTTTGCCTCTCCTGCATGAAAACAGGTCTGTCCGAACAATGCCGCCTGCTGGTCTCCTGCTGCTCCGCCCACAGGAATGGGTCCGCCAAAATAAGAGGGGTCTGCTGTTCCATATACACAACTGGACGGTTTTGCTTCCGGAAGCATACAGAATGGAATATTTAATTCTGCTAATATATCCTTATCCCATTCTAATGTATTGATGTTAAACAGCATGGTACGGGAAGCATTAGAATAATCTGTTACATGTGCTTCTCCCTTTGTCAGCTTCCAAATCAGCCATGTCTCTACCGTACCAAAAAGAAGCTCTCCTCGTTCTGCCCGTTCTCTTACTCCGGGCACGTTATCTAAAATCCATTTTAATTTTGTTCCTGAAAAATATGCATCAATGACCAGTCCGGTCTTCTGACGAAAGGTATCGGTGAACCCCCTTTCTTTTAAAGAATCACAGTATTCGGAAGTTCTGCGGCACTGCCATACGATTGCGTTATACACCGGTTCCCCGGTATTCTTATCCCATACAATCGTTGTCTCCCGCTGATTGGTAATACCGATTGCAGCGATGTCTTCTGCACAAGCCCCAGCCTTTTGCATCGCCTCTACTGCAACTCCTAACTGTGTGGACCAGATTTCATTGGCATCATGCTCTACCCAGCCCGGCTTTGGAAAATACTGTGTGAACTCTTTCTGAGCTACACTGCACATTTCCCCTTTCTCATTAAAAAGAATACATCTGTTGCTTGTTGTTCCGGCATCTAATGCCATAACGTATTTACCCATTTGCAAAATCCTCCTTACCTCTAACCCATAGATTGATACAAAAAAAGAGCAAGGCTAATAGCAACATTCCTGTTGCACAACCTTCGCTCCGTCTTCTCCAGGCACAATATCTTCATTTCCTATTATCATCTTATCATTTGTGACAATATATTTCAAGTAGTTTTATAACATTGTTAAAATTTATTCCGGCATTGTTTTTCCCCGGCAGATTTGCTATACTCGTACCTGTAACAAATATCACATTGACAGAAAGGACACTATCTCATGCGTATCTGGTTTAAAATATTCAAGGATAATCACCTTTTAAAAGACACCGTCATTACGGATGACAGTGATGATACAAGAACTCATAAAATCTTCCATGCCTTAGAGCAGGCCTGCTATGAATTCGATTTAAGCAAACCGCTCTGGCTGGACTCTACCATAACGGAATTCAAGCGTCATGACAAGGCTCGATTCTATCAGGACAACTTCGTGGAAGAAATTGATTTCGATTTTCTGGAAATCCACGTAATTGAGGAATAACTGTTTTTATCTTTTACCGCCTCTGGCGGTTCACCTCATACATAAGAAGGGTTGCTGCTATGGCGGCATTTAGGGATTCTACCTTTCCTTCCATAGGAATACGGATATATTCATCTGCACACGCTGCCGTTTCTTCTGTCAGACCGTTTCCCTCGTTTCCGATTAAAAATCCACAGGGCTTCTTGTAATCCGGTCTGTCATAAGACTGCTTCCCTTTCAAATGGGCTGCATACAGAAAGATTCCCTTTCCCTTTAATTCTTCCAATGTCTCTTTTAAGGAATCCGTCACATAAAAGGGCACCCGGTAAAGAGAGCCCATAGTGGCACGAATGGTCTTGGGATGATAAACATCTACCGTTGTCTTGTTCATCAAAATTCCTGTGACTCCTGCTCCTTCTCCGGTACGAATCATAGTTCCCAGATTCCCCGGGTCCTGAATACTTTCAAGAATCAGTAGATGCGGCTGTTTTTCTTCCGCTCCCAGCAAATCCTCCAGGGTATATTCCGGCATTTTAACCAGTGCAAGTATTCCCTGTGGGGTCTGCGTATCACTGATTGTCTTGAACACGTTATCCGCTACTACTTCATAGGAATAGTCTTTTATTCTCTGTACATGCTCTGCTGTCTGCAGGAAAGACTCGGAGACATACATTGCCACGATATCTTTCCTCGGCGCTTCCATGCACATCTTGATTCCTTCCACCACAAAAACCCGCTGTTCATAGCGGGTTTTTGCCTTTTTATTTAACTGGATAACGTGCTTCATCTGTTGATTACTGGCACTTGTTATCATAGTATGTTCCTCTTTGCATTACTTACTTAAGTTCTTACAAATCTCGTACTGATATTCCGGAATCTTCTTTTCCATTGCCAATGCTTCGTTAATATCATCATCTACGAATTCTCCATGACGATATCCTACCACACGGTTAGACATTCCCTGGCACAATAAGTCAACTGCATAAGCACCCATGGTAGATGCATATACACGGTCTTTACAGGTAGGGCTTCCTCCACGCTGCATATGACCCAAAATAGTCGCACGTGTTTCCATACCGGTAGCTGCTTCAATACGCTTTGCCATGCTTGCGGAGTGTCCGATTCCTTCTGCATTTACAATAATGTAATGCTGCTTGCCATGCTTACGTGCTGCAATGATATCATCTACAATCTTCTGCTCGTCATAATCATATTTTTCCGGAAGCAGAACCATTTCTGAACCATTTGCGATACCACACCACAATGCAATATATCCTGCTCCACGTCCCATAACCTCGATAACAGAACATCTCTCATGAGAAGTAGAAGTGTCACGTACCTTATCGATTGCTTCCATTGCTGTATTAACTGCGGTATCAAAACCGATGGTATACTCTGTACATGCAATATCTAAGTCAATCGTTCCCGGAAGTCCGATTGTGTTGATTCCAAGATTCGCTAACTTCTGTGCGCCCTGGAAAGAACCATCTCCACCAATTACAACGAGTCCATCGATACCATGCTTTTTACAAATCTCAGCTCCCTGTTTCTGAACCTCCGGATTGACGAACTCCGGACATCTTGCTGTCTGCAAAATAGTTCCTCCACGCTGAATAATATCAGATACATCCTTTGCTTCCATATCTACGATTTCTTCCTGAAGCAATCCTGCGTATCCTCTCTTGATACCTTTTACCTTTAATCCTTTTGCAAGTCCCTGTCTTACTACCGCACGAATTGCAGCATTCATTCCCGGTGCGTCTCCTCCACTGGTAAGCACACCTATTGTCTGGATCTTGTCTGCCATGACATTTCCCTCCTGTATTTCCATATTCTATTACATTCTAATCTCTTTTTTACTGTTTTTCAATGCTCTTTTCTACAACTTTTACATTATTTTCACCCAAAAAGTTAGTTAAATTGTTCACAATCTCCGATGAAATACCAATATTTCGGCTTGGCGGCAGTCTTTTTATCAGTTTTGCACCTGAAATATAAATCACGACGCCGTCGTTTCCATCACTGTTTTTCATCATTGCAAATAGCGCTTCTTCTTTCTCTTCATAATCTGTCTTGGTTTCAAACTGAAGCCACAGTTCCTTTTTGGTATCATCGAAGGAATAGATTTTCTCACAAATGAGCTTTCCATTCTTTTCTTCTTCCGTAGATACCCTTCCCCGAATGAATACCTTTTCGTCTACATTCAAAAGCCTGCTGTTCTTCTCGTAATCCTTGGGGAAAATAATAACCTCCAGCGTTCCCACCAGGTCTTCTAAGGTGATAAACGCCATGGTCTTATTATTCTTGGTATATTTTATGGTCTTATCCACAATCATACCGCCTACGATAGCCTTTTCTCCATCCGCCACCTTAGTCTGCCCGGTCTCTTCGTCCAGCAGAAAATCTGTGGTAACTCTGGAAATGTTCTTTCGCCACTTTTCCTCGTACTCTTCCAAGGGATGCCCACTTATGTAAACACCTAACACTTCCTTTTCAAAGCCTAAATACATCTCTTTGGAGTATTCTCCCACATCCGGCAGCTTTACTTCAAAGTCTGATTTTTCCTCCTCTCCTGCAAAGTCAAATAAGGTCATCTGACCTGCCATATTGTTCTTTTTATCCTGAGCAATAGAATCCATGATTCCGGTATACACCATCATGCTCTGTTTTCTGGTAGCGCCCAGATTATCCAGGGCTCCTGCCTTGATGAAATTCTCTACCACACGCTTGTTGATTTCCCGGTCTGCCATACGGGTCAGGAAATCCTTAAGGCTGGTGAATTCACCTCGTTCTTCCCGTTCTTCACACAATTTTTCAATGACCGTGTGGCTGACACTCTTGATTGCCGCAAGTCCATAACGTATGGAGCCATTAGATACGGAAAAACCGCTCTCGCCTTCATTTACGCTTGGAGGCAGTACCTGAATCCCCATCTGGCGGCAGGTCAGAATGTATTCTGATACTTTCCCGGAGTTGTCCATAACGGAGGACATCAATGCCGCCATATACTCTACCGGATAGTAATATTTCAGATATGCCGTCTGATAAGATACTACGGCATAAGCTGCTGCATGAGACTTATTAAAAGCGTACTTTGCAAAATCTATCATCTCATCATAGATTTTATTGGCGACTTTCTCATCAATTCCATTGCTGATACATCCGGGCACTCTTTCTTCCGGATTTCCATACACGAAGTTCTGGCGTTCCTTTTCCATGACAGAAGTCTTTTTCTTGGACATGGCACGACGTACCATATCACTTCGCCCCATGGTATACCCTGCAAGGTCACGCACAATCTGCATAACCTGTTCCTGATATACGATACAGCCATAGGTAGGCTTTAAAATCGGCTCTAACTGTGGGCAGTCATATACAATCGAATCATTATTATTCTTTCCACGGATATAGGCAGGGATAAAGTCCATGGGTCCCGGACGGTACAGAGAGATTCCCGCAATGATGTCCTCTAAGCTCTGCGGTTTTAACTCCTTCATAAAGTTTTTCATCCCGGCGCTTTCAAGCTGGAATATCCCTTCGGTTCTTCCTGTTCCGATGGAGTCTAATACTGCCTTGTCCTCAAAATCAATGTGGTCGATATCTAATTTGATTCCCTGGCTCTTTTCTATGAGACGCACTGCATTTTGAAGGACCGTTAAGTTCCGAAGTCCTAAAAAGTCCATTTTGAGCAGTCCCAATTCTTCTAAGGTTGTCATAACGAACTGTGTGGTAATAGAACCATCGGAGGCTCTGGACAATGGTACAAACTCATCTACTGCTTTAGAACTGATAACAACACCTGCGGCATGCATGGAGGTATGTCTGGGAAGTCCCTCTAAACGCTTTGACATATCAATGAGTTTTTTTACATTCTCATCACTTTCATACATACTGCGCAGTTCCGGATTCATCACAAGCGCTTTTTCTATGGTGATTCCAAGCTCTGTGGGAATCTGTTTTGCAATATTGTCCACATAGGCATAAGGTAAATCCATCACGCGCCCTACATCACGGATAACGCCTCGCGCCGCCATGGTACCAAAGGTTACAATCTGAACCACCTGGTCTTTGCCGTATTTTCGGCTGACATAATCAATGACTTCCTGACGCCGTTCCACACAGAAGTCAATATCAATATCGGGCATGGTAACACGTTCCGGATTCAGAAAACGCTCGAAAATCAGACTGTAACGGTCTGGGTCAATATTGGTAATCTCTAAGGTATAAGATACAATACTTCCCGCAGCACTGCCTCGTCCCGGCCCTACCGCAATTCCATTTTTTCTTGCATAATGAATAAAGTCCCACACAATCAGGAAGTAATCCACATATCCCATCTGGTGGATAACACCAAGCTCATACTCTAACTGTGGTCTTAATTCTTCCTGTTTTTCCTGAGAATATCTGCGTTCTAGCCCTTCGTAACAAAGCTTTTGCAAATATTCCCAGGAGGTATATCCCTCCGGCACATCGTATTTTGGCAGTTTTAGTACACCGAACTCAATTTCCACGTTACAACGGTCGGCAATTTTCTGTGTATTTTCGATTGCCTGCAGGGCATAGGGGAACAATTCTCGCATTTGTTCCTCCGACTTAACGTAGAACTGCCCTCCCTCGTAACGCATACGATTTTCATCCGTCAGCTTCTTTCCGGTCTGAATACACAGCAAAATATCGTGGGAATCTACGTCAGTCTCATACGTATAATGCACGTCATTGGTTGCTGCCAGTTCAATCCCCGTATCCTGACTTAACCGTAATAACTGCTGATTTACGTAGCTTTGTTCCGGCAGACCATGGTCCTGTAATTCTAAGAAATAGTTTCCTTTTCCAAAGGTCTCTTCATGCCAGAGCGCTGCCTTTTTGGCTTCTTCATAATTTCCTCGTGCCAGGAGCTTTTGAACTTCTCCTGCCAGGCAGGCACTTAAACAGATGATTCCCTCGTGATAGGTCTCTAATATCTCCCGGTCTATTCGAGGCTTATAATAATAGCCTTCGGTAAAACCGCGGGAGACAATCTTCATCAGGTTATGATAACCGGTATCGTTTTCCGCCAATAAAATCAAGTGATAGTACCGCTCTTCGCCCTCTACCTTTTCCCGGTCAAACCGGGAGCCAGGTGCCACATAGACCTCACAGCCTAAAATCGGCTTAATTCCCGCTTCTTTTGCCGCACGGTAAAAATCAATCACTCCGTACATGACTCCGTGGTCTGTTATAGCAGCACTATTCATACCAAGCTCTTTTACCCGGGCAACATACTCTTTTATTTTATTAGAACCGTCCAACAGACTGTATTCCGTATGAACGTGTAAATGTGCAAATGCCATATGCTATCTCAGCTCCTATTATCCTCATTAAACATATGTTTGATAATAACATAATTTGCTAAAAGTCTCAAGTGGCTACGTTATTCTGGGTAGAACAAAGTGTGCTCCGCACACTCTCGCGAATATACATTACCTATCAAGCGGAACACACTTTGCCGCGCCGAGCACAGTCGCTTGCGACATAATTTTTGCTCTATAGGAATCACAATTTTACGCTTTAACGCAACACGGTATTTCCTATAGAGGAACAAAAAGCTAAGAAATGTCTGGTAATTTACATTTCTTAGCTTTCCTTCAAAGGACTTTCCTCCTTTACTTATTCTACAAACAAAGAGGTGGAATAATACCGGTCTCCACTGTCCGGCAGTAATGCTACAATGGTTTTTCCTTCATTTTCCGGTCTTTTTGCCAGTTCCAGCGCTGCAAATAATGCTGCACCTGAGGAAATACCTACCAGTACACCCTCTGTCTTGGCAATTTCTTTTCCTGTCTCAAATGCATCTTCATTTGACACTGTAATAATCTCGTCATAAATCTTGGTATTTAAGGTATCCGGTACGAAACCGGCTCCAATTCCCTGAATCTTATGTGGTCCTCCCTTTCCTTCGGATAAAACCGGAGAAGCAGATGGCTCCACTGCAACAATTTTTACTTCTGGGTTCTGGGACTTCAAATACTCTCCGGTTCCGGATATAGTTCCACCGGTTCCTACTCCTGCCACAAAAATATCTACTTTTCCTTCTGTGTCCTTCCAAATTTCAGGTCCTGTGGTCTTTTTATGGATTTCCGGATTTGCCGGATTCTCAAACTGTCCCGGAATAAAGCTGCTTGGAATCTCTTTTGCCAGTTCTTCCGCCTTGGCAATAGCACCTTTCATTCCCTTAGGTCCATCTGTCAGCACCAGTTCGGCACCATATGCTTTTAAAATATTACGCCGCTCTACGCTCATAGTTTCCGGCATAGTCAGAATCACGTGATAGCCTTTCGCCGCTGCAATGGCAGCTAAACCAATTCCGGTATTTCCAGAGGTCGGCTCTATAATTACAGAGCCTTCCTTTAGAATTCCTCTTTCTTCCGCATCTTCAATCATTGCTTTTGCAATTCGGTCTTTGACACTTCCTGCCGGATTAAAGTATTCTAGCTTTACCAAAACCTTGGCTTTCAACTCATGCTTTTTTTCAATATTTACCACTTCCACCAAGGGCGTGTTTCCAATTAAATCCAGTGTTCCTTTAAATATTCCAGCCATTTTGACTGCCTCCTTTTATTACTTCACTGCCTGAAATGCCTCTTCCAGGTCTTCGATAATATCATCAATATGCTCTGTTCCAATGGACAAACGAATGGTATTCTTATAGATTCCTTGTTCCTTCAGTTCTTCTTCATTCAACTGAGAATGTGTGGTAGAAGCCGGATGGATTGCAAGAGATTTTACGTCTGCCACATTTGCCAGAAGTGAAAATACTTCCAAATTATCAATAAAGTCTTTTGCGGTACGGTCATCTCCCTTAATTTCAAAGGTGAAAATAGAACCGCCTCCCTTCGGGAAGTATTTCTTGTATAACTCCTGCTGTTTCGGGTCTGTAGTCACAGACGGATGATGCACTTTTTCTACCTGTGGATGGTTATTGAGGTATTCTACGACCTTCAATGCGTTTTCCACATGACGCTCTACTCTTAAGGATAAGGTTTCTAATCCCTGCAGGAAAATAAATGCATGGAATGGAGAAAGGGTGGCTCCGGTATCTCTTAATAAAATTGCACGAATCTTAGTAACAAATGCCGCTGCTCCTACTGCCTTTGTAAAGCTTACGCCATGATAGCTTGGATTTGGCTCTGTCAGGGATGGGAATTTTCCAGATGCTTCCCAGTCAAACTTTCCGCTGTCTACGATAACACCGCCGATTGCAGTTCCATGTCCTCCGATAAACTTGGTGGCAGAATGTACCACGATATCTGCGCCATATTCAATCGGTCTTAACAGATATGGAGTAGCAAAGGTGCTGTCAACTACTAATGGTATTTTATGCGCATGAGCAATCTTTGCAACTGCCTCAATATCACTTACATCAGAGTTTGGATTTCCTAATGTTTCAATATAAAGAGCTTTTGTATTTTCCTGAATTGCTTTTTCAAAATTGGTTACATCTGCCGGGTCAACAAATGTTGTTTTGATTCCATACCCCGGAAGTGTATGCTCCAACAGGTTGTAGCTTCCTCCGTAAATGTTGTTTGCCGCTACAATGTGGTCTCCGTTCTGTGCTAGATTCTGAATAGTATAAGTGATTGCTGCTGCACCGGAAGCTACTGCAAGGGCTGCTACTCCACCTTCTAAAGCTGCAATTCTCTGTTCAAAAATATCCTGTGTCGGATTGGTCAGTCTTCCGTAAATATTTCCTGCATCTGCTAATCCAAATCTTGCTGCTGCGTGGTCTGAGTTGTGGAATACATAAGAGGATGTTGCATAGATTGGTACCGCTCTTGCATCAGTAACCGGATCCGGCTGTTCCTGTCCTACGTGTAACTGTAATGTTTCAAATTTTAAATTTCTATCTGCGTATGCTTTTTTACTCATCTTTCTCTCTCCTTATTTTACAAATGTTTTTGTTTGGCTTCTCTTACTATTTATCTTTTATTTATCTTTCACAACAGAAACAGCCGCACATTCGGTCATCTTTCGTTATGTATTTTCTCTTGTTTTCCTGTTCTTTCATGGCTGATTCTCCTTTTCCTATATTTCCTACTTGTTTAAGAGGTTATTTAGCATAGTCATACTATACCCTACTTTTCCTACTGTGTCAATAGGTTTTTTCATTTTTTTCAAAAAAAGTTATTTTTTTCCTATCATATAAAAAGATGTTGCCACAAATATGCAGCAACATCTTTTTCCCTTTTATCACTTTCCTATTCTTCCTTATTCAATCCGGTCCTTTCGAATACCATATCATATCCATCGTTTCCGTAATTCAAAGAACGATTCACTCTACTAATCGTAGCTGTAGATGCCCCCGTCTTCTCTGCTATATCCAAATACGTTTTCTGTGCCCGCAGCATTCTGGCAACCTCGAACCGCTGAGATAACGACAGCAATTCATTTACCGTACACACATCCTCAAAAAACGTATAACACTCTTCTTTGTTTTCCAGACTCAGTATTGCTTCAAATAAATGGTCTACGGCTTCTGTTCTTAATTTTTTGCTCATATGCCATTTCTCCTTTTCATTGTCTCTCGTCGCGTACACTTTGGTACGTTATCATATAGCAATTTTAACATATTAAAGTTTTGAAGTAAATAGATAAATCCATGTTCCTCCAGAAATACATGTATATACTACACAAATCCACGCCCTATTTTACTGTTTTACATGGTAATAATTAATATATTCTTTCAGCATTTCCGGATGAGCATTGACCACAAGTTCTTCCGGAAATGCTACTTTCTCCAACACCTCTTTGGCATAATCATGAACTCCAACCGCAGTATCAATATGTGCATCAGAATCCATCACTATGGGCACCTGATACTGCATACACAGCTTCAGCATCTCATAATATGCTTCTCTTGGATTTCCCCGAAAACTTCCCGGTGACAGGGAAGCATTATTCACCTCTAAAATCACATGATACTCTTTTGCCGCTTTTACCAGCTGCACATAATCAATAGGAAATCTTGCATCATCCGGATGTGCAATGAAATTGATATAGGGATTCTTCATTGCTCCAATATAGGCGCTCATGTTTTCTTCTTTGCTTCCGGCTGTAAAACACGGTGTATGAATACTTGCAAAAGTCAAGTCCATCTCTTTTAATATGGATTCCGGTAAATCTACATGACCTTCATAATCCAAGATATTTAGTTCTACTCCATAAAGCACCGTCATATCACCGTGTTTCCTGGGCAATGCCCGATAGTTCATAAAATACATACTATGACAGCTTCCCGGCATTGCAGGTGCATGCTCTGTAATAGCATAAACCTCCAGGCCTTTTGCAGCAGCTGCTTCTATCATCTCTTTTCGCGTGCTATAAGCATGTCCGCTGGTAATGGTATGAGTATGCAAATCTGTCTTATCTAACATATATCTTCCTCTTTTCTATATTTTCCTGTATTTTTGCAAACTTTCTATTTTAAAAACATCCGCATTATTTTTTCTTTTTGCTTTCCATATGGTACATAACGTACCGGATTATCCAGCCAGTTATACTTCTTTACCATACTCTTCTTATGGCTGAATGTTTCAAAGCTATCTTTTCCGTGATAACTGCCCATCCCGCTGCTCCCGACGCCGCCAAATCCCATATAAGAGGTAGCCAGATGAATGATAGTATCATTAATGCATCCTCCTCCATAGGAAAGATGTTCTGTGATTCTTTGTTCCACTTTTTTATCACGGGTAAATAAATATAATGCCAGAGGTTTGGCACGCTCTTTTACAAACTGCTCCGCTTCCTCAATCTGTTCAAATTCCAAAACAGGCAGTACCGGTCCAAAAATCTCTTCCTGCATGACGGGGGATTCTGGTTTTACATGGTCTAACAGTGTAGGCGCTATCTGCAAGGATGCTTCGTCCATAATTCCACCTGCCAGAATCTCTTCCCCTTCTATTAATTTGCATATACGTTTAAAGTGCTTTTCATTTACGATTTTAGGATATATTTCTCTGCACTCCAAATGGTTTCCGTACATTTTTTTCATCCAGTAAAGCACATATTTTAAAAACTTCTCTTTTACCTCTTTTTGCACCAGTACATAGTCAGGCGCTACACAGGTCTGTCCTGCATTTAAAAATTTTCCAAACACCAAACGTTTTGCTGCCAGTTTTAAGTCTGCTGTCTTTTCCACAATACAGGGACTTTTTCCTCCTAACTCCAGAGTTACCGGGGTAAGGTGCTCTGCTGCCTTTTTCATAACCATTTTCCCTACCTGTACGCCTCCGGTAAAAAAGATATAATCAAATCTCTGTTCCAATAGGCTTTGATTCTCAGCTCTTCCGCCCTCTACCACTGCTACATATTTTTGAGGAAATATCTCTTCTAACATTCCTTTGATTACCGCAGATACTGTGGGAGAATAATTTGACGGTTTTACAACACAGCAGTTCCCAGCTGCCAACGCACCAATCAACGGTTCGATACAGAGCATAAAAGGATAATTCCATGGAGACATAATCAGTACAACGCCAAAGGGCTCCGCCTTCACATAACTTCTGGCTGGAAACTGCGCCAAGGGGGTTTTCACTTTCTTATCCAGCATCCACTGTTTTAAATGCTTTTTCACATACCGAAGCTCAGACAGCGACATTCCAACCTCTGTCATATAGGACTCAAAAACTGATTTATTCAAATCCTTTTTTAACGCCTGTTCTATCTTCGGCTCCCACTTTATGATTGCCTGTTCTAACCGATTTAGTGCTGCTATTCTGTATTTCCAGGATTTCGTCACATCGGTTTCATAATATTTTCGCTGTACTTTCACTATTTTTTCAATGTCCATGTGGGTTCTGCCTCCTTTACATTTTGCTTTCTAGCCGCCACACTTTTTCTATTAATTTTATATGATATCTTTCGAAATAGCAATGCACTCTTCTATTCAAGATGCTTTTCTTAAATTTCTACCTTTCCATATATTCACATAATTTCTGCTTTGCCATACCCTAATAAAAAATAGATAAGGAATATATTATGAAAAAGTTTTCTTCATTTTTTACTGTTGTACTTCTCAGTTTATCACTTACCTTTCTCGCCTGTTTTCCCTCCGGCTGCTCTTCTGACAGCAAACGTTTTACTGACGTTACACTAAACGAGGTAGCACATTCCATCTTTTATGCACCCATGTATGTTGCCATTGAAAATGGATATTTTGAAGAAGAAGGCATTAATCTTACGCTTGTTACGGGCTTTGGTGCAGATAAGACCATGACCTCTCTTCTTTCTAATGATGCTGATATTGGTTTTATGGGACCGGAAACGACTGTTTATGCTTATAATGAAGGCGCCAATGACCATGTTATCAACTTTGCTCAGCTTACCCAGAGAGCCGGTAATTTTCTGGTCGCCAGAAACGAAATGAAAGACTTTTCCTGGTCTGACCTTCAGGGAAAAACCGTACTTGGCGGTCGAAAAGGCGGTATGCCGGAAATGGTCTTTGAATATATTCTCAAAAAAAATAATCTGAACCCCTCTACGGATCTTACGATCAATCAAAACATTGATTTCGGCTCTACCGCTGCCGCATTTTCCGGTGGACAGGGAGACTTTTCCGTAGAGTTTGAACCTGGGGCTACTGCGTTAGAATCAGAAGGAAATGGTTATGTTGTAGCTTCCCTTGGTGTTGATTCCGGCTATGTTCCCTATACTGCCTTTAGTGCAAAATCCAGTTATCTGAAAGATAATCCTGAAGTGATTCAAAGCTTTACCAACGCAATTCAAAAGGGGATGGACTATGTAAATACTCACACGCCTGAAGAAATTGCCAAAGTAATTGCTCCTCAATTTAAAGAAACAGACTTAGACACTATCACTACAATTATTACCCGTTATGCTAATCAAGATACCTGGAAAACAGATGCTGTTTTTGAACAGGACAGCTATAATCTGCTTCTGGATATTTTAGAGGAAGCAGGAGAACTTTCCGACCGTCCGGCTTATGAAGATTTGGTAGATACTTCCTTTGCCCAAAAAGCGAAATAAAGAGTCCCCTTGCAGGACTCTTTTCGCCTAATTGTGGACGGATTATATTTCTCTATTTATGGTTTTATCCTTAATACGATATTGCTCTACCGGTGTACCATTTTTTAAATTCATTAATGCGCCCTCTAATACATTTCTATATTCCGGGTCTTTTCTCCAAACTGATTTAGGATGCAATCCTCCGTTTTCATATGTTGTTCTATAATACTTCTCATTGATAAATCTGATATAACAAAAATCTGTTTGCAGCAATGGTTCCGTATTGGTAATAAAAACAGTAACCGTTTTGTAAACGGTGTTTCCAATACTATCTACTGCCTGATACGTTATGCTTACACTTCCGCTTTCTGTCATTCCGGTAAAATCTGTTGCTGCATACTCATAAAGGCTAAGACTCCCGCTAATTCCTGATGCTGCTATCTGCACAGAGGTCCGGTTTTCCAGTGCTCCATCCTCCCTGTCCGTGGCTGATGCGGTGCTTAAAAGTTCTTCCTCTGTAATTTTTCCCTGCTGTGCAAAGTCCAGGCTGAAATAACGGTCTACTGCTTCAATCTGCGGACAATCATCCCAGATGGCATAAAGAGTGACGGTGGCTCCATCTTCCGATGTCAAATTCTTTACAGTATCCTGGTCGGCAAATTCTGTTTCATATACCGCACCCTCCCGGTTCCATCCGTGAAAGACACTTTCTCCCTGCTCCGTTGTCCGTACAAACAGATTAGGCGGTAATGCAATCTCCTGGTCATATACTGCCTGAATATCTTCCATGGCTCCATCCGTTGCCCCGTTTCCGTCAAAATGAATGATATAGGAATTCGTTCTCCACTGTGCATACAACGTCACAATACCTTCTTTTTCTGTGGTAAGATTCTTTACTTCCTGCTCGTCTGCATAGGATTGCCCGGTTCCATCTGGCGCAGTGTTCCATCCAGAAAAAGTATATCCGGTTCTTTCAAACTTGTTTGGATTCAGTGTTACGGGCACATCATATTTTGCTCTCTGGTTCTCCATGTTCCCGGAAGTCGCTCCGTTTCCATCAAAGGCTATCTGATAATCGTTGGCTGTCCAGTGAGCGTAAAGCGTGCCATCATTGGGTGTGGGCGTATATTTCGCTCCCGCATTTCCGATAAATGTACCTCCATTGGTGCTGGTATACCAGCCTGCGAACTGATACCCCGGTCTTGTTGCTGTTGGCAGCGTAACACTTCCTGGTGTCCAGTCTGCTGTAAGGGTTACTTTCTCTCCCTGTCTGCTGGCAAGATTTGCGACCCACGCCTGGTTCGGATAAAGGTCAGATGTGTCAATATCTACTGTGGCAACACCTTTTCTTCCCTCATAGATACCGTTACTCATCCAGTGCGCCACATAAGCCAGACGATTCGTTCCAAACGCCGCCTGCAGGTCACTTCCGCCGTACCTCATGTAATCATCTATTTTAAAATTCTGCGCGGACTGGCGGTTCTCCGTTCCATAAGCAATACTATTCGTATACCAGTGTTCCAGTGTTGCATATTTGTTATAGCCCCAGACACTTCGAACATCCGAATATTTATTAATATAATAAGGCGCATCAAATCCGAAATAATTGAAATACATTCCTTTATAATACATAGTATTATTGTCCTGCCAGCCATTAAAAACAGCATCTGCAATATCTTTTTCTTTCGCACTAGTTCCACCGTTTCCATCATAGTTGATGTCATATTGTTTTTTAAATCCATTGGCATTCAGGTAACCTCCTGTATTGAAGGTAGCATTTTGGTCAGGGGTGTTTCCGGAAGTCGCTCCGTTTCCGTCAAAGTGTATCGTGTATGTGATGGGCGTCCAGTTAGCATCCAGCGTAATATCCATATTTCCAGTAGTCAGTTTCGTTCCGCTCATACTCCCTGCACGGTCATTCTCTGGACGTTGGTTCCCATTTAAAGAAGAAACTTTAATCGGTGTTTGGCTGATACTCCATCCACTGAATACATACCCTTCTCTTGTCGGATTCTCAATGGTATACTCTGTATTAGATGTTACAATACTTGACGTAGCACCTGTGCTATTCTTATAAATTCCTCCATTTGGATTTACTTTCAGATTCAGATTATACGGTTTTACTTCTATCTGTATACCGGAAATGGGCAGCCACATTCCCCATGTTCCCGCAAAGTTATAACCGTTTCCCTGAGAGTACCCATTCGGTACAACTCCTGAACCGATAATATCCGTGTCATCTTTAATCCCAATCCACTGATACCAGTAGGGTTGTCCCATCTGCCATTTTGTAATACGTTCACTATCCAAATCTGGATAGATACTTCCTACATTCACCGGAGTAGTGTAGGCATTGTAATTCAAGTAATAGTAATTGGATAGTTCCCCTGTGAAAAAAAAGGTAACTGCTTCTATCCATGGGTTTGGTTCAGAAATAGTATCTTTAAAATATCCTTCTGCTTTTCCTCCACTTAGATACAATCCTGTCCATCCTGTTGTATGACAATGAATCTGATAAAAAAGCCCTCCACTGATTCCGGTATTATTTTGGAGCGTTGCAGACATTCCTACTATCATATCGTTTGCATTAAAACTTCCGGATGATGGCTGATATAAGACTGTTTGGGTATTTCCCCCATAAGAATTGTTTGACGTATATTCACTTCCATTTTTATTATACAATTTTACTATAACCGAAGGAATGTCTGCCCCTCCTGCCCCTTTAGCTGTTTCCTTGACTTCTTCCTCTTCCGAACTGTTTTCTGCAGCTTCAGCTTGTGCCCCAGACATAAAAAAAACAGTGCCAAGCATACATGCCAGCACCGCAGCCATAATTCCTTTCCCTACTCTTCTGTTCCTCTTCATCCTCTTTTTCTTATTCTCCTTCCTTTAAAATTGATTTAATATTCTATATGTTCTGTGCTATACTCTAATTACAAAAAGAACAACCGCCCACAAGTGGTTGAACGTTATATGAGTAGAATTCCCCCTGTAACACGATTGTTCCTTTTCCTGATTTTATCAATTTTTCTTATTTATTACTACTTCTCTTTCTTCTCCGCTTTTTTTTGGTTCTCCTGCTCTTTGGGCAACCACATAATTCTTTTTTATTCCATAGCTCCTCCTTTATAACTTTATAAAGTAACACTATAAATGGTAAGCGTATCTGTTGCAGAATCATAATATGCTCTTAAATAATACCATCCACAACCACCAAGACCCATACTACCCTTTGTATAAGAGCTTCCACTATATGTGTTCTTTACTGCTTTAACATTTACTACAGGTAAATCCGTATTATTTAATACAATGTCCGCTATTTGCTGTTCAGTTTGTCCAGAACTAAGACTTCCTGCCACAAAACTTGCCGCTATTGACTCAAATTGAGACATAAACGGATTATAATATGTCTCCATCCCTGAACTAGAAGTATTTGCAATAATATCATTTTCTACCTCTGTACATCTGCCATCTGCCCAACGTGCTGTTGGTGTACTTGTCTCGGATGAACTACCGCTGTTATTATTTCCACCATCATTGTTATTGGATGTACCACTTCCAGAATTCGTATTATTTCCACCGTTTCCGGTATTGCTGTTTTCAGATGCAGTATTTGCCGAATTATTGTCCCCGGTATTACTGTCTCCGGTATTGGTACTTCCAGTGTTTCCAGGAGCGTTTCCACTGTTTTCAGATGTAGTATTTTCTGCTACCTCTGTTGTTTCATCCGGATAATTTTCATTCATAAAAGCAACCATAGTACTATTCATTTCATCCAGCTTCTTATCTGCATCTTTATACTTCACAGCCTCAAATAACACCTGATACTCCGCAAGCATATTATCAAGCTCCGTCTGCTTTTCTTTCGGGAATAATTCTGTATGATAGTCATACATAGCAGCTTCTTTCTCTGTAAGATACTTTTCATTTTGTTTCCGATAATCCTCCAGCTCCGTTTCCAGCGTTGCCATTGTCTCTTCTGTTTCCTCATCTACACTCTCTTTATCCAAAGCTGTCTTAATTTCTTCAAACTCCGTATTCAAGTTTTGAATCACCGCATCTTCCAGAATCAGATTATCCCTTAATTCTTCTGCCTTTTCATACCTTTCGGTAAGCTCTGCCAGTAATGCTTCCTGCTCCTTTTCCTTTGCATCCTGTTCTTCTTTCTTTTCCTCTTTGTTCAGTTTCGCCTGCGCTTCCTCTACTTGCGCCTGATTATGTACATATACTCCGGTTCCTACTCCAACTCCTGCCACTACAACCACACCTACTGCTATAGATGCCAACTTTACTTTTCCTAATCCTGCTAATTTGCCAAATAACTTATTCATTCCTGTACCTTGTCCTTTCATCTGTCCTGTCAGTCCCATTTTCCATTCGTTTCCCATACCTGCTGTCTTACCGGAGTTTGCCATTACAATATTTCCAGCTCCTGTACTCTGGAAAGCTAGTGCCGATGCTTTGACACCTACCTGCGTACACACCTGATTATAAATCCCCTGTGCCGATGCCTTTGAAAGTGTTGTCTCTTCTAACAACATCTTCATTGCCAACAATAACAACGGCGCACTAAATCCACGCAGGCTGCATCTTTCCTTTTTCTCCAGCTCTACAATGTATTCCTGCAGGCGCTTTCGTGCCAGATGCAGTCTGCTCTTAATTGTTCCTGCACTGGTCTCTGTCATCTCTGCAATCTGCTCCACCTTCAGACCATCATAATAAAAGGATACAATGACACTTTTTTGCTCCGGTGAAAGCTTCTCTAGCAATTCTTTTAAGATTACTGCATTCTCTTTACTAATCGCATCACTTTCTAGCTTAACAGATTCATCCGGTATTTCTTCAAACATTCCCTGCTTTTCCTCTGACAGTAACACATGTTTCTTTTTTCGGTTTGCCATTTTTGCTCCCTGGCGCATTGTGATAGAACCCAGCCATGCATACAAACTATCTGCATCTTTCAGGCTTTGAATATTCCGATAGGCTGCCACGTAGACCTCCTGAACTAAGTCCTGGACTTCCTGCTCGTCATTGATTGCAAGCCTTGCACGGGAGTAGACAAAATTATATGTCTCCCCATATATATAATTAAACCCTTTTTCTTCTCCCTGCTTCATCAACTCGATTGCCTGTCTTAGTTCTTTTTTCTGCATGTCCTTTTCTCCATTCACTGCCATTTTTCTCCTTTCCGATGTTCTTTCTATTTATTTTTCTCATATATAAGTACCATCGGATTTGTATTTGGTTCAATATTTTTACAAATTTTTTCTTTTTTCTTCAAAAAACATATTTATGAACCGATATTATCAGCCTTCTGTTTAAAAAGCAAGAAGATTTTCCTTTTATTTCCATTTTATGCACTGGCATAATATCATATATTTATTTTTCAATGTTCTAAATATTATAATTTCTACGGTTCTGTTACACTGTATTTTTCTAAAATTACAGTTCTCTCCGCCTGTACTGTTCCTGCCTTGCCCAAAGGATTGCGGTATTCCTCTACTGCCCGCACAGACAATATCCCTTTCTCCGGGTCTGCTTCCATAATAGATACCACAACTTCCGAATCGCTTTCAATTCCCATGGCTAAGTTCTCCATAAATATTTCAATAAATTCTTCCCGGCTGATTTCTTCATTTTCTTTTTCGTTCAGACTCCCTATTGCCCGCTCCGCTGCATGCTCTACGGTCTTTTCCAGTTCATTTTTCCGAACGCTTTGTCCACTTACTATCATAACTGCTGCAATCACCATAAATGCGATTGCAGACATTATGATTCCATTTATCACATGTTTCATTGACTCACCTTCCTGTTATCCACAGAAAGCTCTATTTTACTTATTGCACACAGATTTTCCTCATCCTGCACTTTTAATTCAAACAGATAGACTCCTGCTTTTTGAAAGATTACCTGATGTGCTTCCCCCTGATACACATCCATACAATTCACTCCCTCTTTATCCGTGATTGCTTTTACTTCTATTTCTAAACTTCTGCCTTCTGCATCTCTTCCCAAAAATGCTTCTTCTATTGAAATTACTTCCCCTGCATACCAATGTTTTTCTGTGTTACACACAATTTCAGGCTTTTTGCGCTGACACAACTCTGAAAAAACCTGAAAATCCCTATATTCAATATAGGAGCTTTCCTCCATCTTTGCACGAGCTCCAATGACTGACAATATCCCAGACGCAAGGATTAGTACCAATATCATAAATCCCGCCACGCCTGCCAGCAACGTCTCGCTATATTCTTCCATCCATTTTCCCATATCAACTCCCTTTTCTTAACAAATGCTTTGGGAAAATGCCATTATTATTTTATAGATACTGCCCTCTGGTAACAACATACATGCTGTCACTCCTGTTATCACAGCAGCCCCAACCACGCCTAAAATCGTCCCTCCATACTCATTCCAAATTGTACGCATCTTATTCCTCCTTAATATCCATTCAATCGTTCTAACACCTGCCAGAACACTCCTGCTATCATTAATCCCGCAATCACATAAATTGCCATTCCTGTATATTCCTCCATAATTATTTTCATATTTCCTCCTATCCTGCCATTCCGCGAATCTCATGCCTGGAAAAAAGATTCAATATCGGGATGGCATACTCATAATGTAAGGTCACAGATGCCAGCTGTATATTTGCCGCCTCATCATAGATTACCGGTTCAATCTCCACCTGATATCCTTCCTCCTCTGCCTGCTCTATACAGGCCTCCATCACACCTGCATTAAAATTACTGCACGCTATTTCTTCCATAATATCGGAATGATAGTCTCTTGCTGCCGCTGTCTGCACTCCCGCTGAAACAACTCCCATTCCTGTCAACGCTTCCAAAAGAAGAAAAAATAATCCCATATATATCTTTATAACCTGTCCCATTTTAGTTCCTTCCTGTTTCGCTTAAATACTCATTTGTTAAATACTCATTTTTGTAAGAAATATCATCATGAATACTGCCATATTTACCATCATCTGAAAGGAAATGGTAATCTGCGGCAAATATCCAATAGAGTTAATTCCGGCTAACTTTCGTTCGTTCAGTATTTTTTCTGCCTGATCCAGCAATTTTTCATTTCTCCGCACCATAATCTGTATCTGCTCCTGGCTGTCTCCGGTTCCGGACTCTGATATAGCATACAGCATCTTCATTGCCGACTGCACATAGGAGAGCTGAAATATCTCTAAAAATTCCATATAAGGCTCCATTGCTTCCGGTTGGGCTTTTAGCTTTTTTACCATCGCCTCAAGCTCTTCCCGCAATACAGCCGGCGCCCCTGAAACTGATTTTGCAATGGCAACCTGAACATTGTTCCCCTGCAGCAACAACGCCATTTCCATGAGCCATTGGGGAAACCTAAGATTGATTTCCTTTACCAACCAGTTATAACTGATTCGATATCCAATTCTGTGCTGGTTTCCCAGAAAAATTCCCATGGCAATCAATACGACTGTCACGTAAAAATAACCTCGCAACTGACAAAATAATGCGGCAATAAAAAACGGTACTGCCCACAACAGACTTTTTTTCCAAGCCGTACGACTGTCCTCCTCTGTTACTACCTTCCAGTAATACGTCACTTTCTTTTCATCACTGGTACTTTCCCGCTCCAGCCAGCTTCCGGCAAGTTCCCGGTTTGCTTTTCGAAAAATAAAAATATTCAGTATCAGATAACAGGTGGTTCCTATCTGCGTCACCGGATGATTCACAATAGAATAATTCTCCGGCATGGAGCGGTATACCCCATGAAATACGGCTGCCAAAACCATAGTAATGACCAGAGCCATAATTACTCTGCTTCTGCCCCTTTTTTTGTCCTCCTGTAATAGCAATACATTTTCTACCCAAAGAGCTTTATCCTCTAATAGCAGATGAATTCCGTTGCTATAATCTCCTCCATTTCTTTCAATCAGCCGCAGAAAATTATGTATAGCTGCCATTCTTCTTCCCGGATACTGCTTCTCAATTTTCGAAAATGCCTCTTGATACAAATCCTTTTTATATATTCCTTCTTCAATGTACGCCATGGTCTCATGGATTACGGTACACATTCGCCCTGCGGTAAAAAGATTTGCCGTATCCCGTAACGCTGCCAGAATCTTTCCTTCCATTTTAAAGGAATACAATATCTGCTCCATATAATCTGCGGCTTCCAAAAACTTCTTATGCTCATACATATTTTTATAGCCATCCAGAATCATCCCGGGCAGCAATAGCATCCAAAGTACTACCACTGCGGCCGTCAAATACCAGCGTAGGGAAAACACAGTTCCACAAATAAACACTCCCGCAAGAGATACCACCAGAGAAAGCACATAATTTCCCATGGAAAAGTAATATCCATATTCGTCAATCTGCTGTTGCAGATGCTTTGGATTTAACAGCCACCAGATTTTCTCTTCTTTTTTTTCTTCTTTTGCCTTTCTTCTTTTTTTCATTTTTCCTCCCTTATAAAGCTCATATCCAATGGTTCATATACTGATGTTTCCACACATTGAAACGGCTCCTGAATGCCTGCCCGTTCCATTCTTCTCTTAATATCATTTGGAATATCTTTAGAAAGGACTTCTCCCTCCTCCATCAGCATATAAATATTATTTTTTCCCTGATAACGGTCATAAAAGCACACCTGGTCTATATATCGTTTCTGCTTCCCCTTTTCATCTTCCCGCTGTCGAATCAAAACTCCCACACTGATAAATTCATAAATATAATTCTCCAGACGCCCGGCATCCTTCGCTCTGCCAATCATATTCATAATACGGTCCGGCAGATTACGTAAATCGTCCAGATGCAATGTAGTAAACCCGCACACTCCGGTAGACCACTGTTCTAAGAGATACTGCACTTCCGTAGAGCGCGCCTCTGACAATATAATCCACTTAGGATTCTGTCGAAGACACAACTTAATAGCGTCGGTGTAGCTAAGCTCCCTGCTCACCTGCAGCTCTACACAATCATTCTCCGGATTGATTTCCCGAAAGTGCATTTCCAGATTGTCTTCAATGGTAATTGCCCTTTGATTGGGCGGTATAAATCGGGAAAAAAACTTTGCACACTCGGTCTTTCCTACCCCCGGCTCTCCACAAAAAGCAAAGTTCATCTTTGCTTTCACACAATTAATCAAAAGATTCAGTATGGGCAACGGACAATATCCGGTGTCCAAAATACTCTCTATGGTATGTCTTACTTCCGGCAGCGACTTTCGGATACAGATAGAACGCCCGGACACTGCCGCTGATTCATGTATAATACTGATTCTAAGTGTCTTGGTCTCTGCCTCTAACACATTATGTATCCTGTTAAATGGCTTATTTACCCGATTGGCAATCCGATGGGTAAATTCTTCTACAAACTCCTCCGTTACCAGATCTTCTGCACGATAACGCCCAAGTTCTAAGTCTGTTATCCACAATTCACGCCCGTTAAAATCAATGTCTGTGACTTCTTTCTTTTGTACATAGGGCAAGAACACCCCAAAATCCTCTTCCTGAAGTTCCCAGTCTTTCTCCACACGTTTCCCCTTTCTATCTCTTGTAAGTATTTTTCGTAACCCCCGCCATGAGAACTCTGGCAGAGGTTACGCAATTCCTCTTTTAATATCATCCTATACAGGTATTACCTCTATACGGTTCCTGCTTTTGCAAATAAGTTATTTACCATATTTACAAACGCATTATGAACCGGTCCTCCATCCACTAATAAAAGACCTACCAATGCAATTAATGCCACAATAACAACACCAGTAATAATAATTCCGCTGTACTCTTCAAAAATAACCTTCACGCTATTCCTCCCTTCTTATCTGTTCTTCTTACTTTCTGTTTTCTTCACTGGTTCTTGGCGAAGCTTCACGCCTTTGACAATTACTTTTCTGATTTAGAACTGAAAAGATGCCGGTTTCAGATCCGGCCATATTAGAATTCTTTTGACAGAACGTCGCTCTGTATCTGGTATTGTAATCTCTTCTTTTTCAAAAATCAATTATGCATTTTTAACAATTTTTTTCACAAAAAAATATGCCTTGCAGGTGCAAACGCGCTTCCCGCAAGGCTTTTACTTGTCAAAAAGGTTCTTTCAAAAAGTCCTTTTTACTCTATATTTATTCTATGTTTTCTACCTTTTTTACTGCTTCCTCTAAGTAAGGATTCTCAATCTTTGCAAACTTTCCGGCATCTACCATCTGGGCATATTCCGGATTCAATGGCATTTTTCCAAGCACCGGAATTCCCATTTCCGCTGCTGCCTCATCAATATGGCTTTCTCCAAACAGCTTAATCTCTTTTCCGCAGTCCGGACATTTCAAAAAACTATAGTTTTCTACCAGTCCAAGTACCGGAATCTTCATCATTTCTGCCATATTAATTGCCTTTTTTACAATCAACTGTACCAATTCCTGCGGAGATGTTACAATCACAATTCCATCTACCGGAAGAGACTGAAATACCGTAAGCGGCACATCTCCCGTTCCCGGAGGCATATCCACAAATAAGTAATCTATGTCGCCCCAATATACATCATGCCAGAATTGCTTTACAGTAGAAGCAATGACTGGACCTCGCCATACAACAGGAGCCTCTTCATCTTCCATCAAAAGATTCAAAGACATAATCTTGGTTCCGTCTTCTGCCTGAATTGGGAATAATCCCATATCATTTCCTTCTGCCGGTCCGTGTACCCCGAACATCTTCGGAATAGACGGCCCTGTAATATCTGCGTCCAAAATTCCAACTTCATATCCTTTTTTTCTCATTGCAGTAGCAAGGGAGGCCGTTACAAAAGACTTTCCTACTCCGCCCTTTCCACTTACTATACCAATTACCTTTTTTACACTGGAATATGGATTTAGTTCCTCTATGAGACTTTTTGGTGCACCACCATGACTTGGACATCCCTCACAGCTTTCTTTGGAACAACTGGATGCACTGCTGCATTCTCTATTCTCTGCCATAATGATTCCTCCTGACTTTCTATTCTTTCTCTTTTTTACACACTGTAGGTTAGTATACTCCTTTTTCTCTTCCTTTTCAAGTTCTTTGACCATTCTTACGTTCCGCAAAATGTTTTGTAGCACTTATTGTTTTCGGGAGTTTTGGTATATTTAGAAGAGATGTTAGCATAATCAAAAGGATTCTGTAATGCCTTTACCAGTTCTTTTAAATGCTCTATCTCACCGTTCCTCCACGCACGTTCCAACGCATCCTCAACCAGATAATTTCGGGGAATTATCACCGGATTATTTTCCTGCATCCTCTTTCGGATTTCCTCTTTGCTATGATTTTGCTGCTTTACTCTTTCCTCCCATAATCCTTTCCATGCTTTTACTTCTCTATTTTGAAAAAAGCTGCTCTCTTCTTTTTCCAATGTAAGTTCTAAAAAAGTATTGGTATAATCTGCATGATAGACTTTCATCAGAAAAAGCAGTTGTTCTATCAGACCTCTATCTCCTTCTTTGGGCTGAAATAATCCTAATTTTCCTCTCATTCCCTGCATCCACACCTCTTGAAAGTCCTTCCAAAATTCAGATACCGTTTCTTGTGCAAGATTTAACGATGCCCTTTCCTTCTCTGCCAGCAAAGGTAATAATGTCTCTGCCAGACGGTTCAGATTCCATAGCGCAATTTCCGGTTGTTTCCGATATGAATATCTTCCTTCTCTGTCTATAGAACTAAATACTGTTTCCGGGTCGTACACATCCATAAATGCACAGGGTCCATAGTCAATGGTCTCTCCACTCACTGACATATTATCCGTATTCATCACTCCATGAATAAATCCTACCAACAGCCACTTTGCAACTGTTTCTGCTTGATTTCTTACTACTGCTTTCAAAAATTCCAGATACGGATGACCGCTTTCTATCACTTCGGGATAATGTCGCTTTATTGTATAATCTGCAAGTTTTTTCACATCACTTTCCCCAAGAAACGCTGCTGCATATTCAAAGGTTCCTACTCTGATATGGCTCCTTGCAGCTCGTACCAGAACTGCCCCCGGAAGCACTTCTTCCCGTATGATACTTTCTCCAGTTCTGCACACACTAAGACTTCTGGTAGTAGGGATCTTCAATCCATACATTCCTTCGCTGATAATATATTCCCGCAGCATAGGTCCTAATGCAGCCTTCCCATCCCCACCTCTGGAAAAAGGTGTTTTGCCGGAGCCCTTTAGCTGTATATCATAAAACTGTCCGTCTCTCCCTCTGGCTTCCCCAAGCAACACAGCTCTTCCATCTCCAAGCATGGTAAAATGTCCAAACTGATGTCCTGCATACGCCTGTGAAATAGGATAACTTCCCTCCGGAACCTGATTTCCCGCAAGTATCTCTACTCCTTCTGTACTTTTTAGAAATTCCGGTTCCATCCCCAGGAAATCTGCCAAATTTTCATTTAAAATCACAAGTTCCGGACGAGGTACTGTTTCGGGTATTTGTCTGGTAAAAAACTTATCCGGCAGTTGAATATAAGTATTTTTTAAATTAATATTTCTCATAGATGTTCCTTTTTTACGTTTTTCTTTTAGCATTTCCCAAAATCAATGCTTTATGTGATTTTGTTTTTTATCGCATTTTCCAAGAAATTACTATTATACAATCCAAAAAAAAATGCATACTATCCCTATGAGAAAAAATTTTATGATTTGTGGTTTCATCGGATGGTGTTTAGAAATCCTTTTTACGGCTTTTGACTCTTTTCGTAAACGGGAACTTACCTTAACAGGTAAAACTTCCCTATGGATGTTTCCCATTTACGGCATGGCAGTATTAATTAAACCACTTTACCGCCTTATTCAAAAGTTTCCGGTTCTGTTACGTGCTTCCATTTATTCTGTTTTTATCTTTATTGGGGAATTTATCAGCGGAAGTATTTTGAAAAAACATCATATGTGTCCCTGGGATTACAGTAAATCACGGGCAAATATAAAAGGAGTGATACGATTAGACTATGCCCCTTACTGGATGGCAACCGGGCTCCTCTATGAAAAAATCTTGTGCAGGAATTCCAGAAATTAATCTGGAATTCCATCTCCATCTAAGTCCAGCCCGCCGGCTCCAATATCCTGGGTATTTATGGTTCTTCGCTTCAGTCTCGCTGCCTCAGATGCCTTCAGCAGATAATTCTTAATCTCCTTGGCATGTTTGATATGTACCATAGAAAGCTGAGGTGATGTTACGTCACCGGTATAACATATAATGGTTCCAAGACCAAACATACGCTCTATCAATGTAGCAGTCAGTTTGACATCCTGAACCTTGTACATATAACAATCATTTTCTTCGGTTCTTAAGAGTCCGGTATCTACAGTAATCATATCCGCAGTAATCATATATTTGGTAAAAGTCCATGGTAATCCAAAGAATAAAATTCTTTTCCGCTCCTTATATACAATTTCTTCCTCTTCAACTACAATTTTTTCATTTGCCATAAAAACACCTCATTAAATTATATTTTTTTCATTGTACTATACTTCTCTTTTTCTGGCAAATATTTTCCTAAAATAACTCTTGAAATTTATTTCTTTCTGTTATATGATAGTAAAAATGCCTGCGACATTTTTTATTGTTTGCAGGCAATCATACTGTCTAACAGCAATTTACAAATAGGAGGAGTCATATGCGACATTTAATGAGCCCGCTGGATTTATCCGTTGAGGAACTGGATAAATTGCTTACGCTGGCAACCGATATTGAAAAAAATCCTCAGAAATACGCACATGCCTGTGAAGGTAAAAAGCTTGCCACCTGTTTTTATGAGCCAAGCACTCGTACTCGTCTCAGTTTTGAGGCAGCTATGCTGAATCTTGGCGGACGTGTCCTTGGTTTTGCAAGTGCCGACAGCAGTTCTGCTTCTAAAGGAGAAAGTGTTTCCGATACCATTCGCGTTATTTCCTGTTATGCTGATATATGCGCCATGCGCCATCCCAAGGAAGGTGCTCCACTGGTTGCTTCCCAGAAGTCCGGTATCCCGGTCATCAATGCAGGTGACGGCGGTCATCAGCATCCGACCCAGACCCTTACGGATCTTCTTACCATCCGTTCCTTAAAGGGACGTCTTGACAATCTTACCATTGGTCTTTGCGGAGATTTAAAATTTGGACGAACTGTCCACTCTCTCATTCACGCACTCATTCGTTATCCCGGTATTAAATTTGTTTTGATTTCACCGGAAGAACTGCGCGTTCCGAGCTATATTCGTGAAGATGTTTTAAAGAAAAATAATATTCCATTTCAGGAGGTAGAACGTTTAGAAGATGCCATCGGTGATTTGGACATCCTGTACATGACCCGTGTACAGAAAGAACGTTTCTTCAATGAGGAAGACTATATCCGTATGAAGGATTTCTATATTTTAAACAAGGCAAAAATGGACCTTGCCAAGGATGACATGATTGTAATGCATCCGCTTCCAAGAGTAAATGAGATTTCTGTGGAAGTAGACGATGACCCAAGAGCCGCTTATTTCAAACAGGTACAATACGGTGTTTATGTCCGTATGGCTCTGATTCTTACATTACTGGAGGTGGAAGTATGTTAAACGTAGGTGCGATTACAGAAGGTTTTGTATTAGACCATATACAGGCAGGCATGAGTCTTTCCATTTATCATGACTTAAAATTGGATGAACTGGACTGCTGCGTTGCCATCATCAAAAATGCCCGCAGCAATAAAATGGGCAAAAAGGATATTCTGAAGGTAGAATGTGCCATTGATGCGGTAGACTTAGACGTACTTGGTTTCATTGACCACAACATTACCGTCAATATCATTAAGGGAGAAAAAATCGTAGAAAAGCGGGAACTGCATCTTCCAAAGGAAATCAAAAATGTTATTACCTGTCAGAACCCACGCTGCATTACTTCTATCGAGCAGGAGTTAGAGCAGATTTTCCTGCTGACAGACCCGGAAACAGAAACTTATCGTTGTAAATACTGTGAGGAAAAATATAATACACATAAGAAAATCCGATAAGATTTTTCTTGACATCTTTATACGACTATGATATTATCTACAAAAATTAAAAGGCTGTGAAAAGAAAAGTAAATGACAGGAAGTGTCACAGAGAGTTTGGAATGGTGAGAGCAAACACAACGAATGTCATGGAAAATCGTCTTGGAGCCGCGTACCGACTACAGGAATTGTATAGGCTACGATGGGAGTGCCCATTACAGCACCAGAGTATCGAATGATTTCTATTCCGTACTTGTAGAGGTCTATACTGTGAGGTATAGATGAATTAAGGTGGTAACACGAAGCGCCAAGCTATCGTCCTTGAAATAAACAACAAGGAGGGTAGCTTTTTTAATTATAAACCAGAAAATATAGAAAGAAAATGGAGGAAACCAGGAAAATGAAAGAAATCAAAAATGCAATGCCTGTTATCAATACCTTACTAACGCCAAATGACAAACTGCTCTTTAACCTTTTTTACCTGATTGCTGAATCTCCCTCTGCCTTTTGGGCAACCGATAATACTTCTTATCTCATTGGTCAAACAAATGAAAAACTTCCTATGTGGGTCTGGCTGAACGAAAGTGTAAGTAAAGAATCCTATGCAGAAATAGAAACTGTCTTGTTGGAACGTTTGAAGCGAAATCCTCAGCTAAAGCTTACCGCAGATGCAAAAAGAGTCAAAGCATTTCTACAAAGCTTCTCAAGTAAGCACGGATTCCATTTCAAGCCCCAGGTTCCTATGATTGTATATAGCTGCAACAAAGTTACTAATTCCAAAAAAGCGGATGGACATATGATTTTCTCTACCCAAGAACACAGACAGACTCTCGCTGACTTTATCACCGGAATGGTAGATGATTTAGAACACCGTCCTATGAGAGACGGAGAGGCGGAAGGCTTTGCCAATGACGTTGCAGGGTCACAGAATATGTACTTATGGGAGGATAACGGAACCGTTACCTCTATGGCTATGATTGTGCACCGCACAAATGAATTTGCCCGAATCAACACTGTGTACACAGACAAAAAACAGCGTGGAAAAGGCTATGCCGGTATGCTGGTTGGAAAAGTCACACAAAAACTTCTAGATGAAAATTTACTCCCCATGCTTTATACGGAGAAAGACAATGTCTGCTCAAACGCAACTTATAAAAGAATTGGGTATCATTCCTGTGGAGAATTAACCACATTTTTATTTGGCTGATGTTGTGCAAATAACGGGTGTATCACTCTCTGATACACCCGTTTCTATTCTTCCTTAACTCTTCTTAATAAACTCTGTTCTGCACTTCGGACAGGTAATACAAATCTTTCCTTTTCCTCTCGGAACTCTGACCTTCTGCTTGCAGGAAGGGCACTTATAAAAATGATATACCTTACGCTGTTTCCAGTGCTCTTTCCTCTTATTCCGCTCTACCACCCGCTTGTATCTCCAGGTAGCAAACTTCTGATTCTCAGCATATCGTTTGTCAATCTGTTTTGACATCATACGATAATACTCATAAATCATCAATCCGAATCCAAGCAGATAAAATATGCTCCATCTGGTAAACAGGGATATTACCAAAAGCACGAGAGATATTCCTATATATACCTGCCCAAGCTGGTCTGCGCCGTATCTTCCCATCATGAACCGCTGTAACTTCTGTTTCATTTTTCTCACTCCTGACTTAAGTATGAACTTATGGTAGCGCAGAAAATTTTTAAAGTCAATGGAGTTATTTTCTTTTAATTATTTTTTAGAAACATTTTATATTTTGACATTCCTAGTTTCTTCTCTCATAGTGGAAAATGCTCCGCAACCTACTGCTGCTGTCGGTAAAACATTCATACAACAATCCTCGCATGTTTCCTTTCCGCCTGGAAAATTTCCTCTTCCAGCTCAGCAGAAAGTCTTTTTATTATCTGTGCATACTCTGGTTCATTTTTTACATCCAAAAGCTGCAGCGGATCTTTTCTCAAATCGTACAGATAATCTGGCACATATTCTTCTGCATCCGGTTGTGCTCCGCCCCAAATTCCTTTTGCAACTACCGCATACAAATATTCCTCTGTTCTTAACACTCTTCCTACACGACTCTCTGAAATCTGTGCAAATACCTGATTTTTTCTTCCCGGAAGCTTTCCGTCTGCCACCTCAAGTAAATTTTCTCCAATCATCTTCTTTCCTACATTAATACCAGCAAGTGCCAAAAGCGTCTTTGGCAGACTGGCTGTACTAACCAGTTCTTTTACCCATCTGCGCTTCTTGATGGCTCCGCCTCCGATTACCAGCGGAACTTTCAGGCTGGCATCATGTCCTGATCTTTTATAATCATCGTAGCCACAAAAATTCTCATCTCTATTTCTGGTTCTGAAATGCGAACCGTGATCCGAAACATAGACTATCACTGTATTTTCATACAGCCCCTTTTCCTTCAGTTTTTCAATGACACGTCCCAAATTATAATCCAAGCTTTCGCATTGTCCCAGATAATCAGGATATTCTTCCCTGTAATCTCCTCCCTCCAATGCCATCAAATCAGCAGGTATCTCACAATTCCGATACTTTTCTGCAGAACCGACAGGTCCTTCATAATGTCCATGATCATTCTGGTGATGTGATTCAATATGAGAAATTGTTAAAAAAAATGGTTTATCTTCTGGAGCCTGTTCCAAATATTCAAGTCCAAAGTCAGTAATGCAATCACATCTATAACCATCAAAATCAATTCGATTCATGTGTTCATCAAACACATAACCACCATATCCATGAGAAGTGAATTCAAGTACATCACTGACACGCCAGAAGCCACTATATCCGCCCCTGCTTTCTAACGGAATCGGATTTTCTATATAGTTTATTCTGGGCGGCTTTTCCAATTCTCCATCAGATGCCAAATGCCATTTTCCTACATAAGCAACATCATATCCATTCTCCGTATAGTATTGAGCCAACGTCTTTATATTACGCGGCAGTGCAATACAATTTGTAAAGCAACCAATTTCTGACGGATATCTTCCCGTCTGAAACATTGCCCGGCAGGGTCCGCACACTGGTTGGGCAGAAAACGCATTGCTAAAAACAATCCCATTTCTTCCTAGTTTGTCCAGATTAGGTGTAACATTTAATTTCTGTCCGTATAATCCAATCGTATCCGCTCTTTGCTGGTCCGAAAAATACAGCACAATGTTAGGTCTCATCCTCTCGCTTCCTTTCTACCTGAAATTCTGTCAGGTACCGTATACAGCCATATGGCTCTATATATCTGGCTCTTTTTTGCTTTAACTGCTCATTTCTCCCTAATGGGAACTCATTACACGGTTCGAAAGACAGCACATACCTCTTGTCCGAAAGATACTTCCAGAGATCCATTTTAGGTAATGTGGATGTATGATAAGAAACGGATGCTTTCAACTGTAAACTTCTGTTATACAAGCTTGCAACGGAAAAATCATTCTTTTCCTTTTTCAGCATACAGTAAAAAACATGGGGCGGATATCCTTCTATCCCTCTTCCGATTTTCTCCCACTGTGAATACATTTTTTCCGCTGTCTCATTTTTGGGGCAGATACTTTCTACTTCCATCTGCACTTCACATTCTTCACTCAAAAAAGGCGCTCCAAAGTTGTAATGATACATCAGACAGACCTGTTCTCTGTTATTGTGTGTATTGATTACATAATCCTCCACTCTGATTTTTATCTGTATATCGTCATAAATAATACGCCGAAACAGTTTCAGGCTGTTCCATCTTTCAAAACCGTTTTTTACTTCTCCTTCAATCACCGCCATACTTCCCATAGCATAAGTCTTTACTTTTTCCGCCGGAAATAAATTCAGACTGCCATGCAGGCAACACTCCCCTTCCTCTCCTCTGCTTTTCTGCCCGGTATTTTCCAACCCACAGGTACTGAGCAGTCCATAAAAAAACGTACTTTCCCGGCAGATATCCTGATAAGAGGTATCCGCTATCTTTACCGGGAGATTTTCCTGGCAGAAATATGCAAGTGAAACTCCGTCAAATTCTGCTGACGAAATATCCATTCCCCGCAATAATTCCACTGTAAAAGAAAGACCTCCCGCCCCGCAAACAGTAATACTTTGTTCCCTGTCTTTTTTCAGTTTGACGGTTGCTATTTCACTCCTAATAGACTGATTCATAACATACAATTTTCCTCAAACACAATTTTCCCTTCTGAAATTTTTTCGCCGCCTTTCGGTTTTTCATGATACAGAAGATACTCAAACATCACATTCGCCGCCTCATATCCATGACTAACCGGATCTTCATAAATTGCAAAGTCCATCTGATGATTTAGAATATATTCCGCACAATAATCTTGATGCCCGAAAGTAAAGGCAGTCCCGTCAAATTTTCCATATTCCTCTTTGGCCTTTATACAGGAAAGCAAATTGGGAGAATGCATATAGAAAGCGTTCGCTTCCGGATATTTCTTTAAAGCAGCCAATGTCTCCTTAAAAGCAAGTTCATCATCGAACGGTACTTCGCAGATATCAAGTACCTCATGTTCTCTCTTGCTCTGTTCCATATACTCCAAAAATCCGTTTAATTTTTTCCTACGGGCATTTCCGGTAAGTGGTCCCACCACGATTAGTATTTTCATAGGTTCTTTTGCAATCATGCATAACGTATTCGCCATCAGGCGCCCCAGCCGGACATGATCCTGTCCCACATAGCTGAGGCGTTCCACACCTTCAATATCAGAGGTACAGGTTACAATCGGTAGTTGTTTTTTTTCTACCAGACGGTTCAGTTTATATTTGATAATCGGACTATCAATAGGTTTGATAATCAGACCAGAAACATCCCGACTCTCAATTTTTTCAAGAATCTCCACCTGTTCTGACAATGAATTTTCCAACAAATCAAAATACTCAAAATGAATATTATAATCCTTAATTTCTTCCGCGCACTTCTCGATACCCTCATGAACCAGTTCTGAAAATCTGTTACAGGAACGGGCATTCACTGCAACCGCAACAATCGTCTCCTTTTTCTGCATCGCCATCGCTCTTCCAACGATATTAGAACTGTAACCATATTCCTTGCAAACCGCTTTTACCTTCTCTTCATTTTCGGTGCTGACTTTCCCTCTCTCATGCAGAACCCGATCCACTGTTCCTATAGATACGCCTGCTTTTTCCGCAATTTCTTTAATTGTAATTTTAGCCAATGTTCTTCCTCTTTTTGCGTTTGAACTGCTCTTCCACCTTTCGCACATCTTCCGGAACAGTATATGTATATTGATTCAGATGCGTCTGGTTTTCTCCATACTTTTCCAAAACCTCATATTTTTGTTTGTTCTCCCGGTAGGATTGCATATAATTGGTAGAATGTCCAAATTTTATCAGATAATTTTTTAATTTATTATAACAATCAATATCAATCTTTGCAATATTGTTCTCTTCCTGTGCATCTTTCTCTGTGTCAAATAATTCATCCAGTTCTTCAAAATCCTGATAACTGATTAACTTTTTACCATTGCAATGAACCATTCGCCCACAGACTTCCTTTCCCTGAATTGTATCGTAAAACTCAGACAAAACATAACGTTCCGGTTCACGTACTCCTTTCATCAAGCTGCACAGTGACCTGCCATCTGTAAAAGGCAGCGGTTCTGTTCCATTTATCTCACACAATGTAGGCGCCAAATCGGCAATGCTGACACTTTCCCTGATACGCCCCCCTGGTTTACCGATTACTTCAATCATAAGCGGGATTTTAGCTGATTTTTCATAAAAAGTCTGTTTTCCATACAGGCTTTTATATCCCAACTGATCACCGTGGTCCGACATATAGATAAAGATACCTTTTCTGTTGTTTCGCCGGAGATATTGTCCAAATTTCTCCCGCACATGTCCAATCTGCGCATCCATAGTTTCTACCATTGCATAATAGGAACTGCGTAGATTAATGATTTCCTCATCCGTTGCGTATTGTTTCTTCGACAAAACAGGAGGCAGTCTGCTGTCACATTCGCTCCTTTGGTAATCCTTTTTTATCAGCTGCCGGTATTTCTCGGTCAACTCTGCGTCTGTATAATATGGAAAGTGCGGTGCATAGGTACCAACTACTATTAATTGGGGCTTTTGGTACTCTCCGTCCAGATAATCTTCTGCAAGCCTTACTACCTCTTGGTCATACCGCGATACCGGAGACTCGCCCTTTCCAATCACTTCCAGACAATATTTCTGATAGAAGCTCCTGCCAAAATCCCCCATATCCTCGCGTTTTTCAGTAGTATATCCCCAGAAACTATTCGTTATATCAGAACCGATTCGCTTGGTAAATCCGTGATAAAAATCCATTCCCACAAAATGCATACGACCAATCAGAACACTTTCATATCCCTTCATTGCATGTGCATGCGCAAATGTCGGTTCACTTGACTTAAAATCCCCGGCATTATTAAATACTCCGAGTCTGGAGGGAATACGTCCCGTCATAAAGGATGCTCTTGCCGGGACACATAGGGGGCAGGTGGTATACGCATTTTCAAATACAAATGCCCTTTCTGCTATGGCATCGAGATTCGGTGTCCGTACAATTTTATCTCCCATGAATCCCGCTACACCAGCCGTATGCTGATCGCTCATATATAAGAGTACATCATAACTGTCTTTTATTTTTTCCGTCATCCTTCATCCCTGTCTTTCTTTTTCTTATTAATCATTCCCTTAAGAACGCCATATAAAATAACTGCTCCTGTCACCAAAAGAATCACTAATGTAATCGGTCGGGTAACAAACTGCCCAAAATCGCCTCCGGTCATTGTCAAACCTTTGCGCAGGTTGGCATCCATCGTTCCTCCTAATACAAATCCTATTACAATAGGTACCAAAGGAACATCCAGCAAGGTAAGAAAATAACCAACCGCTCCTGCAAAAATAAAAATTATAAGGTCAAATCCACTGTTGTTGATAGATATAGCACCAGCTGAACAAACCACAACCAGAATCGGTATCATAATATCATTAGGTATTTTCGTAATTTTCGCCATCCATCTGGATAAAAACCTTCCTTCAATGAACATCACAATATTGGCTAAGACAATACCTATCATAATTGTATACATTACGACCCCTTGATTTTTAAACAGCATCGGTCCAACTGCCAGTCCCTGCATAGTAAAAGCACCTATCAATACAGCTGCACTCGGGCTTCCAAGCAATCCGAGTGTTAAGAGCGGAATCAGCGATGCCGCCGTAACACCATTATTAGAACTCTCCACTGCCGCAATTCCTTCTAACGAGCCATTCCCATACTCTTCTTGATGTTTTGAGGTTTTTTTCGCCATATCATAGCTGATAAAAGAAGCGACTCCTGTTCCTATTCCGGGAATAATTCCTATCACAATTCCAATCAAAGCGGAACGAAGCATGACCCATTTATACCTGATCACTTCCCGAAAGCCAAGTGTGTCTTTCTTACTCAGAATAATCTCTTCTTTATCTTTTATCTGATTCCCCTTTTTCAAAGCTGTCATTTTAGCCAGTTCTGCCACCTTTTCTATGATATTTGGAAGAGCAAACAATCCCGTCAGCAAAGCTACCAGTGTAAGGCCGTTATACAAATTAATATTGTTAAAAGTAAATCGGAACATTCCTGTCACTGTATCCATACCGACCAGTGACAGAACTACTCCCAATGCTCCTGCAAATAGTCCTTTTGCCAGACTTTTCCCTGATACGGAAGCAATAATTGACAATCCGAATACAGAAATCGCAAAATATTCAGGTGCCCCAAATTCCAGCGTATATTTTGCCAATGTCGGCGCCAAAAATAAAAGTGATAATGCACTGAGGATTCCGCCAATCGTAGATGCAGCCAGTGCCATCAACAAGGCTTTCCTCGCATGTCCTCTTTTTGCCAGAGGATATCCCTCCATCATTGTGCATACAGCAGAATTCGTCCCTGGGGTTCCCAGTAAAATTGCACTGACACTGCCGCCGAATTCACCCCCACAGAAAATTGCGCTCAAAAATATGACCGCATTGGTAACATCCATGGAACGCGTAAATGGTAAAAATAGCAAAATCCCCAATGTTCCTGTCAACCCCGGAATTGCACCGAATATGATACCAATCAAAATCCCCAGTATAACTATTAATATTGCATTCAATGAACACAGATTCAACAACGCCTGACCTATCACTTCAAACATACTACACCCCCATCCAGCCGCCAAATTGAACTTTCAGCCCATATTTAAATAACAGACAAACAGTTACTACTACCAGAAAAACTACCGCATAGCGTTTTGGTTTCCGACATCCCACATAATATAATGACACCCCCGAAAACAATATGCTTGCAAGCATAAAACTGATATTTTTTGCCAGAATACCATAAATAAGAACCATTAATAGAAACACGATATTCTTCCGTTCGCCTGAAAAATCGATTTCTTTTACCGCTTCCTTTTTCAATAACAGACTTTGTGCGATTCCAATTCCCCCACATACAATCATCAGTACCGCCATTATCAGTGGGATAAACCTTCCATTCACGTATTCCTGTACCATTGACGATACACTAATCTGTGCCGGTATCACAAACAACAGGATAAGTCCACACATCAAAGATATTATGCCAAAAATTAAATTTGTCTTTATTTTCCTCATATGTCTCCTCCCATCAGAGCATATCAACTATTTTTTTCATAGTTTCATATTCCTCACTCAGATATTTTTCCATCTCTTCTGTGGTCATCTCCGGAGTCTCAATCAAACCGACTTCAACCAAATCCTTTTGACATTCAGGATCCGAAAGAACTTTCCGCAACGCCTCCCGGAGTACGTTTGCATGTGCATCATCTACTGATGAAAGGCAATAGACTGCCATCAGACTTTCATACACATTATCCTCATTTCCGCCAAGCTCCAGTATGGAAGGAACTGTGTACCCATCGTATCCGGTATAATCTTCATCCGAAAAACTCAGTACCGGCGTAATGTCCCCGCTCTCAACATAGCTTCTTGCTGTCTCTAGTCCTGCCATAGTGATGACGTTATGTCCACCCATGCAATTCGTAATTCCTTCTACAGCTCCGTCATGCGCCAAAGTACTTGCTGATATATTCAGCGTATGATACAAATATGCCTGCGTTAGATGCGTAATATTACCAATACCGCCCGAACCATAAATCACTTCATTCTCTTTTCCATACTCCATCAATTCATTAAAATTATGAATACCTGACCTTTCCGGACATACAAAAAGTCCAAACTGTTCAACATCAACTGCCGCTAAAGGAGTATAATCATCCATCGAATAAGCCACTTCCGAAAAAGCCGGAGTCGCTGTAAAAACAGAAGATGCTGCTAATACCAGATCGTATTCTGAAGTGGGCTGCGATTTCATCTGGGTCATACAAGTTGCCCCTCCGCTGCCGGTCACATTCAAAACAGATACATTAACCCCCAGTTCCTTTGAAAGATAATCCGCTACAACGCGTGCACGAACATCAAGAGCACCCCCTGCTTTTACATGCACATACATAGTAATGTCCTTATCAATCTCAACTTCCTGTTCCCCCGTCGGTTGCGCCTGCTTCCCACATCCATAAGCACCCAACACTAAAACGACTGCCATCAAAATCCCCATAGCTCTTTTTTTCATTATCCTTCCTCCTTCTGGTGTTAACGATAACACCAATTATTTTATTTTAGGTGTTATCGTTAACACCTTTGAGTATAAAATATCATAAACGATAATATTTGTCAATTATTTTTATTCTTAATGCATGAACCTCTTTCTGCCAAACTATTTGGCTGATGTCTTTCTACACAAATAACGGGTGTATCAAACGCTGATACACCCGTTTCTATTCTCTCTTTACTCTTTGAGATTTCCCATTCTATCATTGTTTTTCGACCATCAATACTGAAGTATTGTGTTTCACTAAATTCATCATCTAAAAATTCTAAACTAAAAAATATTATATATAAGCAGGGCTGTAAGCCGGGTTATGTCGTGGATAATCATCTATCTAGGATAACTGTTGCCAGTTATCTCAAGCGACCTACCTAAAGCTGGCGGGCCACGTCAACGCTTTTGTTCGGTCTTGCTTCGGATGGGGTTTACATGTGCCCTGTCTGTTACCAGACAGGCGGTAGTCTCTTACACTGCCCTTCCACCCTTACTAGATGTAACCAAATTCCCAAAGGAATTTTGCTCCCAGCCCATCTGCATCGCAGATGCTTATGGCTGGGATACCTCTAGCGGTACATTTCTGTTGCACTGTCCTTGGAGTCACCTCCACCGGCCGTTAACCGGCATCCTGCCCTATGAAGCCCGGACTTTCCTCACCTGCGGTCTTTCGACACTTGCAGCCGCGATTATCTGCCCTACTTATATAAATGTGCTGTTGCACACTTTTGTCATCCTATCATACTTCCTGTTGAAAATCAAGTATTAATACCGTTTATCCCGCACCATTATACCGTTCATCACGTTCTTATTCATGCAAGCATGATTCGCCCGTAATGCAGACTATGGCTGAACTATAACTATACGTTAAAACAGCTTCCTCCTATAAATTCTCTTAAAATGGAATTTTTTCCAATTTCCTCACTTGGAACCGGAAGGAAATAATCTAAAAACTTCAACAGACGTTTTGCTTCCACATATTCGGGACAATCTTTGTCAATTTCAAATAACAATGGTTCCGCATACTGTTTTAATACTGCCAGTTCATAAATCAATGCGGAGTTGAACATAATATCCGCTTCCTCCTGAAATGGAAAGATGTACTGCTCTTCTCCACGTCTTACCGAATCCCACATAGCTATGGTCTCTTTTGCCGTGATGTTTCTGGTTCTGGCATCTCTTACGATTCTTCTGATAATTCTTCCGTCTGTGGTGGGAAGATTGTTATGTTCGTCAATATTAAGCTGTGTCAGCGCACTGATATATATTTTCAGCTTGCTGGACTTGGGCAGGGAATAAGAAAGCTTGTCATTCAACCCATGAATTCCTTCAATTACTAAGATATCATTTTTTCCAAGCTGTTTGTAGTTTCCCTTATACTCCCGCAACCCGGTACGAAAATTGTAAGTAGGAAGCTGCACCCGTTCTCCTGCTAACAGCGCCGACATATTCTGATTAAATAACTCTATATCCAACGCTTCTAAACATTCAAAGTTATACTTTCCCGACTCATCCTTCGGCGTATCTTCACGGTTTACATAAAAATCATCCAATGCAATCGGATGCGGATGCAGACCCTGTGCCATCAGCTGGATGGAAAGACGGTGAGAGAACGTAGTTTTTCCGGAAGAAGACGGTCCTGCAATCATCACAAACTTCTTATCCGGCTGGGCTGCAATTTCTTCCGCCACCTTTCCGATTCTCTGCTCCATCAGGGCTTCCGATACCAGAATTACATCCTGAATTCTGCCCTGGGCTACTGCATCATTCAGTGCACCAATGGTTCCAATGTCTAATTTTTCACTCCACTCACTGGATTCCTTCAATACATGAAACAGTTTATGGGATGGATTGAACTCCGTGGTAAGCCTTGTATTCTTATCCGGAAAAAGAACCATAAAGCCTTCATCATATAATTCCAAATCAAAATATTTTAAATATCCGGTATCAGGCACCATATATCCATAGTAATAATCCATATAATTGCCAATACTGTATACATTCACTCTGGAGCTTCTGCGATAATGGAATAAGCGCTCTTTGTCATACATCCCCAGCTCTCGAAACAGTTCTACTGCCTCATCTGTAGGTATACTTCGCTTTTCAATCGGGCGTTTCTCGTCTACAATACGCATCATTTCCATTTTTAATTTAAGAATATATGTGCTGTCGGGCTTTATTTTTCCATCTTTTCCATACAATTCACAGTAATAGCCCTGACTGATGGAATGTTCTACTCTCACCGACACTTCCACGTTATCTTTTTTTGATAATTCATAGACACCACGCTGCATCAGAAGTGTTACACTTCTACGGTACGCCTTTCGACCTGCTTTATCGCCTGTGGTAATGAACTTCAGTTCCCCATCCTGCTCTAATACCCGGTTCAATTCATACAAATGATTATTAAAAAGCACCAGCACAATGTCATCTTTATATTCCGGCTGATATTCTGCTGCAAGAACAGAAAAAGAGGTTCCTTTTTCATATTCTTTTTCTATCTCACCTATTTTTACTTTACACCTTATTTCTCCCATATTCTGCCTTCTTTCTTTTCTGCCTTTTCCTAAATATATACAAAAGGATGCTTTTCCGGTTGTTCTAAAATCGTTACTCCTTCTGTATTTTTTTCCAGATATTGTTTCATATATGGAATAAAAATCTTCTCTATCCCATAATGTCCCGCATCAATGACTGCCATTCCCTGTGCCGCTGCATCAATTCCTTCATGGTGGTCAATATCTCCGGTAATCAAAACCTGTGCACCACTTTCTAAGGCTTTCCCAATGACACTTTTTCCGGAACCGGGACAGATTGCTGCCTTTGTTATCCTTGCATTCAAATCGCCAAAAACCTTTACCTGTTCCAGATGAAAGGCTCTTTTTACCAATTCTGCACATTCTCTTACTTCCATGGCAGGAAGCATACCAACCTTACCGATTCCCTGTAAGCCCTCTTCATCCTCACAGGTGGCTTCTAATACCTGACAATCTTTTAGTCCCATCCGCTCTGCCGCAAGCTCTGCCATTCCTTTTACATCAAAGTTCGTGTGCATGGCATAATAAGCCACATCCGCCCGAATCAAAGACATGACACGCTTTCCGATAAAATCCTCTGTATTGACTTTTTTGAGTCCCTTAAAAATCATAGGATGATGGGTCAACAGCATATCCGCCTTTTGCTCTATGGCTTCTTTTATGGTTTCTTCTGTCGCATCTAATGCAATATATACTTTTTGCACTTCTTTCTGGGAATCCCCTACCAGAAGTCCTACATTATCCCACTCACAAGCATAATGCTCTGGTGCCTGCTTACGTAAAATAGTTATGATTTCCTGACACTTCATATTCCACTTACTTTCTTCACTTATTCTGCTTCCTTTATCAGCTTAAGTGCCTGATTGATATATCCCAGCTCCTGCTCCAGTTCTCCTATTCTGCCGCTGACATCCTGCTTCGCATTCTGCTTCAGATTTTCAAGAATCCGTTTCTTTTGTTCCTTCTGCCATTGCAGATATTGACATAATACCGGATGCTTTTGCTGTAACAGCTTTTCGCCGTACTTTAACGCCAGTATATCCGGTTCTTTTTGCTTCTTGTCACAAGATACCGCACGCATCATAGGATAATACTTTCCATCTTCAAATACCATATTTTCCTCTGTAATCTCATAGCTGCTTTCCCAGAGGAATCTACGAAATTCCATAATTTCTGACTGTGGCTGTAAAATCAGTTCTTTCGCAGTTCTGGCTGCTTCCTCTCCCTGCGCCAAAATACGTTTCATCAAGGCTCCGCCCATACCAGCAATTACAATACTGTCTGCTTCTCCCGGCCTCAATGCTTCCAATCCATCTGATAACCTGGTACTTATTCTATCTTCCAGACCATATTGACGGATATGTTCCTGTGCCCGCTTTAGCGGTCCCTGATTCACATCCATGGCAATGGCTCTTTGTATCCGTTTTTCTCCGGCAAGGAACACCGGTATGTAACCGTGATCTGTCCCCACATCAGCAAGGATTCCTGTAATTGTTACCATATCGGCAACTGCTGATAAACGCATTGATAACTGTATCATCATTAATCCAGGTAATCCTTTAACTTACGGCTTCTGCTTGGATGACGAAGCTTTCTTAATGCCTTTGCTTCAATCTGACGGATACGCTCACGGGTAACGTTGAACTCTTTTCCTACTTCTTCGAGCGTTCTTGCACGTCCATCATCCAGACCAAAACGCAAACGTAATACTTTCTGTTCTCTCTCTGTCAATGTTCCAAGCACTTCTACTAACTGTTCTTTTAACAGGGTAAATGCTGCCGCATCCGAAGGCACCGGTACATTGTCATCCTGGATAAAGTCGCCCAGATGGCTGTCCTCTTCTTCTCCAATCGGAGTTTCCAATGATACGGGTTCCTGAGAAATTTTTAAAATCTCACGCACACGTTCCACCGGCATATTCATTTCTTCTGCAATCTCTTCGGGAGATGGTTCTCTTCCCAGCTCCTGAAGAAGCTGACGGGATACACGGATTAATTTATTAATGGTCTCTACCATATGAACCGGAATACGAATGGTTCTTGCCTGGTCTGCAATGGCTCTGGTGATTGCCTGACGAATCCACCATGTGGCATAGGTAGAAAACTTATATCCCTTACGGTAATCAAACTTTTCTACTGCCTTAATCAGACCAAGGTTTCCTTCCTGAATCAAATCAAGGAACAGCATGCCACGACCTACATAACGCTTTGCAATGGAAACCACCAGACGAAGATTGGCTTCTGCCAGACGCTTCTTTGCCTCCTGGTCTCCCAGTTCCATACGTTTTGCCAGTTCAATTTCTTCTTCTGCACTTAACAACGGTACTTTACCGATTTCTTTTAAATACATACGAACAGGATCTTCAATGGAAACTCCATCCGGTACCGACAGGTCAATATTCTCAACTTCTACTTCGTCTTCGTCATCGAGAAGAATATCTTCCTCGTCATCATCATCCGAAATCCGCAGGACATCAATGTTATTTGCTTCCAGAAAGTCCAGAATTTTTTCAAATTGTTCTGCATTCAGTTCCATGTCACGGAAAAAGTCGCTGATTTCCTGATATTCCAGTACATTCTTTTTCTTTTTGGCAGTTGCTAATAACTCCTGCAGTTTTTCGCTAAATTTCACAGTTTTTTCTTCCATTTCGTTTCATCCTTCCATTCGTTGTTTATATTTTGTCCTTATTTGGTGGAAATATGCAAATCTCAAGCTTTTGAAGCTGTTCCATATTTTTTTTATCCGCAACCAACTTCTGTAATCCTGCCATATCAGCAGGGTCAAGATGTCTGGAACGGTAGTCCATGCTGTTCTTTTTTACACGAATAATCGTTTCTTTCAATGCCTTTTCCTTATCAGACTGTGTGGTTACTTCCTTTAGTCTTGCATTAAAAAGTCCGGCAATTTCCCTCTGCTGTTCTTCATCGGCAAACATACTGATAATCTTTGCAGGATTTAAGCTTCCTTCCTCATACTGGGCAAATACCATACTTGCCGCTTCCCGATAGAGCTCTTCGGTAAAGTCCTCCGGACCGATATAAGGCTTTATAATTTCAAACAGCCCCGGTTCCTCTATCAGCCAAGTCAGCATCAGCTTCTGGGACTGCTTCATACCGTCTTCCTTCTTATTCTTTTCATTGATACCGGATTTTAAAGCTCTGGGTTCTTTTGTGATTCCAGCCCTGGTTCCAAGATGCGTTACCAGCTTGCGGAAATTCTCAAATCCCATTTGATATTTCTCCGCAACTGCCTGCATGTAATTCTCCCGTTCCAGTTCCTCTTCAAATTCTAAAATCTTTCTTGCAATGGCATTATAAAATGCCGTCTTGCTCTCCGGATCCTTCAAATCATAGTCCTGCTCCATCACCTGAATCTCGAACATAAAGCTGTTCTGGGCATTGTCAATGCGCTTCTGATATTCCTCTGCTCCCAATGCCTTAATGAATTCATCCGGGTCCTTATATGGCTTCATATTGACAATCTTTGCTGTAATACCTGCTTCCTTTAAAATCGGAATTGCCCTTAATGCCGCCTTGATTCCTGCGCCATCACTGTCAAAAGTACAGTATACTTCCCTGGTGTAGCGTTTCAATAAATTAGCATGTCCCGGTGTAAATGCGGTTCCAAGAGATGCTACTGCATTATCAAAGCCTGCCTGATGTAGCGCTATCACATCCATATATCCCTCACAAAGCAGCATGTAGGACTTTCTGGTGGTCCTTGCAATATTAAGTCCATAGAGGTTGCGGCTTTTATCAAATATCATGGTTTCCGGGGAATTTAAGTATTTTGGCTCTCCTTCTCCCATGACACGCCCGCCAAATCCAATGACGCGGTTATTGGCATCCATGATGGGAAACATAACACGATTCCAGAACTTGTCATGACCGCCCCGGCGCTCATCGATGGTTACAAGACCGGAATCCTTTAAAATATTATCCTCATATCCCTGCTTTTTCAGATACTGATATAAGTCATCACTGAATTTATTGGAATATCCCAATCCGAATTTTGTCATGGTTTCCGGACTTAACTCACGCTTTTTGAAATATTCCATTCCAATCTTTCCCTGCTCCATCCGAAGCTGGGCATAAAAGTATTTTGCTGCTATCTTATTGATTTCTAAGATTCTGGCACGCTTGTCCGCTTCCTGTCTTGCCTTCCCGGACATTTCCTGCTTGGGCAGCTCGATTCCCGCACGGTCAGCCAGCGCCTCCATTGCCTCCGGAAAGGTATAATTTTCATATTGCATCAGAAACGTCAGAACATTTCCGCCTGCCCCACATCCAAAACAGTAGTACATCTGTTTTCCCGGTGATACGGAAAAGGATGGGGTCTTTTCATTGTGAAAGGGACATAAGCCAAAGTAGGTACTGCCTTTCTTCTGAAGCCGGACATAACCTGAAATCACATCTACAATATCATTGGCAGAACGTACTTCTTCTACCAGTTCATCGGAATAATACGGCATTGCTTGTCTCCTTTCTGTGTCTCTTGTCTAATATTCATCTATATTTATCTTCTTGTCTGTCTATGGTTATGCTGATTCTATATTATACTGATTATGATTTTGCCACCTGCCATGCCTTTGGTATATAAAACTCTTCAAACTTTGCAATGGCATACTGGTCTGTCATACCTGCAATATAGTCGCATACCACCCGTTCCTTACCTTCTCCCTGCTGCAGCATATTCAGGTACTGTGTCGGCATCTTTTCCACATGCTCCATGTAATAATAAAAAAGCCGCTCCAAAAGCTCCATGGCACGGGTCTCTTCCCTCTTTGCCACCGGATTGGTATAGACGTTTTTAAACATAAAGCCCCGCAGCCCCTTCATTGCGTTCTCCACTTCTTTTGACATACAAATGTCATTTCTCCCCTGACTATTGGTAATAATATTATGTATAAAAGTATTCAGACGATTCCTGGTAGTTTCTCCTAAAATCTCCCGATATTCTCTTGGAATATCCTCTTCCGTCAGTACCTGCGCCCGAATCGCATCATCAATATCATGATTAATATAGGCTATCTTATCAGACAGTCTTACAATCTTTCCTTCCAATGTAGACGGCGTAAGGCTGGTCTGATGATTCAAAATACCGTCTCTTACCTCCCAGGTAAGATTCAGTCCTGCTCCATCCTTCTCAAGCTTTTCTACCACGCGCACGCTCTGCTCATTGTGCTTAAAGCCATCCTTACAAATCTCATTTAAAACACGCTCCCCTGCGTGCCCAAAGGGTGTGTGTCCCAAATCGTGTCCAAGTGCGATTGCTTCTACCAAATCTTCATTCAGGCGCAATGCTTTCGCGATAGTTCTGGCATTCTGGGATACCTCAAGAGTATGGGTCAACCGTGTTCTGTAATGGTCGCCTCTTGGCGCTAAAAACACCTGGGTCTTATGCATCAAGCGTCGAAAGGACTTGCAATGCAAAATACGGTCACGGTCTCTTTGAAATACCGGACGGATATCACACTGTGCTTCCTGCCTGTCTCTGCCCCTTGAGTTCTCACTTAACGTTGCAAAGGGGCTCAGATTGGTACGTTCCAGCAATTCCATATTTTCTCTTATGGTCACTACACATCACCTCTATGCTATCTGCTGCATCAAACATTAGAACGATTTTGTCTCTCAATTGATATATTCTGCGTTTCTTCGCTATTTCCTTTATTTTTTTGCAAAAATTTGCTCACAGTATCGAAAAAATTTCCTATAAAGCAAAAAGGTCGCTGCATACGCAACAACCTATTTCTTTTTCAATGCAGGAGATGGGACTTGAACCCACACGATATTGCTACCACAGGCACCTGAAGCCTGCGCGTCTGCCAATTCCGCCACTCCTGCTTGAACTCGCAAAATGTATTCTATCTGTTTTTACGATAAAAGTCAATACCTATTTTGAAATTTATTAAATTTTTTGAAAAACTTTGACTATTTCGATGTAATATGCCCCACATTTTTTATCAATATAGAAATGCTTCCATCCGGGTTCGTAATGAACTCAATATGCTCTCCATCCTGATACTGCTCCATGGGAATTTTTATTTCTACCCCGGTATCAGTGGACAAATACTGCTTTGCAAATTTTCGTGTGGTACTTTCTGCCTGTGGTTCAATCTGGGTATCTGCCACAATATGATACTTCTCTAACTTCTCGTTGACTTCCTGCTTGAACTCTTCCTTTTCCTTGAATACCTTATCGAGAACAAATGGCACATCTACAATGCCTGTTTCTTCCAACTGATTATGTATGACCTGTTTGGTCTCCATCTGCACTTCAAACTGCTCGGAATCGTTATAATACTTCTTCTGTACGTTTTCGATAGCTCTGGTAACGATGGCAAGCTGTGTCTTTGGCGACAACGCACCGCTGCAATTTAAGAACAGCTTGGAAAAATAATTGGTCTTTACGCCGTTTACATCATACTTCTTTTCTATCAGCGCGATAGAAAAATCATAGAGATTCACAATCGCCGCTTCTGACAGCTTCTGGCTTTCTGTTGGCAGAATTGCTCGAAACTTAATAATCTCATTGGTATTCCCAAAGGCATCGGACTGGGTCTGATGGGTGTAGCTTGTCTTATAATCCATTTTAAGAAGTGCAATATGCTTTCCGGCATCTGTTTCAAACATTGCCACCACAAAGTCCGCCGGAGGAATGTCAATATTTTTATTCATAATCTCATACAGGTGACCGGAAATCTGCTGGCTTGCCTCAATAAAAGCCTCATCCGTCACTTCAGCCTCTGTCAATGGCAAAAGCTGCTGATATACGGTAGATTCCTCCTTACGAAATTCACAGCTCTTCTTATCATCTGTTGTCATTACCCGGTAGATATGCTCCCGCAGGAAATCACCGAAATCAGACCCGTAATCCAACAATGTGTCGGAAAGCACCGGCATTCCCACGGTAGAATCTAATATATGAACGATTACTTTTCGGAATCGAATATCTCCTTTTTCCATAATCCTTTTCTCCTTCTCTTATGTCAGATTACATTTTTAGGCTTTTCTACAAATCAATATCCAGCTCCACCGGACAGTGGTCTGACCCCATCACTTCTGTATGAATCTTGGCGTCTTTGAGCTTGTCTTTTAAATCCTCTGACACAACAAAATAATCAATACGCCACCCCGCATTCTTCTCACGAGCTTTGAACCGGTAAGACCACCAGGAATAAATCTGTTCCTGTTCGGGATAGAAATAACGGAAGGTATCAATATAACCATGACTTAACAGTATGGAAAATTTGTTGCGCTCTTCATCGGTAAAGCCTGCATTGTTCCGGTTGGTTTTCGGATTCTTAAGGTCAATTTCCTTGTGCGCCACATTCAAATCGCCACAGAAAATCACCGGCTTTTTCTCCTTCAAGCCATCCAGATATTCTAAAAAAGCATCCTCCCACTGCATACGGTAAGGCAGTCTTAACAGTGCATTCTGGGAATTGGGCGTATAGCAGGTAACCAGATAAAAGCTGTCATATTCCAGTGTAATCACTCTGCCTTCCTTGTCATGCTCCTCGATACCAATTCCATAGGTCACAGACACCGGCTTATGCTTTGTAAAAATCGCTGTGCCGGAATATCCCTTTTTTTCTGCATAATTCCAGTAGCCTTCATAGCCCTCCGGCAAGTCCAGTTCAATCTGCCCTTCCTGCAGCTTCGACTCCTGAATACAGAAAAAGTCTGCATCGGCTTCCTTAAAATATTCTAAAAATCCTTTTTGCACACAGGCACGCAGCCCGTTTACGTTCCAGGAAATAAGCTTCATCATAAATTGCTCCTTTCTGCCTCTTTTTAATTATGTACGAAAGCTCGTATCTTTCTATAGTATATCCGAATTGGCCGAAAAGTACCAGCAGATTTCTCATGCAAATTTTTCTCAATCAGATAAAAACCATATCCAACGGTTACACAGACCAGCACATTCCCTATGGTTACGAGCACTGCCGGGTGTAGCGGAAATAAAATATCATCAAAAAATTCAAAATACATCATCTGAACCAGAAAAATATGATAAGACGCTTTTCCTATTTCAGACAGCAACACGCCCACTTTTCCCGGTATCTTTTTATTTTTCAAATAATGAAACAATAGATATATGATTGGAAAAATATAAAATGCTGTCAGCATGGAGGTTCTTGTCCAAAAGCGGAATAACTCTAATTCCGGCTGATTTTCCAACTGATATACCCATATAATAAAACCAAAGCCTACCGCAAAGCCCGGAAGCATCGCCCATACAGGCAGCGGATATTTCTTTTCATTCTTTAAGTGAAAATACAAATAACAGCCCATGGCAAGAAATAACAGATACCTTGGTACCAGTAACCGATAAGTATCTAATTCCATTTCACTGTAACGTACATAATACTCATAAGCAAGATTGAGAAGCGCCACGCCTGCCACTCCGCCCCAGGAAATATGTTTTACCATAAGATAAATAATCGGAAATAAGAATAATAACTGTATCAAAATCGGATAATAATAACTTCCCGGCCCGATTCCTCCTTCCATAAAACAGGTTATCATTTCCTTTAAGGAATACGGCTGTCCTTCCATGGCTTCTAAAACCATTTCCAATACAAAAACCATAACAAAGGGTACGGTAAATCTTACGATTCTTGGCATAACATTTTTCCACTGATATAATTCTATGATTTTGCCACTGGTCTTTCGCTCAAATGACATAGAGAAATTAAAGCTTGTCAGCAGCATAAAAATCGGAACTGCCATAGCAATGAACCATGTGAAAAACGGTGTTGTCTTGTCTTCCCATTCATAGTGGGTGATGATTACCATAATAATTCCTACTGCTTTTAAGTAATCAATTAAATAAATATGTTTCTTTTCTTCCAATTTCTTTCACCTCTTACCTAAAGTCCGAGGGTGATTATACCACAATCAAATAATTTGTCCAGCGTATTTTGTCAATAGTCCCGGAATAAATATAAGGTACCTTGACACTTTCCCCATAGCGCGTTAAAATATCAAGGTACCTAACATTTTTTTTTAGGAGGTTTTTTATGAAAAAAAATAAACATGGTTTACATCATGGCAGAGCTATCCGCCGCACCGCAAATTATGAAATGTTTGACCAAAATAAAAGACTCGTCATGAATCTGCGTGATTTAGGGCATGTGATACGTTTTCTTTACGAAGGAAGAGGCAGCCAGAAGCAAATCCTGATCATCCTGCTGGAAACAGGAAATATGACCCAGCGGGAACTGACGGAAAAAATCGGTATTCAGCCCGGCTCCGCCAGTGAAGTCATTGGAAAATTAGAACACGCAGGATTCATTTCACGCACTCCCAACCGGGAAGACCACCGGACTACTGACATTCAGTTGACCGAGACAGGCAGAATCCAGGCAGAAGAAGCAGCCAGACAGCGGGAAATTCGTCATCAGGAGATGTTCTCCTGTTTATCCGACGAAGAAAAAGAAAATCTGCTGCTGCTTGCAGAAAAACTGAACAAAGACTGGGACAGCCGCTATCGGAATCTTTAAGGAGAACACTAATATGTGGAAATATATAAAAACCTATCTTCATTTTGCAATCATCGCCGCGCTTTTCATGGTGGGCGAGGTATTAATGGACTTGATTCAGCCTGAACTTATGAGCCGAATTGTGGACGAAGGCGTACTTGGAATCAACAATAACGGCGTCGGAGAGATTCATCTGATTCTGACACTTGGTCTTGCCATGATTGGGCTTGTTATCTTTGGCGGGCTGTGCGGCTCACTGAATAATGTGTTCGTACATATGACGGGACAAAATATCGGAAATGAAATGCGTAAGGATTGTTTTCGCAATATTATGACCTTTTCTTTTCCTCAAATGGACCGCTTCGGAACAGGCTCTCTGGTCACACGTGTTACTAACGATATTACACAGGTGCAGAACTTTGTTTCACAGTTTGTCCGGGGTATGATTCGTACCTCTATGCTGACAGCAGGAAGTATTTTTTTCATGTTCCGGCTGAACCATCAATTCGGACTCATTGTATTATGTGCGTTTCCATTTATTCTTGGCTGCATGATTCTTTGCCTGTATAAGGCAAATCCACTGCTGACTCAATTACAGGCACAGCTCGACCAGATTAATGCTGTTATGCAGGAGGATGTATCGGGCATCCGTATTATCAAAGCCTGTGTGCGGGAAATCTACGAAAAACTCCGCTTTGGGAAAGCCAATGACGACCTGATACGAACGCAGCTTCGCGTCCTTGTGATTTTTGCTTTTATGAATCCTATGATGAATGGGCTTATGTACATTGTAGTGGTGCTTATTCTGCTTTCAGGTTCCTATCAGGTAGGAGCACATACCACAACCCCCGGTACGATTATGGCGGCAATCACCTACACTACACAGCTTCTTAACGGAATTCTGATGCTGGTTATGCTGTTTCAGAATATCTCCAAAGGAATTGCCTCCTGGAAGCGGGTACGGGAGGTACTGCAAAGCGAACCGGAGCTGAAAGACGGAGGCTTTGAAGGAGCGACCACGGAACATGGAAAAATTGAATTCCGTAACGTATCCTTTGCCTTTCCGGGAACGGAGCAGACTGTTTTGAAGCATATCAACCTGACCATCAACCCGGGAGAAACCATTGCGATTATGGGGGCAACGGGCTGTGGAAAAACCGCACTTGTCAGTTTAATCCCCCGCTTCTATGATGTGACGGAGGGCACAGTTCTTGTGGATGGTATAGATGTACGGGAATATCACCAGAAGGATTTACGCGAAAAAATAGCAATTACTCTGCAAAAAAGCGAATTGTTCAGCACTTCCATTCAGGAAAACATCTCCTGGGGGGCACCGGACGCCACAGAGGAAGCTGTTCGTGATTCCGCAGTCATTGCCCAGGCTGATGATTTTATAAAGACAACCCAGAATGGATATGACACTCCGGTTGCAGAACGTGGAATGAGCTTATCCGGCGGACAGAAACAGCGAATCTCCATCGCCAGAGCCATATTAAAAAGCGCTGAAATCCTGATTTTTGATGATTCCACCAGTGCGTTAGATTTAAAAACAGAGGCAGACCTGTATGCAGCATTGAATGCATCCAGACCAGAATGTACCAAGCTTATCATTGCACAACGTATCGCTTCTGTGCGTCGTGCAGACAAAATAGTTGTTTTAAATAATGGAACCCTTGAGGCATGCGGCTCCCATACAGAGCTATTGCAGTCCTGCCAAACATATCAGGATATTTATCATTCTCAAATAGGAAGTGAAGGTGAGAACAATGAGTGAAAATAAAAACGTAGAGCGTAATATTCCCGGAATGAACAGACACACTCAATTTGCAGAGGTAGAACAAGCAGAACATGTGAGCAATACCCTGAAACGAATCATCACCTATTTCGTGCATGAAAAAATGCTGGTAGCATGTATGCTTTGTATTGTCATTTTCGGGACATTTTGCGGTGTTTATGCACCAAGCCTCCAAAGTAAGGCTATCGACATTATCGCAGGCTCTGCCGGGGGAAATCTTTCCTGCACTCTGCTGTTCATGCTGGCAGTGTATTTATTTTACAGCGGCAGTCAACTGCTTCAGGGATTACTTAGCGCCCACTTAAGTCAGCGAATCGTAAAGCGGATGCGTCAGGAGCTGTTTGGAAAAATCGTTGATTTGCCTGTAAAATACCTTGACACCCATTCCCATGGTGATGTCATGAGCCGTATGACAAACGATATTGAAAACATATCCACCACTGTTTCTCAGTCATTGCCTTCGCTTTTTTCCGGTGTTTTGACGATAATCGGTACGGTTGCGATTATGCTTTTTTATTGCTGGCAGTTAGCGCTTTTGAGCTTTGCCACTGTGTTTTTGACGTTTCTTGCAACCAAAATATTATCCAAGCGGGTTCGGAAATTTTCCAGACGCCGTCAGGAATTGTTAGGAAATCTCAACGGTACCGTTGAGGAAATGATTTCCGGCTATCGGACTGTGGTCGCATATAACCATCAGGATATTACTACAACGAAATTCTGCGCCACCTCCGATTCTCTGACAAAAGCAGGCATACGCACCGATATTTTCAGCGGTGTCATGGGACCAATTATGAATTGTATCGGTAATATCGGCTTTGTGATTATTGCGGCTTTCGGCGGATATTTTGCAATTAACGGTCTGATATCTGTTGGTGTGATTTCTGCCTTTATTGTATATGCAAAACAATTCAGCCGCCCTATTAACGAGATTGCTCAGATTTACGGTCAGCTTCAGACTGCCATTGCGGGCGCTGAGCGGGTATTTTCTGTGATAGATGAAAGTAATGAGGATAAAACCGGAGATACGCTTGCAGAGAGTACAGCCGCAGACGTAACCTTCCAGAATGTAAAATTCTCTTATGAGCAGGGATATCCTGTACTTCATGATTTTACTTTAACAGTGCCATCCGGAAAAAAGGTCGCCTTGGTAGGCGCTACCGGAAGCGGAAAGACCACCGTAGTCAATTTGTTAATGCGTTTTTATGACATTGACAGCGGCAATATCTACATTAACCGGCAGAATATAAAGGATATTTCCAGAGACAGCCTGCGTAAAAACGTGGCGATTGTATTGCAGGATACTGTCCTGTTTTCTGACACCATTCGAAACAATCTGAAATACGGAAATGAACATGCTTCCGAAGAACAATTAGATGCTGCGGTAGAAATGAGCCGATGCAAGGATATGATTCAGATGCTGCCCCAGGGATTTGATACGGTATTGATCGGTTCCGGCGAGAATATCAGTCAGGGACAGCGGCAGCTTCTTGCCATTGCAAGAGCCTTTGTTGCGGACCCCAAAATCCTGATTCTGGATGAGGCTACCTCTAATGTAGATACCCGAACAGAAAAGGCGATTCAGGATGCCATGCAGTTAGTCATGAAGAACCGCACCAGCATTATCATTGCACACCGTTTATCTACCATCCGAGATGCCGATATCATTGTAGTTATGGATAAAGGAAGCATTGTAGAAAGCGGAAGCCATGACAGTCTGCTGGCACAAAAGGGCAAATATTATGAACTGTATATGACGCAATATGCTGGATTTACGATATAACAGCCAAAACCAATGTGGAAAACTTCATATATTTTCACCAAAAACAGCGTGCAGACGTCAACTGAATTACACAGTTGTGCTACACGCTGTTCCTTTCTTCCAGCTTTGTTCATAAAATAACAAAGCCGGATTGCAAATCAATATCTTACTTAAGTAAAACGCTTTCCAAATCAGCAAGCATTATATCCAGTGCTGTAATACCGCCTTCTGCAGTATACCATACTCCCGGATGCTCCAGATAAATAATGTTTCCGTTTTTGTAAACATCGGTACTCATAACCAGTTCATTTTCCATAATTTCCGGCGCCAGCTTTGCTCCCTCTGTTCCGATAGCTGCGTCACGGTCCATTACAAATATGTAATCCGGATCTAAAGATACAATGTATTCAAAGGAGGCTTCATTCCCGTGTGTTGCTGTTGTACCCTGGCTTTCCTGAGCTTCGCTGCTGTCACCGCCACGACTTCCTTCGCCGCCTTCGCTGCTGTCATCCCCATGACTTCTTTCGCTGTTTTCGCCGCCTTCGCTTCCTTTGTTTCCACGACCGCTTCCGCTTTCGGAAGAAGCTACACTTACACCTACATTTTCAAAGCCGCACTCTACACCAATAATAGAGCAGCGTCCGTCATTGCCCAGCACATTAAAGCTTCCGCTGGTACACATTCCAACAATGGCTGTCTTTCCTTCTGAAACAGCCTTCAACGCTTCAATACGGTCATTAAAGCCTGCCACTTTCTCGTCAACCTCATCTTCCAGTCCAAAAATGGAAGCAACCGTCTTTGCATTCTTGCTAACACTTTCTACCACACCAATTCCTGAGTCAGCAGTCAGACGAACTACCGGAGCAATCTCACTTAAAGCATCATAGCTTTCTGCCATACGACCGCCCATAAAGATAATATCCGGCTCACAAGCCATAACAGCTTCCATGTCCACTTCTTTTACAGTACCCAGCATCTCTACGTTTTCGTTATCCATATAATCCTGAAGATAATCCAAAGCGGTGGTAGAGGAACCAACTATACGGTCTCCCAGACCCAGATTATCCAAAATATCCAAAGCTGCCATATCTACCACAACAATACGCTGTGGGTCGTAAGGAACGGTTACTTCAACACTTTCACCTGCTCCGTTCAGACTGGTAACTGTAACTGTTTCCGGTTTGTCTGCATCTTCAGAATCCGAATTCTCGGAAGATTCACTCTCCTGCGCGTTATCTTGCGCGCTGCTGTTGTCCTCATTGCTGTTTTTTGTGTTGCTTCCACATGCCGCAAGATTTAAAACCATTGCCGCAGTAAGAATAAGATAAATTACTTTTTTCATGTTTTTTACTCCTTTTGATTAATAGTAGATGGAAAGAGGTTTTCCCTCAATTTCCATAATTTCAAATTCCACATTGTAGATATCAGATAGCGTCTCTTTTGTCATCACCTCCTTAACAGTGCCGAATTTTGCAATTTTTCCATCTGTAAATGCACAGATGTAATCAGAATAGAACGCCGCATAGTTAATTTCATGCAGCACTAAAATCACCGTCTTTCCAAGCTCATCGCAAAGGCGACGGACAATTTTCATCATATTAGTGGCATGGTAGATATCCAGATTATTGGTAGGTTCATCCAACAGGACATATTCCGTATCCTGCGCGATGACCATGGCAATATATGCTCTCTGCCGTTGTCCGCCGGACAATTCATCAATAAATCTGTCCTGGAACTCCTCAAGCTCCATGTACCCGATTGCTTTGTTGATGATTTCTTTATCCTCCGGTGTCAGATGTCCCCCGGAATAAGGGAATCTTCCAAATGCAACCAGTTCTCTTACGGTCAGCTTCATCTGAATATTGTTGCTCTGTGTCAGGATTGCCAGTCTCTTGGACAATTCTTTACTTTTCCATTTTGAAATGTCGGTACCATCAAATTTGACAAGACCACTGTCCCTTGCAATCAGTCGGGATAAAATTCCCATTACCGTGGATTTTCCTGCTCCATTCGGACCAATCATGGAAATTACTTTTCCTTTTGGAATTTCAAAGCTCACCTCGTCTACAACGGTCTTTCCGTCATATTTCTTTGTTAATTTTTCTACAATCATAATTACATCCTCCTGTTTCTAAGCAGCAGATAGAGGAAATAAATGCCTCCTCCAACGGAAATAAACACGCTAATCGGAATCGTGTAAGTAAATACATGTTCCACCAGAAGCTGTCCCCATATCAGAACAATCATACCGAACATAGCTGAACCAAGTATCAGCTGTGTATGACGGTAGGTTCTCAAAAGCTGCCGGGACAGATTTGCAATAATCAGTCCGATAAAAGAAATGGGGCCTACCATGGCAGTCGCCACAGCAATACACAAGGTTACACCCAGCAGCAGCCGGCGAATACTTCTATCGTAATCTACGCCCAGATTAATCGCCTGGTCCTTTCCCAAAGTCAGTACATCCAAAAGCGCCAAATCCTTTCGAAATACAAATACCAGCGCCGCCAGAATCACAATGGAAAAAACTATAATCTCCGAATTGATATTACTGAAGCTGGCTACCAGTGTACTCAATAAGGAATCATATTCATTGGGGTCCATGATACGCGTCAAGGTATTCTGGATACTGGAAAAGAAAGAGGTCAACACCGTACCAATCAGCAGCACATACAGGACATTGTGCTTTGTTTTCTTAAACAGATAGCTGTAAATAACGGTAGCTGTAATTCCCATTAACACCAAATCCATTGCAAAAGATGCATTGGCATTGTATACAAAAATACTTGTGGCGCCTGCAAAAAAGTAAACCGCAGTATGTATAAGCGTATATAAAGAATTCATACCCAAAAGACAGGGCGTCACAATGGTGTTGTTGATGATGGACTGAAACACAATGGATGCTCCGCCGATGGCAAATGCAGTAATGAGCATGACAATCAGCTTTGGTGTTCGTATTTTCATTGCATACCAGAAAAGCTTTGGATTGCCGAACCTGACTCCTACCAGCATGTAGGCTGCGCAGGCTGCTACTACAAGCACTGCCATAATGATAAATTTTTTTGCATTAGAACGCCTCACTGCAGTTCGATTCATTTTCCTGCGCCTCCTTTCAACAGGGTTGTGTTGGTATCTTTTTTCCCGAAACGGATTGCCTTACGTCCATTCTTAAGCCGGTAAAGCAGCAGACCGATAAATACGATACTTCCTAAAATACCAATAATCAATTCAATCGGTAATTCATAAGGTGCAATCACCACTCTTCCAATGATGTCGCACACCAGTACGAAAATTGCTCCAAATAAGGCGGTATCCACTATCGTTCCACGGATTTTATCTCCTTTGAACATAGCCACCAGATTCGGTACAATCAGCCCAATATAGGAAATAGAACCTACCACCACTACTACAGAAGCAGTAATCATAGCTGCAATACTCAGTCCCATAAACAGAACGAAGTTGTAGGGCACACCCAGATTTTTGGAAAAATCTTTTCCCATGCCTACAATATTAAAGTGATTGGCAAATATAAATGCCAGAATCACCAGAGGCACAACAAGGTAAACGATTTCATATCTTCCCCGCAAGACCATGGAGAAATGACCTACCAGCCAGGAAGATAACGCCTGCGTCATCTCGTACTTATATGCCAGATAATTGGTAATACCGTTAATCACGTTACCAAACATAATACCGACTAACGGAACCATGACCACATCCTTGAACTGAATACGCTGAATGAACCATACGAAAATCCAGGTTCCCAAAATTGCAGCGATAAAGGCAAAGATAGCACGTCCCCATAAGGTAGAGGATGGCATGAACAACAGCGCAATCAAAATTCCGAACTGCGCGGAAGAAATCGTTGCTCCCGTCGTAGGGGAAACGAACTTATTCATACAAAGCTGCTGCATAATAAGTCCCGCTACACTCATACCAATGCCGGTACATAAAATGGCAAGCAGACGTGGGAGACGGGAAATGAAAAAGATTTCCCACTGCCGTATATCTCCGCTGATGAGCTCGGACAGCCTAATATCCAAAACCCCGATAAACAGAGAACAGACAGACAAAATAAGTAATGCTGCTGCCAGAATTATGGTTGAACAATACTTTTTAATAGAAACACCTCCTAATATTCAAAAGTTAGTAAAAACTAACTATTACATAAAAAATGACGCGCAATAAGAACAACTGGTCTTACATGTTGTTCACATTGCGCGTCCAGACTATTAAATCATACCCCCAGACAATTTGTCAACAAAACTAAAAGAGAATATTTCTCTATAACTATAATGGACAAATTTTATCATAACTACAATATTATCATCGTAATAGAATAGATATAACAAAAAAAGAGGAAACCTTTCAAAATCAAGGTTTCCTCACTTTGCACTTAATGCGGAAGATGGGACTTGAACCCACACGTTGCTAACAACACAAGATCCTTAGTCTTGCCTGTCTGCCAATTCCAGCACTTCCGCAGACATCTTAAATTGGATGTCGTTGTCATGACGACTCTAAAATAATATCAAATGTTATCTAAATTGTCAATGACAATTTTTAATATTTATAAATATTTTTTTTCAAATTCTGCTTCTGGCATAGGTTTATCAAAATAGAATCCCTGTATCATCTGTATCTGCATTTTTTCTAAAATATCAAACTGCTGCTTATTCTCTACTCCTTCTACGCATACATGCATTCCAATGGTAGAGGCAAGCTCACAGACAAGCCTTACAAAAGCTTCTTCAAATGGCTCTTTTCCCAAATCATCGATAAAACACTTATCAATCTTGATTACATCAATGGGCATCTCACGGATATGATTCAGGGAACTATATCCTGTACCAAAGTCATCCAACGCCACTCTTACGCCCAGTTCCTTGATTTTTCCCAAAACCTGCTTCATCCTAGTCATATCATTGATTGCAAGGCTTTCAGTTACCTCCAGCGTCAGATTCTTTGGATTCATCTGGGTCTCCTGCAATATTGTCTGGATACGCTCTGCCACATCATTGCGCAACAGCTGAACCACAGATAGATTGACATTCACTTTATACTCCGGATGTCCCGTATCATTCCAGTATTTACAACTGCTGCATGCCTTCTTCAAAACATAGTCTCCAATCGGATTAATCAATCCTAAATATTCCGCCAATGGTATAAATTCCGCCGGAGAAATGAATCCCAGGTTCTCACAATTCCAACGAATCAGTGCCTCCGCACCGGTACATGGATTCCCCGGTCTTGACACATCCACAATAGGCTGGTAATATACTTCAAATTCATTGCAGGCATTCATAGTGGCATTGCGCATATTTTTTTCTAAATCTAATCGCTTAAAGGAACCGCTTTCCAGCCCGTCCCCATAAAATGCATATTGATTCTTTCCGGACTTCTTCGCCTCGAACAATGCCATATCTGCCTTTTTTATTAATTCCTGTACATTATCGCCATCTGCCGGGAAACGCACGATTCCCATACTTGCCGTACAATAATAATCTGCGCCCTTCAGAAACCATGGCTTTGAAAATATCTCCAAAATCTCCTCTAAGATTTTTCCCAGCATCCAGTATTTTGTATGGGTAACCACAATGATAAACTCATCTCCGCCCATACGGTAACAGTTACTTTCAATTCCCACAATTCTTTGCAGACTATGAGATATCGCCTTTAACAGTACATCTCCATACTGATGTCCCAGCCCATCATTGATATGCTTAAAATCATCCAGGTCCATGTAGAGCAGCGCTCCTTCGCCATCCTCTTTTTTGCTCTGCTTGATATACTGCTCCATATCTGCTTCACAGCGCATCCGATTATAAAGTCCGGTCAGAAAATCATTATTTGCCTGCTTTTCTATTCTCTGTTGATATTTCTTATTCTCTGTAATGTCGTAAACGGTAGAAAGGGCAACGTTCTTTCCATCCACCCATACAATCTCTGTTCTGTGAACGTCGAACCACTTTTTCTCAGCGGCTACATAAATCTCTCCCGTTCCCGATTTTATTCCTGTCCCCTCTAGCATTTGTTCCATATCTTTTTGTGGAATATTCGTGCGGAAAAATCTACGAAACTTCTCATTTGTAAATAAAATACTGCCATCTTCTAAAGATGACACACAGATACCGCAACCGATATTATCCAATATATCCTCTAATGTTCCCATTGATTTCATCTGATTTCTATCCTCGTTTTTCTATTATAAACAGCTCATATATCCCTTTTTCATCCATACCGTATTCCTGCAGCATAACAAAATCTTTTCTGATTCGCAGCTGTTTTTTCACAAAATTCTTCTCATTGGAATACATTATGATTCTTCCCTTATCTCTTAAGACCTCTGCCGCTTTTTCAAAAAATCTTCCGTAAAAGATATCATGCTCTTCCCGGCTCTTCTTTCCCCGGTCCGGCATATTAGTAATGATTTCATCGAAAAGATATTCATGGGTAAATTCAAAAAAATCTCTGTTGATGTAATATATGTTCTCACCTGCCAGCTTCGTGTTTTCCCTGGCCCCGCTAACTGCTTTTCCAAAAATATCAATGCCATACATCACTCTGGCAGGGCACACTCGGTTTCTTTCTAATAGCATGGTTCCTACCCCGCAAAACGGGTCTAAGACCTGCGCCTGCTCCCTCATATATGGTCTTGCCAATGCAGCCGCTAATGCTGCCTGTTCCGGGCGAATGGAGGCTGCTACCGTGTTCTTTCGATAATGAAAACGTCTATCCTGCAACGTATACAGCTTTATAAGCGGCAGAAAGGTTCCATCGCTCTTCTCCATCAGCCGTATTTCCAATTCATAATCAGAGGTAGAATTCTCTAACTGATAATCCGTTTTCTTTTCCAAAGAAAATGCCAGTTTCTTAGCAAATTCACTTCGCTTGTCCAAAGCCATTCTTCCATGAATTCCCAGACGAAAGTACCACGTTCCCTCTGTCCCATGCGCCTTTTTCAGCAATTCCAGTAAATTGGAATCTGACAGTTCCTGCGCTGCCTGCTCCGGCTGTGAAGAAATAGTCCTGACATTCAGTAAAAAAAGCATTTCCCGATAGGTCGGAATTGCAAGCAATTCCCTGATATCCTTCATCTTTACCCGCACTCCGCTCTTCAATCGAAGGGTTTTGCCTTTTTTTATCTGCTTTTCTGTTACTTCCTGATATAACTTTCCTGTGGTCAGCAACAATTCATAGGATTCCCCATATCCGGAAAAAACATGCTGCTTATGCGTTCTTCCATTTGAAACCATCTTACGCAATGCTGTTATTTCTTCCCGTATATGCTTTTGTTCATTTTCTTCCGGCTGATATGCCTCTAATTCTTTCAGACGCTGCTCTAATTCCGGCGCGTATATTTCATAATTCAGATTTGACAGTGCGGTAAGATAATCACTTTTTACAAACCGCTGTGTTTCCCTTTGATATGCTTCAAATAATGGGGCTGCCGCTTCCTCTGCCTGCAATGCTCCCAAAATTAAGGCTGCATTTTTGCGCACCTTGGCATCTTCATGTTCCAGAAACTGTAGAAAAATATCATATTTTCCCTGCAGCATTGTGCTCCATTTTTTGGCAACAGCTTCTTCTTTTAATTCCTGTTTTATGGAAATCAACTCTTTCCTCGGATTCTCTGCTGTTTTCAGACTTTCATAACGCTGCTCTATCATCTCATTCTCCTTTTTCCCTTTCCAGAACATCCCGTTTTTAACCAATCTGTTTCTTATTGTACTTTATCCTTCCTCATTTGGCAAGAAAATCTGAAACACCAGACACACTTCGTCTGATATTTCAGATTCTTTTATGATAAATCTTCTTCCGCTTCTACTCCATATTTATCCAGATAGTTCTGCACATCTTTTTTGAACTGTTTCCACTCATCCTCATGTTCTACATAATAGAGGGGACATTCCTTACCGGTGACATCATAGTGACGTATTACTTCGTCTACCGGAACATTAAACTTTCCACACAGCCATGCCGTAAGCTGTACCAGGGAATCATAAGTGGCTTCTGTAAACTTTCCATCCTTATCCGCATGACAGCACTCAATGGAAATGGTATCGCTGTTTCGCTCATTCGACGCATATGAAATCTCTGAACTTGGAATGCACTGGACAATCTCACCGTCAATTCCTATGACGAAATGACTGCTTGCTTTCGTCTCATGGGTATCCTTTAAGCTTTCAAAATAACTCCGGTTCTGTTCTGCCGTAGTACCGGGATTTGCTGTATAATGAATTACAATCCCTCTGACCTCTTCCATTGCAGTCTGTGGTCTGGAATATTCGTTGGGTGTCAACAATTCTACCTGATAGTCCGGTACTTCTAAAATCACCTTTTGCTTAAAATCCCCGGAAACCTCGTTTTTTGCTGAACTATTCTGCAGGCTTTCTGTTGCCTGAACCTTCCTGGACATATGTATCGCTGCCAAAGCCACCAGTAAAACTGCTCCGCAGCCAACTACGCCTCGAAAAATAATCTGCATCCTTCTTTGGCGCTTTCTTCTTCGGCGTCTTGCCAGATATGCCTCTCTTCTTCTTCGTTCCTCACTCGTCACTGTATTCTACTCCGTTCTTTGGTTTTTCCTTTCTGTTACTATCATACTACTTGTCCTGTCAAAAAGTATTTAATTTTTTATAAATTTTTTGTAAGGAAACGATAAGAAATATTTTTTCATAATATCCAAAGTCTCTTCTAACATTTCTCTGGTATGCGCCACGGAAAGGAACATTGCTTCAAACTGAGCCGGAGCTAAATAAACACCATGCTCCATCATATAATTGCAATACTTTGCAAAGGCAACTGTATCTGATGTTTTAGCACTTTCATAATCCGTTACTTTCTCCTTTGTAAAGAACAGGGAGCCAATCGAGCCCACATGATTAACCTGATAGGGCAAGCCTGCCTCTGTCACCACTTCTTTGATTTTTTTAAAAAACCAGTCTGCGGTATTATTCAGCTCCCTATAATACTCCGGATGTTCCTTTAATATGGTAAGCTGTGTCAGCCCCGCCGCCATGGCAATGGGATTGCCGCTTAAGGTTCCTGCCTGATAAACTCCGCCTAAGGGCGCTACTACCTCCATGATTTCTCTTCTGCCACCGTATGCGCCAACCGGCATACCTCCCCCAATAATTTTTCCAAAAGTGGTGAGGTCCGGCTTTACTCCAAAAAAGCCCTGTGCGCCATCAATGCCCAAACGGAATCCGGTAATAACTTCATCAAAAATCAATAATGCCCCGTATTCGTCACAAAGGCTGCGCAGTCCTTCCAAAAATCCCGGTTCCGGTGGGACTACCCCCATATTTGCCGCTACCGGTTCTACAATGACAGCAGCTATTTCTTCTCCGCATCTGGTAAAATGTTCCTTTACACTGTCCAGCTTGTTGTAAATAGCAGACAACGTATCCCGGGTACAGCCCTCCGGCACTCCAAGACTATCCGGTACCCCGGCAGTCATCACACCGGAACCTGCCTTTACCAGCAATCCATCGGAATGTCCGTGATAACATCCGGTAAACTTGACAATCTTATTTCTTCCGGTATATCCCCTTGCAGTACGAATGGCACTCATGACAGCTTCCGTACCGGAATTTACCATACGCACCATCTCGATGGATGGAACCAGTTCGCATACCAGCTTTGCCATTTCTACTTCCACCGCGGTGGCTGCACCATAGCTTAATCCCATCTTACATGCTTCTGTCACTGCTTCTAATACGGCTTTCTGGTTATGCCCTAAAATCATAGACCCCCAGGAACCAATATAATCGATATATTTGTTGTCATCCTCATCATAGATATAAGCACCGTCCGCATATTTTATAAATCTTGGAACAGAGCCGATGGAGCCAAAAGCACGCACCGGAGAATTTACTCCGCCGGGAATATATTTTACCGCTTCCTGAAATAGTTTTTCTGAATTTTCTGTCATCCGATTCTTCCTTCTTTCATATAGCCTGCCAATTCTTCTGCAAAATAAGTAATATAAATATCGGTTCCTGCACGATACGCACTAACTGCCATTTCACATAAAATGCTGGCTTCATCAATAAATCCTGCCTGTGCTGCCGCCTTTACCATAGCGTATTCTCCACTGACAGAATAAGATGCTACGGGAATATCGGTTCGGTCTTTTACCTCGCGAATCAGGTCTCCATACGCCATAGCCGGCTTTACCATAATAATGTCTGCTCCTTCTTCTACGTCCAGCATAGCTTCCTTTAATGCTTCCCTGCGGTTGTGAAAATCCATCTGATAAGATTTCCTGTCACCAAAAGAAGGCGCGGAGCCTGCCGCATCCCGGAACGGTCCGTAGAAGGAGGAAGCAAACTTCACTGCATAAGACATAATAGGCGTATTGACATAGCCGTTTTCGTCAAGCTTCTTACGAATAGCTGCCACCCTTCCGTCCATCATATCAGAAGGCGCTACCATATCGGCGCCAGCCTGTACCTGTGACAAGGCTGTTTTTGCCAAAAGCTCCAACGTCTTATCATTCTCTACCTCATGCCCGCATAATACGCCACAATGTCCATGAGAGGTATATTCGCACATGCAGACGTCACCAATCATGTAAAGCTGGGGGCAGACCTCCTTCGCCTTACGAAAGGCTTTCTGTACAATCCCATCCTGGGCATAGGCACCGCTTCCTACTTCATCCTTGTGCGCCGGAATTCCAAAAAGCATAACACTATTTACTCCTGCATCTGCAAGCTCTGTCAGTTTTTCTTCCATCCTGTCCACACTATAACGATACTGTCCCGGCATGGAGGGAATCTCTTCTTTTATATTATTTCCTTCTATTACAAACATCGGATACACCAGACTGGACGCGTCCATTCTGGTTTCCCGTACCATTTTTCGAAGTACTGCATTTCCACGCAGGCGGCGTGGTCTTGTAATCAGTTCCATCTTTCTTCCTCTTTTCTATCTGAATTATTATTTTTTCTGATTTGCTTTTAAATATAGCACAGAGTCCATTTTCTGTAAACGATAGATTTATTCTATTTTTATTTAAAATTATTATATTACTTTTGAAAAAAAGTTGCTATATTGTTATCACATTGTGAAAAAGACTAAGGAGGCGAATTTATGAACGAAAGATATGTGTGCGATATGACAAAAGGAAATGAAGTAAAGCTGCTGCTGGGTTTTGCACTTCCTATGCTGGTTGGAAATATCTTTCAACAGCTTTATAACATGGCTGACTCAATTATTGTAGGAAAATTTGTAGGTTCCAATGCCCTTGGGGCAGTAGGCGCCGTGGGAAATCTGAACTTTTTATTTTTCTCTCTCTGCCTGGGACTGACCTCCGGTATTGGTATCCTGATTTCACAGTTTTTCGGCGCCGGAAAAGACGAATATGTGAAGAAAATTATCGCAAACTCCGTTTATATCATCACTGCTGCGGGGGCTGTTATGAGCATCATAAGCGTTATGTTCGCAAGACCAATCCTGGAGCTTATGAATACTCCCGAAGCAAATATGGAAGATGCGGTTGTGTATATGCAGATTGCCTGTGGAGCTACCATTATTGTTGCAATTTATAATGGGATTTCTTCCATTCTGCGTGCTCTGGGAGATTCCAAAACTCCCCTTATCTTTTTAATTGTAGCAAGCATTATTAACGTAGGACTGGACCTTTTATTTGTACTGGTGTTCCATCTGGGCGTTGCGGGCGCTGCCTGGGCAACGGCGATTGCACAGCTTATTTCTGCTACCGGCTCTATCCTGTTTGCCCTCTGGAAGAATCCATATCTGAAGCTGAAAAAGCATCATTTCAAAGTGGATTCTGATATTATACGGAAAAGCTTTCAGATTGGTTTCCCGGTAGCGGGACAAAATGCGCTGATTGCTTTTTCCTGCGTTGCCCTACAGAGTGTCGTAAATAATTACGGTGCAACCGTTATGGCTGCCTACACCGCAACCAGCCGTGTGGAGCAGCTGGTACAGCAGCCCTTCAGTTCTCTGGGCACTGCTGTTTCCACCTTTGCCGGACAAAATGCCGGAGCCGGAAAATACGACCGGGTCAGCACAAGCTGTAAAAAAAGCACGGTCATTGTACTGATTTTCAGCCTGCTGATGGTGGCTGTTATGTTTTTATTCGGTGCCCCTATCGTACAGCTCTTTGTAAATGAAAAAGAGGTTATCGAAATCGGCGCAAAGGGACTTCGCATTACCAGTCTGATGTACTTTGCCCTGGGTATGATATATGTGACCCGCGGTATGCTAAACGGCGTTGGAGACGCTGTTTATGCCATGATAAACGGACTTACCGAGGTTGTGGGAAGAATCGGTTTTGCCTATCTGCTGATGGCAATTCCTGCTATCGGTGTGTGGGGCGTTTGGTACACGAACGGACTTACCTGGATACTGGCAGGTTCTGCCGGAGTTATCCGCTTCTTCCAGGGAAAATGGAAAACCAAATCTATGGTAACCCCCTCTCCTTCGGAAACGCTTCCGGAAATGCAGCCCTCCAAATAATATTCAAAAATACATTTTTTGTACTCATGCGGTGAAGTCATCACACATATCACCGCATGAGCACCATATCATTCCCTGTACTGCCAATGTACCATCCTCTTTCTCCCCGGCTAACAGAATGCCCTCTTCCATATCCTTTCGATATACCTTTATCTCCTCCCCCTCAAAGCACTGGTTCAGATAATGTATCTCAAAATCGGAAATCCGGTTTTTTTCAAAAAAAGCGCTGTCAAAGGCATTCAGGAACAGATTAATATAAAGGAGATTGTTCATATGTCTGCTTTTATCCAAATCTGTATACCGCACCATATGGGAATAGCAGTACTCCATACCCGATACGTCTGTTTTCATTCTTGTAAAAGGAGCAAGCTCCAGCTTTCTGTCACTCTCTGTCTCAAAGGGATAATCAATATCTGCAATCCGACACAACTTTCCCGTGTTCCTATTATAAAGACAGCTTTCTACCCTGCCCGCTGCAAAAAGCGCTCCGTCTCTTGAAATCTCCAATGCCTGGTTGAGGCGAATAGATGGCTTTTCTTTTTCCACCCAGGTCTCCATATGCAGAGGCGCTGTAAAATCTGCTTGTTTTTCCACATGCATCCGATACTTGGTATACATCCAGCAGATTCCATATTCCTCCGGCAAAGTATCATTGCCCTTTCCCAGATTATGCATATAATTCGTTGCCATGTCCTGAAAAAAATTCATATAACCTCTTAATCCAACGGTTCCATCTGCATCTGCTTCACGAAACTGCTGCATGTAGTCTTTTTGAAAAATCATTTCATTCTGTCCTTTCTTGAAATAATGAAAATTATCGGATTGTCTTATAATAGGCGTATCCCTATAAACCTGTACGATTGCGGGATTGTATACTGTATTCAATACAGCATTCGACCAGACTGTCAATAGTAGCTTCCTTTGCAGTTATGGTGTTCATTCCAAGCTCCTTTGCTGCTGCTTCCGTCTGTTTTCCGATACATATTGCCTGTATTTTCCTGATATCCCGGTACTTTTCCTGCTCTGTCCTTTCTTCTCCGATATTCTTAAGCTTCTCCTGCTCTGTCTGAGCCTCCTGCGAAAACAGGTGCTTTCCCGCCTGTGCAAATCCTCTTACGGTGGAAGCGCTGGTAAACACTGCCATGTCGATATGTTCCGGCAGAAATCTCGGGGCTTCATAAACCGTTTCATAGATGGGTAAATCCGTGACCTCTGCTTCTGTTCGTTTTGCTATTTCCGCTAAAAGCTGCTGATTTCCTTCCTTTGCTCTGGGAATCAGTATTTTTTCTCCTTTCTGAGCGGTTTCGCCAAGTAAAATGCCAAGATGCTCTCCATCATAAATTTCCGGCATCAGATCGCAGAAAAGCCCACGTTGCTCCAACTCCTTTTTTGTTCCGGCTCCAATCGCCGCAATTCTGACAGCTCCAATGGAACGGATGTCCATTTTCTGCTGTCTTAAGGTATCGAAAAATATATTTACTCCTGCAGGGGAAGTAAATGCAAGATACTGATATTCGTTTAAATGATTCCGTTCTTCTTCCAGTCTCTTATTGTCCCAAATTGGCATGGTATTTATAGTGGGGATTTCTACTACTTCCGCTCCTGCCTCCCGTAATTTTCCACTTAAGGTTCCACTGCGTTCCTTTGGTCTGGTAACGAGAATCTTTTTTCCAAATAAAGGCTTTTTTTCATACCAACCAAAACTGTTTCCAAGAGCGCAGACCTTTCCCACTACGATAATTGCAGGCGTTAGGATTCCCTGCTTTTCTACTTCCTCAGGTAAGGCAGCGACTGTGGCAATGATTTTCTTCTGTCCTGCTGTGGTTCCCTGTTGTAACATTGCCGCAGGCATGTCTGACTCCATTCCTGCCTCTATCAATCCCTGGCAGATATCAGAAAGTGCAGATACCCCCATTAAAAATACCAGTGTTCCTTTCAGACGTACCAATGCTTCAAAGTCCAGTTCCAGCCGTTCTCCCTGCTTTTTGTGTCCTGTAATAATGTGTAATGAAGAGGTATAGTCCCGATGAGTCACGGGAATTCCGTTGTATGCTGGAACGGAAATTGCTGACGTAACTCCCGGTACGATTTCAAAGGGAATCTCATGCTCAAGCAAAAGCTCCAGTTCTTCACCGCCACGCCCGAACAGAAAGGGGTCGCCGCCCTTTAAGCGGACTACCTGCTTTCCCTGCTGTGCTTTTTCTAACAAAAGCTGATTGATTTGCTCTTGTGGCATCGTATGATTTCCGGCTCTTTTTCCTACATCTATTGCTTCTGCTTCCTCCGGAATCAATGTCAGAATCCCGGTACCTACCAATCGGTCATATACTACGACCTGGGCTTTTTGTAAAATTTCTTTTCCTTTTATGGTAAGGAGTCCAACGTCGGAGGGACCGGCTCCTATGAGATATACTTTTCCTTTCATGTGTGTCCTTTCCTGCTATTCCTGATTCTTTAATTGTTCTGCCAGATTTTTTCCAAGGCGCTCCGCTTCTGCCGGATTTCCCTCAATCTGACCTGTTACATAAGATGTACTTCCTTCCGCTGCATAAAGTCCGGTTAATTTTAATATGCCATTATCGACTGCCGCATATGCCGCAATCGGAGAACTGCATCCGCCATCCAGCGTTCGCACAAAGCTTCGCTCCGCCAGCGCGCACCAGGTACTTTCCTCATCAAAAAAGCCCGACAGATAGGAGTAATCTTCTCCCTGCCTTCCCTGAACGGCAAGAATCCCCTGTCCGGCTGCCGGAATCATTTCATTGGTAGAAAAATATCTGCTGATACGCTCTTCCAATCCCAACCGTTTCAGTCCGGCTGCTGCAAGAATCAGAGCACTGTACTCTCCCCTGTCTAGTTTTTCCAGTCGGGTCAGCACATTTCCGCGGATACTTTTTACTTCCATATCAGGGAACAGCTCTTTTAACTGAAGGATTCGCCTTGCGCTGGAACAGCCTAAGGGCAATGCTTTGTCCAGTTCTGTTTTTCCCTTTGGCAGCACCAGTACATCCCGGGGGTCTTCCCTTTTCGAAAAACCTAATAACGGAAGCTCCTTAGATACTTCCATGGGCATATCCTTTAAGCTGTGTACGGAAATATCACTGCGCCCATCCAAAAGTGCCGCGTCAAGCTCCTTTACAAACAAGCCTTTTCCACCAATTTTGTCTAATGTTTTATTTAAAATTTTATCTCCGGTGGTCTTCATAGTTACCAGTTCCGGTGTTATGTCCGTGCAGTTTTCCCGGATATCATCTGCTACCATCTCTGCCTGAATGACTGCAAGCTTACTTTCTCTGGTTCCGATCTTTATAGTTTTCAAAGGTTTTCTTCCTCCAAGATTTTTCTGATTTTGTCTGTTACTTCTGCCGCCTTTTTATGATTCTTCCCATTTGCAGTAATTCCTACCGTAATATCTCCCTGCTGTACGATTCCGGGAAAGAAAAAGTCGCACTTTTCTTTGTCGGATGCTACATTTACCAAGATTCCTTTATGGCGGCATTCACGAAAAATAATGGTATCAATGTTTTCATCATTGGTCGCCGCAAGTACAAAGTCTGGCTTCTGTAATTCACTTGGCTTATATTTCCGGTATTCCAGTGTTAGGCTTTGATTTTCCTCTGCAAGCTGTTTTAATTCCTCGGAGATTTCCGGTGCCACTACTCTTATCACTGCTCCACAGGGAAGCAATGCCTTTACCCGCCGGGTGGCAATGGTTCCGCCGCCAAAAACAAGGATTTCTTTTTCCTTTAGGTTAATAAATAATGGAAAATATGTATTCATGTATGCTCCTTTTTGGTTATTTATCATTTTGGGTCTATTTACCATTTTTCACTGATTGCTATACTTCCTTTTAGATATAATGCTGCTTCCCCGGAAATTTTCACTTCATTTTTTCCGGCTTCACAATATAGAACTCCACCTCTTTGGGATAATTGCTTTGCCTGAAACTTTGACTTACCGGTTTTTTCCTGCCACATGGGAATCAGACTGCTGTGGGAGGAACCCGTAACAGGGTCTTCTAATCTTAGTTCGGGGCAGAAATATCTGGATACAAAATCAGCGTCTGTTCCCGGCGCTGTTATGACAATTCCAAGCCAGTTGTGTAAGTTCTTCAGTTTGTCATAATCGGGCGTAAATGCTTTTACTTCCTGCTCTGTTTTCATTATAACATATAAATCTCTTTCCGAATGAAGTTCCAACGGCTCTAAGCCAAGAGCATCCACAATTTTTTCTGTAGTTTCAATCCTCTTGGGCGGACGATTTGGAAAAGTCATTTCATATACCTTTTCCTTTTTTTCTACCTTCAATACACCGCTCATTGTTTCAAATTCAATCTGCGTTATTTCTGGTTCCACAAAGGTAGTAATTACATAAGCAGTTGCTAAAGTAGCATGTCCGCAAAGGTCTATTTCAAACCCAGGCGTAAACCATCTAAGTTTATATCTTTCTCCTTTTTTACATACAAAGGCTGTTTCTGACAAATTATTTTCAAAAGCAATCTTTTGCATAAGTTCTGCCGGAATTTCATTTTCCAAAACACATACTCCTGCCGGATTGCCACAAAATATTTCACTTGTAAATGCATCTACAACATAATAATCCATACCGCAGTTTTTCTCCTGAATTTTTCTAAATTTGTTCTATTATCTACAGATATTTTTCAATCCTGCTTTGTTCTATCACACGTTTTCCCAACAAAGTGATTGCCTGCTTCGTACAGGAATTCACGCAGCGGTAGCACATGGTACATTGACTGTCTGATACTGCAATGCCGTTTTTCATTGCAATATTTTTCATCGGACACAGCGTTACGCATTTTCCGCATCCGACACACTTCGCCGCATCTATTTTAAGTTTATCGGTATATCGTTTTGTTTTATGATAAAAATATAATCTCTGCCCGAATAAACCAGCGAAATGACAGAAAATACCGATTCCCTCCTGCGGCGGATTTCCGTTTTTTAGTGCCTGCGCTGCTCGCTCTATTTTTTGTTCTGCATTTTTTACCAGCTCTTTGTTTTCCTCCAGAGGGCGTTTTAATACTTTCTCATCTCCGATACTGTCCGGCATTTTTAAATGCAGACCGCCCACAACAGACGCGCCGTATTTTTGTAAAAAACGGGCTAATACACCTGCTCCGTCTCCACTAAACATTCCCATGGTTGCAATGACAAAGACACGCTTTCCCTGCCAGATTTCCTTATGACTGATGATAAAGTCTTGTACCATTTTAGGCAGGTTGCTATATTGTACCGAATAGCCGAAAACAATTTCTTCGTGTTGTTCTATTTCCTGCAATACCTGTTCCTCTTCTATGGCAAACGCTTTGGCTTGCGCGTCATATTTTTCCAGAAACTTTTCTACGCAGTATTTTGTATTTCCTGTTCCGCTAAAATATATCCCAATCATTTTTCCCGGTATCTCTTCCTTCCGCTTCTTATGTGTTCTTTCCATTTACAACAGTCATTCAGATGCAGCATGACATGGCGCGTTGGAGGCATAAGCAGAATTCCTGCAACATCTTTTTTCCCCCAGAAATCCAAAAGCCAGATGGAATCCTCGTGTTTTGTCACTCCGCCCTCTTCCAAAATCCGTTCCAAATCAGACTTGTCCATTTTCCGCTTCATGTCTTCCGCTTTTAAACCGCTTACGATTTCTCGGGTTCTTTTTGCCACTGCATTGCGGTATGCAAGCAATTCTTCTATGTTGATATTGGTGCTTAATTCCATAATCTCATCATCAGATAAGGCATTTCCGGTATCTGTAATGGAAACGTTCAATTTTTCTTTCCAATCTGCATTGAAGACCTGCTCTTTTCTGTCCACCAGAAGATTCATGGTCAGGTCTTCAATCCGGGCGATATGCCAAAGAACCCATGCAATGGTTTCATCTTTGCTGGTAGGCATAACCGCATATTCCGCTTTGCTTAAATCACGGAGTAAAAGGTCTACTTCGTTTTGCTCTGTGCCTGACACTGACGATAGATTCAGCCGGGCATGAAGTTCTAAGAATCGTTTTTTTGCCTGCTGGATTTCATCTTTTTTACGAATGACCTGATTTAATTCTTTGTGCAGTTCACTTAATCCACTGCCAAAATATTTCATTGTTTTACCTCATCATTTATTTTAGTATCTGAAATTCTTTTCTTTTTACAATAGTAACCACTATCACAAACAGGGAATATATCATGTTTCCAATATACGGCTGCTGATTCCATTGTTCCACCTGACTTGCACTGATACAGAAAAATACGATGGAAAACATCAGAATAAACCAGAATGCAGCTTTTCTTCTCCTGGTATACAGAATTCCCATTGGAATAAAAATCAGAGCCACCAGACTTTTTACCAGCGCATCCGGAATATTCGGCAGGTCAAATACCATATTTAATGAACTTCCGCCGAAAATAAGCGACAGCAACACTACCACTCCGCCAAAAACATAAAATCCACCAATAAATGTAACTACTTTTGATTCCGCTGTTATTTCTTTTTCCATTCTATACTCCGCCTTTTTGAATTATTTTTATGTATAATACATTATATGTATGTTTGAGGCAGTCATTTGTCATTTCTGGTTATGATTCCATACTTTTTTACTAAAATACAAAACCAAATCATCATCATTACAATAATCTTTATGAGGTTCTGCTACTTCTTCGCCATACCATACACCCGTACCGTCTGGAATATATCCCCGTTTGCAATACATTCTCTGTGCACTTCCATAGCCGCTATGCAATCCGACTCCGAGATAAACGGTATCTGCATATTGACCAGCAATCTTTTCTGCTACATCCATAAGCTTAGAACCAATTCCATGACAACGATATTTTTCCAGCACGCCAAAATCCACAATTTCACAGTAGCCGGAATTTGCAAATGCACCCCAGACAGAGTTGGGATAAACATTGATATATCCTGCCACATTTCCCTTATATTCTGCAACTAAACTAATGGCCTTTCCGCTGGCATTATCCGCTATTCTCATATGATACTTTTCTTCTGTCTGGTTCCAGCCCTGTGCAATTTCTTCCTCACATATGGTCCTGGCGTCTGACTCAAGGATTGTTCTAATCAAAATGTCATTATCACTGTAATATATCATTTTTCTCGCCCTTTTTTCTATTTTTATTTCTTACACGTGTTTTATATGTAACGCCTGATTATTCTTTTATTTTCAATTCAAATAATCAGAAACTATTTTTATAGCAATTTCCTTTGCCTTAGTGCTGGACACATCTTTATTATCCGTTTCACCTAAATATACACAAAAGTAAATTCTTTTCCCAGAAGTATCTGCAAAACCTGTAAACCATGAGTCAACGACAATACCATAACTCTTACCCATTCCTGTTTTTCCGTAAATTAAAATATTTGACTCATTTTGCTCTGACAACAGCATAACCTGTTTTAATTGGTTTCGTGTTTCTTCTAAATAATTTGTATTATCACCAAAAATGCGTTCAAGAACTTCTACCTGTTCCTTTGGTGAAATTAACAAGGATGATTCAATCCAAAAACCCGTTAAAGCTGGATTTCTATTATTTGTATTTAATTTCCCACCCCAGTCAGAAATGTCACAATTACCATATTGAAGCTTGTTTAATTCATCTTGCATCATATCTTTCCCAATTTCATCAATAACCTCTCGAAAATACCAGACACAAGAGACATGAAACGCCTCAGAAAAATCAATGTCCTTATTCCAGTCTTCGTTCCAGAATACTTCTCCACTCCATATATGGGTAGAATCATTAGGGTCAATTACTCCATTTTCCAAAGCAATTAAAGAAGAAATTATTTTAAAGGTAGAGCATGGCGAACGCCGAGTGAGTGCTAATTCCTGATTATATATCTGATAGCAATTCTCAACCGGGTCGTAGATAACAGCAGCACCATTTATTTCTTCAAAATAATTTGACCAATCCACTTCTGTTATCATTGGCTCAACAACTTCTTCCTGAATTTCGTCTGTTGTTTCTTCTGTTTGCGTCATTTTTTCTGTTGATGATTTTTCCGTTAGGTTCATTTCTTCTGATACCTGCATTTCCAATGACTGATTATCGGTCAAACTATCGTTTTCTCTTGTACAACCTGCCAAAACTAACATTGAAAATATGAAAACACAATTACAGATTTTACATAATATATCTATTTTTCTCATAAATCACCTCTTCACGAATTGTATATTTCATTTTTTCTCTCATCTTTACACCATTCTACAACGTTGTCTGTATCTAAAGAAAGATATGATTTTTATATCCGCTCGGCTTTCATGGCATAAACTATAACAATTCTCTCAATTTATCCAAAAATGCCTCTTCGCCAAATGTATTTACCTTCCAGAACACTGCCTGACTTCCGCCCGAGGTAATGGCAGACATTTTAATGGTTTCTCCACTTTGAAACAGCGTTACAGACAGACTTACACGATTACTTCCGCTCCAGCTATAACGTTCAAATACACGGACACTGCAACGGGCATCTCCATCATAAAAGTCACTTGCATCTTCTAATGACGCAGACACACTTCCATTCACTATTCCGTTTTCAATCCTTTTTAATATCTCGTCAAAATCTCCTGAAATGGTTGTCTCTAATTTTGCCATAACTCATACCTCCACGATTTTTCTTTTATAAAGACAGATATATTCCGTTGTCCCCGCCTCTAACATTTTCGTTCCTTCAAAATAGAATCCTTGTTTCTCATAAAATTCTCTTGCTGATTGATTTTTCTCAAGTACCCATAAAAATACACTGGTAACTCCCTGATTTTTTGCATGGTCTATAAAATGATTTAAAAGATCTTTTCCAACGCCCTGCCCCTGAAAAAAAGTATCTACATACAATTCCCGTAATTCCCATTCATGATTAAAAACAGAACGGTCCCAGCTCATCATCCCCTTTACAATCCCATCATCAAAAACATATACATCATTTAATCGCTCTGCATTATCACGATACTCTAATGCTATATCTAACACCTGCATTTCCCGGAAGGATACCGCATCGTTCTGAAATATAGGTCTATATGTAACTCTTTTTGTAAAAATCAGTATTTCACTTAATCTGGAAGCATCGCTTTTCTGCGCTCTTCTAATCATACTTAACTCCTGTTTCATCCTTTTTCTCCCGCTCCATATTTATATTCTCTTACCGAATCATCATCTGTGCCCCAAAAACCGCAAGCACTCCCAATACAACACTCGCCAGAACATAACACACTGCAACTCCCATATTTCCTTTCTGAATTAAGTCTGATGTCTCATAGGCAAAGGTAGAAAAAGTAGTAAATCCACCACAAACACCTACTTTCAGCATTAAAACAATCTGCGGATTCATGGACTTATTTTTTGCCGCCAACGCAGTTATCATACTGATTACAAATGCGCCAACTACATTAATAATAAGCGTTTTGATTGGAAAGCCGCTATCTGTTTTTATGGGCACAAGCCCGATTAAATACCGTAAGACTGTTCCGATAAAGCCCCCGATTCCCACTAAAATACATTCCAGCACAGCCATTCCTCCTGCTTTTTTTAATCTCTTTCATATATCTTATCTAAAATTTCTTCATGATTCTTTCATACGCTTATTCCCAAATTCCTCATTACTCTTCTCCATATACCTGCTCTAACACTTCCACACACTGCCGCAAAGTGTCCGTATCCACTTGGTCCCGCAGAGCAAATAATAGCTTATCCACTACTTTCGCGGTAGTCCGTGCCATCTGTCCACGCAGATTTTCTTTCTCTTCCTCTGCTAAGGGAATATGTTTCAATTCCTTTTCCATACGCCAGCTGAATTCCTGTCCGCAAGCCCCTCCAATCTGTTGGATTCTTGGCACTAAGTCTCTGCTTTCCTGCCAATCGTAAAATCCCTGCATATGTTGATTCAGAATATCTTCCGCCTGCTTCATCTGCTGTTTCATCTGCTCTGACTGATGTTCTAAATGAAAAGAATCAATGTCATATAAGCGGATATGTGCCAAATCTTCAATGGTTTCATCAATATCTCTTGGCACTGCCAGGTCAACATATATCTGTGTCTTTTGTATATTACAGGTTTCCAGCAGTTCCCTGGTAATCGTCAGATTCGGGCTTGCCGTTGCAGAAAAAACAAAGTCACATTCCGGTATATAACTATAACGTTCTCCATAATTCATCCGCTTTGCTCCCTGTGGAATATTAACTACACCGCTTCGATACTGACGAATGGTTACGGTCACATCCACACCTTCCTCCATCAACGCCTGCGCCGTAATTTTTCCCATCTCACCATTTCCAATGACTAATGCCTTTTTTCCTGCAAAAGGCACTTGTAATTCTTTCAGAAAATGTATCGCCTGATGAGCAGCAGAGAAATTAGCTTTATCCATAGACACTTCGGTCTTGACCTGTTTTCCCGCAGTCACTGCCATCCGAAACAGCACTTCCAGCACATGGTCCATACACTCCTGTTCTCTGGCAAAAGCTGCCGCTTCCTTTACCTGTGTCAATATCTGGTCTTCTCCTACAATCTGAGATTTCATCCCCGCACTTAGCAGGAACAAGTGACGAATCGCCTCTTCTCCTTCTCTGACCTTGAGGAATTTTTTATACTGCTCCCCATCCAGTTCCTTCAGACAGCAAATATAGGACCGCAAATCCAGCGTTGCACCATCCGAAAGACTTACCCACAACTCCATCCGGTTACAGGTAGAAAGTATGACACATCCCTTTATCTCTTTTTCCTGCTTCATTTTCTCCATGGCAAGTGTCATTGCACTTTTGGTAAAGGCAAAACACTGCCTTACATTAATCTGCGCCATGGTAAAATCAATCCCTGCCATCTTAACGTTCATATATCATATATAATAAGGCATTCACAATGGCGGCTGCCACGTTACTGCCTCCCTTTCTTCCCTTTGCAATGATATACGGAATATCTAATTCCATAATCATTTCTTTTGACTGTACTACATTGACAAATCCCACCGGAGTTCCAATAATTAATTCTGGATTTAATTTTTTCTCCTGCACCAGCTCGTAGATTCTTACCAGAGCAGTGGGAGCATTTCCAATCACAAATATCACAGGCTTGTCCAAAGCTGCTGCCTTGTCGATACAGGAGGCGGAACGTGTTGTTCCGTTTTCCTTCGCCAGCTTTGACACGTCTTCATCTGCAATAAAATTATAAATTTCAACTCCCAGCTTTGCCAACGCCTTTTTGTTAATTCCTGCCCTCGCCATCTGGGTATCTGTCACAATACAGGCTCCGTTCTGCAGCGCTGATAACGCTTTTTCCCGTACTCCTTCGGAAAACAGCAGATTATCCGCATAGTCAAAATCTGCTGTAGTGTGAATCACACGCTTGATGATGGGTGCATACGCTTCATCCAATTTTCTATCTCCCAGTTCTTCCGTGATAATCTCAAAGCTGCGCTTTTCAATCTCTTTGGGAAGCACCTGTTCTAATTCTGTCTTCATAGTTCGATTCCTTTTCTTGCACCGATTCCCTTATCATAGGGGTGCTTTCTTTTTTCCATGAAAGTTACATAGTCTGCCAGTTCTAACAATTCTTCTGCCGGATTGCGGCCAGTCAGCACTACTTCCATTTCCCGTGGTTTTTCTTTCAAAAACTTTAAAAGCACTTCATGGCTTATCATATCGCTGTTATAGGCATCTAACACCTCATCCAGCACCAATAATCCTGCCTGCTTTTCTACGGCTTCTGCCAGCACTTTTTTTAAATGGGCATTATAATATTCTGCTGCTTCCTGCTTTTTCTCCGGTGTCATACGAAAGGTAAATCCAAAGCTTTTTTCGCATCGCAAAAGGCAGATATTCTCTATCTGCTCTAAGATTACAAGTTCACCGGAATCATTCCGCTTCAAAAACTGGGTAAATACTACCTTTCCTCCGGTTCCTGCAAAACGGACACTTAAGCCCGTTGCTGCTGTCGTTTTCCCTTTGCCGTCTCCTTCATAGATGTGAATCATTCCTGTGTTTCTGTCTGTATTGGTATTTTTATCTGAATTAATACTCATAATCAATACACGCCCTGCTTTCTCTTACAGGTGTAATATATGCACCAAAGTTCTTATGAACCGGATGCACCTGGTATTCATTCAATCCCGCAATGTCATTAAAATCACATACTAACGCAAGCTCATAATTGCTCTCTGGCGCTTCCGGCGAATTGGTTCTTGCCTCAAAATGTACCAGTGACGGAATCTCCTGCTCAAAATTCTTTAGAAGCTCCAATGCTCCGTCTAAGTTTTCTTTTGCTGTTTTTCCGTTTGCCTCTTCCTTTAATTTAAACATTACAATATGCTTTATCATAATTTCTACCTCCTGATAGTCTTAATACTATTTTATTCCTTCTTTTAGAATCTCATATATTGCTTTCATATTCAAGTGTTTTCGCAAGGTATCTGCCAACAAATCATACTGCGCTTCCTTATAGGCATGACGCTCCATTTCACAAACCTCTTCCAGATGGATTCCTTTCTTTTCCGCCAGAATTCGTACCAGTTCTGCCCCGATTCCGTCTTCGTCAAAAACGCCGTGGACATAGGTTCCATATACATTTTCCAGATATGCTCCATCTGACTTTTCCGGCTTTCCTTCTTCTGAAATGATGGAGAAATGTTCTACTTTTCCACTTCCTGTGGTAATGCCCATATGAATCTCGTAGCCTTCTAACTTTCTGCCGGAAAGTCCCTGCAGCACGCCCGACAGCTCCTGTATCGTTCCTGATACTCTGGTTCTGGTCTTTTCTCCGGTAAATACAGTGCGTATCGGCAAAAGTCCCATTCCCCGGATATTTCCGCCTTCCTCTATGCCCTCCGGGTCTTCTAAGGCTTCGCCTAACATCTGATAACCGCCACAAATTCCAAAGATGACGGTTCCCTTTTGCTGTTCCTTTAACATTGCGGCTTCCAATCCGTTTTCCCGCATCCACTTCAAATCTGCCATGGTGTTTTTTGTTCCCGGAAGCAGAATCATGTCCGGCGTTCCCAGCTTTTCTACTTTATCGACATATCGCAGGTTTACCTCTTCCATTCCTTCTAATACTGCAAAATCTGTAAAATTAGAAATTCTCGGAAAACGTATCACTGCAATATCCACCACGCCCTGAGTATTTTTATGCGAAAAACGTTCACTGAGGCTGTCCTCATCTTCAATATCTACCTTCATGTATGGCGTCACTCCCACCACAGGAATCCCGGTCATGTTTTCTAACATTTCTACGCCCGGGTCCAGAATGGTCTTATCACCGCGAAATTTATTAATGATAGTACCTTTTATCATTTTTTTCTCATCTTCTTCTAAGAGCATGATAGTCCCGACTAACTGTGCAAAAACACCGCCCCGGTCAATATCTCCTGCCAATAATACCGGAGCATTTACCATTTTTGCCAGTCCCATATTAACAATATCGTCCTGTTTTAAATTGATTTCCGCCGGGGAGCCTGCCCCTTCAATCACGATTATATCGTACTCTTTGTCCAGTTTTTCATATGCCTTTCGGATATCCGGTATCAGTTGTTTTTTGTAGGCAAAATATTCCCGGGCACTCATATTTTTTACCACTTCACCGTTTACAATGACCTGAGAACCAATATCGTTTGTGGGCTTTAATAAAATGGGGTTCATAGAAACAGACGGCTCTACTCCTGCCGCCTCTGCCTGCGTCACCTGGGCACGTCCCATTTCCAGCCCCTCTTTTGTAATATAGGAATTCAGCGCCATGTTCTGTGATTTAAAGGGCGCCACTCTATAGCCATCCTGCTTAAAAATCCGGCACAAGCCTGCTGCAAGAAGACTTTTCCCTGCATTAGACATGGTGCCCTGTATCATGATTGGTTTTGCCATGTATTCACTCCTCAAAAAACGTGTCTTCTACCATCTTGCCTTTAAAATAATATTTTCTGTCATGCTCGCTTACTTCCCGAAGTACTTTGCAGGGATTTCCAACTGCAATCACATTTGACGGGAGGTCTTTTGTTACAACGCTTCCGGCGCCCACCACTACGTTATCGCCAATGGTAATTCCCGGCAGCACAATTACTCCTGCCCCAAGCCAGCAATTTTTCCCGATATGAATCGGCGCATTGTACTGGTAGCCTTTTTGCCGCAGCTCTGCATTAATGGGATGCCCGGCAGTTGCTATGGTGACATTCGGGCCAATCATCGTATAATCTCCCACATGAATATGGGTATCATCCACCATGGTAAGATTAAAATTCGCATAAATGTGGGCGCCAAAGTGAACGTGTTTTCCCCCAAAATTAGCATGAAGTGGCGGTTCAATATAACAGCCCTCTCCTATCTCGGCAAACATTTCTTTTAACAATGCTTCTCTTTTTTCAAACTCCGTAGGACGGGTCATATTAAAATCATATAATCTGTCCAGATAACCGGTCTGCTCCTTCATCAATGCTTCGTCTCCCGGGTTATACAGCATCGTACTGTGCATTCTTTCTTTGATATCCATGCTCCTTCTCCTTTCATATTGTATATGTCCGGCTCATTTGTTTCCTATGAGTTTCATGATACAATTCTTATAAAGCTTCCTGTAACACGGCACTTGCTCATGCTCCATAAGAATAAAAAGATTTCTTATCATTAATTTTTTCCAAAATTTTAAATGCCTCATCCTTACCCTTCCTTTCATTATATACCTTTCCATACTTCTGGTACAGTTAAAATTACTCCTTTTTCTATTTTCCTATATCTGTTTCTATGTTATAATAATAGTATCTAAAACTCTTATTTTCTATCAATATTGTTGAGGAAAATTATAAAAATCGTATTTTTATGGAGATGATTTGAATGATGCTAGATATTGAAGTCATGCAGGACGATTCTGAAATTATACATTATGACACCATTGGAATTCCACTTTATATCAGAAATAGTAATTTATCCAATTATCCTGATAAATGTGCACTTCCCCACTGGCATGAAGATATTGAATTTATTCGCGTTGTAAAGGGTACTATGAACTACCGTATCAATAGAAAAAAAGTCCTTCTTAAGGAAAATGACTGCCTTATGGTAAATGCAAGGCAGATGCACTTCGGCTATTCTTTCCAACAGCAGGACTGCAACTTTACCTGTGTTTTATTTCATCCCGAACTGCTTTCGGGCAATTCCATAATCTACCAAAAATATTTGCATCCAGTTCTGGAAAACAGTGATCTGGAATTTCTTCACTTGGACTCTGAGAGCCCTTTTTGCATAGAGCTTGCTGCCTCTCTGGACCATATCTCTGCCTTAAAAAATGCCGGAACCCCTGCCTATGAATTAAAAGTAACAAGTATTCTTGGTTCTATCTGGTACCGACTGTTGCAGCACTTTGAACTACTGTCTGCTCCCACCTCCGAGGTTGATTCTTCTGAACTGAATGTGCAAAAAAAGATGGTAACCTATATTTACCATCATTATAGTGAAAAAGTATCTTTATCTGATATTGCTGCTTCGGGAAATGTATGCCGCAGCAAATGCTGTCAGATTTTTAAGCATTATTTACAGCAATCTCCCATTGATTTTATGAATCACTATCGCCTGGAGGTCAGTTGTAATCTGCTAAAAATACAACCTTGTCCATTACTGAAGTTGCACTCACCTGTGGTTTCCTGCATCTCAGCTATTACTCAAAAATGTTCTGTCAGAATTATGGCTGCACCCCCAGCCAATACCGGACTTTGCATAACGCTTCTAACAACATTCTATAGCACTTTTTCTGCAAGCAGAACAGCTCTCATTCCTTGTAACAACGTTTGATTTTCTGTTCTGCTTCGCACTGCAATGCGATACCATCCTTCCTCCAGCCCTCGGAAATTACTACAATCCCTGATTAAAATATGGTATTGCTCCAGCTTTTTCTCTAATCCCTTTTCCGCCTTGAAAAAAATAAAGTTCGCGGCATGTCCATATATTTCCACCGGAAGCTGTTTTAATTCTTCCAGTAAATATCCCTTTTCTTCTGCTACCGCCTCTCTGGTACGCTCCATAAATCCGAGTTCTTTAGCGGCTGCCATTCCAGCCTCCTGTGCAATTACCGACACGTTCCACGGCTGTGTTACCTGCTTCATTTTTTCCAACAGACTCTTATCGGAAGACAGACCATATCCAAGACGTATCCCGGGGATTGCAAACATCTTTGTGAAAGCTTTCACAAGAAAAAGACACTTATATTTTTCCAAAAAGGGCTTCATGGTCACGTCTTCTGCCTCCGACACAAAGTCCAGAAAACATTCATCCACCACCAGTCTTGCCCCGGCTTTTTCGCATTTTTGCAGTAAACGAAGCAGATATTCACGTTCCTTTAAAAGCCCTGTAGGGTTGTTTGGATTACAAAAAAACACCATATCAATATCATCCATAACTTTATCCAGAAAGCTCTCTTCCGATACTATCTCTGATGTTTTCTCTTTCAAAGTATTTACAACTTCCACCTGGCAGTCCACACTCAAAAGTGACTGCTCGTATTCCTGAAAGGTCGGTGCCGGAATCAACGCTTTTTTGGGTTTTTCTGCTAAAACCAATGAAAATATCACATCTGCCGCGCCGTTTCCGCAAATAACCTGTTCCGGCGTTACATGCTCCATTTCCGCAACCGTCTGACATAGTCTTACACTGCCCGGCTGTGGATAATGGGTTATCTCCTGCAATGCACTTTGGGTGGCTTTTTTCACAGCTTCCGGTACTCCCAGAAAATTAATATTCGCTGAAAAATCTATGAAATTTGGATGACTGTAAATATCTCCGCCGTGCTTATGCATGATGCTTTCCTTTCCTATAACAAATCGAGTAAGTCCACTAAATATTTTCGCAGTGTTTTAGAAGTAACACAGGTTCCAATCACTCCTGCGATTGCTACCGGAATTCCTATCCACGCCAGGACCGGCATATCCTCTACAAAATAAATACACGCAGAAATCATTAACACGCCAATAACTGCAATACCGAAAAATACTTTTCCCGCTATTTCCTTCATACAGCGCTTCTCCTCCTTATACAGTTTGCAAAAGACTTCGCTGGTAACCTTCTGATATTTCTTATCTCCCATTATACATTAAGTACAAAGACGGAGCAAGAATGGATATGAATACTTGTGATTTTATGGACAATAAAAAAGATTTTTGTTACAATCACCTCAAAGAGAAATTGGAATTTATCTTCGTGTATAGATTAAATCTGTCATGCCATTATATGACTGTGTATTAAGTAATCTTAACTTAATCTCATGTTTTGCATTTTCAAAAAGCCGAATACCTGAACCCAAAATTGTGGGAATGACTGTAATGTAATAGTAATCAATCAAATCTTCCCTCACCAACTGCTGAATAAGATTTGCACCGCCGCATATCCAGACATCTTTTCCGATTTCTTCTCGTAGTTTCTTTACCAATTCAACAGGACTTTCATCAGTAAAACGGATTTTATCAGAAGATGCATGTTTGTTGTGTGTCACGACATAAGTTGTAAAATCATCATAAACCCATTCGTTGGGGGAAAGTTCAGTGATAATTTGATAATATGTATTCCACCCCATCAAAACAGTATCAATGTCTTTCACAAAGTCGGAATATGTGTCGATATTCTCATCATCATTACCCTGTCCGACTAGCCAATCAACACCGCCCTTCCTATCCGCAATATATCCATCAAGGCTCATCGCAATAAACAAACTAATTTTTCTCATGTTTGTATCCCTCCAAATTCCGATTTATCAGAGAAATAATAAATCCAGACTACCATACAACACCTATATTTGCAAATACACAATAATTCCCCGAATTCCTAATAGCGCCACCGCCGTCAATATTGCCGTAACATACATCAGTCGGTTGCTTCTTTCAATATCTGCAAGCTCCACCGGGCGTTTCGCATCCCCTATGGTCGGCTTTTCATGCTTCACTCCAAAATACCAGGCATCTCCTGCAAGCTGTACCCCTAAGGCTCCCGCCATCACAGACTCTGTCTGGGCAGAGTTTGGACTGGCATGACAGTAACGGTCTCTTTTGAAAATCCGAAAGGCTCCCTTTCCGTCCATGCCGCAAAGAAAGGCAGATAATATCATCATAAAGGCACTGACCCTTGCCGGAATAAAGTTCACCACATCATCCAGCTTTGCCGCCGCAGTCCCAAGATACCGATACTTCTCATTCTTATAGCCAATCATGGAGTCCATAGTATTAATGGCTTTATAGAAAAATCCTCCCAGTCCCCCGAATATCCCCATAAAAAGCAAAGGCGCAATGACGCCGTCCGAGGTATTTTCCGCCACCGTCTCTACTGCCGCCTTTATCACTCCTGTTTCGTCCAAACGCTTCGTATCCCGTCCCACAATCATGGACACTGCCTTTCTTCCTGCTTCTAAGCCCTCCTGTTCCAGGGCAGATGCCACCTTCATGCTCTCTGTCTTTAAGGACTTTGCGGCAAGCATAGCGTAGCACATCACTGCTTCCAGAATCATTCCTGCCACAGGATGAAGCCGATAAGCCCCATATAACAAAACTGCCGGAATTCCCACAGATATGAAAATCACAATTACCGCCAGTATCCCGCCAGCAATACGTTCCCCTGTTTTTGTCTTTGGAAATATGCTTCTAAAAGCTGTCTCTGTCTTTGTAATTATTTTTCCGATTCCCATCACCGGATGCCACCAGCCATGAGGGTCTCCCAAAATAAAATCCAGGATAATTCCCAACAGCAGGGCTATCGTAGAGCAGGTAAATAGATTCATGATACATTCCTTTCTTCCTGTCTTTTTACACTATTTTGACACTATCAATTACAGCCTGTCTTTCTCCCAGACTTCTCATGCCTGACGGAAACTATGGCGCCAGTTTTACATTGTCAATCGCCACTTTCCCCTCTTCCTGCGGAAATTGCAGGGTAATCTTTTTAAGCTTCGTTACATCTACGCCCACAAAGTCTGTAAACGGTACGGAAACGGTCTGAAACTGATGCTTATATTCCACCCCGCCGAACATATATTGCAGTTTTTCCAACCGGACGGGAAACGCCGGATAAAGGGCAGCATAATCTCCTGCCTGCACCCTTGCGCTGTTCCCTTCCGTGTCTGTCAGAATAATCTCTGCCTCCAAAAGCTCTGCTTCTTCCTCTTCAAACTCTTCCTGCATATCCATAATGTCAAACCGCAGGCTGCCCGCATTTCCTACTTCTGACTCCAAAGAAAAGGTAATCTGCGCCTCATCTTTTGACTCCCATTTTAAAATCACCGCATAATTTTCACGGGATTCTCCATTAGAAAAGCTCAGTTCCTCCTCCCGCCAGCTGTCCACATTTTTTGCCCATATGGAAACGCCCGCAAGGCTTCCTGTCTCCAGTCTGACGTCCTCCTCAAAGTCACACAGGGTAAGTGCATCTGCAGTATCGTAAGACTGGACATACAGCGTCTGAGGAAGAACGCTCTGATATTTTCCGTAATCCGTAAGCAGTTCTGTCAACTCCGAATCCGAATTTTTCAGTGTTTTATCCAGAAATGTCCGGATAAATATTTTTGCTATGTTCTGCTGCTCCTGCTGGGATAGAAAATTTTCCACATTCAGCATCCGGTTCATAGGCTCTGAGGAATCATATTTTCCCCAGAGGGAATTAAACTGTCCATGATTTAAGCCAGCCACATACAGGGCGGTTTTTATACCGTCCTCTTCCCCGGTAAAGGTGATGTTTTCATACTGGCTCATTCCCATAAAGGTACTGACATCCTGGTCATTGGCTCCGTGTATTACCATATAATTTACATCGGAAAGCTCTACCTCACGGTCAGAGGGCTGATACTGCCCGCACACCGGCGCAATGGCTATCAGAGACTTTATGGAAAAGTCCCAGTAAAAAGTATGGTTCCCATTGTCAGGATAGTGCGTCAATTCGTTGAACAGGCAGGCTTCTGTAATGGCTTCGCCTCCTCTGGAGTGTCCTGCCAGGGCAAGATTGTCATAATCCATCTTCTCATACAGGGGACTTTCCTCCTGACTGTTATATTTTTTCACCTGTCTCATATTTTCCAGAAGCAGTACGGCACGTCCGTCATTTTCCCCGGACAGACCGTTACAGGCATTTTCATCCACAGAAACTACCACATATCCATGGGATGCAAGATAGGTACCCAGATATTCATAACCCAGATAAGAATCCGTAATCCAGTTATGATTTCCATGAATGATAAATAATGTGGGACAGTTATCAATTTCTTCCGGATACCATATGATTCCTGCCAAGGGAGTTTCTTTTAAGGAATACCCCTGATATTTCTCTTTCAGAAATCCTATGATTCCTTCATTTGAGGCAAAACCACTGATATCCACGGTATCCGACGCAAGGTCCTCTTCTCCTGTGGTTCCGTATGTAACGGTACTGACGGTGTAAGGTCCGTTCTCCAGCGCGGTCTGGAATTCTGCTTCTTCCTGCTTCGTCAGCGTATCCCGCTTCGTCAAAGTATCCTGCTTCGTCATATCTTCTGCGTATGCCAGTTCCAGATATTTTTCTATATAAGTATCCTCAAAGCCATCACTGAAAAGAAGTACCACGACTGCGGCTATAAAAAGTCCGGTCAGCGTTGTTGTAATAAATATGGCTTTTGTGCGTACTTTATTGTGTATTATTCCCCAAAGACTCTTAAAAAATAATGCTGCAGCCAGACTAAGGCAGATTGCCAAAGCGATGTACTCTTCCTCTAGCAGTGATACACACAGTAAACACAGCAGAATCCAGGACAACAGCTCTGTTATGCCGTTTCGCAGCGCAAGCCTCACTATTCTTTTCAGGAGCCATAAAACTGGTATCAGAACAAAAAAGGTAAGTATGCTTACCAGCAAAACGCCTGCCCATGCGGGACGCATAAACGTTCCCGACATCAAGCCTGTGCTGAAGCTGCATAAAAGCAGCGTTATCCAGTATAACAGTTTCCCGGTGTCCTTCCAGTTACACTCTGCAAAGTGTACAAAACGCAGAATTTTCTGACGGAAAAAAATCTTGACTTTCTCAAACAGCTTCTTGATTTTTCTCATATGCATGCTCCTAAACCATTTTTCATTCGTGTGATTCTATTACTTTAATCGCTTGGGTATTCCGTAGTTTACCAGATATACCTGTTCTGCCTGATTTGCCAGAATACAGCCGATTCTTCCCACTTTTTCCCGATAGCTCCGGTCAAAGGCATCTATAGGCACTACTCCACAGCCAAGCTGTGTTATTTCCAGAATTACATTGGGATTTTCCTGCAGGAGCTCCTTCACCTGCTCTTCTATTTCTGTTTCCTCTTCCAGATGATTTTTCTCATTGCTATTTTCTTTTTCATTTCCACGCTCTTCCATACATTTTCGAATATACAAGTGAAACTGCCCAATAATATCTGCCTGTTTTAGCTCCTCAAAGTCTGCCTTTTCCCCCTCTGCAATCATAGGCTCCCTCTTTTCACAGATACTTTTTGCAAACGCCAGCTTGCCCTGATAAGCCCCTCCGGTTATCAATATCATATGCGTTCTCCTTCCTGCTGCACTCGTTTTTCTGTTATATCAGTTCTTCTGTTATATCAGTTTCTCTGTCACAACCACAGCTATCAATATCATCAGCTCACAGACCTGCAAAAAGCATCCCGCCAGGTCTCCGGTAATTCCACCGAACTTTTCCACGGACATGTGATGATACCAGAGAAATGTCAACATTGCTGCCACAATGGCTGCTGCTCCCAGTGGAATACTAAGCCAAAGCAAGAAAACTGCCCCAAGAACCCCTTCTATCAGTAAAATGATTCCTGCCCGTTTCCTGTCGGCTCCATTGGCAAAGGTTGCAACAAGACCACTGCCCTTAGCACAAGGAAACGCAGTTACTGCAAACCCGCTGAGACAACGGCTGAGAAAGAAACCTGCCGCTGCTACTTCCAATCCTTTCCTATGGAATTCTGCTGTCAAAAAAAGCTCCGATGCAAAGCCAAAATATGCCAGAAAATACATACAGCACACAATAATTGCAAAGGCTCCTGCGTGTGAATCCTTCAAGATTTCAAGGCGCCTTTCCCTGGGCTGATATGAGCTTAAGGCGTCTGCTGTGTCTAAAAGCCCATCTAAATGAATTCCTCCGGTAATCACCACAGGAATCAGTGTAAGCACCACCGCATACAATGTCTTTCCCACTGGAATCTGTCCTGCAAAATGTCCCCAGAGATAAAAGCAGGCTCCTATGATAGCTCCTACCCATGGAAAAAAGCACATGGCATATTTCATATTTTCTTTCTTCCAATCTGCCCTTGGCATCGGTATTTTCGAATACATGGCAAAGGCTATGATACATGCATTAATGTACCTCATGCTTTCCTCCTTTCCAGAACAACGGAATTCCGCAGATTACTTCTATTACCTCGTCTGACTGCTCTGCTAAAAAACAGTGAAGCTCTGCCATCTGTTTTAAATAACTTTCCGTAGTTTCGTCATACTGCATTCCATCTTCAAATACATTATTTCCCACGATAATTACATCCCTGCTCTGTTCTATCAGATGGATGATTCCTTTTTTTATCACAGGTACCACGCTGTCCCCCCGCCCCTTTGAAGAAAACATTTCATTTGCCGTAAGGTTAGAAAGACATTCCAGCAATACAATGTTCTGTTTTTCCGAATTGTTTCTCAGGGTCAGTTCTTCTAAATGGGTATAACATTCACAGGTTGTAAAGTGTTTCTCTGCCCGCATTTTTTGATGACGTTGTATCCTTTTTTGACTTTCCAGGTCCTGTGCTTCCATTGTTGCCACATAGACCAGTTCCGTCTCCTGAATGTTTTTGGACTGCTCTCTTAACAGGACCGCCCTCTGTTCTGCATATTCCGACTTTCCGCTCCCGCTTCCTCCTGTGATAAATATTACCATAAAGTTCTCCCTTTTCCATACATTATTCTAAGCTGCTCCCCTGTCCTCATACATTATTCTAAGCTGCTCTCCTGTCCTCATGCATTATTCTAAGCTACCCCCTGTCTATACACTAATCTAACGGCACATAGTCTTCTATCTCAATCTGTGCAAAGGTGCTCATTTTCTCATAAATATGCAGTCCCATGTCCAACAGCGGGAACAATGCCACTGCTCCGGTTCCTTCGCCCAAACACATGTCGCAGGTAAGACTTGGAGACTTTCCGATTGCTTCTAGCAACATCGCTCCTGCCGGCTCTTTTGACACATGAGAGGCAATTACATAATCCTGCACCAAAGGCTCCATGCGAATGGCTGCAAGTGCTGCCACACCAGAAATAAATCCGTCTGCGACTACCGGAATTCCATAGACTGCTCCTCCCAAGTAAACGCCTGCAAGCCCTGCGATATCAAATCCTCCTACCTTGGACAATACATCTATAACATCCTTTGGGTCCGGCTGATGGAGCTTAACTGCATTTTTTATTGTATCAATTTTTCGCATCAATCCGGCACTGTCAAGTCCGGCGCCTCTTCCTGTCACCTGCTCCACTGGCTGATGCAGTAATACACTTGCCACAGCACTGCTGGTGGTAGTGTTCCCGATTCCCATTTCACCTGTGGCAATAATACCATATCCTTTTTCCTTCAGTTCTCCTACGACCTGAATCCCTGTCTCAATGGCATGTACTGCTTCTGCCCTTGTCATAGCAGGCTCCTTTGCCATGTTTTTCGTTCCATAAGCAATTTTTCGTTTTTCTACCCGCGGTGTATCTACTGCCATTCCAATATCTATGGGGAAAATATCTGTTCCCGTGTCCTTGCACATAATGGCGGCACAGGACTTTTCATCCAGAAAATTTTCTGCCACGATAGCAGTAACTTCCTGTCCGGTCTGGGTCACTCCTTCTTCTACCACACCGTTATCCGCACACATGACAACCAATGCTTTTTTTTCAAGCTGAATTGCGGCGGTTCTTTGGATGCCTGCAATTTGTATCAGGTTTGTCTCTATTTTTCCGAGGCTTTTTAAGGGCTTTGCAATAGAATCCCAACGTTTCTCACACTCTTCCATCGCCCCCTTGTCTATCGGTTTTATCTCTCTAATGTATTCTTCCAGTCTCATTTTTTTCTCCCTTTCTTTTCTTGCTGCCAAGACGCACACTTTTGCAAAAACCGAAAGACAAACTCCGGGTTAGAATAATAATACAAATGTGGAAATCCTGCTGCATGATTTTTTCCACCATGAATACAATCCCATTCCCTTTTTCCCACCGGTTTTCGGGCATGATAATCTGCTCCGTTCTTTGTGGTGTCAAAATAATGGAATTCATGTGCCTTGATACTCTCACCTTTTTTTAACAGTTGTTGTTCTTTCTCTGTAGAAAGGGTAATATACCCGAATCTTCCCAGCTTTTGTGTACCATAAGCCTGTCCACTTATGGCACCTGCCATGGGATATTTCCTTCCCTTCATATCTTCCATGGTTTCCTGAAGGTACATAAATCCGCCACATTCCGCAAGGTAAGGCATTCCCTTTAAAATGGCATCTTTGATTTGCTTTCTCATGGATTTATTTTTGCTTAACTGTTCTGCATAAAGTTCGGGATACCCGCCATACAGTAACAGTCCATCCAAATCTTCCGGAAGTTTTTCATGGTGCAGGGGAGAAAATTCCACCAGTTCTGCTCCCAGCTTTTCTAACAGTTCCAGATTATCCTGATAACAAAAACAAAACGCTTCGTCCCTTGCCAAACCAATCCTGATGGCTTTTTGCCCTGCTCCTAACTTCCGTTCCGAAAAGTCCGGTTCTTTCCAGTCTAATTCCTCTGCTGCTTCTGCCAGTGCCAGCAGCTTTTCTACTTCAACGGTCTCCTCTAAGAGCCCCGCAAGCCCCTGTATTTTTCCCCTTAAGTCTGCAACCTCCTCCGGTGTCACCAACCCCAGATGGCGGCTTTCTATTGCAAGCTCCGCACACTTTGGCACATATCCCAGTGCCGCAATTCCAAGCTCCTGTTCTATGGGTTCCTTTAACAACTGATATGTCATTTTCGTGGTCTGATTTAGAATCACGCCCCGGATATGACTATCCTTTTGATACTGCAAAAAGCCCTTTATCAGGGGAATGACAGAAAGGCTCATCCCCTTGGCGTTTACTATCAGAATCACCGGCGTATCTGTTACCCTTGCAAGTTCATAGGAAGAAGCCGCTGTGGTAATGCCGCCGACTCCATCGTAAAAGCCCATAACCCCTTCCAGAACAGAAATATCTGCCTTTTTGGCTTCCTTCCCAAACAGATATCTCGTTGTATTTTCATCGGTGAAAAAAGTGTCCAGATTCTTAGATGGAGTTCCTATGACCTTTCGGTGAAACATGGGGTCAATATAATCTGGTCCGCATTTAAAGGCAGCTACCCTTTTTCCTCGATTTACCAGAAGCTGTAGCAATCCACAGGTTATTAATGTTTTTCCACTTCCACTTGCGGGCGCTGCCAGCATCACTCTCGATAACTTCACCTATATTCCTCCTGCTTTTTTCACTTTTTATATCAATGTTTCTGCAAGACTGTCATATCCGTATATTTTCATGACCTGCTTCATTCCCTCTGCCACTTCCTGTCTGGAATAATCACACTTCTCCAAATATTCATTGCTCATTTTATTTAGATGCTCGTAAAACAATATCGCCATTTTCAGATATTCCAGATTTCCTTCGTCTAATTCTTCATAAAGAATATTTTCTGCTTCGTTTATTTCTCCACGGTCTGCCATCGCACACAGCGTCTCAAAGCTTCCGGCAGTTTCATTATCTTCGAACTGTACTTCCTCCTGCTTTTCCTCATCAATATGAAATACCAGTTTTAAAAAGGTTCGCACCATCTCATGAATGATACGCATGATATAATCCTGTTCTACCATTCCGTTCTCCTCTCTGCCTTACAACATCTCATGCTCCACATCTTCCCGGACAAACATAATAAGAAATGCCACTAATAACAATCCACAGGAAATCCAGATTGCCTGTTCCTTTAAAATTCTTGCCAATACACCACCAAATGCTGCTCCCACAATAAAGATTCCAATAAATCCGTAGTACAAAAGACTTTTGTTCCGCAGCCGTTTATCCTTCGTCACATGATAACTGCACAGCATATCCGTTGCAGTCCGTAAGTTTCCGATACACATGGTACTGGCATAAGCATTCCCATTGACTTTCCGAAAGCTCTGAACCTGCATGGCACATACAAAAGAAACCAGCATATTCGCCACAAGATTTACGTTCTGCGGCATCCAACCTACCCCAAAAAGCAAAATCATTTCCAGTACGACAATCAGCTGTCTCCAATGTATCTTTTCGTAATATTTAAAATGTCTGCGAATTCGTTCTGCGGTGTAAATTCCTGCCGCAAAGGCAAGAACCGGCAAAAGATAGCGCAGTCCTGTGTGATAATCTCCTGTTGCAAAGCTGGTTCCCATCAGCACCATATTCCCTGTCTGGGCATTTGCAAAGACCTCTCCTCTGCAGAAAAATGTATAAGCGTCTTGAAAGCCACCAGACAGACATAAAAATGCCGCAACCAGCACTGACTCCGACATTTGTTTCTTTTGACTCATACTTCTCATTGCTCCTGTCTAATGATATGAAAACGAAGCGGCTAAAAGCCACCCCGTCCTCAGCAATTCCTATTTTTCTTTCTTCTTATCCGCCTTATTCTGGAACTTCTCTTCCTCTATGATAAAGCGTTCATGAATTCCTTCACCGACTTTTCCTGTTTCATCAAAAACATCCACGGAAAATACCAGCTTTCTTCCATCTACTTCATTTAGCAATGACTCGCACCATACCTTCATTCCAACAGGAGTTGGTGCAAGATGCTTGATATTCAGACTGGTTCCTACGGTTCCCATTTCCGGTTCTAACTGGTCTGCCACACTTTTCCAGGCAGTTTCTTCCATAAGCGCTACCATGGCGGGGGTTGCTAATACATCTAATGTTCCACTCTTATGAACCTTTGCTGTATCCTTTTTTTCTACAACAAATTCCTGATATCCTTTAAGTCCTACTTCTAACATGATAATGATTCCTTCCTGTTTTCACTTTCTTCATTATATTTTGTCACCTGTCACAGGACTGATGACTGGGGCACACATCAATGTGCTTTCTTCATTATATATTCTTTTCCTAGAAAAATAAACCTTTTTATTTATAAAATTAGGATATTCAAAAAAGTGAGAAAACGTCTGTCTTCCCACTTCCTGTTGAAATACAACATTATCTGTCCAGCCGCAGAATCTCTTCCGCATTGCGTACCCGCTCTGCAGAAGGCGGATGAATTCCCTCCAAAGGATAGTCAATGCCCAACTGCTCCCATTTGAATACTCCTAGGGTATGATACGGTAAAACCTCTACCCGCTCCACATTTTTTAACGAATGAATAAAATCTGCCAGCTGATGCAGATATTCATCCTTATCGTTCCGCTCCGGCACCAGTACGTGACGAATCCAGACCGGCTTTTCCAAATCAGACAGGTGTTTTGCCATATCCAAAATATTTTTATTCGTCTGTCCTGTGAGGATTCTGTGCTGTTCCTCATCAATATGCTTAATATCCAGCAAAATCAAATCCGTATACTTCATCAATTCCAACCATTTAGAATAAAATGGCTCCTCTGTGGTAAATGGGTTTCCACTGGTATCGAGCGTGGTGTGAATCCCCCTCTGCTTTGCTTCCCGAAACAACTCCAGTAAAAAATCAATCTGAAGCAGGGGTTCCCCTCCACTTACAGTAATACCGCCCTCACTTTTCCAGTAAGAGCGGTATCGACAGGCTTTATCCAATAATTCACCTGCTGTATAGGGAGTACCCTTTTGCATGTCCCAGGTGTCCGGATTGTGACAGAACTGGCAGCGCATAGCGCAGCCGGTTAAAAATATCACATACCGGACTCCCGGTCCATCCACGGAACCAAAGCTTTCTAAGGAATGTACATATCCTGTTATATCTTTGTTTTCCATCGGTATTCCTTTCTATCTGTGCATACTTTTACATGCTTTCGTGGCAGGTTCTGGAAATAACATCCATCTGCTGTTCACGAGTCAGGTCAATGAACTTAACTGCATAACCGGATACACGGATTGTAAAGTTTGCATATTCTTCTTTTTCCGGATGCTCCATAGCATCAATCAATTTTTCTTTTCCGAATACGTTTACATTCAGATGATGTGCACCCTGATCAAAGTATCCATCCAGAACATTTACCAGGTTCTGAGTTCTTTCCGCATCGTCATGTCCCAGTGCTCCCGGATTGATGGTCTGTGTATTGGAAATTCCATCTAAAGCTTCTTCATATGGAAGCTTTGCAACAGAGTTTAAGGATGCAAGTAATCCGCTCTGCTCTGCACCATAAGATGGATTTGCTCCTGGAGATAATGGTTCTCCTGCTTTTCTTCCATCCGGAAGAGAACCGGTTGCTTTTCCGTAAACCACGTTAGAAGTAATGGTCAGGATAGAAGTGGTCGGTTCGGAGTTACGATAAGTATGGCAGCTTCTCAGACGACCCATAAAGGTACGCAGTAACCATACAGCGATATCGTCTGCACGTTCATCATCATTTCCGTATCTTGGGAAATCTCCTTCGATTTCATAATCAACAGCCATTCCGTCTTCGTCACGGATTACCTTTACCTTAGCATATTTGATAGCGCTTAAGGAGTCTACTACGTGAGAGAATCCTGCGATACCTGTTGCAAAAGTACGTCTTACATCTGTATCGATTAATGCCATCTGGCTTGCTTCATAGTAATATTTATCATGCATGTAGTGAATCATGTTCAATGTCTCTACATACTTATTTGCCAGCCATGTCATCATAGCGTCATATTTTTCCATTACTTCATCGTAATCAAGATATTCAGAAGTAATTGGCTGGTAAGCAGGTCCTACCTGCTGTTTGCTCTTTTCGTCTACTCCGCCGTTGATTGCGTATAATAAACATTTTGCAAGGTTTGCACGAGCACCGAAGAACTGGATTTCCTTTCCTGTCTCTGTTGCAGATACACAACAGCATACGGAATAGTCATCACCCCATACCGGACGCATTACATCATCATTCTCGTACTGGACAGAGCTTGTAACAACAGAAATATATGCTGCATATTTCTTGAAGTTCTCTGGCAGATGAGAAGAATATAATACAGTCAGGTTCGGTTCCGGAGACGGTCCCATGTTCTCTAAGGTATGTAAGAAACGATAATCAGACTTTGTAACCTGATGACGTCCGTCCATACCGATACCTGCTACATCCAGAGTAGCCCATACCGGGTCACCGGAGAATAACTGGTTATAGGACTCGATTCTTGCAAACTTCACCATACGGAATTTCAGTGTCATATGGTCAACTAATTCCTGTGCTTCTTTCTCTGTCAGAATACCTTTCTTTAAATCTCTTTCGATATAAATATCAAGGAATGTGGACACACGGCCAACGCTCATTGCTGCACCGTTCTGAGTCTTAATTGCTGCCAGATAACCAAAATACAGCCACTGGAATGCTTCCTTTGCTGTCTCTGCAGGCTGAGAAATATCAAAGCCATAGCTCAAAGCCATTTCCTTCATCTGCTTCAAGCATTTAATCTGCTCTGCAATTTCCTCACGCAGACGGAAACGGTCACTTCTCATATTGGAACGCTCTGTTCCTGCAAAATCATTTTCCTTCTGCTCAATCAGATAATCAATACCGTATAATGCAATTCTACGGTAATCGCCTACGATTCTTCCTCTTCCGTAAGTATCTGGAAGTCCGGTGAGAATCTTGTTGTGGCGCATTTTCTTCATCTCTGGTGTATACACATCGAATACAGCTTCGTTATGTGTCTTATGATACTTTGTGAAAATCTCATGAAGCTTTTCACTTGGCTGATATCCATACATAGTACAGGACTGCTCTGCCATTTTGATTCCACCGTAAGGCATAAATGCACGCTTTAACGGCTTATCTGTCTGCAGACCTACTACCTGCTCTAAATCCTTTAATTCATCACTGATATAGGCTGGTCCATAAGCGGTAATAGAAGACACTACTTCTGTCTCCATATCCAGGACTCCGCCCTTCTTACGTTCTTCTTTCTGAAGCTCCTGAACCTTGCCCCAGAGTTTGTCAGTTGCTTCTGTTGGTCCTTCTAAGAAGGATTCATCTCCCTCATAAGGCGTATAGTTATTCTGAATAAAATCGCGGACATCTACGCCTTCTTTCCATAATCTTCCCGCGAATCCATCCCACTGCTTGAATTCTTTCATCTCTGCTTCCTTTCTATATGTGATACAAAACTTTCTTTAAACACTGATATAATAACTAATTTTTTGCAAAAAAGCAAGGTGATTATTGTGACTGTTTTCTCAATAGCAGATTGTACAAAATAAAATACAAAAGAGAAGCCTCTGTACAACATCGGCTTCTCTTTCCGTCAGTCTTCCTCTATATGCTCACAGCCTTGGGCTATAATCGTACGAACATGTTCGTCTGCCAGTGAATAAAAGATGGACTTCCCTTCCCGGCGGCTCTTTACCAGTTTATTCTGTTTTAAAATCCGCAGCTGATGGGAAATTGCAGACTGTGTCATATTCAACACCTGTGCCAAATCACAGACACACACCTCAGCTTCAAATAAGACAAATAAAATCCGGATTCTGGTTGAATCACCAAATACTTTGAACAGCTCCGCCAAATCATAGAGCTTCGTCTCTTCCGGCATGGTCTCATTTACAATCCTTAAGAGATTCTCATGAACCTCAAAGGATTCACAGCATTCTGTTTCTTTTTCCGCCATTCTCTCACCGCCTTTTTATATTCATTCCATTTCTTTTTCCGCCATTTTTTACCGGAACCTACAGCTTCTTGACGAACAATGCCCGAATCGCATTAAGAACTGCAATTACCATAACGCCTACATCTGCAAAAATCGCAAGCCACATATTAGCAATACCAAGTGCGCCTAAAATCAGACAGATTGCCTTGATTCCCAGTGCAAAACCGATATTCTCATAGACGATGCGGATACATTTTCTGGATATCTTAATCGCCTTTGCAATTTTCAGCGGGTCGTCGTCCATAAGAACCACATCTGCCGCTTCGATGGCTGCATCTGAACCAAGCGCGCCCATGGCAATTCCAATATCCGCTCTGGATAACACAGGGGCATCGTTGATTCCGTCACCCACAAAGGCAAGCTTTTCCTTCTCACCCTTTTTGTGCAGAAGCTCTTCTACCTTGGATACCTTGTCAGCCGGAAGCAGCTCGCTGTATACCTCCTGAATATCAAGTTCTTTCGCCACCTGCTCCGCTACGTTTTTTGCATCTCCGGTCAGCATGACAGTTTTGAAAATGCCTGCCTTTTTCAGTGCATGAATCGCTTCCTTTGCATGAGGCTTTAAGATATCGGATATCAGGATATGACCTGCATAAGCGCCGTCTACTGCCATATGAATTACGGTTCCTACCTGATGACATTCCTTATATTCAATGCCCAGCCGTTTCATGAGCTTCCCATTACCGGCTGCCACTGGGGTTCCATCCACCTTTGCCGTTACGCCGTTTCCGCTGATTTCCTCTATCTCAGTCACCCGTTCCCGGTCAATGGGCTTTCCGTATGCCCTTTGCAGACTCTTACTAATAGGATGGGAAGAGGCACTTTCTGCCAGCGCTGCATACTCTAACAGCTTTTCCTCCGCCAGCTTGTTGTGATGGATGCCGCTGACCTCAAACACTCCCTGGGTCATGGTGCCAGTCTTGTCAAACACAACATATTTTGTCTGGGAAAGGGTCTCTAAATAATTGGAGCCTTTTACCAGAACCCCCTGATTGCTGGCTCCTCCGATTCCTGCAAAGAAGCTGAGGGGAATACTGATAACCAGAGCACAGGGACAACTAATAACCAGGAAGGTCAGCGCACGATAAATCCATTCGCCCCATTCCGGTGTCAATCCCAAAACTGCCATTCGTACCAGTGGAGGCAGGATTGCCAGTGCCAGCGCTCCGTAACAGACTGCCGGTGTGTAATATTTGGCGAACTTGGAGATAAAGTTCTCAGACCTTGACTTCTTGGAGCTGGAATTTTCCACCAGGTCAAGAATTTTGGAAACGGTGGACTCACCGAATTCCTTTGTGGTCTGAATCTTAAGTACCCCTGTCATGTTGATACATCCACTGATTACCTCATCTCCTGCTGCAGCATCCCGGGGAAGGCTTTCTCCGGTCAGAGCACTGGTATTTAAAGTGCTGGTTCCTTCTGTGATGATACCGTCAATGGGAATCTTTTCTCCCGGCTGAACGACAATCACAGTACCGACCTCTACTTCGTCCGGGTCTACCCGCTCCAGCTTTCCGTCTCTTTCTATATTTGCGTAATCCGGGCGGATGTCCATCAATTCGCTGATATTTCTTCTGCTCTTTCCTACGGCATAGCTCTGGAACAGCTCTCCCACCTGGTAAAACAGCATTACGGCAACGCCCTCTGTGTATTCTCCCAGAATGATGGCTCCAATCGTTGCAACCGCCATCAGAAAGTTTTCGTCAAATACCTGCTTATTCAAAATGCCCTTAAACGCTTTTTTCAGAATATCATAGCCGATTACCAGATAGGGAATCATAAAAAGTGCAAGCCTTACATAGCCCTCTATGGGCAGCAGGGACAAAACTCCCATCAAGACCGCAGCTACGATAATCCGGATTAAAACCTTCTTCTGCTTTTTATTCATAATCACTCCTCCTGTTCTGTGTTTACAGGAAAATCTCACAATCGTCTTCTACTTTCTTGCAGTTCTTTCTTACTTCTTCCATGACTGTCTTTGGTTCCTGTCCTTCTTCAAATTCTACAATCATCTTAAGCGCCATAAAGTTTACGGTGGCATCTTTTACGCCAGCAGTATTCTTAGCTGCGTCCTCCATCTTATTTGCACAGTTTGCACAATCCACATCAATTTTGTAAGTCTTTTTCATAATAGTTACTTCCTTTCTTCTCTTATATTTTTACAATTTTGTTTTAATTTAATCGCATGAACAATTATTCATATGTTTAATTGTATTATAGCACGGATGAAATGAATGTCAATACTATTTGCAAAAAAAATCCGGGCAACAGTAAAAATGCCCGCATAACCTATAAAGCACGGCTATACGGGCATTTATTATTCCTGGCACATATCATATTTTAACGGATTTTATACATTTTCATCCACTCATTGACCTGAAACAGGTAGGCAAGCATCTGCGGCCCTGCCATTAACTGACCATACCAGGGCTTTCCGTAATCGGAAGACTGCTTCATAAATTCCTCCAGCTTCTTTTTATCCAAAAACTGCAATACCGGAGCGCTGGAATCCTCTAACATTTCCCGAAATATTTTTTTCAACAGAGCCTCATACCCAGGGTCATAAGTCTTAGGGTACGGAGATTTTCTGCGAAACAGTACCTCCTCCGGCAGCTTTCCCCTGCCTGCTTCCCGCAAAAGATTTTTTACCACACCGTCTCTTGCTTTCATTTCCCACGGTACATTCCACACGTACTGTACAATTCTGGTATCTGCAAAGGGCACCCGGGCTTCTAGTCCGCAGTACATGCTGGTTCTGTCCATGCGGTTTAAAAGGGTCTGCATGAACCATTTCAGATTCAGCCAGGAAATCTCCCTCCGCCTTGCTTCCGCCGGGCTGTCCTCCGGGCATTTTGGCGTCTCTGCTACGGACTTTTCGTAAGCCTCTGACACATATTCCTCCATTTGAAGCTCCTCTAGGAACTCCTCCGATAAGAGCTGTTTTCTGGGGGATAAATCCATGGTCCAGGGAAACATTTTTGCTTCCATGGCTTCTTTTTTATGGAACCATGGATAACCGCCAAATATTTCATCTGCACATTCGCCCGTCAGAGTTACCTTGTTGCTCTTTGCCACCTGACTGCAGAAATACAGCATAGAAGAATCCACATCTGCCATTGCCGGCAGGTCATGGGCTTTTACCGAATCCGTAAGCAGGGAAAGCTGATGTCCGTTATCGCACTCTAAAAAGTGGTGGTCGCTGTCTAAATATGCCACCATTTTTTCCACATAGGGACGGTCCAGTGACGGTTGAAAATCATTTGCCTTGAAGTTTTTCTGATTATCTACAAAGTCAAAGGAAAAGGTAGTGAGCTGTTTTCCCTTTTTTTTCAGTTCGGATGCACAGATAGAGGACACCAGACTGCTGTCCACCCCGCCGGATAAAAAGGTGCAGATTGGCACATCAGATACCATCTGTCTGGCGATGGAGTCATAGACCAGACCGGAAACCGTCTCAATGGTTCTTTCATAGCTGTCTTCATGAGGATGGCTTTCCAGTTTCCAGTATTTTTGCCGATGAAAGCCTTCCCGGCTGCACACCAGATATTCTCCGGGCAGCACTTCATGTACATTTTTGAATACGCCACAGCCGCCGCTTCTGGCAGGTCCGATTCCGAAAATTTCGTTCCAGCCATTTTTATCTACCTCCGGCTTGGGGGATGGATGGGCAAAAATCCCCTTTAATTCTGAGGCAAAAATCAGTTCTTCGCCGCACCAGGTATAAAACAGGGGTTTTACTCCCATGGGGTCACGGAACAGATAGAGCTTTTGTCCGGCTGTATCCCATGCGGCAAAGGCAAAGATACCGTTCATCTTTTTTACGAATTCCGGTCCCATTTCCATGACACCGGTCAAAATTACCTCCGTGTCGCTGGTGGTAGTAAACTGGCAGCCTCTTATTTCCAACATCTGACGCAGTTCTTCTGTATTATAGAGTTCTCCGTTGTAGACAATGGCGCAGGTTCTTCCGTCTTTATTTCTTACCATAGGCTGATGTCCGCCCTGAAGGTCAATGATAGACAAACGGCTATGGGCAAGCCCGCAATGTCTGGACAGATAGATTCCTTCATCATCCGGTCCCCGATGCCATAACGCCTGATGCATGGCAGTAAGAAGGGAACGGTAATATTCCGCCCGTCCCCTGTAATCTTTTTCTTTATGATAAAATCCCGCAATTCCGCACATATTGTATCCCTCTGTTTCTAAAAATATAGTTATGTATAATATATAGAAAGTGAGGGGGAATTAGAACCGAAGTTTGTCACCTACCTCTGTAACGTCACCACATACACCGGATTTTGTCCCATCATCATCTGATAGTTTCCGATTTCCTTTGCCTTTGCTATGGTTACCTGTACGATTTCTTTTTGCGAAAAATCATATTTTTTCAAAAGTGTGGCTATCTCTGATATTGTTTCCAGAGAAATAGCATTTAATACCACACGCACATCAGAATTCTTTTCCCACAAATTTTTCAGGATTACTTCTAGTTTTCCACTGCTTCCACCGATAAACGCGTGGGTCGGTACCGGCAAATCTCTTAATACGTCCGGCGCTTCTCCGGCTATGATTTGCAGGTTACTTACTGCCAGCTTGTACTTATTTTCTTCTATGAGCTTACATGCCTCCTGCTTCTTTTCGATGGCATATACACTTCCATCCACTGCTATTTTGGCACATTCTACTGAGATACTTCCAGTTCCAGCACCAATATCCCAAACAACGGAATCTCTTTTTAATCCCAGCTTGGATATGGAAATACTGCGTACCTCTTCCTTTGTCATAGGAACCTTGCCACGCAGGAATTTTTCATCCGGGATTCCATGGGTTATGACATTCTCTCCTGCTCTTTCATTTACCAGAACTAATACGCAGAGTCCCTCTTTTTCATAATCCTTAAAATCCTTTGGGCTTCCTTCCTCTTTCTCTTCTTCCAAGCTTCCAAGTTGTCTTCCAAGATAGATTTTGACATGTTCCATACCATACCGTATTAATTCACTGCAGAGGGTTCGGATTCCCTCTGCACCTTTGGTCAGCGTAAATACCTTTTCGTTTTGATGTAATGCTCCGATCACGTTTTGACTTCTTCCGTGAAGGCTCATCAGCTTCATATCCTCCCAGGGCATTTGAAGCTTAGATGCAAAATATATGGCTGAGGAAATACCGCATATCAGCTTTATCTGATACGTTAACTTTTCTTGTACTTTTCCCTCTTTTGCTTGTCCTTCCATTTGCTCTTTTGAATGTTCTTTTAGCTGTTTCAGCAGATGATTCGCTCCACTGTAAAATCCGACGTCACCGGAAAACAGAACTGCTATTTTTTCGTATCGGGGATGATTTTGTATATAGGAAATAATCTCCTGTGTTTGATAGGATATGAACTGCTCCTTGTCCTTTTTGAGTTCCTCCGGTATTGCCTCTATCATTCGTACTGCACCAATCAAAAGCTGTGCCTCTTTGATAGTCTGGCAGGCTTCTACGGTCAGGGTCTCACGGTTTCCCATGCCGATGCCGACAAGTGCAATTTTTCTTACCGGAAAGCCTGTCTCATCTTCGGAAATCTTCATTTCTCTGAAAATCCTCATTTCTTCAGAAATTCCTGTTTTTTCGGAAATCCCTAATTTTTCTATAATCTCTTCCATGGAATACCCTGTTTCTTCGGGTCTTTTAATCACGATTACCTGTGCACCTGCACGTTCTGCCGCCCGCAGCTTTTCCGGATAACCTCCGGCTCCCGCAGTTTCTTTTGTCACCAACCATTCTGCTTTTACTTCCTTCATCATGGCAAGGTTTAATTCTTCGCTAAAAGGTCCCTGCATGCAGATAATCTGTCTGCCTTTCAGCCCCAGTTCATGGCACTTTTCCAGTTCTTCGGTTCCGGGCAGGATTCGGACAAATATTCGCTCTTTTTCCTGTATTAATTCCATGTATTTGGACAGTTCCTTGCTTCCAGTAGTAAGAAAAATATTTCCTGTCATTTCATTCAGATGACTTGCAGCTTCTTCTGCGGAATTTACATAGTGAATCTGAGCCGCAGGAATAGCATTTGTGCGCTGGGTCCGGGAACGCAGCAGGCGCAATACCTCCCTGCCCTGCCCCTCACATGCACGTTTTATATTTTCTGTTACTTCTCTGGCATATGGATGGGTGGCGTCTATCACTACCAGCCAGTCCCTTGACTGAATCAGGCGCTCCATTTCCTCCTGATTCATACGGCCTACTCTGACTGTTATCAGGTCAGATTCCCGCATTACTTCCTGTCCGTATTCCGTAGCAACACAGACAGTTGCGGCAATGGAATGAGCGCTTAAAAGCTCTGCCAGAGTTCTTCCTTCACTTGTCCCTGAAAATATTAATACTTCCTGCATGTCCTAACCTCTAATCTCATAACCTCTCGGCGTTACCATTTTTCCGTTTATCTCTTTTGTGGAAGAATTTCCAATAAAAACTGTCGTGAACATATCTGTCTGTACGTCTTTTAATTCCGCTAAAGAGTACAGCTCCATATGTTCTCCCTCTCTTCCAATCTGGGAAACGATACCGCAGACGGTTTCCGGCTTTTTGGCTTTCAGCATAATATCACATGCTTTTTTCAGATAATCCGCCCGCTTCCTGCTAGAGGGATTATACAGACATATGGCTAAGTCTGCTTCTGCCGCCGCCAGAAGTCTCTTTTCAATAGTTTCCCAGGGAGTCATCAGGTCACTGAGACTGATAACTGCAAAATCGTGCATTAAAGGTGCTCCCAGTACCGCACCACCGCTTAAGGCTGCGGTTACTCCCGGAACGATTTCCACTTCTACGTCAGGATATTCTTCGGAAAGCTCTAACATCAAACCGCTCATTCCATATACGCCGGCATCACCGCTGCATATCATTGCTGTGATTTTCCCGCTCCCCGCCTGTTCAAATGCCAGACGGCACCGCTCTACTTCCTTGCGCATAGGAGTGGTGAGAAATTCTTTCTGTGCAAAATGCTCCTTTACCAAGTCCACATACACGGTATAACCTACGATAACGTCACAGTTTTCTAAGGTTTTGATTGCTTTGAGGGTCATGTCTTCATATGCCCCCGGTCCGATTCCAACTACATATAATTTATTCAAAATTAACACTCCATTCTTTTTCAGCGATTGCAAGAGTCATGCCGTTTTCTGCCGTTTTGTTTCGAATGATATGGGCATTTTCTGTGCGCTGTGCACAGATTGCCGCCCGCTCACATACGTTTCCCACACCGATGGTTTCTTCTACAAAGGCAGACTCAGCAAAGTCTCCCTGCACTTTCTTTAATTGCTCCGAAGAAAAGGTCTGAAACTTTAATCCATACTTTTGGCAAAACGCTACTAACCCGGGCTCTTCCTTTTTCTTATCTACAGAAGCCACGCAGGCGATACTTTCTAAGGCAATCTGCTGTTTTTCTAACTGTTCTAACACAAACCGCTCGATTTCTTCTGCCGGCTTTCCTTTCCGGCAACCGATGCCTAAGGTTACTGCCTTTGGAATTAAGTGATTTTCTGTATGGATTCCTATGGAAATCTGCGGCCGCATTGATACACGAAATAATTCCTCCGGCAGATTTCCGACCATATCCCCCTCACAAGAAACTCCTATTTTTTCTCCCTGCAAAATGGCTGCCGAAATATTCTTTGCCCAAACTCTGTCTCTGATTACCAGTCCGTTTTTTTGTGCAAATACATCTACTGCAAACTTTTTATTCAAATCCGTTGCTGTGGTAATAACTGCCGTGGCGGATAGTTTTTCCGAAAGGTATATGGCATATTCATTGGCTCTGCCAACATGACCGGACAAAATAGGAATCACATAGGTTCCTTTTTCATCCACCACAAGCACTGCCGGGTCGGTAAACTTATCCCGTACAAATGGGGCAATAGTACGCACTGCAATTCCTGCGGCTCCCACAAAAATCAGAAGCTGTGCGTTTAAAAATGCCTCCCGGCACCAGTCCTGTAAGGGCTGCTTCATCTTTTTCCCATAGACCACATGGGACTCTGCGTATGGTTCCAGTTCTTTTCTGATGTTTTCTGCTAATCTGCTTCCCTGCTCTGTAAAGCTGATAATCTCTATCTGCATGGCTTGCGAAACTCCGTTTCAAACTCCGGGTGATACAAATCACTCCTGCGGTAATTACTATGGGTTACTACATCACCGACAATAATCAATGCGGTTTTGGTAATGTTATGCTCCTGTGCAGTCTGTGCCAGAGTGCTTACGGTGCAGATATACTTTTCTTCCTCCTGCCAGGTTGCCTTATATACGATAGCCGCAGGGGTATCTGCTTCATAGCCTCCTGCTGCCAAACGTTCCTGAAGTTCCGGTAACATGCCGGTACTTAAAAATATCACCATGGTAGCATGGTGTGCCGCAAAGCCTGCGATTTCTTCCCGCTCCGGCACAGGGGTTCTGCCTGCCATCCGGGTGATGATGACGCTTTGGGATACATCCGGCAGGGTGTATTCCAAATTCAACGCTGCTGCCGCACCGCAAAAAGAGCTGACACCGGGACAGCTTTCATAGGGAATTCCTTCCTGCTCCAGAATATCCATCTGTTCCCGCACCGCTCCGTAAATGCTGGGGTCGCCTGTGTGAAGCCGCACTGTCATTTTTTTCTGTTGGTGTGCTCTTTTCATTACCTCCACGACTTCTTCCAAGGTCATTTTAGCACTGTTAAAAATTTCACAATCTTTTTTCGTTTCTTTAAGCAAAGCCGGATTCACCAGAGAACCCGCATAGATTACTACATCTGCCTGCTGTAACAGTCTTTGTCCCCGGATTGTAATCAAATCCGGTGCACCGCTTCCTGCTCCTACAAAATAAACCATTTTTCTGCTCCTTTATGCTCGGTCAAGTCTTACTAACATCAAACGCTACCCCTCTTTTACAATAATCAGGGAATAATAGCCTGCTTCCTCCGGTATTTCCTCTGCACTGCGATATATTTTTTCGTTTTCCATGCCGCAGTTTTCTATCATGGATACCTGAACGTTCCTTTCCTTTAACTGCTCCCTGACTTGTCCCATTTTCTTTCCTGCTTTCATTAAAACACGGGTTCCGGACAGTTTCATCCCTTCTTCAATTCCATATGAGGATGGAATAACATGAAGCATCTCGCTGCGCTCTACAAGTCCCTGATTCAGCCTTGCGGACACAGCGCAAAAGGAGGGGATTCCGCTGACGATTTCTGTGTCATAGCCTGCCTGCGCTATTTTTTTGTGAACATAGATGTAGGTGGAATAAACGCAGGGGTCGCCCAGAGTTAAAAAGGCAATACTTTTTCCGCTGTCTAATACCTGTGATACCTTTTCAAAAGCGGCGTTATGGCTCTGCGCCAGCTTTTCCTTATCCTTTGTCATTGGCATGTCCACTTCCAGACACTCTTTTTCTGTAATTTCCGGTACTGCCTGTTTTACAATTCTGTAGGCTACCGTTTCTTCCTTCTGTTTTCCGGGAACTGCTATGACGTCACATTCCTTTATGAGGCGTACTGCCTTTAGAGTAAGGAGCTCCGGGTCACCCGGCCCTACTCCGATTCCGTATAATTTTCCTGTCATGATTTCTCCTTTTTTTGCAAATATGGTAAATGCAGTTGTCGTGCTTAAACCTAAGACCTTACGTGTTTATTCCATAATCATATCCACCAAAGTCTTAATATGAATCTTCATCGTATCCAGACAAGGAACCGGACTTACCTCATCATTTAATAAAAGCGGTAATTCCGTACACCCTAATATAACTGCTTCAATACCGTTTTCTTCTTTCATACGCTCTATCATCTTCTGAAAACTTCTCAATGTGTCTTCCCGTACAATCCCAAGCTCTAACTCAGAGGATATTTTTTCATTGATAAAATCCATTTCCTCCATCGTTGGCACAACAATCTCAATCCCACTGTTACAGAATGGCTCTTTGAAGAAGTCACCTGTCATAGTAAAAATAGTGCCCAACAGCCCCAGCTTCCGCTTGTTCCATCGAATTGCTTCGTCTCGTGTTGCTTCGATAATGCTTACCATTGGAACCGCTGATTGTTCCTTTAGTCTGTCGAATACAATATGAGGTGTATTGGCACTTAACGCCACAAAATCTGCTCCGCTTTTAATCAGATTATTGATGGCAGCCATGAGATACTCTGTCAATTCATCATATTTTTTCTCACCGCAAAGGTGTAAAACCTCAAATACATTTACACTTTCAATCGTTAAATTTGGGAAAAAATCCTTTCCTGCCTTCTCCTGCACCCCATAAACGATGTCATGGTAGTAAGGAATGGTTGACTCCGGTCCCATTCCTCCTACTAAGCCTAATTTTTTCATATTTTTACCTCAATCTCTTTTATTTTGGCAAACGGATTTTTAACACTGTATCTTTCCTGCCACTTCCTCAAAATCCCCTGTTCTGCCAAGCTCGCCCTGTTCATTGGAAAACATTACAACTGCTATCTTACATTTCCCATAGCTTCTCTTTTCCAGATAAAATTGCACTTTTTGCAAAACCAGTTCCATGGTTTGTTCCAGATACCCGGCTTTTTTCAGCAGACGCAGTCCTTCCTCTGTAGTGACTGCATTCATTATCTTTTGCAATACATCAGCGTCAGCCCCGGCAACTGCCGCATTGGCGCATAAAATCTCCATGCGGGCATCCGCGTTTCTGGAATGGGTGTTCATGATTCCCCCCGCGACCTTGATAAACTTTCCGATATGGGCCACAAAAAGAATATTTTCCACGCCCAGCTCTACCGCCATGTCAATAGTATCTCCCACAAAATTGCTGCACTTTATCGCCGCTTTCAGGTCAAAGGGAAAGTTTTCTCTTAAAAATTCTCTTCCGTAATTTCCCGGTGTTATCACAAGGCTTTTGTGCCCTGTCTGCACCTGCTGTTTCAGTTCTACCCGGATACTGGCAAGAAGAGCCGCTTCACTCATTGGTTCCACAATTCCTGTGGTTCCTAAGATGGAGATTCCACCCATGATGCCAAGTCTGGGATTAAAGGTCCTTTCTGCGGTCTTTTCTCCTTCGGGCACAGAAATTTCTACCAGAAGTCCGCCCTGATATCCACTTTTTCGGCAGACCTGCTCCAACTCTTCTGTAATCATCTGCCTTGGCACCTTATTGATGGCAGGACTTCCTACCTGCTGTTCTAATCCCGGCTTTGTTACGACACCTACGCCTTTTCCTCCAGTAATCTCTATTCCAGTCTGCTCACGTTTTGATACCTTTGCATAAATCCAGAGCTTATCTGTTACATCCGGGTCATCCCCTGCATCTTTTTCTATCGCACAGGAAACACTATCTGTTGTTTTTTCAATGTCTAAGACTTCCAGATGCAATTTGATGCCCTTAGGTGTCATTAAACTTACATAAGCAATGTCTGCTTCCGCAAGCAGCATAAGAGCTGCCGCTTTTGAAGCGGCAGCCGCACAGCTTCCGGTGGTATAGCCCATACGGAGCTTTTTATTATCTTTTATAATGTATTGATTTTCTAATCCGTTCTTCATAATACTTATCATACCATTGGTGTGAAAGGCTTGCAAGAAAAAGAATCATTTTCAAAGCCCTGCCAGCATCATACACATCAACTGGTCTCTTCGCACGGCATCCTCTTTTCCTTTGACATCTTGAGAACTCCTCATTATAATACAACGAAAAAACAGTGCATGCATTTCTACACACACTGTTCTTCTCTTTTTACAATATCTAATTTACCACTTCAAATCAACAATCAATCCGGTTGGATTGGTGTAATGTAGTAAGGTACTATAATCAAATACATCATCATAGCAGAATCCATATGCATCTCCATTGACACTGTGGTCATGCCAGAACTTTGCATAATAGTTGCATGGAGCCTGCTGATAGAAGTACTGTGCATTTGACCACTGCTCCGGATTCAGTGCAACGCCGCGGTTTAATGCCGCACACAACTGTGCTTCTACTACTTTTTCCATTGTTGTACCGGAATCTAAGGTTCCTTTTCCTTCGAATACATCCTGAGTGGTTGGCTTATGTACAACGATGTCACTTGCTCCGCCATCTTTGCTAAATATCATATCGTCTCCCACTACACGACCGCGGAATTCTCCAGCTTCACACTGGAATACCAGGTCTTTGGTGCGGTAGGTATCCCATACCAGATTAATATATTCGTCAAAATAGTTTCCATTCGCCTGTCCTGCGTTAAAGGTGGACTTGCAAGGCGCTACGATACGGTACTCATTGATAAGGCTCTTAAATGCTTCCGGAACTTCTGAAGCAAATGCACTATAAATTTCGTCTCTTGTTCCTACGTCACCAACTGTTTTGTCATAAACATCGGAATCGCCCGGAACACGGTCATAACCACCTTCTCCAAACAAACGGGTTACAACTGGGAAACAGAAATTATCTACACGTGTTGTATTGCCCCAGTATTCACCATTTTTCAGAGTAAACTCAATAAACTCAAAGTACACATCCTGATTTGGGTCGCTTGGGTTATTCAGGTCAGGTCCTGCAAATCCCATATTTCCGTTTATATCCTGATTGATGGTAACGTAAACAGGAGAACCATAGCTTAAATACATTCTTCCTGAAACTATATTGGGAAGGGATACCCAGTTTGCTTCTGCTAAGCTGTAATAAATATCAGCACACTTTCTATCCCCTTTTTGAATAGTATTCAATGCTGTGGTTGCTTCCACTAAATTGCCATCCTTATCTACATAGCAGAGTTTTCCTGTTTCCGGATGATAACCTACTACCAACCAATAAATCTCGCTGTCGCTGAATTTTCCATTTGTTTTATTGTTCAGCCGTAAGGTCATAGCTCCATTGCCTGTTGGAACGGTTGGAAGAGTTCCGGTATTCCCTGTACTTCCAGCCTCTTCTTTAACAGTACCATATATCTCTGCTTCATAGAGAGAGTAGCCATATGGCAATGCTCTTTCGATTCCTTGAATCTTCACATAACGAGCGTCTACTCCGGCAAAGGAACTTTTCTCAACACCGCCTGCTCCATTTTCCTGAGTTGCTACTGTCTTATACTGGTTTCCATCTGTGGACACCTGAATCTCGTATTTCTTTCCGTATGCTGCTTCCCAATTCAATACTACTTCACTGATATGACATGTTGCTCCTAAATCAATCACAGCCCATGCATCATCAGCAAAATTAGAAGACCATCTGGTATCTGCATTGCCATCTACCATATTTGCAGCCGGATAACTATCGTTTTCCACACCGGAAACAGTTACCTGTTTTCCTGTTGCCAGATTTACTGTAGCAACCGGTACTTCTGGAGATGTGGTTCCGCTCTGATTCTCATCACTTTCTGCTGGTAAAACAAATGTTTCCCACTGGGTATCCAGTGCTCCGTTTCCCAGATTATAAGTAAAGAAGTATTCAATGGTATCTCCTGTGGAAAGTCCTGTTACCTGATAGGTATAGTTTCCATTTCCATCAGACTGCATTCCTACATTTACCTGTCCGCCACCGTTCACTTTATAATGAACATCTGCGAACGTTGCTCCATTTACATAGAATTCTACGGTTCCATCCGTTCTCTTCAATCCGCATACCTCGTCACCTCTTACATTTGTAACAGAGGAAGACGGTGTCTCTGGCTCTACCGGTATCTCCGGGTCCACCGGTGTCTCCGGCTCTACCGGTGTCTCCGTATCTGCCGGCGCTTCTGTGGTATTGTTGGTATATGTGCTATTGGTACTCTCCGGATCCTGATATACACGTACATAATCTACCTGCATATTAGCCGGAATATCTCCCGGATTTGGAGTCACTCCTCCATCAAACCATCCGCCTACTGCAAGATTCATAACAATATAAAATTCCTGGTCAAATGGTGCTCCTGAAGTTTCCCCATTTGCAGTTGTAAACCATTTATCACTGCTGATTGCAGAATAACAGGTGCCATCTACATACCATTTAATCATATCCTGTTCCCAGACAACACTGTAAACATGCCAGTCGGTCATGTCTGTTCCTTCCGGGAAGGTATATGCATTACTTAAATTCCTATTTCCTGGATAAGTTCCACCAAAATGAATGGTTCCATACACATTATCGGGATATCTTCCCTTTGCTTCCATAACATCCAGCTCGCCAGATGCCGCCCATGTACCATAGCTTTCATCATTTGGAAGCATCCAGAGTGCCGGCCATACGCCCTGCCCTGTCGGCAGTTTTGCACGGAAATCAATTCTTCCATATTTAAATGTAAACTTGTCTTTGGAAGTTATTTTTCCAGAAGAATACTGTGCTACACGATTTGGGTCAATTTCCGGGAAAGTAGTCGGTTCTTCATACGCAGTTAGATTCAGGCTGCCGTCCTTGACAGATACATTCTTCTCGCTGTCCGTATAGTATTCCAACTCAGCATTTCCCCACCCCCATGTATTCGGGTCACTATTCAAATAATATCCTGTATTATAATTCCATGCACCGGTATTCAGTGCATCTCCCTTGAATTCTTCGCCCCAGATATAATTCCATCCTTCAATCTGGGCATTTTCTGATGTTCCAAGCTCCAATGGTGCAAAGTCTTCCGGATTTGGTCTTGGTGCATGCGGATTTCCTACAAAATTGTAGTATACATAATTATCTCCGATTGCTCCTCCTGCCTGTCCATTTGTCGGATATCCAATACGCAGCTGCATATCCTCCTGAATTGGCTGGAACCATAATCCATAAATACCGTCTACCCAGTAGCCCCACTGGTTTTTTTCATTTATATCACTGTAGCCATTTCCCTGATAGATAAATCCACTCTGATTGTAGTCAGCCAGATTTACCCATGTACCATCCTTGTATACTTCATACACGAAATTTCCAAGCTCTGAATTCACCGGATAAGTTCCATCAATACGTGGAAGTGGTATACCGATTGCTCCTGATTCGCCTGCTGTATAAGTTGTCTGGTCCGCAGATAATTTGTACTCTGTTCTGACCGGCTCGCTATACTTAATCGTATAATCCAGATATACCTGTGGAGAGGTCTTAGATTCCAGTCTTACCTTCGTAGTCTTTTCTACCTGAAACCAATATCCTCCATCTCCATCCCAGAACTGTCCGAAATTCTGGTCATAAATCCATCCGCTTGCTGCATTATTATTAATATCAATCCATGCCGACTGTTCCTCAGACCATACGGACACCTTTAAATCCTCAGCTACCTGCTCATACTTTATACTACTGTCTCCATTAAATGTGGGATAGGTAAATCCTATGCTTCCGGTTACTCCCGCCTCAAGCTCAGGTCCCTGCGTAGCTGTCATAGATGTAATTACTGTTTTATCTAACTTATGAAACTCCAAAGTATAATCCAATGTAACTTCCGGATTTGCCTTAGATGCCAACTGCAGATATGTATTCTCAGATACTTTAAACCAGTATCCACTAAATCCACTGTCATTCCAATGTCCCCAGTTATTGTTATAAACAAAACTGCTGACAGTATCGATATCTTTCCAGACTCCATCTACTTTTACATTTACCTGCAAATCTCCTGCTACATCAGAAAATGATGCAGCTCCGCCGTTAAACACTGGCATCACAAATCCATAACTGGCGTCTTCCACCCCTGAACCAGTCATAACCGGTCCATCATTCGTAGAATAATAATCCATTGATGTAATGGTCGTTCCACTTGCCGCCATTACAAACCTCCCTGTTGGCATAATAAGTCCGGCTACCATGGCAAAAAGCACCAACACCCCTAGCGCTCTTTTCCATTTTCTGGCACCGGATGCCAAAAACTTTTGCAACATAAATCTCCTCCTTATAATTAATTATTTTTTTAGACTGAAAATTCAATCTCTTTGTATTATACGTTTCTCTTTTTCTGAAAAAAGTATCTTTTTTTATACCAAGTATTCTTTTTTTATAATCAGTTTCCATTTTCTTCTTTTTCACCATATTTCGCCCTATTCTTTTCAAAAAATCATGTCATTCTATATAAAAAATAATATATATAACACCCAAAATCATACATACAATACAAAGAAATTATCTTCACGCAAAAAAATCGTGCACATACAAATCTTATCTCTACATGAATTCTGTGTAATTTTTTTTGCTCTCTTGCATCTTTCTTATTACTATGCTACAATGAGAAACGCTAAAAACTACATAAGACAGTTCGTGACCATCCTGTCTCTAAACAAAACTACGGATTCAGCAGAAGGTAATGCCTTCTGTTTCTATTGTTATATTATGGATGGACACGTTTTTACCCAAAGCGTGTCTTTTTTATTTGCCAGAAAAGAGCCGTCGCAGAACTCATGAAAAAATGGAAAAGTTCTGCGAAAATCTTTACGAGAAAATGGTTGTACATACGAACAGAAAGGACTATTATGACAGAAACTTTTGACCCCATCCGTTATTCTGTGATAACGGAGAAAAATCCAAGAGAAATTGTAATGCTGCGAGGCTCCGGCTGTGTCTGGAAACGCTGCCGCTTCTGCGACTATCACCTGGACAAATCCTCTGATGAAGCTGCAAATTTTGCCCTGAACCAGAAACAGTTATTGCAGATAACCGGACAATATCATAAGCTGGAGGTCATCAACTCCGGCAGCTTTGTAGACTTAGATGAGCAGACCATCGCTCTTATCGAAGAGATTTGTCTGAAAAAAAATATCACTGAAATTCACTTCGAATGTCATTGGATGCACCGGGAGGCAATTCCTGCCTTTCGGGAACGTTTTTCGAAAAAAGGTATTACACTGAAGCTGAAAATCGGTGTAGAAACCTTTGATTCCCTGTTTCGGGAAAGCTATCTGGTAAAGGGAATTGATACCGATTCTCCTGCTGAAATTGCTGAATTTTTTGACGAAGTCTGTCTGTTACAGGGAATTCCCGGACAAACCCTTGAGAGCATGGAGCAGGATATTAAAACAGGACTTAATTTTTTTGAACGTGTCTGCGTCAATATCATGGTGGAAAACCGGATGCCAATTAAGCCTGACCCACGGGTAATTGCGCTATTTCGGGAGCATCTGTATCCACGCTATATTGACAATCCGCGGGTAGATATTTTAATGGAAAATACAGATTTTGGAGTAGGAGGAACGCCATGAAACAAAGTTTCATATCGAAATGCGTTCCGACGAGTTGGCAGGTGACGCAAAGCGGTGCGTGCCGTTACATTGAGATAGGAGGAACCAAATAATGCCAAATGAACTTTTATTGATTTTATCACTGATACTTACTTTTTCTGCTGTACTTGCAGTATTTTATATTTTTCAGGAACAGGGACTTTATCTTTGGACTATCATTGCCACCATTGCAGCAAACATCGAAGCGTTGATTGTTGTCAATGCCTTCGGAATGGAAATGACACTGGGAAATATCCTGTTTGCTTCTACCTTTTTAGTGACAGATATTTTAAGTGAAGTATACGGAAAAGAAATTGCCAAAAAAGCCGTTTATCTTGGAATTGCAACTTCGGTCATTTTTATCCCCATCAGTTGTTCCTGGCTTTTGTATACCCCTAACGAAAATGACTGGGCTATGCCAAGCATACGCACGATTTTTTCCAGCACTCCGCGGCTTATGCTGGCCGGTATTGTTGTCTACATCATTGTACAACTGTTCGACGTTTGGGCATACCATAAATGGTGGGCTTTTACCACAAAAAAATTTGGTGACAGCAAGAAATTCCTGTGGCTTCGTAATAACGGTTCCACTATGATTTCCCAGTTAATGAACACCGTACTGTTTACCCTTGGTGCATTCCTTGGTGTCTATGGAGTAAAAACCTTGGTTTCCATTATGATTTCCAGTTATGTTATCTTCGTGATAACCAGCCTTGCAGATACGCCCTTTGTGTATCTGGCAAGATATATTTATGAGAAGAAAAAAAAGTAATCCTATATATCAAAAGGCTTATTTACCATGGATATTTCTCTGGTAAATAAGCCTTTTCTTATCCCTATTTGTATTCTTGTTCAAAAGCTTCTTTCATACTTCTTTTTAAGGAAACACCCAGCTTTTCTAATGTATCATCTAATGCCCTTAAAGTCTCTGTCATATCCTCCACATTGGCATTGCTGCCCATGTGTCCGATACGGATGACCTGTCCTGCCAGAGCATCAAAGGAACCTGCCAGCATAATATTGTGTTCCTTTCGCATGGTATCTAAAATCTCTTTCGCAGTAGTTCCTTTTGGTACATCAAAAACTGTAACCGTATTGGAAAAACCTGCTTCCAGATGTAATTTTAATCCTGACTCTACTACTGCTTTGCGGCAGGCGTTTCCTATCTTTGCGTGACGTTTCAACATATCCTTGTCCGCTGCAATATTGTCAAAGGCTGCCCGCAGTCCGTAAATATCACTGATAGGCATGGTATAAGGAAACCATTTTGCTTCATAGTATCCTTCAAACACTTTCAGATTGGCATAGAAAGAAGCTATCGGCGTCTTCCGCTGTGCCATTGCCTTTTTGGCGTCTTCACTTACTACTACAAAGGTCAATCCCGGAGGTGCAGAAACCGCTTTCTGGGAACCGCCGCATAAAATATCTATCTGATAATCGTCTACCCTTACTTCTTCCCCGAACATAGCTGATACGGAATCCACTACCGTCATAATACCATATTTTTTCAAAAGCGGGCAAAGGCTTCCGATATCATTGAGCATTCCGCTTGGAGTATCGCAGTGCACCACTGTGGCATATTTATAATCATGATTATCCTTCAAAAACGCTTCCAGTGCTGCCGCGTCAATGGGATTTTTGTCATCCACGGTATAAAGCTCCGGTCTGCCGCCGTACATGGAAACAAAGTCTGCAAAGCCTTTTCCGTAGACTCCATTATCCAGAACAAGAACCTTGTCTCCCGGCTCAGTCAAAGAGGCACAGGCGGCTTCTAATCCCAAAATTCCCTCGCCGTCTAAAATCAACGTCTCGTTTTCGGTATGTAAAAGGCTGCTGATTAATTCACAGGTTTCTTTATAGAACTCCACAAATTCTTCGTCAAGGTCCGGATTCGTACACTCCAGACTTCTTGCCATACGGACATTTTCCTTTACCTGGGTAGGTCCCGGTGTCATAATCTTATACATATTTTTCACCTATAAAACTTTATTGGCTGCTTTTTTTAATGGTACAATTACTACTGCCGTAATCACAATGGCTGCTACAACCTGAAGAACATTTCCCGGAATGGATAAATAAGGTGCCACCCAGTTTCCGGTAATAAATCCTTCTGCGATATAGTAACCTACAATCTTAATTGGCAGTGCGGCTATCATTGCCAGCAGATACCAGAAGAATCCCTTTTTCTTCTCTGCAATCAGACCTGTCACAAATCCCATGATTGCTACAACAATCAGGGTAAACGGCGCCCAGGCTGTCCATCCTGAGGTCAGGTCAAAAAGTCCCATGCCGATTCCACCTGCAATGGCTCCGGTCTTTTTGCCAAAGAGAATGGCAAAAATGAATAATGGAACATTTCCTAAATGTACCAGACCGCCTTCTCCAGGGAAAATCTGTACATTAATCAACCAGGTAAATACATATACCAGTGCAATTCCCATTGCAGTGATTGTTAAAAATTTCACCTGCTCTAAAGTGCTTCCTGCTGTTTTTGCTGTTGCTTTTGTTTCTGACATTTTTCATCACTCCTCGTTATGAGCACTTAGCGACCGTACTGCGGGCGCTTACGTGCGATACATGCCGCCGCCGTTAGCGAGGTCCTTTCGAGCTTACTAGGCGACTTCGTTAAAATCTAGGCATTATCATACTCCCTTTCTGACCTTTTTGATAGTGCCAGTTTTGAAGTTTTTCTCATGCCAGATTATTTTTTCTTCCAGGGGCGCTTGTTCTCTAACCAGCCCTTCTCTTTCCAATAGGTAACGTCTGCTTCATTCCAGCCGTTCCTCTGCATCATCCCCATGATGGAAAAAAATGCTTTTGTCTTAATGCCGGGGCGCACTTTTCCATCCACCGCTTTGACTTTGTTTGCCAGTTTCGTTGTCTTGCTGTCAATTTTTTTCTTCCTTTTATCCGATATTTCTTCATAAGAAGTTGCACTCACTGCCACTCCATACCGATAAATTTTTGCAACTCCCCAGAAAAACAGACTATCCGCCATATCCTTATTCGTGGATTTCATTCCGGCACCTGCTGCAGTGGAAATACACACTGCCTGCTTTTGGAACATTTTTTCTTCCGGGCGGTGCACTATCCAACGGTAGCCATAATGGTCTAAAAAGGTTTTCATAGCTCCCGTAGCATGATACACATACACCGGACTTGCAAAAATCAAAACATCTGCTTCATCCATTTTTTCTGTAATTTCATGAAGTTCTTCATAGTGGGGACAGGTGTCTTCTCCCTTCATAAAGCAACTGGTACATCCTATGCAGGCTCTGTCAAAATCTCTCGGCAGGAAAAATTCCATTACCTCTCCTCCGATTTTATCTGCAAGCTGCCTTGCAATATGATAAGTAGAACCCTTGTGAGACTGTCCATGTATCATAACAATTTTCATAAAAAACACCCTTTCTTCCCGTAAATTCTTATTTTCCGTAAATTCTGTTAAATTGTAAAATATGCTGTTCTAACATTTCCAGTGCTTCTTCCTCCCGCTGGGGCTGGCGGTCGCACATGGAAAGCATGAAATAGATAGGAGCATAAAAATGCAATGCTGTGATTTTTGGATTTTCCTGACGCAATTCCCCCTGTTTCATTAGTAAGTCAAACAGCATTCCCTGATAAGCTAAAGGATCGTCTCCATACTGTCTGCTATAAACAGATGCAAGTTTTTCATTACGGAATTGCTCTATGGTCAGCATTTTTCGGAATTTCCCTGCATACTCATCATGGAGAAAATACAGAAACAAATTCTTTCCCATCTGTAATAATCGCTCTTCTGAAATGCCGGCATATACTTTAACATCTCTGTCTGCCTCCGCCCCATCCAACTGCATACCTGCTGCCTGCTCTTTATACCGCTGCTCCATTTTCTCAAGAATCGCCTCAAATATGGCTTCTTTTCCCTTGAAATGATTATAGATAGAAGCCCCTTTGATTCCTACGGCTGCCGCAATATCCCGCATGGAAACACCGTCATATCCCCTTTGGGAAAATAATTCAAGGCTTTCTGCTATTATTTTTTCCTTTGTGGAAATCTTCTCCTCCATCTTTTCCTCCTGTCTTGTAATTATCCAAAATGTAATCTTCCGAAACATATAACTTTGAAAATTAAAATTTCTCAACGCAAAAAGCTAACAGTTGTTAGTTTAATTATAACTAACGACTGTTAGCTTGTCAAGTAATTTCAACCCTGAATTGATTTCACCCCTGAATATTTGGATTAATTCAAATCTTTTTCTTGCAGATATCATTCAGGCAGCAACGCTCACAATAGGGTTTTGTGCGGGCAGTACATACTTCCCTGCCGTGGTATACCAGACGATGACAAAAGGCACTGCCCTCCTCTGGCGGAATCAGCTTCCACAGCTCCATCTCCACTTTCTTCGGCTCCTTGATACCATCTACCAGACCCATGCGGTTTACCAAACGGATGCAATGCGTATCCGTAACAATGGCAGGCTTACCAAATACATCTCCCATAATCAGATTAGCGCTTTTCCTGCCTACCCCAGGCAGCTCCAGCAATGCGTCAAAATCATCCGGCACCTGTCCGTTATATTTTTCCTGTAGTATTTTCATGCAGGCGCTGATATCCCGCGCCTTACTGTGTCCCAGACCGCAGGGCTTCACAATCGCCTCGATATCCTCTACCGGTGCTTCTGCCAATGACTGCACCGTAGGATATTTTTCGTACAGCTTTTCTACTACCACATTTACTCTGGCATCGGTGCACTGGGCTGCCAGACGAACGCTGACTAACAGCTTCCACGCCTGATTGTAGTCCAGGGTACATTGTGCATCGGGGTACTCTGCCCGAAGACGCTCTATCATTTCTAATGCAAGTTTTTCTTTTGCTGTTTTACGTGCCATCCTTTCTCCTTGCCGTCCTTTCTTATTCTTATTTTTCATTCATTATACTACGGAAAGGTATTTTTACCAGCTAACTGCGAACAAAATCACATAAAACGCAGTCACAGCTCCTATGAAAATAAAAAAAGAAACCTTGTCACTTTCCACCGGAATCGCTCTTCCTGATTTTTTCCTAATCATTTTCGCGAAATCCCTTGCCGCTCTGGTAAATGCTCCACATCTAAGTACACAAATATCTGTAAATGTCTGTCCGCTTGCCTCATCCGTATAGGTAAAGGTCAATTCTACCGCAGAATGGTCACTTCTATGATTCGGTCTATTCTTAGTTGTCGGTTTATACTGGATTTTCTGAATACTATCATACGGAATAAAAATCATTTTCTCCTCATTGTCAAAATTGTTCCATTTGGATAATTCCACTTCTCGCAATGCGTAAAATCCTTTTTCCACAAAAACTGCAAGCACTCGTCCTATAAACAGATTCAAAATCATCGCAATTATCATTAGAGGCAGGAAAAAGGCATACACCGGCGCCGCTGAGTCCAATATATCATTTTTTTCCAAAATGAAGTGCTGCAATAATCCTCCAATCAGCAACGGCAATGCAGCCTGACAACATAGTATAAAATATCCGCTCCAATGAACGCGATAATGTTTTCCTGATTGTTGTAATAATTTCTCTTTTTCTGACATTTTGTTCTTCCCCTCATTTCCCTTACAACCGCATCTTAAAGTCCTCATAACCGAATTCTTTCACAATACGGCAATCCTCTCCGCTTTTCCATACAATATCCGGCAGCTTCATTCCGTTAAAGGTATTATTCTTCACCATGGAATAAATCGCCATATCCTCAAATACCAACGTCTGCCCGATTGTTAATTCTTTGTCAAAGGAATAATCTCCTATTACATCTCCTGCAAGGCAGGTGGGACCTCCCAGGCGGTAGGTATATGCCTTTTCCTCCGGTTCTCCGCTGTCCCGAAGCGGCGGGCGGTAGGGCATCTCCAGTACGTCCGGCATATGACATGCAGCAGAGGTATCTAAAATAACATTTTTTATTCCACCGTTTTCTGTAATATCCAGCACCCTTGTCACCAGAAGTCCGGCGTTTAATGCCACTGCTTCTCCCGGTTCCAGATAGATTTCCAGACCGTAAGTTTCCTGCATATGGCGAATACAGGAAATCAGCAGTTCCACATCATAATCCTTTCTTGTAATGTGGTGTCCGCCTCCCATATTCAGCCATTTCATTTTCCTTAAAAGAAAACCAAACTTTTCTTCCACTGCCTCTAAGGTTGTTTTCAAATCGTCGGAATTCTGCTCGCAAAGGGTATGGAAATGCAAGCCTTCCACTCCTGCTAACAGGTTTTCTATTGCAGTCTCTACCTGTTCCGCGGTATATTCCCGTTCTGCCAAAATCTCCTGCTTCGCCACCTTTTCCAGCTGTTCCAGCGTAATTCCAAGACGGGAACCGGGCGCACAGGGGTCATAAATCGCATGCCCCTCCTGGGTAGAACATTCCGGGTTGATACGAATTCCAATACTTTTTCCTTTTGCTCTTGCAGTTTCCTGAAACTTTAAAAGCTGCCCGATGGAATTAAATACAATATGGTCGCAAAGCTCTGCAATTTCTTCAAACTCATCTTCCCGGTATGCCCCGGAAAAAACATGATTTTCCTTTCCCATTTCCTCTGCTCCAAGCTTCGCCTCATACAATCCGCTTGCAGTCGTTCCGCTTAAATATTCTCCAAGCAACGGATAACTGTGGTACATGGAAAATGCTTTCTGCGCCAACAGGATATGGCATTCGGTTTCTTCCATTACATACTGCAAAACCTTCAGATTCTTTTTCAACTTCTCTTCCTCTACAAGGTAGCAGGGGGTCTTAAGTTCTTCTATTTTCATGATAATCTATGATTCTCCATTTACTCTACCAAATCCGGATTCTCTGAAATTTTCCAAGGAAGTCCCCATTTGTTCAGGGCATCCATAAATGGGTCCGGATCAAATTCTTCAATATTATATACCCCGGGCTTTTGCCACTTTCCGCTCATCACCATCATGGCTCCAATCATTGCCGGAACTCCGGTGGTATAAGCAACTGCCTGGGAGCCGACCTCCTTGTAGCACTCCTGATGGTCACAGGTGTTATAAATGTAGAGCTTCTTTTCGACGCCATCCTTTTTCCCGATAAAAATACAGCCGATATTTGTCTTTCCTTTTGTTCTTGGGCCTAATGAGGATGGGTCTGGCAATACTGCCTTTAAGAACTGCAGCGGAACGATTTCTTTTCCTTCATACATAATCGGTTCAATGCTTGTCATACCTACGTTTTCTAAGCATTTCAGATGGGTGAGATAGCTCTGTCCAAAGGTCATGAAGAAACGGATTCTTTTGATGCCCGGAATATTGAGTGCAAGGGATTCAATTTCTTCGTGATGAAGCAAATACATGTCCTTCTCTCCGATTTCCGGGAAATTGTACACACGCTTGATTTCCATTGGTTCTGTCTCTACCCAGTGTCCATCCTCCCAGTAAGAGCCTTTCGCAGACACTTCACGGATATTGATTTCCGGATTAAAATTGGTAGCAAATGGATATCCATGGTCTCCTGCATTACAGTCCAAAATATCAATATAATTGATTTCATCAAAATAATGCTTTAAGGCATAAGCAGAAAACACACTGGTAACTCCCGGGTCAAAGCCGCTTCCTAATAATGCCGTAATTCCGGCCTGTTCAAAGCGTTCCCGATACGCCCACTGCCATTTATATTCAAACTTCGCCGTATCCTCCGGTTCATAATTTGCCGTATCAATGTAGTGTACCTTGGTTTCTAAGCAGGCATCCATAATGGTTAAGTCCTGATAAGGAAGCGCCAGATTTAATACTGCCTGAGGCTGTTCCTTTTGGATTAATGCAACCAGTTCTGCTACATTGTCCGCATCCACCTGGGCTGTGGTGATTTTTACGGAAGTAGTTCCTTCCAGCTTTTCCTTTAACGCATCACACTTGGACTTTGTCCGGCTTGCAATACAGATTTCATCGAAAAACTCACTGTTCTGACAACACTTATGAATGGCAACACTTGCTACGCCTCCGCAGCCGATAATCATTAATTTTCTCATTTTCTTCCTCCTGATTCTCGCACATTTTATAAAAAATTAAATCCAGATTTTATTTCTATTCTTGTTCTGATTCCCTATTTCTGTTTTTTTAACAATGCTAATAAAAATTCCCGTACCACCTTGCAGGCTACTGCGGTAGATGCACCGCTCATGTCGCAGGGCGGACACAGCTCATTCACGTCGCAGCCAACAATATCAAGCGCATAGCAGGATTCATATATGGCATCTAATAGTTCCATAAATCCCACGCCCCCTGCCTCCGGGGTTCCTGTTCCCGGGAAAACAGACGGGTCTAATACATCCAAATCTATGGTAAAATACACCGGTTTTCCTTCCAGTTGTTTTAACACCTCTTCTAACCCGTCAAAGTTGAATTTGTGGGTGGTCACATGTCCTTCCTTGCTCCATTGGAATTCTGCCCGCTCTCCGGAACGAATTCCAAACTGAAAGATTCTTCCATCTCCCAGAATATCATGGCACCTGCGCAATACACAGGCATGGGACAATTCTACTCCCAGATATTCCTGCCGCAAATCCGTATGTGCATCAAAGTGCAGAATATGAAGGTCAGGATATTTCTCCGCTGCTGCACGAACTGCACCTAAGGTCACCAGATGTTCTCCTCCTATGAGAAATGGCAGTTTTCCATCTTCTAATATAATCCTTGTCCGTTCCTCTATCTGTTCCAATGCTATTTTCGAATCGCCTATGCAAAGCTCCAAATCACCGCTGTCAAATACTGCATAATCCTCCAAATCTTCATCCTGATAGGGACTATAGGTTTCCAATCCATAGGATTCCTGACGGATGGCCCGACTGGCAAACCGCGTACCCGGGCGGTACGATGTCGTGGAGTCAAAGGGCGCTCCAAACAACACAATTTGTGCATCTTCATACTCTGCATCACAGCCGATAAATGTCTCGATATTTTTCTCCAGCATTTCTTACTCCTTTCTTTCCCTTTTCTGCCTTTTTCCCGCTTCTGCTTCCATATTTATCTCAGTTTTTTTATGTCTTCTACTCTACTTCCCGCAGCATTTCTTCTACATAAGCAGGCAGCGCAAAGGCTCCCTGGTGAAGTCTCGTGGTATAGTAACGGGTATGAATCCCCCGCATATTCCATCTTTCCGGTGCAAGGTCATTTAATGGATGATATTTTTTTGATGCAAATCCAAAAAGCCAGTGCCCGGAGGGATACGTCGGAAGATGTGCCTGATATACCGCACTTTCCTCAAAAATGTCACAGACTCTCTTATGAATCCGCTGACACCATGCCGCCTCCTCCATATAGAAAGGACTTTCGTTGTGGTGAATCATAATCCCCTCTTCTGTCAATGCCTTATAGCAGCTTCCGTAAAATTCTTTGGTAAACAGAATCTCCCCCGGTCCAAAGGGGTCCGTAGAATCCACAATAATCAAATCGTATTCATTTTCTTTGATACGCATGAAACGCAGGGCATCCGTACAGTAAAGATTCAGCCGTTCCTCATCCATCCTGCAGGAGATATTTGGCAGATATTTCTTGCTGACCTCTACCAGTAAGGGGTCTATTTCTACCAAATCAATGCTTTCAATCTCCGGATAATGAGACAGCTCTCTTACCACACCGCCGTCCCCACCGCCGATAATCAATACTTTTCGCACATTGGGATGAACCGCCATCGGCACATGCACCAGCATTTCATGAAAAATAAATTCATCCCGCTCTGTCAGCATTACATAACCGTCTAAGGTCAGCACTCTGCCAAATTCCTTAGAATCAAACACATCAATCCTCTGATAATCACTTTGGACACTGTAGAGCTGTCGGTCCACACGAATCGAAAGCTTCACATCATCCGTATGATTTTCTGAAAACCATATTTCCATCTTTTTTCCTCATATCTGTTCTTTCATTCATCTTTTATTCCGGTTCTTTCCGCTCATATCTCTAAATATTTTTCAATACATTCAACCGCTCAATGGCAGGGTCTTCTGTACCCGTCATGGAACATCCCTTTTCCTTGGCATATTGAATATAATGCAGAATATCTCCGGTAATCTCTTCTCCCGGTGCAAGAATTGGAATTCCGGGGGGATAGCACATTACAAACTCGCTGCAGATTCTTCCCTTTGTCTCCATCATAGGCAGAGATTCCTTTTCGGCATAAAAGGCTTCCTGAGGTGTCACCACCACCTTAGGGGCTAAATATTCCTGCGTCAGCATTCCTGCCTTGTCCTTGCGGAAACGTCGGCGTATCTCTGATAACGCTCCCACCAGACGTTCAATATTCTTCTGCTGGTCTCCAATGGATATGTACGCAAGAATATTTCCGATATCGCCAAACTCGATTTGAATGTCATATTCATCCCGCAGTAAATCATAGACTTCGATTCCTGCCAGACCAACATCTAAGGTATACACGGACAACTTTGTTTCATCAAAATCAAAAATACTGTCCCCATTTATCAGCTCTTTAGAATACGCATAATAATCTCCGATTCTGTTAATCTCTTCTCTTGCATATCTTGCCTTCCCAATCACCTTAAAGAACTCTTCTCTTCCGCGGATGGCAAGGTTTCTTCTGGAAATATCCAGACTCGACAACAGCAGATAGGAACCGCTGGTGGTCTGGGTCAAATTAATAATCTGTCTTACATATCCTTCATTTACCTTTGGTCCGGTCAGTAAAAAGGAGCTTTGGGTCAGACTTCCTCCCGACTTATGCATGCTGACTGCCGCCATATCTGCTCCCGCCGCCATGGCTGACACCGGAAGACTCTCCCCAAAGTAAAAATGTGTTCCGTGGGCTTCATCTGCCAGTACCATCATTCCGTGTTCATGCGCCAGCTTTACAATGGAACGCAAATCGGAGCAAATCCCATAATAGGTAGGATTGTTTACCAATACCGCTTTGGCATCCGGATTTTCTTTCATTGCCTTTTCTAACTGAGACAATTTCATTCCAAGGGGAATTCCCAAACGCTTATCTACATCCGGATTTACATATACCGGATGGGCACCGCCCAAAATCATGGCATTGATTACACTTCTATGTACATTTCTTGGTAAAATAATCTTCTCTCCCCGTTTACAAACGCTCAAAATCATACTCTGTACCGCAGAGGTAGTTCCTCCTACCATAAAAAAAGCATTTGCCGCCCCAAAGGCCTCTGCCGCCAGCTGTTCTGCCTCCCGTATCACCGATACCGGATGGCACAGGTTATCCAGAGGCTTCATGGAATTCACATCATTAGAAACACACTGTTCCCCTAAAAGCTCCTTTAGTTCGGGATTTCCTTTTCCCCGCTTATGGCCCGGTACATCAAATGGAACCACTCTTTTTTTCTGAAATTGTTTTAACGCCTCATAAATAGGTGCATCATTCTGTGTCAATGTTTTCATCTTCTTCTCCATGTTCCGTTCGCGTTGCTCCTGCTCATGTCATATCACAAAATTTTCTGTAAACAGAAATTTTGTGATATTTCATGTTCTGTCTGCTGAATCGCGCAAAAAAACGCAGGTAATGATATACTTCTATCATCACCTGCGTCTGATTATTCACATATAGTAGTATTTTCCATTTAAAAATACTATGTGCATTTATTCACAGATAGGGTTTCCAGAGTCTATATAGCAAATACTTACTTTTACTACTCTTATTGACCACTTCACAAGTTGATGTGTATACCACACTGGTTTTAAGTAACCAACTTATAAAATTTGAGCTTCTAACTCAATCAATAATGCGACTATGAAAACAACCCATTTCTGTTTTCGCACATCTAGGAAAAAGATTATCATATAACCATGTATCTTGTCAATAATTTTAGACAATCCTTTTCCATTATTTTTCTTTTACAAACACTTCTTTTCCTAATCCGCACCATGGGCACACCCAGTCATCGGGTATATCCTCGAACGCAGTTCCCGGAGCAATCCCATTATCAGGGTCTCCTACCTCCGGGTCATATACATATCCACAGGGTTCACAAAGATATTTATCCATATTTTTTCTCCTTTTTACCTTTTCTGGTAGTATGCCCTGTGTTTTCTTTTATTATGCACTGCACTTTTCTGACAAAATTTCTTCTAATGCTGTTCCGCTGCTGGTATGACAGCGTACCACATCTGCATTGGTGCGTTCCGCTTCGGTCAGTGCACAGCGTACCATTTTATGAGATACGGTATTCGTAAATAACACAATCAAATCAGGACTTCCGATTTTTTCCTTTAAATTTCCTGACATCTGGGTAAATACTTTCGCTCTGCACTGATGTGCCTTACAGATTTTTTTATATTGACAGACCATTCTGTCATGTCCTCCAATAATTACTACGCTCATTATTCTTTTCCTTTCTTCTCTCAATCAATTATGCTATCTTTTATGGAAGCCAGGCTGTCTGTTACGACAGCCTGCATATCAATTATGTAAAATTGCCTCTTTACAGAGATGCTAACTGTTTTCCCAGACTCTCGCATTCTGCTTCACCGGATGCATCCGGTGTTTCATGTATCGCTAAACCTTCTCCGTTTACCACTGTTGCTCCTGCTGCTGTCATTCGTTCTTCCCAGTCACGCATCCACTGACCGTCGCCCCATCCATAAGAGCCAAACAGTGCAATTTTCTTGCCGGCTGCAAAACCTTCCACCTCAGTTACAAATGGTTCCATTTCGCATTCTTCTAACACTTCTGCTCCCATAGCCGGGCATCCTAATGCAAAACAATCTGCCTGCTTTAAATCATCTACAGATACGGCAGAAACCGGAAGCACCTCTGCTTCTTTTCCTGCTGCTGTAATTCCTCTTCCGATGGCATTTGCCATAGCTTCTGTATTTCCGGTCTGAGACCAAAACGCTACAATAATTTTACTCATATCAATTCCTCCTAAATCATGACCTGTTTCCATTGCCTATCCTGAAAAGCTTCGTGATTCAATATATGAAAAATATTTTTTCCTTCCGAAACCATCCTGACTGCTGTTTCTTTTGCCTGGTCATATCGTTCAAAATGCTTCAGCGCCTCGGAAAGATTGGTATATACTTTCCAATATCCGGAATACAAAAAATTCTCCCCCTCATTCCGGATAAATCCTGCCACATCCTCTACCGGATATCCTAACAGCAGACCCATCTCATGAGGAAACTCCCCATCTTCCTCTACATATTGGGTATACCTTGCAGAAAATTCTTTTAATATCTCTTCTAAGCTATATCTTGCATATCCAAAGTTCTCCATCATTTCCCGAACCTCTATACGCTCCAGATAGGAAATCAATTCCTGTTCCCGATAAATTAGAAAAGCCGCTTTTTCTCCCGATACCATCAACAGCTTACAGGATAATTCTGTCTTGGGAAACAACTGCATGACCTGACTGATTTTTTCCTTTTCCACAATCAAAAGATTCGATATTTTGTAGTTCATCAGTACCGGGGCACACTGCAGTGCAAGCTGAGCATCCAACATTTTCATATTCATGTTAGTAATCAGATACACCATTTCCCTGCTCATTGAATTTTGTCATCCTTTCAGTTAGTCTTTTCTTTCTTTGGTTAGTTTTTACTAACCTATGGATATCATACAGGAAGTCATCCTATTTTTCAAGATAGTTATTGAACGGCTTTTCTCAAAAACCCTCAAAAAAAGCACTGAGATAATTATCCCAGTGCCACATCTAATATCATCATGATTACAAATCCAAATGCAAATCCAATGGTTCCGATATTGGAATGTTCCCCTTCCGATGCCTCCGGCAGAAGTTCTTCCACCACCACATAAATCATAGCTCCCGCCGCAAAGGACAAAAGATACGGTAAAAACGGAACCACCAGTCCTGTCAATAAAATGGTAATTCCTGCCCCAATCGGCTCTACGATTCCCGATGCCATGCCATAGAAAAACGCCTTTCCTTTGCTGCCTCCTTCACTTTTCAACGGAAGAGAAATAATAGCTCCTTCCGGAAAGTTCTGAATCGCAATTCCGATTGCCAGAGCAAAGGCTCCCGCTACGGTAATTCCGCTTTCTCCTGTCAAAAGTCCCGCAAACACCACACCAACTGCCATTCCCTCCGGTATATTGTGAAGGGTAACAGCCAGTACCAGCATGGTTGTTTTTTTTAGGTTTGTTTCCGGCCCCTCCGGCTTGTCAGCATTCATATGTAAATGCGGAATCAGTCTGTCCATTCCCAACAAAAATAGAATTCCCAATGAAAATCCTACTGCCGCCGGAACAAACGCAAGCTTTCCCATTTCCTCTGACATATCAATCGCCGGTATCAGCAAAGACCATACGGATGCCGCCACCATAACGCCGGATGCAAAACCAAGCAATGACTTTTGCACCAACGGTTTTATTGTATTTTTCAAAAAGAACACACAGGCTGCACCAAGTGTTGTTCCTAAAAATGGAATTAATAATCCAACTGCTATATTCATTTCTGTCTCTCCTGTCTGTCATCATTCTTTATAATGATTTTATTCTCTGTTTCTAATATATGCACGGGTTTACGCAAGGTGCTCCCATACGCTATTTCCGCATATCATCGTTATTCATCATAACCACTAAGCTCCCAAAGCGTTCATATTATAGCATACATTTTCACAAAGAAAAAGAGAAATGAACAATTATAGCGTAATCTAAACCGTTCATTTCTCTCATTTATTTCATCTTCTCTCTTATTTTAACCTTTAAAATCCCGAATCACTTCCAGTGCGGGAAGGGCATTTCCCTCGTAGTCAAACAATGCCTGATTTGCCCATTCGTTTCCGCAGGGTCCCTTATCCTTCATATACTTAAGAGAGGCTTCCGTTGCCCAGCCGGAACCAGAAATTGGAATCCACGCCGGCTCCCAGTAATAAAATCCACGTCCCTTGTTTTCCGGTATCTCTTTTAGCCGCTTCATTATATCCAGTATAAAGTCACTCTGCCCCTGCTTTGTCATGGGATACTCTATCTTTTCTACCAAAGAAGGCTTGGTTGCCATACCCTTTCGTTCCTGTGGCTCCAGTTTTTCATAGGCTGCATAGTCCTCCATGGTATAGCCCATAGATACCTCTGCTATTATCACTTCTTTGTTGTAACGCTTCGCAATATCCTTCATGTTATTGCTAAGGCTATCAAGGCTTCCATGCCAGAAGGGATAATAGGACAAGCCAATCACATCAAAATCCTCGCCCCGTTTACAATAATTGTCAAACCATCTGCGGTACAGCTCGTTATTTCCTCCGTTATCCAGATGAATCATAATCTTCATATTCGGAATTACCGCCTTTACGCCGCGGATTCCGCTACTTACAAATCTTGCAAGGTTATCGTAGTTGGGAACCTCACCCTCCGGCCAGAGAATTCCATTAGAGAGCTCATTTCCCACCTGAACCATGGTCGGAACCGCATCTGCCTTAACCATAGCCTCCATGACCGCTACAGTATAATCATACATTGCCTGTTCCAGCTCTTCCAGGGAATAATTCCTCCATGCCTTTGGCTTTATCTGCTTGCCCGGGTCGGTCCAGAAATCGCTGTAATGAAGGTTCAGCAGAAAATCCAGCCCCCTTTGCCGCACCTTTTTTGCCATCTGAAGAGTAACTGCAAGGTCATTTGTGCCCGCTCCGTAAGGCTCTCCGGACTCCGAATAAGGATTGTGCCACAAACGCAGGCGCACCGCGTTAATGTCATATTCCATCAGAATGTCCAGCACATCGCCTTCTACTCCGTGATTATAATATTTCACTCCAAGCCTCTCTAGCTCTGCCATAGTAGACAAATCCACACCCTTGATAAATTCTTCCATTCTTTTCCCTCCCTTTGTGCCAAAACAGGGAACGAAGCCTTTTTTTTCTTCATTCCCTGTTTTTATTTGATTTTTCACCTTACTTAATCGAAATCAAACTTCTCAAAACGTTTCATCATATCGCGATAACGGAACCGTACCATTTCATTTTTTGCCAGAACATCTTCTTCTGTTCCGCTGTACTGACAACGAATGCAGTAATATTCTTTTTTCTCTTTGTCATAGAACATATCAATGTCCAAGTCCCTCATAAAGCAGGACGGACAACGGTAATTTAATTTGCCTTTTCCAGATTGAGCCATGTCGCAAATACCTCCTTATCCGAAACTTTTTTCTTATATCCCAATGTAAACATCGGGGAGAATGCGTAACCTTCCTTTATGTATCCTTCTGCATCAGCGGAAGGAGTCAGAGATACTTTTGTCTGGATAGCCGGAATCACTGCGCTGACTGCTTTTGCGCCTTCCAGGCTCTCTTCTCTGCACTTATACTCGTAAGAAATGCTCTTTGTCTCACTTCCTTCACACGCCAGCGTAATTCCGGTCATATCCTCCGGATATTCTGTTGTGCCATAGCATGCTACCATGTATTCGTTCAGTTCTACTTCTGCCGCGGGGTCGCTCATCTCTAAAATGGTTCTTTCCATCTTGATATTGGATGCCCCTTCCTCAAAGGAAATCTTTGTCTGAAGCTTTACGGTCAGGTCCGCAAATTCAATCTCCACCGGATCAAGGGTCAGGATACGGGTATTTCCTTCCTGTGAAAAATGAGCCTTGGTGCGGCATAAGCACAAGTCTACTTCTTCTCCGTTGTGGGAAAGCTTTGCACTGCGCACAGTTCCTTCTCCTGCATAATGGGTAAAATAGCCGGCACGATATTTTTCCTGAATCAGGAATGGATACGAAGCATCCTGTACATGCGGTGTTCCGATTCCTACCTGCCACTCCAGCTTTGCTGCATACGGGCGAAGGTCAACGATAGCGCCGCCCTGGTCCATATTGACGCAGGCTCTCATATATGGGTCTGTGTACCAGAAGACCTGCTTGTCAGAGCCATAGAGAATGTCTCTCCAAAGCGCACATTCCGGCTCTTTATATGATTTTTTCTGACGGTAGTAATCGGCAAACTCTGCCATAGTCATATCAATGAGCTTTCCTTCTTTTTTCAATTTTCCATAGTAAGCACAACCGTCTGAATAGGATTTTTCCAATAATTCGTATGGTGCCTCCCAGCGTCCCATTTTGTTCATCCAGCCCGGTCCTACAAACATCATATTATAAGCATACCCGTTGTTGTATTTTTCCAAAGAACGATACTGGTCAATCAGGTTATACAGATAAGGATATTCCCAGGTCTTGGAATCATAAATCATACCGCGCAGTACGTTCTGGGGATGGGTTCCGAAGTTGGAGCCGTTTCCGTCATAGCAAGCCAGCAGGTCGCGGGATAAGTGTGGAATCGCTACAATTCCGGAGTCTTCACTCTCATCTGCCGCCGGTGCATGGGTATTCTGCTTAGAAGGAATCCACGGCGCCCATGGACCACCATCGAATAAGGTATACCAGGAATTGTTACAGGTGTGATATGCCTTGGGTCCTTCTTCCCAACAGGTTGCAACGGCGCATTTTACCATAGGATATTTCTCTTTGATATAATTGGTCAGGTCTGCATCCATGTAATAGGAACCGGTAGATTCCGGATAAAATCCAAAACGCTCATAAAACTTTTCAAACACATCATCTACAATGGATTTCTTATCTTCCATGGAAAACATCCAGATACAAAAATCCTTGGTCTTGTATTTCTCACGAAATTCGTTACAAGGCAATCCCAACAGGGAGAGCGCAATCTCATCTCCATATGTCTCATGGTCTGCTTTTGCTAACTCTACCGCTTCGTCATTGAAAAGACTTGCATATGTCATCTGTATGGTGGTTTTCAGTCCGTTCTCATGGGCAAGTCGCTGCTGTGTTTTGAAAATATCCAGTGATTCTGTCAGTAATGATTTTCTTCCGATATCCTCTTCCTTTCCATGTCCAGTTACTTTCTCCGCGTACTCTGGAACCATTTCCGGACGATGAATAATGTTTACCACAAATTTATCCATGTTTTCTCTCCTTTTCTCTTGGTGCTCCCGTTGTTCACCGTTGCGCAATCGGTTGTTCTATAATTTGAGTATATCAACAATAATTTCTGTTGTCAACATGCATTTTTTATATATAAATCGTCCATTTTTTGTACATATTTCACATTATTTTTGTGTTTTTGGTTGCGCAACAAGTTGTTCTGTTTTAAATGCCATATTTCACAATTTTACACTTTAACACAACAGGGTATTTCCTATAGAGCAAAAAAAAGGATATCCCCTCTGTGCTTCAGAGAGAATATCCTTACTGCTTTTATCATATATGAAATTCTAGCATGTCTTTTCTTTGCAATCACATCCTGAAATAGTGACAGACTCAATCCCCTGATTTTTCAAGTAACCGCAGGCATTCAGTCCTCTGCGAATCACTTCATTCCACTCCTTTGCAGAAAGGTTATAGCTACTGTCATCATCCAGGATTACTGTACACGCATTTTCCAAAAGACAGTTGGGGGAATATGCAACCTTATACATATTCTTTCTGTCGATTGCTCCTATTTCCTCTAACATGTTCACCATACGGTATACCGTTGCCGCACCAATACCTTCATCTTTCTCTGATGCCTTATAGAAGATTTCCTTACAGCAGGCGCAATCTTCCTCCAGAATCACATCTAAAATCAGACGGCGCTGCTTGGTAATCCTGCATCCGTTTTCTTTCAGTTTTTCCAGTATCATGTCTTTCTGCATTTGTGTTCTCATTCTATTTTGCTCCCACCATGCCTTTTACTTTTAATGTGCTGCTTTCTCTATATGGACGGAACAGCAGGTAAATAAATGCTGCAATAAAGATAAGTGCAATTACTGTTCCAATTCCAAATACTCCGGTAGTAATCCATGTTCCAACCTGGTATACACACAGAGATACGATGTATGCCAGAACGGTCTGATATCCAATCGCAAACCAGAACCATTTTGCATTGTTCATCTCACGCTTGATGGCTCCCATTGCTGCGAAGCAAGGTGCACACAACAGGTTGAATACCAGGAAGGAATAAGCTGCGATTGCTGTCATGCTTCCTGCAAGCTGTCCCCAAATCTCTGCTCCGTCTTCTGCTACTTCACCAAATCCGAAGAGAATACCAAAGGTACCAACTACGTTTTCTTTTGCAATAAGTCCGGTTACGGCTGCAACTGCCATCTTCCAATCGCCCCATCCAAGTGGTGCAAAGATTGGTGCAATTACGCTTCCGATTGATGCTAAAATACTATCATCTAACTGCTCTGCATCTAACATTCCAAAGGAACCGTCTACCCATCCAAATCCCTGTAAGAACCAGAGTATAACGGTAGATAAAAGAATAATAGTTCCTGCCTTTTTAATAAAGGACCAACCACGTTCCCACATGCTTCTTAATACGTTTCCAACGGTAGGCCAGTGGTATGCCGGAAGTTCCATTACGAAAGGAGCCGGCTCTCCTGCAAACATCTTTGTTTTCTTTAAAATAATTCCAGAGAAGATAATTGCGGCAATTCCTACAAAGTAAGCACTTGGTGCAACCCACCATGCGCCGTCAAACAATGCACCTGCAATCAATGCAACGATTGGCATTTTTGCTCCACAAGGAACAAATGTAGTTGTCATAATGGTCATCTTACGGTCTCTGTCGTTTTCAATGGTACGGCTCGCCATAACACCAGGTACACCACATCCGCTTCCGATCAACATAGGAATAAAGGATTTTCCGGAAAGTCCGAACTTACGGAAAATTCTATCCATGATAAATGCAACTCTCGCCATATATCCACAGCTTTCCAAAAATGCAAGGAAAATGAACAATACGAGCATCTGCGGAACGAATCCGAGAACTGCACCTACACCGGAGATAATACCGTCAACAATCAATCCGGTCAGCCAGTCTGCACAACCGATATTTTCAAACAAGGTCTGTGCACCCGGAACAATCCATTCTCCGAACAAGGTATCATTGGTCCAGTCTGTAACGATTGCACCAACCGTTGTAACAGAAACATAATATACCAGGAACATAACTACGGCAAAAATCGGTAATGCCAGGAAACGGTTTGTTACAACTTTATCAATCTTATCAGAAATTGTCAGTTTCTCTTTGCTCTGTTTTGTATAACATTCTTTGATAATAGAAGAAATATATACATATCTTTCATTGGTGATAATACTTTCTGTATCATCATCCATTTCCTTTTCAATCGTGGAAATCTCTGCTGTCACGTCAGGAACCTTTTTCAACTGTGTGGAAATCTTATCGTCCTTTTCCAGCAGCTTAATAGCAAAGAAACGCTTCTGTTCCTGTGGAACATCAGAACCAAGCTTATCTTCAATAGAAGCCAGAACGCTTTCTACTTCCGGTGCAAAGGTATGTACCGGTGGCTTTGCATTTTTATTCTGTGCAAGCTTTACTGCTTTTTCTGCTGCTTCTTTGATTCCGGTTCCCTTTAACGCTGAAATCTCAACTACTTCACAGCCTAACTTCTCACTTAACTTTTTAATATGTATCTTGTCACCGTTCTTGTTGACAATATCCATCATGTTGACTGCCATAATAACCGGAATTCCAAGCTCCATCAACTGTGTAGACAAATACAGGTTACGCTCAATATTTGTTCCATCTACAATATTTAAAATGGCATCCGGTCTTTCACCGATTAAGTAATTTCTGGCTACCACTTCTTCCAAAGTGTATGGAGACAGGGAATAAATTCCCGGTAAGTCCATAATAACGACATCCTTATGTCCTTTTAACTTTCCTTCTTTTTTCTCTACTGTTACTCCCGGCCAGTTTCCTACAAACTGATTAGAACCGGTCAGTGCATTAAATAATGTTGTTTTTCCGCAGTTTGGATTACCTGCTAATGCTATCTTTACTGACATATGAAATCCTTATCCTTCCTTGTTTGTCTTTTCTTACCAAAATTAGTTAAAGCTAACCTTTGGGCAAAAATTATTCTACTTCAATCATTTCTGCATCTGCTTTTCGCAATGACAGCTCATACCCTCTTACGGTAACCTCTACCGGGTCGCCCAACGGTGCTACTTTTCTAACAAACACCTCTACTCCCTTTGTAATCCCCATGTCCATAATCCGGCGCTTTACCGGGCCTTCTCCATTGAGCTTACATACCTTAACGGTCTTTCCACATGGAATTTGTCTTAATGTCATGTTTTTTTCCTTCCTTTATATCATTATTTTATTTGCCATATCTTTATTAATGGCAACTCTTGACTCTTTCACATTAACAATCATGTTTCCGCCAATCTCAGACACAACAGTCACTAATCCGCCTGTCACAAATCCAAGATTCTCCAAAAATCTTCTGGTTTCTTCTTTTCCACCGATTTTTTTGATTACATTTGCTTCTCCGGTTTTCGCCATTGTCAAAGGCATCATTCTCATCCTCTTTTCGTATTTGATAATGAATCTCATTTACTTTTACGTAGTTAGTATATTCTAACAATTATTAGTTGTCAAGAACATTATTGATAAATTTTCTCAATTTGCTTTTTTCGAATTTTTATGTTATAGTATGGTTATTTAAAACTAACTTTTATTTTATGAAAAAGGGGATTTTGCATGAAAACGAATGAATCAGCGGAAAACTATTTAGAAACAATTTTAATTTTAAGCCAAAGGTTACCTGTCGTACGTTCGATTGATGTAGCTACGGAGCTTGGCTTCAAAAAGTCCAGCGTCAGTGTTGCCATGAAGCATTTACGGGAAAAGGAACATATTAAGGTTTCCGAATCCGGCTATATTACCCTGACAGATGCAGGAAGAGAAATTGCAGAAATGATTTATGAGCGGCATAATATTCTAACCAGTATGCTGATAGCCCTTGGTGTGACACCGGAAGTCGCATCGGAAGATGCCTGCCGGATTGAGCATGTTATCAGTGCAGAGAGTTTTGCTGCCATTAAGACACATTTTAACAGCAATCAGCATTAAGCTATGACATTCATGCAAATATGGAAATTTTAATATTATTCTTAATTGATAGCAGAGAGTGTCTCTGTACAGGCAGAAATGGGACAGTCTGAGTGTGTGAATAAAAGTCTGTAAATACAGATCTTCTATGATAATGACTGGGCTGAAGGCTCTCGGATGAGCTTCCAGTCCTTATTTTATATATAACAG
>CASFBK010000010.1 GCA_949292785.1 uncultured Eubacteriales bacterium
AATTATGTCGCAAGCGACTGTGCTCGGCGCGGCAAAGTGTGTTCCGCTTGATAGGTAATGTATATTCGCGAGAGTGTGCGGAGCACACTTTGTTCTACCATAAAAATATGGTGAAATATAGGAGGAGAAGAAATGAGCAAAATTATTTTAACCGGAGACAGACCAACAGGAAAGCTTCATGTAGGACATTATGTAGGGTCTTTGAAACGAAGAGTAGAATTACAGAATTCCGGGGAATTCGATAAGATTTTTATTATGATTGCAGATGCACAGGCATTGACGGATAACGCAGATAATCCGGAAAAAGTGCGTCAGAATATCGTGGAGGTTGCGTTAGACTATATGGCATGTGGATTAGACCCGGCAAAGTCTACCCTATTCATCCAGTCCCAGATACCGGAGCTGTGTGAATTATCCTTTTACTATATGAATCTGGTTACTGTTTCCAGACTTCAGCGGAATCCTACCGTAAAGTCCGAGATTCAGATGCGTAACTTTGAAGCAAGCATTCCGGTTGGATTTTTTACTTATCCTATCAGTCAGGCAGCGGATATTACTGCATTTAAGGCAACTACGGTTCCGGTAGGAGAAGACCAGATGCCTATGTTAGAGCAGACCAGAGAAATTGTACACAAGTTCAATTCCGTATATGGCGATACGCTGGTAGAGCCGCAGATTTTACTGCCGGACAATGAAGCATGCTTACGTCTTCCGGGAATTGACGGAAAGGCAAAGATGAGCAAGTCTCTTGGCAACTGTATTTATCTGTCCGAGGAAGCAGACGAGATTAAGAAAAAGGTTATGAGCATGTTTACTGACCCGAATCATCTGCGTGTGGAAGACCCGGGTTCATTAGAGGGAAATACCGTATTTATTTATCTTGATGCATTCTGCAAGGACGAACATTTTGAACGTTATCTGCCGGAGTATGCGAACCTTGACGAGTTAAAGGCGCATTATCAGCGTGGTGGACTTGGAGACGTAAAAGTGAAAAAATTCCTGAACAATGTATTGCAGGAAGAATTAGAGCCAATTCGTAACCGCAGAAAAGAATTGCAGAAGGATATTCCGTACGTATATGAGGTACTGAAAAAGGGCAGTGAAGAAGCAGAAAAAGTGGCAGCCCAGACATTGGATGAGGTAAGAAGTGCCATGAAGATTAATTATTTTTCTGATGCTGAGTTGATTAAGGAACAGTCAGAAAAGTTTCAGGGGGAATTGTAAGCCGAAGGCTCGAAATTACAGCATAATTCCTCGCTTAGGGCTGTCGCCCAATACGCTAAAAGTTGAGAAAGCCCCAAGCTGAAGGCTCGAAATTATAGCATAATTCCTCGCTTAGGGCTGTCGCCCAATATGCTAAAAGTTGAGAAAGCCCCAAGCCGAAGGCTCGAAATTATAGCATAATTCCTCGCTTAGGGCTGTCGCCCAATATGCTAAAAAACAGAGAAAGTCGTGGATGAGAATAAATTCTCCCCACGACTTTTTCTGCTTTTTGCCCTTCGGCTTGTAGTTTCTAAAAATATGACACCTCTTTAAAAAACGATGGATTTTTTTGAAGTCGGAAAGGAGGTTTAATAGAAGTGTAAAACCAGAATAGGGTAAGGAGACGTTATGATAAAACGAAAGAGGGTTATTAGCGCTGCAGTAGTCGTTTTGGCAGCGGCAGGTACGATTATGTTTTTAAAAGGAAATACAATGTCGGAAAGCAAGTACAAAATAAATAATTTTCATAACAAAGTATTGGGTGAGAATGTGTATATTTTTTCGCCGGAGGATAGTCCGGAAGAAGTGCAGCAGGTCTTAGATGAACTTTGGGAGCAACAGGAAACCAATCAGTTTGGGAAAGAACGTTACAGCGTCTTGTTCTTACCAGGTGAATATGATGAGAGTATCAAAGTGCAGGTAGGCTATTATATGCAGGTATCAGGACTTGGAATGTTACCGACAGATACCAGAATTCCGGCGCTGGAGTGTTCTGCTACCTGGTTAGGAGATGACAGCAATCACAATGCTACCTGTAATTTCTGGCGTGGTGTGGAAAATATAGATATTGGCAGCAATACTATGTGGGCGGTTTCCCAGGCGACCTTTATGCGTCGGATAAATATCGATGGTGCCCTGTATCTGCATGACAATTATGGCTGGGCAAGCGGAGGCTTCCTGGCAGATTCCAATATAGAGCTTATGGTAGATTCCGGTTCACAGCAACAGTGGTTATCCAGAAACTGTGAATGGAACTCCTGGATAGGAGATAACTGGAACATTGTATTTTGCGGTATTGGCAGAGCAGGAGCACCGATAGGAACCTGGCCGGCGTTTGCTTATACTACGGTAGAAGCTACAGAAGAAATACAGGAAAAGCCGTTTCTGGTTTACAAGGAAGAAGAAGGATACGGTGTATTTGTACCGGAAATAAGAGAGAACAGTATAGGAGTTTCTTGGAAAGAAGAAAATAATGGAACTTTTATTCCGTTAGAAGAATTTTATGTGGCACATGCGGAGGAGGACGATGCAGATACCATAAATCGGGCGTTAAAGGAAGGCAAGCATCTGCTTTTAACACCGGGGATTTATCATCTGGAAGAACCGCTTCTGGTAGAACAGAAAGATACCATTGTACTTGGAATGGGACTTGCAACACTGTCTGCGGAAAACGGAAATACTTGCATGGAAGTAGCAGACCAGTCAGGAATAAAGATAGCCGGAATTCTTTTTGATGCAGGAGTGGAAGAGTCAGAAAACCTTCTGGTGGTAGGAAATGAAGAAGAGAAGAACCTAAAGGAAGCACCGATGATGTTAAGCGATTTGTTTTTCCGGGTAGGAGGAGCAGAGGCGAAAGGTGCCAAGGCAGAGAACTGTGTGGAGATAAACAGTGACTATGTAATTGGAGATAACTTCTGGGTATGGCGTGCAGACCACGGAGATGGGGTAGGCTGGGATAGTAACACTGCCAGAAATGGAATTATCATAAATGGTGATGATGTAAGCATGTATGCTTTGATGGTAGAGCATTTTCAGGAATATCAGACAATCTGGAATGGAGAAAATGGAAAGACCATTTTTTACCAGAGTGAAATTCCCTATGATGTGCCGAACCAAGAGGAATGGCTGAGCCATGATGGAACCGTAAATGGGTACGCCTCCTATAAGGTAGGAGACCAGGTGAAGAATCACGAAGCCTGGGGACTTGGAATTTATTCCTATCACAGAGATGCAAAAGTGGATTTGAATTGTGTCATGGAAGTACCGGAACTGGAAAATATAAAAGTACACAATATTTGTTCCGTTATGATAACAGGAAATCCGGGAATCTCTCATGTAATTAACAACGAAGGCGGAGCCGCAGAATATGCCGGCTCATTACAGATGATTCGAGAATATGCAGGAAAAATGATAAAGTAAGGAGAGGAAAAGAAGATGTCAGGTTATGAATTTTTAGACAAGAAAGGAACTTTTGTGCTGAATCGGCCGGAAAATACCAGTTATCTGTATTTTCCTATAGCAGGAGAAGCAGGAATAAAGGGAGCAGTGACGCCGAATCTGGGAGGTGACTTAAAGACAGACCAGAATCATTTTGTATTGCAACCGGTAAGTGCAGAGGAATTACATAATAATAAATCAAGCCGTAACTTCTGGTGCTGTATGGAACAAGGCGGATGCTGGTCCGCTACAGGAAGTTCTGCACAGGCGCAGGCGGAGAAATTTACCGATTGTCAGGAAGAGAGCAGCCTTACTGCCGGACTGATGTGGCATGAATTAAGGCGCTGTTCAAAAAAGTATCAGTTAGAAGCTGTGATTACTTCTTTTGTTCCGGCAAAGGATAAAAATGTAGAAGTGATGCAGGTGGAAATCAAAAACAACGGAAGAATGGCAGTGACTTTTGTTCCGGTAGTAGCGGTTCCGCTGTATGGAAGAAGCGCAGACAATATTCGCGACCATCGTCATGTGACCTCGCTGTTACATAGAATTAAGACAACAGAATATGGGGTAGAAGTTACCCCAACCTTATCCTTTGATGAGCGGGGACATCAGGTAAACGATACGACTTATTATGTATGTGGAATAACCGGAAGAGGAGAAGCACCAGAAAGCTTCTATCCGGTGGTTGAGGACTTTATCGGAGAAGGTGGAAGTCTGGAACGTCCGGCGGCAGTTGTAAAAAATCAGCCGGGAGTAGAGAAAAACATCAGCATAGACGGCTATGAAGCGATGGGCGGCATCCGTTTTCATAAAGTAACACTTCAGCCGGGAGAAAGCAGTACCTATACGATTCTGATTGGACTTACAGAGAACAGAGAAGAAATTTCTCAGATGATACAGGCGTTCCAGACAACAGAAAAGGTAGAAGCAACATTAGAAGAGACCAAAAACTATTGGTTAGACTGCAATAATGTAAGCTATCATACCGGGGACAACGGCTTTGATAATTTTATGTATTGGGTAAATTTCCAGCCAATGCTGCGAAGAATCTACGGTTGTTCTTTCCTGCCACATCATGATTATGGAAAAGGCGGAAGAGGATGGAGAGACTTATGGCAGGATTGTCTGGCACTTCTTGTCATGGAACCATCCGGTGTACGGGATATGCTGCTTAATAACTTCGCAGGAGTACGAATGGATGGAAGTAACGCTACGATTATTGGAAGCCGGCCTGGAGAATTTGTGGCAGACCGAAATAACATTACCAGAGTCTGGATGGACCACGGTTTCTGGCCTTTGCTTACCACGAAATTGTACATCGACCAGACCGGAGATTGGAAGATTCTACTGGAAAAACAGAAATATTTCAAGGATAAACAGGTATGCAGAGGAACCAGCACGGATACCGAATGGAATCCGACATATGGAACCATCCAGAAGGATAAGAAGCAGAACGAGGTAGAAGGAACGATATTAGAACATTTACTGTTACAGAACCTGACCGCGTTCTATGAAACAGGAGAACACAATCATTTCAGACTGCGTGGTGCTGACTGGAACGACGCCCTGGATATGGCAGAAGAAAAGGGAGAAAGTGTAGCCTTTACTGCCGCTTACAGCGGGAATTTTAGAACATTGGCAGAGCTTCTTCGTCTGTTTGTAGAAAATGGAGTAGAGGAAATCGAGCTGGCGGAAGAAATGGAACTGCTGTTAAAGCAGGCGCCAGGCATGTATGAAGATACCAAGAAGAAGAACCAGGTTCTGGCAGAGTATATGGATTCCTGTATTCATGAGATATCCGGAAAGAAAGTAAAGATTTCCAGTGAGGAAGCAGCAAACGCCTTAGAAGGAATGGCAGACTGGGTTCAGGAGCATATCAGAAAGACGGAATGGGTAAGTGACGAAAGTGAAAATAGCTGGTTCAACAGTTATTACGATAATCATGGCAGACAGGCGGAAGGCGTTTTTGAAGATGGTATCCGTATGATGCTGACCGGACAGGTATTTTCCATTATGTCCGGTACGGCAACCGAGGAACAGACCGCAGAGATTGCCAAGGCGGCAGACGAATATCTGTATAAAAAAGAAGCCGGAGGCTATCGTCTGAACACCGATTTTGGTGAGGTAAAAACAGACCTTGGAAGAATGTTTGGATTTGCCTACGGACAGAAGGAAAATGGAGCAGTATTTTCCCATATGACCGTAATGTATGGAAATGCTCTGTATCAGCGTGGCTTTGTAAAGGAAGGCTACAAGGCATTACATACCTTATATGAACAGGCGGCAGACTTTGAGCACAGCCGCATTTATCCGGGAATTCCGGAATATTTCGACGGAAGAGGCAGAGGAATGTACCATTATCTTACCGGTGCAGCAAGCTGGCTCATGATGACAGTAGTACAGCAGATGTTCGGTATTCGTGGAGAAATGGGGAATCTGGTATTGCAGCCGAAGCTTTTAGCAGAACAGTTTGATGAAGAGGGCAGGGCAGAGATTTCATTTACCTTTGCAGGGCGCAAATTCCATGTGATTTATGAGAATCCAGCAGGAAAAGAATATGGAACCTATCAGATTGGAGCGGTAACACTGGACGAAAAAGAGCAGGAAGCAGTGCTGACGAAAGAAGTGATAGCTTCGTTGAACAAAGATATTGTGCATGAGATAAGAGTAAAATTGAGTGAAAAATAAATAGACAGGAGGAATAAAACATGACACAGACATTTACAATTAAGAATTACGGAAAAAAATCTAATTTTGCCAGTTTTCTTCCGGGCATTTCAGGAAAGAAAGGAATTCCTATCTGGTGCTATTATGTAAACCGGGGACAGGGCGTGGTAAGCTTCGGTGTAGAGGATAAAGACCATGCGATTATGGAATTCTATCCGGCGCATCAGGCATATCAAAATGTAAAAAGAACAGGATTCCGTACTTTTTTGAAAAAAGACGGATATTATATAGAAAGCTTTCAGAATGAGGATAAGCCTCATTCTATGGAAATCGGAATGAATACCTTTACCATTCGGGAAAAGGATGAGGTGAATCGTTTGGATACAGAGGTAACATACTTTACGCTTCCCGATGAAAAGGTAGGAGCATTAGTGCGTAAGGTAACTATTACCAATACAGATATGCATGACTGCGAACTGGAAATTTTGGATGGAATGCCATCTTGTATTCCCTATGGAGTAGATAATACAAGTATGAAGACCATGGGACAGACCACTAAGGCATGGATGCAGGTAGAAGATGTGGAAAGAAATGTTCCGTATTACCGTGTGCGTGTCAGCATGGAAGATTCCGCTACTGTATCTAAGGTAGAAGGTGGAAACTTTGCATTTGCCTGCTTCGCGGATGGAACAAAATTGAAAGCCATTGTAGACCCGGATGCAGTATTTGGTTATGATAACAGTTTAGAGAAAGCAATCGGCTTCTTAGAAAGCAGTGTAGAAGAACTGATAGAATATCCACAGGTAACAGCCAATCAGCTTCCTTGCAGTTTCTTTGCCGCAAAGCAGACCTTAAAAGCAAAGGAAAGCATTACATTATATGAAGTAGTGGGTCAGGTAGTAAATAAAGATGTATTGAAAAAGTTCATGCGTCAGGAATTCAATGAAGATTATTTTGAACGGAAATTCTGTAAGGCAATGAATCTTACGGAAGAATTGTGTAAAGGAATCGAAACCCATACAGGAGACGAACGTTTTGACACGTATTGCAAATATACGTATTTAGATAATCTGCTTCGTGGAGGTTATCCGGTAAAAATAACAGATGATAAGGTGTTCTATGTATATTCCAGAAAGCATGGAGATTTGGAACGTGATTACAACTATTTCTGTATGCTGCCGGAATTCTATACCCAGGGAAACGGAAACTTCCGTGATGTGAACCAGAACCGCCGCTGTGATACAGAATTCGAGCCATTTGTAGGTGATAGAAACATCAAAATGTTCTACAGCCTGATTCAGTTAGACGGTTATAATCCATTAGGCGTAGAAAAAGTAACATATCAGTTAAAGCCGGAAGATGCGAAAAAACTTCCGTTATCTGCTGAATTACAGGAATCCTTTGAAAAACCATTTACTCCGGGTGAAGTATTCCGCAGACTTGAGGCTATTGGTATGCAGGAGGAAGAGCAGCAGAAGCTGTTTGAGACGATTTTAGCAAAGGCAGAGGAAACCGTAAACGGTAACTTTGGCGAAGGTTACTGGTGCGACCACTGGACCTATAATCTGGACCTGATTGAAAATTATCTGGCGGTATTTCCGGAACGGGAAGAAGAGATGCTGTATGACGGTTCTTATACGTGGTTTCTCTCCCAGATTAACATTAACAAAAGACAGAAACGTTATGCAAAAGCACCTCAGGGAATCCGCCAGTATCATGCATTAGAGGAAAGCAGCCGCAGAGACGGCAGCCAGAAGCTGGTGAAAGACCAGAAAGGGGAAACCCTTCATGCCACCCTGATGGAGAAATTATTGCTGCTTTGTGCCGTAAAGTATGCTACACTGGATGCTTATGGCATGGGAATTGAAATGGAAGGCGGAAAGCCGGGCTGGTATGATGCATTAAACGGAATGCCGGGAATCTTCGGTTCCTCCATGGCAGAGACCTGCGAGCTTGGCAGAAATCTTTCCTATACCATAAATGCATTGGAAAAGTATCAACATCAGGTAGAAATATTAGAAGAAGTAGCAGAGCTGATAAATGCATTGGCAAAGGTTACGGTAGAAGAAAAGCAGAGCCTTTTACATGACGAAAAGGTAATGGGATTCTGGAACAAAGCAAATGATATCAAGGAAGCTTATCGTGAGAAGACCTTTGCGGGCGTATCCGGAAAGAAAATATCTATAAATTCCGATGAACTGGCAGCTATCTTAAAAGAATGGAAAGAGGTAGTAGATGCAGGAATTAAAAAGGCATATGGCATTGGAAAGGATATTTTCCCGACCTACTTTACCTATGAAGTGACAGATTATGTAGAAAATGAAGACGGTATTGAGGTAAAAGACTTTGAGGTAAGACCGGTACCATTCTTCTTAGAAGGACCGGTAAGATATTTGAAGCTGGACTTAGAACAGCAGCAGAAACAGAAATTATATAAAGAAGTAAAGGGCAGCGATTTGTATGATAAGAAGCTGAGCATGTATAAGGTAAATGCGAACCTTGCGGAAGGCTCCTACGAACTGGGAAGAGCCAAGGCATTTACACCGGGATGGCTGGAAAATGAATCCATCTGGCTTCATATGGAATATAAATACTTACTGGAATTATTAAAATCCCAGATGTACGGCGAATTCTTTGAAGACTTTAAGAAAGCGGCAATTCCATTCTTAGACCCGGAAACCTACGGAAGAAGCATTTACGAGAACTCCTCCTTCTTAGCAAGCAGTGCGAACCCCAATAAGTCTTATCATGGCAAGGGATTTGTAGCAAGACTCAGCGGTTCCACGGTAGAATTCTTACAGATGTGGCAGCTTATGATGTTTGGAAAACAGCCATTTACCGTAGAAGATGGTAAGCTGAACTTAAGATTCCAGCCTGCAATTCCGAAGTATCTGGTAGGAAAAGAGAAAAAGGTAACTGCAATGTTCTTAAGCAGTATCCCGGTAACCTACCATATGAAAGAAGAAGCAGATTGTATTCCGGGACAGTATAAGATTACCTCCATTGATGTGGTATACGAAGGCGGCAGCCACTATACTTCCACAGATGGTACTATTAGCGGAAAACTGGCAGAGGATATCAGAAAACAAAAAGTATCTGCTATTCATATTGAATTAGGGAATGATTAAATTAAGGAGGAGAAAAGGATGAAGATTATTACCACAGACTATGGCAAGGGAAAGTTCTGGGAAGAGACTCAGGCTGAGCGGAAAACAACGGAAGATTGTATGCATGTGGTGAATGTATATCCACATTTGACCGACCAGGTAGTACAGGGATTTGGTGGTGCATTTACCGAAGCAAGCGCTCATAACTATGCAAAACTGAGCGAAGAGGAAAAGAAAAAGGTCATCGACGGATATTTCGGAGAAGAAGGACTGCATTATAACATGGGAAGAATTACCATCCATAGCTGCGACTTTGGTCTTGGAAATTATACCTATCTGGACGGAGAAGACGAAAGCCTTGAAAGTTTTTCTCTGGAGCATGACCGAAAAGAGATTCTGCCTATGATACATGCGGCAATGGAAAAGTTCGGAAAGCCCATGGAATTTTTGGCATCTCCATGGTCTCCTCCGGCATTCATGAAGTCTAATGGGGAAATGAATCACGGAGGCGTTCTGGAAAAGGAATTTTATCAGAGCTGGGCAGACTATTTTGTAAAGTTTTTAAAGGGCTACGAAGAAGAAGGTGTGCGTATTAACCGTATTACCGTGCAGAACGAGCCGGAAGCAGTACAGACATGGGATTCCTGTACTTATACCGTACAGCAGGAAGCAGAATTTGTAAAAGACTACCTTGGACCTACCCTGGAAAAAGCAGGACTTTCTGACTGGAAAATCTATATCTGGGACCACAACAAAGATGTATTGGTAGACCGTGTGGAAGGAACGCTTGCACAGGAAGAGACAAAGAAATATGTACAGGGTGTGGCAATGCACTGGTATACCGGCGACCATTTTGAAGCATTAGAGCTGGTGCGGAAAGAATTCCCACAGTTAGACCTGTTCTTTACGGAAGGGTGTGTGGAATATTCCCGATTCTCAGAGGATGACCATGTGATGCAGGCAGAGATGTATGCCCATGATATTCTGGGCAATCTCAATGCAGGAATCAGTGGATATCTGGATTGGAATCTGTTATTAGATGATTTGGGCGGACCAAATCATGTAGGAAATTTTTGTGCAGCACCTATGATGTACAAAAAAGGAACCAAAGAAGTGGAGAAGCGTCTGACCTATTACTATATTGGTCAGTTCAGCCGTTATATCAAACCGGGAAGCGTGAGAATTGGAACAACAAAGTACACAGATAAGCTGGAAGTAACGGGATTTTTGACACCGGAAAAGGAACGTGTGATTGTCCTGTTAAATAAGTCAGGAGAGGACGTAGAGGTAACTCTGCGTGAGAATGGAGAAGGCTGTGGTCTTACCATAGGTGCACATTCTATTGTTACTGTATGCTATCAATAAAAAAGAAACTAAAAAAAGAACACCTTTTTAAAAAAAGCGTCATTATAAGACGCTTTTTTATTTTCTATAATGTAATTACAAAGAAACGAAACAAACATTGTTTCCAAAGTAAAAAGGAGGATATTTACTATGAAATTAAAAAAACTGGTTTCTTTGCTTTTAGTAGCAGCAATGACAGTGTCATTAGCAGCATGCGGAAGTGGAAACGACAAGAAAACATCCAGTGGGGATGAAAATGGAACAACAGAAGAAGGTTCTGTCGATAAAGACGCTCTGGTAATCTGGACCATCACAAATGACCAGAAAACACAGGCTGAGAAATGGGCAGAAGAAACAGGAAATAAGGTAGACGTTACCGTTATTGAATCCGGTGACTATCCTACAAAGCTTCAGGCTGCATTGGGCGGCGGCTCCAAAGATGTTGACGTAATCGTAGGTGAGCCACAGATGTTAGAGGATTTCTTTGATGCAGGATTCTTTGAAGATTTAGACCAGGCTCCATACAATGCACAGGACTATGCAGGACAGATTGTTGACTATGTATGGGAAGTAGGACAGGATTCCGATGGAGTTCAGAGAGCAATCTCTTATCAGATTACACCAGCAGGTATCTACTATAGAAGAGATATTGCACAGAATGTATTCGGAACAGATGACCCGGTAGAAATTGGTAAATTATTTGCAGATTATGATACGGTATTACAGACAGCTCAGACATTAAAAGAAGCAGGATACAGATGTTTTGCTTCTGATGGAGAAATCACTTACTTCTCCGGACAGAGCGCATGGGTAATTGACGGTGTGTTAAATGTAGACCAGGCAAGATACGATTATATGGACCTTTGTGTAGAGCTGTATCAGCAGGATTTAACAGCATATGCTTCTCAGTGGTCCACACCTTGGTATCAGGCAATGAGCGGCCCTGTTCCGGTTCTTACCGCAGAGGATAACGCATGGTCTGAAGATTTTGCAGAAGAAACAGCAGACAGAGACACAACAGAAGTATTTGCATTCGGTCTTCCATCTTGGGGTGTACTTACTTTAAGAGATAACGTAGGTGATACTTCCGGAAAATGGGGCGTTTGCTCAGGACCTGCTTATGGATTCGGTGGTGGAACATACCTTGGTATTTCTACTTTCTCTGAAAAGAAAGACCTTGCATGGGATTTCATTAAATGGTGTACTTTAAACGAAGAAACTGCTGACTGGTGGATTGAAGATTCTGAGGGTGATACTGTTTCCTTAGTATCCGCATTAGAGAAACATGCAGATGATGAAAACGCAGTTTATGGCGGACAGAAATTATACCAGTTCTGGCAGGAACAGGCAGCAGGAATTGATTACTCCAAGGTAACAAGATATGACAAGCAGATTGGTGATGCTTGGGGTACCGCAATTTCCAAGATTAAGACTGGTGAAATGACAAAAGATGAAGCGATTGCAGAATTCTATGATACAGTAGAAGCAACCTTCCCAGGTGAAGTTACCGTAAACAGAGACTAATCAATAAAATTAAGCAGGCAGGGGGGAGGGTTCTCCCCTCTGCTAATACCTTTTTAGGGGGAAAAATTATGGCTAATGTAAGCGAGAAGAAGAAAAAAAGAAATTATAATAATATGGCCTATCTCTTTGTTTTGCCTTTCGTGGTAGTGTTTTTAATTTTTAGTGTCTATCCGGTACTGCGAACATTGTTTTTGAGTTTTCATAATTATAGAGGTTTTGGAGAAATGACACCCGCTGGTATCGACAACTACAAGCGAGTATTAACAGACAAATTTTTCTGGAGAACATTAGGAAATACTATTAGAATCTGGGGCGTAAACATTGTGCTTCAGCTTGGACTGGCATTTTTACTGACCATTGTATTTAGTGACATTAAGTATAAAGTAAGAGGATTGGCTATTTATCGGGCAGTTTACTATCTGCCGAACTTGATTGCATGTACATCTGTTGCATTTTTATTTAAAACATTATTAGATTGGCGATTTGGTACTTTTAATCAGATTATTAGTACAATATATAAATTTTTTGGAGCGACCTATAACCCGGTCAACTGGCTTGGGCAGGCTTCAACCGCAGGTAATACCATTGCAGTAATCAGTGCATGGATGTGGTTTGGAAACTCATTCATCATGCTGATGGCAGGAGTACAGGGTATCTCCAAGGACTATTTCGAAGCGGCTGCCATCGACGGAGCAGGAAGATGGACCGTATTTGGTAAGATTACATTACCGTTGCTGAAACCGATTTTACTTTATGTAGCAGTAACCTCCCTGATTGGTGGTTTACAGATGTTTGATTTACCATTCCTGATGCTTGGAAAGACAGATGCAGCATACAGCTCGATACAGACCGTTGTTATGTATATGTATAAGTTTGGATTTGAGACAGGAACAACACAGCTTGGTTATGCATCTGCAATCGCTTATGTATTGTTCTTCATCATTTTGGTTGTATCTCTGATACAGTTTAAGTTTTTCGGTTCAAAGGAGGATTAGAATATGGCTAAGAAAATAAAAAAAGTTATACTTTATCTTGCTTTGACAATACTTGCAGTGATGTGTATGGTGCCATTTCTTCTGATGATAGTAAATGCCACCAGAAGCGGTGTAGAGATTACAAAATCGTTCACCTTGATACCGGGAGATTCACTGAAAGAGAACTGGGAAATCATGAACAACTTCCTGGATGTATTTTTGGGAATGCGAAACAGTTTGTTAGTAGCAGTTCCATGTACCTTATTGACCGCTTATTTTTCTGCTATTACAGCGTATGCAATGGCAGTATATAAGTTCAAGGGTAACAAAGTGTTATTCTCCGTAATCGTGGTATTCATGATGATTCCGGGACAGTTGGGACTGATTGGCTTCTATAACTTATGTAATACACTTCATTTGATTGACACTTACATACCATTGATTCTTCCGGCAATCGCAGCACCGGGTACTGTATTCTTCTTAAGACAGTATGTACAGTCTTCCCTGTCACCGGCACTGTTGGAAGCAGCCAGAATCGACGGAGCAGGAGAACTTTTGATTTTCCATAGAATCGTACTCCCGATTATGTCACCTGGTATTGCTACTATGTCTATTATGGGATTCATTGGTAACTGGAATGCATACCTGACCCCAATGCTTATCTTAAATTCACAGAAGAAGTATACCTTACCGGTTATGGTAGCGGCATTAAAGAACTCTACAGATATGCAGAGTAATCAGGGAGCTATTTATCTGACCGTAGCGCTCTCGGTTATTCCGATTATGCTTGTATTCTGTTTCTTCTCCAGATACATCATCAGCAGTATCTCTGCGGGAAGTGTAAAAGAGTAAAAGAAAAATGATATGAACGGATAGCTTAGGAAATGTGATATTTCCTAAGCTTTTTCGTCTCTGTGTGCTACTTGCAGAAAGGAAGACTTTTTGTTATAGTGAAACTAGAAAGAAAGTGGGAAAAGGAAGAAGAATTATGAGAGACGGTAAGAAGAAACAGTATTGGAAATGGGTAGGGATGCTGGCACTTCTGTTTCTGATGCTTGGAGGGTGCGCCAGGGAGGAAGAAACGGAAGAACAGGAACAGGAAGAACAGGTAACCTTTGACTGGTATATCAATTATTCCTGGTATAATACAGGATTTGGAGAAAATCTGGTTTCCAAAAAGATTACAGAAGATACAGGAGTATTCATTAATTTTATAGCGCCCAGCGGAAATGAGGCGGAACGTTTGGACTCCCTGATTTCTTCCGATAGTCTTCCGGATATTATTACCCTTGGCTGGTGGGAAGACCAGGTAGATACTATGATAGAAAAGGATATGGTCTATGCATTGAATGAACTGGCGGACGAATATAACCCGTATTTTTGGAAAGTAACGGATGATGCGGTGATAGAATGGTATACCAGAAGCGATGGAAATGTTTATTGTTATCCAAATTCCAGTTTTACACCGGAGGATTATGAGACTCATGAAGATATTGCAGCGAATCAGACTTTTTTGGTACGTAAGGATATTTATGAGGCAATCGGAAGTCCCGATATGACCACACCGGAAGGGTTTCAGGAAGCGGTAAAAAAAGCGGCGGAGATGTTTCCGGAAGTGGATGGTTATCCATTGATACCCGTAGGAAGTCATGTTTTTAATAATACAGGCTGCGTTTCTTTTGACCAATATCTGCAGAACTTTCTGGCAATCCCCTTTGAAAAGGATGGAGAATATTACGACCGCTATACGGATCCGGAATATATCAGATGGCTTAAGGCCTTTCGAGCGTTAGGAAGCGAGGGATATCTGAAAAATGATATATTTATTGACCAGCGTACTCAGATGGAAGAAAAGATTGCAAGAGGGCAGTATTTTTGCATGATTTATCAAAGAACAGATATGGCGGACCAGCAAAAAGAACTGTATGCGAAGAACCCGGATAGTGTTTATATTGCAGTGGATGGTCCGAAAAACAGTGCAGGAGATGATCCGGTGCTTCCGGGAGCCGGAATTAATGGATGGACGGTAACTTTGATTTCAAAGAATTGTGAGAATCCTGGGAAGGCAATAGAACTATTTTCCTATCTGATTAGTGAAAAAGGGCAGGAATTGACGTATCTCGGAGTAGAAGGGGAGACCTTTGACTGGGGAGATGGAAGTCCGGTGATAAAGCCGGAGGTAAAAGAGATTCTTGACACCGACCGGGAGAAATATGACCAGCTATATGGGGCGGACAATACTTACTGGATGTTTCAGGACAATGTAATACAGTTGGAATGGGAGTGGGAAAGTGAAGAAAACAGTGTGGTATCTCAGCTGGAGGAGTGGACCATACCCTACACCCACTATCTCGGTCAGTACGAGATTTGTTTTGATGCGAATACAGAAGCAGGAAATTGTGATGCGAAGATAAAACTTCTCTGGAGCCAGACACTTCCAGAACTTTTACTGGCGCCTTCTGAGGAAGAGTTTGACCGTATTTTCGCAGAATTTGTAGAGAAAAGAGAAAAACTGGGATTCGATATCGTCAGGGAAGAAAGTACAAGACAGATGAAGGAAGCCAAAGTTCGTCTCGGATTGGAATAAGATGAAGAAGATTGTACAGCGTTTTCAGGGATTAAAACTGAATATCAAATTTACGGTAATTATTATCCTGTTTCTTATGATAAGTATGGCAGTTCTTGCCGGAATTTTGTTCTATAATATGGAGCAGAATGTAGTGGACCAGCAAAAGGCATCTATGGAATATAATATGGAGAAAAATCAGGGACAGGTGATAAAGAATGTGGATGCCATTAACATGTCCACACAGTTCTTTTTGAATGATACAGGATTACTTAACTTTTTAAATGGTGTAAAAACGGGAGAAAGTATTAGCACAGAAGAAATGCTGGACTTTTATAATCGGGATATTGCATCTTTGGAGCGCATGGTGAATAATAATCCGTATCTGTATCAGATAAGGGTATATGTGGATAGTGAAAGCATGCAGGAGATGATGCCTGTTTTATTCCGTCAGTCCCGTATGGAAAAACTGGCTTGGTCCAAGGATGCAAGCGTGGAGGGCTGGAAATTTGACTATATAGATAATCTTTTTGCAGAAAATGGTCTGACCCAGCAAAAGAAAATCATGTCTTTGGTAACGGAGATTACAGATTTTGAAAATGGAAAAATCGGAACACTGGAAGTTGCTATGGAAATGGAGACAATATTTCCGGGATTATATGAGCAGCAGGAAGGAACCTTTAGCTGTTTTATCGATGAAAACGGAAACCGTTATATGGGAAGTAATGAGCCGGAGCAGGCAGCAGAATACATAGATGCTGCTTTAGAAAAAGATGAGAGTAAGGAAGAAAGTGCAACCTATTATACCAAGGTGGGAAAAGAAAAGCTTGTGGTAGGCCGGATGTTCTTAAAGGAGTTAAATGGAACCTTGATCTGCGTACATAATATTACAGATGAGGTACAAACCGTTTACAACATGCGTACGGTATATATTTTATCCATGATTTTACTGCTGATTATACTTGCCTTTGTTATAAACTGGATTGTCCGTAGTGTGCTGCACAAGTTTTATGATATTCTTCATTCCATCCGTAAGATTCAGACAGGAGACCTTGACGTTGTTATTGAGGACTGTGGTACGGATGAGATGGGGGAGCTTGGAAGACAGATTAATAAAATGATGGAACAAATCCATATATTGATTGAAGAAAATATTAATCGAGAGTTATTGATGAAGAATTCGGAAATCCGGGCACTTCAGAATCAGATTAATGCACATTTTATCTATAATGTATTGGAATCCATTAAAATGATGGCAGAAATCGAAGAGAAGTACGATATTTCGGATGCCATTACCGCTCTGGGAAAACTGCTTCGTTATAGTATGAAGTGGGTATCCGGAAATGTAACAGTACGGGAAGAAGTAGAGTATATCCGTAACTATCTGGCATTAATTAATTTACGTTTTGATTATGAAATATTTTTATCTCTGAATATTCCGGAGGAAGTGATGATACAGGAGATTCCGAAGATGTCCTTACAACCGATTGTAGAAAATGCGATTTACCACGGAATTGAGGAATTAGCAGAGGATACTACCATATATATTAAGGGAATTGTACAGGGAAAAGACTGTGTGATTGAGATTACAGATTCCGGGAAGGGAATGACCGGGGAGCAGGTACAGGAGCTTTATCGTAAGATTTCCGGTGAAATAGAAACCTCAGGCGGAAAAGGGAATGGAATCGGGCTTAAGAATGTACAGGATAGAATACATATAAACTTCGGGATGAAATACGGAATCGAGATAGCATCTAAGCTTGGATGCTATACCAAGATTATGGTGAAGATACCCATGAAATACAGGGAGAAAAGTGAGGCAGAAGCATGAAGACAGTATTAATTGTGGAAGATGAAAAAATGATTCGTCAGGGAATTAAATCCATGGTACAAAGAAGCGGCGTACCGGTAGAAGTGATTATGGAATGCAACAATGGAGAAATGGCATTGGAAATCTTAAAGGAACAGAAGGTAGATGTCATGTTCACAGATATTCGTATGCCTAAAATGAGCGGAATCGAGCTGGTAAAGGCAATGCAGGAATGTGAGCATATCCCATTGACCGTGGCAGTCAGCGGATATGATGATTTTTCTTATGCTGTTGAAATGATGCGTCAGGGAGTGCGTGAATATATTTTAAAACCGGTAGACCGGGATAAAATTAAGGAAATATTAGAAAAGTTCAATGCTGAAATAGAACAGAACCAGCAAAAGGATGAAGAAATCCGCAGTATCAGTCATCAGCAGTTAAAATATTTTATGTTGCAGGAAAATATTAGAGAAGAAGAATTAACGGCTATGGTAAATCAGTTTCAAAAGTTATTTTATACGGAACCGTATGTGGTGTACTGTAAGGAGATTCCAAAAGAAAAAGGCGAGAAGAAAATCCGTCCTTATATCTGCTTGGAGGAACTGGAAGGGAAACAGATTTTTATCGTAGAGGAAGAGAAAAAGGAGCTTCTGCTGAAAAATGAATTAAACAACAGCTTTGTGGGAGAGAGCAGGAGCCATCAGGGGTTACGGGAATTAAAACAGGCTTATTTAGAAAGCAACGAAGCAAGAAAGCAGGCATTTTGCAAAGGCAGTCCGGTAGTAGTGTATACGGAAGAACGACCGGTGGGAAGGGCACTGGTAGATTCGAATCAGATGCATCAGATTGTCCAGATGATTGCTACGGATAAGATAGAAGATGCATCCCGTATTCTGGAAAAAATTGTATGGGAGGTAAAACGGGAGCAGCTTAGCGTAGATTCATTTGCAGAAAATATGGGAATTTTGATGGACAGCATTTGGGCTACTTATCAGAATATTTTAGAGATGGATAATGAAAAGCTGGAACAGTTTAAGAACATTTTTGCATGGCCTTCCCTGGAAGAATTCAAGGAAGAATTGCTTGTATGGATGAGAGAATTCCATGACAAGATTTCAATAGAATTTGATGATTATAAGAACAAGCATAAGATACAGCAGGCAATCGAATATATTCAGCGTAATTTCTGGCAGGAATTAAATATGGCAGTAGTGTCTAATATGATTTCCATGAATTATTCCCTGTTTTCCTTTGAATTCAAGAAGTATACGGGAAGCAATTTTGTAACATATCTTAGAGATATCCGAATGAAAGAAGCGAAGCGATTACTGACGGAGACAGATTTGAGAATTGCAGAAATCAGCAGACAGGTTGGATATGATAATGAAAAGCATTTTATGAAAATATTTAAAAGCGTCTGTGGGGTATCACCTACGGAATACCGAAAAAACAGTAACTATTCAGAGTAAACCTCTGGATAGTTACTGTTTTTTATTTCTTTATTTCTTTTTACCTTTTCGTTGCCGCTTCATTTCATACATATTCTGGTCAGCGATTCTGATAAGGGAATCTAAGGTAACTTCTTCGTGCACTGAGACGCTAAAATCCCACAGAGCGAAACCGTTGCTGGCGTTGATGGAGTAAGGACGACCATGAAGCCGGTTATAATTGGCAAGATATTTTTCTACATGTTCCACCAGTTTTTGTGAGGATTCCTCTGTGGAGTTTTCTGCAATCAGGTAGAATTCATCACCACCGACCCTGCCGCATATGGTGTGTTCCTCCATGGCCTGTGTCAATGCCTGGCCCAATACCTGAATCGCAAAGTCTCCTTCAGAGTGACCAAAGGTGTCGTTGATATACTTTAAACCATCCATGTCAAAAATAAAAAAGGTAACGGAAGAGGAGGTGCTTTGGGCATGCTGAAACATTGCAGAAGCCTTTTCGCGAAATCCTTTCCGATTATAGTGACCGGTCAAATCATCATGAAGATAAACGGATTCCAGCTTCTGGGATAATAATCCCATATGTTTGATGGAACATACATTTTGAAGCATATTGTTGATATTCATAATCCAGGAAACATAACTGAAAGGATAGTGTATCTGATTATCAGCAAAGGAAAAAGCCAGATACCCAAACGCATGGTTTCCAAAGAACAGAGGCGTATAAATGTAGGAATAAAGCGACTGTTCCAGAATATATTCCGGAAGAATATGATTCTGGCGGAAGCTGCATTCCTGCAAGCGTTTGCCGTCACGATATGCAAACTTTAACAGCAGGGAATCCGGATGTTCTGCCTCAGAATCGATAAAATTCGTAAAATCAGAAATGTAATCCGGTGCAATATCCCAGTCAGGATAAAGGCAGAGGTACAGTTCATGACATTGAAGATAATTTACAAAGTTCTCCAGCAAATCCATTCCCTGGTCAATATCTGTAATCCCATTAAGTGAAGAGGACATATTAAGGTCATGGATAATAGAGCATTCCAGAGCTTGAATCTGTTGCTGCTGTTTTCGCTGGAAAGTCAGTGGAATCCCTGCAGAAGCAGTTCCGCATCCGCAGGAGGATTTATAAAGCGGGCTGGAGACAACCGTAGTAACAGGGGCAACAGGCTTTTGTTCTATGGCAGAAAGAAGCTGTTTTGCCGTTTCACAGCCCAGCTCATAAATAGGAAAGGTTACAGTTGTAAGTGTCGGAGTGATATTAGCTCCCTCATCTAAATTGTCAAAGCCGGTGACTGCAATATCCTCAGGAATTCGGATTCCACGTTCAAACAAAATCTGCATCAAAATAAGCGCCATACGGTCATTATAGCAGATAATGGCATCTGGTCTGGAATCATCGGAGAAAAAGAAATCAACGGCAGTACGGATTTCTTCCACTTCGTAATCACATTCGTAAATAGAGTTCGGAGACAGAGAAAGCCTATGCTGCTCCATAACCTTACAGAATATATTCTGACGCTGGATAGAAAAGTGTGTTTCTTTGGAACTTCCCAGATAACAGATATGTTTTTTGCCATGCACCTTAATCAGATGTTCCGTAAGTTCTAAAACAGGCGCATTGTTATCCAAAAAAATAGCAGGATAGGAAGCCGTCTGCTGGTTTACTTCAATCACCGGGCAGGTACACTTTTCCTGAAGCGTATGAAAAATAGAATCCTTAAGTTCTTTGCTAAGGTAAGTATCGGAAGCAAAGACAATACCGGACATTTCCTCAAAGTGCGGAATCCTAAGGATACTGTCTTCACTGGAAGCATAACAGCTGATATTTTCACCGTCCATGGAAGTGAAAATATCTGTGTTGTATCCGTATTTCTGTGCGGTATCAATAATCCCCTGACACAGTTGGTTCTGAAAATTTCCAAAAATGTGTGAAATAAAAATGCCAATGCGTTTTGTATGATACATAATCCTTCTCCGTTCGTTTGTTCTCCGTTGGTTTCCTTAATAGCCCAGATGTTCTCCAATCAGAATTACTTTGATACGATTAGGAATCTGTCCTCGTCTGGTGATGACAGTCTGGGCGCAGATACAGTCAGGACTTTGACAGTCATGACAGACTCCGGTGGCAGTGCATGGTGTTTTACGGTTCAGGCGGACTGCGTTTGGTGCAGCGGCGGTATTCTGGGCACGGGTCATGGCAGAAGCAAGGTCTGGGGTCACTTTGTTCATGCCGGCAAGGATAATTACCTGTTTTGGTCCGTAGATTAAGGCTGCCACACGGTTGCCGTTTCCGTCAATATTTACCAGTTCTCCGGTGGTGGAGATGGCGTTGGTGCTCATAAGATAGTAGTCGGCGTTTAGGGCTTTGTGATAGATGTCCGTGACCTCTTCGGGGGTTTTGGCGGTACTGCGGTCATAGAGGGTAATGTCATTGCGGCTGGTAAGGGTTTCCATCATGCCGGATTCCGATAAGGTCATGGAGCCGCCGAAGGATACAGTGCTGTCAGGGGCAATCATATCGTTTGCGAGTGTTACGGCTTCTGCGGAAGTAGGACAGTAGAAGCCATCTATTTGACGTTTTTGCAGATTTTTGATTAGGGTGTCTGCCAGAGTTTGGTAATAGGTTTGTGCTGGGGTCATGAAAAATCCTCCTTTTTGGGTATAATATAAGTGTGTAGATTGATTTTATGGGCTGGATTCCGCAGAGCGGAATCTTCGCGTTGCTTTTTTATGCTGTGAGATAAGAACAGTACGCTCGATTTCGCAAGCTGCATCGAGCTTTGGGATGGCGCCCAATATCCAAAATAAAAACCAATCTTTAACAAGCGAGCTTGTACAGATTGCTTTTTGTTTTTGATACTGTTTTTATAGCTATAAAAATAATAGCACAAATTAGAAAAGTGTGCTATAATATTTATTCGGTTTCAGGATGATTTTTGAAATAATTTTGTTAAGACGGAAAGGGGACCACGATGGGAAAGAAACTTCGTAAATTAGCAACCTATTACAAACCATATATGTCCTTATTTCTTGCAGATATGTTTTTTGCAATTGTAGGGGCAGCAGTAACGCTGGTAATACCGTTGATTGTGCGTTACATTACAGGAAATGTGATTCAGTTAGAAGCGCAGGAAGCGCTTCACAAGATTCTTGTTCTTGGGCTTGTGATGCTGGGACTGGTGCTTTTGGAGTGCTATTGTAATTACTTTATTTCTAACTATGGACATGTGATGGGAGCTAAAATCGAATATGACATGCGTGCCGAGATTTTCGGACATTACCAGAAGCTGTCGTTTTCCTTTTTTGACGACCAGAAGGTAGGCCAGCTGATGTCCAGGATTACCAATGATTTATTCGATATCAGTGAACTTTTGCATCACGGACCGGAGGATTTGGTGATTTCTGTTATCAAAATTGTGGGTTCGTTTATCATATTGATGCGGATTGATGTGAAACTGACGTTGATTGCATTTGCATTTATTCCGGTGATGCTGATATATGCCGTTTATTTTAACGGAAAAATGAAGCGGGCATTTAAGCGTAATCGTGTAAAGATTGCAGAGATTAATAGCCAGATTGAGGACAATCTTTCCGGAATCCGTGTGGTAAAGTCCTTTGCCAATGAAGACGTAGAGCGGGAGAAGTTCCGTGAGGGCAATGATGGATTCTTATCTGCCAAAAAGAACAGCTATGTTTATATGGCAGGCTATAATTCCGGTCTGGGAGCATTTACTACGCTGATTACCATTGCAGTTTTGGTGTTTGGTGCAGTGCTGATTACTCAGGGAAGTGTGAATGTAACGGATTTGGTAACATTTCTGTTATATATCAATACATTTACCGACCCAGTGAAGAAGCTGATTAACTTTACCGAGCAGTTCCAGAATGGTTATTCCGGCTACGAGCGTTTTAACGAGATTATGGAGATTGAGCCGGATATTGAGGATTGCAAGGATGCAGTGGAATTAAAAGAGGTAAGAGGAGATATTACCTTTGAAGATGTATCCTTCCGGTATGAGGAAGATACGGAAACGGTGCTTGACCATATCAATCTGGAGGTAGAGGCCGGTTCCTATATGGCACTGGTTGGTTCTTCCGGTGCAGGAAAGAGTACCTTGTGCAGTCTGATTCCCAGGTTTTATGATGTAACCGGTGGAAGTATTAAGATTGATGGAAAAGACATCCGTCAGATGAAGTTAAAAAGCTTAAGAGACCATGTTGGAATTGTACAACAGGATGTGTATCTGTTCGTTGGAACCGTTATGGATAACATTCGTTACGGTAAGCCGGATGCTACTCGGGAAGAAATTATCGAGGCGGCAAAAAATGCCAATGCCCATGATTTTATTATGTCATTGCCGAATGGTTATGAGACAGATATCGGGCAGCGTGGGGTGAAGCTTTCTGGCGGGCAGAAGCAGAGATTATCTATTGCGCGGGTATTTTTGAAAAATCCGCCCATACTGATTTTTGACGAGGCAACCTCTGCATTAGATAATGAAAGTGAAAAGGTGGTGCAGGAGTCTCTGGAGAAATTAGCCAAGAATCGTACTACCTTTGTGATAGCACATCGATTATCTACCATTAAAAATGCAGAAAAAATATTGGTGCTGACAGAAAATGGCATCGAAGAAACGGGGACCCATAAAGAGTTATTGGAAAAAGAAGGCATTTATGCAAAACTCTATACGATGCAGTTTGCCGGATAGGAGATTTATGGAGATACCATTTAAGAAAATTGAATTAGAGGACAGAGAATTACTGGAAGGTTATTTAAAAAAGAAGACATATCGAAGCTGTGAGCTGGTCTTCCCGAATATTTATCTATGGAGCCGGAAATATCCGGTGGATTACGCGATTGTGGAGGATACATTGATTTTCCGAAGTCTTGCAGAATGTAAAGGAACCAGCATTACGTTTCCGGCAGGTGAGAGGGAACAGATTCACAAAGCCATGGATGTTATGATACAATGGTTCAAGGAGCAGAATCTCACCATGCATATGCATTTGGTGCAGGAGCCGGAATTTGAACTGCTCAGTCTCTGGTATCCGGGGGAATTTGAGATAACCTATGACAGAGACAGTGCAGATTATGTCTATGAGACAGAAAAGCTCATTACCCTTGCAGGGAAAAAGCTCCACGGAAAGCGGAATCATATCAACAAGTTCAAGGAAGCATATCCTGACTGGAGTTATGAACCGATTACGAAAGAAAATGTAGAAGATTGTTTTCAGATGGCATTGGAGTGGAGAAACATCAACCAGTGTGAGTGGGATGTGGAAAAAAGGGATGAGATGTGCGTGACTCTGAATGCGCTTAGATTATTAGAAGAGCTTAAGCTGACGGGAGGATTGATCCGGGTAGAAGGCAGAGTGATAGCATTTGCCATCGGAGAACCATTGAATCCGGACACCTTTGTGGTGCATATTGAAAAGGCATTTGCAGATATTCAGGGAGCATATCCTATCATAAATCAACAGTTTGCAGCCAATGCAGCAAAGGATTATCTTTACGTGAACCGGGAGGAGGATACCGGTTCTGAGGGACTTAGAAAAGCAAAATTATCATACCGTCCCGTTTTTTTAGTGGACAAAGGCATGGTTAGAAAAATAGGAGGAAAGTAAAATGACAAAGATTGATATTATTTCAGGTTTCTTAGGCGCAGGAAAGACCACCTTCATCAAGAAGATGCTTGAGGATGTATTCAAGGGAGAAAAAATCGTATTGATTGAGAATGAATTCGGAGAAATCGGAATAGACGGAGGTTTCCTGAAGGATTCCGGTATCGAAATCAGCGAAATGAATTCAGGCTGTATCTGCTGCTCCCTGGTGGGAGATTTTGGAAAGAACCTGCGGGAAGTTATTGAACGTTTTCATCCGGACCGTATTTTAATCGAGCCGTCCGGCGTTGGAAAGCTTTCTGACGTTATGAAATCAGTAGAAGATGTGGAAAAAGAGCAGGATGTAAAATTAAACGGGCGTATTACGGTAGTAAATACTTTAAAAGCCACCAAGCAGATGAAGGCATTTGGAGAATTTTTCAATAACCAGATTGAATATGCAACCGTTGTGGTATTAAGCCGTACCCAGAATGCAAAGCCGGAGCAGACCGAGGTAGTAGTAAAGGCAGTACAGGAAAAGAATCCGGAAGCTGCAATCATAACTACTCCATGGGATGAAATCGATGGAAAACAGATTTATAAAGTAATTGAAGAAAAGAAATCTTTAGAGGAAGAATTGATGGAAGAACATCATCATGGACATGACCATCATCATGACCACGATGAAGAGTGCTGCTGTGGACATGACCACGAGCATGAGCATCATCACGAGCATCACCATGACCATGATGGAGAATGTGGACATGACCATCACCACGACCATGATGGAGAATGTGGACACGAGCATGACCATGATGGAGAATGCGGACATGACCACGACCACGAGCATGAGCATCATCACCATGACCATCATGACCACGATGAGAACTGTACCTGCGGATGCCATGACCATGACCACGAGCATGGACACCATCACCACCATCATGCAGATGAGGTATTTACAAGCTGGGGAACAGAAACACCTCATGTATTTAAGAAAGAGACCATTGAACATGCATTGAAAGCATTCTGTGAGACAGAGGATTACGGTGTGATTTTACGTGCAAAAGGAATGGTTCCATCAGAAGACGGTACATGGATTTACTTTGACATGGTAGATGGAGAATATGAACTGCGTACCGGTGAGCCGGACTATACCGGAAGACTTTGTGTCATTGGAACCAATGTGGAAGAAGAGAAGCTAAAGACACTGTTTGGTATATAAGAGAGGTTGTGAAGAGATGGAAATACCTGTATATCTGTTTTCAGGTTTTATGGATAGCGGAAAGACTTCCCTCATAAAGGAAACTCTGATTGAGGAAGATTTTGGAGAAGGGGCTAAGACCCTTCTGATTGCCTGTGAAGACGGAGAAATCGAATATGATGAAGCAGAATTGGTAAAGGCAAACACCAAGCTTGTCATGATAGAAGAGGAAGAAGAATTCACAGAAAGTAAATTAAAGGAACTGGACTTACAGTATAAGCCGGACCAGGTCTTTATCGAATATAACGGAACATGGGAAATGGCGACTTTACTGGAAATGAAGCTGCCAAAGGATTGGATTATCGTGCAGTCCTTAGCGACCGTAGATGCTACTACCTTTGAGATGTACCTTGCCAATATGCGTGCCATGATTATGGAGCAGATTTTCCAGGCAGATGTTGTCATTATTAACCGTTGTGACGACAATACGCCTAAGGGTAAGTTCCGCCGTGCCATTAAGGTCATTAATCGAAAGGCACAGATTGCCTATGAGCGTGCCGACGGTACCGTCGATACCGGAGAAATGGAAGAACTTCCTTATGACCTGAATCAGGATATCATTGACATTACCGATATGGATTATGGTATCTGGTACATGGACGCACTGGATGACCCTAGAAAATACGAAGGGAAAAAGGTACGTTTTTTGGCGTTGGTCTACCGTCCGGAAAAGTTGAAAAAAGGTGTATTCGTACCGGGACGTTTTGCTATGACCTGTTGTGCAGATGATATTACATTTGTAGGATTTAAGTGTAAGTATGATAAGGCTTCGGAAATTGCTCATAAGTCATGGATTACCATTACCGCAGAGATGCACAATGAATTTGCCATGGAGTATAAGGGAAAGGGTCCTGTGTTGTATGCATTGGATATTCAGCCTGCTGAGAAGCCGGAGGATGAATTGATTTACTTTAATTAAAATAAAATTTTCACAGGAGAGACTATGCAGAGGAATCTGTGTAGTCTCTTATCTGTCTAAGATTGGACAGGGGAAAGCGGATGTTAAAAATATTAAATTTACAACTTTTTTCCAGATAAGACTAGTGATGATGTTAAAAATATGTTAGAATATTTTTCGAAAGGGTGATATAAGGAAAGGAAGATAAGTTTATATGAGATATGTCATCATAGATGATGTACAGCCTGGAATGGTGTTGGGAAGAGACATATATGATTTTTCAGCAAGGACACTTTTGTCGGAGGGAAAGGAACTATCACAGGAGCTGATTCAGAAATTGAAACAGCGTGGTTATGCCGGTGTTTATATTGATGATGAATGGTCAAAGGATATTAACATAGAAGAGATTATTTCCATGGAATTACGGGCAAATGCGGCGATGTCGCTGCAGGAGCTTGATATGGATGCGACTATGGAGGCTTCAAAAAGAATTGTAGAGCAGATATTAGATGCACAGGTAATTTCGTTGGATATTATGGATTTAAAGTCTTACGATGATTATATTTATCGACATTCCGTTAACGTAGCAGTATTGTCTACGATAATCGGAATAGGAGCAGGTTATGGATTAGATGAGCTGAAAGACTTATGTCTGGCAGCTATTTTTCATGATTTGGGAAAGATACTGATTGATGAACGAATTTTGAATAAACCGGGAAAGCTAAATGCCATGGAGAATGAGGTGGTAAGACGTCATTCCCAGTTATCTTATGATATGCTTTATGACCGATGGAATATTCCGGCAAGGGTGAAAGCAGGTGTGCTGTGTCATCATGAAAATGAAGATGGCAGCGGATATCCCAATGGTCTTTCAGGGGATAAGATACATCCTTTTGCCAAAATCATACATGTGGCGGATGTATATGATGCATTGTCCTCCAAACGACCTTATAAAGAGGCTTGTTCGTATTCCGAAGCGCTGGAATACCTGATGGGTGGATGTGGAACATTATTCGATAAGGAAATTGTAGAGATTTTTACCAAATATGTAGCAATTTATCCTAAGGGAATGATAGTGGAGCTTTCGGATGGACAAGAGGCGCTTGTTATGGAGAATGACAAGAATAACCGCCTAAGACCTAAGGTGAAGCTTTTAGACGGCACAATACTGGATTTGCAGGATGTAGAAAAGAACAGGAATATCACGGTGGTGCGTCAGTGCGGAATGCATGCCATGATAGCAGATGAAATAGAGGAGAATGAAAAGGGACGTAACCAGAGATTATATCACATACTGGTGGTAGATGATATGGTATCCAGTCTTCATCAGATAAAAGAAATCCTAGAGAAAGGGTACAAGGTATCACTGGTAAAATCAGGACAGCAGGCACTGGAATTTTTACAGAAGAAAAGGCCGGATTTGATTTTGATGGATGTGGCAATGCCAAATAAGAGTGGAATTGAAACCGCAAAGGAGATAAGGGAACGGTTTCCCGAGCATATACCTGTCATTTTTGTATCAGCGCTGCATGACATTCAGACGGTAATGGAATGCAGGAATATACAGGCAGCAGATTATATCGTAAAGCCTTTTGAACCATCCTATTTAAAAGAAAGAATACGAATTGTGTTAGGAGAGGAAAATGTCTGACATGCTGATTGTAATTCAAATGATAGTGGTAGCGATTTGTCTGGATATTATAGTTGCATTATGTTTTAGAAAGCAATGTACGCAGCGGGGTACATTGCTTTTAATCATGACAGCAGTATTTGGTTATAATCTTGTGGGAGCATTGACCGGAACCATGGAAAGAAACTATATTCATGAAATCTCAGATGTACTTTACATGGTGGCAGAAATCTGCTTTTTTCTGGGAATGTGGAACTTAGTTGGATACATGATAAACCGCCCATGGCCCAAATGGCTGATGAATATGGTGACGGTTTATTTTTCTATTCTTCTGTTGATACGCCTTACCAATCAGGAACATTTTCTGTTCTACGAAGAGAAAGTTTATACACAGGTGAAACAGGGGATTTTTTCTTACGTGTATATGATAAGTATTTTCCTGAATATTCTGGCAATGTTTTTGGTGTGTCTGACCATATGCATAAAACGCTATGGAAAAATTGGCAGGAATGAGCGGAGAGAATACCGTCTTATGCTGTTAGCGACTCTTATTCCATGTGTAAACAGTATAGATTATCTTCTGGGAGGCAGTAATTACGATAAGATTCAGCCTTTTGGCATGTTTTTGGAGAGTATCATTATGCTTCTGGTGGTGAACAGGTATCATTTTTTACGGGTCGTGGAAAGTGCAAGGGAGCTTGTAATAGAAACGATGGATATTGGTCTTATCATTGTAGACCGTGACTATGGATATCTGGACGCGAATACATATGCAGCCAAGGTATTTCCTGAATTATTAAAAATAGAAAGAAGAAACAATATCTGGATGACAATACCTGAAATGAAAGAGATCTTTCAGGGAGGAGCAGCCGGGGAATTCAAGAGAAATGAAAAATATTACGAATGGAAAAAGTCAGAGGTATATCTGGAAAAGCGTCAGCGGGGATATGCACTTTGTTTATATGATATTACAGAACCAAAGAAAGCTATGCTTGGCTTAATGGAAATGAAGCAGCAGGCGGAGGCAGAATGTGAAGAAAAGAGTATTTTTCTTGCAAATGCCAGTCATGAAATCCGTACGCCGATGAATGTAATTTTGGGGATGAGCGAAGTATGTATGCAGAAAACAGCGAACCGGGAGATGAAGAATGCGCTCCGTATTATGAAGGAAGCCGGAGAGGGGCTGCTAGAGACCATCAATGGAATTTTGGATTTCTCTAAGATAGAAGCAGGGAAGGTAGAGGTACAAGAGGAAGTTTATTCTCTGGAAAAGGTGCTGCTTGATTTTTATGAAATGATGCAGGGAAGGCTTTACCATAAAAATGTGGAATTTAAAGTCCAAATTGGGAAGCAGGTACCGAAGATGCTAAGGGGAGATGAGGGGAAAGTACGAATCGTGCTGATGAATCTCTTAAGTAATGCAGGAAAATATACGCGGGAGGGAAGTATTATTCTCAAGGCAGAAAGATGGGCGGAAGAGGGAAAGCAGTGGATTTTCTTTGAAGTAAGAGATACGGGAATCGGTATGGCGTCTAAGGATGTAAATCGAATATTTGAAAAATATACCCAGGTAGGAGAAGACAGTGAAATCCGAAGAGCAGGAACCGGGCTTGGACTTTCCATTACAAGAAGTCTGGTGGTGGCTATGGGAGGAGATATTCAGGTAGAGACATCTTTGGGAGAGGGAAGTGTATTTCGGGTAAGGCTTCCTATGGCAGTAGAGGAAGAGCGTTATTTTGATTATACAGAAGTTACCAAAGAGTGGCTGGAAAAGTATCACAAAAGAGAGGAAACGGAGGAAGCAGAAGAAATTACGGTAATTTATCCGAAAGGAAAAGCATTTGTTGTAGATGATATGGAAGTAAACCTAAAAGTAGCCCAGGGAATGCTTGCGTTATATCAGATACAGTCGCGTGGAGCGCTTAGTGGAGCGATGGCATTAGAGGAATTGAAGCAGGAAACCTATGACATTCTTTTTATTGACCAGATGATGCCCCAGATGGATGGAATAGAAACCTTACGAAAAATACGGGATTTAGGAATTGTTACGCCGGCAGTTGCATTAACAGCTCAAAATATTCCGGAGGAAATCCGCCGTTTAAAGGAAAATGGATTTGATGATGTTTTGGTAAAGCCATTGGAACGAAAGAAGCTGGAGCAGAAGCTGGAAGTCTATATGAGCGAGAAGAAGCAAAAGGGAAGAGGAGTTCAAAGCAGAAATCAGCGGGATGTTTTAAAAAGTTATTACTATCAGGTGTCAGAGATTGCAGAAAATCTGTGGCGTTTATATCGGGAGGATTTTGAGACATTCCTGATTCAAGTACATGGAATTAAGGGGGCAAGCCAAAATATTGGGGCAGTTCTGGCAGGAAATCTGGCAGAGCAGATGGAGCAGGAAGGGAAAAAGGGAAATAGAGTCTGGGTAGAAGAAAAATTGGAGGAATTTTCCGCGGTGCTGCAAAGAACACTGGAATGGGTGAAAAAGAAGATAGAAGAAGCTTCGCTGCAAAGACCAAAAAAGGAAAAGCTAGAGAAAAGTCAACTGATGTTTATGGCAGAAAAGCTGGAGGAATTTGAACTGGAAGAAGCCCAGGAAGAGTTAGAGAACATCATGCAGTATTCTTATTCTGCCAGGGAGGAGGAGATGCTTTTCGATTTAGAACGCCAGATAGTAAATCTGGAGTATAACGAGGCAGTAAAGGTAATTCGTGAATTTCTGAAAGAAGAAGGAAAGGGAGCGCAGGGATGAGCGTAACTATCATAGATATGAATCGGCTGGAAAGCTATCGTGAGAATAACCGGATTGAAGCTAAGAAGGCGCTGGGAGGTCTGCCTCATAGCCTGTGGGAAACGTATTCCGCTTTTGCAAACACCCTTGGAGGAATTCTGCTTCTGGGAGTAGAGGAACGAAAGGACGGCTCTTTTCTGGTGCATGATTTGCCGGAGCCCCAGCGCCTGATAGATGAATTCTGGAGTATTATATCAGACCCGGAGCGGGTCAGCAGAAATATTCTAAAGCCGGAACAGGTGCGGGTGGAAGAACTGGACCAAAAAAGAATCATAACCATAACAGTCCCCAGGGCAGAGCGAAAGGAACGCCCGGTATATATCGGAACAGACATCTATACCGGTTCCTATCGCAGGGACGGAGAAGGAGATTATCATTGTTCTCAGGAAGAAGTAGAACATATGTTAAAGGAAGCAAAAGAAGATTCCGGCAGACAGGTATTAGAGGAATTTAGGATGCAGGATTTGGAGGCAGAAACACTGGAGCGATACCGCAGGGAGCTGAAAAGACAGCGCCCGGGACATATGTGGCTGGAGCTGTCTACAGAAGATTTTCTTGAAAAAATAGGAGCAGCGGGACAGGGGGAGGATGGAAATCTGTATCCTACCACAGCAGGGCTTCTGATGTTTGGCAAAGAGAAGGATATTGTAAAAAAATATTCCTGTTATGCACTGGATTATCAGGAGTTACGCAATGACGGTATCTGGGTTGATTTCGTGATTTCCGGTACGGGAACCTGGAGTGGAAATTTATATGACTTTTTTGAATTGGTATCGGAAAAACTGCTAAAAGGAATCCGTCTGCCCTATCAGGGAGTGGAAACGCCGGTGCATAAAGCAATTCGTGAAGTGTTGGCGAACTGTCTGGTAAATGCAGATTATGAAGCAAAACAGGGCGTTTTGGTACAAAAGGCAGGCAAGCGGTTATTATTTGAAAATCCCGGAACCTTTGGTGTGGACCAGGAGCAGGCAAAGCAGGGAGGAATCTCTAGTCCAAGGAATCCGGAATTAATCAAAATGTTTCATTTGATTAATATTGGAAAGGGTGATGGAAAGGGATTGTCACGAATCTATTCTCTGTGGAGAGAACAGGGATGGGCGATGCCGGAAATCCGTGAAGAATTCCAGCCGGAACGGATACAGGTATCTTTGGTAGTAGAGCAGGAGAAAACGAGGAACGAGTCTCGAAACAGCGGAGGCGGTAAGAAGCTTCGGGAAGAACGGCGCAGGGTAAACGAAGTGGTTTACGAAAGCCAAAGGCAGCAGGTCATTGATTATGTAACGGTTTCTATTCAAATTAGTACTACCAAGACAGCGGAACTGTTAGATATTAGTAAGGCAGGGGCAAAAGAAGTTCTTAATAAAATGGTAGAAGAAGGGATTTTGGAACGGTGCGGAGACCGGCGTAATCGTACCTATCGGCTCAAAGCATGAATTTTTTCATAGACAATGGTAGGGAGACCTGATAAGGAAACTTAAGTGAGGATTATAGAAATTTAAAGGGAAAGGATAAAATGATGAAAGAAAAAAGCAGGTTATCGGACCGAATTGCAGACAGTATTCTATCTATGATTACGGTAGAAAAGCGTTTTTTACCCGGCGACAAGCTGCCGAATGAAAATATATTGTCAGAAGAATTAAAGGTAAGCAGAACTACCCTGCGTGAAGCCATTCGTATTCTTGCTACGGGAGGGATTTTGGAAATTCGCAGGGGAAGAGGAACTTTTGTCCGGGAGGATTTGCAGCTGGACAACCCAAAGGAACTGATACCCCTTACTTCGGCAAAGGTCAAAGCCCGTGACTTATATGAAATGCGTCTTATTTTTGAACCGGAAGCGGCTTATTATGCAGCGCTTCGGGCTACCGATAAGGAGATAGAGCGGATTGTAAGTCTCGGAACGGAAATTGAGGAACGGATTCATCAGGGAAAGGACCGAACAGAAGTAGAGCAGGCGTTTCATAAGTCCATTGCCAAAGCGACTCACAATGAATTCATGAATCAGCTGATGCCGGTGATTTACGAAGGAATCAATAAGGGAGTCCGTCTATCTAAAGTTCATGAAGAAGCGGTGCATGCAACCCTGGTAGACCATAAGATGTTGATGGATTTTCTGAAAGCACGGAATGCGGAAGGGGCAAGAAATGCCATGCGAATTCATATCCTGCATGCCATGGAACAGCTTCCTATGGAGTAAAGGGGGAAGAACATGGAAGTGATATTGGAGTTTATTGTAGAGGTTGTATTAGAGGGTTTGATAGAACTTTCCACAGCACAGGAATTGCCGAAAACGGTTCGTGGAATCTGCCTTACTGTAATTACAGCAGTAATGCTTGGATTTGGAGGTTTCTGTGTGTACTGTGCAGTAACCGAAGCTTCCGGTATAGCGGCGCGGGTGATGTTTGTTTTGGTAGCCTTGTTGATGTTTGCGGGCTGTATTGGATTTTGGCGGAAAGTGTTACGGAAAAAAAGAATAGGGGAGAAGAAATGACTTCTTTCGAGAAATCAAGAAAAAATAAATTGTAATACAACTGTATTGACAGCAGACAACTATAAGAGGTATAATGTACGCGTAGACAATGAGCAGTGCCAAAGATGATAACGAATCAGAGGCGTCATGCTTGCATGTAAGCAGCTGATTTGTTGTCATCTTTGATAGGGCGAAGCCCGCGAGCCTGATGAAGCGAAGCGGAATCAGGCATACACTGCGGTGTAAATTAAAAATGCAGTGCCAAATCAGGCATACACTGCGGGGGATATCGAAAATGCAAAGCATTTATTATCAAGTATGTAGTTTGTAAATCAAAAATGATAGAAAGAAAAGAGGTAGTAAAATGAAGAGTGATAATGTAAAAAAAGGAATGCAGCAGGCGCCTCACCGCTCCCTGTTCAATGCATTAGGATTCACCAAGGAAGAGATGGAAAAGCCTTTAGTAGGTATCGTAAGCTCCTATAACGAAATCGTTCCGGGACACATGAATCTGGACAAAATCGTAAATGCGGTAAAAATGGGAGTAGCAGAAGCAGGCGGAGTACCGGTAGTATTTCCGGCAATCGCAGTCTGTGACGGAATTGCTATGGGACACGAGGGAATGAAGTATTCTCTGGTAACAAGAGACCTGATTGCAGACTCTACCGAGTGTATGGCACTGGCACATCAGTTTGATGCCCTTGTGATGGTTCCGAACTGTGATAAGAACGTACCGGGACTTTTAATGGCAGCAGCCAGAATCAATGTTCCTACCGTATTTGTATCTGGCGGACCAATGCTTGCAGGTCATGTAAAGGGACATAAGACCAGTCTGTCCTCTATGTTCGAAGCAGTAGGTTCCTATGCGGCAGGCACCATGACCGAGGAAGATGTACGGGAATACGAAGAAAAGACCTGTCCGACCTGTGGCTCCTGTTCCGGTATGTACACTGCAAATTCCATGAACTGCTTAACAGAAGCATTGGGAATGGGACTTGGCGGAAACGGAACCATCCCAGCCGTTTACTCCGACAGACTCCGTCTTGCAAAACATGCAGGAATGGCAGTTATGGATATGTATCAGAAAAATATCCGTCCAAGAGATATCATGACAAAAGATGCAATTTTAAATGCATTGACCGTAGATATGGCACTGGGATGTTCTACCAACAGTATGTTGCATTTACCAGCAATCGCCCATGAAATTGGCTTTGACTTTGATATCGCATTTGCAAACGAAATCAGTGAAAAGACACCGAACCTTTGCCATCTGGCTCCGGCAGGTCCGACTTACATGGAGGACTTAAACGAGGCAGGCGGCGTGTACGCTGTTATGAATGAACTTTCCGAGTTAGGTTTACTTCACTTAGATTGTATGACCGTAACCGGAAAGACCGTAGGAGAGAATATCAAGGGGGCAGTAAATAAGAATCCTGAGGTTATCCGTCCATTAGACAATCCATACAGCCAGACCGGCGGACTTGCCGTATTAAAAGGAAATCTTGCACCGGACGGAAGTGTGGTAAAGCGTTCTGCAGTAGCACCGGAAATGATGGTACACGAAGGTCCTGCAAGAGTATTCGACTGTGAAGAAGATGCCATTGCAGCCATCAAAGGCGGCAAAATCGTGGCAGGCGATGTGGTAGTTATCCGTTACGAAGGACCAAAGGGTGGTCCGGGAATGCGTGAGATGTTGAATCCAACCTCTGCTATTGCAGGTATGGGACTTGGTTCTACGGTAGCCCTGATTACAGACGGGCGTTTCTCAGGAGCAAGCCGTGGAGCTTCTATCGGACACGTTTCACCGGAAGCAGCCGTAGGCGGAACCATTGCGCTGGTAGAAGAGGGAGACACCATTAAGATTAACATTCCGGAAATGAAGCTGGAGCTTGACGTTTCCGAGGAAGAACTGGCAGCAAGAAGAGCAAAATGGCAGCCAAGAGAGCCAAAAGTAACCACCGGATACCTGGCACGTTATGCAGGTCTGGTTACTTCAGGAGCAAAAGGAGCTGTATTAAATAAAGCAGAATAATTCCAAGATAATACTTGCAGAATAAGTCCTGTGGATTTGCTAATATCCCGCTAAGAACCGGGCAGAATCATTGACATAGGATGTCCCTTATCATATATTATAATCATCGTAATGAATTTATGGTAAAGGAGCAGTATAGTTAGCAAGATGGACGATAGCGACAGTGATAGTAATACGAATCAGAACAACGTAAATACCGCTACATATTATCAGCAAAGGACATACTCATATTCCTTGTATAAGGATTATGGGTGTGTCTTTTTGCGTTTAAAAAGGCTGTTAAGGTGACAGCCGGAGAGAGGAAAACAGGAAAGCAACCACACAGAAAAATGATGAAGAAAGAAGCAATTTTGGAGGATAGATAAAAATGATAGGACAGATATTATTACAGGTGATTTTAATTGGCTTAAACGCCGTATTTGCATGTGCGGAAATTGCAGTGATTTCCATGAATGATAACAGATTGGAACAGTTGGCAGCGGCAGGAGATAAGCGGGCGGTGCGGCTTTCCCGTCTGACCAGCCAGCCGGCAAAGTTTTTGGCAACCATACAGGTAGCGATTACCCTGTCAGGGTTCTTAGGAAGTGCCTTTGCAGCAGATAATTTTTCTGACAGCCTGACCGCATGGCTTGTTGGAATAGGGGTTCCCATTTCGGAAAGAACATTGGATACCATTTCCGTGGTAGTGATTACCATTATTCTTTCCTACTTTACCCTGATATTTGGAGAATTGGTGCCAAAGCGTCTGGCAATGAAAAAGACAGAACAGCTTGCACTTGGTATGTCTAATCTGATTTCCTTTTTGGCACGGTTATCAGCGCCGATTGTATGGGTTCTGACAGTATCCACTAACGGGATTTTACGACTTTGTGGAATCGACCCTACGGCGGAAGAAGATGAGGTCAGTGAGGAAGAGATTCGTATGATGGTAGATGCGGGAAGCCGTAAAGGAGTCATTGATTTTGCAGAAAAAGAATTTATTCAAAATGTTTTCGAATTCGATGACCTTTCCGTAGGGGAATTTGCCACCAGAAGAAAAGATATTTCTATTTTATGGATGGAAGAGAGTATGGAGCAGTGGGATGAGATGATTCATGACAGCAGACATACCAGATACCCGGTCTGCGGCGAATCTGTGGATGATGTGGTAGGAATTTTAAATGTAAAGGATTATTTCAGGTTAAAAGAAAAGACAAGAGAAAATGTAATGAAGGAGGCAGTGCATGCGCCATTTTTTGTACCGGAAGGAATACGGGCGGACGTGCTGTTTCGTCAGATGAAAGAGTCCAGAAATCATTTTGCAGTCGTTTTGGATGAGTATGGCGGCACGGAGGGAATTGTGACGATCAATGACTTATTAGAGCAGCTGGTAGGGGATTTAGAGGATGAAGACTGCCGGGAAGAAAAACAGGAGGGTATCGAACAGGTGGACGATACCACATGGAAAATATACGGAAATCTTCCCTTAGACGAGGTGGCAGAGACAATAAATGTCCCTCTTCCGATAGAGGAATACGATACCTTTAGCGGGTTCGTCTTTGCGACATATGGCTCCGTTCCCAGAGATGGAAGCAGAATTGAGGTAAAGACGGATAAGCTACAGATTTTGGTAACAAAAATTTATGAACATCAGGTGGAAGAAGCCATTGCAAAGTGTTATACTGTAGTGACAGAAGAATAAATTTACCATAAAGGAGAACAGAATGTTAAGAATTGGATGTCACTTGTCTTCCTCCAAAGGCTACCTTGCCATGGGAAAGGAAGCAGTAAAAATAGGAGCAAATACCTTTCAGTTTTTTACCAGGAACCCCCGGGGCGGAAAGGCAAAGCCGCTGGATGTGGCTGATATAGAGGCATATCTTGCTTTTGCCGAAGAGCATGGAATCGCAAAGATTCTCGCACATGCCCCATATACGCTAAATGCCTGTGCCAAAGACGAAGGATTGCGCCAGTTTGCATATGAAACTATGTGTGATGACTTAAGCCGGCTGGAATACCTGCCGGAGGGCATGTATAATTTTCACCCGGGAAGCCATGTAAAGCAGGGCGCAGAAGTGGGAATCGCCTATATTGCAGAAATGTTGAACCGCATTAATGAAAAGGGGTACAGCACTACGATTTTATTAGAAACCATGGCAGGGAAAGGAACTGAAATAGGCAGGAGCTTTGAAGAATTGCAGGCGATTATAGAAAAGGTAGAGGATACCAGTCATCTGGGCGTCTGCTTAGATTCTTGTCATATATTTGATGGCGGATATGATATTGTCAGCTCTTTAGATGAGGTGGTGAATCAGTTCGATGAAGTTATTGGACTTAAGCGGCTAAAGGCAATCCATTTAAATGACAGTAAGAATGAGCTTGGCAGCCACAAAGACCGTCATGAGAAAATTGGTGAGGGGAATATTGGATTAACTGCATTTCAAAATATTATTAATCATCCGAAACTGCGGGAACTGCCATTTTTCCTGGAGACCCCAAACGAGCTGGAAGGGTATGCAAAAGAAATTGCTTTGTTAAGAGACTGTTATCAGTTCTGACAGTTACTGGATACCCATTATAACACTGATAATGGAAAGCATTCGTATATCAAATGTGAATTTTTCCGTGAAAACTGAGAAATACGTTTCAGAATTCAGATGTTTCGTATTTTTCAGTTTTTTTGTATTTATTTCAAATATATGATATGATAAGAAAAATTCAGAAGAAGGAGAAACAGCATGAAGAGACATACGCATAAGCACGGACATCATTCTCATGGAGTGCAGACCATGGATTTTTATGCCTTTCAGTCCGGTTTGCGGGAGTGGAATGGTGGATATAAAGTATTATCGGCATTATTGATACTGATTTTGTGTATTGCACTAAACGATATCTGGGTGTCGCTGACGGTAATTATTACGGTTGGAATGATAAATGTAATAGGAAATAAGGTTCCCATAAGACAGTATTTGGAATTATTAAAAATACCCATTGCATTTTTGGTATTAGGATGTATTGCGATTGCATTTGGAGTTTCTGTAAAGCCCATTGGGGACTATCGTATTTCTCTGCACTGGTTTTATCTGTACTTGAACAAAACAGATATCCAAAAGGCAGTAGAATTGTTCTTAAAAGCAATGGGAGCGGTCAGTGCCATGTATTTTATGGCATTGTCTACACCGGCAAGTGAATTAATCAGTGTTCTGCGAAAGGCACATATCCCCAAAGTGATTGTGGAGCTGATGAACATGATTTATCGTTTTATTTTTATTTTGACAGAGGTACAGGGAAGAATGAAGCGTGCGGCAGTTTCCAGACTGGGCTATGCAGACTTTCGAACCTCTTGTAATTCCTTCGGAAAAATAGCGGGAAATCTTTTTATCCTGTCTTTAAAAAAGGCGGATACCTATTATGACGCTATGATTTCAAGATGCTATGACGGAGAGATTTTATTTTTAGAAGAGGAAAAAAAGGTTGGCTGGATACATATTGTCGGAATGACAGGATACTTAGCGGTACTGGTTCTGGTGTGGTTTATGGGACAATAGAATCGCAGGTAAAAGCAGTGAAGATATACGAAGTAACGAAGAAAGCAGGAAGAAAAATGAAAGAAGAAATCATAGAGGTAAAGAATCTGACGTACGAATACCAGACAGGAACACATGCGTTGAATCATATTAATATTACAGTAAAAAGAGGGGAAAAGATTGCAGTCATGGGCTCTAACGGTGCCGGAAAATCTACTTTTTTCCTGAATCTCAATGGTGTATTGCAACCCGATGGCGGCGAAATACGTTACAGGGGAAAGGTAATTGGAAAGAAAGAGTTAAACGAACTGCGCAAAAACGTAGGATTTGTATTTCAGGATGCGGATAGTCAAATTATAGCATCTGACGTACAGGGGGAAGTCTCTTTTGGTCCGATGAATTTGAAACTGTCAAAAGAGGAAGTAAGAAAGCGCGTGGAAGAGGCATTGGAATATATGAATATCACAGAATACCGGAACCGCCCGCCACACTATCTTAGCGGTGGAGAGAAGAAGAGGGTCAGCATTGCAGATATCATTGCAATGAAGTCAGAGGTGGTATTGTTCGACGAGCCTACCGCAGCGCTGGATCCGTTAAGTGCGGACATGCTTGAAGAAGTATTGGCCAAGTTATCAGCTGAGGGGAAGACATTGTTAATTTCTACCCATGATGTAGATTTTGCCTACCGTTGGGCAGAGCGGATTGTAGTATTCTGTCAGGGGAATATTATTGCAGATGGGACCCCACTTGAAATTTTCCAGAATGAAAAGGTATTAGAACAGGCACATTTAAAAAAGCCCGCCATGTATACGGTATATGAAGCATTAGCAGAACGTGGACTTGTAGAAACAGGAAGTTATCCAAGACTTCCGGAAGAACTAAAGACCATATTGAAGTAAGAGGAGTGAGCATATGATAAATGAAGCTTATAAAAATTATCTCATATATGTAAGAGAGTATCTTACACAGCATAACGGAATCAATTCCCCGAATCCGCTGCATCCGTTCCGGTCACGGTTCCATCATACCATCCGGGTGCTGCACTGGTGCTTTCGCCTAAGCGAAGAAGAAACCGATATTGATAAGGAAGCGTTATATACCGCAACTATTTTTCATGATATCGGATATACGGACCGGAATAACGAGACACATGCAAAGCGTAGCTGTCAGGCATTTTTGGAGTATGCAAGAACACAGCATATGGCACCGGAGCTGGTGGAAAAAGTAGCAGATATGATTGCAAAACATTCTGACAAGGGACTGCTTAAAGAGCCGGATACCTCGAAAGAACTGATACTGCTTATGGAAGCTGATTTGCTGGATGAAGAAGGCGCAATGGGAATTGTCTGGGACTGCATGACGCTTGGAAATGCGCATACTAACAGTTATGGAAATGCTTATTATCATATTATGGAAAGCTCCAACAAGCCGGAGCCAAATCCTATGGTAACGCCTAAGGCAATTAAGTATTGGGAGAAGAAGAAGCAGATAGCCGCAGAATTTGCGGAAGAATTAAAAAAAGACCTGATGATAGGAAGTGAATATTTTGATTTTTGAAAAAAATTATCATTGACAGAATATTTGCTATCAAGTAGAATGGGAAAAGCGGGTAATCCCCGTGAAGGAAAAATATAATTACAGAAGGTGCCTGTATTCTCCACAGGATAATAGGGAAATGGGTGAGAATCCCATACGGTCCCGCCGCTGTATGAGTGGAGTTTTATCTTCATCTGTGTAAGACAGAAAGCCACTGGGAAACCGGGAAGGTGAGATAAAGCAATGAAACTTGAGTCAGAAGACCTGCCTTTTGTAAGGGAATGCACGAAGTTACGAGAGATGACTGGCTGTAGAGAACTAATTACCGTAAGCTGTTCTGTTGATGTTTGGAACAGGGGAGGGAATTGGTTTATTTTAAATGCCGGTTTGCTGCGTGGGAAAGCAGAAAACACGGCATTTTTGAGTGCAACCACTTTTTCGCAAAGCGTAAAAGTGATTGTGTTTGCGAATAGCAATGTTCAAAAGAACGGGAAGGAGAAAATTTATGACAAAACATCAAAAGAAACTCATTGTTTTAAGTGCTGCCTTTGCAGCAGCATTTGGAATCGTACCGCAGGTCAATGCCATGCATATTATGGAGGGATTCCTGCCACTGACATTTTGTATTGGATGGGGCGTAATCTGTATTCCATTTCTGTTAAGCGGATTCTTTTCCATCCAGAAAAAGTTAAAGGAAAACAGGAAGAACATTACACTTCTTGCAATGGCAGGAGCCTTTGTTTTTGTAATATCTTCTTTGAAGATTCCTTCTGTAACCGGAAGCTGCTCCCATATGACAGGAACAGGTCTTGGAGCCATTTTATTTGGACCAAGTGCAGTTAGTATCTTAGGAATTATCGTATTGATTTTCCAGGCAATTCTGTTAGCACATGGCGGACTTACCACCCTTGGAGCAAATACCTTTTCCATGGCGATTGCAGGACCATTTATTTCTTATGGAATCTACGTATTATGTAAGAAATTAAAGGTAAACCGCAGAGTAGGCGTTTTTTTAGCAGCAACTTTGGGTGATTTATTTACATATTGTGTAACCAGTGTACAGCTTGCAATGGCATATCCTTCCGCAGAAGGCGGTGTAACAACATCAGCAGTCAAATTCCTTGGAGTATTTGCACCAACACAGATTCCGCTGGCAATCATTGAAGGATTATTAACTGTTATCATTATGATTACACTGGAAAACTACGCACAGAAAGAATTAAAAAGTACTGGATATTTAGAGGAGGTATAACAGACATGAGAAGTAAAGATAAAAAAATAATTGCAGCGATTCTGCTTGTTGTGTTTTTAATGATTGTTATACCATTGCTTGCACTGAAAGGAGCAGAGTTCGGCGGTTCTGATGATGCAGGCAGTCAGGTGGTAGAAGAAATTCAGGGAGAATATGAGCCGTGGTTCACCCCGGTACTGGAAACCCTGATTGGCGGAGAATTGCCGGGAGAAGTAGAAAGTTTAATGTTCTGTGTACAGACCGGAATCGGTGTAGGAATTATCGCATTTGTATTGGGACGGTTCGTAGAACGGAAAAAGTGGGAAGCGTAAGAAATAATAGATAATTCTCTCAAAACAGATATGTCTGAAGTGCGGGCATATCTGTTTTTGTATTAGTGGAAAAAAATTTGTTGCATTATATATAAAAATATCAAATTATGGATTTCCTGCTCTTGTCATTTGTGATAGAATTAGAAAATGTAAAAGAAGAAGCAAAAGAAGAAGGAAAGGGATGAAATTGTGACAAAGAGTATGACAGAGGGCAAGTCGCTTGGGCTGATTTTACAGTTTGCGCTGCCTCTTTTTGTTGGAAATTTATTGCAGCAGACCTACAACATTATTGATGCGGCAATCGTAGGAAGATTTTTAGGACAGGATGCTTTAGCGAGCGTGGGAGCCTCCAGCAGCGTGCAGTTTCTGGTATTGGGATTTTGCATTGGAATCTGCTGTGGCTTCGGTATTCCGGTGGCAAAATGGTTTGGAGCAAAGGATTATGATAAAATGCGCAGCTATATTTTTCAGGCGATGATATTGACTATTGGGGCAGCAATCTGCCTTACTGCGGCGTGTGCATTGTTATGTCCGAATATTCTTCACTTGTTGTCAACACCGGAGGATATTTACGAAGGGGCTTACCAGTATTTACTGATTATTTTTCTGGGAATTCCGGCGACCCTTTTATACAATTTTTTGTCTGGGATATTGCGAAGCGTGGGAGATAGTAAAACACCGTTTTTATTTTTGGCATGTTCCACGGTCTTAAATATTGTACTGGACTTATTATGTATCATTGTATTTCACTGGGGCTGTGCGGGAGCTGCCATTGCAACCATTACTGCGCAGGTAGTCAGCGGAATTCTGTGTTTGATTTATATTAAGAAACGATTTGAAATTCTTCATCTGAGAGCATCAGACCGGAAAATGAGTGGAGATGTTACAAAGGATTTGATTTTGATGGGAATTCCTATGGGATTGCAATATTCCATTACTGCCATTGGAAGTATGGTAATGCAGTCTGCCAATAATTCGTTAGGAAGCATTTACGTTTCCGGCTTTACTGCCGGCATGCGGATTAAGCAGTTTTTCATGTGTCCTTTTGATGCAGTTGCGACCGCTGTTTCCGTTTTCTGCGGACAAAATCTCGGAGCTGGAAAGATAGACCGTATTAAAAAGGGCATTCGCCAGGGCGTGGCGGTTGGAGTCACTTATGGTCTTTTTGCCGGGGGGGTGCTGATTTTGGCAGGACGGAGCTTATCCCTGATTTTCGTGACATCAAGTGCAGTGGAGGTACTGGATGCCTCTGCAAAATATTTAAGATGCCTGGGATTTTTCTTCTGGAGTCTTGGAATCTTAAATATCTGCCGAATGACTACACAGGGGCTGGGATTTTCGGGAAGGGCAATTTTCTCAGGCTTGACAGAGATGGTGGCACGAATCATTGTAAGTATGGTGTTTGTATTTGGTTACGGATTTACTGCAATCTGCTTCGCAGACCAGACGGCGTGGCTGTCTGCCTGTCTTTATATTGTTCCGGTATGCCTTTCCTGCGTAAAAAGGGTGTCGAAAACAGTGAAAGGGGAGGGGGAGTAATCTCGTAGACAGAGAGGTTTGCAGTGTTGCAGGAGGAAATCAGAAATGATATAATTGAAAGTATCAAAGCGAACCTGCAGTTTGGAAACATAACTGCGGATGATGCCAATCAGTTACAGAAAAAAGGAATTAACAGAAAAGAACTCTCGGATATGTTCCGGGAGTTTTGCATTGTAATAAAATGATAAAAAATTTTGTAACGAATGAGACGTTTGCTGCACTTATCTTATAGGAGGTGAAAAATTGGATAAGCAAAAGATGGAAAAGGTATACCAAGACAATGTAAAGGCAGTCTATAAATATCTGTTCTGCCTGACTCATGATGCAGATATATCAGAAGAATTGACACAGGAAACCTTTTATCAGGCAACAAAGGGGATTGAGGGATTTCGCGGGGAATGTAAGATTTCCGTCTGGCTCTGTCAGATAGCGAAACGGCTGTGGTATAAGGAATTAAAACAAAGAAAAGAAATACCCTTGTCAGAAATGACGGAGGAGCCATCCTCTTTTGAGAATATCGAAAATGAGTATCTTCTTAATATAGAAAAGGTAGAAGTGTTTCGTATGCTGCACCAATTCGATGAAACTACACGGGAGGTCATGTATCTTAGACTGACTGGGGAACTGAGCTTTGCAGAAATCGGAAGCATTATGGGAAAAACAGAGAACTGGGCAAGAGTTACCTTTTACCGTGGAAAACAAAAATTGATGAAAGGAAGAGAAGAATGGAACAAAAATTAACCTGTGATACCATAAGAGACCTGCTTCCGATGTATGTGGATGAATTAACGAGTGAAGCAACGAATAAATTAGTAAAAGAGCATGTAAAGGAATGTAAAGAATGTAATAAGATATTAGAAAATATGAAACAACCGATAGAGGTGGAAACAGCGCCTGAGGTAAAGGAGTTCAAACAATATCTGAAAAAATCAAGAATCAGTATATTTTACTGGATTATGGGGGCTTCGGCAGTTATAGCAATGTTGACCTGTTTCATTGTAAATCTTGCAGTAGATGGAAAATTGAGTTGGTTTTTTATTGTCGTTATGGGAATTATCACAGGCTATTTTCCCATCTATACGATGTTGAATGCTAAAAAGCACCGTTTTGTAAAAGGAGTCGCCGTGGCTAACATCTGTGTTATCTTTCTGTTAGCGGTGATACAGACAGTATTGTATTATCGGATGGGAATTGGAGAACTCTGGTTCTTTTCCATGGCAGTTCCAATTACTCTGTTGTGGTCTGTATGTATTTGGATTGCTATCGCCTGCAATCAGTTTTTTCATCTTCATCCGGTTCTTTGTGTATCGGTTCTTGCTTTCCTTGCTGTTCCGGGAAATTTCCTGACAAACTGGCTGGTAGGAGAATATGAAACGCCTGCGGATTATCTTGACAACTTTGTGTCCAATGGATTAGGAAACGTAATTGCCGCTGTGGTACTGTTTGTCATCGGAGTAATTATAAGTAAAAGGAATAGAAAGCATGAAATGAAGTAATGGGGCAGGAAAACAATAACGGAAAAATCGGTAAAAAGTAAAAGGAGTATCCGTAAGTCGGTACTCCTTTTGTCGCATTTTGTAGATTTTGGCAGATTTTTAACAAATTGATTGAATTTTCAAAAGAAGTATATTAGAATAGAAATGTTGAGAAAAATGTACTAACATTGTAGGCGGAGGTTTGAGTATGTACCCAATCGTAAAAAAGAAAAAACTGGCTGACAAGATTTATCTTATGGATGTAAAGGCACCGCGTGTAGCAAAGTCCTGTCTGCCCGGACAGTTTGTAATTGTGAAAATGGATGAAGAAGGAGAACGTATTCCTCTTACTATCTGTGATTATGACAGAGAAGCAGGGACTATTACCATTGTGTTCCAGACAGTAGGTGCTTCTACAGAGAGAATGTTGAGCTTGGAAGAAGGAGATGTATTCCAGGACTTTGTAGGACCTTTAGGATGTGCCTCTGAATTGACAGAGACTCCAATCGAAGAATTAAAAAAGAAGAAAATCGTGTTTATTGCCGGCGGTGTCGGTACAGCTCCAGTATATCCTCAGGTAAAATGGCTGCATGAAAACGGAGTGGCATGTGATGTTATCATGGGTTCTAAGACAAAGGATTTACTGATTCTGGTAGATGAAATGGAAAAGGTTGCAGGAAATCTGTATGTAACCACAGATGATGGTTCTTACGGTTTTCATGGTATGGGAACCAATCAGTTAGAGGAATTAGTAAATGCAGGGAACAAATATGACTTGTGTATCGCTATTGGACCGATGATTATGATGAAGTTCGTCTGTCTGCTCACAAAGAAATTAGAGATTCCAACGATTGTTTCTTTAAATCCAATCATGGTAGATGGAACCGGAATGTGCGGTGCATGTCGTGTTACTGTTGGAAACGAAGTAAAGTTCGCATGTGTAGACGGACCGGAGTTTGACGGACATCTGGTAGACTTTGACCAGGCGATGAAGCGTCAGCAGATGTATAAGACAGAAGAAGGAAAAGCTATCTTAAAAGTGCAGGAAGGTGACACACATCACGGTGGCTGCGGACATTGCGGAGGTGACAAATAATGGATGTAATGAAGAAAGTACCAGTAAGAGAGCAGGAACCGCAGGTTCGTGCCAAGAATTTTGAAGAAGTATGTTTAGGATATAATAAAGAAGAAGCAATGGCAGAAGCTTCCAGATGCTTAAATTGTAAAAATGCACAGTGTGTGAAAGGCTGTCCCGTTTCTATTGATATTCCGGGATTTGTTTCACAGGTAAAGGAAGGAAACTTCGAGGAAGCATATCACATTATCAGTAAGTCAAGTGCACTTCCGGCAGTATGTGGTCGTGTTTGTCCGCAGGAAAGCCAGTGTGAAGGAAAGTGTATTCGCGGAATCAAGGGCGAAGCTGTCTCCATTGGTAAGATGGAACGTTTCGTGGCAGACTGGGCAAGAGAAAATGGAATTAAGCCACAGCCTGCAGCAGAGAAAAAGGGTCATAAGGTGGCTGTTATCGGTTCCGGCCCTGCAGGACTTACCTGTGCGGGAGATTTGGCAAAAATGGGATATGATGTTACCATTTTTGAGGCACTGCATGAAGCTGGCGGCGTGTTGATTTACGGTATTCCGGAATTCCGTCTGCCAAAGGATAAAGTAGTAGCAAAAGAAATCGAGAATGTAAAAGCATTAGGCGTTAAGATTGAGACAAATGTGGTTATCGGAAAAGCAGGAACCATCGATGAACTGATGGAAGAAGAAGGCTTTGAAGCTGTATTTATTGGTTCCGGTGCAGGACTTCCAAGATTTATGGGAATTCCGGGAGAGCAGGCAAACGGCGTATTCTCTGCCAACGAGTTCTTGACCAGAAATAACCTGATGAAAGCGTTTAAGGATGAGTACGATACTCCAATTATGAGAGGAAAGAAGGTTGCAGTCGTAGGCGGCGGTAACGTAGCTATGGATGCGGCAAGAACAGCTTTAAGACTTGGAGCAGAAGTACATATTGTATACAGAAGAAGTGAATCCGAGCTTCCTGCCCGTGTGGAGGAAGTACACCATGCCAAGGAAGAGGGAATTATCTTTGATTTACTCACCAATCCTACTGAGATTCTCGTGGATGAAAATGGCTGGGTAAAGGGAATGACCTGTATCCGTATGGAATTAGGGGAACCGGATGAATCCGGAAGAAGAAGTCCGGTAGAGGTTCCGGGTTCTGAATTCGAGTTAGAATTAGATACGGTTATTATGTCTCTTGGAACTTCACCGAATCCATTGATTTCTTCTACAACGAAGGGACTGGAAATTAATAGAAGAAAATGTATCGTAGCGGAGGAAGAGAATGGTGCGACCAGTAAACCGGGCGTTTTTGCCGGTGGAGATGCCGTTACAGGAGCAGCAACTGTAATTCTTGCCATGGGAGCAGGAAAAGCAGCCGCAAAAGGTATTGACGAATACCTTTCTAACAAGTAAAATAGATGTGACAAATGATAAGGGGATTACCAATATTGGTAAATCCCCTTTCTAAATCAACAAGAAGAAACAGCGAATATTTCCATAGGAATTGGAAAGGCTAAAAAGGAGGAACCAGGTATGAAAGATATTACGGTAACAGACAGCATTTTGTATATAGGAGCAGATGATAAGGATTTAGACTTATTTGAAAGCCAGTACATAATTCCAAATGGGGTTTCCTATAACTCATATGTAATTATGGATGAAAAGATTGCGGTGATGGATACGGTAGATGCCAGAAGAGCAGAGGAGTGGCTGGACAATCTGGATAAGGCATTAGCAGGCAGAACACCGGATTATCTGATTGTGTCCCATATGGAGCCGGATCATGCAGCAAATATTCAGAGACTGGTAGAAAAATATCCGGAAATGAAGGTTGTTGGCAATCCTAAGACATTTCCGATGATTGGACAGTTTTTTGATGTCGATTTATCAGAGCGTTCTGTTGTTGTGAAAGAAGGGGAAACGCTGAACCTTGGAAAGCATGAGCTTCAGTTTTTCATGGCGCCAATGGTACACTGGCCAGAGGTTATGGTTACTTATGAGAAGAGCGAGAAGATTCTTTTTTCCGCAGATGGCTTCGGTAAGTTTGGTGCATTGGATGTGGAAGAAGACTGGGCTTGCGAAGCAAGACGTTACTATTTCAATATTGTCGGAAAATATGGTGTTCAGGTACAGGCATTATTGAAAAAAGCAGCAACCCTTGATATTGCTATGATTTGTCCATTACATGGTCCTATTTTAAAGGAAAATCTGGGATATTATATCGGAAAATACGATACATGGAGCAAGTACGAGGCAGAGGATGACGGCGTATTAGTAGCATATGCTTCCATTCATGGCAATACCAGAAAAGCAGCAGAAAAGATGAAAGAAATTTTGGAAGCAAAAGGAGCTGCTAAGGTGGCTATTGCAGATTTATCCAGAGATGATATGGCAGAAGCAGTAGAAGATGCATTCCGTTATGATAAGGTAGTTCTTGCGGCAGCAACCTATGATGGAGGGGTATTCCCATGTATGGAAGACTTCCTGCATCACTTAAAGAGCAAAAATTATCAGAAGCGTAAAATTGCAATCATTGAAAATGGTTCTTGGGGACCAATGGCAGCAAAGACCATGAAGGGAATTCTGGAAGGAATGAAGGAACTGGATATTTGTGAAAAGACAGTTACCATTAAGTCTGCCATGAAGCAGGAAAATATTGCACAGATGGAAGAACTGGCAGAAGAGCTGTTGGCAAAATAGGAAGCAGATATTAGAAAGCAAGTATTAGGAAACAGATATGAATTTATTTGATATTGTAGGCCCTGTTATGGTTGGACCCTCCAGCTCTCATACGGCTGGTGCAGTACGAATTGGATATATTGCAAGATTACTGTTGAATGAAACGGTGAAAAAGGCGGAGATTTATCTCCATGGCTCTTTTTTGGCAACCGGAAAGGGGCACGGTACGGACCGTGCCCTGATTGCAGGACTGCTTGGAATGCATCCGGAGGATGAGAGGATTCCAAACAGCTTTCAGGTTGCAAAGGAGCAGGGGATGGAGTTTTCTTTTGCAGGAATTGAGCTTCGGGATGCCCATCCCAATTCCGTTCTGATGAAGCTGAGCGGAACATCAGGGAGAGAACTGGAAGTAGAAGCAGCTTCCCTGGGGGGCGGCAGAATCAAAATCTGTAAGCTGGATGGTCTGGAAGCCAACTTCTGCGGAGATTATCCAACTCTTATTGTGCACAACTTAGACCAGCCGGGGCATGTGGCAGAGGTCACATCTATGCTGGCACATAAATCAGTGAATATTGCCACCATGCAGTTGTACCGTGACAAGCGGGGCGGCGACGCTGTTATGATAATTGAATGTGATAAAGAGGTGCCTGCTGAGTCTGTAAAGTGGCTGGAGAAGTTAGAGGGAATCCGTAAGGTGACATATTTAAGTCTGACAGAAAAGTAAGGAGCTTACAATATGAGTTTTAAATCATTAAAAGAAATTGTAGACAGTGCCAGAGAGCAGGAAAAGCCTTTTTGGAGAATCATTATGGAAGATGATATGTCAGAACGGATGGTATCGGAAGAGCAATCCTTTGGCACCATGAAGCAAATGTATGATACCATGCGGCTTGCGGATAAGTCTTATGATGAAAAACTAAAATCAGCCAGTGAGCTGGTAGGCGGCGATGGCAGGAGGATGAAAGATGCAGTAGAGCATGGAAAGACCATGTCCGGTGATTTCATGGGTGAAGTCATGGGAAAGGCATTAAAGATGGGAGAATCCAATGCATGTATGAAGCGGATTGTAGCGGCTCCTACGGCAGGCTCCTGCGGTGTCATGCCAGCCGTGTTTTTGACCTATCAGGAAAAATATCATGTTTCCGATGAGAAAATGACGGAGGCTATGTTCGTGGCAGCAGGGATTGGTACAGTCATTGCAGAACGGGCATTTATTGCAGGAGCTACCGGAGGTTGTCAGGCGGAAATCGGCAGTGCAAGTGCTATGGCGGCAGGCGGACTTGCTTATCTGCAGGGTGGCAGGGAACCGGAGATTGTCCATGCGGCAGCAATGGCATTAAAAAGTCTTTTAGGATTAGTCTGTGACCCGGTGGCAGGACTGGTGGAGGTGCCTTGCGTCAAGCGTAATGTAATTGGTGCTGTCAATGCCATTACCAGTGCAGATATGGCAATGGCAGGTATCGTTAGCCGTATTCCGCCGGATGAGGTAATTGATGCCATGCGTTCTATTGGAATGGCATTGCCAAGCTCCTTAAAAGAGACCGGAGAAGGCGGTCTTGCGGCAACGCCTACCGGAGAAGAAATTGCCAGGAGAATATCAGAATAATGTTAAAACATGTAATAGTAAGAAAAGACTGAATTTCCGAAAAATGGGATTCAGTCTTTTTATATCATAGGAATACCTCGTTACATCAACTATAAAAGCATTGATTTTCCTATGATATAAAAACGCTCCGCTAAGGATGCGCAATCGCACAAGCGGTAAAATGTCGCAAGCGACTGTGCTCGGCGCGCAAAGTGCCCAAGTCCCTCATGAGTGAGGGAGCTAGGGAGTTGAAAGTGGACTTGTTCACTTTAATATAGTTTTTTGTGGAATCGGTTACATATTTGTGGTACACTGAAAGGGAATTAGAAAAAGAGGTGTTTTATTATGGAAAAAAAGGTTACTATGGCAGATATTGCCAGACTTTCCGGTGTGGGAAAAAGTACGGTCTCACGTTATTTTAACGGAGGATATGTAAAGGAGGAGACCAGAAAGCGAATTCAAAAGGTAATTGAAGACTATGATTATGAACCCAATACTTTTGCGCGTCTGAATGCGAAGGAAAGTAATGTGATTGGAGTGGTAGTGCCTACTTTAAACTCCAAGATTACAGGCAGAGTCATTACAAGTATTGACCGATATCTGAGGGAACGTGGATATACTACAATTATCAAAAGCTCGGACCATGATGTTTCCCTGGAGCTTCAGAATCTGAAACGTCTGGCAAGACTGAATGTGGATGGCATTATTTTAAGTGCGTTATCGGTTACTTCCGAACAGGAAGCGGCTGTAAAAGAAGCTGGGATTCCGGTGGTAGTTTTAGCCCAGAATTATCCTTCCGGTATTTGTGTTCTGGATGATGATTATGGAGCGGGGTATGCCATGGGAACATATATTGGAAAGAGAAAATTCCAAAAGGTAGGATATGTAGGAATTTCACAAAGAGATGAGGCAGTGGGAATCGTCCGGAAAAAAGGTGTCATGGAGGGGGTGGCAGCCGAAGGAATTCACCAGGTATATATTGCTCTGGGAGATTACAGCTTTGAAAGTGGCTATGAAGCAGCAAAAGAGCTTTTGGACAAGGAGAAAAAGTTAGAAGCAATCATCTGTGCCACAGACCGAATGGCATTTGGCGTTTACAAATATTTAGGAGAGATGGGACTTCGCATCCCGGAGGATGTGTCAGTGTCAGGGTTTGGAGGATATGATGAAAGTGAGCTTTTAAATCCGGCGTTGACAACCTTGAAGTTTGATTCTTATCGTGTGGGAGCGTTGGGAGCCGAAACACTGCTTAAAATAATTTCAGGTGAAAAGGTTTCCACAAAACAAATGGTAGGGTTTGAATTTATTGAAGGTGGAAGTGTAAGAAAAACAGAGTAATATACGGGTCTTTGTATAAATTAAATAAAAATGAATGAAAAGATTTGTATAATATTTTGTGGAACCGATGCCATAAAAGTGTTGAAATTAGAAAATAGTTGTATTATAATAAAATCAACAAATATGGAACCGATACCACAAAAAGGAGGAGAACGGTATGGATTATGGAAAAGTTGCAAGTGAAGTGATTAAGTATGTTGGCGGAAAGGGCAACGTCAAATCAGTTACCCATTGTGCCACAAGACTGCGTTTCCAGCTAAAAGATAATGAGTTGAGAAATGAAGATGCAATCAGTGATTTAGAAGGAGTAAAAGGCGTATTCCTGACACAGTCACAGTTTCAGATTATTTTTGGTTCCGGTCTGGTGAATCTGGTCTGTGCGGAGGTTCAAAAACAGTTGGGATTGTCAGAGGAGACCAGGGAAAATCAGGGAGAAGAGAAGGAAGAGAAAAAAGGAAACTGGCTTCAGCGTTTTGTAAAACTGTTGAGTGACATTTTTGTACCAATTATACCGGCGATTGTAGCAGGTGGTCTGTTAATGGGAATTAACAATATTCTGACCGCTGCACTGATTGACGGAAAGTCAATTATTGAGCTATATCCCCAGTGGGAAGGCTTGGCAACCGCCATTAATACGTTTGCCAGTGCACCTTTTACCTTTTTACCGGTTTTGATTGGATTCAGTGCAACCAAGAAATTTGGAGGAAATCCATATCTGGGCGCTGCCATGGCAATGATTATGGTACATCCGGATTTGCTGAATGCTTATTCCATAGGTGTAGCGGAAGCTCCTGTCTGGAACATTTTCGGATTTAAAATTGCAGCCATCGGTTATCAGGGAACCGTGCTTCCGATTCTAGCAGTTTCATGGATTCTGGCTACCATCGAGAAAAAGCTCCATAAAGTAACACCAAGCTGGCTGGATAATCTGACCACCCCTTTGCTTTCTATTATGATAACTGCATTTTTGACCTTTGCAGGAGTAGGTCCGGTTCTTCGTGAAGCAGGAAATCTTCTGGCAGATGGTATTACCTGGATTTACAATACATTAGGATTTGTAGGAGGCGGAATTTTTGGACTGTTCTATGCTCCGATTACATTAACAGGAATGCATCACAGCTTTATTGCGATTGAAACACAGCTGATTGCAGAGAGCGCTACCACGGGAGGAAGCTTTATCTTTTCTACCGCCAGCATGAATAATGTTGCTCAGGGAGCAGCGGTACTGGCAGTTTTGATGCTGACTAAGAATCAGAAAATGAAATCTATCTGTTCTGCGTCCGGTGTTTCTGCTTTACTTGGAATCACAGAGCCTGCAATGTTTGGTGTAACCTTAAAATTAAGATATCCTTTTTATGCAGCAATGATTGGTTCAGGAGTAGGTAGTGCGTATCTTGCAGCAACCAAAACGCTGGCACAGGCTATGGGAGCAGCAGGTCTGCCGGGATTTATTTCCATGAAGCCGGAGTCATATTTGAATTTTGCGATTGGTCTTGTATTATCAATGGCGGTATCCTTTATCCTGACCATGATTTTCTGGAAAAAATTCAATCTGGCACAGGCAGAGGGAGCAGGAAAGGGAAAAAAAGAATCAGAAGAATCAGTAGTTACGTTGGAAAATACATCAACAACGGAAAATGCATCAGTAACGGAAAATACATCAGCAACAGGAAATAAAGCAACTACGATAGAATTATCCGCTCCGGTCAGAGGAAAGGTAATGCCAATTACAGAATCTGCAGACGAGGGATTTGCATCAAAGGCAATGGGAGATGGAATTGCAGTTGAGCCCGTAGAGGGAATGGTGTATGCTCCATGCCGGGGAACCATCAGTATGCTGTTTCCGACCCATCATGCCATTGGAATGAAAACAGAAGAGGGTGCAGAATTCCTGATTCATATTGGAATTGATACGGTAAAACTGAACGGAGAAGGCTTTACAGCATTAGTGGAAGAAGGCGCTGCGGTAGAAAAAGGACAGGAATTAATCCAATTTGATTTAGCGTATTTAAAGGCTCAGAATATCAATCCACAGACCATGCTGATGCTGACCGATGCAGAAGAAGACACAGTGGTAGAAGTGTATCCGACCGAACAAGGTGAGGAAAGTAAGACAGTAATGAAAGTGAAATTATAGGAAACGAATGAGAGGGTGCAGAACTATGAAAAAATATGAAAAAGTCTTTCCAAAGGATTATAAAAAGTGGCATAAAGAGAATCGTGCATATAAAGAACAGGTACGTCAGGATAAAGACAGACTTCATTATCATCTGATGCCGGAAACCGGATGGCTGAATGATCCCAATGGGTTATGCCAGTTTCACGGAACGTATCATATTTATTATCAGTTCACTCCATTTGAACCTACCGGAGAGCTGAAGCTGTGGGGACATTACACCACAAAGGACTTCATTCATTTTCAGAATGAGGAACCGGTATTGTTTCCAGATACGGAATATGATGCCCACGGTGTATATTCCGGTTCGGCATTTATTGAAAAGGATTTGATTCACTATTTTTATACAGGCAATGTGAAATATTTTGACCGGGATGATTATGACTATATTATGAAAGGACGGGGCAGCAATGTACTGCATGTTACCAGCAGAGATGGCAGACACATGTCTGAAAAAGAATTGCAGCTGACCAATGCAGATTATCCGTCTGATATGAGTGCTCATGTACGCGACCCAAAGGTCTTTCAAAAAGACGGAAGTTATTATATGGTACTGGGAGGAAGAGACCAAAACAGCAAAGGACTGGTGCTTTTATATCAGTCCGAGGATTTGGAACACTGGAATTTTGTAAATAAGATTACCACAAAGGAAACCTTTGGTTATATGTGGGAGTGTCCGGATTTGTTTGAAGTAGACGGACAGATGATGTTGATTTGTTGTCCCCAGGGAGTGGAACGTCAGGGCATTAATTACGAAAATGTGCATCAATGTACTGCAATGAAGATAAAGTATGATTTTCAGAATCATAGCTATGAAATAGCAGAAGGAAAGGATATCCGGCAGGTAGACCGGGGATTTGATTTCTATGCACCACAGACCTTTGAGGATGAAAAGGGCAGAAGGATTCTGATTGGATGGATGGGAATTCCGGATGCAGATTATACCAATCCTACCGTGGAGCGCGGCTGGCAGCATGCATTGACGATACCAAGGCAGCTTCATGTAAAAAACGGGCGTCTCTATCAGCAGCCCATCGAAGAGCTGAAAGCGCTGAGAAAAGGAAAAGAAACATATGCCTTTTCCGAAAAAGAAGAGAAGAACAAATGGAGTCATCCAACAGCAGAGGAAGGAATGAATGCTCTGTGTTATGAAGCAGCAGTGGACTTTGAAACGTGTCAGGATATGTTTTTTACCCTGCGTCAAGGTGTAACCCTGTCCTATCAGGAAGGAATACTGGTATTGGACTTAGGAGAGCATGGAAGCGGCAGAACCACCAGAAGCGTTGCCGTTTCAGAACTGAACAATCTGCGTATTTTTTCCGACACCTCTTCACTAGAAATTTTCGTAAATGACGGAGCAGAGGTTTTCACAACCAGAGTATACGGACATCAGCCGGAAATTTCGATAAGTGGAAATTGCCAGGGAACAGCGACGATTTACGGATTGCAGCCAGTGGAAATGACAGAACCGGACAATAAGCTTTGCGCGATTGGAGAGGCATTGATTGATTTCATTCCCTCACAAAAAGGACAAAGATTAAAGGATGTAGCAGCTTTTTCCAGAGTGGCAGGCGGAGCTCCGGCAAATGTAGCAGGGGCAGTGTCAAAGCTCGGGATACCATCTAAGGTTCTTACCAAGCTTGGAGCAGACCCTTTCGGCGATTATATTCAGGAGACGTTAGAGAAGATAGGAATTGACACCAGTCAGATAAAAAGAGACAAAGAGGGTGAAACGGCGTTAGCTTTTGTGTCTCTGGCAGCAGATGGAAACCGGGATTTTAAGTTTTACCGGAAGAACAGTGCTGATTTGCGCTTTGCTCCTGAGGATATTTCAGAAGATGTGTTGGATGATTGCGGTATGATTCATTTTTGCAGTGTAGATTTGGTAGAATCTTCTATGAAGCAGGCACACAGAAAATTGATTCAGATGGCAGTCAGCCAGAAAAAAATGGTATCTTTTGATCCAAACCTGAGATTTTCTCTATGGGATGATTTGGAATGTTTAAAGCAAACCGTAAATGAGTTTATGGAGTATGCGGACATTATCAAGATTTCCGATGAAGAGCTGGAATTTATTACCGGATATACCAATATAGAAGAGGCGCTGCCGGAATTATTTGCCCACAGAGCGAAGTACATCGTCTATACCATGGGCGGTGATGGCGCTGCGGTTTATACCAGACAGGGGAAGGTGATGGTACCGGGATATCACGTAGCGGTACGAGATACCACCGGAGCCGGAGATTCCTTTATCGGCGCATTTCTATATTGTATTTTAAATGACAGAGTAACAGATTTAGAAACAGTAAGCGAGGATACCTTAAAGAAGTATTTGAAATTTGCGAATGCATATGCTGCTTATACCACAACAAAGGAGGGCGCATTGGACGCCATGGCATGGGCAGATGAAATGGATGCATGGGTAAGGAAGTTAGAAGAACAATAACGGAAAAGATAGCAGGCAGTGGTGCATAAAAACCACTGTCTGCTTTTTACTCTATAGAAAATACCATGTTGTATTAAAGCGTAAAATTGTGATTCCTATAGAGCAAAAAGCACTCCGTGCAGGATGCGCACTCGCACAAGTGGAATTATGTCGCAAGCGACTGTGCTCGGCGAAAAAAATTATATTTTTTTTGAAGACATTTCAGCAGTATACTCGTTATAATAAATGAACAGATAGTAAACAAAGGAGGCGGATAGAAATCGACAATGAAGAATATTTTGGTTACCTTTTGAATACTTACCAGAAGCTGGTGTATTCTATTTGTTTTAAGCTGACCGGTAACCAGTTCGACGCAGAAGATTTGACCCAGGAAACATTTTTATCCGTTTATAAGAATTTGAACAGCTTCCAAAGGGATTATGAAAAGGCATGGATTTGTAAAATAGCAACCAACAAGGGACTGGACTTTTTAAAAAGTGCAGGAAGACGCAGCCAGCCGGTGGAAGATGCTTACTTTACAGAAGTGACGGACAACCGGGATGGACCGGAAGAGGCATATTTACATAGAGAATCCAAAGAATACGTATATACTATCTGTCAAAGCCTGAAAAGTCCTTATAAAGAAGTAGCTACGGAACATTTTTACAGGGAAAAATCAGTAAAAGAAATTTCAGAAGAAACAGGAAAAGGAATTAAGACAGTTCAGACACAGGTGTATCGAGCCAAAGCAATGATTAAGAAATTGATGGAAGGGAGGGCAGCCAAGAGATGAAAGAATTAAGAGAACAACAGCACATAACAAAGGATTTGTTTGAACACTGGCAGCAGGGAAAAATGACCTGCAGTCAGGAGGAAGCATTTTTAAAACACACAGGAAGTTGTACCTTTTGTGCAGAAAAATTCGGAGAATGGATGGATGAAGTTCTGGTAGAACCGCCTGTTTATTTAAAAGATGAAATCAGCAGAAGAACGAGACAGTTAGATGTGCAGACAGCGGTAAAAGTGAAACAGACTTCAAAGCAGATGCAGCTCTTCCTATATAGTCTGCGGGTCGGTCTTGCGGTTGCTGCTTCCATATTTTTGCTGACGGTAACCAACGGTGTTTGGAAAATGAATGTGGAGATGCCAAAGCAGCCAAATAGAATGGAAAGTCATGAAGACAGAGAAAGCCTGATAGACAAATTGAATCAGGGCAGCAGTACTGTTACAGATGCGCTGAATCAGATGACGGATGGTTTATTTCAAATAGAACGCAGAGACACAGAAGAGCGGAAATAGGAGGAATTGAGATGACAAGGAAGAAAAGTGGATTTTTAACATTCTGTTTTTCCCTGATACCGGGAGCAGGAGAGATGTATATGGGATTTATGAAACAGGGATTAAGTATAATGTTTGTATTTTGGGGACTGATTTTTATGGCGGCGTATTTAAATATCTCTCAGGTATTGTTCATATTGCCGATACTGTGGTGTTATAGCTTCTTTAACGTGCACAATTTGAGAGGAATGTCCGATGAGGAATTTTATGCAGTGGAGGATGATTATCTGTTTCATCTGGACAGGATATTTTCAACAGGAAAATTGGGGAAAAAACAGAACAATGTATTGGCAGGCATTTTGATTTTTGTAGGAATTGCCGTGTTATGGAATCATTTATCCCGATATTTATACTGGTTGCTGCCGGATTGGATTTACTGGGCATTTGTAGATGAAATACCTCAGATTGTGGTAGCAGTAATCTTGATAGCAATAGGTATCTTATTGATTCGCGGAAAAAAAGCAGCATTGGATAAAGAAGAAGAGGAAAAGGGGGTAAACTTATGAGAACCAGGAGAGTAGGAAGCATCACCTGTGGAAGTCTGCTGATTATTTTTGGAATTTTATTTCTGGCGCATATGTTTTACCCGGCACTTAGCCTGACGGTCATCATGAAGCTTTGGCCGGTGATATTAATTGCTCTGGGAGCAGAGATGATTCTTGCGAATCTACATCGTTCGCAGGAAGAAACAGAGGTGTTGAAGTATGATAAAGGGGCAATATTGATTACCTTCTTATTGACCTGCTTTGCTATGGTAATGGGAATCATGGAATACTGCATGGAGTATTATACAAGCCACGGCTGTTTCTATATAGGATAGTGACGGAAAAGAGAGCTGTTGTAAAGAAATTTGCAATGGTTCTTTTTTTGTGAGAGAAAAAGAATTGTGCAAAACTTATAAAAAAAATAATAATGAAATGTAAAAAACAAACAAATTAACCTGAAAAAGTAAAAATGGTATTGATTTTTTTGGAAAGTAGTATTATACTTACAGTATCAACTGAAAACGTTACCGGAAACGCTTTCGGTAGAGCAATTCATATCATTTTTTTAATAGGAGGATGTACTATGAAAAGAAAGTTAGTATCACTTATGTTAGTGGCAGCAATGGCAGTTTCTATGGTTGCTGGATGTGGCAATGATTCAGGCAACTCAAACAACGGTGGCAGCAGCAATGGCGGTACCGAAGAAACAGATGGGGGCAGCACAGCAAGCGGTGACGGAAGAGTTTATCTGCTGAACTTCAAACCTGAAACAGATGGAGCGTGGCAGGATTTAGCAAAGACTTATACAGACCAGACAGGTGTTGAAGTTAATGTATTAACAGCAGCAGATGGACAGTACAGCACAACAATGCAGTCTGAAATGGCTAAGGATGAGGCACCTACTATTTTCAATATCGGTAATGCAACAGCAGCACAGACATGGAATGATTATACCTTGGATTTAAGCGACAGTGCATTATATGAGCATTTGTCAGACAAATCTCTTTCCATCAACTATGACGGAAAAGTGGCAGCAGTAGCAAACTGCTATGAGTGCTATGGTATCATTTATAATAAGAAAATTTTAAATGATTATTGTACTATGGATGGCGCAGTGATTTCTTCTCCAGATGAGATTACAAGCTTTGATACTTTAAAGGCAGTTGCAGAAGATATCAATGACAGAGTAGATGAGATTAACGATGAATTCGGTTATGAACTGACAGGAGCATTTGCTTCTTCTGGTCTTGACAGTGGTTCTAGCTGGAGATTCTCCGGACATCTTGCGAATATGCCATTATACTATGAATTCAAGGATGATGGATGTGACCTGATTGGTGGAGAAGCTACGATTACTGGTAAATACCTGGATAACTTCAAGGCAGTTTGGGATTTATATGTAAATACTTCTTCCGCAGATCCTAAGACCTTAAATTCCGGTGCATTAGATGCAAGAAGTGAATTTGGTATGGAAGAGTGTGTATTCTATCAGCAGGGTAACTGGGAATTCTCAGAACTGACAAATGATGAAAATGGATACATTGTAACAGCAGATGACATGGGAATGATGCCAATTTACTTTGGTGTAGATGATGAGAATGAGGGACTTTGTGTTGGTACTGAGAACTACTGGGCAGTAAACAGTAAAGCATCACAGGAAGACATTGATGCTACACTTGCATTCCTTGAATGGGTTATCACCTCTGATGAAGGAAGAGATGCAATCACTAACCAGATGGGATTATCTGCACCATTTGATACCTTCACTGGTGATTATGAATCTGCAAATGTATTTACTCAGGATGCGAATGCTTTAATGGAAGCAGGAAAGACTTCTGTAGCATGGAGCTTCAACGCTACTCCAAACGTAGATGACTGGAGAGCAGATGTTGTTTCCGCATTAACAGCTTACACAGACGGTTCTGGAGACTGGGATGCAGTAAAGACAGCATTTGTTGACGGATGGGCAAGTCAGTGGGCATTAGCTCATGAAGATGATGCAGAATAATTAAAAAACAGTTGGATTTTTTAGGGGGGAGGGCATTTCAAATACCCTCCCCCTTTAGAAGGAAAGGGGTTATTATGGAAAAAGCGATAAAAAAGTATTTTCCGATATTTATGATTCCCACAATGGTGGCTTTCGCAATTGGATTTATCATTCCGTTTGTATATGGCATATTCCTTTCATTTTGTAAGTTTACAACAGTAACGGATTTCAAATGGGTGGGACTTAATAATTACAAAAGAATTTTATATGTAAATGGAGTGTTGGATACAACATTTTTACATTCCCTGTGGTATACAGCTCTCTTTGCAGTCGTTTCTGTTATTATTATCAATGTTGTTTCCTTTACAATTGCAATGCTTTTGACAAAGGGAATCAGAGGAACTAATTTGTTCCGAACCGTATTTTTTATGCCAAATCTGATTGGCGGTATTGTATTAAGTTACATTTGGTTAATGCTTTTTAACAGTGTTTTATCACATTTTTCGAAAACAATTGTCTCAACACAATGGTATGCATTTTGGGGATTGATGGTAGTTGTATGCTGGCAACAGATTGGATATATGATGATTATTTATGTTGCCGGTATCCAGAATATTCCGGGAGAACTGATTGAGGCAGCAAAAATAGATGGTGCAGGCTTCTGGCAGGTATTAAAATCTGTAATTCTTCCATTGTTGATGCCGACAATTACAATATGTACATTTTTAACAATGTCAAATGGATTTAAACTTTTCGACCAGAACCTGGCTCTGACTGGTGGTAATCCTGGTAAGATGTCACAGTTGTTAGCGTTGAATATTTATGATACCATGTATGGAACAACCGGTTGGCAGGGTGTAGGTCAGGCAAAGGCAGTAATTTTCTTTATTCTGGTAGCGTTGATTTCTGTGGTTCAGAATAAGCTGACTACAAGTAAGGAGGTTGAGGCGTAATGGCAAAAAAAGTGGACGAAATGACTTCCGTAAGAAAAGCAAAGCATGGAACTGCATTGACCGTGTTTTTAGCAATCATATGTATTGCATGGATTTCTCCGATTTTAATTGTTATTTTAAACTCCTTTAAGCGAAAAGCGTTTATATTCCGTGCTCCATTCAGTATCAGTTCCAACTCTATTACAGAGGGATGGGATAAGTTTATACAGGGTGTGGAAAGATATATGTGTGGTATGCTGAATTATACCAATGCCATTAAGAAAACAGATTTCTTTCATGCGTTTGGATATTCCCTGTTCATTACAGTAGCATCTGTAATTATAATCATTTTATGTACTTCAATGTGTGCATGGTATATTGTAAGAGTACATAGCAAGTTTACAAAGGGATTTTATCTGTTGTGCCTCTTTTCCATGATTGTACCATTCCAGATGGTAATGTTTACCTTATCTAAATTTGCAAATATGCTGCATTTAGGAAATCCGGTAGGAATTGTATTGGTATATCTTGGATTTGGCGCAGGACTTGCAGTATTCCTGTTTACAGGATTTGTAAAGGGAATTTCACTTGAAATCGAAGAAGCAGCTATGATTGATGGATGTAATCCATTACAGACATTTTTCAGAGTGGTATTTCCGATTCTGAAGCCTACTGCTATTACGGTAGCAATTTTGCAGGCAATGTGGATTTGGAATGACTACCTGTTACCAAGTCTGGTACTTAACATTAACAAGTATAAGACGATTCCGATTGCAATTCAGTATTTGAAACAGAGCCATGGTCAGATTGACTGGGGCGCTATGATGGCAGTGCTTGTACTTGCGATACTTCCAATCGTAGTATTTTATTTATTCTGCCAGAAATATATTATTGAAGGTGTATTGGCAGGAGCTGTAAAGGGATAATTAAGAAAAAGGCGGGAAATGATATGATGACAATCAAAGATATTGCAAAAGAATCCGGATATTCTGTAAGTACGGTATCAAGGGTATTGAATAATCGAAGAGATGTTAGCCCGGAGGCGAAAAAAAGAATACAGGAGATTGTGGAGGAGCATCATTTCGTGCCAAATAACAATGCCAAACATTTAAAGCAGACTACCAGTAAGACCATAGCAGTTCTGGTAAAAGGAACCTCCAATATGCTGTTTGCCAGTATTGTGGAGGAGATTCAGAAAAAAATAGAAAAGACCAGATATACGGCAAGCATTACCTATATCGACGAGGATGAAAATGAAGTAGAGCAAGCCGTTATTGTATGCAGGGAACGCAAACCTATGGGAATGTTGTTCTTAGGAGGAAACCCTAAGTCCTTTGAGGAATCCTTTGAGGAACTAAATGTTCCCTGCGTACTGGTAACGAACCAGGGAAATGCCCTTGCGTTTGATAATCTGTCCAGTGTTGCAACAGATGATAAAGAGGCGGCAGAATGTGCCATTGATTATCTGATGGAACAGGGACATACCAAAATTGGAATTCTGGGAGGAGATTTTAGCATGTCTCATACCAGTAAGCAGCGTTATAACGGTTGTATGAAGAGCTTTAGCAAGCATAAGATAGATTTTGATGAAACGGTATATTATGAAAAGACTCGTTTCTCTTATGACAGTGCATATCGTGCAATGCAGCGTTTGTATGAAAAAGCAGGAGATATTACTGCGGTTTTTGCCATGAGTGATGTGACTGCAATCGGAGCGATTCGTGCTCTGATTGACATGGGGGTAAAAGTACCGGAGGATGTTTCTGTTATGGGCTTTGATGGAATTGCTCTGGCGAAATATTATAACCCGAAGCTTACCACCATTCAGCAGCAGTATGGTACGTTGGCATCCAGAAGTGTGGAAATATTATTGAATTATATAGAATTAAACACAAGCCCGGTGCATGAGATAGTTCCATTTACTCTCATCCGGGGAGAGAGTGTGAAAAAAATAACAGGAGGAACGCAGAATGCGTAGTAGTGGAATTTTAATGCATATTTCTTCTTTGCCATCTCCGTATGGTATTGGAACCATGGGAAAGGAGGCAAGGGAATTTGTAGACTTTCTTGTAGAATCAGCGCAAACCTACTGGCAGGTGTTACCGATTTGTCCAACAAGTTATGGTGACTCACCGTACCAGTCTTTTTCTAGTTTTGCAGGAAATCCGTATTTTATTGATTTAGACACCTTATGCAAGGAAGGATTGTTAGAAGAAAAAGAATGTGAGTCTTATGATTGGGGAACCAATGCATTGGAAGTAGATTATGGAACTTTATATGAGAGCCGTTATTCTTTATTACATAAAGCATATGAACGTTTTAAGAAAGAGATTCCGGCGGATTATACGAAGTTCTGTAACGAACAGGAAGATTGGCTGGGAGATTATGCCCTGTTTATGGCATTGAAGGATGCGCATAACGGTGTGGCTTGGAGCCAGTGGGAAGATGAACTTAAGCTGCGTAAGCCTGAGGCTATGAAAAAGGCAGAATCAGAGCTGGCAGAAGAGATTGATTTCTGGAAGATGCTTCAGTATCTGTTTTACAAACAGTGGAATGCATTAAAATCTTATGCAAATGAAAAGGGAATCAAGCTCATTGGAGATGTTCCGATTTATGTTGCTATGGACAGCGCAGACGTATGGGCAAATCCGACACAGTTCTATCTGGATGAAAAATTAGATCCGATTGATGTAGCCGGATGTCCGCCAGATGCATTTTCAGAAGATGGACAGTTATGGGGAAATCCACTGTTTCGTTGGGATGTTATGAAAGAGGATGGTTTTTCCTGGTGGACCAAGAGAATGGATAAAATGACCAAATTGTTTGATGTGGTCAGAATCGACCATTTCCGTGGTTTTGATTCTTACTATGCGATTCCGTTTGGAGACAAGACCGCACGTAATGGAGAATGGCGGGAAGGACCTGGAATCGAATTGTTCCGTACCATGGAGGAAAAGCTTGGTAAGATGAATGTCATTGCAGAGGATTTGGGATTCCTTACAGATTCCGTAAGACAGATGTTGAAGGATTCTGGTTATCCGGGAATGAAACTGATTCAGTTTGCCTTTGACACAAGAGAAGATGGCGATTATCTGCCGCATAATTATACCAGAAACTGCGTGGTATATGCAGGAACCCATGATAATGACACTATTATCGGATGGATGAATACCGCACCAAAGAATTGTGTAGAGTATGCGAAGGAATATCTGAAGCTTGATATGGCGGAAGGATATCATTGGGGCGTAATGCGCGGCGTATGGTCCAGTGTAGGTGATATGGCAGTGGTAACGATGCAGGATATTCTGGGAATTGGAAGCGAAGGAAGAATGAATATTCCATCTACCCTGGGATGCAACTGGAAATGGCGAATGAAAGAAGGCGTTCTGGATAAGGCGCTGGCTGCAAAGATTCGCAATTACGTTGAAGTATATGGACGAGCAGCGAAAAAGCCGGCAGTAGAAGAGAAAGCGGTATAAGAAGTAAAAGAAGCAGAGAAATAAAATATATAGTGATAGAAAGAGGCATTCCAAAGGCAGTTTGTGACTGACGGAATGCCTTTTTTGAAAAATATTTGAAGAGTTCAGAAAGGTATAGTAAAATTGATTATAACAAAAGATACGATTGATAGATAGGATGTGAAGATATTTGGAAACAGCGAAAATTGAGTTTGGCTCAGAAGCAGTTAACAAAAATGCTCAAATTTTATTATCTGGCATTTGGTATTCAGAATTACCGGATTTATTGGAGATAAAAGATAAGTTAGCTAATAATATCCAAACAGTACTAAAAAAGCAAAATGAGACTGGATATAGTACATACAAAACTGAACAGGATGGATTTATTACAGATTTTAAGAATGTTGTTTCACCAAAGTATTTGCGCTCGCCTGGTGTAGAACCAATCATATATTATACCTTCAAGAAAAATGGTGCGTTAAGAGAAATGCAGATTCCAAATTTAATTCATCATATAGGATTTATTTATAATTCATTATGGATTTTTGGAGATTTATTTGAAAAAATCTATTTAGATAATGCATATGAAGAAAAGATAGCTAATTCAAGTTCATATTTAGTGTTGGGAGAAGAATTTTATATTCCGGTGGGGTATGATGATATTGAAGAGATTGAAGAGGGGATATTTGTATCTACAAATAATAAAATACATGGAAATGTATTAATGGAGTCAAAAAAGAGACAATTTGATGAACAGGCAGAAGCGTATCTTTATAGTATAAAATTAGACATTGAATCGTTTTTTCCTAATATATATACGCATTATTTCGAAAAAATGGCACATAAAAAACTGTATAGTGATTTTGATGAAGCAAAAAAATATTTTGAATTTTTAGATACATTTCATCAAAGAATTAATAATAATCAAACGAAAGGAATTCCGGCAGGAGTATTTTCAGCGCATATAGCAGCAGAATTACTTATGTTGAGTGTTGATGATGAAATCAGGGAAAAGTTTAAAGAAGATGATATGGGGTACATACGATATGTAGATGATTTAACGTTTTTTTCCGATTCAAAGGAAAAGTTAGAAGATATAAATGTGGAAGTTCAACAGATACTGAACCAATATCGCTTAAGGATAAATGGAAATAAAACACAAATTAGTCAAAGCATCTATAATATCTCTTTGACAGATATTGGAGAAATATGTTTTAAGTTACCTTTTTTACAAATTTCAGATGAACCAAATATATTATCTCAAGAAAATATTATAACCTTAAAAAAGTATATAGCAGAACTTATGCAAAAAAAGAAATTTCACAAATAAAAACAGTTTTTAGTTTGTTTTATAAAAAACTGAAAGAAGATAAATTGAAAATAGAAAATGTGGAAAAAGAATTATTGCATATATTGTTGTTGGCAGTATTTGAAGAGAAAACTATTACGTGGCAGGTATATAGAATAATTGACTGGATTTTTGATAAGACAAAAAACAAAGTGGAGTATCAGGAGCTTTTAATAAAAAAACTTCCAGTAGTGAATCGGATATATCGAGATTCCATACTTCAAATATGGCATTATTATGTATTAAGTAAAAGTATGAATCAAATTGAGAAAAAGCAATTTTTTGAAAACAATAAGCAATATTTGCAGAATCCTATATTAGTTACCATGTTTGTCGAAAAAGGAAATCATATGAATGCTCATATTATGACATACATAAAAGAAAATTTTCTAAAAGAGTCAAACACAACAGATTGGAAAAAGAGAATAATGTATTCAAGATGGTGGCTGCCATTAATGAAAATTAGAATGGTTGATGTACATAATTATGAAAATTTTCTACAGACTTCCATGTTTCCAGAAGTTTTAGCAGATTTAATGAGTTAAAGGAGAAGCTATGTACTATTTTATTGTAAATACTGCCTCGAGAACCGGAAAAACAGAAAAAATTTGGAACGAAATAAAGCAGGAGCTAAGGGAAAAACAAATTGAATATCAGGCATATCTGACCGAATATAAGGGACATGCCAGAGAACTGGCAGAGCAGATTACCAATACAGAGATAGAAGCGATGCTGCATATGGTGGTTGTAGGCGGAGATGGAACTGCAAACGAGGTTATCAATGGGATACGGGATTTTGAGAAAGTAATATTCAGTTATATTCCTACCGGTTCCGGAAATGATTTGGGGCGCGGGCTTAAGATTTCCGGTAATCACAAAGAAGCATTGGAGCGAATTTTATCCGGAACAGAGTACTATCACATGGATTTGGGAAAGGTCTCCTGGGGAAGAAAATTACAGGAACATTCTTACTTCAATATTAGTTCCGGAATAGGACTAGACGCAGAGGTATGCAGAAGAACCAATACCACAGGGATGAAACAGATACTAAATAAGCTGCATATGGGCAATCTGACTTATTTGTTTCAAACCATACTGGCAGTAATGACTATGCCAATGACAGAAGCAGAGATTCAATTAGAAGATGGGAAAAAGAGAAGAATCCATCGTTTGATTTGCATGGCGGTTATGAACCATCGGTGTGAAGGCGGTGGAATTCCCATGGCGCCCAAAGCATCTGATACGGACGGCAGGCTGTCAGTCTGTATTATTTACGGTGTGCCAAGATTAAAGGCATTTTTCCTGCTGATTATGCTGGTGTTAGGAAAACACGAGCATTTCCGTGGAATTGAAGTACATGATAACAGTAGTGTAAAAATCTGGCTTCAGGAGCCTATGACAGGTCACACAGACGGAGAAGATATTGGGGACCGAATCCGATTGCAATATCAGTGTTTGCCCGGGAAATTGACGATTTTAAAGTAATCAAGGGTATTCCCGTAAAATACCGCTTCTAAAGAAAGACCTCCTGCATATACTGATAATAGTAGAACAGGAGGTTTTTTTATGGAAAATATCAGTGCCGGTACATATAATATCTATAAGGACATCAGTGCAAGAACCAATGGCGATATCTATATTGGTGTAGTGGGACCTGTACGAACAGGAAAGTCTACCTTTATCAAGCGTTTTATGGATGTTATGGTATTGCCAGAAATGGAAGACGAGAATGACAAAGAACGGGCAACAGACGAACTGCCACAGTCTGCCCAGGGAAAAACGATTATGACTACGGAGCCAAAGTTTGTGCCGAAGGAGGCTGCCCGTATTAAACTGGCAGAGGACCTTGAGGTAAAGGTAAGATTGATTGACTGTGTAGGCTTCATGGTGGAGGGAGCGACCGGGCATCAGGAAGAGGGCAGCGAACGCATGGTAAAGACACCATGGTTTGATTATGAGATTCCCTTTACCCAGGCGGCGGAAATCGGAACCCAGAAAGTAATACGGGAACATTCCAATATTGGGATTGTAATTACTACAGACGGAAGTATTACCGAGCTTCCAAGAGAAAGTTACATTCCTGCGGAGGAAAAAACAGTAGGTCAGTTGAAAAAGCTGGGAAAACCTTTTATTGTTTTATTGAATACCCAAAAGCCCTATAGTGCAGAAAGTCAGAAGCTTTCCGAGGAACTGGCACAAAAATACAGTGTGACGGTGCTTCCGGTCAACTGTGAACAACTCAGAAAAGATGATATTTATCGTATTCTGGAAAGTATTCTCTATGAATTTCCCATTGAGCGTGTGGAATTCTATCTGCCCAAATGGGTAGAGATGCTAGACAACACCCATAAAATAAAAGAAAATGTCATCGAAAATGCAAAGAAAATATTAGACCAGTTCACCTATGCCAGAGATGCCAGAAATGTGGTGCTGGCGCCGGAGGGAGAATACATCAAGCGAATCAAATTAGATAAGATGGAGCTTTCCAGAGGAAGAGTGCAGATTCTTTGTGATGTAGATGAGAAATATTATTACGAAAATATGAGTGAACTGACCGGAGTACCAATTCAGGGAGAGTATCAGTTGATTTCCATGATAAAGGAACTGTCCGGAATGAAGCGGGAGTACGATAAGGTTTCAAGCGCCATGGAAGCAGTGAAACAGAAAGGCTATGGCGTAGTAACACCACAGCTTTCCGATATTGAAATCGAAGAACCTGTGCTCATCAAGCATGGAAATAAATTCGGAGTGAAAATCAAAGCCCAGTCCCCCTCTATTCATATGATTAAGGCAAATGTAGAAACAGAGATTGCTCCGATTATCGGAAGTGAAGAACAGGCACAGGATTTGATTGGATATATCAAGACGTCAAGAGACCAGGAAGAAGGACTCTGGCAGACCAATATTTTTGGAAAATCCATTGGAGAGCTGGTAGAAGATGGTATCCGAAGCAAAATTACCATGATGGATGACGAAAGTCAGTTGAAATTGCAGGATACCATGCAGAAAATTGTAAACGATAGTAATGGTGGATTGGTGTGTATTATTATTTAAAAAGGTATAAGATAGTAATGGAGAGAACAGGAAACAATGATAATTTGTTTCCTGTTGTTTTTTATATGTTTTTTTAGTATAATATACCAAGATTCTGTTAAAATAAAATGGATTTTTCTAAAGGAATAAAGGGTATGAAAGTAGCTTATATACATCACAGTTCTTTTTACATTCAGTTTGAAAAAAAGGTACTGGTATTTGATTATTACGATGGAAAAAGTTCAGGAGACTGCATTTATCATGGCAGTATGCCGCAATTTCCGGAAGATACGGAACTGTATGTCTTTTCCAGTCATGGACACAGAGACCATTTTGACATGGAAGTGTTAAGATGGAGTTACCGGTATTCGAAGATTCACTACATTTTTGCAAAGGAAATCAAAAGGAAGCTGGGAAACTCCGCATTGCAAAGAATTTTTCCGGACAGAGATAGTCAAAAGATAAAAGAAACAATACATTATATGAAGCCGGCAGAACAACTGGAAGTGGCAGGCGTCAAAGTGGAAACGCTGTTGTCTACCGACAGCGGTGTGGCATTTCTGGTGACCTGTGAGGGAAAGACCATCTATCATGCAGGAGATTTGAATTGGTGGCACTGGGAAGGGGAACCAGAGGAGGACAATCAGTATCAGGAGAAGACTTACAAGGAGCAGATAGGACTTCTTTTGGGAAAATATATTGATGTTGCCTTTGTGGTCTTAGACCCAAGGCAGGAAAAGGATATGTTTCAGGGGATAGATTACTTTATTCATCACGTAAAGGCAGAGTATGTAGTACCAATGCATATGTGGAAACAGTACCGGTATATTCAGTCATACAAGCGTTTTTTAACGGAACAGGGAGAGAAAGACCGGGAATTGGCAGAGCATATTCTGGAGCTGACCGCAGAGAATCAGGTATGTTTTTCTATATAGAAGCGTTGGGGAACAATGGAATTTAAGGAAGAAAAGGAAAAAGGAAGAAAAGAGATGGAAGTAAAAATATATACTGACGGAGCGGCAAGAGGAAATCCGGAAGGACCCGGAGGATATGGAGCTGTGTTGACCTATGTAGACGGAAACGGAAAGCTTTATAAAAAGGAAATATCAGCAGGCTATAAAAAAACCACCAATAACAGGATGGAGCTTTTGGCGGCAATCCGAAGTCTGCAACAGCTCAACAGACCCTGCAGGGTAGATTTGTATTCTGATTCTAAATATCTGGTGGATGCATTTAATCAGAAATGGATTTACGGTTGGATGAAAAAGGGCTGGAAAAAGTCGGATGGAAAGCCGGTAAAAAACATTGATTTGTGGAAGGAACTGTTAGAAGCGATGAAGCAGCATGAGGTGGCATTTCACTGGGTAAAAGGACACGACGGACACGAGATGAATGAACGCTGTGATTATCTTGCAACCACAGCGGCAGATGGGGACAACCTGTTAGAAGACACTGTTTTGAACACTTGAAAATAAGACAACCATATGGTATGATTAAACTTTGATAGGAGGTGCAAAAGCATGACCGTTTTAGATAGTTTTTTACAGTATGGAATCAAATTTGTTCTTTTTGCTGCAGTCGCGGGACTTGGAATCTTTTTAGGAAAGAAGTTACGTGACAGAAGCGATGCGAAGAAGAAAATAAATGAGTAGAAAAAGTACAGGTGGATTGAAATATCTGCCTGACATAAGGAGTAGTTATTTTAGAATAATTACGAAAAATAGACAGTTGGAGGATATTTGTTGTGAAAAAATACGGAGTAAATGAATTGCGCAGAATGTATCTGGAGTTTTTTGAAAGCAAGGATCATCTGGCAATGAAGAGTTTTTCACTGGTACCGCATAATGATAACAGTTTGTTATTAATTAATGCAGGAATGGCACCATTAAAGCCTTATTTTACATGTCAGGAGATACCGCCGAAGAGACGGGTAACCACCTGTCAGAAATGTATCCGAACCGGGGATATTGAAAATGTAGGGAAGACAGCAAGACACCTTACCTTCTTTGAAATGCTTGGAAACTTTTCCTTTGGGGATTATTTTAAGCATGAAGCCATTGCATGGAGCTGGGAGTTTCTTACTGAGGTAGTAGGTATGGAGCCGGAGCGTCTGTATCCGTCTATTTACGGAGAAGATGAGGAGGCCTTTGAAATCTGGACCAAAGAAATCGGAGTACCTGCGGAAAAAATCACACGTTTTTACCGTGATGAGAACGGAGAATGTGATAACTTCTGGGAGCATGGTGCAGGACCCTGCGGTCCATGTTCTGAAATTTATTATGACCGTGGAGAGAAGTACGGCTGTGGAAGTCCGGACTGTAAGGTAGGCTGTGAATGTGACCGTTTCATGGAAGTATGGAATAATGTATTTACCCAGTTCAACGGAGACGGACACGGCAATTACGAGGAGCTTGCCAATAAGAACATTGATACCGGCATGGGACTGGAACGTCTTGCAGTAGTAGTACAGGACGTGGATTCCGTATTTGATATTGATACTATGAAAGCAATCCGGGATAAGGTCTGTGCAATCTGCGGTAAGACCTATCAGACTGATGCAATGGACGATGTTTCCATTCGTCTGATTACCGATCATATTCGTTCCACTACCTTTATGATTTCCGATGGAATTATGCCATCCAATGAAGGAAGAGGATATGTACTGCGTCGTCTGATTCGTCGTGCGGCTCGTCATGGAAGGCTGCTTGGTATTAATGGAAAGTTCTTAGCGGATTTAAGTGCCACTGTCATTGCAGAGAGCAAGGATGGATATCCGGAATTAGACGAAAAGAAAGAATTCATTTTCAAGGTATTATCCCAGGAAGAAGAAAAGTTTGATAAGACTATAGACCAGGGACTTACCATTCTTTCTGAAATGCAGGAAGAACTCAAAAAGACCGGAGCGAAAGTGTTATCCGGAGAAAATGCATTTAAGCTGTACGATACCTATGGATTCCCAATGGATTTGACACAGGAGATTTTAGAAGAGCAGGGATTTACCATTGATGAAGCGGGATTTGCAAAGTGCATGGAAGAGCAGAGAAATAAGGCTAGAAATGCAAGAAAAGAGACAAACTATATGGGTGCAGACGCAACTGTATATGATGAAATTGATACCGCAGTTACTTCCGAGTTCGTAGGTTACGACAGATTGACCCACAGCTCTAAAATCAGTGTACTTACCACAGAAACAGAACTTACAGAAGCGCTTTCTGATGGAGACAAGGGAACTGTCATTGTGGATGAGACTCCGTTTTATGCTACTATGGGTGGACAGAATGCAGACACCGGTGTGATTCGCATAGGTGAAAATGAGTTCAGGGTAGAAGATACCATTCATCTGCGTGGCGGTAAAATAGGACATGTGGGAACTGTGGTAAAAGGAATGTTCAAGGTGGGTGATACGGTAGAGCTTACCGTAGATGCAGAAAAGCGTGCGCTGATTGGAAGAAACCACAGTGCGACCCACTTATTGCAGAAGGCGTTGCGTGAAGTATTAGGAAGCCATGTAGAACAGCACGGTTCTGATGTGAATGCGGACAGACTGCGCTTTGACTTTTCTCATTTCGCAGCAATGACACCGGAAGAGATTGCAAAGGTAGAAAATATTGTCAATACCAAGATTGCAGAATCTATTCCGGTAGTAACCGAAGTAATGTCCTTAGAAGAGGCGAAGAAAACAGGTGCGATGGCGCTGTTCGGAGAAAAGTATGGTGATTCCGTACGTGTTGTTAAGATGGGCGACTTTTCCATAGAGCTTTGTGGTGGTACTCATGTAGCCAATACCGGAAGCATCGGAGCATTTAAGATTATCTCTGAATCCGGTGTGGCAGCAGGTGTAAGACGTATAGAAGCACTGACCTCTAAGGCAGTATTTGAATACTATGACAGATTAGAAGAGACCATCAATGAAGCGGCTAAGCTTGTAAAGACCAATCCGGCAGGACTGGTAGAGAAGTTAGAGCACTTAATGGCAGATATGAAGGCCCTTCAGAGTGAAAATGAGTCCTTAAAGAGCAAGGCGGCAAAGGATGCCCTTGGAGATGTTATGAATCAGGTAACAGAGGTGCAGGGCGTGAAGCTGTTAGCAGCAAGTGTATCCGGTGTGGATATGAATGGACTGCGTGATTTGGGTGACCAGTTAAAAGAAAAGCTTGGAGAAGGTGTCGTTGTGTTGGCATCCGATTTAGATGGTAAAGTCAATCTGGTAGCTATGGCAACGGACGAAGCCATGAAGAAAGGTGCTCATGCAGGAAACTTAATCAAAGCCATTGCAGGAAAAGTCGGCGGTGGCGGCGGTGGACGTCCAAACATGGCACAGGCTGGTGGTAAGAATCCGGAAGGGATTGCAGATGCCATTGCAGAAGCAAAGACAGCATTGGAAGGACAAATGAATTAATAAATGTAACAGTTCAGCCCACGCTATTCGCAAAGTCGTACCTAAGGTGCTTTCTAGCTGCTTTGCAGCTAACTTTGCTCATAATCAGACATTCTGCTCATAGCTTATCGTACATCTTCATTTATGCAAGCATGATTCGTTTGTCCGGTAAGCTATGGCTGAACTGTTACTAAATAAATAAAATATTTTATCTAAAAGTATTGACTTACGGGAAATATCTGCTAAAATATTTATTAGTGCAATAAAATATTACCCAAACAGTTGAATATGCACAATACGCAACTGGAGGGAGGTTAGGTGTGAGACTATGTCAAATGTAATCGTTAAAGAAAACGAAACTTTGGATAGCGCTTTACGCAGATTTAAAAGAAACTGTGCGAAAGCAGGGATTCAGCAGGAAATTCGTAAAAGAGAACATTACGAAAAGCCAAGCGTAAGACGTAAGAAAAAATCCGAAGCAGCTAGAAAGCGTAAATATAATTAATTGTGTAAAAGAACATCACAGGAATGTGATGTTCTTTTTTTATTTCCAGGAATATTCCTTCCCAAAATCTCATATATATGAAATCAGGTACAGGGAAGGAGGACAACTTATGGAGGAAATTATAGAGGTATTTCCCGGAAAGTTAAGGGCTTTGTGCCGACAGGGATTTCGAGAGGAAATAGAGCCGGAAGAAATACGGCTTCGCATCGGACAGCCTGTGATGGTTCTTGGAAAGACCGAAGAATATTTCTGGAAGATAGAAAATGCAGAGCCGGAACAAGGCAGACTTACCAAAAGGGCAGAAGGGGCCTACCTTTGGCGGGAAGAGGATATGAAAGAGATACTTTCCCGGATGAGCCAGTATTCCATGTATGCATTAGAAGAAGAAATCCGAAGAGGTTTTTTTACCATGCAGGGAGGACACCGTATCGGCATTGTAGGAAAGGTAGTATGTGAGCAGGGAAAAATTGCTGCTATGCGCAATATCAACGGAGTGAATATTCGAATTGCAAGAGAGAAAAAGGGGTGTGCCAGAAAAATGCTTTCCTATATAAAAGAGGGAGAAGAGATACATAATACTTTAATTCTGTCTCCGCCGGGAGTAGGAAAGACCACGATGCTTCGGGATTGTATTCGGATGCTGTCAAATGGAGATGAAAAAACAGCAGGAAAAAAAGTCGGGGTAGTGGATGAGCGGAGTGAAATTGCAGCATCTTTTCAGGGGATTCCCCAAAATGACTTGGGGATTCGCACAGATGTACTGGACTGCTGTCCAAAGGCAGAGGGGATGAGGCTGTTGCTTCGCAGTATGTCGCCGCAGATTATTGCGGTAGACGAGCTTGGAAGCCGGGAGGATTATCAGGCAGTGGAAGAGGTGCTTCACTGCGGCTGTCGGATTCTTGGAACCATGCATGTGGGAAGGATTGAAGAACTAAAAGAAAAAATTTACCTTTCCAGCTGGCTGGAACATGGATTTTTCGAGCGGTTCGTATTTTTACAAAAGAATCGGGAGGGAGAGAGGCAGTTTGGGGTATATGATGAAAAACTGCAGCTGCTATGTTAAAGCTTGCAGGGGGAGCGTTGGTGATTGTTGCAGCCCTTTTCTATGGATGGAAATTGTCCATGGAACAACAGGAGCATATGGAACAGCTCATTTCTATGAAAGAAATGTTTTTGATGATGGCAGGGGAGATTTCTTATACAAAAACACCGCTTCGGGAAGCATTTTTAAGAATTGCAGAGCAGAATAAAGAGCCCTTTGCAGGGTTTTTAAAGCAGGCAGCGGAAGGGTTACGGGAGAATCAGGAGAGCATGGGAGTCTTTTGGAGAAAGTTAGTAGAGCAGGAGGAAGAACGCTTCTTGTTTTCAAGAGAAGAAAAAGAATTATTAAAGCGGGCAGGAGAGAATTTCGGCTATCTGGATGGACAGATGCAGTTGAAAAATCTGGAATTATATATTGGACAGGCAGAAGTGATGATAGAGCAGTTTCAAAAAGAATTGAAGGAGAAACAGAAGCTTGCCCAGACATTGAGCGTGATGTGCGGGCTGTTTGTGATTATTCTGCTGTTATAAATACGGAGGAACTATGAGTATAAGTTTAATCTTTAAAATTGCGGCAGTAGGGATTTTGGTTACAGTATTAAGTCAGGTACTGAAACACAGTGGAAGAGAAGAGCATGCATTTCTTACCAGCCTGGCAGGACTTCTGATTGTATTGTTTTGGATTGTACCTTACATATATGATTTGTTTGAAACCATGAAAAATCTCTTTGCGTTGTAGGAGGCAGAATGGACATCATAAAAATTGCAGCGCTGGGGCTTGCAGCTGCGTTGCTTGGGATTATGCTGAAAGGTCAGAAAAAAGAGTACGAGCTGTTTATTTCCATGGGAGCCTGCCTTTGTATCTTTTATTTTATCGTTACAAAGTTGGAAATTGTGTTGTCGGTCATTAACCAGATGCAGGATTATGTGAAAATTGATGCAGGATATGTGGGAATTCTTCTGAAAATGATAGGGATTACTTATGTATCAGAGTTTTCCGCAAACCTTTGCAAGGACGCAGGGTACCAGGCGGTGGCAGGTCAGATAGAAATGTTTGGAAAACTTTCTATATTAGCGATTAGTATGCCGGTACTTTTAGTTCTGCTGGAAACGATAGGAGAATTTTTAAAGTGAAAAGATGGGTGATAGGTGCAGCGCTGCTTCTGATACTGGGAGGGTACCCTTTGCAGGTACATGCTATGGAAGGACTGGGACAGGAAACGTCGACAGAAGAATCATCGACAGAAGATATAACTACTGAGGAAACGATAGACGATTATCTGGAGGAATTGGACTTTTCAGAGGTAGACGCAATGTTAAAGGAAAAGGGCTCCGGAATTGAATTTGGCGAATTGGTGCGACAGCTTATCGATGGCGAAGAAATTGATAAGGGAGAATTGGTAAAAGAGATTCTGGATATGGTATTTCAGGAGGTACTGGCGTTTCGTTCCGAGCTGATACAAATTGTCCTATTGTGTATTGTGTTTGCCATTCTTTATAATTTTACCAATATATTTGAGAATCCGGCGGTGACAGAAATCAGCTTTTATATGGTATACATGCTGCTGTTGGTTTTGTTACTGAAGTCATTTTTCATCTTAAAAGATGTCGTTTTGGTGGTGTTAGACGATATGCTGGTATTTTTGAAATTATTGATACCAACGTTTTCGCTGAGTATGGCGTTTTCCGGTCAGGTGGCGGCGGGAAGTGCATTTTATGAACTTACGTTTCTATTAATATATGGAATAGAGTGGTTAATGAACTATTTGATTGTTCCGGGGATACAGATTTATGTGGTGATAGAAATGATGAACTATCTTACGGAAGAAGAAATGCTGTCTAAGATGACAGAATTAATCAAAGAGGGGATTCAGTGGCTGCTAAAGCTGCTATTCACCATGGTAATTGGAATCAATGTGGTACAGAATCTGCTGGCTCCGGTGATTGATAACTTCAAATCAACCCTTATTTCCAGAACCGCAGGTATGATACCGGGACTTGGAACTTCCATTAATGCAGTAACAGAGATTATGGTAGGAACCGGTATTATTATCAAAAATGGAGTAGGGGTAGCAGCCATACTTATATTACTTGTTCTATGTGCCGGACCTGTGATTAAGGTCTGGGTCATGACATTTTTGTATCGTGTGATAGCTGCTGTCATGCAGCCCATAGCGGACAAGCGTATGCTTGGCTGTATCAGTGGTGCAGGTGAAGGGGGGAGACTTTTGGGAAAAGTGATAGTGACTACTGTTGTGATGTTTCTGGTTACCATTGCCATGATAACGGCGGCAACGACATTTCATTAAAAGGAATCGCTTGCAGGAAAAGCGGACAGGTGATTAAAAAGAAAGGAGCAGTATATGGAAGCAGTATATGGCTGGGTAAAGAATCTGGTATGTTTTTATATTTTTATAACAGCAATATTACACTTGCTGCCTAAGGAGAGTTACCGGAAATATATCAGATTTTTTACGGGTCTGCTCTTGGTAATTCTGGTCCTTACGCCAATATTTTCACTGCTTCGGAATAAGGAAGATTTATATGAAAAAATAGAGCAGGCGGGATTTTTTCAGGAAATGGAAAATCTAAAATTAGATACAGCGTATTTAGAAAGCTCCCAGCAGGAAATCTATCGGGAAGAATATGAAAAGGCAATTTGTATGGATATGGAACAGATGGTACAAAGACAGGAGTTAAAAGCGAAAAAAGTTGAGGTCAGTCTGACAGAAGACTGTCGAGTGGAGCATATTTATATAGAAGCAGGCTTCATAGATGAGAATGAGGGATATTTAGAAAAGGCAGCATTTTCAGAAGGAACGGAATATCCGGCAGTTTATGAACTGCAAAAGGAACTTCAGGATTTTTATCAGGTTGAAAAAGAACAGATAGAGATTGTAGTCAGGTAAGAGGTAGAAGGATGCGATTTGAAAAATTAAAAAAAATTCCGAAAAATCAGATTCTGATAGGCGGATTACTGGGCGTATTATTGTTAGTCATTGCAATTCCGGTGGACAGTGGAAAAAAGAAAACAGAAGAAACCACAAATACCGGACAGGAAACAGAAGACTCCGGTAACACAGATGATGGTGTATATGAAAGAAAAATGGAGCGTAGACTGACAGAAGTATTAGAAACTATGGATGGCGTAGGAAAAGTAGAGGTCATGATTACCTTGAAGGATAATGGAGAGAACGTAGTGGAAAAGGATACTTCCATAAGCAGTCAAAGTACACAGGAAGGTGAAAACGGAACAACGCAGAGCCAGACCCAGTCTCAGGAAGAGACGGTATTTACCCAGCCACAGGGAAGTGGTCAGGAGCCATTTGTTTCGAAAGAAGTAACACCTCAGATAGAGGGAATTTTGGTTGTGGCGGAAGGGGGAGGGAATTCTGTGGTCGTAAAAAATATTTCAGATGCAGTTTTAGCATTATTTCCAGTGGAAGCTCATAAAATTAAGGTAGTTAAGATGAATCTTTAGGAGGGTGTCATTTTGAAAAACATATTTAAAAAAAATCAGATTATTATTACAGCACTGGCACTGATGATTGCCGTAGCTGGGTACTTACAGTATACGGGAACCCAGAGTGACGGTCAGGTTGCAAAAGAAGCAAGCGCAGACTTAAGTGATACTACATATGAAATATCGGATGAAGAATTTAGTGCAGATGATATTTTCACCGAAACAGAGCCAAGTGAAGAAACAGCAGCCCAGGCAGATACACAAAATGCTCAGGCAGAGGAAGCTCCTTTGGGAATTCAGACCGGAGAAGATATTGCAGCACAGAATGAGCAGGAGGCAGCAGAGAATCCGGGAGAAGCAGTTCTTACCAGCGGAGCAGCAGAAACGGTAGATTTTGTAGCAGAAGTAAAATTGAACCGGGAACAGATGCGTTCTCAAAATAAAGCAACTTTATTGGAAGTAATCAATAATACCAATATTTCAGATGAACAAAAACAACAGGCGATTGATGCAATGGTTGCTATGACCGATGTTGCAGAACGGGAAAATGCAGCGGAAACCTTATTAGAAGCAAAAGGCTTTACCGATGTGGTAGTAAGTATCACGGATGACAGTGCAGACGTAGTATTGAATATGGGAGAAGTGACGGACGCAAAGCGTGCTCAGATAGAGGATATCGTGAAGCGTAAAACCAATGTAAGCCCGGAAAATATTATTATCACACCAATCCAGAACAGTGCCCAGGAAACCACAACAGCAGAGTGAATGAAAGAACTTGCATAGAAGACCAAAAGGTATTATGCTAAGTATAGCTTATAAAAAAACAGGGAATATAGTTATAGATGCAGATACAGGAGGTCTTTTATGAAGCGGGTATTTTTAATTGTACTGGATAGTGTTGGAATTGGAGAGATGCCGGATGCTGCTGCTTTTGGGGATGAGGGAAGTAATACCTTAAAGGCGGCAGCAAAAAGTGCATATTTTTCCATGCCAAATATGAGAAAGCTGGGATTATTTAATATTGACGGTGTTGCTATCGGAGAAAAAGAGCCTAAGCCGCAGGGAGCCTTTGCCAGAATGACGGAAAGTTCTATGGGAAAGGACACCACTATTGGACACTGGGAGATTGCAGGAGTGATTTCAAAGGCGCCGCTGCCAACCTATCCCAACGGATTTCCCAAAGAAATATTAGAGGAGTTTTCAAAAAAAACCGGACATGGTATTTTATGCAATAAGCCTTATTCCGGCACAGAAGTAATCAAAGATTACGGGGAAGAGCATATGAAAACGGGGGATTTGATTGTATATACGTCGGCAGACTCCGTGTTTCAGGTGGCTGCTCATGAGGATATTGTTCCGGTGGAAAAGCTCTATGAATATTGCCGGATTGCAAGAGATATGCTGACCGGAGAGCATGGAGTAGGAAGAGTAATTGCACGCCCCTTTGAGGGAAGCCCGGGGGAATTTAAAAGAACCTCCAGACGACATGACTTTTCCTTAGAGCCGCCAAAGGTAACCATGTTAGACCAGCTAAAAGAGGCGGGCTTTGATGTGCTTGGAGTCGGAAAGATTTTTGATATTTTTGCAGGAAAAAGTATTACGGATTATGTGAGAACTACAGGAAATCCCGATGGCATTGACAAAACCCTCGCCTATATGGAAGGGGATTTTGAAGGCTTATGCTTTGTGAATCTTGTGGATTATGACATGCTGTATGGCCACCGCAATGATGTGGAAGGCTATGCGAAGGCACTGACCTATTTTGATGAACGATTGCCGGAAATTCTGGAAAAGATGAGGGATGAGGATATTCTTATGATTACCGCAGACCATGGCTGCGACCCCTCTACGCCCTCTACCGACCATTCCAGAGAATATACGCCTCTTGTGATGTATGGAAAGAATATTCCGTCAGGAAAGAACTTTGGGACGAGGAGTACCTTTTCCGACATTGGAGCAACCGTATTAAATTATTTCGGAATAGAGAAGAAGATTGCAGGAGAAAGTCTGTTAAAATTTTAACATAGTTATTAAATAGGTGTATTTGAGTAAGAGGAATTGCTGTGAGGTTTTGCGGCAGTTCCTTTTATCATAAGAAAACGGAAATTTTAGCGGTTTATTAATATATTATTATCAAATGATTATAGTAAAATTTATCAAAAATTAAATAAAATGAAAAAGAATCTATTAAAAAAAATTTCTCTTTATAAAGGAGCTTATAAAAATAATAAAAAAACAATTAACATTTTCTACAAAAATAATAAAAAAACTATAAACAAATCTGTTATAAACGAACAAAAAATATGACGAATTTTATATTATTTTGATACCCAAAATAATAATTGACAATAATTTAACAGAGGTCTAAATTAATGGTGAAAAATTACTGGGGCAGGTAATTAAGAACGGACACCGTCAGCCGTCAGAACTGCTCACAGGTGGAAAGGAAGTGAATAGAATGGATGCTTTCGTAGAATCACTGCTAGAAGAGCTGAACTGTGAAACAGTATTTACCATCCCAATTTTGGGTGGAATTCCAGTATCTGAAGCAGTGGTAGTTACCTGGATTATTATGGCAGGACTTACCCTCGCCGCCTTTTTACTTACCAGAAATCTGAAGGTAGAACAGCCGGGGCGAAGGCAGCTGATTGTAGAAACAGCCGTGGAAGGAGCATATGGATTTTTCAATGACACCATGGGAGGGCTTGGAAAGGAATACATTCCATATTTAAGTGCTGTTGCCCTCTACATAGGAATTTCCAATCTGATAGGGCTGATTGGATTTAAACCTCCCACCAAAGATTTGAATATTACCGCAGCATTGGCAATCATGAGTATTGTATTGATTGAAGTTGCCGGTGTGCGGAAAAAGGGTATGAAAGGTTGGCTCAAAAGTTTTGCAGAGCCGGTACCGATTATTCTCCCTATTAATATTCTGGAAATTTTTATCAGACCATTATCCCTGTGTATGCGACTTTTTGGAAATGTGTTAGGTGCATTCGTAGTTATGGAACTGATAAAATTATTAGTACCCGTTGTGGTACCGGTAGCCTTCAGCTGCTATTTTGATATTTTTGACGGTCTCATACAGGCATACGTGTTTGTATTCCTTACATCATTATTTATGAAAGAAGCTATTGAAGAATAAGAAAAGGAGTGTATTATTATGAATACAATTATCGCTATTGGAGCAGGAATCGCAGTTTTAACAGGAATCGGAGCAGGAATCGGAATCGGTGTTGCAACCGCTAAAGCAACAGATGCTATTGCAAGACAGCCGGAAGCAGAAGGAAAAATCAGTAAAGCATTATTATTAGGATGTGCCCTTGCAGAAGCAACCGCTATCTATGGTTTCGTTATTGCATTGCTTATTATCATGTTCTTAAAATAACAGGAAAACCATAGGAAAGGCGGCGGTAACATGCTAAGTTTAAATGTTTGGAATCTGCTGTTTACGGTAATTAATGTACTGGTATTGTATCTGTTAATGAAAAAGTTCCTGTTTAAGCCGGTGCTGGCAGTATTAGAGAAAAGAAAAGAAATGATAGCATCTAATATGGAAGAAGCAAGAAAAAGCCAGCAGGAAGCAGAAAGCCTGAAAAGTGATTACGAGGAAAAGCTTTCTTCTGCGAAGGAAGAGGCACAGGCAATCGTACATAATGCAAGAGAATTAGCAGAACAGGAAAGAGCAGGAATCTTAGAAAAGACCAGAGTAGAGTCAGAGCAGATGATAGAAAAGGCAAAGGCTGCCATTTTGTCAGAACAAGAGCAGGCACAGCAGGAAGCAAAGGAAGAGATTGCAAAGCTTGCAGTATTGGCTGCTAGAAAAATCATAGAAGCAGGTGATGCCCATGACACAGACAGCTATTAATTATGCCAAGGCACTTCATGAACTGCATATCAGTCGGGAAAGTATGAATACAGTAAGAGAGCTGATGGAAAATGTTCCTGCTATTTGTGAAGTGTTAGAGGCGCCGGTCATTCCAAAGGAAGAAAAGAAGCGCGCCATAGACCGGATTTTTCCGGAAGAGACAAGGGCTTTTATTAAGCTTCTATGCGACTATGACCGGGCAGACCAGCTTAAGAATATCTGTGAGGCATATGAGGAGCAATACAGACGTATCCATCATATTTTAAAGGCTGAAATCTATTCAGCAAAGCCTCTGGGTGATGAGAAAAAGCAGGAGATTGAGAAGTTCTTACAGGAAAAATATCCTGACATGACCTATCAGTTATCCTATGAAATCGAGAAAAAACTGATGGGCGGGACCTTGATTAAAGCTGGAAATATGGAATATGACAACAGCTATGAGGGACGTCTGCATCAGCTGGAATTAAAATTAACCGGGAGGTGAAAGCGGTGAGTGCAATCAGCGCATCAGATATTATTTCCATTTTAAAAAGCGAAATCGAGCACTATGACTGGGTAGAAGACGGACAGGAAACAGGTAAGGTTATCTGGGTCGGTGACGGAATTGCAACGATATACGGAATTGACCATGCCGTATATGGTGAAATCGTCGTTTTTGAAAATGGATTAAAAGGTATGGTACAGGATATCCGAAGAAATGAAATCGGTTGTATTCTGTTTGGAAAAGATACCGGAATCAAAGAAGGAACCAAGGTTGTCCGCACCAAGAAAAAAGCAGGTATTCCGGTAGGAGACGCTTACGTAGGAAGAATTATTAATGCTTTAGGAGAGCCTATTGATGGAAAGGGAGAGATTAAAGCAGAAGAGTACAGACCCATTGAGCAGGATGCTCCGGGCATCTTAGACCGTAAATCGGTAAATACGCCAATGGAAACAGGAATTCTTGCCATTGACTCCATGTTCCCAATCGGACGCGGACAGCGTGAGTTGATTATCGGTGACAGACAGACCGGTAAGACTGCAATCGCAACCGATACTATTTTAAATCAAAAGGGAAAAGATGTTATCTGCGTCTATGTGGCAGTGGGACAAAAGGCATCCAGTGTTGCGAAATTGGTTTCTACCTTACAGCAGCATGGTGCTATGGACTATACCATTGTACTGTCCTCAACAGCAAGTGACCCTGCATCCCTACAGTATATTGCACCATATGCAGGAACAGCTTTGGCGGAATATTTTATGTACAAAGGAAAAGATGTGTTAATCGTATATGACGATTTGTCCAAGCATGCGGTAGCATACCGTGCTTTATCCTTGTTATTGGAGCGTTCTCCGGGACGTGAAGCATATCCGGGAGACGTATTCTATCTTCATTCCAGACTGCTGGAGCGTTCCAGCCGATTGAGTGATGAATTGGGCGGCGGTTCCATTACGGCGCTGCCGATTATTGAGACACAGGCAGGCGACTTGTCTGCTTATATCCCGACAAACGTAATTTCCATTACAGACGGACAGATTTTCTTAGAAAGCGATCTGTTCTTCTCCGGTATGAGACCGGCGGTCAATGTGGGACTTTCCGTATCCCGTGTAGGTGGAGCAGCCCAGACCAAGGCAATGAAGAAAGCAACCGGAAGTATCCGTATTGACTTAGCACAGTTCCGTGAAATGGAAGTGTTTACACAGTTCAGCTCTGATTTGGATGAAAGCACCAAGGAACAGTTAGCACACGGAAATGTTTTAATGGAGCTGTTAAAACAGCCATTGTGCCATCCTATGAGTCTTGCAGAACAGGTAATTACCCTTTGCCTTGCAAATAATGGTATTTTTGATAAGATTCCGGTGCCACAGGTAAAGGAAGTGCAGAAGAATCTGTTGGCTCATATGGCAGATGCTCATCCAGAGCTGGTAAGAGAGATTACAGAGCAGAAAGTATTGACAGATGAGACTGCAGAAAAAATTATCGCAGCTGCAAAGGAATATGTGCAGACAGCAGGAATGTAAGGATGGTGAGGGAAAATGGCTAATACAAAGGAAATCCAGAGTCGAATGAAAAGCATTCAGGATACCATGAAAATCACCAATGCCATGTACATGATTTCCTCCTCCAAGCTGAAAAAATCCAGGAAAAGTCTGGAGGAAACGGAACCGTATTTTTATACCCTGCAGTCAACCATGAGCCGTATTTTAAGACATATTCCGGATATAGAGAGTATCTATTTTGACCAGCACGAGAATAAAAGTCCGGAGGAAAAACATACAGGATATATTGTCGTTACTGCTGACAAAGGAATGGCAGGTGCTTATAACCACAATGTATTGAAGGTGGCAGAAGAGTATCTGCAGGAAAGCAGTAATCCTGTTCTTTTCGTATTAGGAGAATTGGGAAGACAGTATTTTGAGCGAAAGAAATTCCCAATCGAAGAGCAGTTTCACTATACGGTTCAGAATCCGACCCTGAACCGTGCCAGAAATATTGCAGAGACCATATTAGAATGGTACCAGCAGGAAAGACTGGACGAAGTATATATCATCTATACCAGAATGATAAATGCGGTGCAGGCAGAAGCAGAGGTGTTGCAGCTCCTTCCGTTGAAAAAGGCAGATTTTAGCCAGCAGGTTCCAATCGGAGTAAAAATGGAAGAATTGGCATTACTGCCTACACCGGAAGCGGTGATGGAGCGAATTGTACCGGATTACATTGTGGGATTTGTGTATGGAGCATTGGTAGAGTCCTATTCCAGTGAGCAGAATTCCAGAATGATGGCGATGCAGGCGGCGACAGACAGTGCCAAAGAAATGTTAAAAGAACTGGATATTTTATATAACAGAGCAAGGCAGGCGGCAATTACACAGGAGATTACCGAGGTAATTGCAGGAGCAAAGGCTCAGAAGAAAAAGAAAGAACAAGGTGGAAAGTAAGGAGGGAAGCCTCATGGAACAGGGCAGAATTGTCCAGGTCATGGGACCTGTAGTAGACGTAGAGTTTGATACAAACGAACTTCCGGAAATCAAAGATGCACTGGAAGTAGATAATGATGGAAAACGCTGCGTAATGGAAGTGGCACAGCATATCGGAAACAATACCGTACGCTGTATTATGCTGGCTTCCAGTGAAGGACTGCATAAAGACATGACAGTTACAGCAACCGGAAGCGGTATTAAAGTTCCGGTCGGAGAAAAAACACTGGGACGTTTATTTAACGTACTAGGTGAAACATTAGACAAGGGAGAGTCTCTGGAACAGGAAGAACACTGGGTTATCCATAGAGACCCACCTACTTTCGAGGAGCAGAGTCCTGTTGTAGAGATGTTAGAGACCGGAATCAAGGTAATCGACCTGCTGGCGCCCTATGCCAAAGGTGGTAAGATTGGTCTGTTCGGCGGTGCCGGCGTAGGAAAGACCGTATTGATTCAGGAATTGATTCACAATATCGCCACAGAGCACGGTGGATATTCTATCTTTACCGGAGTTGGAGAGCGTTCCCGTGAAGGAAATGACCTCTGGTCTGAAATGAGCGAGTCCGGCGTACTTGAAAAGACAGCGTTGGTGTTTGGACAGATGAACGAGCCGCCTGGAGCACGTATGCGTGTAGCGGAAACCGGACTTACCATGGCAGAATATTTCCGTGATGAGAAGCATCAGAATGTATTATTATTTATCGATAATATTTTCCGTTTTACCCAGGCAGGTTCTGAAGTTTCAGCTTTGCTTGGACGTATGCCTTCTGCAGTAGGATACCAGCCCACACTGGCAACGGAAATGGGTGAATTACAGGAACGTATTGCATCTACCAAGAATGGTTCCGTTACTTCCGTTCAGGCAGTATATGTACCGGCGGACGACCTGACAGACCCGGCTCCGGCGACCACATTTGCCCATCTGGATGCAACCACCGTATTGTCCAGAAAGATTGTAGAGCAGGGTATTTATCCGGCAGTTGACCCGTTGGAATCCAATTCACGTATTCTGGAGGCTGACGTAGTAGGAGAAGAGCATTACCAGACTGCAAGAAGGGTACAGGAGGTATTGCAGAAGTACAAGGAATTACAGGACATTATTGCAATCCTTGGTATGGAAGAATTATCCGAAGAGGATAAGCTTACGGTATATCGTGCCAGAAAGGTGCAGAAGTTCTTATCACAGCCATTTAGCGTAGCAGAGAACTTTACCGGAACTCCGGGAAAATATGTGCCGGTGAAGGAGACCATTCGCGGTTTTAAGGCAATTTTGGACGGCGAAATGGATGAATATCCGGAAAATGCATTTTTCAATGTAGGAACCATTGATGAAGTTAAGGCAAAGGCAGAGCAGATGAAAGAATCCGCCGGAGAATAGGAGTGGTTTCATGAATACATTTTTTCTAAAAGTAATTGCTGCGGACCATACCTTTTTTCAGGGAAGATGTCAGGCATTGACGGTTCCGGCAATCGATGGGGAAAAGGGAATTCTTCCCCATCATGAGGATATGGTAATTGCAGTAAACGATGGTGAAATCCGTGTGACGGCAGAAGACGGCACCGTACATATCGGTATTGTAGGAATGGGCTTTGTGCAGATTATCAATAACCGTGTGACCCTTCTGGTGGAGACCGCGGAGCGCCCGGAGGATATTGATGCCAGACGTGCCAGAGAGGCTCAGGAGCGTGCTATGGAGCAGATGCGCCAGAAGCAGAGTATTCAGGAATTCCATCATTCCCAGGCATCCCTGGCGAGAGCTATGTCGAGACTGAAGGCGACAAGTAAGTATAATCAGTAATAGCTGTCGTTGCTGCGAGAGGAATCAGTGACGAGATTAGATGTGGAAAAAGACGTTTGTGAGAATGGAAAAGTTCTTGCAGGCGTCTTTTAATTTTAAAAACATTTTTGCATGATGAAAAATATTGCAAAACACTGACGATTCCTTGAAATTTATCTATCAATATGGTAAAATATAACAAATATTTGTAAAACAATTATTCTACAAAGGGAAAAAATAAAAGGGGGAAGGGGATATGACAAGAAAACTATGGATTAGTTACTATAGCGACGGTTTTTACGGCACATGGGAGCAGCAGGAAACAGATAAGTCCTATCTGGTGCAAATTAGGGACAATGATAAGACTGTTGTGGAAAAAATCATCCAGGCTCCCGCAGCCATTCCGGTATTTCTTTATGCACCGGAGAAGCTGCAGGAAGCATGTCGCTATGAGTTTGAACTGGGAGTAATTACGGAAAAGGTAACGGAGGAATACCGTGTTCCAACAGGGATAGGAATACTGTGTGAACTGTTGGAAAAACTTTGTGCAAATATTACAGAAAATAAGACATTAGTTCTGAATCAGGAACTGGTGGGCAATGAAGTATGGACAAGTGCATGGGAAAGGCTTTATGGAAAAAAAGAGATTCTGATTTCAAATGTACAAAAACCGGAACTTGTAATGAAAGAAGGCAGGCTATATCTGAATGGAGATGGGATACAGGCTGCTTTTTATGTAGAAGAAAAGGCTGATTTAAAGCAGGAATTGTGTCTGCAATTAGACTTTTGGGATTTACAGCAGGAAACGGAAGAAAAGATAAGCCAGGGTACATTTTTACTGGAAGATGCATTTGAAAAAGTCAGTGGAACAAATCTCTTTATTTTCACGAAAGAGCTGGGAGCATTTTCGCAGATAAAGCTGTTGGAAGCGTATTCCCGCTTGTACTGCGCCGGGACAGTAAGAAGAGAATATTGTATCGGATTCGGACAAAAGGATGCACCTCTGCCCTTATGGAAGGATAAGCTGGAGCTGCAAAGCTGGTCCGTGGTGTGCAGAAGTCAGGAAACGCTGCGGGAAAAAGATACCGTATGGATTGGCGGAATAGCCGTAATGGGAGGTTTTTTGCTGGGGCAGGAAAAACAGGCGGAACTGTCACTTCACATAGGCTTTGAGGACCACTGGAAGCTGTGCCTGAACTGCGGAGAAGGAAGCTGGCTTGCTGCAATTTCTAATCTGGCGGGATTTCCGGTGGATGAAATTGAAAAAGTAATCACATGGATAGGGGAAAAGACAGGAGACTTTTCCTTAGATTATGCAGAGCTTACCTTTTCTGTAGCGCAGGGAGGCATGGTGGCAGCGGAATTTGCACTGAGGCAGAAAAAGGAATGTAATCTGTTCGGAATTGGAATTCATTTAAAAAACTGGTGCATTATGGTAAATCTTGTAAAGGAAGAAAGCTGGAAGAGCCAGTTTGTTTTAGCGGGAGAACTCATACTGGGAAGTGGAGAGGACGCACCGGAGATATTTGTGTCAGTGCCCATACAGGAGGAATGTCGGCAGATTGTACTAAGCAGTGGGGAAAAGGGCATTGCACTTCCTTCCATAGAAAATCTGCTGAAACTGGTGGGAATCGGTGACGGAAGCAAATGGATTCCGGATGAACTGTATAATCTGGATGATTATAAAATCAGTCAATTAGAACTGATGATAGACTGTACCAGCCAGCCGAAGCTGGAGCAGTATGGCTTTGGTATTTCCAGTCAGAGAGAGCTGACCTTTAAAATTGGAAGTTTTCCGATTAAGATTCAGAAAGTGGAACTGGGTATCGAGGGAAAGAGCGGAGAAAATCCGGTTTTTCATGGAGAGAGCGTTCTGGTCTTTCAAAAGCTGGAATGTAAGCTGTATCTACAGGTAGAGTGTGAAACAAAGGCGCTGCAGATGTCGGTGACATTTACAGAGGAAGAAGCAGAGCAGATTGCCTTTGATGCCATGGCAGATGGTTTTGTGGAGGAAGAGCTAAGCTATCAGAATCTGCCGCTGCCTCAGGGATTTGCAGTACCAGTATTTGAAAAAGCAGTATTATGGGCAGATACGGGCAGGCAGAAGTATGTTATGAGCGGAAGGCTTAAAAATTTAGGAGCCTGTATTTTTGAGACTTCTCTTGATAAAGAGCAGAAGCCGGGATATGTTCTGGTGGCTGCATTAGATGAGAATTTTACCTTTGGGAAGCTTTCGGAATATTTAAAATTTATAGATTCTATTTTGGCAATCCGGGCAGGTGGCATTGTGTTGTCTACCCTGAACGGAAGAGGGATTCGGGATGTGCTGGCAGAGCTTCCACCGGAAATTGAAGCTCCGGCGGGGCTGCCGCAGATAGATAGTGAGGTAAAAGAGGGACTTTTTCTGTATGGAAAAATTGAACTGACAGCGCCGGTATTTCAAATGTTGTTTGGTATGGCAGGAGAGGAAAAACCTGTTCTGGAGACAAGTCTGTATTTTCCAAAGGAAAAGGAAGAGCTTTTTATCCGTGTCGGCTTAAAAGAAATGTCTCTTTTTCAGTTATTGTATTTTCGGCAGATGGAATTTTTTTGCCGGATAGCAGACGGAACCAGATTTGGATTGAATGGGAATGTATATCTGGCAGTGGGCGGACAGGAGTACGGCTTTGGTTTTTCCGTAAGCGGAGATACCGGAGAGAGTCAGATGAGATTGGAAGGTTATGCACTGGAACCGATAAATCTGGGCTTTCTGGTGCTGACAGATACGGAGCATGTGAAGGGACCGGGAATCAGTCTGGAACTTAGTCGGGAAGAAAAGGTATTAGGACTTACCGGAGGAATCCTTTTATTCGGAGAACCCTTTGTGGATATAAAAAGGCTGGGATATGATTTTAAGAAAGAGCAATTTCTGGGAACCATTTCTTACAATGGTCCGGTTACATTGCTGCACGGAAATATCTCATTTATCTGGGACAAGGAAAAGGGTATTGAAATCCAGGAATTTCCGATGCATTTTCTGGATGAAATACTGGATTATGCAAAACTGATAGAGGAAGCCAGCAACACATCGGGAGGAGCGTGTAAAAGGATTGCGGGGCTTATTTTTGAAAAAGCAGTACAGACAGAATTTACGATTACACCATCCTTTGGCGGCATGGATGAAAAAGGAATGAGCGTGGAATTATTGCCCCAGTATACAGTTTCGGTGGCGGGAGAGAAAATCCTTACGTCATCCATGAAAAAGCTTACCGTTGTCATCGAAAAACCGCAGGAAATCGGATTTGAGGCATTGGCAAAGCTCGTAGTGGATACGATTTTAAAAAATGCTGTTCTTATTGCAGAACAGATTGTAAATGATGTGGGTAATCTGACAAAGCTCATTGCAGTAATGGGAACGGTGCAGGCAACGGAAGAAGCATTTGGGGCACTGCTTTGCAGAGGAGGAAAGGAAACGGTAAAGGGAGCTTCTGAGGTAGCAAAAGCACAGGAATATGCCAGGGCGGCAAAGGGACATGCATCTGGCGGCGGAAGTCTGACCCAGGCGGGGGCAGACGCGGCAATGGCATCAGGCAGCGCCGCAACGGCAGGCGGATGGTTAGAGGAAGCAGGTATATTTTTTGGGGCAATGGGAGCAGCAATTATAATTATCGGGGGAGGCGGTAGTGGAAAAAAGGATTTAGAGGAACATGAAAAAGAGGTAGAAAAGCACAAAAAAGAAGCGGAAGAAGCCAAAGAAGAAGCAAAAGAAGCAGTCAGGGGAATGCTTGCAATCAAGGAGCTTGCATTGGAGCAGCAGACAGAAGATACGGCACTGCTTAGCTGGAAGCCTGTAACCGAGGAAAAGGAAGCAGTGGTGGAATATCATATTTCCGTTACCCGAAACGGCAGCGTGATTTGGGAAGGAATAGAGACAGCATGCAGCATGGAGGTTTTACTGGAGCCGGAGAAGGAAAATCAGTTTGAAATTATGATATTCGCCCTATACCGGTATGATGACACCGATAACTATCAGGGAGAAACAGCGCATTTGTCCACGGTAGTGGGAAAATCTCTTAAGATACTGGAGGTATCGCTTCCGGTGGCTGTTCAGGGGGAAGAATACCGGTATGAATTGAAGGCGGAAGGCGGAAGCAGTCCTTATCGGTGGAACGCGGAGGGATTACCGGAAGGACTGACAATGCAGGAACAGTTCATATGCGGAATACCAAAGTACGGAGGAGGTGAAGTGTACGTAGAGGTTACCGTGACAGACAGACTTAGAAAAAGCGTAACAGAGGGCTATTGGTTAGAAGTAAAATAACAAGGAGACAGAAAAATGGAAGAGAGATTATCATTAGGAAGCGGAAGAGAAATTCCGGTTGAGGTACCAAAGGATTATTATATGTGTTTCAGCTTTACAACTCAGGCGGCAAACCGGGTATATATAAAATTATATGATGAAATAGAAACATATCTGTCAGCAGAACGCCAGTCCACAGAGCCGGCTCCTGTGGTGACGGGAAATAGCCGCGTAAAGGGAAGCCTGATGAAGCTTAAGCTTGACATTCCAGCCAGCAGCGGAATTGAAATTCGCAAAAACAAGTGGGATATTACAGGACCGGATGGAGAAATTCTTGCACGTACCATTGTGTTTCTGGTGGAAGATTATATTGATTATGATTATAATGATGTAATTTTAACAATTACGGCATGGAAAGAAAAGGGATGACAGAATGGATAAGAGATTTGGAGTCATGATAAACTGCTGGAATGCACAGGGCGGTTCCAGAGACAAGATACAGTATCTTGCACCCATGATTTCTGCAGCCTACGGGAATATATTGGTTCTTCAGGAGGAGGGAGTACCCGGAAACACTGGGTACGAAGAAGGAGAAACGGTTATAATTGACCGCACAGAGTTTATCTGCCTTGAAGCAAAAATAGATATGACAGCGGTAAACCTGCGATGCAGCACTGCTATTCTGGTGGAGAAGGAATTGTGGCCGCATATTGTAGCGGTAAATCAGTATGCGCCCGCAGTACAGCGCCCCTTGTGCTATGTTGACCTTGCAGCAGGAGTCCGTATTGCTACTGTTCATGCCACAGCATATGCCCCAACGGCGATTCCGGAGGTGAAAGGATATATTGAGTGGCTGGACGAGAATTCACCACCAAACGGATGGATATTAGCAGGAGATTTTAATTCTCAGCCGGAGGATTATCCGCTACATATTTTTGGAAATTCCACCATAGCTTTATCTGCAAACGTATCGCAGGAAATACCCTATAAGGCATACTCCGCCGGAGGGATTCTTTTTTGCAATGTTTTGTTTGATGCAAATCCTACCCAGGGAGCAGGAGGTGGAAGGGTAAATAAATACGACTTTACTTTTTATAGAAGTGAACCGGGATTTGTGGTTTCGAGAATAGCAAATCGCATGGTATTAGACTGCAGAGACAGAAGCTGCATGGACTTTATGTGTCCAACCTGTACGAGAGGGGGAATTTATATTAGTGATCATAATTTAATACAGACGTTAGTTTTTATGTGATAGAGAAGAATAGTGGAGTGAAGGGAGAAACTGTGGCTTTACATAAAAGAAATGTGATTTAGGAGGAGCGAAAGATTGATTAAGAAGGCAGGCATCAATGATGTAGAAAAATTAGCAGGTCTGGCTGTTCTGATGTGGAAGAATCACACCGTTCAGGAGTTGGCAGACGAATTTTCAGAAATAATTAATCAGGGGAATGCACAGTTTTTCTTGAAATATGATAAAGACATGCCCATTGGATTTGCACAGTGTCAATTACGATACGATTATGTGGAAGGAACACATAACAGCCCTGTTGGATATCTGGAAGGTATTTTCGTGAAAGAAGAATATCGGCACAAAGGATATGCAAAAGAATTATTAAGCGAATGTGAAAAATGGGCAAAAGAAAAAGGCTGTAAAGAGTTTGCCAGTGATTGCGAGCTGGAAAATGTGAATAGTCTGAAATTTCACATGGCGATGGGATTTCACGAGGCAAATCGGATTATCTGTTTTACAAAAGAACTGTAAATTGTATTATATTATAGAGGAGAAATTTATGAAAATAGAACACGTAGCTATGTATGTAAATAATCTGACGGAAGCCAGAGACTTCTTTGTGAAATATCTGGGCGCAGTTTCCAATGATGGGTACCATAATAAGAATACAGATTTTCGTTCTTATTTTCTTTCCTTTGATGACGGAGCGAGATTAGAAATTATGAATAAGCCGTCTATGGAAGATGCAGAAAAAACTCTCACAAGAACCGGATTTGTTCATGTTGCATTCAGTGTGGGAAGTAAAGAAAAGGTGGATGAGATAACAGCCATACTAAAAGCTGACGGATATGAGGTGATAAGCGGTCCCCGTACCACAGGGGATGGCTATTATGAGAGCTGTGTAATCGGAATAGAAGGAAATCAGATTGAAATAACGATTTAAAGGTAGTGATATTTATGTTTGGAAAAAAGAAAAGAACAATCGAATTTGACAGGGAAAACCAGCGCGCCATTCTCAAATGCAGTATCTGCACCGGAGAACAGGTGGCGGGCTTTAAAGACATACCTACCGGAAAGTTTCAGGAGGTCATGCTGATTAGGAACGAAAAAGACTTAGAGAATTTTATGACAATGTATGACTTGGACAATGTCCCAAAGGAGTATTGAGGAGGAAGAAAAATGAATAATCCGTGGGAAAAAATCAAGTTATCAGATTATGAAAATCACATGAAACTGGATTCCGTTATGCAGCTTCAGACGATGAATGCTATGATGAAAAAGCAGCTTAACCGGAGTCAGATAAACACAGTAATTGGCCTACTATAATAGTTGCTACAATAATTTGGAAAAAGATTGCATTTTCCCAGCAGGGAAACTATAATGATAAATGGTGTTCCAGAAAACAAATGGGATGATAATTAAAAGGAGCGATATCATGGCAAAGGAATTATTAAAAAGAGAACATGTAGCGGTAGAAGATACCTGGGCAGTAGAAGATATTTATGAAACAGAAGAGGCTTTTTTGGCAGATGTTGAAAAGGCAGAGAAACTGTCAGAAGAATTCATAAAGTTTACAGAAGAATATGTGCAGGAAAGCGGAGCGCATCTGCTGGAATATTATAAAATGCTGGAAGAAATTTCTCTTGTGGTAGATTCGACCGCGAATTATGCAAGCCGAAATGCAGATGCAGATACTTCCAATACACATTATCAGGCATTAGAAGGCAAGGTAATGAATGTGTACTACAAATTGCAGGAATCCACTGCACCGATAGAAAGTTACATTGTAGCAATGGATGATGCAAAAATCAATCAGTTTTTCCAGGAAGAGCCAGAGCTTAACCGTTATAAAATAACGATTGAGGATTTGCGAAGATTAAAGCCTCATATGCTCTCTTCTGAGATGGAAGCATTGTTAGCAGCATCCGGCGATATGGGAAGTGCGGTAGATAAGGTATACAGTCTCTTAGAAGATGCAGATTTTGAGAGTCCTATGGTTAAAACTGAAAAGGGAGAAATGGTCAAGGTCAGCCACGGAAGATTTGTTCCGATGCTGGAAAGTAAAGATGTTCAGGTGCGCCGGGATACATTCAAGGCTTATTATGCGCGTTATGAACAATATAAGAACACTTACGCGTCACTATATGAAGGAAAAGCAAAGTCTAACTTTTTCTATGCAAAGGCAAGAAAATATAGTTCGTCTATGGAAGCAGCAGTAAATGCGAATAATGTCCCAAAAGAAGTGTATTATAATCTGATTGAGGCAGTAAATGAAAATATGGATTATATGCACCAGTACATGAAACTGCGTAAGAAACTGCTCGGTGTAGAGGAACTTCATATGTACGACCTTTATACACCCATGGTAGAACAGGAAGAAAGCGAAATCACATATCCTATGGCACAAGAAGAGATTGCTGAGGCTTTGAAGGTGCTTGGGGATGATTATGTAAGCGTGCTGAAAGAGGGATTTGCAAACCGTTGGATTGATAAGTATGAAAATGAAGGAAAAAGAGGTGGAGCATATTCTGCCGGAAATTATGCAACCCATCCATTTGTATTAATGAATTATCAGTATAATCTGGATTCAGAATTTACATTGGCACATGAAATGGGGCATGCACTTCATTCTTACTATTCCGCAAAGAACAACAATATTTTTGACAGTGAATACAAGATATTTGTTGCGGAGGTGGCATCTACCTGTAACGAAGCTTTGTTGATGGATTATCTGTTGAAAAAGACAACCGATAAGAAGAAAAAAGCATATCTTATCAATCACTTTTTAGAGCAGTTCCGTACCACTCTTTACCGTCAGACCATGTTTGCGGAATTTGAACTGCGTACCCATGAAATGGTGGAAAAGGGAGAAGCTCTTACAGCAGATGTATTGAAGAAATTATATTATGATTTGAATGTAAAATACTATGGCAGTGATATTGTGGTAGATGATGAGATAGCCATTGAATGGGCGAGAATTCCACATTTTTATTACAATTTTTATGTATATCAGTATGCGACCAGCTTTTCTGCCTCTATGACAATCAGCAAGATGATTTTAGAAGAAGGAAACCCGGCAGTAGAGCGTTATCTCAAGTTCTTAAGCGGCGGATGTACTAAGTCTCCCATTGACCTGTTAAAGGATGCCGGAGTAGATATGACCACCAAGAAGCCGATTAGTGAAGCACTAAAGACATTCGGAGAATTAATCAAAGAAATGGATGCGTTAAGCTCCGATTCGAAGTAGAATATGGCGGGGTAGAACATTCGTAGAAAGAGAGGACATTTTTTTGGCAGATTTACAAAAAGAAATAGAAAAGCGCAGAACATTTGCGATTATATCCCATCCAGATGCCGGAAAGACTACATTGACAGAAAAGTTTCTGTTATATGGAGGAGCCATTAATTTAGCCGGTTCCGTAAAAGGAAAGGCTACGGCAAGACATGCAGTATCTGACTGGATGGAAATAGAAAAGGAGAGAGGTATTTCTGTTACCTCCTCCGTGTTGCAGTTTAATTATGACGGATATTGTATCAATATTTTGGATACGCCGGGACATCAGGACTTTTCCGAGGACACCTATCGTACTTTGATGGCAGCGGATTCGGCAGTCATGGTAATTGATGGTTCTAAGGGAGTAGAGGCACAGACCAGAAAGCTGTTTAAGGTATGTGTTATGCGCCATATTCCGATTTTTACTTTTATTAATAAAATGGACCGCGACGCCAACGATACCTTTGATTTATTAGATGAAATCGAAAAGGAACTGGGAATTGCTACCTGTCCGATTAACTGGCCAATCGGCTCAGGAAAGAACTTTAAGGGAGTATACGACCGTAATACAAAAAAAGTCAAAATCTTTGAAGATACCTTAAAAGGAACGAAGGAAGGAACCGAGCGGGAGTTTGATATTGAAGACCCGGAATTAGAGGAAATCATTGGTGCAGAGTATAAGTCACAGCTGTTAGAAGAAATTGAGCTTTTAGACGGAGCCAGTGCAGAGTTTGATATGGAACTGGTATCAAAGGGAGAATTATCTCCGGTATTTTTCGGTTCTGCGTTGACTAACTTCGGTGTAGAGACCTTTTTGCAGCATTTCTTGCAGATGACATCATCACCGTTACCAAGAAAATCAAATATCGGAGAAATCAATCCGTTTTCCGAAGATTTTTCTGCCTTTGTATTTAAGATTCAGGCAAATATGAATAAGGCGCATCGTGACCGAATTGCGTTTATGCGTATCTGTTCCGGAAAATTTGAGGCTGGAATGGAAGTGACCCATGTGCAGGGAGGCAATAAAAAGATGCGTTTATCTCAGCCACAGCAGATGATGGCGCAGGAACGTAAGATTGTAGAAGAAGCTTATGCGGGAGATATTATCGGTGTCTTTGATCCGGGTATCTTTTCTATTGGTGATACTATTACTACGGCAAATGACAAGTTTGCCTTTGAAGGAATCCCGACCTTTGCACCGGAGCATTTTGCAAGAGTACGTCAGCTTGATACCATGAAGCGTAAGCAGTTCGTAAAGGGAATCAGCCAGATTGCTCAGGAGGGTGCCATTCAGATATTCCAGGAGTACAATACAGGAATGGAAGAAATCATTGTAGGAGTAGTAGGTGAGCTTCAGTTTGACGTTTTAAAATACCGTCTGGAGAATGAGTACAATGTGGACATCCGTTTGGAGAAACTGCCATATGAGCATATCCGCTGGATTGAAAACAAAGAGATTGATATGGATAAGCTGGTAGGAACCTCTGATATGAAGAAGATTCAGGACTTAAAGGGGAATCCGTTACTGTTATTTATCAATAGCTGGAGTGTAGGAATGACCTTAGACCGGAACGAAGGTCTGGAGCTGTCAGAATTCGGAAGAGAATAGGTGTTTAAAAGAAAGTAAGTTTCTAAAAGAAAGTAAGTGTTCGAAAGAGAGCAGATAAAAAAGAGAGTTTTGCAGGTAGGATTTATTGATATGCATAACTCTCTTTTTGTGGTCTAGTCAACTTTTATGGTCTGATATGTGCTTACAACGCTTCCTCTTCATCATCCGTCATGCGATAACCAACGCCTACCTCGGTGAAAATATATTCTGGTTCTGCCGGATTTTTCTCGAGTTTCCGGCGGATATTTGCCATATTTACACGAAGAATCTTATTATCAGATTCTGCATATGGTCCCCAGACGTTATTCATAACAGCGGAATAAGTCATAACCTTTCCGGAATTTTGAGCCAGAAAAGCAACAATTTTATATTCCACCGGAGTCAGATGGATAAACTCGCCATCCAGAGAAATCGTACGTTTATAGAAGTCGATTTTCAGTCCTTTAGCAGAATAAGGCTTTTGTGAGAATCCCATTCCATTTTGCAGCTTATTGCTGTGGCGCAGTGAAGTACGGATACGGGCTAAAAGCTCCGAAGTGCCAAAAGGCTTTGTAAGATAATCATCAGCTCCGGCATCTAAGGCAAGCACTTTATCCTCCTCCTGTGTACGGGCAGATACCACAATAATAGGATTGTCAGACCAGGTACGGACCTGACGGATAATTTCCATACCATCTATATCCGGAAGCCCTAAATCCAGAAGAATGACATCCGGACACAGGGAAGTAATGAGAGAAAGAGCGGCACCTCCGGTAGCGACAGAGACGGTGTGATAACCGTGAGAAGTAAGGGTTTTTGTAATAAAATCGCAGATATTTTTTTCATCTTCAATTACTAGTATGTTAAATTTAGACATGTTGTTCCTCCTTTGGTAATGTAAATAAAAATTCTGCACCGGAATCATGGTTGCGGGCAATCAATGTTCCCTTGTGGGTGGAGATAATGGTCTTGCAGATGGAAAGTCCGATGCCCATTCCTTTTCTTACATCAGAAGAACTGGATGCGAAAGTTCCATCGAAGATTGTATTCAAATGTTCCGGGGTAATTCCAATACCATAATCAATGACATGAAAGCAAATAGCATCCGGACGATTTTCCACAATAAGCTGTGGAGGTCTTTGACTTTTGGAATGTACTAAGGCGTTTTCTAAAAGGTTCATCAGAACCTGTTCTATCAACATAGCATCCATCGGAATCAATATGATTTCATCCGGAATAGAAACATCGATTTCAGCATTTGGAAAACGTTTCTTTAGACGCATAACTGCCTCGGCAACAACCTCCTCTATCATTTCCGGTGATTTTTTTAGTCTGGATGTACCGCTTTCAATACGAGTGATGGAAAGAAGATTTTCCACCATATTTAAAAGCCAACTGGCATCTTCGTAAACATTGTGAATTACTTTTTTTCGTTCCTCGGGGGGATAGTCGGCATCATTTTCTTCCAGTGTAGCAAGAGCGCCCATAATACTGGTTAAAGGTGTTCTAAGGTCATGGGAAACTGCACGTAGAAGATTCGCACGCATTTTCTCCTTATCGGCTTCTGCAAGCTGTTTTTCATGGCGTGCTAATGTTTCTGCCTGCCGTTTTAAATGTGTTGTGGTCGTGCTGGTAATAGCAGAAGCAGCAAGCATGAAAAGAAAGGTAAACGGATAATCAGAAATCATGAAGTTTACCTTAAAATACGGAAAGGTAAAAAAGCAATTAATAAAAATAACACCAAAAAAACAGGATACAATACCATACAGATAACCGGTCGTACAGTAGGCAATGGTTATGATTCCGAGAAGATAAAGTAATGCAATATTTGCAGGGTGTTCAGAGATGAAAAAAAACAGCAGAAAACACAATGCGGTTGTAAATATTAAAAATAATACAGTTATCAGTAAATCATGTATTCTTTGTGCAGAAAAAAATTTTTTCATAAATAAATCCCCTTTAATTCTTATGTATAGTACCTTTCTAATGTATCATGATGATAGTGTGGATTCAAGGAAGAAAGAAAATTTTAACAATATTTTAACAGAAAGTGTAACAAGGTTACTGAAATATATGATAAAATATATGAAAATACATAAGAACCAGATAACTGGTCAATAAATATAGTAACACAGAAATGGAGGAAATGATATGGCAGCAATAAAATTTACAACAGATAATTTTGAAACAGAGGTATTAAAGAGCGAGGTACCGGTACTGGTAGATTTCTGGGCAACCTGGTGCGGTCCATGCCAGATGCAGGGACCTGTTGTAGAGCAGGCGGCAGAAGAAATGGCAGGAACCGTGAAGGTTGGAAAGCTTAATGTAGATGAAGAAGGAAGCATTGCACAGCAGTATGGTGTAATGAGCATTCCTACTTTAATTGTATTTAAGAATGGAAAAGAAGTTGGACGAGCTGTTGGCTTCCAGACAATGGAGCAGCTTAAAAAATTAATGGCTTGACGTAAGTTTTCGAACACCTTATAATAAGGACAGCTGCCAAAAGCGGCTGTCCTTTTTCGTGGAAGGGCATGTCCGGCAGGAATTCTTTAGAGTGAAATTATCGTATGGAGTAAAGGTTCGCATTTTCTGTGACATTTCGTCAAAAATCAGTTGACAAGTAAAACAAAGTATACTAATATAATAAACAGATGGCGAACATAAGTTCGCAAGAGAAGGAGAATGAATATGGCAAAGGACGATAGATTAAGTGCGTTAGATGCGGCAATCGCAAAAATTGAGAAGGATTATGGAAAAGGTTCTATCATGAAGCTGGGAGATTCCGTAGCGAACATGAATGTGGAGACGGTACCTACCGGATGTCTGAGTCTGGACTTGGCTTTGGGCGTAGGAGGTGTACCTAAGGGACGTATTATTGAGATATATGGACCGGAATCCAGTGGTAAGACCACAGTGGCATTACATATGGTGGCAGCCGTACAGAAACAGGGCGGAATTGCAGGATTTATTGATGCAGAACATGCATTGGACCCGGTATATGCCAAGAACATCGGAGTAGATATTGATAATCTCTATATTTCACAGCCGGATAACGGAGAACAGGCACTGGAGATTACCGAGACGATGGTTCGTTCCGGTGCAGTGGATATTGTAATCGTAGACTCTGTTGCAGCGCTGGTTCCCAAGGCGGAAATCGACGGTGATATGGGAGACTCCCATGTAGGTCTTCAGGCACGATTGATGTCACAGGCATTGCGTAAGTTGACCGCAGTAATCAGTAAGTCGAACTGTATTGTTATTTTTATCAACCAGCTCCGTGAAAAAGTAGGAGTAATGTTCGGTAATCCGGAGACTACCACAGGAGGTCGTGCACTGAAGTTTTATTCTTCTGTCCGTATGGATGTAAGGAGAATTGAGACATTAAAGCAGGGTGGAGAGTTCATTGGAAACCGTGTCAGAGTAAAAGTGGTTAAGAATAAGGTGGCACCACCATTTAAAGAAGCTGAGTTTGATATTATGTTCGGTCAGGGAATCTCCAGAGAGGGCGATATTTTGGATATTGCAGCGGAGCTTGGAATTGTTAATAAGTCCGGTGCATGGTATGCATATAATGGAGAGAAGATTGGCCAGGGACGTGAGAATGCAAAGCAGTATTTAAAAGAGAATGAACTGATTTGTGAGGAAGTAGAGGCTAAGGTAAGGGAGCACTTTAAACCGGCAGCTGAAAATGCAGAAGAAGCAGAAGCGAAAGAAACAGAAGCGAAGGAAACAGCGAAGAAAGCCGGAAAAGCGACGGATGAGGAATAAGAAATGCTGATTACACAGATTTCTGAATTAGATAAGAAGCGTATGATGATACGGACAGAAGAGGGAAATTCTTTTGTTTTGTACAAAGGTGAAGTTCGTAAGCTTGCTTTGCAGGAGGGGGAAGAACTCCCGGCAGAGGTATATGAGGAAATACGAAGTGAGATTTTAATAAAAAGAGCCAGAAAGCGTGCCATGTTTCTTTTAGAGAAAATGGACCGTACAGAGTCGCAGCTTAGAGATAAGCTGCGACAAGGCTTTTATGGAGATGATATTATTGAAGATGCTATTTCCTATGTAAAAGGATATCATTATATTGATGATACCCGTTATGCAAGAGCTTATGTCCGGTGCCAGAAGGAACGTAAAAGCAAGCGACAGATAAAGGTAGATTTGCTGCAAAAAGGAGTAGACAGAGAAGTTGTTGATGCTGCCATCGAATCAGAGTATGAAGCGCAGAACGAGCAGGAGCTGATTTTGAAATGGATAGAAAAAAGGCATTATTCCATTGAAAACAGCGATATAAAAGAAAAACAGAAAATGTACCAGTTTTTGATGCGAAAGGGATTTCGTTCTGAGGATATTATACATATTTTACAATGACAGAGAATTCCTGTTTGTGCTACTTGACATAATATTCAAAAAAGTATAAAATCAATATGTTGTTATTCATGTCTATAGATTGTATATAATGAGTGCAATTTATTGTATATGACATATTAAAAACGAAAATGTTTTGCTATATGTACAATGAAAATTTCATAAGGAGGTGCTCCTGTGCAAGGAATCATTATCGCTGTAGTGGTCACGTTGATTGTCACAGTACCTATTACTTACCTTGTAACGATTGCTTACCGTAAGCGTGTTATAGAGTCAAAAATCGGAAGCGCAGAAGAAAAGGCAAGAGAGATAATAGATGAAGCTGTCAAAAATGCTGAAACAAAAAAGCGTGAAGCTATGCTTGAGATTAAGGAAGAGTCCATTAAAAATAAAAATGAACTTGACAAGGAAATCAAAGAGCGAAGAAACGAAATTCAACGGAATGAACGGCGTATTATCCAAAAAGAAGAAAATGTGGATAAGAAGCTGGAAGCAATTGAGAAACGAGAGGCAGGTTTTGCAGCCAAAGAAGAAGCAATCAACAAGCAAAAAGAAGAAGTTGCAAGACTACACGAGAAACGTGTGCAGGAACTAGAGAGAATCTCTGGATTGACCTCTGAACAGGCAAAGGATTATCTTTTAAAAACAATCGAAGATGATGTAAAGCTTGATACTGCAAAGTTAATTAAGGAAATGGAGAACAAAGCAAAGGAAGAAGCTGGAAAGAAAGCAAGAGAATATGTTGTGACTGCTATCCAGAAATGTGCAGCTGATCATGTAGCAGAGACTACAATTTCAGTGGTACAGCTTCCGAATGATGAAATGAAAGGAAGAATCATTGGTAGAGAGGGAAGAAATATTCGTACCCTTGAGACCATGACAGGTGTGGATTTAATTATTGATGATACACCGGAAGCCGTGATTCTTTCCGGATTTGATCCAGTAAGAAGAGAAGTAGCACGTATTGCTTTGGAAAAACTGATTGTGGATGGACGTATCCATCCGGCAAGAATCGAAGAAATGGTGGAAAAAGCTCAAAAAGAAGTAGAGACCATGATTCGGGAAGAGGGAGAGACAGCAACATTAGAAGTTGGTGTACATGGTATACATCCAGAACTTGTCCGGTTACTTGGTAAGATGAAGTTTAGGACAAGCTATGGACAGAATGCGTTAAAGCATTCTATTGAAGTAGCACAATTATCTGGACTTTTAGCAGCAGAAATCGGTGTTGATGTGAGACTGGCGAAAAGAGCTGGTTTATTACATGATATCGGAAAGTCTGTTGATCATGAAGTGGAAGGTTCTCACATTCAGATAGGTGTGGATTTATGTAGAAAATATAAAGAAAGCCCAATTATAATTAATGCAGTAGAAGCTCATCATGGAGATGTAGAGCCAGAATCCTTGATTGCATGTCTGGTACAGGCAGCTGACGCGATTTCAGCAGCAAGACCGGGGGCAAGAAGAGAGACACTGGAGACATATTCTAACAGATTGAAACAATTAGAAGATATTGCCAATGGATTTAAGGGTGTAGACAAGTCCTTTGCGATTCAGGCAGGTAGAGAGATTCGGATTATGGTAGTTCCGGAACAGATTAATGATGCAGATATGGTATTGTTAGCACGTGATATTTCTAAGCAGATTGAAAATGAATTGGAATATCCTGGACAAATCAAGGTAAACGTAATACGTGAGTCACGTGTAACAGACTATGCAAAATAATTTTGAACAATAATGAAAATGGAAGAAAGCCGCTATATATGTGAGTATATGGCGGTTTTTCTTTACTCTATAGGAAATACCATGTTGCGTTAAAGTATAAAATTGTGATTCCTATAGAGTAAAAAACGCTCCGCGAAGGATGCGCACTCGCACAAGTGGAATTATGTCGCAAGCGACTGTGCTCGGCGCGGCAAAGTGTGTCCCGCTTGATAGGTAATGTATATTTCGCGAGAGTGTGCGGAGCACACTTTGTTCTATATATCACAGGAAAGACTATCTATCATATTAGGAGGAAATAAAATGGTAAAGCGTGTAAAAAGAGAATTGGTATACAAAGGTTCTATTTTAGATGTTTATTGTGATTCTATGGAATTACCGGACGGAAAAATAGAAAAATGGGATTATGTGGAGCACCGAAAGGGAGCGGCAGCTGTAGTCGCTGTTTTGGACGATGGGAGATTATTAATGGTTCGCCAGTACCGAAACGCACTGGAACGTTATACTTTGGAGATTCCGGCAGGGGCAAGAGATTCTGTAACCGAGCCTACTTCAGAGTGCGCAGCAAGAGAGCTGGAAGAAGAGACCGGTTATCGGTGCGATAATCTGGAATTTTTGATTTCCCTTAAGACTACAGTAGCATTTTGTAACGAACTTGTGGATGTATATGTAGCAAGAAATCTGATACCGTCAAAGCAGAAATTGGATGAGGCGGAAGAGATTGAACTGAAAGCGTATACCTTAGAGGAATTATGCCAACGCATTTATCAGGGGGAGATTCAGGATGGAAAGACCGTAGCAGCTATTATGGCGTACAAGAATAAGTATCATTTATAAGAAGCGTGGTGCATAGAATAGAAAAAAACGGAAACAGGGTAAATGGGAGAATTGCTGCATTTAAGAAAAAACGAATGGAACTGGAAAAAGACAGCAAAGGTAGTAATATTTTTAGCATTTATAATTGGAATTTTGTTGGCGAATTTCATGGGAAGGGAAAAAACAACAGGTGCAGGAATTTTAAATGACTATTTTGTAGAGAAATTTAAATATGCAGGAATCAACAGGGAAAACCTGTTTTTCTATATTATGGGAGAACGCATCCCGATGGTTATTTTATTGTTGATTTTGTCTTTTAGTTCGTTTGGAATTATTATCGGGATGCTGAATCTTGGATGGCTTGGGTTTTCGGTAGGGTTTATGCTTTCTGCCGCGGTTGCAAAGTATGGAATGGGAGGAATCTTAATCATAGCAGGAGGGATGTTCCCGCAATATATTTTGTATGTGATTTCCTATCTCGGATATTGCAGTTTGTCCATCTTTTTAGGGAGAGGACTCCATAATGTGATACCAACAGGAGGCGTCAGCCGGGAACAGATGCGCGTCTATGGCATGGGAATCCTGGTTGGTGTGGCATTATTACTAATATTTGTTACAGGAATTTTTCTTGAAAGTTATCTGAATCCGGTTATTCTTAAAAAAATCTTAAAATTTTTTTGACAAAAATTACAAGATATAGAAGTTTGAAAAAAGCCAAAACGATATGTTGTATGATTTATGTAAATCAAAAAAAGTCGGCAAAAATACTATTTGATTTTCCTGTAATATGTCATTATAATATAGATTGTATCAGAAAAAAGAGTTTACATTTTTGTAAAATTTTAAGAGAAAAATATGACAAATGGGGCAGTGGGATTTATGAACGACGAGATTCAAAGATTTATCGTATATTTAAAAGAAGTGAAGAAAACTTCTGAAAATACGGTGCTTTCCTATGAAAGGGATTTGAAAAAATTTAACAAATATTGTATGGAACAGGGAATCTCAAGTGTAAATCAGATTACTGCCACAGGATTGAATTCTTATGTTTTATATTTAGAAAAACAGGGATTAAAGCCGGCAACTATTTCCAGAGGAATTGCGTCCCTGAAAGCGTTCTTTCACTTTTTACAAAGGGAAGGTTATGTCAAAAGGGATGTAGCAGAAGACTTAAAGGCGCCAAAGGTAGAAAAAAAGATGCCGTCTGTGTTGACACAGGAAGAAACCATAAGATTGTTGAATCAGGCGAAGGGAAGTTCGCCGAAAAAATTGCGTGATAGTGCAATGCTGGAATTATTATATGCTACCGGAATCAGGGTATCTGAATTGATTTCTTTGAAATTAGAAGATGTTAATTTGAAAATGGAATATATCACCTGTCGGGATGGCAGCAAGGAACGAATCGTACCATTTGGAGCAGTAGCAAAAGAGAAGCTTCAGTTATATCTTGCGGGAGGAAGACCGGAGCTTATAACGGATGATACCAGTGATTATCTTTTTACAAATTGTTCGGGACATGCCATGAGCAGACAGGGATTCTGGAAACTGGTAAAATGTTATGGAAAGAAAGCAGGAATAACAACAGAGCTGACACCACACACGCTGCGTCATTCGTTTGCCATGCATCTGGTGAGCAATGGAGCAGATTTGCATGCGGTACAGGAAATGCTGGGACACTCTGATATTTCTACAACGCAGGTATATGCCAATATGAATCAGAACAGAATACGGGAAGTATACGCAAAGGCACATCCCAGAGGCTAGATATTACATATTACATATAAAAATGATATAGTGTATAAAAAAGGCGGCACGAATTTTCGTGCTGCCTTTAGTTGTGAAAATTTTTATTTATTCATTTCTGCAATATGATAAATCAATTCTTCGGATTCTTTCCATCCAAGACATGGGTCAGTAATGGATTTTCCGTAAATATGGTCGCCTACCTTCTGACATCCCGGTTCGATATAACTTTCAATCATAACACCTTTTACCATTTTTTTGATATCAGGAGCAATCTGGCGGTTATGCATTACTTCTTTTACAATACGAATCTGCTGTTCATACTGTTTGTTGGAGTTGGCATGGTTCGAGTCGATAATGGCAGCCGGATGAACTAAGTCCATTTTATCGTACATCTGAATTAAGCACTCTAAGTCCTCATAGTGATAGTTCGGCAGGGAAACACCACGCTTATTAACAGCTCCACGCAAAACAACGTGAGTCAATGGGTTTCCGGTAGTGCGGACTTCATAACCACGGTATACGAAGTGATGTGGGTGCTGAGCCGCATATACGGAGTTAAGCATAACAGAAAAGTCACCGCTGGTAGGGTTTTTCATTCCGGCGGGAACATCAAAACCGCTGACGGTAAGACGATGATGCTGGTCCTCTACAGAACGGGCTCCGATGGCAACATAGGAGAGTAAATCTTCTACATAGCTGAAGTTTTCCGGGTATAACATTTCATCGGCAGAGGAAAGTCCGCTTTCTTCTAAAGCGCGGATATGCATTTTACGCATTGCAATTAATCCGGCAACCATATCCGGTTTCTTTTCCGGGTCTGGCTGATGGGCAATTCCCTTGTAGCCTTCCCCGGTAGTACGAGGCTTGTTGGTATAGATACGTGGAACGATAACTACGCGGTCAGCAACCTTTTCCTGTACCCGGCTTAAACGGTTGATGTAATCGCAGACAGCATCTTCGTTGTCAGCAGAGCATGGACCGATGATAACTAGAAATTTGTCAGAAGCGCCTGTGATAATGTCGCTAATCATTTTATCTCTTTCTTTTTTGGTTTCCACTGCCTTTGCGGAAAGTGGATATTGTTCTTTGATTTGTCCTGGGGAAGGAAGCTGTTTTAAAAATGTGAAACTCATTGATAATTCTCCTTTATTTCTTAAAATATTTTTCTTTGATAGGTTCTACGGGCATTTCTTTTCCGGTCCAACAGGTAAAGGCGGCTGCACCCTGATATAACAGCATGTATAATCCGTTAAAATGAGGACATCCTGCCTCTTTAGCCTGCTTTAACAGCAAAGTTTCCCGTGGGTTATATATAATGTCTGATACAATCAGTTCCTTAGGAAGCATGGAAGCATCCGGAATAGGGGAGACTGCTGTATCAGGTGCCATTCCTACATTCGTTGCATTGGTGAGAATTGCACTGTCTGTAAGACTTTCTTTCAGTGCGTCATAATCAGAAATATCACAAAGGCGAATCGGACAGCCTGTTTCTGCTGTGATTTTCTGGCAAAACTGCAATGTTTTGTCCCAGGAAGCATTTTTCCGCTTGTACATATCAATAGATGAAACACCATCCAGGGCTGCCTGTACGCAGATTGCGGTAGCCGCACCTCCTGCACCCAGCAACGTCATTTTTTTACCGATAATGTCAAAGCCTGCATCTGTCACAGAGCGCATATATCCAATGCCGTCTGTGTTATGTCCAATTAATTTATCGTCTTTTACAATAACTGTATTTACAGCATCTGCAAGGCGGGCAGCAGGCGTAAGTTCATCCAAGAGAGGAAGAATATGTACCTTTAAAGGCATGGTCAGATTAAAACCGCTGATTCCGGCAGCCTTAAGCCCCAAAACGGCATCCTTTAACTGTTCCGGCTTTACATCAAAGGCAAGATAAACATAATCAAGCCCAAGTAAACGAAATGCCTCATTGTGCATCTGCGGAGAAATACTGTGGGCAACGGGACTACCTAAGAGTCCGGTCAATTTTGTTTTGCCGGTAATTTCATAGCTCATATTATTCACCTGCTTTACTAATGTAATGGGAGAAAGTCTCCTGCATTATCTTAATAGATTATAAAAAATATGTCAATGACTTGCGGCTTTTCTTTTTGTAGGGTATAATGTTCGATAGCAATGAGCAGTGCCAGGAGGGGACAGGCAGATTGACAGCTTGCTGACAAATCTGAATGTGACACTCATGATAGGGCGAATGCCCGTAAGCGAGATGGAGCAAAGCATAATCGAGCGTGCACTGTGGAGTAGAGGAAAAACAAAGTATAATCGAGCGTGCACTGCGGACTAAAAAGAATCAAAATCTATTTCGAAATTATATACATACTGTGAAGCAGAACCAAAATCAGGAGAAAATCAGCCGTGAATATAAATATAAAAGGAAAAGAATTAGGAAAAGGCAGACCATTCGTATGTGTGCCTATAGTAGAACAGGAAAGAGAAGACATTGTAAGAGCAGCAGAAAGTCTGAAAAAAAAGCCAGCAGACATGATAGAGTGGCGCATAGACTGGTATTGCAACAGTGCTTCGATAGAAGAAGTATGCGACATCGTTTCCACCCTGTCAGAAATTCTAACAGACAAGATTCTTCTGTGTACCTTCCGCAGTAAAGCCCAGGGTGGAGAAAAGGAAATTACAAGAGAAGCCTATATGGAACTGCTACAAAACCTTGCAAAACAGGGCAAAGCAGATATGCTGGATGTAGAGGTATGCGAACTGGAGCAGCCTAAGCCGTTTCTTGCGGAGCTTCATCAAATTGGTGCTGTGGTCATAGCGTCCGACCATAATTTTTCCGAGACCCCATCCACAGATATCATGGCAGAGAAGCTTTTATATATGAAGAATCTTGGGGCAGATGTGGCAAAGCTTGCAGTTATGCCAAACAACCGCTATGATGTGCTGAATTTACTATCTGCAACGGCAAGTGTGAAGGAAGCTGCGCCGGAATATCCGGTGATTACCATGTCTATGGGGGAAACAGGAATGATTTCGAGAATTGCAGGACAGTCCTTTGGTTCCTGTGTGACCTTTGCGGCAGCGGGAAAGACGTCCGCGCCGGGACAGATGCCTTTGGAAGATGTTGTGATGATTTTAAATAAAATTTCAGAAAGTATGGAAAAATAGTATGAAGAGTAATATTTATTTTATTGGATTTATGGGAACCGGGAAAAGTACCATTTCCAGACATATGGCTGAGATTACAGGGTATGAGGAAATAGATACGGATCATGAAATTGTAAAACAGGAAAATATGCGGATTCCTGAAATTTTTGAAAAATACGGAGAGAATTATTTTCGCAATCTGGAAACGAAATTTTTAGAGAAAATGCAGGAGAGAAAGCACTGCATTGTGTCCTGTGGCGGAGGAATGGTGCTTCGTAAGAAAAATGTAGCGCTTATGAAAACAAATGGTGTAATTGTATTACTGACAGCCACACCGGAGACGGTATTAGAACGAGTGAAAAACGGAAAAGACCGCCCTATACTGAATGGACATATGAATACAGCATATATTGAAGAATTGATGGAGGCACGCAGGAAGTATTACGAAGCGGCAGGAGAGATTGTAATAGTTACAGATGGAAGAGAAGTCGGGGAAATGGCAAAAGAATTGAAAAAAAAATTGGAGTCTCCTAAATTTTGTTTTGATTTTTTAAAAGAAGTATGATATACTTACAAAGTTGTAGATAATATATCAATGGCACCCATAGTTTAACGGATAAAACACCAGATTCCGGTTCTGGGGCTGGGGGTTCGATTCCCTCTGGGTGCATTGCAACCGTAAATAACTTTTTTTATATAGATAAATTGAATAAGGAGGACATATGAAGAACTCTTTAAAGAACAATAATTTGAATGATAATCATAAAAAGTTTGACTTTTCTAAGATTAATATAGATACAATTATTACATTTTGCAAAAATAATACACGCTATGTTTCAGCAGGCGTGCTGACCATAATTCTGATAGTGGTACTGGCAGTGACAGCAGTAAATAACGGAAAGTCAGAAGGCAAAGAGGAAGAACAGCAGGAGCAGGTGGCAGATGCGCAGGATGCATATGAAGTAAATGAAAATGAAGAACTGAATAGTTTGATTGGTAAATATTATGAATTATATGCAGCCGGTAATGTGGACGAGCTTGCAACGATAGCGACTCCTTTTTCTGATATGGAGAAAAGCTATGTTCAGATGATGAGCGGCTATGTGGAAGGTTATAATAATATTGACTGCTATACCAAAAGAGGATTGGAGAAAGATTCCTACATGGTATCAGCAACCTATGAAATGAAGCTTAGCGGTGTAGAAGCAACTGTCCCCGGAATGGAATTTTTCTATGTAAGAACCAAGGAAGACGGAACCCTTTATATTGATAATGTATATGGTACATTTAACAGTGAGATGAAGGAATTAGAAACAGACCCGGAAGTAATGGCGCTGATTGAGAAGTTTAATGATGCATCTGACGTAAAAGAACTGGTGGCAGATTTCCAGAGCCGATACACGCAGGCAATCGAACAAGATGAGAATCTTCGTAATATGGTAAATACGGTGACTGCGGGAATCGTAAGTTGGAAGGAAGCTTATGTTGCACAGCAGCAGGCGGCAGAGCAGGCAGCCGCAGAACAAGCGGCGGCAGAGCAGGCAGCAGCGGAACAGGCGGCGGCAGAACAGGCAGCCGCAGAACAAGCGGCGGCAGAGCAGGCAGCACAGCAAGCGGCGGCAGAACAGGCGGCAGCAGAGCAAGCAGCGGCGGAACAGGCAGCACAGCAGCAACAGCAGGAAACAAATAACGGTTTAAATTATTTGCCGGAGGGAACCACCCTGACTGCAACTGATGCCTATAACATAAGAGTATCCATGAGTGAGACATCAGATAAGGTAGGGACTACGGCAATAGGTGATACCATTAAAGTTGTGTTGAGCTATGAAGAAGGTTGGACCAAGGTAGAATGGAACGGTAAGACCGGATATATTAAGACAGAGCTATTGTTAAATAATTAGAGAACAGAAAGACAGAATAAAAAGGAAAGGAGAATTGCTTTTAAAAGGCAGTTCTCTTTTTACTCTATAGGAAATACCGTGTTGCGTTAAAGTGTAAAATTGTGATTCCTATAGAGCAAAAAGCACTCCGTGCAGGATGCGCACTAGCACAAGTGGAATTATGTCGCAAGCGACTGTGCTCGGCGCGGCAAAGTGTGTTCCGCTTGAGAGGTAATGTATATTCGTGAGAGTGTGCGGAGCACACTTTGTTCTAATAACAGGGTTTTTCTTTAGAATCAGTATAAAAACTGAAAAATGTTTCAACCTAATCAGTAAGAAAAGATTAGGAGGAAATATATGAAAAACTATGAAGAAATTAATGTTTTAAAGGAAACAAAAAGAAACGCAGGGATGGCAATTAATGCTATAGATACCCTTATGAGTAAGATATATAATCAGGAATTTGCCTATGAGCTGACCTCCCAGAGAAACCGTTTCCGGGAATTTGAGCGAAAGGCAGAAGCCGGATTATGGGAATACGGAATTACAGTAAAAGAATCCGGTTGGGAGAAAGCAATGCTTTGGGGCGGAATTCAGGCAAATACGTTATTAAATATCAGTACGCCTCATGTGGCAGACATGATGATAAAGGGAAACACAAGAGGTATTGCAGATTTGATGAAAGTAAGGCATAATAATAAAAACACAGGTAGTTATGCAAATGAAATTGCAGAAGAACTGATGGATTTTGAGGAAGAAAATATAGAACGGTTAAAACAGTTTTGCAGGTGAGGAAGAATGACAGAACCAGTGAGGATTAATAAGTATTTAAGTGAGGCAGGAGTCTGCTCCAGAAGAGAGGCAGACCGGCAGATAGAAGCGGGGCATGTAACCATCAACGGAAGAAAGGCTGTTATGGGAGATAAGGTAGCACCGGGGGATGAGGTGTTTTTTGGTAAAAAGCGGGTATCCAAGGAAGAAGAAGTGATTCTTCTGGCAGTGAATAAGCCAAGGGGAATTGTCTGTACCGCAGAAAAGAGGGAACGGGATAATATCGTAGATTTTGTAAATTATCCAAAGCGTGTATATCCCATCGGACGTCTGGATAAGGAATCCAGAGGCTTGATTCTTATGACCAATCAGGGGGAACTGGTCAATAAGATGATGCGCAGCGGGAATCTTCATGAAAAAGAATATATCGTAAGAGTAAATCGGGATATTACAGCAGAATTTTTAGAAAAAATGTCAGCCGGTGTATATTTAGAAGAATTAAAGTTGACCACAAGACGGTGCCCGGTAGAACAAATAGGAAAACGGACATTTCGGATTATATTAACCCAGGGATTGAACCGGCAGATACGGCGCATGTGCGAGAAGTTTCATTATCGTGTCGTCGATTTGAAGCGGACACGTATTATGAATATTAAGCTTGGAGATTTAAAAGAGGGAGCTTACCGGAAAATATCCCCGGAAGAATGGAAAGGCTTAAGGGAACAAATCAAAGATTCCTCTAATGAGACCGTAATTCCCAAGTGGGAAAGAAAATAGACGGGAAAGGAAGCAGCAGGATGGATAAGAAGCAGGCAGAAGACAGAATCAGTGAATTAAGAAAACAGTTAGAATATCACAGTAATCGCTATTACAATATGGATAGTCCGGAGATTACAGACTATGAATATGACATGATGATGCAGGAGTTAAAAAAACTGGAGAAAGAATTTCCAGAGATGATAACCAAGGAGTCTCCGACACAGAAGGTAGGAGGAACTGCCAAAAGAGAGGCTGGGGTATTGGTAGCGCACAATGTACCGATGCTGAGTCTTCAGGATGTTTTTTCTAAAGAAGAAGTAGAGGAATTTGTACTTCAGATGCAGGAGCAGCTGGATAATCCGGAATTTGTAGTAGAATATAAGATTGATGGACTTTCTATGGCGCTTCGTTATGAAGAAGGAGAGCTAAAGCTTGCACTTACCCGTGGAGATGGCATTAATTTTGGCGAAGATGTGACAGAGAATGCAAAGGTAATCCCTGATGTAAAAAAGAAGCTGAAAGTTCCAACGGAGTATTTGGAAATCCGTGGAGAGGTCTATATGAAAAATGCAGACTTTGACCGCGTCAATGAGATGCAGGAATTGAACGGGAAAAAGACCTTTGCCAATCCCAGAAACTGTGCGGCAGGAACACTTCGCCAGTTGGATAGCAGAATCACAAAAGAGCGGGGACTTTCCATGTTTATTTTTAACATTCAGCAAGTTGGTGGAATGGAATTCAAAACTCACACGGAAGGCTATGAATATTTAAAGAAAAACGGAATTCCTGTGATTGACGATTATAAAGTCTGTCATACCAAGGAAGAGGTTTGGGAAGCTATCTGCGCAATCGGAGAGAACCGTGGAAATCTTGGATATGATATTGATGGTGCTGTAGTAAAACTGAATTCTCTTGCTGACCGGGAGAAGCTTGGTGCCACCTCTAAGGTGCCACGTTGGGCAGTTGCTTACAAATATCCACCAGAGGAAAAGGAGACAACCCTGTTAGATATAGAACTGTCGGTAGGAAGAACCGGACGTATTACTCCAACTGCGATTTTTGAGCCGGTGCGTCTGTGTGGAACCAGTGTGTCAAGAGCAACGCTTCATAATCAGGATTTTATTGACGAACTGGATATTCGGATTGGTGATACCATTCAGGTCTATAAGTCAGGTGAGATTATTCCAAAAGTCCGTAAGGTGATTAAGGAAAAACGCCCGGAGAGCGCAGTACCTTTTAAGATTCCAGAGGTCTGTCCCATTTGCGGTGCAAAGACTCAGAGGGAAAAAGATACAGCAGATATTAAGTGTACCTCACCAAGCTGTCCGGCACAGTTAGAGCGCCATATTATTAATTTTGTCGGCAGAGATGCCATGGATATTAAGGGATTTGGTACAGTTTATATTGAAGAACTGGTGCGGTTGGGGTATATTAAGGATGTGGCAGATATCTATACCTTGAAAGAGCATCGGGAGGAACTGATTGAACAGGGTATTATCGGAAAAGAGAAAAATACCGATAAATTGTTAAATGCCATTGAAAAATCCAAAGAAAATGATGCGTACCAGTTGTTGACCGGACTTGGAATTCCAAATGTAGGAAAGGCAGCCGCCAAGGGAATTCTAAAAGAGTTTAAAAATATGGAGACTTTAGAGAAAGCCACCATGGAAGAGCTTCAGGGCGTGAATGATATTGGAGAAGTAAGCGCCAGATGTATTACCGACTTTTTTGCAGATGGGAAAAATCAGGAATTAATGAAACGACTGCGAAGCTATGGCGTGAATATGCAGGCATTAGAAACGGTAGGAGCAGGAACCAAGCTGGAAGGAATGACTTTTGTTATTACGGGAACGCTTCCTAATATGGATAGAAAAGAAGCAGCAGCCCTGATTGAGAAGCAGGGCGGTAAAGTATCAGGCTCCGTATCAAAAAAGACAACATATCTTTTAGCAGGCGAAAGCGCCGGAAGTAAATTAACAAAGGCGCAGGAGCTTGGAATTAATGTCATAGATGAAGCACAATTTCTTACTATGCTGGAGAATTAGCTGGTAGGAATACTGGTAGGAAGAACAGAAAGCAGCGGGTAAGAATGTAATTGTACAAATATAGGCAGAAGAATAAAATATAAGACAGAAAGCAGGAGAGAATATGCCAATTAAGGTTCAAAGCGGATTGCCCGCAAGAGAAAAACTGGAATGGGAAAATGTATTCACAATGGATGAAAATCGGGCGATGCATCAGGATATCCGCCCCATAGAGGTTGGAATCTTGAATCTGATGCCCCTAAAGGAAGATACGGAGCTGCAGATATTACGGGCGCTTTCTAATACCCCTTTGCAGGTAGATGTCACCTTTGTTACGGTATCAAGCCATGAATCTAAGAATACCTCCATGAGCCATTTAAATAAGTTTTATAATACCTTTGAAGAAATCAAGGACAGAAAGTTTGATGGATTTATTATTACCGGAGCACCGGTAGAGCAGATGGAATATGAAGAGGTTGATTACTGGAAAGAGTTTGAGGAAATCTGCGAATGGACAAAGACCAATGTAACCTCTACCATGCATTTGTGCTGGGGGGCACAGGCAGGTCTTTATTATCACTATGGAATCCCAAAGCATATGCTGGAGCATAAGATGTTCGGACTGTTCGAACACCGGGTAAGTAACCGTAAGGTTCCGTTGGTACGGGGATTTGACGATTGTTTTTTTGCGCCTCATTCCAGACATACCGAGGTGCGCAGGGAAGATATTGAAAAAATACCGGAGCTGACGATTTTGGCAGAATCGGAAAAAGCAGGCGTATTTTTGGTCATGGATAAGACTGGAAAGAAAATCTTTGTGATGGGTCATCCGGAATATGACCGGATGACCTTACATACAGAATATATGCGTGATAAGGAAAAGGGACTGGATATTCAGGTGCCGGAGAATTATTACGAAAATGACGATTGTACCATAAAGCCGAAGCTGATGTGGCGTTCTCATGCCAATGCGTTGTATACCAACTGGCTGAATTATTATGTATACCAGACTACACCGTATGAGTACATTACCGTTCCACAGAAGAAATAGGCAAAACGTCAGGAAAATCTTTGCAAACAGACAATATTCTGTTATAATATAACAATGAATAAGAGTTTAGGAGGCGTAGAAATGGCTGAAGATAGAAAAGCGTATATGATAAAGGATGATAATTTAGGAGAGGTACGTATCGCAGACGAAGTTGTGGCAATAATCGCAGGACTTGCAGCCACTGAGGTAGAGGGTGTAAGTTCCATGGCAGGCAATATTACCAATGAACTGGTAAGCAAGCTGGGAATGAAGAACCTTTCCAAAGGAATCAAGGTAGAAGTATTAAACAATGTTGTAAAGGTTGATGTGGCACTGCATATCAAGTTTGGGTTTGTCATTCCGGAAGTATCTGCCAAAGTGCAGGAAAGAGTAAAGACTGCCATAGAGAATATGACAGGATTGGAAGTCTGCGGCGTAAATGTAAGAATCGCCGGTGTAGATATGGAAAAAAGCAAGTAAGTGTACCTTGAAAATAAGAAACCATGAAAAATAGTCAGCAAGTGCTGAATAGTAAAACAAAATAGGGGTGTCTTTTTAAGGCACCCTTTTTGAAAGGGAAAAGGATGAGCCGAAGAGAAATTAGAGAACAGATATTTAAGCTGTTATTTCGAGCAGAATTTTACGAACAAAGTGATATGCCGGAGCAACTGGCACTATTTTTTGAAGAACTGGACCAGCGGGAAGAAAAAGATACGGATTATATCCAGAAAAAATATGAGAGCATCATGGAACATTTGACGGAAATCGATGTAATGATAAACGAAGTGGCACAAGGCTGGAAAACAAGCCGTATGGGAAAGGTAGACCTGACCCTGATTCGCCTTGCAACCTATGAACTGAAATTTGAAGAAGATATTCCTACCGGAGTGGCAATCAATGAAGCGGTAGAACTGGCAAAGACCTATGGAACCGATGATTCTGCTTCCTTTGTAAACGGAATTCTTGCAAAACTCGTATGACAAAGAATGTATACACCGTAGGTCAGGTAAACGCCTACATCAAAAACATGTTTACCCAGGACTTCATGATGAACCGTATCTATGTGAAGGGAGAAGTGTCAAACTGTAAGTATCATACTTCCGGGCATATTTATTTTACCCTGAAGGATGAGACAGGTGCATTGACGGCGGTTATGTTTGCAGGGAACCGCAAGGGACTTACCTTTCCTATGAAAAATGGGGACAATGTCATTGTGCTGGGTTCTATTTCCGTATATGAACGGGATGGAAAGTATCAGCTTTATGCCAAAGAGATTCTTTTGGATGGAGCAGGACTGTTATATCAGAAGTTTGAAGCATTAAAAAAAGAATTAGAAGAAATGGGGATGTTTGCACAGGAGTATAAGCGTTCCGTTCCAAGATATATTAAGACACTGGGAATTGTAACTGCGCCTACCGGAGCAGCTATTCGGGATATTCAAAACATCAGCAGAAGACGTAATCCTTACGTGCAGACGATTTTATATCCTGCACTGGTACAGGGAGAGGGCGCAGCCGCAAGTATTGTAAACGGAATTCATGCATTAGAACAGCTGAAGGTAGATGTTATCATTGTCGGAAGAGGCGGCGGTTCCATTGAGGATTTATGGGCGTTCAATGAAGAAATCGTGGCAAGAGCCATTTTTGAATGTAGTATTCCCATTATCTCGGCCGTGGGACATGAGACAGATACCACCATTGCGGATTATGTAGCGGATTTGCGGGCGCCAACGCCATCAGCAGCGGCGGAGCTGGCAGTCTATGACTGGCGGGAATTGGAACAACAGTTCTTAGCCATAAGGATGGAATTGAACCGCGGCATCAGTGATAAGCTGGAACTGACAGAACAGCGTCTCCGACAATATGAACGTCAGTTGAAGCTTTTGACACCGCAGAATCGTTTGAATGAGAAACGTCAGTATGTAGTTGATTTAGAAGAAAAGCTGAGAATGTATATGCAGCAAAAGCTGCTTCAAAAGAAGCATCAGCTGGAGTTATATGCGGGACAGCTAGAGGGAATGTCTCCGGTGAAAAAATTAAGTCAGGGATATTCTTATGTATCAGATGATGCAGGAAAAGCCATTAATGATGTAACGATGGTGAAACAGGGAGACAATATTACCGTTCATATGTTGAATGGAAAAGTAAAGGCAGAAGTAACAGAAACGGAGGTTTTCTCATGGGAGAGCAGGAGCAGACATTAGAAGAAATATTTCTGGAACTGGAAAGTATTATAGAGAAAATGCAGCAAAGAGAAGTGTCCCTTGAGGATTCTTTTCAGTTATATGAACAGGGCATACAAAAGCTGAAGCAATGCAACGAAAAAATAGATTATGTAGAAAAGCAGATGCTGCTGTTAAATGGACAGGGAGAGTTAGAGCCATTGGATGCAGAATAAGCGGAATACAGGAGAGAACAGTATGGATATGAAGAAAGAAATTGCAGCTCGTACCGAGCAGGCAGAGCAGATTATTGCACAATATCTTCCGGTAGAAGAAGGATTCCAAAAGACTGTAATGGAAGCCATGAATTACAGTGTGCTGGCAGGGGGAAAGAGACTTCGCCCTGTACTTATGCTGGAAACTTATCGGATGTTTGGCGGACGCTCTAAGGTAATTGAGCCGTTTATGGCAGCAATGGAAATGATTCATACATACTCTCTGGTGCATGATGACCTTCCGGCAATGGATAATGACGAGTTTCGCAGAGGCAAACAGACCACCCACGCCAAGTATGGAGAAGCTATGGGAATTCTAGCAGGCGACGGTCTTTTGAACTATGCCTTTGAAACAGCCGCAAAAGCCTTTGATATTGAGCCTGGAAATGGAAATATTGGAAGAGCCTTTCAGGTTCTGGCTATGAAGGCGGGCATTCATGGAATGTTAGGCGGACAATGTGTAGATGTGGAGTCAGAGGGAAAAGAAGTAACAGAGGAGCTTTTACACTACATTTATAAATTAAAGACAGGAGCCTTGTTAGAAAGCTCCATGTTGATTGGCGCTATTTTAGCAGGAGCAACCAAGAGTGAACAGAGAATTGTAGAACAGGCGGCGGGAGAGCTTGGTCTGGCATTTCAGATTCAGGATGATATTTTAGATGTTACAAGCAGTACCGAGGTGTTAGGAAAGCCTGTAGGAAGCGATGAAAAGAATCATAAGACCACCTATGTAACCTTGCGGGGCATTGAGCATGCGTCGAAGGAAGTGGAGGAGCATTCTCGTAAGAGCGTAGAGTTATTAAATACTTTAGTAGTAAAAAATGAATTTTTAACGAAGCTGATGATGGAACTGGTACATCGGGAGAAATAGTGGAATTCACAAAGAAAGAAGGGAATTCTCCATGGTATTGGAAAAGATAAATAACCCCAATGATATAAAAAAATTAACAAGTGCAGAATTGCCTGTTCTTGCAGATGAGATACGTGATTTCCTGATTCGTAAGATTTCAGAGAATGGCGGACATCTGGCATCGAATCTCGGTGTGGTAGAGCTTACCATGGCATTGCATCTGGCCTTTCATTTACCGGAAGATAAGATTATCTGGGATGTAGGACACCAGTCCTATACCCATAAGCTGTTGACCGGGCGGAAAGCAGGATTTGACAATTTACGAAAGTTTGGCGGCATGAGTGGATTTCCGAAACGTAAGGAGAGTGCATGTGACAGCTTTGACACCGGGCACAGCTCCACTTCTATTTCAGCCGGTTTAGGATATGCAGAAGCAAGAGAACTGACGGGACAGGATTATCATGTGATATCTGTTATTGGTGACGGTGCTCTGACAGGCGGAATGGCATACGAAGCCCTTAACAATGCCTCTCGTATGAAGAGCAATTTTATTATTGTACTAAATGACAATAATATGTCCATTTCGGAAAATGTAGGAGGACTTTCCAGACATCTGGGGAATTTACGCACCACAGATGCCTATAAGGATTTAAAGACGGGAGTAACGAATTCTCTTAACAAAATTCCCATATACGGAGAACGTATGGTGTCTCAGATACGCCGCACCAAGAGCGGCATCAAGCAGTTGTTTATTCCGGGCATGTTGTTTGAAGACATGGGAATCACTTATTTAGGACCGGTGGATGGTCATGACATTTCAGCCATGCTTCGGGTATTTAAAGAAGCTGTAAAGGTCGATGGAGCAGTTCTGGTACATGTGATGACAAGAAAGGGAAATGGTTATCTTCCTGCAGAACGTCATCCCGCCAGATTTCATGGAGCAGAGCCATTTCAGATTGATACAGGTCTTCCGGCGCAGAACAGGACCACATCCAATTATACAGATATCTTTTCTACGGTAATGCGTAAGCTTGGGGACCGGGATGAAAAGGTAGTAGCCATTACGGCGGCAATGGGAGAAGGAACCGGATTAAAGCGGTTTCACAATATGTTCCCGGAGCGTTTTTTTGATGTGGGGATTGCAGAAGAACATGCGGTGACCTTTGCAGCAGGACTTGCGGCGGCAGGGTTAAAACCCATTGTTGCAGTGTATTCTTCCTTTTTGCAAAGAGCCTATGATCAGATTCTTCATGATGTCTGTATTCAGGATTTGCCAGTGGTATTTGCCATAGACCGTGCAGGGCTGGTGGGCAGCGACGGAGAGACACATCAGGGAATTTTTGATTTATCCTATCTGTCTTCCATTCCGAATATGACGATTATGGCGCCTAAAAACAAATGGGAGCTTTCGGATATGGTAAAATTTGCAGTAAACTATGAGCATCCGGTTGCCATTCGTTATCCGAGAGGCGAGGCATACGATGGATTAAAGGAATCCCGTGCCAGAATTATCTGCGGAAAAAGCGAAATCATTGCAATGGAAAGCCAGATTGTACTCTTTGCCGTAGGAAGCATGGTAAAAACTGCAGTAGAAGTAAGAGAGCTCTTAAAGGCTATGGGCTATCAATGTTCCCTGATAAATGCCCGATTTGTAAAGCCTTTTGATACAGAACTGATAGAAGAATTAGCACAGGAACATAATCTTCTGGTTACGATGGAAGAGAATGTAATCAGTGGCGGATTCGGAGAACATGTGGTACGCTATATGAATGAGCAGGATTGTGAGAGCACCCGGATGAAGGTTCTTAATATTGCCATTCCGGATGAATATGTAGAGCATGGAAATGTAGAGATTTTAAGAAAAGAAATCGGTATAGATAAGGAATCCATTGTGAAAAAGATTGTAGCGGAGTACGCGAAGATACGGGAAAGGTTATAGCATGAAAGAAAGATTGGATGTTTTACTGGTACAGCGCGGACTGGCGCCCTCCAGAGAAAAGGCGAAGGTCATGATTATGGAGGGAAACGTGTTTGTGGCCGGTCAGAGGGAAGATAAGGCAGGAACTTCCTTTGATGATAAAGTAGAGATTGAGGTAAGAGGAAATACCCTAAAGTATGTAAGCCGCGGCGGACTGAAGTTAGAAAAGGCTATGGCGAACTTTGGTATTACTCTGGAAGATAAGATTTGTATGGACATCGGTGCATCTACCGGAGGATTTACGGACTGTATGCTTCAAAACGGGGCAAAAAAGGTGTATGCGGTAGACGTAGGATATGGGCAGTTCGCCTGGAAGTTAAGACAGGATGAGCGCGTAGTATGTATGGAAAAAACAAATATCCGCTATGTGACACCAGAAGATATTGATGACAGATTGGATTTTGCATCGGTGGATGTGTCTTTTATTTCTCTGACAAAAGTGCTTCCGGCAGCAAAGGAGCTTTTGACAGAGCAGGGAGAAATGGTATGTCTCATTAAGCCTCAGTTCGAAGCCGGTAAGGAAAAGGTAGGAAAGAAGGGTGTGGTAAGAGACCCGAAGGTACACGAAGAAGTAATCGAAAAGGTGATTTCCTTTGCACAGGAGATTGGCTTTGGTATCAAACATCTGGAGTTTTCCCCCATTAAGGGACCGGAAGGAAACATAGAATATCTTGTATACATTCAAAAGGGCATGGAGAGTCAGGAGGAGCCGGTAAATGTAAAGGCTGTGGTAGAACAGGCACACAGTACACTGGCGTAAGGGAATGAAACATTTTTATATTATTGCAAATCCGCAAAAAGATAAAGAACTGGTGCTGACGAAACAGATAAAGAATTATATCGAAGAACATGGCGGAAGCTGTGGAACCCAGATGAATCAGGAGTATGATATGGAGGATATTTCCAATCAGATAGAATGTATTCTGGTGGTGGGCGGCGATGGAACTCTGCTTCGGGCAGCAAGGAATATGGCAGAACGCAACATTCCGCTGATAGGAGTGAATACCGGGCATGTAGGGTATTTGTGTGAGCTGGATGCAGAAACGGTCATGAATGGGCTTGAGATCCTGATGGAGGAAAAGGGATATTCCGTAGAACACAGGATGCTTCTTACCGGATATCTGGTGAATAAATCAGGGTGCTGCGGACAACAGATTGCGTTAAATGACATTGTAATTCATCGCTCCGGTGCCCTTCAGATGGTGGATTTTATCATTTCTGTCAATGGAGAATATCTGAATACATACAGCGCAGATGGAATTATTATTGCAACGCCTACCGGTTCTACGGCATACAATATGTCAGCAGGAGGTCCCATTGTGGACCCAAGGGCAGAGCTGATATTGATTACGCCCATCAGCCCCCATACCTTGAATGCTAAAAGTATTGTACTGGGCGCGGATGATGAGATTACCGTAGAGATAGCACAGAGACGGAGTGAAAATGATGAAAAGGCAGAGGTCAGCTTTGACGGAGAACATGTAGGAATTCTTACGGTTGGAGAGAAAATCGTAATGAAAAAAGCGAAAACCAGAACCGGAATTTTGAAGCTAAGTAAGTTGAGCTTTTTAGAACGGTTAGGAAAAAAACTACAGGGATATACCGGATAAGGCAAAAAGGAGGATATATGAAATCAAAACGTCAGGCAAAGATTTTAGAAATTATAGGGAAGTATAACATTGAGACACAGGAGGAATTGTCAGACCGTCTCGAACAGGAAGGCTTTGCAGTAACCCAGGCAACGGTGTCCAGAGATATTCGGGAATTGAAGCTTACCAAGGTGGCAAGCGGAACCGGAAGACAGAAGTATGTGGCGCTTAGCGAAAATCACGTAGATATGAGCGAGAAGTATATCCGTGTATTTAAGGATGGATTTGTTTCCATGGATATGGCACAGAACATTTTAGTCATAAAGACAGTATCCGGAATGGCGATGGCTGTAGCGGCAGCGTTGGATGCCATGGATTGCCATGAAATTGTGGGAAGCATTGCAGGAGATGATACCATTATGTGTGCGGTACGAACCGTAGAAGATACGGAAAATCTGATGAAAAGATTACGAAAAATCGTAGAAAAATAAATGTAAGATACTGATTTTTAAGCCGTTGCAAATGAGAGAGCAAAAAGGAGAACGGATATGTTAGTAAGTTTACATGTGAAAAACCTTGCTTTAATCGAAGAAGCGGAGGTAGAATTTGGACCGGGATTAAATATTCTTTCCGGTGAGACAGGAGCGGGAAAATCAATTATTATCGGCTCCATTAATTTAGCGTTGGGAGAAAAGGTTCCCAAAGAGATGCTGCGGGAAAACGCAGAGTATGCATTGGTAGAACTGATTTTTCAGGTGGAGAATCAGGAACAGCAGAAGCTGTTAGAGGAGATGGATATTTTTCCGGAAAATGGAGAGATTATTATGTCAAGGAAGATTACCTCTTCCCGCAGTATCGGAAAAATCAATTCCGAAAGTGTATCGGCGTCCTGCATGAAAGCGGTAGCGGCACTACTCATTGATATTCACGGACAGCATGAACATCAGTCATTGCTGCAAAAGAAAAAGCATTTAGAAATTCTGGATGAATATGCCAAGGAAGAATTAAAAGACAAAAAGGAAGAATTAAAGCTTCGTTATCAGGAATATCAGAAGATATTAGAAGAAAAGAAGGAAGCGGTAACCGATGACGCTCAAAGAGAACGGGAGTTGTCCTTTTTAGAGTATGAGATGAATGAAATTGAAGAAGCACAGCTGATTCCGGGAGAAGACGAGACCTTAGAGAGCGCTTACCGTAAGATGGCAAACAGCCGTAAGATTATGGAAGCGGCAAATACAGCACATCATCTGACTGGCGGCGATGGAAGTGCAACGGAACAGATTGGGCGTGCGCTGCGGGAGATTACTTCTGTGGCAGAGTATGACAGTGAACTGGAACAGATTGCAGAACAGATTGGAGAAATCGACAGTCTGTTAAATGATTTTAACCGGGAACTGGCAGCTTATATCTCTGACGGGGAATTTGACGAAGAGACTTTCTATGAGACCGAGAAGCGCTTAGATGTGGTCAATCATTTGAAGGACAAGTTTGGCGGAAGCATCGAGGCGGTCTTAGAAGAAAAAGAGGAAAAAGAACTGCGCTATCAGCAGTTAAAGGATTATGAACAATACTTAGAAGACCTCACGAAGCGGGAAACGAAAGCGGAGGAAGCTTTAAAGAAGAGCTGTGAGGCAGTATCTGAGATAAGGAAGCGTTACGCGAAAAAATTGACGAAGCAGGTGCAGGAAGCTCTTGTTGACCTAAATTTCCTGGATGTGGAATTTACTATGGCATTTCAGGAAACGGTATCTTTCACGGCGAATGGAACAGATGACGCGGAGTTTTTGATTTCCACCAATCCGGGTGAGCCGGTAAAGCCTTTGGGGAAAGTGGCATCCGGTGGTGAATTAAGCCGTATCATGCTGGCGATTAAAACCATTTTAGCAGAAAGTGACCGGATAGAGACATTGATTTTTGACGAGATTGATTCCGGTATCAGCGGACGTACCGCCCAGATGGTTGCAGAGAAGATGAATGTAATCGGAAAGAATCATCAGGTTATTTGTATTACCCATTTGCCGCAGATTGCGGCTATGGCAGACCAGCATTTTTTAATCAGTAAAAATGTGGTAAATCAGTCAACGGTTTCTTGTATTTCCAGATTGCAGGAAGAAGAAACGATAGAAGAACTGGCAAGGATGCTTGGCGGCGTAAAGGTTACGGACACGGTTATGGAGAGTGCGAAGGAAATGAAAGAGCTTGCACAATCAGTAAAAAAATCCCAGAGTTAAAAATAAAAGAATTTCATATACTAAAAAAGGATTTCAGTGAAAGGCTGAAATCCTTTTTGTTTACGATAACAGAATTTTATTATAAGAGGAAGGGACGTGGAAATGTGAGAATGCAAAAATGGATTGCAAGAACCAGCATATTAGGAGGATTGGGGCTTTTGCTGGTATTTTCTTTTTTCATTATGAAGGAGTCTGTACCAGATAAAATATGGATTGTACAGGGAAAAGAAGAAAACTTTAATTTTCATGTTCCCATGACCGGAGTGGTAGAACAGGAAGGATTGGAGGTGTTTGGAAATCAATCTCCTACGGTAGATAAGGAAGAAATCCATGTGGATTTAAACAAAGATTTTTCCATGAAATCCGCCAGTCAGGGAAGCTATTCCATGGCCTGCCGCCTGTTCGGGATTTTTCAGGTAAAGGAAGTTGCAGTAGAAGTTGTAGAAGAAGAAAGTGTGGTTCCCTGTGGGATTCCTGTCGGAATTTATGTAAAGACAGAGGGGGTACTTATTATCGGAACCGGAACTGTGGCAGGAACAGACGGCATGAACTATGAGCCGGCCGCTAATATTGTAAAAAGTGGAGATTATATTAAGACTATAAATGAGCAGGTGGTAAAAACAAAGGAAGATGTAATAGATACCATTAATCAGTGTGGCGGAAATCCGGTTGTGCTTGGCGTTCTAAGGGACGGAGAATATATTGAATTAAAGGTAGAACCGGTAAAGACCGGAGAAAATGAATATAAATTAGGTATCTGGGTCAGAGATGACCTTGCTGGTGTAGGAACGCTTACTTTTTGCGACAGCGCAGGAAATTACGGAGCATTAGGACACCCGGTAAGTGATATGGATACCGGAACAAAAGTCCTTATGTCGGAAGGAACCTTGTATGAGGCGCAGGTGGCCGGAATTACCAAGGGCGAAAAAGGGAAACCGGGAGAAGTAACAGGAGTGATTACTTATCTGGACCAGTTTAAGCTTGGTACTGTGGAGGAGAATACAGAAGTAGGAATTTACGGAAAGCTGGAACGAATACCGGAACAGTTACAGGGCGTGGAATATTGTCCTATAGCAATGAAACAGGAGGTACAGAAAGGACCCGCCCAAATTATTTCTTATTTATCCGGGGAAAGAAAGGAATATGAAATTCAAATCACGGGTATGGATTATAGCAGTAGTAATGTGAATAAGGGAATCTTATTTGAGGTCACAGATCCGGACCTTTTGGAGCTGACAGGTGGAATTGTACAGGGAATGAGCGGAAGCCCGATTATACAAAATGGCAAGGTGATTGGTGCGGTAACGCACGTATTTGTTCAGGATGCAGCACAGGGATATGGGGTTTTTGCGGAAAAGATGGTGGAACATTAAAAATCGACAGTGTAAAGAAATAGTAAAGATTGGAAAGAAAAAAACTTACTGACACTTTTCGACAAAATAAAACTAAAAGAAACATATATTATCAGTAGGAAAAGATAGTTTATTCTTTTCAAATGACAAAGTTCGTGTTAATATGAAGAAATAAAAAGGGAACTGTCGAAAATGTGAGAAATCTTTTCATTGAAGGAAGATACGGATACGGTTATAATACAAATTGTTTCGTATTATGATGAAAAGCAACAGGAGGATATGAAGTGGAAAAATTAAATGTGGCAATTGCAGATGATAATGAAAGAATGCTGCAAGTATTAGGGGATATTGTGAGAAGTGATGAAGAATTTCAGGTAGTTGGAACTGCGAAAGACGGAGAAGAAGCTTATGAAATGATAAAAAAGAAAGAACCGGATGTAGTTCTGTTGGATATTGTCATGCCTAAACTCGACGGATTGACAGTAATGGATAAAATAAAAAATGACAGAAATCTCAAAAAGCATCCGGCATTTATTATGATAAGCGCCATCGGGCAGGAGAAAATCACAGAAGATGCCTTTGATTTGGGAGCAGACTACTACATTATGAAGCCTTTTGACAGTGATGTAGTGATTAATCGTATCAAGCATGTGCGGGATAGTGCAAATCGAAAGGTAACAGAGCTTCGGAAGGTGAATCCTTATGAAAAGAAGGAAAAGTTCGAGGAGCGAAATCTGGAAAATGATGTAACCAACATTATCCATGAAATCGGAGTTCCGGCACATATCAAGGGATATCAGTATCTTAGGGAAGCGATTATGATGTCCGTTACAGATATGGAGATGTTAAATTCCATTACAAAGATATTATATCCGAGTATTGCGAAAAAGTTTCAGACAACCCCAAGCCGTGTAGAACGTGCGATTCGACATGCGATTGAAGTAGCATGGAGCAGAGGAAAAATGGATACGATTGATGAACTTTTTGGCTATACCATACATAATGGAAAAGGAAAACCAACAAATTCAGAATTTATAGCTTTAATTGCAGACAAAATTCGGTTAGAATATAAGATAGGAAAATAATTACTAACCGGAGGTGTCAAATGAAAAAAATACTTTTTGCAGCATCGGAGGGAAATCCATTTATAAAGACAGGCGGACTGGCAGATGTGGTGGGAGCACTGCCAAAGTATCTGGACAAGACAAAATACGAGGTCAGTATTATTATGCCCCTGTATCAGTGCATACCGGATAAATATCGTCAGAAAATGGAAAAAGTGACGCTTTTTTATGAAAATATGCCAAGGGAGCAGGAATATATCGGAATATACCAGATGCAGGAAGCCGGTATTTGCTACTACTTTATTGATAATGAATACTATTTTGCGGGAGATGCGCCGTATCACAATATCTGTGAGGACGTCAATAAATTTGCTTTTTTTTCCAGAGCAGTGTTGGCAGCATTGCCTCAGATGGATTACTGTCCAGATGTGATACATTGTCATGACTGGCAGACCGGATTGCTCCCTATGTTTCTGAAAGTATTTTACAGTGAAAAGAAGTTCTACCACAATATAAAGACAATTTTAACCATACATAATCAGAAGTTTCAGGGGAGATGGATGATAGATGATATCGAGAACTGTCGGGATATTCCGGCAAAGTATCGATATGGAGCAATGGAAGCCTATGGAGAAAGTAATTTTTTAAAGGCAGGAATTCTTTATGCAGACCAGGTAACTACAGTAAGTGAGACATATGCAAAGGAAATACAGACACCGGAAGGCGGAGAGGGATTAGACGGTGTGATGCGGGAGGTTTCCGAAAAGCTTTCGGGAATTACCAATGGAATTGACGAAGAGGAGTATAATCCTAAAATAGATAAAAATATACCATATCCCTTTGGGAAAGGGAATATAGCAGAGAAAAAGAAGGATAAAAAGGCATTACAGAAGGAGCTGGGGTTAAGGCAGGACAGCAAGGCATGTCTCATTGCCATTGTATCCCGCCTGACACAGCAAAAAGGCTTTGATTTGGTGGTGTCTGTTATGGAAGAATTAGTGCGGACAGAGCATGTGCAGGTTGTGGTGCTTGGAACTGGGGAAGAGAGGTTTCAGCATGATTTTTCCTGGTTTGGACAGCAATATCCTGATAAAGTATCTGCCAATATTGGTTACAGTGAAGAAATGGCGCATCGCATTTATGCAGGGGCAGATATGTTCCTGATGCCATCTCAGTTTGAGCCATGCGGATTGAGCCAGTTAATCAGTATGCGGTATGGAACGGTTCCCATTGTAAGAGAGACCGGCGGATTGAAAGACACGGTAGAGCCTTATAACGAAATCTGGCAGACCGGAAACGGCTTTGGATTCCGCAATTATGATGCCAGAGAGATGCTGCATATCATCCGATATGCCCTCAAAATATACCAGGAACAGCCAAAATCATGGAGGGCGATGATGAAACGCTGTATGAATCGGGACAGTTCCTGGCAGAGCGTGACGAAAAAGTATGAAATGCTGTATGATAAGATTACCGGGTAACGCTGTTTGGTAGTGCTGTTTACATGGTAATGCTGTCGGTACTGCGATGATAGTAATAAATATGGTCCGATAAGATTTCTTCCGCGGAGACCTCGGACTGGTTGATATCGCAGACCATTTGAGACAATGCAGGAACCGATTCTGTTACCGTAACAGGCATGAGAATTACTTCATGAATGCTACTTGGAAGAATGTATAAATCACTGTCTAAGCGTTCTGCGATTTCCTTTAAGACGTCATCGTAGAGAATGCAGCAGGCACCGAGGAACCGTTGCTGATTGGTAAGGACATACATGGGAACCATGGAAGCGGAAGCAAAGGTGTTTTTCGTATCGGTCTGTTCCTGCACTGGGAGCTGCTCTAGTATCGGAAGCAATAGTTCCGCAAGAGAATCACAGCAGGAGCTTAGAAGAAACGGCGTATTCTTTTGGGCAAGGGATAACAGGTCTTCTACGGAAACATTCCAATAGCAGAGATGTTCATTGCGAATCAGTACGGAAGCATTTTCCGTAGGAGATTTGGATAAGAGACAATAGAATACAATGGCAAGGTCCAGATATGGAATCCAGGGAACTTCTTTTAGGAGTTCCTTGTTTTTTTCCTGATGGACGAGCTTGTAAACAATGCGGGGGCGAATATTTTCAAAACAGGTAAAAAAGGATGTGTCAATACTTTGGGTGGAACGATGTTCCTGATAATAGCTGTAAATCTGGGCAATGATGGAGGAAATAGGAACCTCTTTTTTTAATTGTCGAAAATAAGATTCCAGATAAATCGTAGGTGAGATATTAAGTCCCGGCTCTAAGATGGTCAATGCTTCTTCCGTATGATTGTTATTATGGGGAATTTCCTGAATCGTAATAGATGTGCCGGAAGGAAAGCGTTCCTCCAGTTCTTTTAATAATTGATATTTGAATTCTTTGTATGTCATAAGACCTCCTGCGCTGTGCTGGCAAAGCAGGACCCACACAGAATTCTGTGTGGGCTTAATGTAACATGAAATAAGAAAGAATACAAGAAAATAAGAGAAAATATGACATTCGCATACCAGATATGCGTTACTCGGAATAGGCTTTTAGTTCCAGCCAAAGCTCACTGTAGAGGGTAGTAGTGGTATCATCCAGTGATTTTAAAACTTCGCAGTTATCGAGAATTTCCTTGGGTGGGAAGATAGTGGTATTTTCCTGTAATTCCGGGTCTAATTGTTCTACTACCTTGTTGTTTGGTGTGGCGTAGTAGACATAGTCAAAGTTCATCATGGCAATGTCTTCACGACACAGGAAGTTTAAGAACTTCTCAGCATTTTCCTGATTGGTACAGGTCTTAGGAATGAACCAGGAATCAATCCACATGTTAGAGCCTTCCTTTGGTACGCTAAAAGAGAGATTGTCATTAAATTCCATGGCAAATCCGGCTTCTCCCGAGTACACTACAGCCATAGCTGCATTTTCCGCAATCATTTCATCCTGTGCTTCGTCTACCAGATAAGAATAAATCAAAGACTTCTGGTCTAAGAGGAGCTTCTGTGCTTCCCTAAGCTGTTCTTCATCCGTGGTATTGATAGAATATCCCAGACGCTTTAATGCCACCATAAAGGCATCACGGACGGAATCCGGCATGATAATTTGTCCTTCATAATCCTTATCCCACAGAATATCCCAGGAATCTACTTTGGATTCGTCAACCATTTCCGTGTTATAGAGAATCCCTACCGTACCAAAGAAATAGGGCAGAGAGTATTTGGTTTCCGGGTCAAAGGACTTAGAAAAATCGAAATAGGCTTCGTCCAGATTCTGGGCAAGGGGAATATTGTCATAGTTCATAGGAAGAACCTGTCCTTCCTTAATGAGCTTTTCCACCATATAGTCAGAGGTGCAGATTAAGTCATAATCAATGGCGCCTGCCTTGTACTTGGTATACATATTTTCCGGTGTGATATATTCCTCGTAATCTACTTTAATACCGGTTTCTTCCTCAAACATTTCTAAGACTTCCGGTTCAATGTATTTTCCGTAATTTAATACCGTCAGCGTGTTTTCTGATTTTTTACCGCAGCCGTTTGAAAATGCCGCAGTTGCAATGGTACAAAGGATTAGTATCAGTTTCTTTTTCATGAGGTGGAACTCCTTCCAGTAATAGATTTAAGTGTTACGCTCTCTTTTCCTTTCGGGCAGAAGGTCCGAAGTTCATCAACAGCAGAAGTATTAACGCAACCGTAAATAAAACCGTAGATAGGGCATACATTTCCGGGTTGATGCCCTTTCGCATATTGGTATAAATCATGGTGGACAAGGTATTGATTCCAGCACCTTTGGTAAAGTAAGTGATGGAAAAATCGTCCAGCGACATGGTCATTGCCATCAGAAAGCCGGACAGGACACCCGGAAGTATCTGTGGCCAGATAATCTTAAAAAAGGCATACATTGGGGTGGCGCCAAGGTCTAAGGCGGCTTCATAGGTATTTCGGCTGGTCTGGCGAAGCCTCGGCAGTACATTTAAAATCACATAGGGGATATTAAATGTAATATGTGCAATCAATACGGTACTCATACCAAGCCGGGTAAATCTCACGAACAAAAGCATCATGGAGATACCTGTTACAATATCTGCGTTCAGCATAGGAATATTAGTAGCTCCCAGCATGATGGCCTGATTTCTCTTTTTCATGGCGTCGATTCCAAGGGCTGCCATGGTGCCAAGCAAAGTAGCAATCAGGGCAGAAGCGAGGGAAATAATAATAGTTGTCCAGAAGGCTTCCATAATGGTTGGGCTGGAAACCATTTTCTGGTACCATTTTAAGGTAAAACCGCCCCAGTGTACCTTGGACTTGGAATTATTAAAGGATAGTACAATTAAAACAGCAATGGGCAGATATAAAAACAGAAATATCAACCCAAGGTAAATCCGTTCCGCTGATTTTTTTACCATACGTTGGCACCTCCTTCTGTATCACGGGAATTGACAAGTGTCATACTGATAAGAACAAAGAGCATCAGTACAAAGGAAAGACCGGAACCCAGATTCCAGTTGTAATCCTGTGTGAATGCCTGTTCAATAATATTTCCAATTAATAAGACCTTTCCACCGCCTAAAAGGTCGGATACGGCAAAAGAGGTCAGTGCAGGCACAAAGACCATGATAATACCGCTGATGACACCGGACATACTGAGTGGAACAATGATTTTGAAAAAAATCGTAATACTTCCGGCACCCAGGTCCTTAGCCGCTTCAATGACATCCCGGTTGATACGCGCCAGCGCATTGTAAATGGGCAGTACCATAAAGGGGAGAAAGTCATACACCATGCAAAGGACTACTGCCGCAGGAGTATTAATAATATGAAGCTCCGGCAGTCCTAAGAAATCCAGTACGGTATTGATGATACCATTATTGGATAACAGCATCTTCCAGGCAAGAATCCTCAGCATGAAGTTCATCCACATAGGGAGGATGAAGATAAAAACAATAAAGCCCTGATGTCCGCTTTTCATATTGTTCAGTATCATGGCGAGAGGATATGCCAGTACCAGACAAATAATCGTACAGAGTAAGGCAAGCTTCAGGGAAAATAGCAATGCCTTAAAAAAAATAGGGTGGGTGATTGTCAGTACGTTTGACATGGTAAAGGCTCCGCTGGAAGTGGTAAATGCATAGTAAAGAATCATAACCACCGGCAGCAGGATAAATCCTATAATCCATATCATATAAGGTCCGGCAAGCAGCTGTCGTTTTAAGTTACGCATCTAATTCCACCGCCTTTTCATCACTGGATTCCGGTTTGTTCATAATCTGAATATTAAATGGGTCGATACGGATTCCCACTTTAGAACCTACCGGATGCATTTGGGTAGTGTGAACTAACCATTCATAACCGTTGGCAAGCACTTCAATTTCCCAGTGTACCCCTTTAAATATGAGTGAAATCACTTCACCGTTGAAGCTTCCCTGTTCCGGAGCAACCAGCTCTACGTCTTCCGGACGGATAACCACATCTACCGGAGTATTGGTGCCGAATCCTTCATCTACGCAGGGGAGCGTAACATCCAGTATTTTTACCAGTTTGTCTTTTTGCATAATACCGTCAATAATATTACTTTCTCCGATAAAGTCTGCTACAAAGGCATTACAAGGCTCGTTGTAAATATCCTCCGGGGTACCAATCTGCTGGATATAGCCCTGGTTCATAACCACGATAGTGTCAGACATGGTAAGAGCTTCTTCTTGGTCGTGGGTGACGTAGATAAAAGTAATGCCCAGCTCGTTTTTTAAACGAATCAGCTCGTACTGCATATCCTGACGCAGCTTTAAGTCCAAAGCTCCCAACGGTTCATCCAAAAGAAGCACCTTGGGTTCGTTTACGATGGCTCTTGCAATGGCAATACGCTGTTGCTGACCGCCGCTTAAGGAATCAACACTACGCTTTTCGAAGCCGTCTAAATTTACCAGCTTTAAGGCATATTTAATTTTATCGTTAATATAAGCTTTGCTTTTTTTCTTGATTTTCAGACCAAAAGCGATGTTTTCCGCAATGGTCATATGTGGAAAGAGAGCGTAACGCTGGAATACGGTATTGAGCTGTCTTTCATTGGGGGCAAGTCCTGTAATATCTTTTCCATCAAAAATTACCTTACCATTGTCAGGGGATTCAAAACCTCCAATCAAACGCAAGGTAGTAGTTTTTCCGCATCCGGAGGGACCAAGGAGGGTAAGAAATTCATTTTCCCGGATATATAGGTTTAAATCATCTAAGACCATTTGTCCGTCATAGGATTTGGTAATGTGCTGTAAGTCAATTAATTTTTTACTCATGGTAGTACCTCCTAAAAGCTTGGGGGAGTGGTAATCCAGAGAATGGATGCCTCCCGGCTGCCGAAGTTTTCAATATAGTGTTTTTTTCCTGCTTTATAATAAAAGGTTTCTCCCTGTCGTACCACAAAGGAGCGGGAACCGTAAAAGAGCTTAATGGCTCCCTTTAAAACGTAGCCGAATTCTTCTGCTTCGTGAGGAAGATGGACTTCGGAAGAGCCACCGGGTCTTAACGTCATGAGGACAGGCTCCATGGCATTTTTCTGAGCATTGGGTACCAGCCATTTTCTGATGCTGTGAAGCTCCTCATTTTCCTTTTCAAAATAATCCTCTTGCTTGAACACAAGCTGTTCCGGTTCTTCATCGGTAAAAAACTCTGCGGGAGTGGTGCCGAGGCACTGGATAATATCCAGCAAAGTGCTGATAGAAGGGGAAGTGAGATTGCGTTCTAACTGAGAGATAAAGCCCTTAGAAAGTTCACTGCGGTCAGCAAGCTCCTGCTGGGTAAGACCATATTGGATGCGCAGTTCTTTCATACGGTGTCCGATATCCATTTTTCTCATCCTTTCCGTCAAAAACTAAAACTGATAATATATTTTATGTTTAATAATAATAAACAAAGCAAAATATATTATAGACGGAAAATACAAAAAGTCAATAGAATTCACGGAAAAAGTGGTATACTGTAGAAAAAGAAAAAAACAGGAGGGAAAACTATGGCAGCTTTTGAACGGATACTGTCCGGAATTCCGCAGATGGACGAAGCATTTCATAATATAAGACTTGGGGATAATGTGGTATGGCAGGTGTCTGACCTTTCGGAATTCCAGGCATTTGTCATGCCTTATGTGGAACAGGCAAAGCGGGATAAGCGCAATCTTATCTATATCCGGTTTGCGGCACATGAGCCTATTATTACAGATACGGAAGGGGTAAAGGTATATCAGGTGAAATTATCTCATCGGTTTGAGACCTTTACCATTGAGATACACCGGATTATCGAAAAAGAAGGCAGAGATGCCTTTTATGTCTTTGACTGTCTGTCGGAATTACAGGTAGCATGGTCTACGGACTTGATGATGGGGAATTTCTTCCGGGTAACCTGCCCGTTTTTGTTCCAGTTGGATACGGTGGCATATTTCCCGATTCTGCGGGGAAGACATTCCTTTCAGGCGGTTGCCAAGATACGGGAGACAACGCAGCTTCTGCTGGATGTGTATTCCGATGAACAGTGTCTGTATGTTCATCCGTTGAAGGTATGGAACCGATATTCCCCTACCATGTTTCTGCCTCATGCGTATATCCCATCGGAGGGGAATTTTAAGCCATTGACGGATGGTGTCAGTACCAGTAGATTTTATGCGGTATTAAATAAAAAGGATGGTTACAATGGGCAGCATCATAGGGACAGCTATGACCGCTTTTTCGATTTTGCAAGACTCCAGTATGAACGCTCCGAGCTGAGCAGTGATACCTTTCATACTATGTGTAAGACCATGATGACCCGGGATGAAAAGCTGCGGGAAATGGTGTATACTGCATTTACACCGGAGGATTTGTTCCATATCAGGGCGCGCATGATCGGAAGTGGAATGATTGGCGGAAAGGCATGTGGAATGCTGCTCGCAAGAAAACTGGTAGAACGGGAGATGGAGAATGCACAGGCAGTTTTCGAGCCACATGATTCTTTTTATATCGGCTCCGATGTTTTTTATACTTATATTGTATCAAATGGTTTTTGGGATATGCGTATTCGTCAGCGGAGCGAGGAAGAATATTTTTCCATAGCGCCAGAGTTGCAGAAGGCGTTGAGAAATGGGAAGTTTCCTCAGGATATTGAGGAGCAGTTCATACAGATGCTGGAATATTATGGACAGAGCCCCATTATTGTCAGAAGCAGCAGCCTTTTGGAGGATGGATTTGGAAACGCTTTTGCGGGAAAATATGAATCGGTGTTCTGCGTGAATCAGGGAGAGTTAGAGGAGCGTTTACAGGCATTTGAAGATGCAGTACGGACCGTGTATGCCAGTACGATGGATACTTCTGCACTGGAATACCGAAGACAGCGCGGGCTTGCGGACCGGGATGAGCAGATGGCTCTTTTGGTACAACGTGTTTCCGGTTCTTCTTATGATGGGTTTTTCATGCCGGATGCAGCAGGGGTAGGATATTCTTACAGCTCTTATAAGGTGTGCGAAGAAATGAAGCCGGAGGAGGGAATGCTTCGTGTTGTGATGGGACTTGGAACAAGGGCAGTGGACCGTACCAACGGAGATTATCCGTGTATCATCGGATTATCTTGTCCGGAGGAAGCCTTAAAGAAAAAAGTGGAGGACAGGCAGAAGTATTCCCAGCATAATATAGATGTGTTGGATACCAGAGAAGGAAGCCTGCGTACGAAAGCACTGTCTGCGCTTGGAATGGAAGGAAAGAGCCGTTTGGTGGAGCATGATTTTGAGTTAGAGCGTATGTTTCGGGAGCGGGGACAGAATCGGAATATTTACCTGATTTCCTGCAAAGGTTTTATCCAAAATAAAAATTTGATGCATACGATGAAACGGATTTTACGAATCCTGCAGGAACATTATGAATATCCGGTGGACATTGAATTCACCGTAAATTTTGGAGAACAGGAGGATTATGTAGTAAATCTTCTTCAATGCCGTCCGTTGCAGCTTGGAAAAAATTATACCTGTGAGATTTCGGAGGATATACCGAAGCTGAGGGAAAATGAGGTGCTGTTTCACATCAAGAGTGCTTCTATGGGACATTCCAGAGTGGAAGACATTACCCATGTAATTTATATTGACCCGCAGGCATACTATAGTTTCCCTTATTATTCTAAACCATTGGTAGCCCGGGCAGTAGGGGAGTTAAACCGCTATTATAAGGAAAAGGGAATGCATATTTTATTGTTGACCCCGGGTCGGATAGGAACCTCTTCCCCGGAGCTTGGCGTTCCGGTGGTGTTCGCTGATATTTGTAATTTTATGGGAATCTGTGAGATTTCTTATTCTAAGGCTGGGTATTGCCCGGAACTGTCTTTTGGAAGCCATATGTTCCAGGATTTGGTGGAGGCAGATATTTATTATGGAGCCATTTATGAAAACGAAAAGACCCACATCTGGAATCCAAGGCTTTTTGGAGAAGAGCGGGATTGTTATAAAAAAATTATGGAAGAAATCAGTCCACAGATGGTAGAGCTGTCAGAAATGATTCATGTGTATAATGCCAGAGAGTTAGGGCTTTTGTTCTATCACAATGCCAAGAAGGAAGAGACGGTTTGCGGAATTCGAGAAAAATAAGGTTGCCGTAGGGGATATCCGGGGCAAGGTAACGTGATATGTTCTAATCACTAAATTCATGAAACTGAAAAAGAAAAAAGCATTTATCAGTTTTGATAAATGCTTTTTGTTCAGCCAAAGAAGGGACTCGAACCCTCGACCTGCGCATTACGAATGCGACGCGCTACCAACTGCGCCACTTTGGCAAAAATAAAATCCTTAAGTATTATATATTGTTTTGGAAAAAAAATCAAGAAAAAGTTTCACTCTAGGATTTTTGTTTCAGATATGCTATATTATCAGTAAAGAATAATAAATAAAAGGAAAAGGGGAAGCATATGAAAAGTGAGAAGGAAGAAATTGTAATTGAAGAATTTAAGACCAGTACCAAAAGAACGACAGAGATTAGAAAAAGAAAAGCAGAGGGGAATTATGTAATCCCTGCCGTATTTTGTCTTGTTTTTCTGGCAGCAGTATTAGCAGGAATGTTTTTGCTGAATCTGTCAGTGGTTATGGTATGTGTAATTCTTGTGTTGGAATCCTTAATTGGTATCTGTCTGCATGATATGCCGATTTGGGTACATGGATTGGAAGTTCTTATCAGTATTGTAGCTGGAGTTATTTTTGGACAGACCGTATTTATGATAATCGGAGCCGTTATTTATATTGCGGCAATTCTTGCACTCCATTTTATCAATCATGAGAAGGGAACATTATGAACCAGCAGGTGAATGTTTATTATATGTATTGTCCGAAAGAATCACGTACTGCAGGAACGTATCATAAATACCAGCAGAAATTGGCGGATAAAATATTAAATCATGGTTTAATAAATATGTTCGGTATCGATGGTACTGGAAAAATCATAGAAAAGGGAAAATACGGAAAACCTTATTTGAAAGACATGGAACAGTATCAGTATAATATCAGTAATACCGATGGAATGGTGGTCTGTGCGGTGTCAGATGGAACTGTTGGTATTGATGTTGAGAAGAAAAAGGATTTTCACCAAAGGATATTGCGTAAATGTGCCAGTTCTTTGGAGACGGCATATATTTTGGAAACAGAGGATAGAAAATGTCAGGCAGAGCGTTTTTTCAGGCTTTGGACCTTAAAGGAAAGTTATATCAAGATGACCGGAGAGGGGATGCGGGTTCCGTTAAAGGAAGTAGAATTTCGAATTTCGGAAAAAGGAACGAACGCAGATGTGAGAGAAAACGCCCAAATCATATGTAGTAAAGAAGGAAAGTTTTATCAGAAAGAACAGGGAGAATACTGGATTGCATTGTGCACCCGGGAAGAGGTGACAGTACGGTGGATTCCGGTGGTCTTGAATGAAATGTCAGAAATTCAACAAATCTGTTAATATAAAGATTGCGCAATCTACCACTCATGTGTATAATAGCAGAGAGAGAAAAAGAAGGTGGAAAGCATGAAAAAGCAAGAATTTATTGAGAAGCATAAGAATGATCCTAAGGGCTACTGTCCATGTATCATAGATGCAAAGGGAGAAGTATATGAGTGTCCAAAGGGACATCTGGATGCATTGATGGAATTAGGAAAAGAAAAGAATTTGCTGCTTGAGATTCCGGATGAGATTTCACCACTGTTTTATATGATATTTCAGACTGGGGCGATAGCAGTAGATTATGAGAATCAGGTATATGGTGAGGAATTGACCCAGGAACAAAGATATGCCTTAATTGATTTAAGTGAAGCCGGGTTGATTCAGATTGATTTGAAAAAAATTCATAAGAATATTTCGTAAAAAGAGGAGTGGCTCTCAGGTAAGAAACCCAGAGAGCCAGCTCCTTTTTTCATGAAGGAAAAAGTTAATAATGCTTCAAACACAACTTTTCCATAGCTACAATAGCCTGATACAGGATAACTGCGATAATACATAAAATTACGATGCTCATAATTACCCAATCCAGCTTAAAGACCTGACTGCCATAAATAATCAGATATCCTAAACCTGCTCTTGCAGCAATAAATTCTCCAATGATAACTCCCACCAGACAAAGACCGATGTTGACCTTCATTAAAGAAAAGAGAGACGGAAGGCTGGAGGGCAGAACCACCTTGGTGAGTACATGCAGCTTGCTGCCCCCAAGGGTGTAGATTAGTTTTACTTCCTCTGCATCCACGGATTGAAAACTGCTGTAAAGGCTTAAGATAGAACCAAAGATGGCAACAGACATACCGGTGATAATAATGGTATTATAATTGGCACCCAGCCATACAATTAAGAGAGGAGCCAGAGCAGATTTTGGCAGACTGTTTAAAACGACCAGATAAGGCTCTAGTGTTTCAGAGACATGTTTATTAAACCATAATATAATAGTTACAATAAGTGCACATAAAATCACAAGAAAGAAACTTACCAACGTTTCAAAAAGGGTGATTCCTATATTCATAAAAAGAGTGTGGTCCAATGCCATGCCATAAGCACAGAGGAAAATCTTGGACGGACTGCTGAAAATAAAAGAATCAATCAGTCCTACCCGGGTGGAAATTTCCCACAGACCAAGAAAGAAAATAAAAACGCACAGTCTGCTGACTGTGACGGTTCGTTTATGTCTTTTTTGCGCAGAAAGAAAGTTTTGCTGTGCAAGTGAAATTTCAGTCATCTGAGTTCAACTCCTTCCATATGATGTTAAAGTAATCCTTGAATTCCGGTGAATTACGCCTTTCCAAGGGCGTAAGCTGTTCCGGGAAGGTAATAGGAACGATATTTTTTATTGTTCCGGGACGTTTACTTAAAATTAATACCTGATTACCGAGACTGACAGCTTCGGAAAGGTCATGGGTAACCAGAATCGCGGTTTTTTGTTCTTTTTTTATAATAGAGCCAATGTCATCGCCTACCGTAAGCCTTGTCTGATAGTCAAGAGCGGAAAAGGGTTCATCCAAAAGCAACAGTTCCGGTTCTAAAGCAAGGGTACGAATGAGAGCAGCGCGCTGACGCATCCCGCCGGATAGCTGGGAAGGGCGGGCATCTTTGAACTTGTACAAGCCGTAGCGTTGTAACATATCCATAACCTTTTCTCTGGATTCTGGTGTGAGACGGTTCTGGATTTCAAGGCCCAGTAATACGTTTTTTTCAATGGTGCGCCATTCAAACAGGTGGTCATGCTGTAGCATATAGCCGATGGTTCCGCTGCCCTTTTGGAAGAGCTTTTGACCGTAGAGCAGAATGGAACCGTGTTCCGGTTCTATCAGTCCGGTGAGCAGGGACAACAGGGTGGACTTGCCGCATCCGCTTGGACCGACAATGCTTAAAAAGTCACCCTTGTGAACGGTAAAATTTATATTAACTAAAGCCGGGGTTTCCCCTTCCAGGGTATGGTAGGAGTAGCCCACGTGGCTGATTTCCATAAGTTTTTCCATAAATAACTCCTGATTCGTTTGTAATATTATATGTGCAGGGAAGCGATTGGGTGCTATTAGCAGTATTTAGGTGAGAAAATACGGATGATTGAAAGGTTGCTGTGGAAAAGGTTTGGAACGGTATGATATAATAATGTATTATTTGTACGATATAGGCAGGTAATTAGTGATGAAAGACAGAAAAGGAAATGGATAAAGGTTTATTGACATATGAGGCAGAAACAAAATACATAAGGGAGGGAATAGGCATTGGTTAAATATCAAAAGGCAACGGAGAAAGACACAAATCAAATATTAGAACTGGTTCAGGAGACTATCACGAAAGTTTATCCGAAATATTATCCCAAAGAAGTGGTAGATTTCTTCTGTGAGCTTCATGGCAAAGAAAAAATAAAAGAAGATATTTGCCGGGGCAATGTAAGTGTGCTGTTGGTGAACAATTCTTTGGTGGGAACAGGAAGCTATCAGGACAACCATATTACCAGAGTGTATGTTCAGCCTGAGTTTCAGGGCAAAGGCTACGGAAGCCGAATTATGGAAGAGTTAGAAGCGGAGATTGCTTTGACATATGACAAAGTTTATTTGGATGCGTCTCTTCCGGCAAGTCATTTGTATGAAAAACGAGGCTATCGCACCGTAAAACATGAAAAATGGCAGGTGGAAAATGGTGTCGTGCTGGTGTATGAAGTGATGGAAAAGCTGCTTTGTAGTCATATTATTTAGGAGGATACATACAGATGGAAAATACTATCTTTATTCCTATGCTGAGATGACGAATATTGTAGAAGTAGAACGGGAAAAGGTAAAAATTGTACTGAAAAACAAAATGTTAAATGATGTTTTAATTATTCCAAAAGAATATGGAACGTTCATTTGCAAGTAGAAGGGTGGGGAAAATTTATGGCTATATCAAATATAAAAGCTGATTTTTCAGCAGACATTGAAACTGTTTGGCGTCTGGTTACATCTCTTACAGAATACTCCTGGCGAAGTGATTTAGATAGAATTGAAGTGAACGAGCAGGGAAAAGAATTTGTGGAGTATACCAAAGACGGTTATGCAACCAAATTTACATTTATAAGAGCATCATAAAAAAGCAGGAAGTTAGGAGAAAGAGGTAATGAGTCAAATAAAATTGATTAAGGCATCTGCTGAGTATGCAGAAAAAATTTGGGAATATAGAGCAGAATTTCCCGACGAGCGCATGAGGGTCACATATGACCCGGAAAGGATTCCAGGTCTTGACTATCTTGAAAAATACGATAATGTGCTTGACTGGCTTCAATTCTGCGATGAGATGTCGGATAAAATAACGTGGTATATGTCTGTACGCGAAAGTGACGACAGGATAATCGGTTTTATCGTTTTTCGCCATAAACTTGAGTATGATGATGACGATATCGCATTTGCGTCGCACTTAGGTTATTCCGTCCGTCCAAGCGAGCGCGGTAAAGGTTATGCAAAAGAGCAGCTTAGAATGGGTTTACAAAAAGCAAAAGCAATCGGACTTGATAAAGTACGAATTGTTTGCCGTGATATAAACATTGGCAGCAATAAAACAATTCTTGCTAATGGTGGCGTGTATGTTGACATGATTCACGGTGAGGAATCCGGAATGAATATTAATCGTTATGATATTCAGATATCTTGATTTTGCAGGATAAGTATTGTATGGGAAAGGAATCGTATGAAAAAGGAAGCGTATAAAAAAGATACATCAATTAAAAAAGCAAAAGCTCTGAAAAAAGGTGACAAGGTCGCTATCGTCAGTCTTTCTAGTGGGATGCTGGGAGAAGAGTTTTGCAGTCATAATATTGAAATTGGTGGAAAACGATTAAAAGAATTCGGTTTAGAGCCGGTTTTTATGAAGAATGCATTAAAAGGGATTGACTATCTAAAAGAACACCCACAGGCAAGGGCAGAGGACTTAAAAGAAGCGTTCCAAGATGATTCTATCAAAGGAATTATCTGTGCCATTGGCGGTGACGACACCTATCGCTTACTGCCATATCTAATGGAAGATACCGAATTCATAGAATTGGTGCAGAAGAAGCCAAAGCTTTTTACCGGGTTTTCTGATACCACTATTAATCACTTGATGTTTTATAAATTAGGTTTAGCAACGTATTACGGACCATGCTTTATTTGTGATTTGGGAGAAATTGCAAATGATATGCTGCCCTATACGAAAAAAGCATTTCAGGGGTATTTTGCCGGGAAAGAACCTAAGGAAATTGTTTCTAGTGAAATCTGGTATGAGGAGCGGGAAGATTTTTCCAGAAACGCGGTGGGAACAGAACGAATCGCTCATAAGGAAGAACGTGGCTTTGAACTCCTGCAGGGAAATGGAAGCTTTCAGGGCAGACTTTTAGGTGGCTGTGCAGAAAGTCTGTATGATATATTATCTCAGAACAGATATCAAGACGAAAAAGAAATCTGTGAGAGATATGGGGTTTTTCCGACAAAAGAGGAGTGGAAGGATAAGATATTATTTATAGAAACCTGTGAAGAAAAGCCTGCACCAGAAATGTTAAAAGAAGAATTAACTTTATTGAAACAACAGGGAGTATTCGAAAATGTGAGCGGGGTGCTGGTAGGAAAGCCACAGGATGAAGCTTACTATGAAGAGTATAAGCAGGTTTATCTGGAAGTAGTAGATAATAAGGAATTGCCTATTTTATATAATGTAAATTTCGGTCATGCATTGCCAAGATGTGTCATTCCTTATGGCGTGGAAGTCAGGGTAGAAATAGAACAGAAGAAGATTATGTTTCTGGAATCTATGTTTGCGGAAGAGAGAGAATACCTTATCAGAGAAATGTACCAATCAGAGTATCCTCTATTGGAGGATTTCTTGTACGAAGCAATTTTCCAGCCGGATGAAACTAATCTGGCACCCAGAAGTATTTTAGAAAAGCCGGAGCTTCAGGTATATATCAGAAATTTCGGCAGGGAAAAGGATGATTACTGTCTTTGTGCCGAAATTGAAAACAAAATTGCAGGTGCAGTCTGGGTGCGCAATATTAAGGGCTATGGAAGTATTGATGATGTAACACCGGAATTTGCCATTTCCTTATACAAGGAATACCGTGGAATGGGAATTGGAACGGAAATGATGGAGAAGATGTTAGAACATTTGAAACAAAAGGGTTATTCCCAAACATCTCTTGCGGTGCAAAAGGAAAACTATGCCGTGAAAATGTATTTGAAGGTTGGATTTCAAATTGTGGATGAAAATGATGAAGAATATATCATGGTGTATGAATTATGAAACGTAAATCTTTTTTATATCTTATAATTTTTACAGGTATCTTTGTAATATTTGTATTATGTCTTTTCGCCAATGTTGCTAAGCCGAATCTGCCTGACACAGGTACGGAAACAGCTACAGGGATAGAAGCAGAAACAGATGCAGGAGCAGAAACAGAAGTAGCCACAGGGACAGGAATAGGAGTAGACACAGATATAGAAGTAGATACAGGTTCAGAAAGTATGGAATCATTAGAAACAACAGGTACCATCGAACCATTAGTACCTGGTGATATCATAAGCAATGCTGTGTTGGAGGCAAAGGGAATCGACAACCTGTTCTACAGTACCGAAATTTCCCCGGAGATACAGAACCGTATTGCAGGCGTATCCTATCAGGAAAATGATACTATCGCATTATCTGAGCTGCGTTATATCCGGGTGTTATACTATGGCTTTGATGGAGAGACACACATTGGAGAACTGATTGTCAATCAGAAGATAGAAGCAGATATTTTAGAAATTATGAAAGAACTGTATGAAAATCAATATCCCATCGAAAAAATGGTATTAATCGACGAATATGGTGCAGACGACGAGGATTCCATGGCAGATAACAACACATCCGCCTTTAATTACCGGAGCATCAACGGCAGTACCAAGTTATCCAAACACAGCCTGGGACTTGCCATAGATATTAATCCAAGATATAATCCCTGTGTCAGAACCAAAGACGGCGAACTTTCCGTAGAACCCGCTAATGGAAATGCATATACTGACCGTACGCAGGAATTTCCATATAAGATAAATGAAAATGATTTGTGCTACCGGCTATTTACAGCGCATGGATTTACTTGGGGCGGAAGCTGGAATTCCCTAAAAGACTATCAGCATTTTGAAAAGGATATTTAAGCAACGGAAAGTGTATTATACATTGCATTTTTTTTACGAATCATGTAAAATAAATGCAATGTATTTTTATGAGGTAAAATCCATGAAGCGCAATTATCAAAAAGAACTGGAACAGCTTTTAGAAAACTTAACAGAACAAAAGCAGGTTCCTGCATTATTTTTACACAGCTGTTGTGCTCCCTGTAGCAGTTATGTGCTGGAATATTTATCCCAATATTTTTCCATTACGGTGTTTTACTATAATCCCAATATCTATCCGGACGAAGAGTATTACAAACGGGTAGAGGAGCAGAAGCAGTTTATCAAACGTTTTAATGAAAATAACAAGAATCTTTCCAATCACCAGCAGGAACCAAAGGAAAAGCTTGGGCAAAGGACTTTTCACGAAATCAGCTTTGTAGAGGGTAATTACGATAAGGACAGGTTCTATGAGATGGCAAAGGGCTTAGAACAGGTACCGGAGGGCGGTAAGCGTTGTTTTGCCTGTTATGAGCTGCGTCTTCGGGAAGCGGCAGAATACGCCAAAGAGCTTGGCATGGATTATTTTACAACCACCTTGTCCATTAGTCCCATGAAAAATGCAGAAAAGCTCAATGAAATCGGAGAAAAGCTGGCACAGGAATATGGCATACCATATCTTACCTCTGATTTTAAGAAAAAAAACGGCTACAAGCGCTCTACGGAGATTTCCAGGGAATATGGGATGTACCGTCAGGATTACTGTGGCTGTGTGTTTTCACTGCGGGAACGAGAGCAGCAAAAACAGGAACGGGAATTACTGGAACAGGAATATCGTGTAATTCAGATTGTGGAGCCGGACTTTGGCTGTGAAGGAAGACCGGAAGGGCAAAAGTCAATAGATATGGTATATCTGGAAAACGTGCGAACCAAAGAACGCATTATAATAAAAGTACCGGATGACATCTTGTATCAAGAGGAAATAGAGGAAGGCACTGTTATCACTGAAAAAGTGATGCAGCAAATACAACAGATAGGTCAGAGGTGATAGAGATAATATAAAGTCAGTCATTAAATAGCAAACAAAATATAATTAAAACAAGATTATATAAAATAAAATACAAAAAAGAAAGAGGTAATCATATGGCACAATTATGGGGCGGACGCTTTACCAAGGAAACCGACCAGTTGGTTTATAATTTCAACGCGTCCATATCATTTGATAAGAAGTTTTACAAACAGGACATGGAAGGCAGTATTGCCCATGTAAAAATGCTTGGCAAACAGGGTATCCTGACCCAGCAGGAAATGAATGACATCGTAAAGGCGATTCGTGAGATTTTAACAGAGGTAGAAGAAGGAAAGTTGGAAATTTCTCACGAATACGAAGATATCCACAGCTTTGTAGAAGCCACCTTAATCGACCGTTTGGGAGATACCGGAAAGAAGTTGCATACCGGAAGAAGCCGAAACGACCAGGTAGCATTAGACATGCGTCTTTATACCAGACAGGAAGTATTGACAGTAGATGATTTATTAAGGGATTTATTAAATGCAATTTTAACAATTATGGAAAACAACACAGACACCTTTATGCCGGGTTTTACCCATTTACAGAAAGCCCAGCCGGTAACCCTGGCGCATCACATGGGAGCTTACTTTGAAATGTTCAAGCGTGACCGTCTGCGCCTGAAGGACATTTATCACAGAATGAATTATTGTCCTCTGGGGTCCGGTGCACTGGCAGGAACTACATACGACTTAGACCGTGATTATACCGCTGAACTGCTGGGATTCTACGGACCTACCTTAAATAGCATGGACGGTGTATCCGATAGAGATTATTTAATTGAGTTCTTGTCTGCAATGTCCACAATTATGATGCATTTGAGCCGTTTTTCCGAAGAAATTATTATCTGGAATTCCAATGAATACCAGTTTGTAGAGATTGATGATGCATACAGTACCGGAAGCAGTATTATGCCACAGAAAAAGAATCCGGATATTGCAGAGCTGGTAAGAGGAAAGACAGGACGTGTCTACGGTGCACTGACCTCTTTACTTACCACAATGAAAGGAATTCCGTTAGCATACAATAAGGATATGCAGGAAGACAAGGAATTGACCTTTGACGCCATGGATACGGTAAAAGGATGTATTGCATTATTTACCGGAATGATTGCGACCATGAAGTTTAATAAGGACAAGATGGAAGATAGTGCAAAAAACGGATTTACTAATGCCACAGACGCCGCAGATTATCTGGTAAATCATGGCGTGCCTTTCCGTGACGCACATGGTATCGTAGGAAGAATTGTTCTTTCTTGTATTGATAAGGGCATTTCTATTGACGATATGTCTTTGGAAGAATTAAAGGAAATCAGCCCGGTATTCGAAGCGGATATTTTTGAAGCGATTTCCATGGAAACCTGTGTCAATAAGCGCCTTACCATAGGAGCGCCCGGACAGGAGGCAATGAAAAAAGTCATTGCTCTGGAAAAAGAATATCTTTCTAAGGATTGGAAAGAAGAGTTAAAGGACTGGGAAAGCAGTCTGATGGAATAAGTAGGATAGGAGCATGATGCAGCCGGCTCGTGTGCCTGAAGTGCGTAGCACTTTTTCCCTGGCATAACCTATACTGCTTACAAGGGAGCTTAACGCAGTATAGATTCTACCAGGGAAGCACCTTTGGTGCTTTAGGCATACAAACCGGCTTTTTTATACAGTTTACCTATATTCAAATTATAAAAAATGGTAATTTTGTATAATATTCGGGGTTGCATTTTCTTTTAAAGTGTAATAATATATTTACTACAAAGACAAGTGTACGTGGTAAACGGACAGAATAAAAGCGAGGAGAATTAGAGAAATGAGTCAAAAGTTAAAAGTAGGTATTCTTGGTGGAACAGGTATGGTAGGACAGAGATTTATCTCTTTATTAGAGAACCATCCATGGTTTGAGGTAACAACCATTGCAGCAAGTCCACGTTCTGCTGGAAAGACATATGAAGAAGCAGTAGGTGACCGTTGGAAAATGGATACTCCAATGCCGGAAGCAGTAAAGAAAATCGTTGTTATGAATGTAAACGAGGTAGAAAAGGTTGCTGCTGAGGTTGATTTCGTATTCAGTGCAGTAGATATGTCCAAGGATGAAATCAAGGCAATCGAAGAGGCATATGCAAAGACGGAGACACCTGTTGTTTCTAATAACAGCGCTCATAGATGGACACCGGATGTACCAATGGTAGTACCGGAAATCAATCCGGAACACATGAAAGTCATTGACTTCCAGAAGAAGCGTTTAGGAACCACCAGAGGATTTGTTGCAGTAAAGCCAAACTGTTCCATCCAGTCCTATGCTCCGGTTCTGACCGCTTGGAAAGAGTTCGAGCCATATGAAGTAGTTGCTACTACCTATCAGGCAATCTCCGGTGCAGGAAAGACCTTTAAGGACTGGCCGGAAATGGTTGGAAACATCATCCCATACATCGGCGGAGAAGAAGAAAAGTCTGAAAAAGAGCCTCTTCGTATCTGGGGTGAAATCAAAGACGGTGTTATCGTACCGGCAACCAGCCCAACGATTACCTGTCAGTGTATCCGTGTTCCGGTATTAAACGGACATACTGCAGCTGTATTTGTAAAGTTCAAGAAGAAACCGACCAAAGAGCAGTTAATTGAAAAATTAGTAAACTTCAGCGGCGCACCACAGGAATTAGAACTGCCAAGCGCACCAAAGCAGTTCATTCAGTACTTAGAAGAAGATAACCGTCCACAGGTAACAGAGGATGTCAACTATGAAAACGGTATGGGAATCAGCGTAGGACGTTTAAGAGAAGATACCGTATATGATTGGAAGTTCATCGGTCTGTCCCACAATACGGTAAGAGGAGCTGCCGGCGGAGCTGTACTTTGTGCAGAACTGTTAAAGGCACAGGGATATATCACAGCAAAATAAGAGAAGTATATAGGAAAAGCAGCCATATTGGAGGGAAAATACCAATGTGGCTGTTTTCTTGTAAAAAAAATTAAAGCATGATATAATAAGTCGGAAAGAAAAACAGAAAGGAAACCCGAAGATGAATGAACCAGATGTGATTACATTAACCATAGGAAAGCAGAAAAACATTGCATTAATTGCTCACGACAGTAAAAAGAGAGAATTGATTTCCTGGTGTGAAGAACATAAGGAAGAATTAAAGAAGCATTTTTTATGTGGAACAGGAACAACTTCCCGTATGATTACAGACCAGACCGGACTTCCGGTAAAGGGATATAATAGTGGTCCTTTGGGCGGTGATCAGCAGATTGGAGCGAAAATCGTAGAAGGAAAGATTGACTTTGTAGTTTTCTTTTCTGATCCATTAGCAGCACAGCCCCACGACCCGGATGTAAAGGCTCTTTTGCGTATTGCCCAGGTATATGATATTCCAATCGCCAATAACCGGGCTACTGCAGATTTTATGATTACATCATCCTTTATGAATGAATCGTATGACCATGATATTATCAATTTCAAGAAAAATATCAAAGACAGGGCAAGTACCTTATAAAGTTAAAAGGAGACCGCCATGGCAGGAAGAAAAGCACAGATAAGAAGATTAGAAGAACTGTATCATCAGACAGGCAACCAGCTTGTCGTATTGTATGGAAGACGGGAAAACGGGATTCGTGAACTGTTAAAGGATTTTTGTAAAGACAAAAAAGCCTTTTATTATCATGCACCGGAGGTGTCTGCAAAGGCACAGCAGAAGAGAATGATTCGGGAGGTGGAAGAACACTCCCATGTTTCTATTTCAGAAGAATCCTACGATATCTGTTTTAACCGTATCAAAAGCGGTGATGCCAGCAAGCTGGTACTGATTGTGGACGAATTTGACCATATCGTAAAAAAAGATGCCCGGTTTATGGAGAGTATTCGGAAGTTAAAAGAGCATAAGCTGTATCCCGGACCGGTCATGATTCTTTTGTATACGTCAGCACTTGCCTGGGCGACTCAGAGCATGCCGCAAATACTGGAAAAATATCAAAATAAAATAGATGTCACTATGCAGCTTTCAGAATTAAAGTTTGTTGAAATGGTGCAGTCTTTTCCGGACTATACGGTAAGCCAGAGCGTTGAGGTCTATGGCGTCATTGGCGGTGTGCAGGAATATATGGAAAAATGGGATGAGTCTCAGGATATTCGCTACAATGTCTGCAAGCATATTTTATCACCGGATGGTTTTCTGTTCGGTGAGGCAGAGCGGATTATCCGCGGTGAATTGCGGGAACTTTCCGTGTATCATACCATTTTGGAAGCGGTTGCATCCGGAAAACGTAAGCTGAATGACTTGTACCGGGAAACCGGATTTTCCAGAGCCAAGATTAGTGTCTATCTGAAAAATCTTATGGCATTTGGAATGGTAGAAAAGCTGACCTCTTTTGAGACCGGAGGATGGGAAAATGCCCAAAAGGGCTTATATCAGATAAAAGACACCTTTATTAATTTCTGGTTCCGGTTTGTTTCTCCACATATGTCTGATTTGTATCAGATGGAGCCGGAAGCATTTTATGACAAGTATATCGCAGAAGGATTAGAAGAATATCTGAATCGCTATTTTGTAAAAGTATGTATGGAGTATCTGGAATTACAGAATCAGGTACATAAACTGCCATTAGAGATACATAAAATGGGAACCTGGGTCGGAAAGCAGGGGCATATTGATATTATCGTACAAAATGAAGTAAGGGAGAATCTCATTTGTCTTTGCAACTGGTCAGAACCGGAAATGACATTTGAAATGTGTCAGAACCTGTTTCAGAGTATGGAACAGGCAAAACTCACGGCGAACTATTACTATCTGTTTTCCGCAAAAGCATTTGATGAAAAGCTGGTAAAAATGGTTTCTGCCGACAAACGTATCCTGTTAGTGGATATGAATCAGTTATAAAAGAAAGCAGGATATGGATTTATGGCGAAAGCTTTATATATAGCAGAAAAGCCCAGTGTTGCCCGGGAATTTGCCAAGGCATTAAAACTGGATTTAAAAAATCATGATGGATACATGGAATCACCGGAAGCCATTGTGACATGGTGTGTAGGACATCTTGTTACAATGAGCTATCCGGAAAGTTATGACCCAAAATACAAAAAGTGGAGTCTTGCTACCTTACCTTTTATCCCCGAGAAATTCAAATATGAAGTCATTCCGGGCGTAAAGAAACAATATGATATTGTAGCAGGACTTTTAAACCGCCCGGACGTGTCTACCATTTATGTCTGTACCGACTCCGGACGGGAAGGAGAATACATTTATCGTCTGGTGGAACGACAGGCAAAAGTAGAAGGAAAAGAGCGAAGAAGGGTATGGATTGATTCCCAGACAGAAGAAGAAATCTTACGTGGAATACGGGAAGCAAAGGATTTATCCGAGTACGATAATCTTTGTGAATCTGCTTATCTGCGTGCAAAGGAAGATTACCTGATGGGTATTAATTTTTCCAGACTTTTGTCCTTAAAGTATGGAAATGCCATTTCTAATTTTTTAAATACAAAGTATACCGTAGTCAGCGTAGGACGCGTGATGACCTGTGTGCTTGGAATGGTAGTAAGAAGAGAACGGGAGATTCGGGACTTTGTAAAAACGCCTTTTTATCGTGTCTTAAGTACCTTGGACATTCAGGGCAATCAGGTAGAGGGAGAATGGCGTGCCGTAGAGGGTTCAGCCTATTTTCAGTCGCCGAAGCTCTATAAAGAAAATGGATTCTTAAAGGAAGAAGACGCAAAACAGCTTATCGCAGAGCTGCAAAGCTCTCACATAGAAGGAACTCCTGTTGGAGCAATATCTGCCGAAGAAGCCAATGCAGGAGAAACAGTAGGAGAAGCAGGGAAAGCGGTAGTAGTTTCTCTGGAAAAGAAAAAAGAAACCAAAAATCCACCACTACTTTACAATCTGGCAGAGCTTCAAAACGACTGCTCCCGGCTGTTTAAAATCAGTCCGGACCAGACCTTACAGGTAGTACAGGAGCTTTACGAAAAAAAACTGGTGACGTATCCAAGAACCGACGCCCGCGTACTTTCTACCGCAGTAGCAAAAGAAATACATAAAAATATCGGTGGACTCAAAAACATCCCTTCAGTAAAAGCATTTGCAGAAGAAATCTTAGAAAAGGGAAGCTACAAAAACATTGCCAAAACAAGATATGTCAATGACAAGCAGATTACAGACCATTATGCCATTATTCCTACCGGGCAGGGCTTTGGGGCTATCCGCAGTCTGAACCAGACATCACTGAACGTATACGAGACCATTGTCCGAAGATTTCTTGGAATTTTCTGCCCGCCTGCCATTTATCAAAAGGTCAGTCTGGTAACAGGCATGGGACAGGAAAAGTTCTTTTCTTCCTTTAAGGTGCTGGCAGACCCGGGTTATTTAAAGGTCATGGAATATTCCTTCCAGAAGAAAAAGGAAACGGGCAGCAGCAATAACAACGAGAGCAGCAATAGTAACTCTGATAACAGCGGAAACAGTGGTGAAAGTGGAGAAGAATCCTGCGATGTAAGCTTCATGGAAATCCTTTCCGGCTTAAAGAAAGGAATGGAACTGCCGGTAAAAGAGCTGAATATCAAGGAGGGAGAGACAGCGCCGCCAAAGCGTTACAACTCCGGTTCCATGATTCTTGCCATGGAAAATGCAGGACAGCTCATTGAGGATGAAGAACTGCGCGCCCAGATAAAAGGAAGCGGTATCGGCACCAGTGCCACCCGTGCAGAGATATTAAAAAAACTGGTGAATAACAAATATCTGGCATTAAATAAAAAAACGCAGATTATCACGCCCACTTTGTTAGGAGAAATGATATATGATGTAGTAAATGCATCCATTCGCTCCTTGTTAAATCCTGAATTAACCGCCAGCTGGGAAAAAGGATTGAACTATGTGGCAGAAGGAAGCATTACACCGGAAGAATACATGGTAAAGCTGGAGAACTTTATTAAATCCAGAACCAGTGGCGTATTAGGCTTAAATAATCAGTATGCATTGCGGGGCTGTTTTCAGCAAGCGGCGTCCTATTATAAGACGCCTGCGAATAAGACATCTGCAAAACAGACGGGAAAAGCAAAGGGCAAGAAGAAGGAAGCTGACACCAAAGAGGAAAAAGCAGAATCTGAAAAGGAAGAATCGGTTTCCTGACAGCTTCCTACAATATAGAAATCTGTTAGAATTAGTTTGTAATAATAGTTTGTAATAAAATCGTTATTTGGGAAAGAGGAAAATAGAAATGGAAACAGCAAAAATCAGTAATTTATATACCTTACAGGAAACCATCGCAGCAGATTTGTTTGAAGGACTGACCTATCCGTGGGAGGCATTGCCCAAAATCAGCGCGTTCATCTGTGAACTTGGCAAGAACCTGGACTCGGCAGTTTACGAGCAAAAGGGAGAGAATGTCTGGATCGCCAAAAGTGCCAAGGTAGCTCCAACAGCATTTATCAATGGACCTGCCATTATTGACGAAGAAGCAGAGGTGCGTCATTGTGCTTTTATCCGTGGAAATGCCATTGTAGGAAAAGGTGCCGTGGTAGGAAATTCCACCGAATTAAAAAATGTCGTGTTGTTCAATAAGGTTCAGGTGCCACACTATAACTATGTGGGGGATTCTGTTCTGGGGTACAAAGCACATATGGGAGCAGGCTCCATTACCTCTAATGTAAAGTCAGATAAGACACTGGTGGTGGTAAAGGATAAAGTAACCGGAGAAAACATAGAGACTGGATTAAAAAAATTCGGTGCTATGCTGGGGGATGAAGTAGAAGTAGGCTGCAACAGTGTGTTAAATCCGGGAACGGTCATTGGAAATCACAGCAATGTATATCCATTATCTATGGTGCGCGGTGTGGTTGCGGCAAATTCCATTTATAAGAATAAGAATGAAGTGGTGGAGAAGCAATAGAAGTTATTATAGAAGAAAACCCTGTAACACATATAGTAGTGTTTCAGGGTTTTTTCATGCACATATACTAAAGTTTGTCGGTAATTTGAGCTAATGCTTTGATGATGGTTAGATATTTTTCATATTGAACCTTACCATTCCTTTTGGCAGAATGAATGATATTGAGAACGGTCGCATCTGCATTGGGCAATTCATCTGAAAGAACGTAATCTGTACTTAGATTTAATTCGGAACATATTGTAAGAAAGGTTTCTAAAGACATTTTTCGGGTGCCGCGTTCTATATGTCCAAGAAAAGAAGTAGAAATATCACATTTTGAAGCCAGCATTTCCTGAGACATTTCATTTTCCATACGGGCTTGTTTGATTTTTTTTCCTATTTCTGTGTAATCTACATATTTCATATAAATTTCCTTCCTAAGCATTTTTGAAAGTCAAATTCCATTTTATAGAGTAATTATATGTATGAACTGCGACTAATAGAATTAAAAGTTGACTAATGGAAGCAACTTGAATATAATAGAAATGGATTTACAGAAAAGTAGTAAAGACAAAAGAAAAGAGCAGGAGGTATGAGGAAATGAAGATGAAGTATGTAAAAAAAACATTGGCAACCGTATTAGCAGTGGCATTGATGGCAGGTACTGTAAATAATATGCCTGTGCTGGCAGAAGACTTAGAAAATATGCCAGAGACAGAAGCGATATTGGAAACGAAAGCAGCTTCCGTAACCGATAGCGGATCCTGTGGAGAAAATGCTACATGGACTTATAACAATGGAGTGCTGACCATTAGCGGAAGCGGAGAGGTTGCATGGGAACATGAGGGGGAAAATGGTTTATGGACACCATGGTACGATTATAGAGATGCGATTACCAGTGTGATAATTGAGAATGGAATTACTGGATTTTCAGATAGTGTCGGAAATACAATAACGGGCAAACCCTATCTTTATTCCTGTAATGAATATGCATTTGCATATTCAAAGATGGAGAGGGTATCCTTACCGGAATCATTAGTAAAGCTTCCGCTGTTTAAAACATGTACCAAACTGAAAGAAATAGAAATTCCAGGTGGGATAACAAAGATTCCGGAAAATGCATTTTTTCAGTGTTATAGCTTAGAAAAAGTTGTTGCCAAAAGTGTAACAGAAATCGGTAATACGGCTTTTTATGATTGCCAAGAGTTAAAGGTACTTGTGCTTGCAAATGCTATTACATTTAATGGATTGGAATATGGTGTTGATTCATACTTTAATCCCTTTGTTGGATGTTATTCATTAGCAGATGAAAATGGAATGGTAATTATAGGAAATATATTGTGGTTGGGAAATGGAGAAAAATTTGGAGTTAATGTAGTAATTCCAGAAGGAGTGAAGACAGTAGTAAGTTTACCGCAGTCTTATCCTGATAAATCTAAATGGGGATTGCCACAGGTAAAAACAGTTACAATTCCAAGTACACTTCAAATAGATAGTAAAATAGTAGTATCAGAAAACGATGATGAGATGACAGTATTGACTGAGTGGTTATCAGAGTTAACCGGATTAAAAAAAATCGAGGTATCAGAAGACAATCCACTTTATACATCAGTAAATGATTGCTTGTTAAATAAAGAAAAAACAGAGTTTCTTGTTTGCCCCAATGCAATGGAGGGAAATTGTGTTATTCCGAAAGGGATAGAAAAAATAGGATATGGAGCCCTTTCACAATGTGCATATTTAACGAAGGTTATGATTCCAGACAGTGTGAAAGAGATTGAGGAAAGTGGACTTTGTACCGCAAATGCAACTTCTATTTATTTTTCAGGAAATGCAGTAAAGGATACTGGAAATATTTTTTATGACAAGTACTATGATAGTACAGAGTTTATAGAAGATTATAAAAATATGCAAGAGGGAGATTATAAACAGACTATAACAGAAGAGTTGGAGAAAATTGCACAAAAGAAAATTTATTATGTAGAGGGAACCTCAGGCTGGGATAAGTTGAAAAAAGCATATCCAAGAGTTCAATGGCTCACCTGGGATGGAAAGGAATCCGAGGAGACATGTACTGTGCCGTATTATAATCTTTCCAAGGATGGCGGTACCTGGGATGGTAGTCATTATACAAAAAAAGATGGAACAATAGCTAAGGATGTATTTTTCTTTGATGGAAGCAATACATATTATCTGCAGGCAGATGGAACCCCAATGAAGGACAGGCTGACTTATCATCCGGATGGAAAACACATCATCTATCTGGATTCTAACGGACATGAAGTATTCAATTCCTTCCAGTACTGCCCAAGCGTAGGCTACACCTGCTACTTTGATTCCAACGGATATATCTACAAAGACCAGATTACCTTTGTGGGAGATAAGACTTATTATCTCAATGGTAACGGAAAGATGGAAAACGAAGGCTGGTTTCAATTCGCAAACGGAAGAGACTACGGATTCGCAAACTGGGATGGAACTTTGAATATAGGCGGCTTTTCCTATGACCCATGGGGCAGAGTAGTGTTCTATCATTGGAATGGTATGGTAGCAAGAGGATTGATTACGGATGGTCAGTGGTATTATCTTATGGATGAGACAGACGGACACTATACAGGAAGTTTTCCGGTGAACTAATTCAGAAGGGATAGAGGTATAGAAGTATATAAGAACAAGAGAAAAATGGAGGATGAATGAAATGAAAATAAAGTATATAAGAAAAATCTTGGCAGTTGTATTAACAGGTGTACTTTTGACAAGCAATGCAAACCATCTTCTGGTGCAGGCAGAAGATGCTAACACTAATGTGACAGAAAATGTAGAAGTACAGGAAGAAGAAATATTGGAAAATACAGAGGAACAGGAAGAGATAATATCAGAACATGCAGACACACAGCAGAATGCCATATCGAATGAAGAAGTGGAAGAGTCAGTATCTGATGCAGAGATAATGGGAGATGATAAGGCTGCGGCAAATGCAGAAAGTGATTTTGAATGGGATGGTACTATTATTACAAAATATAAAGGAACATCACAGTATGTAGTTATCCCGGCAAAGGCAACACAGATAGCAAGTGGCGCATTTTCGTTTAAAGATATTGTAAGTTTGAGTTTTGCAGGAGATAAAGTATCAAGTATAGGGAGTTCTGCTTTTTATAATTGCAAATCTTTGAAAAATGTAACGCTTCCAAGTAATTTGAAAAAAATAGAGACCAGTGCTTTTGTGGATTGTACAGCATTGGAAAAAATCATAATTCCACAAAGTGTACATACGCTTGGAGGCAGAGCTTTTGATGGATGTAATAGTTTGAATTCTGTTGAAATTAAGGGAAATGTGCAGTCTGCAGGGTGGTATATTTTTAATGGATGTCTGAGCCTTGAAACTGTGAAATTAAGTGAGAACCAGACTACAATACCAAGTGGGATGTTTTATGGTGCTACTTATATTACTAATATCATGATTCCGAATACAGTAACAGAGATAGGAAGCTATGCATTTTATGACTGTAATTTATTAACTAATATTACAATTTCGTTAAATGCTGTAAAAATAGGAAACGATGCATTTTATAATTGTAATTCATTAACTAGTATTAAAATTCCATCCAGTGTAAAAAAAATAGAAAGTTATGCGTTTCAAAATTGTGCATCACTAAAAGATGTTTCTATTGCAGAGGGAGTAAAAACCATAGGAAGCTCGGCATTTTATAACTGCCAAACATTGAAAGAGATAGTATTGCCGGAAAGTTTGGAAGAAGTTGGTTATGGAGCTTTTCAAAATTGTATTTCCTTAGAAAAGGTAACAGTTAAATCTTCAGATGTAACTTTACGAAGTAGTATTTTTAGTAATGACTTAGTAGTAAAACTCTATGGACTGACAGGTTCGACAGCAGAAAAATATGCAAAGGAATCTAACATTCCCTTTGTTTCTATTGGGTATATTTCAGAACCGTTATCTTATGTAGGAATATACCTCTGGCAGTATGAGAATGGTTTGATTGAAGGTGGTGCAGTTGTAAATGAGGGTGTTGATACTTCTCGATTATCTTATCGTTGGTTGGTTTATGATGTGAAAAATCAACAGTGGATACAGGCAAGCAATTGGTCTGCTGATTATGGTATTCATTATCGACCAAATGTCAGTGGGGATTATTTAGTTTACTGTGAGGTAAAGGATAGTACCGGTAAAGTGATTAACACAGCTGTTGGCGTTAACTATCGCCATGCGATAAAGGAAACCTGCCAGATGCCCGACCCAAGTGGAAATGGTTATCTGATAGGTATTCAGAGTTTTGATAATCAGGGATATTATTATGAAATGCAGATTCTTGATTGCAACTTGTATGTGCAGGGAAAAGATGCGTGGATTTACACAACAGGGAAGTGCAGAGCTCAGGATACGACCTTGTGGACAACATGGCAGCCGGTGACTGGATATTATTGGACATTGTTTAATTTATATGATTCATCAGGTAAGCTAATTGACCAGCAGTGCTATGGATTTACGAATGCACAATAACACATAGATACAACATGGAAGAGTAGTATTTTATCATTGGAATGGTATGGTAGCGCGTGGACTTATTACAGACGGTCAGTGGTATTATCTCATGGATGAAACAGACGGACACTATACAGGAAGTTTTCCGGTGAACTAATTCAGAGATTTAAATAGATAAGATTTTTGTTGGAGCATCTTGTTTATTTTTTTAGATAAAATATAGTTAAGTAAGTTTTTTTGCAAGGAGGAAAAACATGAAACAAGGAAAGAAATGGAAAAAGAGGATAAGCGTGGTTGTACTTGCAGCGGTAATGTTTCTGTCAGCAGGTGTACAGAGCGTGAGAGCGGATGAAGGAGAATATAATCCCAGTTATATCTATGAAGGGGAAGGATATGATGTTAATGTTTCGATTGATAATACATTATATGTAGACATATATGGGGACAATGTAAAAGATATGAATAAAACTTTGACAGAGATATTTACACTCCCTCGGGCTGATGAAATAAAACATGTGTATATGTATTATTATCAGTCAGGAAGAATTTCAAAGGAGGCAATGCAGTTAATTGCAAGTCGGACATATGAACTGGTAGTATTTCAAGGAGAAAATTTAGATAAAGGCTTTCGTATAACGGATTTTACCGATATAGCCAATGATTTTGAAACAAGTATTTCTCAAGAACAAAGGTCTGATATTTCGAAGAAAATTTTGGACGCGGGGGTGAGCGGTAAGACGTATCAATTTACATTGGCGGGTTCTGGTTTTTTGCCGGGAACTACATATGTATGGTTTACTGTACCAGATGGAACTTTTGCCGGAACATCGGATAATGAAAAATACATTTATCGGTATATAGAAGAAAAAAATGCTTTTGAATTTGTGTCAAGAGAAGTGTTTTATTCAGAAAAAACGAGTGAAGAGATGGAAAATCAATTAGGCTGTGATTCTTTAGTTAAGACTGGCTCATACGTAGTTAGTGATGAAAAATTTCCAGATTCTATTGTAACGGATAGCACCGGTGGCAATGATGCAAACCGCACTGTACCCTACTACAGTCTTTCAGTAGACGGCGGTACCTGGGATGGCAGTCATTATACAAAAAAAGATGGAACAATAGCCAAGGATGTATTTTTCTTTGATGGAAGCAATACCTACTATTTACAGGCAGACGGAACTCCAATGAAGGACAGGCTGACTTATCATCCGGATGGACAACACATCATTTATCTGGATTCCAACGGACACGAGGTATTTAATTCCTTCCAGTATTGCCCGAGCGTGGGTTATACCTGCTACTTTGATTCTAACGGATATATCTACAAAGACCAGATTACCTTTGTGGGAGACAAGACTTATTATCTCAATGGTAACGGAAAGATGGAAAACGAAGGCTGGTTCCAATTTGCAAATGGAAGAGACTACGGATTCGCAAACTGGGATGGAAATTTGAATACAGAGGGCTTCTCCTATGACCCATGGGGAAGAGTAGTGTTCTATCATTGGAACGGTATGGTGGCACGCGGATTAATTACAGACGGAGCTTATTATTACAACATGGATATGAAGGATGGACACTATTTGGGAAGTTTCCCGGTAAATTAACCCAGAATTGAATATGTAAAAGAATATTATAATCTATAAAGAACTTCGTGGAAACTATGAATAATACGATGATTGATAGATTCCACATAGTTTAAAAAGAACTCTCAAAATTGTTAAGCCTTGGGAGTTCTTTTTGAATTTGAAAAATTCTAAACTTTCCATAAAATCCCTAAACTTTTCACAAAATCCCTTGCATTTTCCAAGTATACCATTATAGTTATCATTACAGATATTATCAAATAGGCAATATCATATTTTGGGAGTTATCCAGTCTGACCATATCGGTCAAAATTTTCCGTATTGCAGGAATCAAAAAAACTATTTATAATAGAGGTGGGTATATGACAGAGGAACATAAGAAACAATATAATAGGGAATATAAGGACAGGCTGTTCAAATTGATATTCCGGGAAAAGAAAGATTTACTGGAGTTATATAATGCTATTAATGGTACAGGTTATGATAACCCGGAGGATATGGAAATCAATACGATAGAAGATGTGGTCTATATGGGAATGAAGAATGACATATCTTTTGTGATTGCCGATGTACTGAATCTGTACGAGCATCAGAGTACCTTTAGCCCAAATCTTCCCTTAAGAGGATTTTTGTATTTTGCAGATATTTATCATAAGATAATTGGAAAGAGAGATATATACAGCAGTAAGTTATTGCAGCTTCCGTTTCCGCAATTTGTGGTATTTTATAACGGAACCAAGGAGGAAACGGAACGTCAGATATTACATCTACACGAAGCATTTCCAGCAGATATGCCTAAGAAAGATGCAGCACTTGACTGTCATGCAGTCGTATTGAATATAAATCTTGGTAATAATGCAGAAATTATGGAGAAATGTAAAAAGCTGCAGGAATATGCTATTTTTATTAGTCGGATAAGAAAATACATAGGACAGAACGAACAGATTGAAGAAGCAATCGACCGAGCAGTAACGGAATGCATAGAAGAAGGTATCCTGGAAGAGATTCTTCGCAACAACAGAGAGGAGGTAGCGTCTATGTTGTTAACAGAGTATGACGAACAAAGTCATTTGGAAAATGAACGAAACATAAGTATGGAAAAGGGAGAGAAACGAGGTGTAGAGCGTATCAATGCCCTGAATAAAAAATTAATAGAATTGGGAAGGACGGAAGATATGATTCGGGCAACAACCGACAAAGCTTTTCAACAAAGGTTATTTAAGGAATTCGGAATATGACTTAGTTGTTTGTCAGATAATGGTAGAAAATACCAGAGTTAGAAACAGTTAAAAAACAGATAGCATTTGCCGTGAATTTTAGTGGTAAATATGCTGTCTGTTTTTCTGTTGAAACTTTTTTTCCTGTTAACTCATCTAACTATATGTAACAGGAACAAAGCGCGATGTTCTGCAAGGAGGAAGATACATGAAGAGGCAGAAAAAGAGCCAGGAAGTAGAAGAATTGATCCATCAGAACCTGGTAGAAAATTATGAAAAATATTACAGGCTGGCTTACAGTTATGTGCATAACGAGGCCGATGCACAGGATATTGTACAGGAAGCTGCATATAAAGCAATTTTTAAAAGCAATACCTTAAAAAGTCCTGAATATGCAGGGACCTGGATTTATCGCATCATAGTAAATGAAGCACTGGGATTTTTGAGGAAAAATAGCAGAGTACAGCCGGAGGCAGAGCCGGAAACAGGGAATCATACCGATACCTATCGGGACTTTGATTTAGAAGAAGCCATTGAAGAACTGGAGCCGTTAGAAAAGACCATAGTCATGCTGCGATTTTTTGAGGATTTTAAGCTGGAACAGATTGCTCTGGTTACCAATGAAAATATCAGTACGGTAAAGAGTCGATTGTACCGCGCATTGAAAAAATTACGGATTGCTTTGGCTGAATAGGAGGAGATAATATGGATAGAAATGAAAAAAATATGGAGCAATTAAAGGAGGAATACATGAATGTACAGCCGCCAAAGGAAGGGCGAAAACAGCTAGAACATACCATAAGCCAGGCAAAACGGGATAAGAGAAGAACAGAGAAAATTCGATTTTGGCGTAATGCGGCAATGGGAACAGCAGCGGTATTTGCCGGAGTATTTGTAACAGTAAATGTAAATTCTGATATAGCCTATGCCATGGGACAGATACCGGTTCTTGGAAAAGTAATTAAAGTAATTACTTTAGATCGTTATCAGGTAGAGGAAGAACATTATTCTGCGGATATTAAGACACCTAAGTTAGAATCTGACGAAGACACACCTGGCATTGATGCGGTGAATGAGGCAGTACAAAAGGACAGGGATGCATTGATTGCGGAGTACAAGGAAATATTTGAAGCATATGCAAATGATGAAAGTCTGGCAGAAGATGATGGACTTACCAACCATTATAGTGTTGATGCTGATTATGAGGTCGTTACAGATAATGATGATTATTTTGTCCTGCATTTTTCAGTTGCAAAAGTTGCTGCCAGTGCACAGCAGATTGACAGGTATTATACCATTGATCGCAAGACTGGAGAGATGGTGGAATTAAAAGATTTGTTTCAGGAGGGAAGTGATTATGTTAAGGTAATCAGCGATATCATTAAGGAACAAATGAAGCAGCAGATGGCGGAAGATGAAAATGTTTATTACTGGTTGGAAGATGAAATAGACGAATGGAATTTTAAGGAGATAAAGGAAGACCAGAACTTCTATATTAATGATAAGGGCAATTTAGTTATTTCTTTTGATGAATATGAAGTAGCTCCTGGATATATGGGAGCAGTATCCTTTGAGATTCCGAGAGAAGAGCTGACCTCTATTCTAAAATAAATTTAAGGTTAAGTTAAGGTAAAAGATATTGACAGAAAACGACGCATGTATTATTGTATTAAGTAGCTAATACAAAATATGCGTTGTTTTTTGTATACGAAAAAGAAAATTTCGTGGAAGGAAAAGGAGAAGCGTTATGTTAGAAATTCAAAAATTGACCAAGAAATATGGAAAGAATCTGGCAGTAGACCAGGTGAGCTTTGTAGTACCGGATGGAAAAGTAGGAATCCTGCTGGGACCCAATGGTGCAGGAAAGTCTACCATTATAAAAAGTATTGCGGGACTTTTGCGCTATGAGGGAGGCGTAGGGATTCAGAAAATGCCGGCAAGAAGCTTAGAGGCAAAGAGAATTTTTGGGTATGTTCCGGAGATTCCGGCTATGTTCGATGCCCTGAATGTAAGAGAACATATTGAATATATCCGACGTGCTTATGATTCCGGGATTACCAACGAAGAAATAGATGTATTATTAAAGCGGTTCGAACTGGATGACAAGCAGAATAAGCTTGGAAATGAGCTTTCCAAGGGAATGATGCAGAAAGTGAGTATCTGCTGTGCCCTTGCAGTAAAGCCAAAGGTACTTATGCTGGATGAGCCTATGGTAGGACTTGACCCGGCAGCCATTAAAGAATTAAAGGAAGTTGTCTTAGAGTTAAAAGAACAAGGTGTTACCATTTTAATTAGTACCCATATGTTAGAAATGGTAAAAGACCTGTGGGATGTGATGTTTATTATGGAAAAAGGAAAAATCGTTGGAGAATTTACCAGAGAACAGGCGCAGGATGAAGATATCGAAGAACTGTTTTTCAAGATTACGGGAGGCGGTGAAGCATAATGAAGGGATTGATTTATCTTTATCAGAGAACGATTTTAAACCGAATTAAAAAAGCATTGAAAAAGCCTATGACATATGTAGCGCTGATTTTTATTCTTTTATATGTTGTCATGATTTTCTGGAGTTTTAATATGATGATAAAGGAGTCCAATCTTGCAACACCGGAAAATCTGGTGACCGTACTGGCCTGTATTGTACTGTTGATTCTTCCGAGTAATATCATTGGTTACAGTAAAAGGCGTGGGCTTTTGTTTCGCCCCTCAGAGGTGCATTTTGTGTTTCAGGCGCCGGTAAGCCCCAAGATGATATTGATGTTTGCAGGGGTAAAATCATTTTTCATGAACATACTGCTTGGAATTGCAATTTTCATTTTTGGAATTTACTGGTTTCATGCAGGGATTGTACAGATGCTGGTATATTTTCTTTTCTTTGTAGTCTTTGAAAGTATTTTAGAGGCAAGTATTATTATCTTCTGTTATGGAAATGAAAGGCTGCATGAAAAATTCTTTAAAGGCTTAACGGTTGTGATGTACGCGTTTATGGCAGTTGTCGTAGGAATTGGTGTTTACCTGTTGTTGACCCGAGAAGCAGAGTTTGCTGTGATTCGGGACTATCTTGCGATGCCTGTGATTCAGTTGATTCCGATTGTAGGATGGAATATTGCGGTGGCACATCTTGTTTTTCTGGGACCGGATGTGATAAATGTAATTGGGACCGTGCTGTTTTTAGGCTCAACCCTTGGTATGTTCGTTTTGGCAAGGAAAATGAAATGTACCGGAGAATATTTTGAAGATGCCATGAAGTTTGCGGAAGAATATCAAATTCGTCGGGAAAAAGCGAAAAAGGGTGAAATGACAAACCTGAGGTTTGGAAAAAAAGCGAAATATAAAGAAGCTTCCGTGGAATACAAAGGAAACTATGCGAAAGCAATCTACTTCCGTCAGATGCTGGAGTATAAGAAAAATAAAACCTTTATCTTTGGATGGAATACGCTTTTGTGCTTGGGGCTTGGCATTTTAATTGCGGTTTATGGATATGTCAATGATATCGAGAAGGTATTTGGTCCGTGGAAGGTTTTTGTCATTCCGGCAGTAGCAGCGTACACCGTATTTATTTTCAGCGGATATGCCACAAAATGGTCAAAAGAACTGGAAAATCCATATACCTATTTGATTCCGGATTCTCCGCTGAAAAAGGTATGGTATTCCACTAAGATTGAGCACATCCGGGCTATTGTGGATGGAATTCTTCTTACCCTTCCCGGGGCAGTAGTATTCGGTATGGGTCCGGTGCTTACGGTACTTACAGTGCTCTTGTATATCTGTCTGATGGCAAACCGCCTGTATTATGGAATGCTTGCAGATGCAATCATAGGAAAAAGCCTGGGGAATACCGGACGAACCATTGTAAAAATGTTTCTTCAGGGAATTGCCATGATTGTGGCAATCGTAGCAGCGGCAGTCGGATATTTTATCTGGGGATTAGATGCAGGATTTTTCTTAATGATTCTTGTAATGGGATTACTTACCTTCGCCGGAGCGGCCATTGCATCTGTTTCCTTTATGAAAATGGAAGTATTGGATTGACGAATTCGTCAAAATGTGATTAAATATGATTAAGTATGTTAAATACATAACAATCAAAATTTAATGTATGGATTGAAAGGAGTCTTAAAATGATTTACACTCAGGAAGTTGAAAAGATGTGCCCGGTAGCAAAAGGCGCAAAACATGAACCAGCTCCAATCCCGGAAGAGGGAAAATGGGTTCATTCCAAAAAAATTGAAGATATTTCAGGTTTTACACATGGTGTAGGCTGGTGTGCTCCCCAGCAGGGTGCTTGTAAGCTTTCATTAAATGTAAAAAATGGTGTTATCGAAGAAGCATTAGTTGAAACAATCGGATGTTCCGGTATGACCCACTCTGCAGCTATGGCAGCAGAAGTTTTACAGGGAAAAACCATTCTGGAAGCATTAAATACAGACCTTGTCTGTGATGCTATCAATACAGCTATGAGAGAATTATTCTTACAGATCGTTTACGGACGTACACAGAGTGCATTCTCTGATGACGGACTTGCAGTAGGTGCTGGTCTGGAAGACTTAGGAAAAGGACTTCGTTCTCAGGTTGGTACTATGTATGCAACCAAGGAAAAGGGTGTTCGTTACCTTGAAATGGCAGAAGGCTATGTAACAGGTATTGCACTTGACGCTGACAACGAAGTAATCGGATATCAGTTCGTTTCTCTTGGAAAAATGACTGACTTCATTAAAAAAGGTGATGATCCTAACACTGCATGGGAAAAAGCCAAAGGACAGTATGGCCGTGTAGCTGACGCTGTTAAGATTATCGACCCAAGGGAAGAATAGGAAGGAGAGAGACGACAATGGCTTTATTTGAATCATATGAAAGAAGAATTGACCAGATTAATTCTGTATTAAACAGTTATGGAATCAGCTCTATCGAAGAAGCTGAAAAAATTACAAAAGATGCTGGACTTGACGTTTACGAGCAGGTAAAGAAAATCCAGCCAATCTGTTTTGAAAATGCATGCTGGGCTTACACAGTAGGTGCAGCAATCGCAATCAAAAAAGGTGCAAAGAGAGCAGCAGATGCAGCTGCAGCAATCGGAGAGGGTCTTCAGGCATTCTGTATCCCGGGTTCCGTTGCAGACCACAGAAAAGTTGGTATTGGACATGGTAACTTAGGAAAGATGTTATTAGAAGAAGAGACCGAATGTTTCTGTTTCTTAGCAGGACATGAATCCTTCGCAGCAGCAGAAGGTGCTATCGGTATTGCTGAAAAGGCAAACAAAGTACGTCAGAAACCATTACGCGTTATCTTAAATGGTTTAGGAAAAGACGCAGCACAGATTATTTCCCGTATCAACGGATTTACCTTTGTAGAAACAAAATATGACTACAAAGAAGCAAAATTAAACATTGTATATGAAAAAGCATATTCTGATGGACTTCGTGCAACTGTAAAATGTTACGGTGCTGATGATGTTCAGGAAGGTGTTGCTATCATGCATCATGAAAACGTTGGTGTTTCCATCACTGGTAACTCCACCAACCCAACACGTTTCCAGCATCCAGTAGCTGGTACATACAAAAAAGAATGTATCGAGCAGGGTAAGAAATATTTCTCTGTTGCATCCGGCGGTGGTACAGGACGTACCCTTCATCCGGACAACATGGCAGCAGGACCTGCTTCCTACGGTATGACAGATACTATGGGACGTATGCATTCTGATGCACAGTTCGCTGGTTCTTCTTCCGTACCTGCACACGTTGAAATGATGGGACTTATCGGAATGGGTAACAACCCAATGGTAGGTGCTACCGTTGCTGTTGCAGTTAGCATTGAGGAAGCTGCTAAGGCTGGTAAGTTTTAATAAGTTATCGGGATATTTGGCAGGTTTACAGAGATGAATTGCTAATTTAATAAGACAAAATAACAGAGGACTTCTTATGCTCTGAAAGGGTGTGGGGAGTCCTTGTTTATTGTATGATTTTTTCGAATTTTCGATTATGATAGAAAAGGTATTATTTCTAGTCGAGTAAATAAAAAGTAAAAATATTATATTGGCAAAATGATATTTTTATGATATGATAAATGCAAGAAAGAACATATGTTCCTTTGACGCGAATATGGTTTTGAAAATAATGTAGTTCTAAAATATTTTGGATGAAAATACAAAGCTTATAAAAATTGTAGGAGAGATTACAAAAATGAAAGTAATTAGCCTGTTTAGCGGATGTGGAGGACTTGATTTAGGCTTTGAAAGAGCAGGATTTGATATTCCGGTTGCAAATGAATTTGACAAAACAATATGGGCAACTTTTAAGGCAAATCACCCTAATACCCACCTTATTGAAGGTGATATTAGAAACTTAAGAAAAGAAGATATTGCAGAGTTTATTGAGGGAGAAGTAGATGGAATAATTGGTGGACCACCATGTCAGTCTTGGTCAGAGGCTGGTTCACTTAAAGGAATAGAAGATTCAAGAGGTCAATTGTTTTTTGATTATATTAGAATATTAAAAGAATTTCAACCGAAGTTTTTTTTGGCTGAGAATGTCAGTGGTATGTTGGCAAAAAGACACTCCGATGCGGTACAGAATATTTTGCAACTTTTTGAGGAGAATGGGTATGATGTATCATTTACTATGGTAAATGCAAAAGACTATGGTGTTGCAGAAGAAAGAAAGCGAGTATTCTATATTGGTTTTAGACATGACCTGAATATAGATTTTGGATTTCCAAAAGGTTCTACAAAAGATGACAGTAAAAAAATAACTTTAAAAGATGTTATATGGGATTTGCAAGATACTGCAGTCCCAGCAGGTCCTAAAAACCATCATAATCCAGAAGCTATAAATAATAACGAATATTTTACAGGCGCATATTCTCCAATTTTTATGAGTAGAAATAGAGTTAAGTCATGGGATGAACAGGCATTTACAGTGCAGGCATCTGGCAGGCAGTGTCAATTACATCCGCAAGCACCAAAGATGGAGAAAGTTGGGAAAAATGATTGTCGTTTCGTTGAAGGTAAAGAAGATTTATATCGAAGAATGACAATAAGAGAGGTTGCAAGGGTTCAGGGATTTCCAGATGACTTTCAGTTCATTTATGAGGATACAAATACTGCATATAAAATGATTGGGAATGCTGTCCCGGTAAATTTGGCATATGAAATAGCAAGTGCCATAAAAAAATATCTGGAGGGAAATGGAACAGAGGTTGAGGTAGATAGTGAAGTTATAGATGCGAAGGAGGTTAATAAAAGAAAAATGAGTACAAGGAGTAATGATCAGGGGCGGGCTTATGAATATGCATGGATTCAAACATTATACAAGGCATTACATAAATCGAGAAAAACACGTATCATTGAAAATTCTAGCCTGATTGCGAATGAACGTGCATGGTCAATTATGGATGAAGATATGCAGAAAATATTTATGGTTTCAGCTAATGCTGCAATTGATGCTGTTTTAGAATTGGAACCCAAGTTATCTGAGAATGATGGAGATGAATTAACACTGGAATTTCAGAAAGATGGGGAAGGAATTAAGGGGGATGTAAGAGACATTGTAATTAAGAGAAAAGATATCAAATGGGAAATTGGTTTAAGTATTAAACATAATCATGCTGCAGTTAAGCATAGTCGGCTTAGCTATAAATTGGATTTTGGGAAAGAATGGTTTGGAATACCGTGCAGTGATAGCTATTGGAGTGCAGTAGGACCAATTTTCGATATGCTTAAAGAGGAAAAGGCAAATGGCACCAGATGGTCAGAAATAGCGGACAAGAATCAAAGGGTATATATACCTTTATTGCAGGCGTTTATAGATGAGATTAATAGGGCAAATGAAAAAGATAAAGCAATGCCACGGAAGATGATAGAATATCTTATTGGTATTGAGGATTACTATAAGATTGTGAGCAAAGACAGCAAACAACTTACGCTGATTCATACATTTAATATGCACGGCACGTTAAATAAACCGAGTAAAGTTAAGGTGTCAGCAATCATGGTTCCGGTAGTGGAATTGCCTACGAGAATGGTAGCTTTGGAATTTAAGCCAGATAGTGAAAATACAGTTGAAATGTATCTCGACAATGGATGGCAGCTAAGTTTTAGAATCCATAGTGCTAAATCAACTGTTGAGCCAAGTCTCAAATTTGATGTTCAGTTTATTGGTATGCCGACTTCTGTATTGAATATTGAATGTAAATGGAAGTAATATAGAAGTAATGACGTATTTGTAGGAGAAAAATAGAAAAGCCACTCTTAAGGTGGCTTTTCCCTTACGTCATCAAAAAATTCAAAGACCCTGCAGGGTTTTCGGTACCTTTCTCAAGCAGGGAGATTAATCCCAGTATCGTTTCCTGAATTTCCTCCGGTGTAGAAGGAATCAAGGTATTATCCAATTTTACCGCAAGTACAATCAATACAATTTCTGCTAAGGCGGCAGGATGGTCGAAGTGAATATCACCATTTTCAATTCCCTGTTTGATAATCTCAGTTAGTGCAGGCTTTAACTCCGTCACCAGATGATTCAGATATTTCTGATGCAGCAATGAATTTTCCTGAGCGTTGGGCGGTACGGAGACACTTCTGTGACTGTGGAATTCCAGAGAAGAATTTCGGCAAGCCTGAAAAATCATTGCCATACGCATAAAAGGAGAAATTTCTGTCTGAATTGCAAGGCTTTTAGCGGTCTCGATAGGCTTTTCATAATTTCGTTCTATCAATGCTTCTAAAATAGCATCTTTGGAAGGAAAGTAATAGTAGATGCTTCCCTTTCCAATGCCCGCAGTTTTTGCAATTTCGCTGACGGAAATGGATTCTATATCTTTTGTTTCTAATAATTCCTGAAGAGAGTCCAGAATTTTATCATATTTTATATGGTTTCCCATGATGTTATCCTCCTGATTGCGAGCATTCGCCCTATCAAAACAGCCATAGCCAAATGCTCCAGCGGGCTGTCGATTTGTCTCTGTCAGTTTTGGCATATGTGTTGTAGTCCGCAGTGCCCGC
>CASFBK010000011.1 GCA_949292785.1 uncultured Eubacteriales bacterium
GAAAGATGTGATATTCCAGGGGAATGAAGATGCTTATTATATGGCAGAAAACATCTTTGCCTTTGCAGCCTCTGCATTCATCCCCATCAGTCAGGCATCCGTAGCGGGGAATCTGACCTTCCGAAGTGGAAGCACTATCGTAGCCAAAGAGGGAATTTCCATGGCAGCCGGAGAACTGGCGTCAGCAGCCACTATGAATGTAACAGGGAACCAGACAGCAAGCATGTTGGCAGGTATGCTTGCGGGTGGAGTGACGGCACAGGGGCTGAATGGGATTGATGGGAAATTTAATATTTCGGGGAATAGAGAAGTTATTTTTTATAATGAATTTTCAGAAAGAGCAAGTGCAGCTGGATTAAATAGTACACAGATAGCAGAAGCATATGAAGCATTGAAAGCAGGTGATTATGTGAAAATGGCATCCTATTTTGATACATCGTCACCCCATAATGGTGCGGTATTCTGGAGTGGAAATAAAGAGGGAGCGGCAGCATATGCAGATGGGATAGGTGGAACCATTATGGAGCAGACTTCGGGAGGTCAAGTGTTTGATGATTGGAGTATTCTGCAAAAAATGTATCCTGAATGGGGGACGGAAACAGTATTAGACCAGAAACCAATATGGGAAGCTCTTTCGAGTCAGTATGCGAATGGAGCAAGCGGTGATGTTGTATATGCACATATTATTAAAGATGGAAAACCTTATTATGGTGGAGTGTGGAAAGAAATAGAGGAAATAATATTAAAGGAAAAAATATTAGATGGAACAGTAACTAGTATACAGGAGGTGATAATAGATGGAAAATAGTCAGGCATATATTGGTTTAATAAATCAGCTTAAAGCGACAGGGAGAAAAAAACTGGACGGATATTATCCTTTGACTTTAGAAAATATATATGATTGGGAACGAGATGAAGTGGAGGATATTATATGGAAGAATTTTGTTGATAGAAATGAGATTGGATTAGCACAGTTTCTGCCTAAGTTAAAAAAATATAATGGAATAGAGGCATTAAAAACAAAATTGAATTTTTGTATTGTTCCGAGCGGAAATAGCGTTGATATCGCGGAGGCATTATATAATGCCACGGAAGAAAAAAAATATCTAGATATTTTAAAGGAAAATTATAGGCTATCTAACAATAAAATGGTGGTAGTTTCGCGGTTGTCTCATTTGGCAGACAAAAGCGAGGTATATTCTTTTTTGGTAGATGTATACATAAATGACAGTGATAGTGTAATTAGAACCTGTGCGATAGAAGGAATTTTATGTGCAAAAGGATATATACAAGATATTGATGATATAAAAGAATTTATGAAAAAGAAAGATTTTATAAAAATGTTTAGAACTGAAAATATTGATAGCAGAAGAAATATGATTAAAGAGTTAAAAAGTGGTAGTTTTGAGAATTATAAACAATAAATAATTTTAGGGTTATTATATGTAAAAAGTTTTAACTGTGATTAAATTTCATAAAAACCTCCGTATTCATCCCCATCAGTCCAGGTAGCCGTAGCAGGGAATCTGACTTTCCGGAATGGAAGTACCATAGTAGCCAAAGTCAACATCAGCCGGAGAACTGACCCCGAATCTTACATGGGAAGAAATTGTTAGAAAGCAGAGTGAAAAAAGGTTGAAGGTAGATGAAATATATAAAGCAATAATTGAAAATTTCACAACGTTCAAGAAAATCTGTAAATAAATCTTTAGGATTGGAGTGAAGAATGAAGTAACTTACAAAAAACATATAAATGTAGATAAAAATAACAGAGTAGAATTTTTGCTTATTAATTGGGATTATGAGGATGGTGGCGATTATTTGGCAAAAATTTTCTGTAAGGAGTTTGGTATGTCAGCAGAAGAAAAGGTCGATTATATATTTTTTAGTGTAATAAAATTATACTTAGATAAAGTCACCTATGAGTTACTGTGACATGAGGATTTGGGGAATATGACATACTCTATGGAACAAGTTTAGGACTCTCAACTCCATAAATCCCCTTTTCAAAAAATAACTGTATCACCTACCTGTTCACGAAGTGAAACCCTAGTGCGGAAGAGCTGTCTACCTATGCAAAGGAAAATTGGTTTACAATTAGTAGAGATTAATGGTGAAATTATAAATATATTTATAAAAGATGACGGAACATTTGATACGGCTTATGGTGTATATAGATATACTGTAGAAGATTTTAGATAGGAGTAATATATGTTTGAGTTAAATTATCGAATAATACATGGTGAGTATGATGATTTTGTAGGACAACATGAATTTTTTCAAATTAAGTGTAATGACTATGTTTATGGTGAAATGTATCCAAAAGAGATAGAAGAGATTATGGATAAAGTTTCATTATATGATTGGTTTGAAAGATTAGCCAAAGTTATTAAGAACTTAATGACAAAAGATTATGTTGCACTTAGTGATGTAGAATCATATAATACTTGGATTGTGTTCCAAAAAAGAAATGAAGAGGTAGTAATAAGTACTGTAAAAGCAAAAAAAGAACAGGGCTCTCATGATATAGAGTTTGAACTAAGAGAGCCAGAAGCTGGCGAATGGACAAATCAAACAATTAGTTTTAAACAATTAGAAAAAGAGATAATCGAAAAAGGAGAGGAATATATAAAAAATATTTTATCAACTAATAAAGAAAATATATTAACTGATAAAATAAAACAGGAGTTTGATGAAATAACGAGTTATTGTCATGGTATTTGACAGCAGGGAAAAAGCAACTGTAAGAGGAAAAAGCAGGGCTTATATATTAAGTGCGAAAGTATATAGAGAACAGGATAATATTGTTGGATATGTACGACAAACAGGAATAGATAGTGTAAAATATGAAGAATTAGTTTTGAAGTTAGCGAAGAAACAAGGTGGCTATGTAACACGTGATAATGTCAGCGAATTGCTTAATGTTAATAGTAGTCAGGCTTATAGAGTTCTCAAAAAGATTGCAAATAACGGAAAGCTGGTATTAGTAGGAAAAGGAAGAACGGCAAGGTATAATTTAGTAAAATAAACGCACGCGTGCGTTTATGATGTGTTTTCATGTGTTTATGATTAGGAAGACGGGAGGTTTTGCGATGTGTGAGTTAATGAAAGATGTTGCAGGAGAAATGATATTAGCAGGAGCGAAAGAGGTGCTAACTTCCGTAAAAGAAAAAAGAGAATGGAAAGCATTGTTTGTCGATACAGGGGAATTCTTTATTAAAGATATTGGATGTGCAGAAAAATTGATTGATGATATAGCAGTGTTGATGAGTAAAAGCAATATGAAAGAGTTAGCTAGAAGTATAAATAAAAATAATGGATTTGAGTTGCGTAATAGTTTAGAAAAAGAACTTACTGGTTTAATGAAAATGTATGAGATTCCACATGATCAGGCAGAATATTATACACGGCATTTTATCATCGTAATAATTGAATATATCAAAAAAAATAATCCGCAACGGTATACTGAAGTGTATATGAATGATTGGAGAGAGGAAGAAGCAAAAGAATTAGAAATACTTCAAAAGAGAATAGATGAAGTGTTTCAGGCAATGAGTGTAATTAAGCCTCGAAAATTGGAAATATATGCAACAGATGAGATAGAACGAAAATTACTTATGTTTACGGATAAACCAAGTATCGATTTGGATTTTTTTGAAATCGATGATGAACAGTTTCAAGTAGAGTTCGCAAAGAGGGTTTTGGAAAATTCTATATACATTACAGGGAAATGCAGAGAAGAAATGATTTATTGCATTTTAAATGAAATGCGAAGAAGAAAAGATAAAAGAGCTGTTTTGGTGGTAAAAAATCAAAAAGATTGGGAAGGGTTGCGTGAAACAGGAATAAGTAATGCTGTTCTTATTCCATGGTTTTATGTGGAAGAAATCATAGCGATTCCTGATAACACGAATATTTTTGTATATGGTGAGGATGAGCATTGCATTGGGAAAAATCCTCTCTGTATGAGAAAGCGAACCAGAAATACAATTATAACAAGACTTGAGGCTGCCGGAATGGATTATCAGGCGGCATATCGACTGGTTGAAGATACGCATGGTTTATATATACCAATGAAAAAGAGGATTTTTAATGGTCTTTACTGCAGAAAACCAATGTGGATTGAGGGGGATAAAAATAAGTTATTGGCAGTTCTGTTGTGTGGAAAGTGGACAGAGGCAGAGGGGGATAAAATTGTAATATCACAATTAGCTCAATGTTCATATGAAGATTTAATGTGTTATATTGAGCCATATATGATAGGCGAGGAACCCTTAGTACTTAAAATTAAAAACCACGGAAAAATATATTATCAATTAGCCGGAGTTGAAAATGCATGGGATTATTTGAATCCTTATTTAGATGTGGATTCGCGAATGTGGAAGGAATTTATTGAGCTTTTGCGAGAGGTATTGATTGAGTCAGACCCGATTTTTAATTATCCACCGAAAGAACACTTTTATCGTTCTTTAGACAAAGAGGATGTTTTTTGGTCTTCTATATTGAAAAATGGTATGCTGCGAAGCTTGATTATGAAAGCTTATTATATAAAGGATAGGAAAAGTCAGTTTTCCATTGATCAAGTTGTAAAGAACATAATGTTAGAGATTAATACACCAAATAAGTGGATGTATATAACTCAATATTTTCAGGAGCTTTGCGAGGCTTCTCCTGAGGCTGTTATGGAAACATTGGAATCAGAGTGGGAGAATCCAACTGGATTAAAAGCTGTTTTTACAGCAGATGGCGGAGATGTATTATTTGGGAGAAATTATTATACAAATATTTTGTGGGGAGTAGAACAGTTATTAATGCAAAAGGAATTTGCGTCAAGAGCAATGAGATGGCTATTGAGGATGGATGATTTTTCTATAAAATATCCAATAAGTAATAGTCCCAAAGAAATTTTGATAAATGTATTTTGCCCGTGGATACAATTATCTGCATTAGATACAGATGATAAAATTGTATTAGCAGGAGAAGCGTTTGGGTTAGATAAAAATGCATGGGATATAATTTATAGCGAGTTACCGGGACAAAAAACAACGGTGGTTGGTAGCTTATCTCATCCGAAATACCGCGATGTTACAGAATTGTCAGAGTTGCTTAATAAAGACGTTTATAAAGCATATTATGCATATATGGAGCTTTGTATTAATAATATGGATTTTTCAAAAGAACGTTGGAAGAAAATGCTGGAAGCTGTGGATAAATTTCCAGAGGAATATCAAGATAAGCTTTTTAAGAAACTTGATTATGTTGTTCAGTCAATGGATGATTGGGAAAGAATGGAAATAAAGAATGCGCTGCGTTCTGAAATACACAGACATAGGTACTTTTCTTCTGCAGAGTGGGCAATGAATAGTGCACAGCTGGTAAAATTTGAAGCAGTTATGAATCGTATTCAAATGAATAATCCCATATATGATTATCAATATTTGTTTGTAGCAAGATACAATTTCCCATTATTAAATCCAGTTCCGCATAATGAAGATTCTGCGCATGAAAGAAATGAAGAAGCTATGGAGGTAGAAATATCTGATGGACTAAAAGAGATTAAGAAATGCAGATATAGTATAAAAAAATTAAGTGAAATATGTGCAGTACAGGATAATGGTACATTAGGAATTTATCTTGCAAAGTATTATTGTAATGGGAACTTTGATAGTGATATAATGGCTACTTTATTAGAGGCTCAGCAGAATGGGAGAATGGCAGTAGACTATGTTCAATATTTATATCGACAAAATGAAACTATATTGGAGAGAGCTATCAATATAGCAAAAGATGTAGGTTGCTCTGATGATGTGTTAGTCAATTTATATAGTCTGGAAAGATTAAATATGATACAGTTGCCTCTTATTGAGCGTGAAAATGAAACGGTAAAGCGATTGTATTGGAGACGTCAGTATTTTTATCAACAGGATAAGGAGGTGCTTGGTTGGCAAATTGAGCAGTGTAAAAAATATGGAACTCAAGCTGGATTTATGAATTTGCTGGAAGCTGCTAGTTCATTTCTTACTGCTGATAAACTATTAGAGCACGTAATAGATATGTCAAAAATGGAGGTGGGAAGTATTAATAACCTATCTTCATCATATATGGAGGATATTCTTAAGGTATTACAAGGTGCTTTTATTGAAACAGATACCTGTATCAAAGTTGCTGAAGTCGAAATTTTATACCATGAAATTTTAGATTGGGAGCAAATGAAATGTACGAAACGTGCTATGCAGAAAAATCCAGAGATATATGCAGAAATGATAGATTGGATTTTTATAAAAGATGGGCAGGAGGAAAAGGAAATATCAGAGGAGAAGCAAAAGAGATGGGAACATATTTATCGTTTGTTTGATAAAGCACATTTCTGTCCGGCGGAGCATAATGGCGTTGTAGATGAAGCGGATTTAAGAACTTGGGTTACTGAATTTAAAAAGTTACTTGCAAAACAAGAACAAAGTCAATTATTTGAACGTTTGCTAGGAAGAATACTTGCATATTCACCAATAGGAAGTGATGATTATTATCCTTGTGAAGCGGTAAGAAAAATTATAGAGGAATATTATGATGATAGTTTGAAAAGGTCGTATGCAATGAGCATATTTAATATGAGAGGCATATTTTCTCCAACAGCAGGAAAGGAGGAGATGGAAATATCCAGAAAATATAAAGAAAATGCGGAGGCTATCAGGAGAAGTTCGCCGAAAACAGCTTCAATATATGACTATTTAAGCAATGATTATAGATATGAAGCAGAATATGCAAGGGAGTATGCTGAAGATATTGGAATTTAAAAAAGTAAAAATTGATTTTTTTTGCCTTTTTATGTAATATAGAAATAAACTTCCAATCCATAGACCAAAGCAACACTTATATAAAAAACAGCATATAGAATATGAAAAATAGATATTGGACGATTCCAAAAAGTTCAGGTAAGATAGCCTTATCAAAAAGAGAAACGCACAAAGCAAAGGAGCTTTCAAAGCATGCTTTATGCGCTTCTCTTTTTTTAATAATTTGATAGGAGGAATTATATGCATACGGAACAAATCATTGATAAACGACTATATGATCAAATCTTACCTGTAACAACCGTAGGAATTGACATAGGCTCGAGAATGGGTAAGATTGTTCTGCTGGATAAGGAACAACTGGTATGCTACTCCGTTGCAACTGGAGTAAATATGCAGGAGACAGCAGACTATTTAATCAAGAGGGTACTGGAAGAGTCAGGAAAGAAGCAGGAGAACATCAAATATATCGTAGGAACCGGATATGGACGAATTGCAATGGACTTTGCCATTCCGCATGGTTCCGTTACAGAGATTTCCTGTCATGCCATGGGAGCACATTTTCTGAACAAAGATACACAGACCATTATCGATATTGGTGGACAGGATTCCAAGGCAATCAAGGTTGAAACAGAAAGCGGAAAGGTAGCAGAATTCGTTATGAATGATAAATGTGCAGCCGGAACCGGACGTTTCTTTGAAAAAGTTGCAGACCTTTTGAACCTGAAGCTGGAGGAAGCTGGAAAACTGGCATTGGAATCGAAAAAGAAGCTGGATATCAGCAGTCAGTGTGTGGTATTTGCAGAGTCAGAAATTGTTTCCTTAAGAGCAAAAGGAGAATCCAGAGCAGATATTATTGCAGCCGTAAACGTTGCATCTGCAAGAAGAGTAAAAAATCTGGTAAATCGTATCGGCTTGGAACCGGAGCTGGTATTTTCCGGAGGGGTTTCAAACAATCCCGGAATGAAGTCAGCATTGGAAGAGGTAGTAGGTCAGAAGTTTTTAGATATTGATTTTAATATGTCCTTTAATGGAGCATTAGGCGCAGCTATTTATGCGCAGCATTACTATGAAGGAGGGCAGAAGAAATGAGAGTAGCAGATATTGTTGATGAACGATTGGCAAAAAAACTGGCAGAGAACAAAGTAATCGGAATCGATATTGGTTCAAGAACCGGAAAAGCGGTATTACTGGGAGAAGGAAATATCTATACCGCACAGATAGGAACCGGATTTGATATGCAGGAAACGGCAAATGAATTGTTAAAACAGTTATTTGAACAATCCGGTTATAACATGAAGGATATTGAATATATCGTAGGAACCGGATATGGAAGGGTATCCATGAACTTCCCGGAAGTGCCAAAGAAAATCGTATCTGAGATTTCAGCACATGCCATGGGCGTGCATTTCCTGGATGCAGATGTAAGAACCATCATTGATATTGGCGGACAGGATTCCAAGGCAATTAAGGTAGACCCCATGACCGGTAAGGTAGTGAACTTCATTATGAATGATAAGTGTGCAGCCGGAACCGGACGTTTTTTAGAAAAAGTAGCAACCATTCTTGGATTTACCGTAGATACCATTGGGGAAGAAGCACTGAAATCCCAAAAAGAAGTAGAAATCAGCAGTCAATGTGTGGTATTTGCAGAATCCGAGATTATTTCCTTAAGGGCAAGCGGAGAAACCGCGCAGGATATTGCAGCCGGTGTCCATTATGCGGCGGCACAGAGAGTATACACTCTGGTAAAACGAGTAGAATTAGAGCCTGAATTACAGTTTTCCGGTGGAGTTGCAAATAACGTTGGAATGCGTCATGCATTGGAAAAAGTAATAGGACATCCTATCAAGGAAACAAAGCTGAACATGATTTATGCAGGCTGCTTAGGAGCGGCAATCTATGCTTTGAAGTATCTGAATATGGAGGAAGTAGCAGTAGATGTATTAGAAACAGGCAATGATTTTGATACGGAATTCATAAAAGAAGCAGTTGTAGAAGGTCAGGCAGAATTTATCAAAGAAAATGGCAGGAAAAAGGTTGGCTATGTATGTTCCTATACTCCGCCGGAGATGTTAAATGCTGCGGGCGTGGATCATGCAAGATTATTTAAGGCAGGAGACACAGAAACCGTGGCGGCAGGTGAAGTCATGACGAAGAGTGTATTCTGTGATTTGACAAAGTCATGTCTTGGTTCCTTTGCCATGAAAAATCCAATCTATGATGTACTGGATAAGGTATATACCTTCTATACCTGTGCATCCATGAGAAAGGTAGCAGAGTCCATCAATGACAATTTTGTCAGTACAGAGATTTATACGCTGCCAAGACAGACAGACCGGGAAAATTCCAGACAGGAATTTCGAAAAGAAATGGAAAACTTCCGTTTAAGTCTGGAGAGATTAAGTGGAAATACCATTGAAAAAGAAGCCATTCGCCAGCAGATTAAGCTTTATAACAAGGTGAGAGCAGGAATACGTAAGATTTCCGAATTGCGAAAGCTGCCGGACCCGCCAATCAAGGGAAATGAGTTCTTAGAGATTACCAAGGCATATTTTTATCTGGGACCGGAAAAGATGATTGCCCTTCTGGATGAAGTATATGACCGATTAAGTAAGGTGAAAACGCAGGGAAAACGAAGAATCCGTTTGATGATGTTAGGCGGTGTGGTTGCAGATGGAGACAAGCGTCTGTTGGAAATCGTAGAAAATCAGATTGGTGCGAGAATCGTAGTAGAGGATCACTGTACCGGATTAAGTCCATTCTACTATGATATGGATGAGGAAAAAGACCCGGTAGAAGCATTGGCAGACGGTTATCTCGACCAGGCGCCATGTGCAAGAATGTCACCCATTGAAAAGCGTGTAGAATTTGCCGCAAAGTTGGCAGAAGAATATCAGGTAGATGGTATTATCTATGGTTACATGAAATTCTGTCCATGTTATGGAATTACCAAGAACTGCTTTATCCAGAAATTCCATGAAATGGGGCTTCCGGTGCTTGAAATGGCGATTGACTATTCCAAGAGTGATGATGGACAGATTAAAACAAGGGTAGAAGCCTTTATAGAAGTATTATTAGAAGTTATGGCAGATAAGGAGGGTTGAAAATGGAAGGAAAACAGATAAATTTGCAGTCTCAGATAGAGTACATAGAATACAGTAAAAATGTACAGCACAGTTATTCCAAAGCCATTGGAAAATTATTTGATATGGCAGTTTCCTATCTGAAATATGCAGAAAAAGAATGTGAAGCAGGAAAGAATGCAGCTTATACCCAGGCAATATGGGAAAGCCCATTGTTTTATGGATGCGACTGTATTCCAGTTGCAACTACGGAATTAGGAAGATTGGGAAGCAAGCAGGCAATCGCCATTGCGGAAAATCATTTTCTGGTGCCAAAGGAAGCCTGTTCCATGGTGGAATCCCTGATTGGTGAATGGTACTTACAGAGAAAACGCCCAATTAAGAAAATCGTAGGACAGAATTCATCCTGTGAAGCACAGAACATGGCATTTGAACTGGTAAAAAACGAGGGCTACAACGTACACAGACTGGATAATGTGTATCGTCCGCCAGGATGCATGGATGGAGATGCGAAGTATGAACAGTTGGTTGGATTTATGACCAAAGAGCTGGAAGATACCGCACGATTCTTATTAGATGGAAAAGAACCGGATAGAGAGAAGATAAGAGCGGAGCTGGTAAGATGTAATGAAGCCATTGACAAGGTAAGAGAAATCATGGAGCTTCGCAAGAAAAAGCCTTTGTATATCAAAAGTCTTGCAACCATGTATCTATTGACCGGATTGGGACACTATTTTGGCAGACCACAGGAATATCTGGATTTGTTAGACGAACTTTTAGAAGAAATGAAAGGCGAGACCAACGAGAACCCGGAAGGGAAAGAGGTTGTACCAATTATCTGGGTCGGAGGAAGAGGTCAGGAATTTGGAATCTATCATGCAGTAGATAATTGCGGCGGAGCCATTATCGGATGGGTTTCTGATAACTGTTATACCAAGAAATATGATACGACCATTGACCCGATTGAAGCAATCGCAAGATTTTACTTAAATAGCCAGAGAGCCGGTTCGGCAGAACATAGAAAGACATTTATCAACCAGCAGTTAGAAGAAGCAAACGGAAAAGGAGTTATCTTCTATGGCTATGTAGGATGTTCTTTTGGCGGTGTAGAATTTGAAATGTTACGGAATTATATGAAGAGTCTGGATGTACCAAGCATCACCATAGAGGGATCCTTCCAGGTGGGTCCTCCAAGCGGACAGTTATTGACAAGGGTCAGTGCATTTATCGAAATGCTGACGTAGATAAGGGAACTGGTAGAAATACGAAACATACACATCACAAGAGGAGGAAACAATTATGAGAAGTAAAATGTTGAAAAAGGCAGTGTTGAGTTTACTGCTAGTAGGAATGTTAGGAACCACTATGTTGGGATGTGGTTCTGACGCTCAGAAGACAGATAGTTCTGGTGCAAAAAAGAACACATCGGAATCGGAAAAAGAAGAAATCAACATTGTCATTGGTGACCAGGCAAAGTATTTTACGTTTAAGGTAGCACAAGAGCAGGGATTATTTGAAAAGGAATTTGCAGATGACAATATTACAGTAACTGTTGAAAATTTTGTAGATGGAACCTCAGAGTTAGAAGCATTTTCCGCAGGGGCACTGGATTTTGCAATTATTGGTGACCAGCCGGCTGTTTCTGCCATTTCGAATGGTTCTCCATTAACCATTGTTGGAGCATATTGTTCTAATTCGAAAGGATATGTACTTTGTGCAGCAGATGGTTCTGGTATTGAGAGTGTTGCAGATTTAAAAGGCAAGAAGGTAGCAGCAACTTCTGGAACCGCATTACATCAGTTGTTACTTCTGATGTTAGAAAATGAAGGAATGACCATTAATGATATTGAATATTACTCCATGAACAGCACAGAGTATTTACCAGCAGTAGCTTCCGGTGATATTGATGCAGTTGTAGTAACAGAACCGGAACGAACCAATGCAATAAATGAATATAACATGTATCAGGTCTGTGATGCTTCCGAATATAAAACAATTATCAATGTCATTTTAGCAGGAAATGAATTTTTGGAAGAACATCCGGATGTGGCTGTAAGAATGATGAAAGTATTCGAGGAAGCAAATACATGGGTAAAAGAAAATAAAGAAGAAGCAATTGATATTGTAGCAGAGAGCGGAGAAGTTCCAAGGGAAACCTTAGAATCCATTTATGATACCACAGAGTTCAGTACGGTATTCAGTGATGAGCAGGTAGATTCGCTGATGAAAACAGTAGATTTTCTTTATAATCAGGAAGTGCTTTTGACAAAGCCGGAGCTGGAAGATTTATTTGATGACACATATTTAAAGGAAGCAGGAATTATGTAATATTGTAAAGGAGACGCTTATGAATGAAAGTAAAATAGATCATTTTTACAGGAAAATTATCAGCAGATTTAATTTGAAATCCATGTTGTTGGTAGTGGTTCCGCCGATTCTATTGATTATGTTTTGGCAATATGCGGCAGATGTGGGCTGGTTAAGTCCACATATCCTGCCGGCTCCCAGTAAGATATGGGATGCATTTGTGTCATTTTGGACAGACCATACTTATCAGGATTATTTTCTGATAAGTGCACAGAGAGTATTAAAGGGATTTGCAATCGGTGTGGTAATTGGCTTGTTTCTTGGAATTGTTATGGCGATATTTTCGGCAGTAAATAGTGCGCTAAGTGTTATTACAGGAATTCTAAGACCGATTCCTATGGTAGGATGGCTTCCTATTGTATTAATCTGGATGGGAATTGGTGAGAACTCTAAGGTGGCAGTTATTACTATCGGATGTTTCTGGTCGGTATTTATTAATACAATGGATGGAATCAAGGGTGTGAATAATCAGTACCTGGAGGTTGCAAAAATACTGGAAAAAGGTCAGATTACTACATTAACAAAGGTGATATTACCAGCATCCCTGCCAAGCATTTTAACAGGAATAAGACTTGGATTTGCCAATGCATGGCGAGGTGTAGTATCCGCGGAAATGTTAGGTGCTGCTTCCGGTATCGGATATATGATTGCATATGCAAGAAATATTTCACGTATGGACATTATGATGATAGGCTTACTGACCATAGGTATTGTAGGATGTTTACTGGATATTGTGGTAATTGCGATTCAGGACCGGATATTGAAATGGTATTCAAATAAGAGATAGAGGAGGATACGAAATGGGAAAAGAAGAAAATAGTATCCGCAGCAAATCAGTTGAAATTAAGCATGTATATAAGACCTATGATTTAAAAGGACAAAAACTGAATGTTCTTGAGGATGTGAACTTGTCTATTAAAGCGGGTGAGTTTGTCAGCATTGTAGGTCAGAGTGGATGTGGAAAAAGTACGCTTTTAAGGCAGATTTCGGGATTGGAGCTTCCAACGAGCGGAGAGGTCTGTCTTGGAGATAAAAAGATTACAAAGCCTTCTCTGGAATGCGGTATGATTTTCCAGGAAGCAAGATTATTTCCGTGGTTGAATGTGGAGAAGAATGTGAGGTTTGGGCTTCCAAAAAAGAAGCAGAATGGGGAAAAGGATCTTGTGGCAGAAAATATTGGACTGGTAGGATTAAAAGGATTCGAAAAAGCGCTTCCCATGCAGCTTTCCGGAGGAATGCAGCAGCGGTGCAGCATTGCAAGAGCGTTGGTAAACAATCCATCCGTATTATTGCTGGATGAACCTTTTGGTGCATTGGATGCATTTACGAAAATTAACATGCAAAAAGAGATTATGCGAATCTGGGAAGTGGAGCATACTACGATGATTTTGGTAACACATGATATTGATGAAGCTGTATATTTAAGTGACAGAATTATCGTAATGGGAAAAAATCCGGGAACCATTCGCAAAATCATTAACGTGGATCTGCCAAGAGAAAGAGACCGTACTTCTGCAGAGTTTATCAAGGTCAGAAAAGAAGTATTTGACGGTATTTTTTATCTGGATTAGTTCAGACAGAAGAAAAGAGGAAAGCCTATGAATATTCAGCATCTGCTTTATTTTAAAACAATTTCAAAATATGAAAATATATCAAAGGCGGCGCAGGAATTACTGATTGCCCAGCCGGCATTAAGTAAGATTCTAAGAAGCCTGGAGGAGGAAGTGGGTGTGCCCCTGTTTGACCGTGTGGGAAAGAAGATAAGTCTGAATCCAAATGGCGAGAGTTTTTTGAAACATACGGAGAAAATATTACAGGAATATGATGACATGCTTTCTGAATTGAATTTGGAAAAAAAGAAAAATGATGCGGTACGATTGTCGGCAAAAGTAGCAACCCTGCTTTTGCCAGATATTATATTTGAATTTAAAAAGCAGTATCCGGAAATTGCGGTGAATTTCACCAGAAATACCACAATGGATATTGATATGGAGCGGTTTGATTTGGTAATTTTAGATTCCACCAGACCGCCGGAACGGAAAAATGCCTGTGTTCTTTTAGAAGAGGAATGTCTGATTGCATTACATAAGGGGCATCCTCTTGCAGCCAAACAGAAAATAGAGCTAAATGAGCTGGAGAAAGAAAAGTTTATCATTCCTCATCAGGGAATGCCTATGGCAGAAATTGCAGAGATTGCCTGTCATAGAGTAGGATTTCAGCCGGAAATACTAATGGAATGTGATAGCAGACTGACCTTGTTTTCTTTTGTGGAGGGTCGGATGGGTGTGGCACTGGTGCCAAAATACACGTGGAAGTGTGAGGGAGCAGAGGATATTGTATTTCGTTCCATTGCAGATATTGAGTGTAAACGATATATCAATTTGTACTGGAATGAGAATTCCATGCAGCAGGAAACGGTTGTATTGTTTCTAAATCATTTAAAAAAAATTTTTAAAAGCTTAATAGAGCAATAGAAAATGGAGGTGCCTATGGATAATTATGTAATTACCATTGCGAGGGGATTTGGCAGTGGCGGAAAACAGATTGGAAGTCAGTTAGCCAAGGAACTTGGAATCCACTGCTATGAGAATAGAATACTGACGCTGGCGTCTGAATTAAGCGGAGTAGATGAGACAAGATTCATGGGAGTGGATGAGCGGCTGAGAGGAAAAACACTGTTAGATAAAATGCGTGGGTTGCCAAGAGCTTTTGCGCCAAAGCCGGAAAAAAAGTTTATTTCAGATGATAAGTTATTTGAATACCAAAAAGAAATTATTTTAAGACTGGCAAAGGAGGAATCCTGTGTCATTATTGGAAAGTGTGCAGATTACATATTGAAGGATTTTGATAATGTATTTAGTGTATATATCGAAGCGCCGAGGGCATTTTGCCTGAAACGGATTATGGACAGAATGGATATATCAGCAGAGGAAGCTACCCTGGCAATTACATCTACCGATAAGTACAGAAGTGATTATTATAAATATTATACTGGAGGAAATTACTGGACCAATCCGGTCAATTATGACATTACCCTGAATAGTGAAAGAATGGGAATTGAGAATTGTGTGGAAATGATAAAACAGGGAATAAAAATAAAATTAGGAGTAGAAAGCCGGTGAACCTATGATTGAACATTTAGTGACGAAACCTATCTGTATGGTGGAGCCTACCTATGTATTAGGTGGAAAATCTATTGAGGAAACAAAACAAAAATACCATCTGGAGTATGCCCACAGACTCCTTGCAAATGAAAATCAGCTTGGAATTTCTCCAAAGGCGGCAGAAGCCATTGCAAAAGCGGCAGTAGAGAGTGGAAATACTTATCCGGATACCAATGCCACTGCGCTTCGCAAAAAGCTTGCAGAGGAGCTTTCTTTTGAAAAGTATGGGCTTGGAATCGAAAACCTGAATATTGCTTCGGGAGCAGAGCATGCCTTAAATGTCATTATGGAGATTTTTTTAAAGGAAGGAGATGAGGTGCTGATTTCAGCCCCTTCCTACAGTGGCTATAACCGCACCATTGCAAGAGCAGGTGGAGTGAAAAAGACCGTTCCTTATAAGGAGGACAATCACTGCGATTTTGATGGATTATTGAACGCTATCACAGAGAAAACAAAAATTGTCATTGTCTGTAATCCCAACAATCCTACAGGAGTGTATGAATCTCAGGAAGATGTATATGAATTTGCGAAAAGATTCCCTAAGGATAAAATACTGATTATAGACGAAGCCTATATCCACTTTGCTCCGGGAGGACTGGAAAAGTCCATGTATCAGAAGATTTCGGATGACATTAACATGTTAGTGGTACATACCTTTTCCAAAATCTATGGAATGGCAGGTGTCCGTGTCGGCTATGTTATCAGCAATAAAGAGATTTCTGCTTATATCCGGCGTTATGGTGGAGTGCGCATGAGCAATGTACAGTTAGCGGCAGCTATGGCGGCACTGGATGATACCGAATTTTATGAGAAGAGCCTGAAAGTGGTAGAAGAGGGGCGGGCTTACCTGATAGATGAGTTACGAAATCTTGGATATGAGCCTTATGAAAGTGCCGGGAACTTCGTGTTCTGCGACTTAAAGGCAGAAGCAAAATGGCTGGATGAAGAGTTCATGAAACGTGGTATTCTTATCCGAACCAATTTGGAATATCCAAGAATTTCAGTGGGAACCATGGAGCAAAACCGCCTGTTTATTGAGGCGCTAAAGGAGATTCGGGAATTGGTGGAAAAGTAGAAAATATGCTTTTGACAGAAGTTGATTACGGCATATCTGGTGTATTGTTTTAGAAGAAAAAGAGAAAAGACAGGAGTCAGTGAAATGAAGGTAGTTGTATGTGTGGAAAAAATTCGTGGAGATATCGTTTCCTTCGAGGAATTAAAGAATTTATGGGAAGAAAAACTCTCTGACATTGCCGGGATAGATGAAATATGTATTGTCAGTGAAGCAGAAATAAAGGATGTGGCATTACAGGAAGCAGTGTATGAAAATGCAGATGCCATTCTGGGAATGAAGTTAAAGGATGAAAGTCTTTCCGAAGAATTTCTAACCAAATATCCAAAACTGAAATATGCAGCTACCTTCAATCATGGTTTCGGAAATTATGACAGAGAAGCAGTGAACCGTCATGGTGTTACCGTTACAAATACAATTTATGGGGATGTGACAGTAGCACAGTTTGCCATGGCACTGCTTTTGAACATCTGTCATGATATTACGGCAAACAGTAATTATTATAAGAAAGAACATTTCGATCGTACGGAAGAATTGGGAAGAAATCCTGCACCCATTACACCGCAGATGGAGCTATATGGAAAAAGCCTTGGAATTATAGGTCTTGGAAGTATCGGGCTTTGGATGGCAAGAATGGCGGCAGGATTTGGCATGAGGGTAATTGCTAACAGTCGTCATCCAAAAGAAGGGAAAGAGTACGAGTTTATTGAACAGATGTCTATGGAAGAGGTTATCCGAAACAGTGATGTGATTTCTATTCACTGTCCGTTGACAGAAGCCACTCGTGGGATGATTAACAAACGGACAATTTCCTGGATGAAGGATGGAGTGATTCTAATAAACACCGCGCGAGGAGATATTATTGTAGAAGAAGATTTGATAGAAGCCTTAAATAGTGGCAAAATCCTGGCGGCAGGACTAGACGTGGTAAGTGGTGAACCGTTGAAAGAAAAGACGGAGATTTTCAACTGTAAGAATGCTTATATTACACCTCATATGGCATGGCTTACGAAAGAAGCAGTATATCGTCAGGTAGATGTGGCGGTAGAGAATTTTAGAAGGTGGATAATACCCTATTGACAAACTAGGTTATTAAAAATATAATAAAAGTTATATTTTGGTAAAAACTTAGCGAGAAAGGGTAATAAATATGGACATAAAAGAAGAAATAGCGCAGTTGAAACAGGAGAAAGACTTTGCAATTCTGGCGCATTATTATGTAGATGGAAAAGTGCAGGAAATTGCAGATTATGTGGGAGATTCCTATTATTTAAGTAAAATTGCCACCGAGATTTCCAATCAGAATATTTTGTTTGCCGGAGTTTCTTTTATGGGAGAGAGTGCCAAGATATTGAACCCGAAGAAAAACGTTTATATGGCAGATTCTACAGCGGATTGTCCCATGGCACATATGGTTGATATAGATAAAATAGAGCAGGTGCGAAAGGAATACGAAGATGTGGCAGTAGTCTGTTATGTCAATTCCACCGCAGAAATAAAAACACATTCCGATGTATGTGTTACCTCCTCCAATGCAGTAAAGGTAGTGAAAAACCTGAAAAATAAGCATATTTTCTTTATCCCGGACAATAATTTAGGACATTACGTGGCACAGCAGGTACCGGAAAAGGAATTTATTTTCCACGATGGATTTTGCCATGTACATAAAAGTATAGAAGCTAATCTGGTACAGAACGCGAAGAAAATTCATCCGGAGGCGCTGGTGCTTGCCCATCCGGAATGTACGTGGGATGTTCTGGAACTGGCAGACTTTGTAGGCAGTACCTCACAGATTATCGACTATGCCACAGGAAGTAATCATGAAAAATTTATTATCTGCACGGAAATGGGCGTATTCTATGAATTATCCCAGAAAAACCCGGACAAAAAATTTTATTCGGTAGGTCATCGCCAGTTCTGCCCTAACATGAAAAAAATATCACTGGAAAAGGTAGTAGAAGTATTACGGAATCCTGCGAATGAAGTGGTGTTAGAGAAAGAGACCATAGAAAAGGCAAATGTACCGTTAGAAAGTATGTTGAAATTAGCAGAGGAAGGAATGAACTTATAATTTCAATGAAATCAATGGTTTTCGGTCAGGAAGAAGCGTAAATTTTAGAATGAAAAAGTCCCGCCGGGCAGGATGCACAGCGCCTAGAGCCGTTTCGTGTAGCAGAGTGCGTTCTGCCCGGTGTAATTTAGATTCACAAGAAGATATGACGCCTTTTTTTACGGATTATTTTGTGGCGGCAGAAGGAATGATAGTGGAATCCCTCATTTGTATCGTGGTATTCAGATAAACAGTAGTAGGTGGAAGAAGAGGGTTTTCTACCCGGTCTAACAAAAGGCGGGCTGCCATAATGCCCATTTCCCGGCTGGGAGTTGTAACAGTGGTTAAAGGAGAATCCAGAGAATTTAATACAATGGTATCATCAAAACCACAGACCAGAATATCTTCCGGAACCTTCCGGTTCATTGCTTTCAGTACGGAGATTGTTTTCCAGGCAAGCAAATCATTTGCACAGAAGAACAAATCCGGAAGCGTAGTCATATTGCGCAGGGAAAGTTCTATAAAATCAGGGCGATGGAACAAAGCATCACTTTGGGTAATGCAGAATGCTTCTTCATAAGGAATCTGGTGGAAAGCAAGTGCCTGACAATAGCCCTCGTAGCGTTCATGAAAGCTGATGCAGTGATTATAGTCGCCAATAAATCCGACATTGTGGATTCCGTCCTGGTTCAATATTTCATTTAGCATACGAAAGGAACTTCCTTTGTTTTCCATGAGCAGGATATTGGCGTCCAGAGGGGCTGCATTAGGGTTATAATATGAATCAAAGAATAGAAGTGGTTTCTTCAGAGAAGAAAGCATTCTACAATATGCTTCATCGAAAAGTTCTATTCCAAGAATAGCATCAACCTGTTCCGATTTAAAATTCTGGGGAAACTGCAGGCTGGCGATATCTTCCGGAGTCAGCATGTGAATGGTAAGGGAATAGCCATAGGCGCTGATTTCGTGCTCAAGGCTTGCCATAATCGCGGAAGCAATATGAAAATGCTCTGGAAGGAAATTGGCAAAAAGGGCAAACGTTCCCCCTCTTTTTTCCGGTAATGTTGTGGTCGTATTTTGGAATGCCTGTAAATAGGAGAATTGCTTATAATTCATCTCTTTTGCCTTATTCAGCACAGCAGTAATAGTTCGTTCCGGCATATTAGGCGCACCGTTTAGAACCTTCGATACTGTAGTGCGGGACATTCCCAGTGCATCAGCAATATCCTGTGTGGTAACTCGTTCTTTAGACATAAGGACTCCTTTCTTTCTATCTATTTTTCCTATATCTTTTTTCTATCAATTTTTTATCTATTTTTATTATAATTCAAAATAAAAAAAACTCAATATAAAATTCAAACAAATGTAAAATTATTTTTATTATGTAAAAACCATATTTGAACAAATGAAAAATGAAAATGTACAAAAATGAAGAAAAAGTTTTATTAAAAATGAACAAAAATAAAGAAAAAAGGGAAAAAATATTGACATATTGTAAAATAAGAGTGAAAATAATAGCGAAAAGAGAAAAAACAAAAAATATCAAAATTTTACAAATGTAAAAATATGGAAAGGAGGAAAAAAGGAAAAAGGAAAAGGGGAAAAGGGTGAAGGAAAAACAATAAAAAAGAATGGAGGACAAATGGATGAAGAAGAAAAAAGTAGTAGGTATGGGGTTAGCAGTTGTTATGAGTCTGATGATGCTGGCAGGTTGTGGAAACAGTCAGAATCAGAATTCTGATTCTGAAAATAGTGGAGCTAAGTCGGAGAAAACAGAGGAAGGAAATGTTTCAATTACACTGTTGAATACGAAATCTGAGCTGGTAGACCAGTTTGAGGAGATGGCTGAAAAGTATAAGGAACAGACCGGGGTAAATGTGGAGGTTGTATTTACCAGCGATGTGGTCAGTACGCATCTGGCAGAGAAATATGCATCCGGAAATCCTTATACGATTATGATGGTAGATAGACCTGATGTATATGATTTTCAGGAATATTTGTTGGATTTGAGCAATGAAGACTGGGTGAAGGACGGCGGTGCAACTTATGGTGTAACCATAGATGATAAGGTTTACAGCTTTCCGATGTTGATTGAATCAGTAGGTCTCCTTTATAATGCACAGGCAATCGAGGACATTACAGGCAAAGAATTTGTATGGTCCGATTATAATACACCGGAAAAGTTTCAGGCGCTTTTGGAGGAACTGGTAGCCGGTGGTATGGAAAAACCAGTAGCTTTGAATAAAGATGATTGGTCTTTGGCGAACCATTTCTTCGGTCAGCTTTACAATCAGCAGGGAAATTCTGAGGAGGGCTCACAGGCATTTGTAGATTCTTTAAAAGCCGGAGAAATGAGTCTTTCCGAAAATGAAAGATTCAATTCCCTGATGGATAGCTTTGATATGCTGGCAAAATATAATATTAATGGTGATGATCCTTTGTCTGCAGATTATGATATGAACAACACCTATTTTGCAGAAGGAGAAGTCGCTTTCTGGTTCAACGGAAGCTGGGCAACAGAGGTGTATGATAATACGGATAAGATTGGTATGATGCCATTACCCCAGAGCGATACAGCAGATGGGGCAAATGATAATCTGATATCCGGAGCCAGCAAGTCACTTGTAATTGACCAGAAGTATTCTACAGAGGAGCAGCAAAAGGCGGCAAAGGATTTTCTGAACTGGCTGGTATATGATGAGGCAGGACAGAGCTTTATGGTGGATGACTGTAATATTATTCCGGCATTTACCAATATTGAAAAACAGGTATCTGCGCCTTTGAGTGTATCCGCACAGAAGTTTATCCAGAATGATGCTACCGAGTACTGGTACCAGACGATTCCGGGAGACCATGGAACTGAAGTGGGTGCAAGTCTGCAAAAGTATCTGGGCGGAAATATTGACAGAGAGGAACTGGCAGAAGAAGTAGAAAATTACTGGAAGAAACAGAATTAGTTTGAAACTTATGTGATGTGCCGGCAGCAGGCCTGCCGGCGCATTTTTACAAAATCCATATTCGGTGGAAAAGAGGACTATTATGAAGAAAAAGGAGTCATTTTTACAAAAAACATTGATTTTTATCGGGTTTGCCGGTCCCGCAGTTCTGTGCTTTGTCTTGGTTATGGCAATACCATTTCTATATGGAATATATTTGACACTGACAAGTTGGAACGGAATTTCGGCAGATAAAATTTTTGTTGGGTTAGAAAATTATAAAGCGATTTTTCAGGATATACAGTTCTGGCATTCATTGCTGTTGACCATATTATATTCTGCATTGTCGGTTATTTTTATAAACTTATTGGCGTTTGCGCTTGCTTACCTTGTGACCAGTGGAATACACGGACAGAATTTTTTCCGGGCAGGTTTCTTCACTCCTAACTTAATTGGAGGTCTTGTTTTGGGCTATATATGGCAATTTGTATTTTCACGGGCAATGGTTTCCTTAGGAAAAGGTCTTGATATCGGCTTTTTATCATCTTCCTGGCTGTCAGACCCCACAAAAGCGCTGGTAGCGTTGATTATTGTTTCAGTGTGGCAGTATTCCGGATTTATGATGTTAATTTATATTGCCGGATTGATGAGCGTTCCCAAGGAGCTGGTGGAGGCGGGAGCTATCGACGGATGCGGGAAAGGACAGACGCTGAGATATGTCATATTACCCCAGATGAGGTCTTCCTTTGTCATCTGTTTCTTTCTCTCCATCACAAGGTGCTTTATGGCGTACGATTTAAATCTCTCACTTACGGACGGAGGTCCCTTTGGAAGCACGGAAATGGCAGCAATGCATGTGTACCAGAAAGCGTTCGTATCTAAGGATTATGGAGTAGGACAAACAGAGGCTGTAGTATTGTTCCTGATTTGTGCCGCTGTTTCATTGATACAGGCTTATATCGGAAAGAGAAATGAGGTGGATGCATAATGAAAAAGAAAAAAGCAGAGAACGTTTTTAAGTATGTGATACTTACGGTACTTCTTTTGATTTACATTTTTCCATTTTTTATGGTACTCATTAATGCGTTCAAAGAAAAAGTAGATGTTATTAAGGCGCCCCTTTCCCTGGTGGGAGAGCATGGTTTTATTTTCAGTAACTTTACCGAGGCCATTGAAAAGATGCATTTTTTCCGGGCGCTGGGAAACTCTGTTTTTGTTACAGGTATCAGTGTAGTGCTGATTGTGTTGTTTTCGGCAATGGCATCTTATATTATGGCAAGGAAGGACTGGCTGGCATGTAAACTTTTTTATCTGTTTATGATATTATCTTTGGCCATTCCTTTTCAGGTGCTGATGATTCCTCTGGTCTCCATTTATGGAGGAACATTGGGAATTTTAAATCATCGTGGTACTTTGATTTTTATGCATGTGGGATTCTGCGTAAGCATGAGTATCTTTTTGTTCCATGGAACGATTAAAAGTACAGTTCCACTGGAACTGGAGGAATCTGCAGCCATAGATGGATGCGGAAGATACCGAACTTTTTTCAATATTGTGCTGCCGCTTTTGAAGCCGACCATCGCCACTACGGTCATCATTAATACCCTGAACCTGTGGAATGATTACCTGCTTCCAAGTCTTGTGTTAGGAGACAGCAGGCTTCACACGCTGCCTATTGCAGCAAGAGTATTTTATGGTGCGTTCTCTTCAGATTTGGGACTTTTGCTTGCAGCTTTGGTGCTGATGATACTTCCGGTTCTTATTTTATATTTATTTTTGCAGAAACATATTATTGATGGTGTAGTGGCTGGAGCAGTGAAAGGATAGGAATGAGTTATGAGGAATGAAAAATTACAGGAAATGTACTGCGCCCATCGCCCGCTGATTCATTTTACCAGTAAAAAAGGCTGGGTGAATGACCCCAACGGATTGATTTTTTATGAAGGGTATTATCATTTGTATTTTCAATATTATCCGGAAGGAGTTCAACATGGACCAATGCACTGGGGACATGCAAGAACCAAAGATTTTCTTGAGTGGGAGGAGCTTCCCATTGCTTTGTATCCGGATGAAAAAGGAACGATTTTTTCCGGCAGTATGGTGTATGATAAGGAAAATACCAGCGGTCTTGGAACAAAGGAAAGTCCTCCTCTTGTAGCAGTATTTACGCAACATTTGGAAGAGGGAAAAAAAGTGATTCAATATCAGAGTATTGCCTATAGTCTGGATGGAGGAATGACTTTTACAAAATATGATGAAAATCCGGTCTTGGACATGGGGCTTAGGGATTTTCGAGACCCGAAGGTATTCTGGTATGCGCCGGAAAAAAAGTGGGTCATGGTGACAGCGGCAGGGCAGGAGCTTCGATTCTTTTGTTCCGATAATCTGCGGCAATGGAAAGAAAGCGGAATCTTCCGGCAAGAGGATATGAAGCCGGATGTTATCTGGGAATGTCCGGATTTGGTGAAACTTAGTGACGAACATGGAGAGCAGCGATGGGTATTGTTTATCAGCCAGAATACCCAGGATTATGTGGAAAGCGGTGTGCGATATTACACGGGCTATTTTGATGGCAGCAACTTTTACGCAGAATCAGGAACAAAAGAAACATTATTTGTGGATTTTGGCAGGGATAATTATGCTGCTGCTACCTATGCAGAAGTGGAAGGAAGAGTGATACAGCAAAGCTGGATGAACTGCTGGGCTTATGCCGGAATACTTCCGGAGGCAGGCTTTCGCGGAAGCATGACATTGCCACGGGAACTTTCTCTTAAGAAAACAGCGGAGGGATACCGCATCCTGCAAAAACCCGCCAAAGAGGCGTTGGAAGGCTTGAGGCGGTTTGGACAGCAGGTGTCACTTTCTTCAGGAAACAGTGCAATAGAATTTATTCCGGGAATTTATCACTTCCGGCTGGAAAAGAATATGGAAAGCATTCGTTTTCAGCATGCAGGGAAATGGATTGAAATAAAGATTGATTTTTGCTATGGTAAGATTATGTTGGACCGTAGTCATTGCGGAGGAAAAGAGTATGGTCCGTGTTTTCAGGAGATGAACTGGATGTATTTTCATGATTTGAAAGACAGGGAACTGTATGTGGTGTTGGATGTGACAAGTCTGGAAATATTTGCAGCAGGAGGAGAATCGGTTGGGACCTTCCAGTACTTTACGGAACGTCCACTGGAAAATATCGTGATAGGAGGTTAGAAATGAAAGGAAATCGTTATATTTTTTATACCCCGGAGGAACAGTATCCGGGAATGCCCCACGGTGAAATGTGTGGAGATATTATGCCATTTTATCAAAATGGAGTCTATACATTGTTCTTTCTATATAAATATTGTATCTATGCGGTAGATACCGAAGACTTTGTGCATTATGGAGATTGTCGTCTCGTACTGCAAAATGGAAGCCCTGATGAGCAGGACTGGCATGCGGCAACCGGAAGTGTGTTCTTCTATGAGGGAAGATACTATTTCTATTATACTGGTTTTTGTGAAGGAAACCGCGGTGAGAAAGGAAAGCATGAACAGGCAATTCTGCGGGCAGTAAGCAATGATTTTTATCATTGGGAAAAGGATGCGGACTACTTGTTCTGTCCAGATGAACAGTACTTTAAAGGACTTCACTGGAGAGACCCACAGGTGTTTTGGAATGAAGAAATCAAAAAATTCTGTATGCTTGTGACTGCGGAACGGAAAGATGGTCCATGCTTAAAAAGCGGCTGTACCGCAGTGTACATATCAGAAGATATGATAAAATGGAAGTTTTATAAAATCATTTACGCACCGGATATTTATCCGACCCATGAATGTCAGGACGCCTTTCGTATGGGGGAAAAGTGGTATCTTATTTTTTCCACTTACAGCAGATGGTGGGAGACCAGGTATCGGATAGCCGACGGGTTTGAAGGGGAATGGGAAACACCTGCGTTAGATGATATGTTTGATGGCAGAGAATTTTATGCTGCTAAGACGGTATCGGATGGAAAGAATCGATATCTTATTGGCTGGCAGTCCATACGAAAGAATTGCAGTGATAATGAAAAGTTTGTATGGGGTGGAAATGTGGTGGTTCATAAGCTTTGCCAGCGTGAGGACAAAACGCTTGGTGTTGTTATGCCGGATACCATATATGATTCCTTCCAGCGGGAACTGCCGTTAGAACCAAAGCCTGTGCTTGGAACATGGAAGGAAGAAGCATCCGGATTCATAGGAATGAGGCAGGATGGGTTTGGATGGATGCAGCTTGGTGACATTGATGGAACACTGCTTTTAGAGACTTCAGTGACGTGGAAGGAAGATACCGCAGCATTGGGATTTATGATTCATACCAGTGGAGAACAATTAGAAAAATGGTGTCAGCTCAGAATGGAACCTTCCAGAGGCAGAATTGTTATGGAGCGCTATAATCAGATTGACGGGGACCAGTTTTATCTGGATGAGCGTCGTATCACATTTTCAGAGAACCGTGCGGATTTAAAACTGCTGGTCAGTGGAAATATCATGCAGGTCTATGTAAATGATACAGCGTTGACGACCAGATGTTATGGAGCCTTGGGAGGAGGAATGGGTTTGTTTGTAGAATGTGGACAGGCCGCTTTTGAGAATACTAGACTGTTACTGGGAGAGGAGGAGAACAATGTTTGATTCAACTTATGGATTGCAGATGTCAGGGCTCATGTCTACGGCAATGTTATCCCATGGAAGAAGCAGGGCAATCAATGCTGAGAATCCCACCGGAGAACCGGGAAAGGGAGGCATGGCAGAAAGCTGTCTTGGAAAAGGAAGAAAAGGGGCGCCCTGTATTCCTAATATTCTGCCCGGTGAGACGAAGGTGCTTGCTGAAATCGAGGGAAGCGGAGTCATCTCTCATATCTGGATTACGGTGACGGATAAGTTGAGCGAAAAGAATCGTTTTGTGCTTCGTGATCTGGTGCTGCGGATGTATTGGGAAGAGGAAAAGATACCGTCGGTAGAATGCCCTTTGGGAGATTTTTTCTGTTGCGGCTTTGGAAAGAGCTATCCGGTACATGCAATGCCTGTGGTGGTTCTTCCGCGAAATGGATTTAACAGCTATTTCTCTATGCCCTTTCGAAAAAAAGCAGTGATAACCATAGAGAACCAGAATGATGAACCAATTCCGGCATTCTTTTATCAGATTGATTACTGCCTGTATGACCACATTCCGGAAGAGGCCGGCTATTTTCATGCACAGTGGCGCAGAAGCCGGATAACAGAAATTGGAAAGGATCACTGTATTCTGGACGGAGTGCAGGGCCCTGGGCAGTATATCGGGACTTTTCTTGCATTGTCAACACTGGAACGCTATTGGTGGGGAGAGGGAGAAGTAAAATTCTATCTGGACGATGATAAGGAGTATCCGACAATATGCGGAACCGGAACGGAGGATTATTTTGGTGGAGCGTGGAGCTTTGCAGACTTAAGCGGTGAGCGGATGAGGGAACAGACCTATAGTACGCCGTTTTTGGGGTATCCCTTTTATTCCAGAGCAGATACGGATATACGCAATGATTATCATAATGATGATTGTCCTCCCATGCGCGGGCTTTACCGGTTTCATATTCCGGATCCGGTTTGCTTTGAAAAAAATTTAAGGGTGACACTTCAACAGATTGGTTCTTGTCACAGCGGAATTTTTGAACGACAAGACGATGTTTCAACGGTGGCGTACTGGTATCAGAAGGAACCATGTAAGACGATTCCAAAACTTCTGGAACGACAGGAGCGTTGGCCGAGATAGGAGGTATTATGAAAGCATATGATGTAATAGGTTTAGGAGAGCTGCTGATTGATTTTACAGAGAATGAAAGAAGTTCCCAGGGAAATCCCATGTTTGAGGCAAATCCGGGTGGAGCGCCCTGCAATGTACTTGCAATGCTGGCAAATCTGGGTCATCAGACTGCCTTTGTAGGAAAAGTGGGAGAGGATTTTTTTGGGCAGCAGTTAGAACAGGCGTTGAGAGAATGTAATATTGCGGTAGATTTTCTGAAAAAAACAAAGGAGGCTCCTACCACATTAGCATTTGTGCATAATCGTGCAGATGGAGACCGGGATTTTTCCTTTTATCGTGAACCAGGAGCAGATATGCTTCTGAATCCTGAGGATATTCCGGAGGAAGCTTTGTGTAACACAAAGATATTTCATTTCGGAAGTCTTTCCATGACACATGAAAGTGCACGAAATGCCACCAAAAAGGCGGTACAGATAGCCAGGGAAGCAGGAGCGCTTATAACCTTTGACCCGAATTTAAGACCGCCTCTTTGGAAGTCGCTTTCAGATGCCAGAGAACAGATTTTGTATGGCATTTCCCAGTGCAGTGTGCTGAAGATATCCGATAATGAAATTCAGTGGCTGACCGGAAAAGAGGATTATTCTGAAGGCGTACAGTGGATTTTAGAACGCTATCCGGTTCCGTTGATTCTTGTGTCAATGGGCAGGGAAGGAAGCCGGGCATATTATAAAGATATGATGGTGGAAAAAGCAGCGTTTTTACAGGAGAATACAGTAGATACCACCGGAGCTGGTGATACCTTTATGGGATGCACTCTGCACACGGTTTTAGAGTATGGACTGAACCATTTGGATAGAAAGAGTCTGGAAGAATTGCTGGAATTTGCCAATGCGGCTGCGGCCTGTGTGACCACCAGAAGAGGTGCGCTTAAGGTTATGCCTGACAAAAATGAGATTGAAAAAAGCATAGACGCAGGAAGTAAGTTGCTATAATATGAGACGGATAATGGTAAAAAAATCTATTTTATGTTGCCATTTGTTACCATATATTGTATAATGACGTCGAATGGTGTAAAAAATGCACTATATAAGGGAGTTTATGGTTAGGTCTGAACAAGGATGATTTTGTTCGCATATATGGTAAAGGAGGCAGAGCAATGAGCCAGTCTGGTGCGGCAACAGCCCAGTGGTTGTTTGAAGATACTGCAGAAGGGGAATATCAGAGGCAGAATTTAAAGAAAGAAAAGCAGAAGCTTGCGGAAGAGAAACGGAAATTAGAAAAAGAAAAGAGAGATTTTCGCTGGAAGAAACAAATGGAAGAAAAGCGCCTCGCTCAGGAAAAACAATTATTTGAGATGAAGTGGAAGATACTGGAAGAAGAATTGCAAAAGCTTGCCAAAGACAGGCAGGACATGGAACTGGAAAAAGAGCAATATTACAGTAATGCCACCAGAAATTCCTATGTAGAAGAAAAGGGAAAGAGAATCATCAAGGGTGAACTGTTCTTTTCCGGTGTTGGAAATGAGCGTGCATTAAAAAAGCGTTATAAAGAACTGATTAAGATTTTTCATCCGGATAATATTGATGGAGATAACGATACACTTCTGGAAATTAATCGGGAATATGATAATCTGAGAAAAGCATTTGAGTAAAGGATATTCCAATACAAAGGACTGTTGTATGATTTTTATGCAACAGTCTTTTTTGTATGTGGTACTTATCAGGCTATTTCTATAGATTCCTTGCTTTTTACATGGGGGTATGGTATTATTATGAATAGTTTTGTCCGTTAATAAAGAAAGTAAGAAAAGTAAGAGGAAAAGAGAATGAAGTGGAGTAAATATACGATTAAAACAACCACAGAAGCAGAGGATTTCGTCAGCAGTATGCTGGCAGACCTTGGCGTGGAAGGTGTGGAGATTGAAGATAACGTACCGTTATCCTTAGAGGATAAGGGAGAGATGTTCATTGATATTCTTCCGATTCTGCCGCCGGACGAAGGAATTGGTTATGTCAGCTTCTTTTTAGATTCTGAGAGTGATAACGAACCACTGCTTGCACAGGTAAGAGAAGAGCTTGATAATCTCCGTGTTTTTGTAGAAGTAGGAGAAGGAACCATTACAGAAAGCGAGACAGAGGACAAGGATTGGATAAATAACTGGAAGCAGTATTTTAAATCCTTTGCCATTGAAGACATTTTTATCAAGCCAACCTGGGAAGAAATGCCCCAAAATAATGACTATGAGTGTGTCATTGAGATTGACCCGGGGGCATCCTTTGGAACCGGAAAGCACGAGACCACCCAGCTTTGCATTCGTCAGCTTCGTAAATATATGAAGGATGGGGACAAGGTACTGGATATTGGCTGCGGGAGCGGAATTCTGTCTATTGTCTGCCTGAAGCTTGGTGCAGGACATGTAGTAGGAACCGATATCGACCCAATCTGCATGGATTCTGCAAGAGAGAACATGAATGTAAATCACTTAGGTGCAGAGCTGTCTGATTTTTATTATGGAAATCTGATTGACGATAAAGAATTGCAGGAAAAGGTCGGAGAAGAGTGCTATGACATTGTGGTAGCAAATATTCTGGCGGAAGTTATCATGCCTATGGCGCCCGTTGTTCCTGCAAGACTGAAAAAGGGTGGAATCTTTATCACCTCCGGTATTATTGATTTTAAGGAACAGCAGGTAAAAGAAGCCATAGAAGCGCAGGGACTTGAGGTTTTAGAAATCAATCATCAGGGAGAATGGGTGAATATTACTGCCCGGAAATCCGGTCGCTAAGTGCTCATAACAATACAAAGTACTAGGCTCGAAAAAACCTCGCCAAGTGCTTTGCATGTATCGCACGTAAGCGACCAAAAAACGGTCGCTAAGTGCTCATAACAATACAAAGTACTAACAAGGAGAAATAAATGTTTCAGTTTTTTGTAGAACCAGAGCAAATAACAGAAGAAAATGTAACAGTTACAGGCAGTGATGTAAATCACATCAAAAATGTTCTGCGCATGAAAAAGGGAGAACAGGTACGCATCAGCGACAACTGCGGCGGGGATTATTTATGTGAAATAACAGAGCTTACCCCAGAGCAGATAAGCCTGCACATACTGGAAAAGTGCGATAATACGGAACTTCCGGTAAAAATTACGTTGTTCCAGGGGCTTCCTAAGGGGGATAAGATGGAACTTATCATTCAAAAGGCAGTGGAGCTTGGAGTCAATGAAATCGTACCCGTTGCTATGAAAAACTGCGTGGTAAAGCTGGACGAAAAAAAGGCAAAGGCAAAACAGAGCCGCTGGCAGGCAATCGCGGAAAGTGCAGCAAAGCAGTCGAAGCGGAGCATAATACCAAAGATTGGTGAGGTGGTAAGCTTTTCCCAGGCAGCAGCTATGGCAGAAAATATGGCAGTAAAGCTGGTTCCCTATGAAAATGAACGGGGAATGGCGCATACCAGAGAGGTGTTTGGCAAAATTCCAAAGGGCGCAGATATTGCAGTATTTATCGGACCGGAGGGAGGCTTCGCTTCGAAGGAAATTGAACTGGTAAGAGAGGATATGGAGCTGGTTTCTTTAGGAAACCGTATTTTACGAACCGAGACCGCAGGACTTACCGCCCTGTCCATGTTGATTTTTGCTCTTGAGGAGTAGTGGGAAAATGAAAGCTGGAAAATAATAACCGAAAAATAAAAACCGGGAAATAGAAATTTAGAAATGAAAACTAAGAAAGCGTGAATAAAAATGGAAGCATATTTTGATAATTCAGCTACCACCAAGTGTTCGCCCAAAGCGGCAGAGCTTGTGATGAAGGTGCTGACCGAGGACTACGGAAATCCTTCTTCTCTCCATCTGAAAGGAGTAGAAGCGGAGGAGTATATCAAAGAAGCGAGAAGTCGCATCTGTAAAACCATGAAAATCAATGACAGCGAATTGATTTTCACCTCCGGTGGAACGGAGTCCAATAATATGGCAATCATAGGGGCTGCCATGGCAAATAAGCGCAGTGGAATGCATCTCATTACCACGAAAATAGAACATGCCGCAGTAGGAAGTCCCATGAAGTTCTTAGAAGAGCAGGGATTTTCCGTCACATACTTAGATGTGGATGAGAACGGTCTGATTTCCTTAGAGGAATTAGCACAGGCAGTTACACCGGAGACGATTCTGGTGTCCATTATGTATGTAAATAACGAAATCGGAGCGGTAGAGCCAATCGAAGAAGCTGCAAAGCTGATAAAAGAGAAGAATCCGAACACCCTGTTTCATGTAGATGCCATTCAGGCATATGGAAAGTACCAGATTTATCCGAAACGTATGGGTATTGATATGATGTCAGTCAGCAGTCATAAGATTCACGGTCCTAAGGGCGTAGGATTTTTATTTGTAAAAGAAAAGACAAAAATCAAGCCTATTATCTATGGTGGAGGTCATCAAAAGGGAATGCGTTCCGGAACAGAAAACGTACCCGGAGTGGCAGGAATGGGACAGGCAGCCGTGGAGGCATACGAGAATTTTGAGGAAAAGCGGGAGCATTTATACCGGTTAAAAGAAGCTTTCCTCGAAGGTATTGAGAAATTTGAATGGGCACATGTCAACGGAAAGACCGGAAGAGACAGCGCCCCTCACATCGTAAGTGTAAGCTTTGACAATGTCCGCAGTGAGGTGCTGCTTCATACCTTAGAAGACCGAAATATTTTTGTTTCTGCCGGAAGTGCATGTTCTTCCAACAAGCCGGCAGTCAGCGCCACCTTACAGGCAATCAAAGTCAAAAAAGAATATCTGGATTCTACGGTACGGTTCAGTTTTTGCCCGGAAAACACCTTAGAAGAGGTGGATTACTGTCTGGAGGTTTTAGAAGAAATTGTGCCTGTACTGCGAAGATATACACGGCATTAGAAAGACGAGGAAAAATTATGTTTAAAGCATTTTTGATTAAGTACGGAGAAATTGGTATCAAAGGAAAAAACCGTCATCTGTTTGAAGACGCATTGGTTCATCAGATAAAATATGCCCTAAAACCGGTAGACGGTGAATTCTCAATTACAAAAGAACAAGGGCGAATCTATATCGAGACCCTCGGCGATTACGACTATGAAGAGACCATGGAAAGCCTGCAGCGTGTGTTTGGTATTGTGGGAATCTGTCCGGTGGTTCAGGTAGAGGATGAGGGCTTTGACAAGCTGGCACAGGATGTTATTGACTATCTGAATAAGCGTTATCCGGATAAAAACAAGACCTTTAAGGTAAATGCCAGAAGAGCCAGAAAAAATTATCCTATGACTTCCATGGAACTGAATGCAGCTCTGGGAGAAAAGATTTTAGACGCATTTCCGGAAATCAGTGTTGATGTACACAATCCGGACATTATGCTAAATATTGAAATCCGCGGAAAAATCAACATTTATTCAGAAATCATTCCGGGACCGGGAGGAATGCCGGTGGGCACCAACGGAAAGGGAATGCTGCTGTTATCCGGTGGAATTGACAGCCCTGTGGCAGGCTATATGGTTGCAAAGCGCGGTGTCAAGATAGATGCCGTATACTTCCATGCGCCGCCTTACACCAGCGAGCGTGCAAAACAAAAGGTAATAGACCTGGCAAAAATCGTTGCAAGATATACCGGACCAATTTATTTAAAGGTGGTAAATTTCACGGACATTCAGCTCTATATCTATGAAAAATGTCCCCATGAAGAACTGACTATCATTATGCGCCGTTACATGATGAAGATTGCAGAGCATTTTGCAAAAGAAACAGGTTCGCTGGGGCTGATTACAGGCGAGAGCATCGGACAGGTAGCAAGCCAGACCATGCATTCGCTGGCAGCAACTAATGAAGTATGTACCATGCCGGTATACCGTCCGTTAATCGGATTTGACAAACAGGAGATTATCGAGGTATCAGAGAAAATCGGAACCTATGAGACCTCTATTTTACCCTTTGAAGACTGCTGTACGATTTTCGTAGCAAAGCATCCGGTAACAAAGCCGAATATCAATATCATTAAGCGTTCAGAGCAGAAGCTGGAAGAAAAAATAGACGAAATGATGAAAGAAGCCATCGAGACGGCAGAGACCATTGTGGTAGAAGCAGAATAGATACGCGTTGAAAGGCAAGAATATTGCAGCAATTTTATGCGGGTATTGAAGAGAAAAGAAAAAGGCTGTCGCATTAAGTAAATAACACATAATGCGACAACCCTTTTCAAAGGTGAAATTAAACCATGTAAGGTTTTAAAATCTCTAAAATTTCATCCATATTTGCCTGAGAATCAGCATGAATTGCTAAGTCGATTGGCTTGGATAAATCTAAACTGAAGATACCCATAATAGATTTTGCATCAATGACATATCTTCCGGAAATTAAATCAAAATCAGTTTCGAACTGAGTGATTGCGTTTACGAAAGATTTTACCTTGTCAATGGAGTTTAAAGAAATCTGTACTGTTTTCATGTAAAAGCCTCCTTCATTGTAATTGTTTTTATATTTGAAAAAACATCAAATATTTTCTTTATAGTATCGTCTTTTGAGTGAAAAGTCAATAGCACCATAACCAATTCGCAACAAGAAATAAGGAGAATTTTTCGGCAGATTGACCTTAAAAAAGTAAAGGAATGAAAAAATATGAAAAAAGCAGCATTACACAATCTAGGATGTAAGGTGAATGCATACGAAACAGAAAGCATGCAGCAGATGCTGGAGGCAGCCGGATATGAAATTGTCCCATTTGACCAGAAAGCAGATGTTTATGTTATTAATACATGTTCTGTGACGAATATTGCAGACCGTAAGTCACGTCAGATGATTCACAGGGCAAAAAAGCAAAACCCCGCCAGTGTGGTGGTGGCGGCAGGATGTTATGTCCAGACATCAAAGGAGCAGGCGGAGGCAGACGAAGCCATTGATATTCTGATTGGAAATAACAAAAAGCATCAATTACCGCAAATGCTAGAAGCATTTTTTGCAGAAAAAAGTGGAAAGAAAACAGAAGTTGTAAATATTGCAGAAGATAAATCTTACGAGAACTTAACAGTAAGCCGGACAGCAGAACACACCAGAGCTTTTATTAAGGTGCAGGACGGCTGTAACCAGTTTTGCAGTTATTGCATTATCCCTTATGCCAGAGGCAGGGTAAGAAGCCGGGAGTTATCTGATGTGCTAAGAGAGGTAGAGGCTCTTGCAAAAAACGGATATCGGGAAGTCGTGTTGACCGGAATTCACTTAAGCTCCTACGGTGTGGATAATAACGAAAATCTTTTGCATCTCATCCGGGAGGTTCACCAAATAGAGGGAATAGAACGGATTCGTTTAGGCTCTTTAGAACCCAAAATCGTGACAGAAGAATTTGCGCGAAGTCTGTCACAGCTTCCCAAAGTATGTCCGCATTTCCATCTGTCCCTGCAAAGCGGCTGTGATGCCACTCTGAAACGTATGAATCGCAAGTATACCTGTGAAGAATATGCGTTAGGATGTGAACTTTTGCGGAAATATTTTGCGCATCCGGCAATTACCACCGATGTAATCGTAGGCTTTCCGGGGGAGACAGAAGAAGAATTTGAAACCACCAGAGAATTCTTAAAAAAAATTGGATTCTTTGAAATCCATATCTTTAAATATTCGGTCCGTAAGGGAACCAAAGCGGCTGAAATGAAGGAACAGGTACCGGAAGAAATAAAGGCAAAGCGAAGCGATATTCTTTTTGATGACCTGGTTCCGATGAATCATGCATTTTTAGAATGGTATATTGGAAAAGAAGCAGAGGTTTTGATGGAAGAAAAAGTGACCTTTAGTGGAAAAGAATATTTTTTAGGACATACCAAAGAATATGTAAAAATGGCAGTGCCATATACAGAAAACATGGAGAATAAGCTGGTCACAGGAAAGGTAAAAGGTATGCTCAAAGAGCATATACTGTTGTTGGAAGAAAATTTGCATTGAATTTTCAGACCATTTATATTAAAATAGATGAAAGGAATGTTTTTAGAACGAAAGAGCAACAAATTAAGGGCGTGAAATTATGCAGGATAAAAATAATACACAATATTTCAAAGTGGAAAAAGAGCAGCAGATAAAGGTTGATGACGTGCTGGAAATTGTATATAGTGCATTAAAGGAAAAGGGATATAATCCTGTAAATCAGATTGTAGGGTATATTATGTCTGGCGATCCTACTTACATTACCAGTCACAAGAATGCCAGAAGTCTTATCATGAAAGTAGAAAGAGACGAGCTGGTAGAGGAGATTCTGCGGCAATATATTAAGAGTAATTCCTGGGAATAGGAATGCGTTCCGACGAATTGGCAGGTGACGCAGAGCGGCGCGTGCCGCTGCATCTTTACAGGAGAAACGCCATGAAACGGAGTTTCATAATGGAATGCGTTCCGACGAATTGGCAGGTGACGCAGAGCGGCGCGTGCCGTTACATCTTTACAGGAGGAAATATATGAGAATTATGGGACTGGACTTTGGTTCCAAGACAGTAGGGGTTGCGGTAAGTGATGCCTTATTAATAACTGCCCAGGGAGTTGAGATTGTAAGTCGAAAGTCACCAGGAAAGCTGCGCCAGACCTTGGCGAGATTACAGGAGCTGGTGGAAGAATATCAAGTGGACAAAATCGTACTTGGTTTCCCGAAGAATATGAACAATACCGAGGGGGAACGTTGCGAGAAGACTCTTGAATTTAAGGAAATGTTAGAAAAGCGCTGCGGTCTGGAAGTGGTTCTGTGGGATGAACGACTGACTACCGTTGCGGCAGACCGTGCCATGATGGAAGGCGGAATACGACGAGAAGACCGGAAAAAGTATGTAGATAAGCTGGCAGCAGTTTTTATTTTACAGGGATATCTGGATGCATTAGCACATCAGGAAGAGAAGAGTTCCGTGTCTTTGGATGAAGAATAGAGAAGTGATGATTTGGAAGGAATGAAAAGATGGAAAAAGTAACATTTCGTGATCCCGATAGTGGGGAGGACGTAGAGTTCTATGTAGTAGAACAGACCAGAATCAATGGAACAGATTATCTGTTGGTATCTGTAGAAGAGGATGGAGATTCCGAGGCATTTATTTTAAAAGATGTATCAACAGGAAATGAGGAAGATTCCGTGTATGAAATGGTGGAATCTGAGGAAGAATTGGAATATATGTCCAAAATTTTTGCAGAAATTTTAGAAGATGTAGATATCACATTGTAATTGAATTTTACAGGAAGGTGTTGGAATGCTTCAGGACAGTTTTAAACAGAGATTGAAGGAAAAAGGGCTGAAAATTACAAAACAGAGAATACTGGTATTAGAGGCTTTAGCATCCTGTGAAGATAAACATCTGACTGCGGAAGAAATATATGAAATAGTAAAAGCCGATTTCCCGGAAATCGGACTGGCGACTGTTTACAGAACCATACAGTTGTTAGTAGAACTTGACTTGGTGGAAAGTATTCAATTAGGTGATGGTTATGTGCGTTATGAAATAGGAAAGGTTAATGGAGAAGAGGCACATCATCACCATCATTTAATATGCTTAGCGTGTGGAAAAATCATTTCTTTTCGTGATGACCTGTTAGATGAACTGGAGGCGCGGATAATGGAATCAGCCTCTTTTCAGGTCATCAACCATGAAGTAAAGCTTTACGGCTATTGTAAGGAATGTCTGACAAAGAGACAGGAGAGCCAGTCATAAGATGCGGTGAAACGGCAGCTTATGGAGGTGCAATTTGAAGAAACAAACAAACAACTCAAAATTGAAAATCATTCCTTTAGGTGGATTAGAACAGATTGGAATGAACATTACTGCCTTTGAATATGAGGACAGTATTATTGTGGTGGACTGTGGTCTGTCTTTCCCGGAAGATGATATGCTGGGAATTGACTTAGTCATTCCGGATGTAACTTACTTAAAGAACAACATTGACAAGGTAAAAGGATTTTTTATTACCCACGGTCATGAAGACCATATTGGCGCGATTCCTTATGTATTAAAGGACATCAATGTGCCAATTTATGCAACCAAGCTTACCATTGGTATTATTGAAAATAAACTGCGTGAGCACAATATGCTTACCAAAGTAAAGCGTAAGGTAGTAAAATACGGACAGCACATCAATCTTGGGTGCTTTCGTGTAGAATTTATAAAAACAAACCACAGTATTCAGGATGCGGCAGCCCTTGCCATTTATTCACCGGCAGGAATCGTTGTTCATACTGGTGACTTTAAGGTGGATTACACACCGGTATTTGGTGATTCCATTGATTTACAGAGATTTGGCGAGATTGGAAAGAAAGGCGTACTTGCGCTGATGTGTGACAGTACCAATGCGGAGCGCCCGGGATTTACCAATTCAGAGCGTACCGTAGGTAAGACCTTTGATAATATTTTTGCAGACCATCAGAATACCAGAATTATTATTGCGACCTTTGCGTCGAATGTAGACCGTGTACAGCAGATTATCAATTCCGCTTATAAATACGGCAGAAAAGTAGTCGTAGAGGGTCGAAGCATGGTAAATATTATCAGTACCGCTACGGAGCTTGGATATTTGCAGATACCGGAAAATACATTGATTGATATTGAACAGCTGAAAAATTATCCGGACGAACAGACGGTACTGATTACCACTGGAAGCCAGGGAGAGTCTATGGCTGCCTTATCCCGTATGGCATCTAATCTTCATAAAAAGGTAACCATTAAGCCGGGAGATACGATTATTTTCAGCTCCAACCCGATTCCGGGAAATGAAAAGGCAGTATCCAATGTCATCAATGAATTATTTATGAAGGGTGCCGAAGTAATCTTTCAGGATGCCCATGTATCCGGACATGCCTGCCAGGAGGAAATCAAGTTGATTTACTCTTTGGTGAAGCCGAAGTATGCGATTCCGGTGCATGGTGAATATAAGCATTTAACAGCCCAGGCAAAAATAGCAGAAGAACTGGGTATCAATAAAGATAATATTTTTATCCTGTCATCTGGTGATGTATTAGAGTTAGATGAAGAGGGAGCAGCGATTACAGGTCAGGTACCGGTAGGAGATATTCTTGTAGACGGACTTGGAGTAGGAGACGTTGGAAACATTGTATTAAGAGACCGTCAGCACCTGGCAGAAGACGGTATTATTATCGTAGTTATGACCCTGGAAGCAGGAAGCGGACAGGTATTGGCAGGACCGGATATTGTCAGTCGTGGATTTGTCTATGTAAGAGGCTCTGAAAGTCTGATGGATGAGGCAAAGCAGGTACTGGAAGATACCATGGAATATTGTATGGAGAAGAATATTACCGACTGGGGCAAGATTAAGACCTCAATCAAAGATGATTTAGGTGAATTTGTTTGGAAAAAAACAAAGAGAAGACCAATGATTATGCCAATTATTATGGAAGTGTAGGGATGTGTATGAATCGGTTAGATGAAAGCATCAGTAATCTGGTAGCGGCATTAAAGGATAGTCCGGAATATCGGAACTATCAGGAAATGTGGGAAAGGATGAAGCAGGACCCCCAAAAGGTGCAGCAGGTAAATGACTTTCGGAAACGAACTTATCTGCTGCAAAATAGCAGGGACCCGCAGGTTGATTTGTTTACGGAAATTGATCGTTTACAACAGGAATCTGCACCCTTGCGGGCACAGCCTGATGTGAGTGAATACCTTGCGGCAGAGCTTGCACTGTGCCGTATGGTTCAGCACATTAATTATCGGTTAATGCAGGAAATTGATTTTGACTAAGGAGAAAGAGCAGTCCGGGAGAGAGAGGAATACTATGAAAAGCAGCAAGACAGCATTGCATCTGTTAGGATTTATTTTAAATATATTGATGATGGTTTTGATTGTATTTGTAGTAATACAGCTGGCAACAGCCGCCTACGACATCGGATATCGGGTCTTTACGGAGCCTGCGATGGAATCAGAGCCGGGAAGAGATGTTATGGTAGAGGTAGAGCAGGGAATGTCTGCCTGGGAGCTGGGAACGGAGCTGGAAGAAAAGGGATTGGTAGATAATCACATTCTTTTTACCGTGCAGCTGCAGGTCTCTTCCTATGCGAAGAATATTAAGCCGGGGTTATATACCTTAAATACGTCAATGACTGCACGGGAAATGATGCAGGTCATGACAAAGGAAGAAGTCGAGGAAACTGCCAAATGATAGTGGAAGAACGTCTGATTACCTATATCAATTCCCTGGACAATGGGAACACAGAACTTTTAGAGAAGATAGAAAAAGAAGCACATGAAAACTATGTGCCTGTCATACGAAAAGAAACACAGAATTTATTGAAACTCCTGCTTGCCATGAACCGCCCCAAACGTATTTTAGAGGTGGGAACGGCAGTAGGATTTTCTGCATTGTTGATGGAGGAATACAATCCGGTGGATTGCAGGATTACAACCATTGAGAACTACGAGAAGAGAATTCCGATTGCAAGGGAAAACTTTTTGTGCGCAGGGAAGCAGAATGTGATAGAATTAATAGAAGGAGATGCAGCTTTGGTTTTAAAAGAGCTGCAGGAGCCTTATGATTTTATATTTATGGATGCAGCTAAGGGGCAGTACATCCATTTTCTGCCGGATATCATGCGTTTGTTAAAAAACGGTGGAGTTCTGGTGTCAGATAATGTACTGCAGGATGGAGATATTATTGAGTCAAGATTTGCAGTGACCAGAAGAAACCGTACCATTCATAAGAGAATGCGGGATTATCTCTACGAGATTACCCATGTGAAAGAGCTGACCACTTCCGTACTTCCCATTGGAGATGGAGTGACGATTAGTGTGAAAAAGGAAGGAAATGAACTATGAGAAAGCCAGAATTGCTTGTTCCGGCGAGCAGTCTTGAAGTATTAAAAGTTGCAGTTATCTTTGGCGCAGATGCGGTTTACATTGGAGGCGAAGTGTTTGGGCTTCGGGCAAAGGCAAAGAATTTTTCTAAGGAAGATATGGCAGAGGGAATTGCATTTGCACATGCGCATGGTGTCAAGGTCTATGTGACAGCCAATATTCTCGCCCATAATCAGGACTTAGAAGGGGTAAGGGAATATTTTAAAGAGTTAAAAGAAATCAGACCGGATGCGCTGATTATTTCAGACCCGGGAATCTTTACCATTGCAAAGGAAGTCTGTCCTGAAATAGAGATACATATCTCCACTCAGGCAAACAATACCAATTATGGAACGTATCAGTTCTGGTATGCACAGGGAGCCAAGCGTGTGGTTTCTGCAAGAGAATTATCGTTAGAAGAAATCAAAGAAATAAGACAGAATATTCCCGAGGATATGGAGATAGAGACATTTATCCATGGAGCAATGTGTATTTCTTATTCCGGCAGATGTCTCTTAAGTAACTTTTTTACCGGAAGAGACGCCAATCAGGGGGCTTGTACGCATCCGTGCCGGTGGAAATACGCAGTAGTAGAAGAAAAAAGACCGGGAGAATATTTACCGGTTTATGAAAATGAGCGTGGAACCTATATTTTTAATTCCAAGGATTTGTGTATGATAGAACATATTCCGGAAATGATAAATGCCGGTATTGACAGCTTTAAAATAGAGGGCAGAATGAAGACGGCGCTCTATGTGGCAACGGTAGCGCGAACCTATCGGAAAGCAATCGACGATTATCTGGAATCAGAGGAAAAGTACCGTCAGAATATGCCATGGTATTTAGAACAGATTTCCAACTGCACTTACCGCCAGTTTACGACCGGATTTTTCTTTGGAAAGCCCAGCGAAGAGACACAGATATATGACAGCAATACTTATGTGAAGGAATACACGTATCTTGGTATTGTTGGAGAGCAAAATGCACAGGGGCTTTACCGCATTGAACAGAGAAATAAATTCTCTGTGGGGGAAGAAATCGAAGTTATGAAGCCAAATGGAGATAATATCCCGGTTACTGTAAAAGCAATACAGGATGAAGAGGGAACTCCAATGGAATCAGCACCTCATCCAAAACAGGTGTTATATATTGACTTAGGTCATACATTAGAAAAGTTTGATATTTTACGCAGACAGGAGAAGGAGGAACAGTAAGATGAGTAAAGAAAAGTATGTAGCATATGTAGGAACGTACACACACGGAAACAGTGTTGGAATCCATATCTATGACGTAGATGTGGAACAGGGAAAGATGGAAGAAAAAAAGGTAGTACCAATTAACAATCCTTCCCATTTGACTGTGTCAGCAGACGGAAAGTTCTTGTACTCTATTGCTGATGAAGGAGTAGCTGCTTTTAAGATTCTGGCAGATGGAGATTTGGAGCCAATCAATGAAAAGTGGATTGGCGGTATGCGTGGATGTTATGTGGAAGTAGATAAGGAAAATCGCTATCTGTTTGTAGGTGGTTATCATGATGGACGTGTTACTATGATGAATCTGGAAGAGGATGGAAGTATTGGTGAGATTGCAGACGGAATTTTCCATACCGGAATGGGAAGAAGCATTGCGGAACGTAATTACCGTCCGCATGTAAACTGTGTAAAGCTTACCCCGGATGAAAACTATCTGTGTGCCGTAGACGGTGGTCTGGACCAGGTAAAGATATATGAGATTGACCGTAGAAGCGGAAAAATGAAGATTGCAGATATTTTGCGTGAACATTTGGATTCTTCCCCAAGAATGATTCGTTTTTCTAAAGAAGGAACGTATGCTTATGTGTTATGTGAGGAAACGAATGCAATCGATGTATATCATTATGAATGTACGCAGGAAGGACCACAGTTTGAAGAGATTCAGTCCATTCCTACGGTAAATGAGAAGGAAAAGGCAATCTGCGGGGCAGCGGATCTGGAGATTACCCAGGATGGAAAATATCTGTTCTGTTCCAATGCAGGAGTCAATTCGGTTGTCATTTACAGCATTGACGAAAAGACAGGAAAGTTAGAGAAAATCTGCGATTCTAAGATTAGTGGAAATTTTCCGAAGACCATTGCAGTGTTCCCGGACAATAAGCACTTTGTAAGCTTGAATCATGATACAAATGAGATTACAAGCTTTGTCATGAATTATGAGAAGAAATGCTTCCTGATGGAAGGAAAACCGATTTCGATTGACAAGCCGAACTGTATTTATATTCATAAGCTGGGATAAAAGTTTGAAATGAATAAGCAAAAAGCTGAAGTTGCGTTTTATGCAATTTCAGCTTTTTCTGGTCTTAGATGTAAAATTTTAAAAGTTAAGTTTTAGAAGTTAAAACGAAAGGTTTTAAAATTAATATAATTTCAACAAAGATTCTATTTTACTTCCCATATTAGTCAACAGTGCGTCTGCTAATACCAGTGCTGCCATGGATTCCACCACTACAACAGCTCTCGGCACGATAATGGGGTCATGTCTGCCACGGATAGATACTTCAATTTCTTCACCGGATTTATTTACGGTCTGCTGTGTAGAAGCAATGGAAGGAGTAGGCTTTATGGCTGCCCGGAAAATAATGGGAGCGCCATTGCTGATTCCGCCTAGGATACCGCCGGCGTGATTTGTGGCAGTAGCAACCGTTCCATCCTGCGTACAGAAAGCATCGTTATTTTGAAGTCCGGTAGAAGCAGCCACAGCAAAGCCGTCTCCGATTTCAAAGCCTTTGACTGCACCAATCGAGAAGATAGCTTTTGCAAGATTTGCATCCAGTTTTTCAAAAACAGGTTCTCCCAGTCCTGCCGGAACTCCGGTAATGATACATTCAATGATACCTCCGGCAGAGTTGTGTTGTGCCATACATTCCTCTAAAAAGTCCTGAGCCTTGTCGGCAGCTTCTGTCTCCGGCATATAAAGAGGATTAGAAAGTATCTGTTGTTTTAAACTGGTGGTGTCATTGCTTAATAATTCCTCAGCAGTTTTTTCGATAGAGACCGGACCGATTGCGCGGGAATAGGTAAGAAATGAGATGCCAAGCTCCTCTAAAATCTTAGCAGCAACAGCCCCTGCGGCAACACGTCCAATGGTTTCACGTCCGGAAGAACGACCGCCTCCACGATAGTCACGGAATCCATATTTCATATCAAAGGTGTAGTCTGCATGTCCGGGACGATAGTAGGTGGCAATATCACCATAATCCCGGGAACGCTGGTTTTCATTAAAGACCACAAGACTGATAGGAGTTCCGGTGGTTTTCCCTTCAAATATACCGGAAAGAATCTGTACAGTATCATCTTCCTTTCGGGGAGTAGAAAATCTGGATTGTCCCGGTTTTCTGCGATTTAAAAATTTCTGTATATCGTCTTCACACAGAGAAAGTCCGGCGGGACATCCGTCGATTACAACGCCGATGCCTTTTCCGTGGGATTCTCCCCATGTGGTAATTTTAAATTGTGTTCCAAATGTTGAACCTGCCATAGCAACCTCCTATTTTGATTCATAAAAATACATACTTATTTTATTATAATAAACCTTGTGAAAAAAGAAAAGTATTTTTATTGAGAAACCGGGTAATTTTTGGTATAATGTCCGGGTAAGCAATGAGCAGTGCCGAAAATAAAAAAATCAGATGTGTCATGCTTGCATGTAAGCAGCTGATTTCTTTTCATTTTCGATAGGGCGACTGCCCGCGAGTGCGATGCAGCGAAGCGGAATCGCACGTGCACTGCGGGGTAGTGGGCAAATCAGACTGTGACATTCATGATAGGGCGAAAGCCCGCGAGCGCGATGCAGCGAAGCGGAATCGCGCGCACTGCGTTGTAGTGGAAACGATTTCCCACTACAATGCATCAAAGCAAAATCGTGCGCACTGCGTAAGTAGAAAGGACCTTAACATGTACAAATTACTAAAACAAGAAGGCAGAGCCAAACGCGGAGAATTTCATACCGTGCATGGAGTCATCCAGACACCGGTATTTATGAACGTAGGAACCGTAGCTGCCATAAAAGGAGCCGTATCCACACAGGATTTACAGCAGATAAAGACCCAGGTAGAATTGTCCAACACCTACCACCTCCATGTCAGACCGGGAGACGAAAAGATTAAGGCAATGGGAGGACTTCATAAGTTCATGGTATGGGACAAGCCGATTTTGACAGATTCCGGCGGATTTCAGGTGTTTTCTCTGGCTGGTCTTCGGAAAATCAAAGAAGAAGGCGTATATTTTAACTCTCACATTGATGGGCGCAAGATATTTATGGGACCGGAAGAAAGCATGCAGATTCAGTCCAATCTTGCATCTACCATAGCGATGGCATTTGATGAATGTCCGTCTAGTGTGGCGGAACGTTCCTATGTGGAGGCTTCGGTAGCACGGACTACACGCTGGCTGGAACGATGTAAAAAGGAAATGGCGAGATTAAATAGTCTGGAAGACACTATCAATAAAAAGCAGATGTTGTTTGGTATCAATCAGGGTGCAATTTTTGATGATATCCGCATTGACCATGCAAAACGCATTTCCGAGCTGGACTTGGATGGATATGCCATAGGAGGATTGGCAGTAGGAGAATCTCATGAGGAAATGTATCATATTTTAGATGTGACCGTACCTCATCTGCCGGTCAATAAGCCTACCTATCTTATGGGAGTAGGGACACCGGCAAATATTTTAGAGGGCGTAGAGCGTGGAGTCGATTTCTTTGACTGTGTATATCCCAGCAGAAACGGGCGTCATGGACACGTCTATACCAACGAGGGAAAACGAAACCTGTTTAACCAGAAGTATGAGCTGGATATGAGACCTATCGAAGAAGGCTGTCAGTGTCCGGCATGTCAGCACTATAGCCGGGCATATATCCGTCATCTGTTAAAGGCAAAGGAGATGCTTGGAATGCGTCTGTGCGTGCTTCATAACCTGTATTTTTATAATACCATGATGGAAGAAATACGGGATGCATTGGATGAAGGAAGATTCCATGCCTATAAAAAAGAAAAGCTGGAACGTATGGGACAGGGGCAATAGTTACTGTGAACAGTAATCTTAAATATAAAATATGTATAAAATATTAGAAAATGACTTGCCCTTAGATTATATTTTGTGTAAAATAATATAAGCATATTTGTAAGAAAATTACAGATAATGATAGATTCAGGAGGAAGAAAAATGTCTATTTTAGCAACTGAAGGTAGTGGATTAGGTATTGGAATGTCCGTTTTGTGGATTGTAATTATGTTCGTAGCGCTGTATTTTATGATGATTCGTCCACAGCAGAAAGAGAACAAAAAGAAGAATGCCATGCTGGCAGATTTAGCAGTAGGTGACACCGTATTGACTACCAGCGGATTTTACGGAATGGTAATTGATATCAACGAAGAGACGATTATCGTAGAATTTGGTAACAATAAGAATTGTCGTATTCCAATGCAGAAAGCAGCAATTTCTATGGTAGAAAAGCCGGAAGATGCAACTGAATAAGAAGCCAGCTTGGCTTATGCTTTCCGTGTAATTGAGGGAGTCCGCATGTGCGGGCTCTTTTTATATGATAGAAAATAGTACTTTTGACACAGCTTAATCCTTGCAATAGATAAGAAAAAATGATAGGATAAAAGTATCAGATAGATGAGAGGGCAGGTGGGGTCATGAAGAAGAAAAGTATACGCTTTTCCTTGAATCAACTAGTGATATTACCGTTGATATGCCTGGGAGTTATTATGCTGGCAGTATCAATACCGGTGGTATATAGTGCAATAATGGCAGAAACCGAAGAGGGATTGATGAACCTTTCTTATGCGTTGCTGGAAAAATGCAATGTAATGGGAGAGGGAGATTATAGTGTAGAAAATGACATGTTGTATAAGGGAGGAACGCCCTTTGGGGAAGATAGTTATGTCGTTGATAGTGTAAAAGAGGTTTCCGGAATTGATGCAACGATTTTCTGGGGAGACACCAGAATGTTGACTACTATACGGATGAAAGACGGAGAACGGGCAGTCGGTACGAAAGCTTCGGAAAAAGTTGTGGATAGGGTATTAAAGGGAGAAAAAAATTATTTTTCTTCTCATGTGAAGGTGGATAATACATATTACTATGGATATTATATTCCATTGAAAAACAGTGATGATACCACTGTTGGGATGGTATTTGTAGGAAAGAACAGAGAACGGGTAATGGATACCATTTTTCATGTTATTTTACGTGTGTTCCTTGGAGTAGTGGTGGTTATGGCAGCAGCCTTGGGAATATCTCTTCGTTATGCGGGAGGAATGGTAGAGTCGTTAAGGGGAACCAGAGCTTTTCTGGAAAATGTGGCACAGGGAAATCTGGAATGTGAAATAGATGACAAAATTTTAGAAAGACAAGATGAAATTGGGGAAATGGGGCGCTTTGCCCGGATATTGCAGAAGTCTATTCTAAGTCTGGTTGGGACAGACCCCCTGACTGGGTTATATAATCGCCGCAGCTGTAATGAAATGTTAGAAAAAGCCGTAGGTGAGTATCATAGAGAGGGGAAAGAATTTTCTGTTGTAATCGGCGACATTGACGGTTTTAAGTGGTTCAATGATACCTATGGACATTTAGCCGGAGATTTGGTGTTGAAGAAGCTTTCTGAAGTGATGCAGGGGTATATGCAGGGAAAGGGAAGCGTTTGTCGATGGGGAGGAGAAGAGTTTTTGATTATTTATAGGGGTGAGAATCCATTAGAGGAAATGGAGAAATTATTAGAAAAAATACGCAACTGCCAAATCTCTTATAAAGAGCAGATTATGCAGGTGACTATGACCTGGGGAATAAGCAGATATAGGCGGGATGATACCATTGAGAGCTTGCTAAAGCGGGCAGATGAGCGATTATATTATGGCAAAGCCAATGGAAAGAATCAGGTAGTAGCATCGGAATGCTTGTAGGCGTATGTATAAAGTCCCTGTGAAGGGAAAGCAGAGCTGTTTTCCCCTTACAGGGATTTTTATGGAAAAATGCTATGGAGTTTGTTTCTTTTTAGCTACCAGCATATCAATTTCTACATCATTTGGCTGGGTAAGGGAGCTGTGCGGAAGAAAGTCATAGACTTCCAGATAGGAATCCAGTTCCGAACTGGTCTGGGGAGGCGTCGGAACAGCTCCGGTGCAGTCGGTGGCAGAAGATGCCTTTGTATAGTCATAGTCCTGAGACAAGTCCGGTACAGGATGCTTGGAAGGAACCGTGTTTTTTTCATTCATATTATAACCTCTTTTCTATTGTTGTGACCGATTTGTGTTACCTGGTAATAGTATGGATGAAAGTTTGACTTTTATGCGATGAATCGTTATAATTGTTTGCAACTACTTGTATGCGCAGCAGACAGGTAATTTGGAAAAATGTAAAAAAAGCAGGACAGAAGAATGAAAGTAGATAGGAAAGAAACGTTGCGGTATCTGGGCTATCGGGGACAGGAACCGGATACGCAGACGGAAAAATTAATAGAAGAAGTAACCGAAGAGTTGGAACGGGGCAGCCTTCCCAAAAGCGTTTATCGGGAATATGATTGCAATGTGGTGGGAGATAAGGTGAAGATAGGACCGCTTACGGTAGTTAGCCATCATCTTTCTAAAAATTTGCAGGGATGTGAAAAAGCCGTGATTCTCGCAGCAACTATCGGAAGATGTGCAGATTTGATGATAAAAAAATATTCTGTTACGAATATGGCAAAGGCAACGGTAGTTCAGGCAGCAGGAGCATCGGCAATCGAGGTTTATGTGGATGAGGTGGAAGAAGAGGTGCGAAAGAGCGCCAGAGAGCGAGGCTTGTATCTGCGGCCAAGATTTAGTCCGGGATATGGAGATTTTTCACTGGATTATCAAAAGGAAGTGTTTTCCATATTAGAATGTGGGAAGCGGATTGGAGTTACCTTAACAGAAGGAAACCTTATGATGCCTACTAAGTCGGTCACTGCAATTATCGGACTGACTACACTGATGCATCAGTCCTGTCATCAGAAGACATGCAGCAGTTGTGAAAAGACAGACTGTGAATTTCGAGTAGAATAAAAGAAAATGAAAAAAAGACAGAATAGAGGAAAAGTATGAGATTCAAAGAACGTTTAGGAAAAGAATTATTATTTTTTGATGGAGCGATGGGAACCATGCTTCAGGAGCGGGGGCTTCAGACAGGAGAGATTCCGGAATTATGGAATATGACTCATGAAGAGGTAATCCTGGATGTGCATAAGCAGTATTTAGAGGCAGGCTGTGATATCGTAAAGGCAAATACCTTTGGTATTAATCCCTTTAAAATGGAGTCTACCGGATATACCTGTGAAGAACTGACCAAAAAGGGAATCGAGCTGGTAAAAAGAGCCATTCAGGAGACTGGAAAAGAGGCATATACCGCATTAGATATCGGCTCATTGGGAAAGCTCTTAGAGCCATTGGGAGAACTGACCTTTGATGAGGCATACGAGGCATTCAAGCCGGTCTGTATCGCCGGAGAGCAGGCAGGGGCAGATTTGGTTTTGATTGAAACTATGAATGATACTTACGAAATAAAGGCAGCAGTGCTGGCAGCCAAAGAGAACACCAGCCTTCCTATTGTAGTTACCATGGTGTTTGATGAGGGCGGAAAGCTTCTTACCGGAGCGGATATGGAAGCGGCAGTTGCCATGTTAGAGGGTCTGCGTGTCGATGCCATAGGGCTGAACTGCGGATTCGGACCGGATGTCATGAAGGAATTCTTACCTAAGTTAAGAGAGGTATGTTCTCTTCCTATCGTGGTAAATCCCAATGCGGGACTTCCGGTAGTGGTGGATGGGAAGACCTGTTTCCATGTCGGACCTGAGGAATTTGCGGGAATTATGGCAGAAATCGCAGAGGAAGGAATCTCCGTTCTGGGAGGCTGCTGCGGAACCACACCAGCGCATATTAAGGCGCTGGTAGAAAGCTGTAAGGGGAAAACACCCCTTGCAATTACCGAAAAAGGACGTTCTGTCGTTTCTTCCTATACCCATGCGGTGGTATTAGACAATCGTCCTAAGATTATTGGAGAACGTATTAATCCTACCGGAAAATCCCGGTTAAAACAGGCGTTGCGGGAAAATGATTTAGAATATATTTATAAAGAGGCACTGGCACAGCAGGATATGGGAGCCCATATTCTGGATGTGAATGTAGGTCTGCCGGAAATCGACGAGGTTTCTATGATGAAGTCAGTTTTGACAGGCTTACAGGGAATTACCGACCTGCCCTTACAGATAGATACCTCGGATATGGAGGCAATGGAACAGGGCATGCGCCTTTATAATGGAAAGCCTCTTATTAACTCTGTGAATGGAAAAAAAGAATCCATGGACGCTGTTTTCCCGCTGGTAGCAAAATATGGTGGAATGGTAGTATGTCTTACGCTGGATGAAAATGGAATTCCGGAAACTGCTGAGGGAAGAATCGAGATTGCAGAGCGCATAATTGCCGAGGCGGCACGTTACGGTATTCACAAAAAGGATTTATTGATGGATACCTTGTGTATGACGATTAGTACTGGACAGGAGAATGCAAAGATTACACTGGATGCACTAGACTATGTCCGTAATACCCTTGGAGTTCATACTACCCTCGGTGTGTCCAATGTTTCCTTTGGTCTGCCCCAGCGAGAACTGGTAAATACGGCATTTTATACCATTGCGCTGTCCAGGGGATTAAGCGCCGGAATCATTAATCCAAACAGTGAGAAAATGATGGCGGCATATCATTCCTACTGCGCACTGAATGGCAGTGATACCCAGTGTACGGATTATATTAATCTCTATTCCCAACAGGCAGAAGCACCGAAAAAGACAGCCGATAAAAAAGAAGTGACATTATATGATGCGGTAGTGCGGGGACTGATTGACAGTGCTTATCAGGCAGCAAAAAAGGAATTAGAGACCAGAGAACCCTTAGCGGTCATAGATGAAGATTTGATACCGGCTTTAGATAAGGTGGGACAGGGATTTGAGAAAAAGACGGTATTCTTACCACAGTTGTTAATGAGTGCAGATGCGGCAAAGGCAGGCTTTGATGCTATTAAAGAATTCTTAAAAGCAAAGGGAGATGCGTCTGCTTCTAAAGGAACCATTATCGTTGCCACCGTAAAAGGAGACATTCACGATATTGGAAAAAATATCGTAAAGGTATTATTAGAGAATTATGGATTTAACGTCATTGACCTTGGAAAAGATGTTCCGCCGGAAACCGTGGTGGAAACGGCAAAGGAAAACGACGTGAAGCTGGTAGGGTTAAGTGCCTTAATGACCACTACCGTGGTAAACATGGAAACCACCATTAAAATGTTGAAAGAAGAACTGCCGGAGTGCAAGGTCATGGTGGGCGGAGCAGTTCTGACCCAGACCTATGCGGATATGATTGGAGCAGACTTTTATTCCAAGGATGCTATGGGCTCTGTGCGGTATGCCAATGAATTATTTGAGAACCTGTAATCCATAGATATCAGATAAATCTTTGCGGTATCTTAACTTGTAATTGGGTTATCCGGTCAGATATAATAACAATAGAAAAAGGGAGTAGCTGGAGCCTCATGGCTTGTGTTTTATCGTCAGTACGATTTTTGCAGCAACAGTAAGAATCCGGTAAACAACGTAAGCAGCGAGACTTTTTCGTGACACGAATATGTTACGAGAAAGCCTCGTTGCTTTTTTCGTACATAATTTGTAATTATGCAGAAGGGTAGAATGGAAGCAAAACGGAATCGAGCCAGCCTTCTGATATAGTTACTATGACTTATAAGGAGGAAACAGTATGAACAAGAAAAAGAAAGGACTTTCCACAACGGAAGCTCAGGAAAAGTTAAAGCAGTATGGTTATAATGAGCTGACGGAAAAGAAAAAGAAGAGTATTATCATTGTATTTTTATTGCAGTTTAAAGACTTTCTGGTAGGACTTTTGATTGCAGCAGCTATTATCTCCATGGTATTGGGAGATATCGAAAGTGCACTGGTAATTTTACTTGTCATTACCATGAATGCGGTTTTGGGAACCGTACAGCAGAAGAAGGCAGAACAGTCTTTAGAGGGGCTAAAGAAGCTCACCAGCCCCAGAGTAAAGGTAATACGTGATGAGAATGTAACAGTTTTAGAGGGCAGAGAACTGGTACCGGGAGATGTAGTGTTATTTGAATCGGGAGACGCCCTTTGTGCCGATGGAATTCTGATAGAGGCAGAGGCAGTTACGGTAAATGAAAGTGCTCTGACCGGAGAAAGTGTGGGGGTAGAGAAGAGTGCAAAGGAAGTAGAAAAGTCCATGGTCTATTCCGGCTGTATCGTCAATACAGGAAGGGGAGAATATGAGGTTATCCGAACCGGAATGGATACAGAGGTAGGAAAGATTGCAAATCTGGTTCAGACAGCGGAGGAGAAGAAAACGCCGCTACAGATAAGTCTGGATGATTTTGGAAAGAAGCTTTCCGTTGTAATTATGGGAATCTGTGCGCTGGTATTCGGCATCAGTGTATGGCAGGGAGAGAAGGTACCGGATGCTTTTTTATTTGCGGTAGCTCTGGCAGTAGCAGCCATTCCGGAAGCCTTAAGTTCTATTGTAACCATTGTATTAGCGTTTTGTACCAGAAAGATGGCAAAAGAGAATGCCATTGTACGAAAATTAGCCTCCGTAGAAAGCTTGGGAAGTGTATCGGTCATCTGTACGGATAAGACAGGAACCCTGACCCAGAATAAAATGACAGTAACCGGAAGATTTACCTTTGACTGTCAGGAAAAGGAAGCATTGATGTATGGAGGTGTGTTATGTAATGATGCGGTGATTGATGGGGAAAAACAAATAGGAGACCCCACAGAAACTGCTTTATTAGCCTTTGCAGAGAAAAAGGAGCCGGGATTCGTGGAACAGGCAAAAAAGAAGTTTGCAAGAAAATCCTCGATTCCCTTTGATTCTGACCGAAAGCTGATGACTGTGTTATGTGAGCAGGAAGAAGCCAATGACTTTATTATTACAAAAGGTGCGGTAGATGTACTGCTTGGCCGTTTGACTTCTGTCTTGGAAAAGGGACAGGTAAGACCGATTACACAGAAGGATGTAGAAAAGATTCAGGAGACAAACCGGGGCTTTTCTAAGAAAGGTCTTAGAGTATTAGCATTTGGTGCAGGGAAGTCTGAAAACGGTCAGATGCGGGAAGAAGATTTGTGCTTCTTAGGATTAATAGCAATGTCTGACCCGCCAAGAGAAGAGTCAAAAGGTGCGGTCACACTCTGTACTCAGGCTGGAATCCGCACCGTAATGATTACGGGAGACCATCCGGCAACGGCAGCAGCCATCGCAGAAGAAATTGGAATTTTAGAACCGGGAGCACAGGAACGGGTACTGACAGGAACGGAATTAGAGCAGTTGAGTGAAGAACAGCTGGTACAAAAGGTAGGAGATACCAGAGTGTATGCCAGAGTTTCTCCGGAGCATAAGATTCGCATTGTGCGGGCATGGCAGAAGCTTGGTATGATTACGGCAATGACCGGTGATGGTGTCAACGATGCTCCGGCACTGAAGCAGGCAGATGTGGGAGTGGCAATGGGTAAATCTGGTACTGAAGCTGCCAAGGAAGCGGCAGATATGATTCTGGCAGATGATAATTTTGCTACCATCGTAAAAGCGGTGGAAAGTGGAAGAAACATTTACGGTAATATTAAGAAGTCTATCGGATTTCTTTTATCGGGAAATATGGCAGGAATTCTTTGTGTATTGACTGCCTGTCTGGCGGGAATGTCACTGCCGTTCGCACCGGTGCATTTACTGTTCATTAATCTTTTGACAGACTCCCTGCCGGCTGTAGCGCTTGGAATGGAACCACATTCGAAAGAGGTAATGAAGGAAAAGCCAAGACCTGCAAAAGAGGGAATATTGACAAAGAATTTTATGGGAAATCTTATGATAGAGGGCATTGTAATTGCGGCAAATACGATGGCTGCCTTTGTCTTAGGAGGCGCCAGTGTCTATGCATTTGGTGTGCTTTGTCTGGCAAGGCTTCTGCACGGTTATACCTGCAAAGGAAAACAGCCGGTGTTAGGCACTGCTAACATGTGGAATAATACGTATATGAATGGTGCGTTTATTGCAGGCTTCTTATTGTTAAATCTGGTTCTGCTGATTCCGGCATTTGAGGGATTATTCCAGACAACAGGTATTACCGGAATTGGTATTTTAATGATTTATGGTTTCAGCTTGTTGAGCTTTTTGGAAAATCAGCTGATTCGCTGGGTAAGGGGAAAGATACATAGGTAGCCCGGAAAAGAACCATCCAGTCCCTTCTGAATATATTATATAGTAATAGAACAGAAGGGATTGAATTGATTTGAATATAGAATATATTATTTGTGGATGTATCGTACTGGTGCTTTTGCTGCTGATTCTTATTTGCTGTCTTCGGTGCCATCGTCATAAAAAAGCAAAATGCAGGGTAAAGTGCAGAAGTGATGAAGAAAAGCTAAGAGATATCAATAGTGCCTTAAAAGGCTTTGGATTTGCTTATGATATATCAAAAGACATTTTTTATTCGTTAGAGGATGCCTGGCAAAGAAAGATGGGATATGGAAAAATATATGACGAGATGGCGCCATCCATGAACATGGTCATTGACTGCGAGCCCATTTATTTTGAATATGACGACCGCCTTTTTATGATTGAATTATGGAAAGGGCAATATGGAATTACCACAGGCGCCGAGGTCGGAATCTATACGGCAGCAATGCAGGATAAAGAACCGGATAAAGTATTTTACCATGCGGCATCGGAGGAAGACCGGCTGCTTATGAATATTACCCTTTGGAAAAATGGGAAGAAGCTGTTTCAAAGAGGAAAGATTCACTGGTGGCTTACGGGATTTCGGTTGGGAGAGTTTTCCTATCCGGGCGAACTGATGCTGGAGGTTTCCATTAGTTTTACCGAGCCGGAGATGTTAGATGCTTTTGTGAGGGGATGTTACCGGGCAGGATATTTGCCGGATAATCTGCATATCTGGTGTAATCGGGTAGAATTTTGCTTTGCCACGCCAAAGACAAAACAGCCTGTAAAGAGAAAATGCCGAAAACGGATAGCACAGTGGCAGAACCGCCATAATTGCAGACTCTATTGCAGAGTCACAAGATGCTTTGAACGAACCATTGATAAGCTGGACTATCTGATGCAGGCATATCCAAGAGTCTTCCATATGATTTTAAAATTGGGAAGAATCGGGTCAGGTAGAAAATGAATCGTACTTTTCGAAAATTAGAGAAAGCCTATGAAAATGCCCAATGTATTCCAATTCATCCGGAAAGCCGTATGGTTTTTATGAGCGATTGTCACCGGGGAGTTGGAAACTGGGGCGATAATTTTCAACCAAATCAAAATCTATTTTTTGCGGCATTACAGTACTATCACAGGCGGAGGTTCACATATATTGAATTGGGAGACGGTGATGAATTGTGGGAGAACCGAAAGCTGAAAGAAATTATACAGATACACAGCAATCAATTCTGGATTATGTCAGAAATGTATCGGGAAAATCGTTTTTATATGATATATGGAAATCATGACCGGAAAAAGGGGAAAGACCGATTCTTTGGAAAAATATGTAACACCTACTATTGTGAGAGCGAAGGCACGGAACGGGATTTATTTCCGGATATGAAGGTGCAGGAAGCTATCCGGCTGAAGGATTGTTGTGATGGACAGGAAATATTTCTGGTTCATGGACATCAGGGGGATTTGTGGAACGATACCCTGTGGAAGTTATCTCGTTTTCTGGTAAGGTATGTTTGGCGGCGATTGGAATTGGCAGGCTGTAATGATCCCACCAGTACGGCGAAGAACTACCATAAGAAAGAAAAGACAGAAAAAAAACTGGCACATTGGGCAGAGGAGAACAAGAAGATTCTGATTGCGGGACACACCCATCGACCGGTGTTTCCAAAGCCGGGAAAGGGCTATTATTTCAATGACGGATGCTGTGTCCATCCCAGATGCATTACTGCCATAGAACTAGAGCGGGGAGCATTGACTTTGGTAAAATGGAGTATGGAAGTGCGGGAAGATAATTTGGTCTATATTGGAAGGCAGGTATTAGAAGGACCGGTTTCCATCAAGGAATATCGGTGAACTTTTTGTGAAATAAGAAAAAATTAAGAAATTTTAGAAGAAAAAATGAAGGTTTGCCTGCCATAATAGAACCATAACAAGGGTGACGGTGTTATAAAGAAAGCAGGGGTGCTATATATGAAAATAACAAATGAGAATTTAGCAGTGCAATTACAGCTTCATAATGAAAAGGCAATGGATTTTCTGGTGAATGAGTATAGTATATATCTGATATCCATTATAAGAAAACATCTTTTTACACTTCCACATCTACAGCTGGAATGTCTGGTGGAAACATTACTGACCATATGGAAGCATATGGATGCGTATGAGAAGAGCAATGAGTTTGAAAACTGGATTGGTTCGGTAGCAAGATATTGCTGTCTGGAATTTTTAAAGAAGCATCAGCAGGAAGCGACTATCGCATGGCTGATTGAAAAGGAAATTGCAGAAGAACGGGAAGTTATGATAAACAGCTTAGAAGAAGAACAGCAGGAGTTATTCTATCGCTTTTATATAGGAGAAACATTGAAAAAGGGAAGCGACGAATATCAGAAATACTTATACCATAATATGTATGAATTGTTAAATGAAATTGATACGGATATCTGCGAATATGAAAAAGAGCCTTTGCCAGCAGCGGCGCAGGAACAGGTATTGCGAAAGGTTCAAAGCTATATTGGGAAAAAACGTGGAATTTCCTGGAAGAAGAACATGGATATTCTATTTCGCTGGGGCGAGCGAAAGCAGGTAGTAATTTAATATAGTGTTATAAGAAAAGGGAATTCTTAAAGTCTGATCAAGACGGAAAGAATTCCCTTTTATGTAAAGGTTAGTGGAAAATCTGCGAAACATTGCCGCTAGCTGCTTTGAACGGAATAGAGTTTATCCCGAAAAGCGCACATAATATCACGTCTGGTAATAATACCGATAAATTTATTTCGGTCATCTACCACCGGAACGAAGTTTTGATTGATGATTCGGTCAAAGAGTACATCAAAGGAAATATCAATGCGGACTGCCGGATTCCAGTCTTCCCGCATAATATCCCGGATAAAAATATGTTCCATCGTCTTACGGTCGCATTCCGGGTAATTTGTCAGATACCAGAGGAAATCTCCCTCACTGATACAGCCCACGTAATCACCGGTGTCCGTAATCACAGGGATGGCGGTATAGCCGTGGGCTTTCATTTTTTCCAATCCCTGACGCAATGTATTTTCCGCATATAGATAAGATACTGTGTTCTTACTTTTTAATAAAGAAATAATATTCATAGTAGTTACCTTCTTTCATCTATTTGAGTATACCATCTTTTCGTACAAAAAAACAGAAAATTATTATGAAGAAAGTATGAAAAATAATAAAAACATGATATACTAAGGAGGCGATTGCTGAAAAGTATGTTACAAAGAAAAAAGAGAAGGAAAGTATTATGACATTACAGCAGTTAAAATATGCCATTACTGTGGCAGACAACCAGTCCATGAACGAGGCGGCAAAGGAGCTGTTCATTTCACAGCCCAGCCTGTCCAATGCCATTAGGGAACTGGAAAAAGAGATAGGAATCAGTATTTTCACCCGCAGCAACAAGGGAATCACCATATCCTCAGACGGAGCGGAGTTTTTGGGCTATGCAAGACAGGTGGTAGAACAGACCTCTTTGCTGGAGGAAAAATATTTAGGCAAGAGTCCCGCAAAAATAAAGTTCAGTGTTTCCACCCAGCACTATTCTTTTGCGGTGAATGCTTTTGTGGACTTGATTTCTGCCTATGATGCAGAACATTATGATTTTATGCTGAGAGAAACAAGAACACATGAGATTATTGAAGATGTAAAAAATCTCACCAGTGAAGTAGGTATTTTATATCTGAATGAGTTTAACCGCAAGGTCATTCTTAAAATGTTAAAGGAGAGTAACCTGGAGTTTCATGAATTGTTTACCGCACAGCCGCATGTATTTATCGGAAGAAATAATCCGTTGGCAGGACGACAGAAAATTACACTGGAGGATTTAGAAGAATATCCCTGTCTGTCCTTTGAACAGGGGGAATATAATTCCTTTTACTTTGCAGAAGAGATATTAAGCACTCTGCCTCATAAGAAGTCCATTAAGGTCAGTGACCGGGCGACCTTATTCAATCTGCTGATTGGACTGCACGGATATACCCTTTGCAGCGGTGTCATAAGTGAAGAACTGAATGGAAAGGATATCATAGCGCTGCCGTTAGAAGCAGAGGGCGAGCAGATGTGTATTGGATATGTTACCCATAAAAATACGACTCTCAGTCGATTTGGAGAGTTGTATATTGAAAAATTAAAAGAGGCTGTGAAAACAGAATAGCAAGAGGTATAGCTAATAACTATAACCAGATATAAAAAATAATATATTCCTATTACAACGGGGATATGGTATAATAAAAATATGAACAGAAAAGAGATAAGGAGAATAGTCATGAGAGTAGAGAATCTATTCCGGGAGAAAAGACCGGTGATATCATTTGAAATATTTCCGCCAAAGCGCGATACAGAGTTAAAAAATATAGATGGAACCCTGGAGATTTTAAGCAGATTGAATCCCGATTTTATCAGTGTGACCTTTGGCGCCGGCGGAAGTGCCACTAATAACAAAACAATCGCTCTGGCGAAGAAAATAAAGCAGGAGTATGGTATTACACCAATCGTACATTTAACCTGCCTGAATTACAGCAAGAGTGAAATAGATGAGCTTTTAGCTGAATTAAAGGAAAATGAAATAGAGAATATTCTGGCATTGCGTGGAGACCACAACCCGGACATTGAACCGAAAAAGGAATTTCATTATGCGACAGATTTGGTAAAGTACATTAAAGCACATGGAGATTTTGATGTATGCGGAGCCTGCTATCCGGAGGGACATACAGAGGCGGAAAGTATAGTAGCAGATATTCAGCATTTGAAGGAAAAAGTAGATGCCGGAGCATCTCATTTGATATCCCAGTTATTTTTTGACAACAGCATGTTCTATTCTTTTCAGGAAAAAACAAAGCTTGCAGGAATCAATGTTCCAATCGAGGCAGGCATTATGCCGGTGATTAACAAAGCACAGATAGAGCGTATGGTAACATTGTGTGGAGCCTCTTTACCGGAAAAATTCCGTTGTATCATGAACAAGTATGAGAATGATAAGGAAGCTTTATTTGATGCTGGAATAGCGTATGCGGTAAATCAGATTGTAGATTTGCTGGCACATGATGTAGATGGAATACATATTTATACCATGAATAATACAAAAGTTGCAGAACGGATTTGTAAGGGAATTGAAAATCTGATATAAGATTTTTTAAAGAAAAACCTTGATATGAGGATAGCTCTCCGCATTGGAGAGCTATTTTATATTGCATAAATTATATAGCTGCTATCAAAAAGCGTTCGCTTTACATGAGAACAAATATTAGTGTAAAGTGAACGCTTTTTAGTTTGATTACGATTTATTTAAGCCGTAACAGCCTTTTTCTTATCCTTAAATACTACTTTCAAAAGAATCGGTGTAATAATCGTAGTAATTACAACCGTCACAACAATAGGGGCATATAATTCGTCACTGATAAGTCCAAGAGATTCTCCCTTGTTTGCCACAATCAGGGCAACCTCACCACGGGAAATCATACCGACACCAATCTGCAGAGCCTCCTGTCCGGTGTAGCCCATAGTTCTGGCACCCAGTCCACATCCAACAATCTTCGTAAGGATTGCAACAATTACCAGCAAGACAGTAAAGATAAGAATGTTGCTGCCCATAGAACTGAGCTCAACCTTCAGACCGATACTTGCAAAAAAGACAGGGGCAACCAGCATATAAGATACCGTATCAAATTCCCGATAAATAAATTCACGCTTACTGCTGTAACTAATCACCAGACCTGCAACATAGGCACCGGTAATATCTGCCACACCAAAGAAAGCTTCGGCGCAGAATGCCATAATAAGACAGAATGCAAAGCTGATTACAACATAACGTCTTTTCAGTCCGGGATGTATGGAATTCCATTTTTTGAAGAAAAATCCATAAGCAAGACCAAAAATGATAGCAAAGAGAAAGAAACCTACAATTTTCAGCAGTACAAGTCCGATATTGGTACTTGGGTCAGCCAGACTGGTAACTAACGTAAGGGCAATGATACCAAGAATATCATCAATCAATGCAGCGCCTAAAATAGCAGTTCCTGCTTTGGTGGAAACCTTTCCCAGCTCCTTTAAGGTTTCTACGGTAATACTTACAGAAGTTGCGGTTAAAATAATTCCGATAAAAATGTATTGTAACAGTGCACTGGTAGGAAGGTCCTTGGATGCAACGTTGCAGGCATAAGCTATTCCAAGACCGCCCAGTAACGGAACAATAACACCAATTAAAGCAATGATAAAAGATGCCAGACCGGATTTTTTCAGTTCCTGTGTATCTGTTTCCAAACCTGCCATAAACATCAGGACAATAACACCAATCTCAGATACCTGGCTTAAAAATGTAGAACCGTGAATCAGGTTAAGGCAGGCAGGTCCAAGAATCAGACCGGCGAGCAGAGCACCTACGACTTGTGGCATGTGTGCCCGGCTGGTAACCAACCCCAACACTTTTGTACTCAGCAAAATAATAGCCAGATACAATAAATAATCATAATTCATAATATTTCCTCCATACCCATACATAAAACATCCTATACTTATGGAATTATACTCCTAGAAGGAGAAAAAAACAAGATGAAAATACGACAAGAAAAGGCAAAAACATTTGCTATTTTTTTAAAGTTTTATTATTATGTATAGATAGGATTTCAGGAGGAAGTACAGATATGAAAAAGAAAGTTTTGCTAATCGCTACGGGAGGCACCATTGCGTCTAAGAAGGCGGAGAATGGACTGGCTCCGTTAATCAGGGCAGAAGAGATTCTTTCGTATATTCCCGGCGTATATGAATTCTGCGCCCCATCAGCGGTTCAGATTTGTAATATAGACAGTACCAACATGGAACCAAAGCACTGGAAACGGATAGTGGAAACGATTCGGAAAAATTACGAAGCCTATGATGGCTTTATCATCGCACATGGAACAGATACCATGGCATATACCGCAGCAGCCCTTTCCTATATGATTCAAAATTCCAGAAAGCCGATTGTGCTGACAGGAGCCCAGAAGTCTATTGATTTGGAGATTACAGATGCTAAGACAAATCTTATAGACAGTTTTCGTTATGTGAGTGATGATAAGTCCCAGGGAGTTCAGATGGTGTTTGGAGGCAGGGTAATTGCCGGTACCAGAGCGAAAAAGGTACGTTCGAAAAGCTATAATGCCTTTGAAAGTATTGATTATCCTGCACTGGCAATGATTCAGGATTCCAGAATCATGCGTTATATCGAACCAGTCCCTTTTCAGGAACCGGTTACGTTTTATGAGGAAATGAACGAAAACATTTTTCTGATGAAGCTGATTCCGGGGATTTCCCCCAAGGGATTACAGTTCTTTTTTGAACAGTATGATGGAATTATTATTGAAAGCTTTGGGGTTGGTGGGATTCCTGCGTCCATTGCAGATGTATTTTATGAGCTATATGAGAAATATCCGGAAAAAGTAATTATTATGGCAACCCAGGTAGCTCATGAGGGCAGTGATATGACGGTATATGAAGTGGGAAATAAGATAAAAAAGGACTGTCGTATTTTAGAATCCTATGATATGACATTAGAAGCGGTTATTGCCAAAACTATGTGGATGTTAGGCGGCAATAACCGCGGAAGGTTAAGAATCGAAGAGGCCTTTTATAAAAAAATCAATTATGACCTGGTATTCGAGCCTTAATGAGTTTTGCGGTTGATGAACTCTGTCTTATACTTGGAGTATACAATCTTCTGGCTGTGGTATAAGCCATAATATCCTGAAAGCATATAGCTTAACGCGATAGATAAAAGGAAGTAAGGCATTGCTTCAAAGCCGAATAACTCAAAACAAATCAAAAGAGAACTGATCGGACAGTTGGTAACACCGCAGAATACGGCGCCCATTGCAACAGCAGTGCAAAGCTCCGGGGAGAATCCTAAAATGCTTCCGAAGGTGAAGCCAAAGGTAGCACCGATGAAAAAGGAAGGAACGATTTCGCCCCCTTTATATCCGGCGCCGAGTGTTACCGCGGTAAAGAGAATTTTAAGCAAAAAGGCATAAGGAACACAATGCCCCTTAAAACAGCGTTCAATGATGAACATACCTGCGCCATTGTAATCCTGATTTCCTACCAGCAGAGTGAGAAGAAGAATCAAAACACCACCAACACAAATTCGAAGATAGGCATTGGGGAAGAAACGCTTGTATAGCTTCTCAGAGGTATGCAGTGTAATACAAAAAAGGGTACTGACACCGGCACACAGCATAGCAAGAACTGCAATGAGAATGGCAGTTTTTATGGAAAAATCAGGAATCTGTGTGATGGAAAACTGTTCCGTTATAATGCCAAAGTACATAGAGATTCCATGTGCAATCAGTGCGGAGACCACGCAGGGGACCAAGGCAGAATAGTGCATAATACCAACGCTTACTACTTCCATCGAGAAAATAGCAGCAGCCATAGGCGTGCCAAAGAGCGCAGAAAATGCAGCACTCATGCCGCACATAATCATGATATGCTGGTCTTTTTCGTCGAAGCGAAATGCCCGTCCAAGAGAATTTCCGATACTGCCTCCAAGCTGTAAAGCTGCTCCTTCTCGTCCGGCAGAACCGCCGAATAAGTGGGTCAAAACGGTGGAAATGAAGATAAGAGGAGCCATTTTCAGCGGAATCTTTTCCCCGGAGTGAATGGCAGAAAGCACCAGATTGGTTCCCGTATCCTTTTCATCATGCATAAGGCGGTAAGCACCCACAATAAAAATACCGGCAGCCGGCAGAAAGAAAATCAGCCAGGGGTAATCCGCTCTGGTCTGGGTGGCATACGTCATGCAAAAATAGAACAGTGTACCAATACCACCGATGATAATTCCGGATAAAATGGAAAAAATCATCCATTTCAAAAAAATAAAAAGTCTTGAATTAAGATGTTTTACATAGTATACAAATTTTTCTCTCATAGCTCTCATAGAAAACTCCCTGTGTCTTTCGTAATAGTATCTGCTATTCATATTATCATTCGGAAAAAAAATTGACAAGGCAGTTTTTAAGGTTAAGTTAAGAAAAAGCAGGAACTCTTTTAAGGAATGGGAGGTATGATTAGTACAAGGATGAGAAAGAACGAAACATTAGGAGGAATTGATATGTGGACAAGAAAGGAATTAAAAACAAAGTCAAAAGTAAGATTTCGGGCAAATCGCTGGAAATCTGTTCTGACAGCATTGATTTTAATGTTTGCCATAGGGTCTCTGGGAACAGGATTTAATCTGTTGGGAAAGTTTTCTTTAGATGATGACAGCACCGTAGCGTTTTCTGTAAATGATGACGGCACCGTAGAGCAGGAAAGCGAAGAAGCACTGCAGTATCATACGACGGAGGGGAAAAATAAGATAGTAATGGAGGGGGAGACAATCGGCGAAGTGACAATCGATGATGCCCTGGCAGTGTCTGTTGTGATTATTGTCCTGCTGGTAGTGGTCATTATAGCATGTATCATTGTAATTCCATTGCAGATATTGGTATTCAATCCATTAGAAATTGGTTGCAAACGATTTTTTGTAAAAAATCTGAAAGAGGATGCACAGATTCGGGAAATATGTTATGCTTTTGATAATGGTTATAAAAACAATGTAAAGATTATGTTTTTTCGGGAGCTGCATACCGCCTTGTGGTTTTTGCTTCTGGTGATACCGGGAATCATTAAGGCATATGAATATCAGATGATTCCATATATTCTGGCAGAAAATCCGGGAATCAGCAAAGCGGAAGCATTTGCTTTAAGTAAGAAAATGATGCATGGAAATAAGTGGAAATCCTTTGTGTTGGACTTATCTTTCTTAGGATGGGAGTTATTGGATATCATTACCCTTGGAATTCTTGGAGTCTTCTATTTGAGTCCATATGAAGCACAGACAGAGGCAGCACTTTATGAGGCAGTAAAGAACCAGTAGAGAAAGCGGGAAGAAGTTATGGCATATACAGTATTAGTTGTAGATGATGAAAGTGAAATACGAAATCTTTTGCGATTGTATTTAGAGAAGGATGGCTATCAGGTCTTAGAGGCAGAAGACGGGATACAGGCAGCAAAACTCATTGCAAAGGAAGAGATAGACCTGGTGTTATTAGATATTATGATGCCGGGGATGGATGGTTATCAGGTACTAAAAAAAGTCAGGGAAAGCAGTAATATTCCGGTGATGATTCTTTCCGCAAAGAATCAGGATGTGGATAAGATACTGGGCTTGGACTTAGGCGCAGACGATTATCTTGCAAAGCCCTTTAATCCCTTAGAGGCCATGGCGAGAATCAATTCCAATATCCGCAGGTTTTATTCCCTAGGGGCAAAGGGAAAAGAAATTAAGGAGCTGAAAGTCAGGGATTTACGTTTAGATACCGAGGCATGTGCCGTATACAAGGGGGATAACCTGATAGACCTGACCTCTGTAGAATATCGGATTATGCGTTTGTTTATGGAAAACCCCGGAAAGGTGTTTACCAAGCAGCAGTTGTTTGAAGAAGGCTGGGGCGAAGCGTACATAGTTGCAGACAACAGTATTATGGTCTGCATCAGCAAGCTGCGGGCAAAGCTTGACCAGGAAAATGATGCGTATATTAAAACAATCCGTGGACTGGGATACCGTATGGAGAAAGAATGAAAGAGAACATCAAGCTAAAGTTTTTTTTGATAAAAGGATTTCTTGGGGTGTTACTGTTTGTGGCAGTTGGTGAGATGTTGATTAACATTTTATATAACTATATTGTTTATCCATGGCTTTCCGATACCATGAAAGTCAATTTTTTTCTGACAAAGGTCAGTGCAGGAGAATCCCTTGCTACCTTTGGCAAAGGGATTCTCTGGGTAATTGGACATGGACTGGCAGATATGATACCCTTTGGAATCGGAAGAAAGCTTGCATCAGGCGTGGATGACTGGGCAGGAAAGCACATTGTAAATCAGCTGGTAAGCCAGACCGCACAGATGACAGAAACAGAACAGTATGTATATTTTTTGGGAGTGTTGGCAATTTCATTTCTTCTGATACTTGGATTGTTGTTACCTTATCTCCTGGCGGCACTTGGATTCAGTAAGATGGTTGCCAGAAAAGTGGCAGAGCTGGAACAGCAGGAGCAGCAAAGACGGGAAGAATATGACAGAAGGCGCAATCTCCTGTTATCAGATGTGGCGCATGATTTAAAGACGCCCATGACTGCGGTAACGGGCTATGCCAGTGCTCTGGCACAAGGAGAGGTGGAAGAGCCGGAAAAACAGCAGGAGTATCTTCATGTGATTTATAATAAGTCCATGCAGATGAGCGGGCTGATTACCCTTTTATTTGAATATGTGAAGCTGGACAGTGAAGGCTTTACCTTAAAAAAGACCAGAGAGGACATTGGGGAGATTCTAAGGGAAAGCGTAGCGGCACTGTATACGGACTTTGAGGCAAAGGACATGGAAGTGGAGGTCTTGATACCGGAGGAGCCTATCTTTCTTTGGGTGGATAGAATACAGTTCCAAAGAGCCATCAATAATTTGCTGAACAATGCCGTCAAACATAATCCACCGGGAACCAGTGTCGGTGTTATTCTGGAGGTGGAGGAAGATTTTTTCAGGATACGGATTTGCGATAACGGTGTCTTGATTCCAAAAGAAACTGCCGATTACATTTTTGATCCCTTTGTGATGGGGGATGAATCCAGAGCCAGCCGGGGAAGCGGATTAGGACTTAGTATTGTACAGAAGATTATTTCTATGCATGAAGGCGAGATTGTGCTGCAGCAGAATCTCACAGGAGCGTATCAAAAAGCATTTGTAATAAAAATGAAAAGAGAAGAGGAATAAAGGGAAAAGATGGAGTACCAATATGACATACCAGACAGTTTCTATAGTCTGTTCCGGTCACCGAACCGGGACACTTACATAGAAGCTTTATTGATTATTAATGAAGAATATGAATATCAGAGCTACTTTTTAAGCCGGGAAGCATGTGTGCGGATTCTGAGTGAGTATTTTTCCCAGAAAAAGATTCGGATGGAGCGGGAAGAAAATGAAACAGAGCTGGACATTTTGGAAACCCCGGCCAATCGTATTTTAAACTGGTTGTTAAAGAGTCAGTGGCTGAAAAAGTTAGAAGACTATTACGCGCAGGTAACGAATATTATTATTCCGGATTATGCTGCAATTTTTATAGAGGCGTTTGAAAAACTTACTCGTGAGGATATGGATGATACGGAAGTCTACATTCAGAATGTGTATGCTATCTTATTTTCACTGAAAAATGATGCAAGAGCCAATATGGGCTTGTTGAAAACCGCGCTGGTGAATACCAGAAAACTGAATAAGTCCTTGCAGGACATGCTACACAACATGGATAAATTTTTTGCAAGCCTTTTAGAAAAGGATTTTTACGGAGACTTGCTAAAAGACCATTTAGAGGGATATGTAGAAGAGATTATAAGGAAAAAATATCATATCCTAAAGACCAGCGATAACTTTTATATTTATAAGACGGATATCAAGCAGTGGCTTCGGGAAATGCAAAATGACTATGACTGGATTGTGGGGTTAAAGAACCGGGAGCAGGCTGCGGTGACAGAACAGGAGATTATAGAAACCCTGGAGCGGATTGACCATGGCTTTGATGATATTGAGCGCAGGATTGCCAATATGGACAAGGAGCATATGAAGTATGTAAAGGCTACGGTGGTAAGGCTGAACTATCTGCTGGACGGAGAAGGCAGCATGAAGGGAATGATTATTCAGCTCTTAAACGAGATTTCTGCCCGGGAACAGCAGGATACTATGTTAGCACAGACGGCAGAAAAAATGAATCTGTCAGGCTTTGGAACCTTAACGGACAAGTCCTTATATCGAAAGCGTGCGCCAAGAAAGAACTTTATTGAGAATCTTCAGCCGGAGGAGGAGCATGAGGAGCTTTCCAAAGAAGATATTCTGCGTTTGAATCAGATTCACCGAAGATACAGCAGACGTCAGATTGAGGAATTCTTAGAAATGCATGTAGACCCTGAGGGCAATGTTAAGGTGAATGAAGATACCGTAAGAAGTCAGGAAGATTTTGAAAAACTGATTCTTGCCTACGATTACGCAGGAAAGAAGAACAGCAGATTTATGGTAAATGTAAAAGAAGAGGAAGTGGTGGATAATGGAACTTATATCTATCCGAAGCTTACTTTTATCAGGAGAGGAACCGTATGATAGAATATTTTGATTTATTACCAGAAGAGGAACAACAGCAGCTTACCGAGGTGATTCAGACGTTATTAAAGCAGACCTTTGTGCTGGAACGAAAATATGAGAAGCGCACCGGGCGTTTTACTTTTAACCGGGAGTATCGGATGCTGAGTAAGCATCTGGAGTTCTTAAAAGCGTATTTTAAGATAGCAGGAATGGAAATTGCAGAAAATATTCCGAGTGGTGTCATCTACATTCAAGGAGCCGGAATAGCACCGGAGCGGCTGTCAAAGCTTGCCACCATTTACTTATTAATCTTGAAATTAATCTATGATGAACAGATGGCGTCGGCATCTACCAGTATCAATATCTATACCACTTTAGGAGATATGAACGAGCGGGTAGGAAGTTTTCATCTGTTAAAGGAAAGACCATCCTTGACCGAGATAAAACGAACCCTTACTTTGTTAAAAAAATATCAATTAGTGGAAGTGTTAGACCCATTGGAGGAACTGGAATCAGAAACCAGAATTATTATTTATCCCTGCATCAATATGGTGCTGCTGGGGGAAGATGCAAAGCTCCTGTTAGAAAGTTTTCAGGAAGAAAAAGAGCCGGAAGCAGAACAGGAGGCTGTATTTGAAGCAGAGACAGAGGAAATAGACGAGGGAGAGGAGGAAGTTAAGACAGATGGAGACAACGAATAAGAATAAAGACCGATTTGAGGCACTGTCCCGAATGTGTCTTAACAACTGGCATTATATAGACCGAAAAGTATTGTCCTTTCATAAGGAAATCAACTTTTTCACCGGACATTCCGGAAGTGGAAAGTCTACCATCATTGATGCATTGCAGATTGTGTTGTATGCCAATACCGATGGAAGAGGATTTTTTAATAAGGCGGCGGCAGAGGATTCGGACCGGAGTCTGATTGAGTATCTGCGGGGCATGGTAAATATTGAGGATAATAATGAAAACGCTTATCTTCGTAACCGTGATTTTTCCAGTACCATTGTACTGGAATTAGAACGCAGTGACACGGGAGAAAAACAGTGTGTGGGAATTGTATTTGATGTGGAGACTGCCACCAATGAGATTTCCAGATATTTTTTCTGGCATAAAGGAGCGCTGTTAGAAAACAATTACCGTATGGAAAAGCGTGTTATGTCCACGGAGGAAGTAAAGGAATATCTGACCCGTAAGTTTGATAAAAGTGAATACTTCGTTACCTCCAGAAATGAAACCTTCCGCCGAAAGCTCTATGATGATTATCTGGGTGGGCTGGATATGGAAAAGTTCCCCATGCTCTTTAAGCGTGCCATTCCCTTTAAGATGAACAGCCGGCTGGAGGATTTCGTAAAAGAATATATCTGCATGGAACAGGACATTCATATCGAAGATATGCAGGAAAGTGTCATCCAGTACGGAAGAATGCAGAAGAGAATCATGGATACGGCAGAAGAAATCAGCCGTTTACAGGAGATTTCCGATGCTTATGCGCGGGTAGCGGAAAAGCGGAAGGAAATCAAAAAGTATGAATATTTTACCCATAAGTTCGAGATTCTGCGAGGCAGGGAAGAAATCAATGAGTTGGAAGAAAAGATTCAGTTCCACAAGGCAGATTTGAAAAAAATGAAAGAACAGATTGAAGTCTGGGAGCAGGAGCGCGGTGAAATCAACAAACAGAAGGAAGAACTGATTCGTCTGATTGCAGAAACCGGGTATGAAGAGGCAAGAGACCAGCTGAAAAACGTCAATGAACTATTGGAGCGGTTAGAACGCAGTAAGGCAGAGTGGGACAGAACTGCAGCAGGCTTACAGGAATGGGCAGACAATGATATGGCAAGCAATGCTATTTTGTGGGATGTGGAAAAGTTCTGTAAGTATGAAATCAAAAAGGAAGAGTTAGAGACCTTACAGCGTTCCATTCAGGAGTTGCGGGAAGAAGTAATCGAAGAAAGAGAAAGCATTGCGTCACAGGTGAAGGAGCTTCGCAAAGAGTATAAGGAAGTGAATACGGAGCTTTCCGAGCTGCACAAGGGAAGCAAGGCATATCCGAGAGAAATTGTGGAGGCAAGGCAGTACCTGTATCAGACGCTTTCTGAGAAGCATGGTAAGGCAGTAAAGGTAAGTGTTCTGGCGGATTTATTGGATATCGCAGAGGAACGCTGGCGTAATGCAGTAGAAGGGTATTTGGGCAGTAACAAGCTGCTCTTAATGGTAGAACCCAAATATGCGAAAGAGGCAATGGAACTGTATCAGAAGATGGATAAGAAGAAATTTTCCAGAGTGGCGGTGTTAGATACAGAAAAAGTAATGGAAACAGAACACCGTATCAAGACAGGGGCATTGGCAGAAGCAGTAAAGGCAAAGGAAGATTATGTAAAAAGCTATATCGGATTTTTACTGGGAAATGTAATAAAGTGTGACTCCATTGAGGAAATGCGGGAGTGTACCATTGGTGTGACAGATGACTGTATGCTCTATCAAGGCTACAAATTGCAGCATATGAATCCAAATAACTATACAAAGTTTTCTTATATTGGTGCAGAAAGTTTAAAACGCCGTATGTCGATGCTGAAAAAACAGCGGGATGAATTGGAAAAGAAGCAGCTGCCATTGGAAGAGGAATTGCAGAAGTTAGACAAGCTTCTGGGAATGGAAGCCTTAGAAAAGGAGATTGAGTATTATATTGGTGGACTTTCGGACATTGAAAGAATTCCAAAGCAGCAAAAGGAAAAGGAACGCTTAGAGCGGCGCATTATGGAATTACAGCAGAAGGATGTTGCAGGACTGAAGCTTCAGAAGGAAGAAGTAGAAAAGAAACTTCAGAAAAAAGAAACTGATATCCGGGAAGCACGAGACAAGGTTGTATTGCAGGACAAACAGATAATAGAAGAAGAACAAAGTTGTATAGATATTAATGCGAACGTAGTAGAACTGGAAAAAGATTTTGTTTTTCAGATAGAATTAGAGCAGGAAATTGCCAGGATTCAGGAGCAAGAACGACGTTTTACGTTAGAACAGTTAAGACGTCGATATGCAGTGTGGAAGGAAAAGGGCTCAGAGGAGAAAGAACAGTTATTCCAGAAACTCGCGGAAATACGAAGTGATTATTTGCGAAAATATCCGAATCGTAGTTTTGGAGCCTTTAGCGAAGAAAATACCCAATATGACAAACTACTGGAGGATTTGCAATTTAATGATTTGGAACGATTCCAGCAGCTTGCGAAAGAACAGGCGAAATCTGCCATCGAACATTTTAAAGATGACTTTATGTTCAAAATCCGCAGTGCCATTAAGGATGCCATGACTAGAAAGGATGAATTGAATAAGATTATAGCAAGGCTGGACTTTGGTAAGGACAAGTATCAATTTATTTTTAAGAAAAATACCGGTGAGGATGGAAAATATTATGATATGTTCATGGACGAGGATTTGGAAATCAATCCTGCGCAGTTAAATGATAATATGGACAATCAGATGAATATGTTTACCATGAAACATGAGGATAAATATGGAGACTTAATTAATGAATTGATGACTATTTTCATCCCGCCTGCAGATGCAACCCCGGAAGAGCAAGAAGAGGCAAAAAGAAATATGGACAAATATGCGGATTACCGTACATATCTTTCCTTTGATATGCAACAGACAGTCAAAAGCGAGGATGGAACGGACGTGAAGATGAAACTTAGTAAGATGCTGCGTAAAAATTCGGGTGGAGAAGGTCAGAATCCATTGTATATTGCGTTGCTTGCAAGTTTTGCACAGGCTTACCGGATAACCATGAATACAAAGTATTTGCGAACGCCTACAATACGTCTGGTGGTATTAGATGAAGCCTTTTCTAAGATGGATGGAGAAAAGGTAGCAAGTTGTATCAGTTTGATACGAAGTTTGGGATTCCAAGTGATTATCAGTGCTACCAATGATAAGATACAGAATTATTTAGAAAATGTAGATAAGACTTTTGTCTTCGCTAACCCGAATAAAAAGAGCATTTCCATACAGGAATTTGAAAAGAAGGATTTTGAGCAGTTGGAGGATACAGAAGAAGTTTTTTAATAGAGGAAAGGTGGAAAAATGGTAATAGAAAATCCGGTTTTAAACGAAATTATCCAGATTATTGAGAAAGGGAGTAATTGGAGAACAGAAAAAACAGGAAATAAATCATTTACAAATATTCAAAAAATTTATAAAGAGAACAATTCTCAAAAGGCAATATGTAATAGTATACTTACGGAATGGGGAGAAAAAAAGTATGTGAAAGTAGATTGGCACACATATGGAAAAGAAGTTGGTGATAAGGGGTTTGTATTCTCTTTGAAAAATAAAAATTTATTTTATGAAATGGCAGGAATTAAGCCTAAAGAGCAAAGAATTACAGAATATAGTCAATGGGCAAACCAGAAATTGTTGGAAGCCAGAAAAGGATGGATTCAGAGTTACTATGTAAGAATGTTACAAGATTTAGAAAAGGGAATAATCCGTAAAGATTTAGAAAAGGAATATGAGTCTATATATCAGACTGGAAATGCAGAGTTATTTCAATGTTTAGATGAACTGAATCTTTTAGACGAATTAACGTATGTGCGTGTTTTTAGCAAGAAAGTATTTAATAATTCTAAAAAATTTGAAAAAATATATAAAAAGAAAATTACTTCCAGAATGAATGAGTGGGGAGAAGAGGGATTTTATAAAGAAACACCAGAAAAAGATATCTTGAGGTTGATGAATCTGGATGATTACAGTACAACATTATCTGTAAAAGGAGCGTTGCGGGTTAAATTAAGAGACGAAGAGATTGATTATGGAAAATTTCTCTATGGGTGTGATATTACTACAAAAATGCTGGAAGAAATGGAAATTTTGGAAGGACAGGAAATTAAAAAAGTTGTTACCGTAGAAAATAAAGCAAATTTTGTATCTATGCCAATGGAAAAAGAGACACTGATTATTTTTACCCATGGATTTTTAGCACCACTAGAGTGTAAAGTGTTAAAGGAATTAGAATCTGTTCTTCCGGAAGAAACAAGTTATTATCATACTGGGGATTTGGACTTAGGGGGAATACGAATTTTTAATTTCATTAAAAATAAAATATTTCCGGGATTAAAACCTATGAATATGGATGGAGCAACGTATGTCAAGTACTTGACATATGGCGAGATTCCCGAAGTAAAAGATATAGATGATTATTGGAAGAAGATAGAAAAAGAGAAAAGAGAGCCATTTGATGAACTTATTGATATGCTGTTGGAAAAGAAACTTATTATTGAACAAGAAGCATTTTTAATAAAGAATTAGAAGCACATAGTGTTATGAATATGACTAATAAAAAGTGGAGTCTGTCAGGAAATGCAAGGAAAACTTCCTGATAGATTCCACTTTTTATTTTTATAGATTACATTTAATGTATTTTTATTTTTTGTAAAAGAGCCTCTTGGAGTGTTTGAGAAAAATTGATTCCCTGTTCTAAAGCGGCTTTATTAAGCCATGCTGGGATAGTCAGTGTTTTCTTCACGGATTTCTGGAAATGTTCCTTTGCATAAGCGTCAACATCAACGGAAATCATATTAACAAAGGCATCAACTTTAGAGGCATCTGCATAAAGTTCCTTTGCGATATTTTCGGGGATGATTTTTTCTAAAGTGGATGGGGAAGGAATGGAATCTCCCTCCAACTGGCATGTGTATAGATAACCAGCAAGACAATCTATAGCGGCAGTGATAGCACTTTGGAGTGTATCACCACAGGTAGCGAGCCAGTTTAAGTCAGGAAATACAACAGAATAGCCTGTATCTTCTTTAAAAAAACAAGCTGGATATATGGATAACATAAAATAACCTCCTTCAAACCATAGGTAAGTAAACTATTTCAGACCTGCCTGTTTTAAAATGGAATTCTCGGTACCTTTTGAAATATCTTTACAGTGAAAAGGTATTGTCACTTTTCCGGGCTTGGATGGATGCACATAATGACGGTGCGAACCAGTTTGATTCTTAAATTTCCAACCATCAGCAAGAATGAGCTTTTCTAGTTCAATAGGTTTCTTTGACATTTTTTCTCCTTATATGATATCATAAAATACGTATAAATTCAATAAGTATTAATTTAATACGTATTAAAATGGAATGTATCAAAGCAACATGTGGTATTGAAAATCTGCAAAATGCGTTTTTGATGACGCATCTTGCGTATAAATGTTGTTTTGGAAATATATGGCAGATATTCTTTTCTTCGCAAGTAATGAGGGGGCTTGCAGAAAGGATGAGTACCCCGATGGCAAATTATACGGTTGGAGAAATCCTGCGGGAAACAAGAGAGAGAAAGAAATGTTCCCAGGAAGAAGTATGTTATGGAATTTGTACCCCATCTACCCTTTCCAGAATTGAAAATGGAATGCAGATTCCGGGTAGAAGAATTTTAGAGGCTTTGACACAGAGACTTGGAATTACGGATAATCTGTATACCACTTATATGGGAAGAGAAGAGCTGGAGCTTTATGAAACCGGAAAACGACTGATGAGAAGCCTTGGACATGGAGATTACAAGGAGTTAGAGTTGTTGGTACACCAGTTAGAACAGATGCTGGAGCGAATAGAAAGACGTGATTATAATGTACATATGGAAGAGCAGTACATCTTATTTGCGAAAGCTATATTGCAAAAGCATAGAGGTACCGAAAGACAGAAAGTGCTGGAAATGATGCTAAAAGCAGTACGGATAACGATTCCTGATTTTGATGGAGTCCATGTGAAAAATCGCTGCCTGACATTTCAGGAGATAACGATTTTAAATAACATCAGTTGTATCTATCATGAGATGGGGAAGGTCTTAGAGGCATTTCGGATTATTATTGTGTTAAAAGAATATATGGAAGAACATGTGATGGACGAAGAAGAGAAAGCCAAGAAATATCCCATGATTATTCAGAACATGGTGAGCTGGCTGTCCCAGGAAGGTAGATACGAAGATGCCCTGGTTCTCTGTGAATCAGGTCTGGAATGTTGTATTGAATATGGAAAAATGAAAGTATTTCCCATGCTTTTGTATAACAAATCCGCATTGTTAGCAGAGACAGGGCAGTTAGACAAGTCCCGCAAATGTTTTCTTCAGACGATAGCGATTTTTCAGGCGATGAATCAACATCGGCAGGCAGAAGATATTCGCAGCTATGCGAACAGGGACTATAAATTGAACTTATAGTCGAAGTGAAAAAAGAGTGTTAGAACATCTCTTCTACATCATCCAACGGACGGAACAGTATATTAGCATTTACCATGATGTCACCTCCTTTTGAATCAACATTTTAGAGAGTAGTAAAGGAAGAGACCATGACATTTGAGGAAAACTTTTATTTGCGCCAAATCGTATGGAAGGATGGAAAAGAATTGTGATAAAATAATGAATTGCATTTTAGGGAAAGGATTCAGATAACAAAAAGACAGCTACGAAATTGTAACTGTCTTTTTGCGTGAAAAGAATTAATCTATTGGAAATACTTAATCTAAATTTACTTTTTTACGAATAACAAAAAATGTAATCACATAGAACAAAATACCAAGTACCAGATGTAAAATTGCCACAGTAGGAAGCAAAGAACCGTATATGCTGCGGGTAAGTGCCATCGAATCTAAGGAAGCATCCAGAAGAGTTTCTATGTTGACAGCCACCAGAATGATACTGGAAATAATCTGTGCACCTATGTAAAATGCAATGTAAAAAACGATAGAGCATGCAAGCTTGTATTTTCCCACTAACTGTCCTAAAGTAAAGGCAAGATATCCCATAATCAGAGAGTAAAATGCACCGATAAAAAGGACAGCAAGGCACAGAAGAAGCAATTCCACTGCGGAATATCCGAATATATCTTGAATGGAGGCAGATTCCGGTGCTCCGCCTGTCATAGCCGAGAGAAAGCCGGAGAGGAAAGCACTTTTTTCATTGGAAGTTCCATGGATTGAAGCATAATAGCCACTGGAAAAACCAAGTGCAAAAAAGGATGCCAGGATAAGCAATGTATTAAAAAAGCTCCACAGGCATGCAACCAAAAGCTTGGAATTCAGCAGTTGTACCGGGGTAACCGGAAGTGTAAACATCAGATAGCCTTCTGCGGTAAACAGATTTTTGTAAAAGCGTACCAGTAAATAAAAGCTGGATACCATAGAAAGCACTATCATGGACAACATATAGAGAATAATCAGGAGAACCACCAAAGGAAGGGAATTCTTGCTCTGCAAAATGTTTGTGCCTAAAAAAATACATCCCACAAGTGTGATAAGTATAATGGTAAGATTCACCGGAAACAGAATTCTTCTGGTGGCAATCCATTCATGTTTTATTAATTTTCCTAACATCTGAATACCTCCCGGAATAATGCATCCACTGATTTGTTATCGCGTTCTCTAATATCGTCTACGGATGTCTGCATCTGAATGCAGCCGTTTTTTATAAAAATGACCTCATCCAAAATATTTTCGATATCAGAAATCAGATGTGTTGAGATAAGAATGGAAGCATTTTCATCGTAATTGGATATAATCGTATTTAAAATATAGTCTCTGGCGGCCGGGTCTACACCGGCAATGGGTTCATCCAACAGATATAAATCTGCCTTGCGGCTCATCACCAGAATCAGCTGTACCTTTTCTTTTGTTCCCTTAGACAGTGTCTTTAACTTCCGATTGGGGTCAATGTCTAACTTGGATAACATATCGTAGGCACGTTCTGTCTCAAAATCTTCGTAAAAATCAGCAAAGAAACGGATGATTTCCTTTACTTTCATCCAGTCATTGAGATAAGTATGATCTGGAAGATAGGAGATAAGCTTTTTGCTCCCAATCCCCACAGGCTCTTCCTTGATATAAAGTGCGCCGGAAGTAGGGGACAGAAGTCCTGCAATCAGCTTGATAAGTGTTGTTTTTCCGCTGCCGTTTGGTCCAAGCAGACCAATAATATGACCGCTGTCAATCTGAAGACTGACATTGGAAAGCGCAGTATATTTTCCGTATTGTTTCGTTAAGTTCTTACATTCTAATAAGGTCATTTTGTATCCACCTCGATTGTCTGGTTCATAAGTAATAGGGCATCTTCTTTTTGAAAACCCAGTTTTTTCATATTTTCAAGAAATTGGGAAATGATTTCTTTCGCCAGTTCTGATTTTAATTCATCAATCATTTTTTTATCCTCCGTAATAAATCTTCCGCTGGTTCGCTGGGAATAGACCAGACCGGTCCGTTCCAGTTCGGAAAGTGCTTTTTGCATGGTATTGGGATTTACAGAAGCCTCTGCTGCAAGTTCCCGTACAGAAGGCAGTTTATCACCGGGTTTGTATACACCTGAAATAATATCCATCTGGATTTTTTCAATAATTTGGATAAAAATTGGTCTGTCGGAATCTAAGTTCCATGGCATGATATCACCTCTTTACTAATGTATTATTGTACTATCTGAATAATACATTAAATGCTTTTTTCCAAAATGTCAAGAGATTTTGTGATATTTGGTTTATTTTCGCATTAGACATTCCACTAATTTATCATTCATTTCCGGACTCATGAAACAGAAACGAATGTATTTATTATCCAGAAACGGGAAGGTGGAACAGTCCCTAAGCATCATCTTTTCACGGATGGCACGGTCAAACAATGTCTCAGAAGTAAGGGCATCATCTAAAAGACGTACCAGCATAAAGTTTCCGCTGGGCTTGTACACCTTGAAGCGGGAGTCTTTAGAAAAGGTATCGTACATTCTGGCGCGCTCCGTAGAAATCAACTGCTTGGTCGCCTGAATGTAGTCGGTATCCTTGAACATGATTTCTCCGGCAATGACGGCAAGAGAATTAATGGTCCATGGATTTTTCCTTGTGTTAATTGCTTTAATTAAATCCCGGTTGCCGGTGACGGCATAGCCAAGACGAAGTCCCGGTGCTGCGAAGAACTTGGAGGTTCCTCTTAAAATAACGATATTGTTATAAAAAGCAGTCAGTGGGATGGAGTTGATTTCATCATAATTATCTGCAAACTCCACATAAGTCTCATCCACCATAACGAAAATATCATTCTGCTTGCAGATGTCCAAAATCCTGCGCATGTCCCTGCGGGTAATGGCAGTGGAAGTCGGATTATTGGGATTGCAGATAACCAGAAGGTCAATGCTTTCGTTCAACTGTGAGGTGAAGTGGGCAACATCAAGAGAGAAGTCCTGTTCTTCCTTTAAAGGATAATACAGGCATGTTCCGCCGCCTAATGAGATTTCCCGTTCATACTCGGAATAAGTAGGTCCGATAATAAGTGCCTTTTTCGGATGTTCAATCTGTATAAAAAGAGAAATCAGTTCCGTGGAACCATTTCCCATGATAATATTCTCATAATCCGTATCAACATAATCGGCAATACATTTACGAAGCGCGGTATATTCCCGGTCCGGATAAGTTGTGATTGCGTCAATATGATTTGAAAGAGTGCTGCGAAGCATAGGAGAGACGCCTAAGGGATTTACATTGGCGCTGAAGCTTACAATCTCTTCCTTTTTAATACCGTAAATTTGTTCTATTTTTTCCAGGTCGCTGCCATGGAAATGATCTTTGTGCTGTAACATTTTTATGCCTCCAAACTTTTCATTTACACCATCGTCAGAATCGTTTATAATCTTATATTATAACGAATATTGACAAAAAGCAACTAAAAGCAGGTGACGATTTGCGTAAGAAGATACAAGAACTGGCGGCCGGGAAATGTGACAAGAAGTGCCCGATTGTCCAATTTTCCGAGGAAGAACTGGAAGTAAAGGTACTAGAAGGGCAGAGTTTTGATGGAACGTTTACCATAAAAAGTATGAATGAGATACCAATGCGTGGTATCGTCTATTCTTCCAATCCGCGGATGGAGTGTCAGAATTCCCAGTTTCAGGGAACCGAGGTAATCATAAATTACGAATTTCACAGTGAAGGCATGGTAGAGGGAGATGTGCAAAAAGGTGATTTTTCCATCGTATGTAACGAGGGAGAATATGACCTTCCCTTTGTGGTATCTGTTTCTAAGGGATATCCCCAAAGCTCTATGGGAAGGATTGACAGTATATTCAGCTTTGCCAATCTTGCACAGAAATCATACGAAGAAGCGGTAGAGGTGTTTGGAAAGCCTGAATTTATCAATGTGTTCAAGCCAAGAGAACAGGAGGAACGGCTGGGATATCTTGGACTGATGAAAAGACCATGTACTATGGCTCAGGTAGAGGAATTTTTAATTCTGGCGAAAAAGAAGAAAAGAATTGTCTTTAAGATAGAAGAAGCCCAGACTGCGTTTTATGGGGTCAGGGAAAACGAAAAGCAGCATGTGGTCCTGAAAAAAGATAACTGGGGCTATATGTCTATAGAGATGAGCAGTGATGCAGCTTTTATAGAGCCGGTGAAACGGGGGATTACTTCCGAAGATTTTGTGGGGAACCGGGCAGTGGCGGAATACGTGATTGTAGAAGAACGGCTGCATTCCGGGAAAAACTATGCAAGAATCACCTTTGAGAATCCGTTTCAAAAAGAGCAGGTAGAGCTCTGTGTTACGAGAGAGGAACAGGAGGAGGAACGGGACCGGACTTATCTGGAGATTCAAAAGCGCAGAGGTTCCTTATTAAAATATTATATTGCCTTTCGCTTGCGGCAGATGGTGACCGGGGTCTGGGCAAAGAAAACCTGTGAAGAACTGGATTTTTTAATGAATCTGCAGCCGGACAACCGATGGTGTTCTTTGTATAAGGCGCAGGTGCTCCTTGTCAATCGGCAGAAGCAGGAGGCAGAGTGGCTCCTGGATTCTTTCCGAAGAAAAAATAAGGAAAAGGATACCCCATTGTATGCTTATTATCTGTATTTGTGTACTTTGGCAGACCCGGAACCGGCATATGTGAATAAGCTGACGGCACAGATTGAGGAGATTTATCACCGGAATCAGGAGAATCTTCTTTTGTTGTGGATTCTATTGTTTATTGATGAGGAATTGAATTACAGCAATAGCCGGAAGCTGGAGGTAATCGGAAATCAGATAGAACGTGGCTGTGACAGTCCGATTCTTTATATAGAAGCCTATTCTCTGTTTAGCCAGGAGCCTTATCTGATTCATAAGGGAGACAAGCTGGAACGCAAGATTATTTACTGGGCAGTAAAGCATAATGCATTGACCGCTAAAATGGCGGAACAGGTAAGACAGTTGATTCCGCAGATGACCTCGTTTCATCCGGTGTGGTATCGGATTATGGAAGCCTGCTTCGAGAAATATCCGTCCAATGAACTTCTTCAGGAAATCTGCGGATATTGTATCCGGGCTGGTCGCTATGGAAAGCCCTTTTTTAAGTGGTATGATGCAGGGGTAAAGGAAGAACTGCGGATTGGCGGTCTGTATGAAGCATGGATGCTGTCGGCAGGCAGGGAACAGCTTCGGAGGATTCCGAAGCTCATTACCATGTATTTTCAATATCACAGTAATCTGGCATATCAGCAGCAGGCAATGCTTTATAGTGCGATTATAACCAACAAACAGAGCATGAAGCAGGTATTCCAAAATTATCAGAAGTCCATGGAAGAATTTGCATTAGAACAGCTGCGGGCGGGAAGAATGGACCAGAATCTTGCAGTGATATACCGAGAGTTTCTGACCCCGGCAGTTATTAATCAGGAATCTGCAGAGTGGCTGGCGCGTGTGATTTTTGCCTGCCAGATTACCTGCAAGGAAGAAAAGGCAGTACGGCTCATTGTGCGTCAGCATCAGCTGCAACAGGAGCAGATTGTCCCACTGGTGAATCACAGCGCTTATGTTAATATCTATGGAACGGTTCATCGTATATTGTTAGAGGACGCAAAAGGAAATCGTTTCCTTCCGGAAGAAGAGCTTGCAGTAAAGCCTGTGCTGTATACCGCTCCATTTTTAAAAAAGGGAATGGAGTATGCAAAAAATAAGCTTCCCTATATGCTGTGCTATTTTGACCGAAAAAAGATATGGCAGACCTACGAAGAAGAGGATTTACCATATTTGAAACAGCTTATGGAATCAGAACAATTAAGTCAGGAATATCAGGAAGAGATTCGTCTGCAGATGATTGCTTATTACTATGACAATTATACCGGAGACACATTGGATGAATTTTTAAGGAATCTGTCCTTTGAACGGTTAGAGCAGAATATCCGAGGAAAACTGGTGGAGCTTTTAGTGGCGAGAGGACACTTTAATAAGGCATATGAGCTGGTTTTGGCATATGGAAGCGAAAAATTGTCTGCTGCAAAGCTGCTGTCTGTGATTTGTAACAGAATAGATAAAATACAGATGGAACCGGATGATTCACTGATTGGTATGTGCAGAAATGTGTTCCTGCGCGGAAAATATAATGACATGGTGTTGGAATACATGTGCAGGTATTTTTATGGAAATCTAAAAGAGATGACAGAGCTTTGGCAGGCAGCGCGGGACTTTGAACTGGAATGTCATGAACTAGAGGAACGCTGTCTTACCCAGTTCCTTTATACAGGAAGTTATGCAAGGTGCATGGAAGAAATTTTTGAAAGCTATGACAAGGGCGGTCCAAGAAAGCTGATTCTTATGGCTTACCTGTCCCAGATGTCACATAAATACCTGACAAGTGATATGCAGATGTCCGACTATGTATTTCAGAAAATATCTGTGCTGTTAGAGGACGAAGAGGAATTGACTGAGCCCTGTCGTCTTGGTTTTTTAAAATGGTGTTCCCGCTTGGACAAACTGTCGGAAAAGCAGAAACAACAGGTAGACCGGATGTTAAAGCTTGCAGTCAGCGAAGGAAAATATTTTCCATTTTATAAGAGTCTGCCCCGGGAATTTGCAGAAAAGTACATGTATTATGACAAGACTTTTCTGGAATACCGAACGGTGCCTGATACCAGAGTAATTATCAGCTATGGAAAGCGGCAATCACAGGATTATGTGGAATGTGATATGACAAAAATGTACAGCGGGATTTTTGTAAAGGCTTTTTCCGTGTTCTTTGGAGAGGAAGTACCTTATTATATTAAGGAAGAGGAACATGGGGAATTTGTTGTAACAGAGAGTGGTCATGTGCAAAGCAGCCAGATATGTCCGGGCAGCGAGGATAGTCGGTATCATTTACTGAATGATATGATAATGAGCTGGAAAATGAAGGACGAAACAACTGTGGAACGGATGATGGAGCAGTATCAGAAGCTGGATAAGCTGGTACAGGATGAGTTTACGGTGATATAAAGGCAGGTGAAACAGATGAGACCGGAAGAAGAGGAATGGTATATCGGAATTGAATTAGGAAATGAATGGACCATGGTAAGCTGCTATGGAGCAGGAATGAAAGAACCGGAAACAAAGGGATTGGTTACCGGAAGTCAGAGCTACCGAATACCTACAGCAATTTGTAAAAAGCCGGGAATCAGTCAGTGGTATTTAAGCGAGAAGCCGGAAGGACTGTACATAGAACGCTTACTGGAGCGGGCAATAGCGAAAGAAGTGATAGAAGCCGAAGAGACCTATGAGGCAAGGGAGCTTTTTTTTGTATTTTTAAGAAAGGTCATGCGGATGGTATTGCCGGGACAGGGCATTGGTGTGGTAACGAAATGTGTGTTTTCGGTAGAGCAGGTGGACCGGGAAGTGTCAGAACTACTGTTGGAAGGTTCCAACGTGCTTGGAATGAAGCCGGAGCAGGTAGTAATTCAGGATAATAGAGAGAGTTTTTATGCTTATGCGGTCAGCCGGGAACCGGAGCTGTGGCTGTATGAGGTGGCACTGTTTTCCTGTGAGAATCAGAAAGTCACCTACTGGGAGCTGAATCATGATAAAAAGACCGCTCCTCAGGTCTCAAAGGTAATAGAACAGCAGTTGGGAGAACTTCCGGAAGAGTGCAGTGAGCGGGATAGGGCATTTTCTAAAATGATTCAGAAAACCTTAAGCGGCAGAATTTTTTCCTCGGTATATCTTATCGGAGATGGATTTGAAGGGGGATGGATGAAGGAATCCCTACAGATGGTGTGCAGGGGGCGCAGAGCCTTTCAGGGGAAAAATCTCTACACCAAGGGAGCCTGCTATGCAGGGGTAATAGAGGCGCATCCGGAGAAAAGGGAGACCGTCTATTACTGCAATTATAAGACCAGAAAAAATATATTTTTAAGAGTATCGGATAAGGAACGGGAATATATGTATTCTCTGGTGGAGGCAGGACAAAACAGATATCAGGTTCAAAAAACATGCAGCATCCTGTTGGAGGGAGAGCCGACGCTGGATGTCTGGATTCAGTCTCCGGGAAAGAAAGAAGCCATCATAGAAAGTCTGGAGCTTCCGGGATTGGAGCCGGCAGAGGGAAAGGGCTGCCGACTGGAACTAAAGATAAAGGGCAATGTGCAAGAAGGCTTACAGCTTACGGTAAGAGATATTGGTCTGGGAGAACTTCTGCCCGGCAGCAATCAGGAATGGGAATACGAAATAGGATAAGGAGAATGCCATGAGTAAAGTGTGGATATGTAAGAAAAAAACCGCAGATATCCCTTTCCTGTTGGAGGAACAGAGAATAAACCTGTATTCGTTTGAGGAATTGTGTTATTACCTATATCACAATGTAGACGTGATAGAGGAATCGTTTTTTGACGAGAAATTGTTGGTATGGTTAGAGCAGGAATTGAATTTGAACGCATTATGCGGGAAATTGCGGGAAGGAATTGCACAGGGACAAAAATGGTTCTGGTGCATGGAAGAGATTCTTTGGGAAAGTGGATATTACACAAAAAAAGAATTGGAAACGGTACAAGAGACGGTAAGCCGGATGATACAGGCAAGGCCGGAGGAAAGAAGAAAATTACGTGCAGATAAGATGCTCTTGGAGGGAAAATATAAACGTGCAGTAAGAGAGTATCAGCAGTTATTGTTGCAGGATGTGCCGGACCGGCTGCTGGAAAGCAAAATATGGCATAACATGGGAACCGCTTATGCAAGGCAGTTTTTATTTGAACGGGCGGCAGAATGCTATGAGCGGGCATATACTATGGGGCGGATGGAGGAAAGCCGTCAGCAGTATCTTACTGCATGTGCCTGTGCAGAGGGCGAGAATCTGGGCGAGGAAATTATAATATCAAAGGATGAAAAGCTGAAGCTGGTAAGGGAACAGGAAGGCATGATACGTTATGAAGCAGAGATGTACCAGCGGTTGGAGCAACTGGCAGAAGAATATATGAGAAGTGAGTGAGAAGATGGGATTATTTAAAAGAAAGAAAAAGGTAGAACCGATAGAGGAAGTAGTAGAAACAGTCGAACCGGTAAAAGCGGAAAAGAAAGAGAACCGCCATGCCGCCATGGAGTATTGCGAACAGATTATGGAAGCCGCAAAGGATTTAGAAGAAACAAAGCGGGAATACCGTGTGGTGACAGATTATCTGACGGATATTCAGATAATAGAAGAGCTTCCGGAGGAGGAGATGAAAAAGATTCAGGAAACAGCTCAGAATGTTCAGAACCTAAGTGAGACAAGAGATGTTTACCGCAAAAAGGTCAAAACGATTTCAGATGCACAGTTTTTGCAGATGGAACAGATGGAGGACGAGATACCGGATGCGATTCGCAGGCTTAAGACCAATGAAGCATATCAGGCGGCAGTAAAACGGGATATGCAGTATTTAGAAGGCGAGAAACACGAATGGCATATCCATCAGGAAACAATGGAGCAGGAGCATAAGATATTAAAGCGTGTATTATATGGAATCGTAGCGGCATTTGTGGTGGCAGTCATCGCAATCAGTGTTCTTTCACAGGTCATTCGTCTGGATATTCAGATGCCGTTTCTGATTGCCGTACTGATTGCAGGGGGCGCAGGCTGCCTTGTATTCTGGCGGATGCAGAACGACGAACGTGAGATAAAGAAAGCGCAGGCAAGTATCAATAAGGCAATTACATTATTAAATAGTGTAAAACTGAAATATGTTAATATTACAAATGCAGTGGATTATGCCTGTGAAAAATACCATGTACATAATTCGGATGAGCTGAATTATATCTGGGAACAGTACTTAGAAGCGGTAAAGGAACGGGAAAAGTATGAACGTACGAATGAAGACTTAGAATACTTTACCAGCAGACTGATACGTGACCTTCATGCGTATCATTTGTATGATGCCAAGATATGGATTCATCAGACCCATGCTTTGCTTGAGAAAAAAGAGATGGTAGAGGTAAAGCATGAGCTTTTGGTGCGAAGACAGAAGCTGCGGGACAGAATTGAAGCCCAGGTAGCCAATATCCAGAATGCAAAGCATGAGATTGAAAAACTCATAAAGGACTACAGCCAGCATGAGAATGAGATACGGGAAGTATTGAATTCGTTAGATAAGATATGTGGAATTTCATAAATTAAGAAAGAATCCTTATGGAGAATGAAATGATTCATTTTTCATAAGGATTTTTTAAAATCATCACATAACCATCACTTAGGGATTTTACAATGATTTTACATTCGGGAAAGGAGTTAGAAAGATGATACAAAAAGTATTTAACCGATATGAGAAAAAATATATGCTGACAGAGCAGCAATATTGTGAAATCAGGAAACGTTTAGAGGAATACATGGAAGAGGACGAGTATGGGTTACATACCATTCGTAATATCTATTACGATACCGCAAATGATGAATTGATACGGACTTCTTTAGAAAAGCCAAAATACAAGGAGAAGTTTCGGGTGCGTTGTTATGGCGAGCCAAATGAGGAAAGCAGTTATTTTCTCGAAATCAAAAAGAAATATAAGGGCATTGTCAATAAGAGAAGAATCGTCATGAAACCCCAGGAGGCAAAGGCATATTTAGAAAAAGGGGAAAAGCCTGCGGAGCAGTCCCAGATTTTTAGGGAAGTGGACTATGTGTGGCATCATTATCAACTGCGGCCCAAGGTATATCTTGCCTATGACAGAATTGCCCTATTCGGGAAAAGCGACCCGGAGTTTCGGGTAACCTTTGACCAGAATATACGAAGCCGTGATTTTGAACTGACGCTGGAAAATGATACCGGAACCACAAAGCTATTAGAAGACGGATTCTATCTGATGGAAGTAAAAATATCCAACGCCATGCCATTATGGTTTGTGAAAATTTTAACAGAACTTGGAATTCACAGTACATCATTTTCCAAGTATGGCAACGTATATCGAAAAAGTTTAGAAGGAAACGGAGGAAGAAAAGTATGTTAGATATCATGTGGACATCATTTTTATATGCAGTAATTGCAGGAATTTTAGGAGTAGGGATTTCCCTGACATATATGAAAACAGGAAGGGTATCCAAGAACTTTGCAAGAACTTTGATTATTCTGCCGGTATTGGTCTGTGTGGTAATGACTATGGTCAATGGAAATCTGGGAACCTCTGTAGCCATCGTAGGCGCATTTGGTCTTATCCGGTTTCGTTCCCTGCAGGGAAGCTCCAGGGATATTGCATTCATCTTTTTTGCCATGACGGTGGGACTTACCTGCAGTATGGGATATCTGATTTTTGCAGCAGCAGTTACCGTACTGGTCTGTGTGATTTTATTTGTATTACAAGTAATACATTATGGAGAAAAGAAGACAGAAGAAAAAGACCTTAGGATTACCATACCGGAAAATCTGGATTATCCTAATATCTTTGAACAAATATTTGAGGAGTATACAAAAGAACATAAGCTGATTCAGGTAAAGACAACGAATATGGGAAGTCTGTACGAGCTTCAATATCATACTGTTTTAAAAGACAGCACAAGAGAAAAAGAGTTTTTAGATGCAGTACGGTGCAGAAATGGAAATCTTACCGTAATTTTGGGAAGAACCGATATGAATGAGGAGGAATTGTAGTGAAAAGAAAATATTTGAAAAGATTCGGTGTATTTTGTTTAAGCGCTGTGTTATTGCTGGGAACTGCCGGATGCGGAGAAGAAAAGGAAAACACCTCGGATGCCGGCACAGAAACAGGAGAAGTGCAGCAGGAAAATGGGATGCAGCAGGGACCGGGTGGAGAAAACCAATTAACAGAGGAAGAATTAGCGGCTTATGAAGAGGCAGACGCCATAGAAATAGAAGAACTGACGTTAAAGACAAAATGGGAAGAAAAGGCAGAGATTACCCTTGGAAAGAACATTACCATAGAGGGAACCGGAGCGGAAGTGTCCGGGGAGGATACCGTGCTTATTACAAAAGGCGGTGCCTATGTAATCTCCGGTAGTCTCTCAGATGGGATGATTCAGGTAGATACGGAGGAAGAGGTAAAGCTGGTATTAAACGGGGTATCCATTACCAACGGAGATGGACCAGCCATTTATGTGAAATCAGCAGAATCTTGCTACATAGAGACGGCAGAGGGAACAGAAAATATACTTACCGATGGAGAAAGCTATGAAGAAACGGAAGAAAAGCTGAAAGGAACTGTTTTTTCAAACGACAGGTTGGTGCTGTTGGGAGAAGGAACCCTTACGGTAAATGGAAATTATAATCATGCCATTTGCAGTGATGATGAAGTATATGTAATAAGCGGAACCTATGAGCTTACAGCGTTAAAAGACGGAATTCACACGAATAACTGGATTAGCGTAACAGATGGCACTTTAAATATTACAGCAACAGATGATGGTATGCAAAGTGAAGGTCCTATAGAAATCAATGGGGGAAACATTACCATTGCATCAGAAGATAAAGGAATTACAGCTTATGGAGACCTTACGGTAACGGAGGGAACCATTAGTATCAGCAAGTGTACCGAAGGACTGGAAAGTAAAAATGATTTGGTGATGGACGGCGGTACCGTTGAAGTTGTGGGAAGTGATGACGGATTGAATGCAAGAACTTCTATCACCATTAATGGTGGTATAATGTATGCAGAAATGTCAGCCGGAGATGCCATAGATTCTAATGGAAGCATGACCATAAACGGTGGACTGGTGCTGGCATTCGGAGCACAGCAACCGGAAGGTGGTATTGACTGTGACAGGAACGAAGTACAGATAAACGGAGGAACTGTAATTGGCACCGGAGGAACCAACAGCAGCCCTTCGGAGACAGAGAGCAGCCAGGTGTCAGTGCTTTTAGGAAGTGCATCAGAGGGTGATACCATTGGTATTTTAGATAGTGAAGGGAATACGGTATTTGCCTTTGCAGTATCAAAAGCGTATAGCAATATGCTCTTATCTGTTGAAACAATAACTTCCGACCAGACGTATACCGTTTATACAGGCGGAACCATTACCGGAGAAAACTATCACGGATATTATGAAAGCGGAACCTATGAAGGCGGAACAGAAGCCCTTTCTTTTACTACAGACAGTATGGTAGTCAGCGCTGGTGGAACCTCTGACGGCATGGGTGGTCCCGGCGGTGGAAAGATGCAAAAGGGCGGAATGAGAAATGATGGAGAAAGACCGGAACTGCCCGAAGGAGAAGAGATGCCGGGAAATGGAGAGATGCCGGAAGGCGGAGAAATGCCACAGGATGGAGAGAGACCGGAGCTGCCTGAAGGAGAAGAGATGCCGGAAAATGGAGAAATGCCGGAAGCATAGAAGAAGCCCCTGCTGCAAAGAGGAATTTTGTGGCAGGGGTTTTTCATATATTATATTATCGACAATCAAATGCCGGGTTTGCAGCGTAAAAGTTCTTGGAATCCAGATTTTCCTGAACAATGCGCAAGCCTTCCCCAAATCGCTGGAAGTGAACAATTTCACGGGCACGCAGGAAACGGATTGGGTCAGCAACCTCCGGGTCTTTTACCAGACGCAGGATATTGTCATAAGTAGAACGGGCTTTCTGTTCTGCTGCAAGGTCTTCAAATAAGTCCGTAATCGGGTCGCCCTTGGACTGGAATTCACAGGCATTGAAAGGAACTCCGCCGGCAGACTGCGGCCAGAGGGCAAGCGTATGGTCTACATAGTATTTGTCGAATCCGGAGGCTTTGATTTCTTCCGGTGTCAAATTCTTTGTCAACTGATACACAATAGCGGAGATCATTTCAAGATGTGCAAGCTCATAGGCACATTGTTGTTATCCATAATCAAAAACGCTGTATTTTAGGGAAAATATCAAGTGTAAAAAGCACTTCATCTATGTTTCCACGAGTGTTTTTTTCTGATTTTGAATAAACAATCTTTTCAATAAGTTCTTTCAGTGCATTGTTCTTTTCAATAGGAGTAAGAGAATCATAATTTGCAAGAAGCGTTTCACATTTCGGTATGAAGTTTTCCTGCTCCTGTATTTTAAAAGTAAGTGCATCGTATTCTGCAGTAATAGCACTCAAAGCTGTTTCAATTTCTTGTTTTTCCTTTTCCAGTTTCTTCATACGTTCGGCAAAAATTGCTTCTGTATAAATACCTCGTTCCAAAAAATCAAAAAGAGATTCACGCCGTGAGGTTATATCAGAGAACTCTTTTTGTTTTGCTTCTATGATAGCTCGTTTACTATCAAGGGATTCCCTGTTTATTTCATTTGGTGCAGATTGGTATTTATATCCATCACATATTTTCTGCAAGGAAAGAAGAATCTCATGTTCCACCTTATCTAAATAGTCGGAAACAGTTGGACACCACCGGGTTGGACAGATGAAACTGGCTTCCTTTCCTGCTTGATAGTAGGACTTTCTCTGCATTGCGGCACCACACTCGGAGCAGTATACTAATCCAGCAAGAGGATTTTTCTGTGAATGTTGTGTTCCAACTGGAACACATGGATTTTGATTTCGTATTTCTTCAGCCAAATTATAAAGTTCTACACTAATAATAGGTTCATGTAATCCTTTGCATAAATCATAATCATGATTAATAGGGCGAGAAACCTCAATTTTACCATCAACGATTTTTCGGACAGCTTTTCTGCGATTCCAACGTAAGTAGCCACAATACACAGGATTGGAAAGTATACCCCGAATAGAAGAGATGGTCCATTTGGTTCCCTTGCGTGGGAAAAGATTGTGTAAATTGAGATAATCGGCAATACGCTGCATACCATATCGAACCGGAGTAGAACCGTCTCCATGCACATATAACTCAAAAATAAGTTTTACAATGGTAGCTTCCTCAGGAAGAGGAGCAAGTGTAAAACCGGTATCGCCCTCAATCCGAACACGTTCATATCCAAAAGGAGGAATGTTTCCAACATATTTTCCGTCTTGAACAGAACGCAAACGACCTCGGTTTAATCGACGTTTAATTGTTTTGTATTCCCTCCGGCTCATGAAAAGACCAAACTCAAAGTATTCTTCATCATATTCATCAGAGGGATCGTAGATCTTTAGTGGGGTTACAATTAGTGTGTCAGAGTATTGAAAGGAGCGAGAGACACGTCCCTGGTCTATAGTATCACCACGGGCAAGACGCTCTACTTCCATAACAAATACACCATCCCAAATGCCGGAATCTACATCCTTTAGGAGTGAACACATTTCCGGTCTGGAATCAATGGAATCCCCAGATACGACTTCTTCATAAAATTTGGAAATAACTACACCATAACGGTGTGAAAGCTCTAACAGTGTTTCTCTATGGCGTTTCAAGACATCATATCCGCCAGAACGTTCAAGTTCTATATCATCCCGGGATTTTCTCAAATAAGCACAATACATACCACCAGATTCTAAAGGACTGTTTGAAGAAATATGAGAAACGGTTTTATCTGTAATCATATATGTAAGAACCACCTTTCTATATGTATTTTACTATTATAAATAATAAATTATAACATGGAACGAAATAAATGTGAATGAGCTTTAAGGAAAGATTGGGAAAATGGATAAAAAGTGTTCGACACTCTGAACGAAATTTGTGATATATTATCAATATCAAATAGGAAACTTCCGGAAATACTATAAGTAATAAACTGGAAAAGAGGACCGGAAGAATGAAAAACAGATTAGCAGAAATAAGAACCAGAAAGGGGTGGAGTGAAGCTCAGTTAGCCAGAAAAGCGGGAGTCTCTAAAAGTACGATATGTGCTATCGAGAATGGAGTGACCAAAAATCCGTCTATATATGTGGCATATAAACTATCAAAAGCATTAAATATAGATGTATGGGAAATTTTTTACGAATAGGACAAAAGATAACAGGGAGGAAAGTTTATGGAAGAGTACAAAAGTGCTATTATTAAGATGGTAGAGGAGATACAAAATGAGGAGGCATTAGAAAGGATATACAGCTTAGTCTTATATCTTTATACATATCGTAAGTAGTTATAAAAAGGAAGGCTGATACAATATCAGTCTTCCTTTTTTAGAGTTGCACAAAAATCAATACATTTTTGAAGTGCTATCAAATCTTCTTCAGGAGCATCAACAAGTTTTTTAATAAGGTTCTTAAGAGTCTCGTTTTCACCTGCCATAATACGGTCAATCTTTTCATAAAAATCAATATTTGATTTTACAAAAGGATCATCACCTTCTCCAGTAGTAAGCCAAATATAATCCACATGGAATTCTGAACAAATTAGTTTTATGATGGGTTCTTTTACTTCTACACGTCCACGTTCAAGATTATTAATTACATCGCCACTAACTCCGATTCGTTCTCCAAAAGCCGCTCGTGAAAGATGTAATACATCATTTCTCAATTGTTTTATACGTTCATTCATATAATATGAGTCTCCTTTCTTGATAACCATAATAACATTTTACACTTGGGTAGTCAACCAATATAAATGAAATAAATAGGTTGACACACCAAAAATAAGATGCTATAATTGGTTTAACAACCAAATAATATAAAAGAGAGGTGAAAATTATGAGTAAAGAAGAAAAAGAAAAGTTAATTGAACAGATTGCAGAACAGATTGTTGCACTTCCAGAAGAGAGCAAGCCATTTATTACGGGGTACATGGTCGGAAAAGAAGAAGAACGACAGAAATGGAAGAAACAAGAAAGCGGTACAAACAGTGCAGCATAAGATATGCAGAAGATAGATGAAGGGAAGGTGAGTCCGTTGGCAGTAATAATGGAATTAAACGGTGGGAAAATCCGAATACATGATGACATGATGGTAAAGACCAAAGAAGAAAATGACAGAATAGTGGAAAATGTAAGCAGGATTATGAGGGATGCTGCATATCGGAGAATGAAAGAAGAACAGAGGAGACAAGAAGGAACCGCCTAAGGCGGTTAGGAGGACAAGCCTTATGAAGTCAGGAAAAGAAATAGATGAGAAGGTAAAAGTGAAGTCGGCGAGATTAAAGAAAATGGAAGAATTTGCAATGAAGCATTATGTAGAAATAATAACAGGGCATTGCATATTTGCATGTACAGTAATAATAGTATGTTTCGTTTTATACCTAAAAGGTATTATTGCAAGTGATTTAGAGTTTTTAATAGCCGGAATACCGGTAGCAACCCATCTTTTACTTAAGTATTTTTTTGACGGACTTTTTAGTCGGTGAGGTATCTATTATAGATTGCAAAAAAAATACTATTGCATAGGCTATGGCGGGAAGAGCAAATAGATAATGCGTAAATATATCTTTGTAAAAGTTTTTGTGAGAATTATTTTCTGAAAGTATACGATTTTTCTTTAAAAGATTTCTATTTCCATTTCCGCTCATAGTTATCACCATCTTTCAATATTTTAACAATATTATACACAAAGAGAGTTGTAATAACAATAAAAAATAGAAAGGAGCCGCCATGAAAGAAAATATTAGTATAAATAAGACAAAGTTGTATCGTCTGGTAAAACATTATTTTGAAAGTGAGATTCCTAATATGAGTAAAACCGAATACCGACGTGCCAATAATAGTTATGGATGGCTTTACTTTTATACAGAAGATGATACTTATTATAAGGCGTTTTTTAGTAGAATGGGGAAAGATTATATGCTTGGCATATATGAAATAAATCCTATTAAGGTAGAGGTGGGCGAAAAGCTAGACGAGAAGGTATATCATCCATCAGTTGAAATTCTGAAGAACATTGGCATTTATAAAGAAGTGCAGCTGAAAGTATAACGGAGGCAGAAATGTGTAGAGAAGAATACTGGAAAAAAGGATATTACATAGTCAATCATCAAAAATATAACTGTCTTAACTGCGGGAAAGACTTCATCATAGGAAAGGAATTGCTAGATGAACGTGTACCGAATTCTCCCATATGTCCATATTGTGGACAAGTTCATGTTGAATGTGTGGCGGAGACAGATGATGAGTTCTTACAGAGGCTTGCTGGGGAACTGGGATGTTTAGGAATTTATTTGGATGAGGAAACCCAGGAATCTGAAATTATAGGACATGTAGAAAAGACAGGACATCTCTATAAGAGATTGCTCATGGAGGATATAGAAAGTGTTGATAATTGTGCGGCATGTGATGAAGCCTGTTGTGATATGTGTGTTGACCTTTACATTGTGGAAGACTGGAAAGAGGATAAGCTGTTATATAAGGGCAGGGATAAAGAAAAGGCGATTGAAATTGCAGGGTACGATTTTACATAGGAAAAAGATGTAGTGGAGGGAAAAGCAAATGAAGTTAAGAGATTTACAAGATCATGTATATGAAAAAGTGTGTGTTTATATTTTAAAGGATGAAGAACGGATTGAATTTGAAGATATACCAGATAAATTGCTTGAATGTGAAATTGATCTCATAGGAGCAGGAGAAACAGGTTGTTTATATATTAGTATTAAATACGTTACCTCCATAAATTAATATAACTATATCACGAAAAAAGGAGAAGAATGTGAGGATAAGAGATAGACCTGGGAAATAATAGGAAGGCAGGAATGAGAATGAAAATAAATAATTATAAAAGTTAAGTGAAAAAGAAAGCATTGACAGAACAGAAAGACGAACTAGATTCAGAAAATTGTAGATTAAACTTTAAAGCTCGTGGCGGTAGCTCAGCCTGGTGGAGCACTTGTACATGGCAATGTTAAAAATGTGTAAGACCATGCACATGTTGTCGGAGGTTCAAATCCTTCCCGCCACATTAGATAATGGAACCATGAAAACAGAATATTGATAGTTGAGAAAAATGTCATATTGTGTTATCGACAAGTTTTGCATGAAGCAAAGAATATCAGTTGATACAATGAATATGTGATGGCGGTACGGTTATTAGTTGCACATGAGCAGAAGCTAAGTCCTAAGCTTATCGAGTTAAAACCTCGTTTTTATCTGAAGTGCATTATCTACCGTTTGGCAGTTTTAGCTTTGGTATATTTATGATATTTCTTTGGTAATTTCCGAAATACATTGTAGATATCTATTGAATAGGAAAGTAGGGTTGCGACAATGAAAAAGTCATACCCGGTAATTTTCCAACCAATAATAGATATCATTAATATACTAGCGATTTTAGCCATATGAAGAAATCCTTTCATAAATGTCCGCCATCACATATTTATTGTATCAACAAAACAAAATAGAGACAACTAATATTTTCAACTATCGTACTGGATAGTTGTTTTTTTATTGCAAAAACATAGAAAATTTACCATGGAGGAAAATATTATGGAACAGGAAATGATAAAAAATAATCAGGTAATGATAACAGGAGAAGTCATGTCAGACTTCCGGTATAGTCATCGGGTGTATGGTGAGGGATTCTATATGACAGAGATAGCCATAAAACGTCTCAGTGACAATTTTGATATCATACCAGTAATGATTTCGGAACGTCTGATTGATACCAAGAAATCCTATCGTGGACAGGGTATGGGTATACGGGTAAACGGTCAGTTTCGCTCCTACAACCGGCAGGAGGAAAAAGGAAACCGCCTTGTGTTATCCGTGTTTGCACGGGAATTAGAAATTTTAGATGAAATTCCAGAGGAAAAAGGAATCAATAAGATTTATTTGGATGGATATGTTTGTAAACAGCCAATTTACCGGAAAACACCGTTGGGAAGAGAAATCGCAGATTTGCTGATAGCAGTAAATCGTTCTTACGGAAAATCAGATTACATACCCTGCATCTGTTGGGGAAGAAATGCACGTTTTGCATCAGATTTAGAGATAGGAAGCCATGTGCAGATTCATGGAAGAATTCAAAGCAGAGAATATGTAAAAAGACTTTCTGAAGGAGAAGCAGAACGTCGTATCGCTTACGAAGTTTCTGCAAGTGAAATACGCATAATCGGAGGAGAAAAATATTCTGTATAAATTTTGTCCTACTTTACTAGGAACAGAAAAAGAAATTGATAACCTAAAAAACAGAAGAAAAAGTATGCAGGAAGCATACGAAGGAGGAACCAGATATGAAAACAATCGTAATAGGTAACTTAAAAGGTGGAACAGGAAAAACAACATCAGCAGTCAACTTGTCATACAGTCTTTCAGAGCTAGGAAAAAGGGTGTTGGTTATTGATGCAGACCCACAGACAAATCTTACGCCTTTTTTTGTAAAGGCAGGAAGGAGCGGGAGAACATTAGCAGATGTGCTGGAGGAGCCTGAAAAAATTAGACACTGTATTTATCACAGTAAGCATTCGGGAATAGACATTATTAAAGGAAATACTACACTGCAGGAATTGGATGTGACAAGCAGGGAATGGTTGGCAGAAGCTGTGGAACTCGTAGAAAATGAGTATGATTTCTGCATCATTGATACAAGACCTGCCTTTGAAAGAATTGCGGTATCTGCAATATTGGCAGCGGATATTTTAGTGACGCCTGTTTGCCTGGATAAATTTTGCCGGGACAACCTGTCTTTGGTGGATGAATTTTTAAGTGGTATGCCAGAAGATTGGCGACCAGATTGGAGAATATTTGCAAATAAAGTAGACAGCCGGAGAAAATCCCAGAGGAATATCTATAAGGATATGATGGAAAAACATGATTATCCTTTCATGGAAACCTGTATCAGCAGGTCTGCTGTAGTTGATAATGCGCTGGAATTTTATAAACCAGTAAAAAGACATCGTTCTGGAAGCCAGGTAGCACAGGACTATATAGATTTGGCAGAGGAACTGCTGGAAATAGCAGAGAAGGAAGGGGTGTAACAAATGGCAAAGATTGACAAAATGTTTTTAAAGGATGAAGTAAAAAAGGCAGCACCCCACCCCAAAAGGGAGACAAAGTGGATTCATTACACGAAACTTGTGGATCATCAGGCACAGTATTGTAATGAAAAGAGCAGACTTGAGATAGAGTCCCTTGCAGATTTAATTGATGCTGATAAGGGAGTGACCCAGAATCTGCTCGTACGGAAAGCAGATACAGATGAATATGAAATAATTGCAGGTCATAAGCGCCGCAGAGCCTGTAAGCTGTTGGTAGAAGAACGGGGAAAAAAGCAGTATGAATTTCTTCCGTGTACCATAGAACATTTGACAGATGTACAGGCAGAATTTCAGTTATATTCTTCCAATCGTTTTCACGATAAGGATGATTATGAAAAAATGCATGAGCTGGAGCGGATGAAATATCTGCTGGAAGCACATCCGGAAGAATTTCCACATCTGCAGACTGGGCGTATGGTGGAACGGCTTGCAAAGCAGATGAATTTAAAGAGGACAACCGTAGGAGAATATCTTACGATTGCCAAAAATCTTGGTAAAAAGGGCAAAGAAGAGTTTCAGTCTGGAAACATTAAAAAAAGTGCAGCTGTGGAGCTTGCGGCATTACCGGAGAAAGAGCAGGAAGAACTTCTTGCCCAGGGAGTGACTTCTCATAAAGAGATTAAGGCATACAAGGAAGAAAAAAGAGAACAGGAAGAAAAGAACAAGGAAGCAGAGGCGCAGATTATAGGTCAGTATAAGGTGGTAAACACAGATATGGACATCGAGGAGGATGTACCGGAATCCGGTACGCAGAATCCTGTTAAAGAGAATGTACCGAAATCCGGTACACAAAATCCGGCTGAGGAGGATGTACCGAAATCCGGTACGCAAGAGAATGCGTTGAATTGCGCGGAGATTAATAGTGTCCTCGAAAAGAGTGGATATACAGTAAAAAAGGTCTCTTTAGAAAACATGAAGTCATCGCAAGGATTAAAAATTCCTGAGGCAGAACAGAAAGAAAAGCTGGAGACTATAGAAGCAGAAGAACTGGAAGCTGACAAGAAAGAACAGTATACTCCCAAATTCTTTATGGAGGAACAAAAAAAGAAACTGGATGAGATGCTTTGTGATAAGGAAAATGGAAGGATTATTCCAGAGAAGGCACTGGCGCGACAGAAACTTATTGTTTGTGCAATGGAATTCTATATTTCAAGAATGGTGTTGGAATAATGAGGATGAAAGGATAATGAAGGTGAGAAGTGTGAAACAGGTTCCAGAATATTTAGAAAAAATAGTGGATGAAATGCATGGAGACGGACAGATGTATTCTGTGGAATGGTTAAATGAATGGCTGGATGCGGAAAAATTGGAAGAAAAATATGGCACAGACTGGAGAAAAAAAAGAATGTTGTTGGTAAATCATAATAGAGCTGTGGGTTATATGGAAGCAATGGGTAGTGTGTATTTAAGAAAATTAGAAAAACTTCCTGACATAACAGGAAAAGAAGTTGAAATCCTGTTACAGGAAGTTTTAGATGATGTAAATGGTGTTATTCGGAACAAGTTTCGTCTGTTTTTTCTTCATCCAGGTGAGCAGGAAGATTGTTGAAACATTCAATGAACCATGAAATTTTATCGTAGGCGATGTAATTCTGCTCTTCGATTAGGTCATAGAGCTCTTTTAGAACAGGAGAATCAAGACCAAGGCGGGAGATTTTGCTGTCAGCATCGGGTTGAATGTAAAGTGAATAAGAGGGAGGAAGCCCATCTTTTTTAGCCAGAAAAACAAATCCATTTATAACTTCAGCAATATAAATATTTTGTGAAATGTGAAATGGATTGTGAAATAACCATTTTTTTAACGCTGAGTTAATTTTGCTAAAGTCGATTGAAAAATACTCATCCTCTATGGATTCATCAAGACGTTGCCAGTGAATAGCAGAAATTTTAGTATCTTCTTTTAAATGATAGAGAAAACGGTTTAGATCATACATAAAATCACACTCCTGATAATTGAATTGAGTTCATTATAGCAAAAAGGAGAGTTTTATGTAAAGAAAAATAATAAGGAGTAATCGAATGAATAAAAGACAGGCAAAAAAATATCGCAGTAAAGTAGTATATCCGATGATGACAGATGAGTTTCTGGGAACTCTTAATCAGGAGGAGGTGAAAGAAGCCAGAAAAGATATTGAGGAATATTGTCTTAAATATCGCCATTATAAACATTATAGAGACAGGGATAAGATCAGAGGCAGACCTTGTTATTGTTACCCTGTTGAAATGGCTATACTTAAACTTTATGTAACAATAGTTTCATTATTTTGGAGAAGTGAACCAATGATGGTAACAGTTTCATGTGATACCAAAGGCAGTAATGAAGGAATTATGGAAAAATTAAAAAAATGGGGGGTTGAAATAAAGGGACTTGAGCTGGGAGAAGTAAATCAACAGAATGGTGATGGATTTGATGAGGAATGATGGATAGACAACAGATGGAGGAGCTGAAATGAGAAAACTCAATGAAACAGAGATCAAAGACATTCTCCGGAACAGAGAGCAGAAAATAGAAAATATACATAAAAAGATGTTAAGTCTGTACCGGGAAATGGAACATACAGACGAGATTATGGAATCTGTGGCTTTTCCGTCAACAAATCACAGTGGACTTCCCGGGGGAAAAGGTGGTCATAAAGACCTGGGAGATGTGCTGCTTCAATATAACCGCCAGCTCTACAGCCGGAATGAAGAAATCCGGAAGATTATGTGGGAACTGGTAGAAGAGGAAGATAGTATCAGCCGGTTATGGGCATGTTTTTATGCCCTTGGCGACCCGTATTATTCCATACTGAACGCACTTTATGTAGAGAATCAGCTTTATCAGACGGTGGAAGAAAGTTTTGATGTTTCTCACAAAACATTTGAAAAATACCGGCAGAAAGGGATAGAACTGCTGCTTCGGTTTTATGAAAGTGACGAGAGTATTGCAAAATTCATGCGACGGTATGGAAATGAAAAAGACAATAATAAAAAGGCAGTGAAAGGCGGGAAGAAGCAAAGAGGAGATACCTATGAACAGATTAGTCTTTCTTCTCTTCAGAAGAAAAGTTAAATAAGAAAAAGAAAGGAAAAGTACATGAAAGGATTAACAAATAGTGAAGTATTAAAAAACAGGGAAAAGTATGGCAGTAACAAACTACCGGAACCCAGATTGAAGAAATGGTATGACTTTGCAAAAGAAGCATTAAGTGAAAAGATTACACTTATCCTTATTGCAATCGCAGTTGTCCAGCTGGTGCTTGCATTTATGGGAGTCATGGAATTTTCAGAACCTGTCATGATTATGGTGGTTCTTGGTATCGTGACTGGCATTGCTGTAAAAACCGGAATGGGAGTTCAAAGGTCAGCTGCTGAGCTGAGGGCGAAAACATCCGTAAGGTATTGTGATGTTATCCGCAATGGAAAAGTAGAAACCATTAACAAAGATGACATTGTAGTTGGTGATTTGGTTTGTCTTGGAATGGGACAAGAGATTTTTGCAGATGGATATATCGTAGAAGGTAAGATTTCTGTAAACAATGCAGCTATCAATGGAGAAAGCAGAGAATGTAAAAAGAAGCCGGTGGAAGGATATGTTCATCAGAAAGCAACCTCAACATCAACGAAAACCTATACAAATGAAAACTGTTTATTTGCAGGAACAACTGTTATGGCTGGCGAGGGCAGGATGATTGTGACGGATGTAGGTGTAAACACTGTAAATGGAGACACGATGGTAAAAATGCAGACATTGGAAGCACCAAAAACTGCATTGGATATTGCACTTGATCATCTGAGTGAATTCATTTCAAAATGGGGAACAATAGCAGCTGTTTTAACATTTGTTGTTCTTACTGTTTCCGGAATAGCAGAGGTTGGACTTGGTACCTATTTTGCAGATGGCGTATTTCATGTTGTTCAAAAGTTTGCACAGAATTTCTCAATCGCATTAACAATCATTGTAGCAGCAGTTCCGGAAGGACTGCCATTGATTGTAAAACTGGTTACGAAACAGAATGTAAAGACTATGGAACGATTTAATATCCTGGCAAAGAATCCAAACAAGATTCCTGAGCTTGCATATGTAGATATTATCTGTACGGATAAAACAGGAACTTTAACAACCGGAATTATGAGTCCGAAAGTAGTCATAAATGGAGCAGGAAATGAGGTAGACAGGAATACTTCCTTTGTATGGAATGCAATTAAAAAAAATATTGTATTAAACAATAGTGCGACCTTTGACAATGAAAACAACATAACCGGTGGTAATTCGATTGACAGGGCTGTACTTAGCCTTGTAGAAGCAGATGATTATTCTTTTATTAAAGCGACTAATGCAATGAAGGATAAACAGGTATTCAACAGCTCTAACAAGTATTCTGCTTTTACTGCAGATAATGGGCTTACATATTATAAAGGTGCACCGGAAAGGCTGATTGCTTTCTGTTCTAAAGTAATGAGAGAGAATGGAAGTATATGTAATTTTACGGATGAAATGGAAGAAAACTTAAATAACACTATTAAAGTAATGACATCAGAATCCATTCGATGTATTGCACTGGCAGTCAAGGAGGAAGAACTGGTTGAAAATGAATTGCCTGAAGATATGACATTACTTGGCGTTATTGGTGTGGTAGACCCTGTAAGAGCAGAGGTACCGGATGCAGTAAAAGCAGCACATAAAGCAGGGATACAGGTAATCGAAATTACCGGTGACTGTATTGAAACAGCGATTGCAGTTGCAAAAGAGTGTGGAATCTATCAAGAAGGTGATACTGCCCTGACAAATGATGAGTTTGAGACAATGACAGATGAAGAAGTGAAAAAGGTGATTCCTTCTTTAAGAGTGATTTCAAGGTGTTCCCCTAATACCAAACTTCGTCTTGTAACACTTGCACAGGAAATTGGAAAATCAGTTGCAATGACAGGGGATGGGGTAAATGACTCACCGGCATTAAAGAGAGCGGATGTTGGCTTTGGAATGCAGAGCGGTAGTGATGTTGCGAAAGAAGCAAGTGACATTGTACTGACAGATGACAACTTTGCTTCTACGGTAAAGGCAGTAGAATTGGGAAGAACGTTCATGCACAATATCATGATGTTCCTTGAGTTCCAGTTGCCAATTAATATTTCGCTGTTGGTTTTAAGTATTATATATCCATTAATGGCATCGGGAGCAGCTGTTTTAGCATCGGTACAGATTTTAATTGTAAATATCATTATGGATTCGCTCAACTCCCTTTCCTTTGGAGGAGAGCCGCCAAAAGAAGAATATATGCATGAAATTCCTATCAAAAAAGGCTCCGGATTATTTATCAGAGGGGCAAAAGGTAGAATTGCATTAAGTACATGTTCTTTTATCGTAGTGTATGCGTTACTGACATTTAGTGGTCTATTTGAGACCGAAACAGAAAGCCTGACTGCCAGATTCGCGGTTCTATGCTTTATGGCGGTTTTTAACGGATTTAATATCAGGACAGAACATGTCAACCTGCTGAATGGGCTTGGAAAGAATAAATTGTTTGTAAAAATTGCATTGGGGATTTTAGCCGGAACAATCGCTATTTGCACATTTGCGGGAGAATTAGTAAAAGTAACGCCGTTAGATGTGAAACATTGGCTAGTTATTATTGGACTTGCATTTATTGTAATTCCAGTGGATTTAATTAGAAAAGTTATTAATAAAAACAGAAGGGCAGAAGTAAAGGAGGAAGAAAGATGTCAATTAATTTAGTGAAAGGACAGAAAATTGACCTAACGAAAGGGAACAGTGGATTACAGAAGGTTATATTCGGTTTGGGATGGGATATTAACAGGTACGATGGGAATGCGGCTTTTGATTTAGATGTATCTGCATTTCTCACGGATAGCACCGGGAAAGTAACAGAGGAAGCCGACTTTGTGTTTTATAGCCAGCCGCAGCATCCAAGTGGAGCAATTATCTATTCAGGAGATAATCAGACAGGTGCCGGAAGCGGTGATGATGAAACTATGGTTGTCGAGCTTAACAAGATTCCGTCTAATATTGAGAAGATCAGTTTTGCAGCAACCATCTATGATGCTGAGAACAGATTGCAGAATTTCGGAATGGTAGATAATTCTTATATTAGAGCATATGACGCAGACACGAATGAAGAATTATTTAAGTATGAACTTAATGAAGAATTTTCATTAGAAACAGGGATTGTTGCCGGCGAGTTATATCGTAAGAATGGTGAGTGGAAGTTCAATGCTGTCGGTGCCGGTTACAATGGCGGATTAGCCGCAATAGCAAGAAATTTTGGACTGAACATTTAAGTATAAGGAGGAAAACGATTATGTCAGTAAATTTAGTAAAAGGACAAAAAATCAATTTATCCAAAGAAGTGTCCGGATTAAGCAAGGTAGTAGTAGGTCTTGGATGGGATGCAGCCAAGAAGGGATTATTTGGTCTGGGGCATGATATTGATTGTGATGCTTCCGCAATTATTTTAGGAGCGAAAGACAAATATCGTGGAGTTGTCTATTATGGCGATAGAAAGGCAGAAAGCGGCTGTGTTTATCACCATGGGGACAATTTGACAGGTGACGGTGATGGCGATGACGAGCAGATTACAGTTGACTTAAAGAAAATGCCAAGTTCTGTTGAAAAGATTGTATTTGTAGTAAACATCTATGATTGTAAGGCAAGAAAGCAGGATTTTGGAATGATTGAAAATGCTTTTATCCGTCTGGTGGATGAAAAGGAGGGAAAAGAAATCTGCAGATATAATCTTTCAGAGAATTATCCCGGAAAAACAGCCATGGTCTTTGCAGAAGTGTATAAGAGAGATGGCGAATGGAAATTCAATGCAATCGGTCAGGGAACAGAAGACAAAAGTATTAGTGAGTTAGTAAGAAGATATAAATAGGAGGATTCATATGTCAGTATCATTAAGTAAAGGACAGAGAGTAGATTTAACAAAAGGAAGACCGTCTTTAAAGAAAATTCTTGTAGGTCTTGGATGGGACATTAACCATTATGACGGAGAAGCAGGTTTTGACTTGGATGCATCGGTATTTATGACAAAAGAAAATGGTAAGGTCGGAGCAGAAACAGATTTTATTTTTTATGGTAATCTTGCCCACAGCTCAAAGAGCGTAGTACATATGGGAGATAACAGAACGGGAGAAGGGGATGGAGATGATGAAGTAATCAAAATTAGGCTCGATAAGATTCCGGCAGATTATGAGACACTTGCTGTAACAGTTACCATTTATGATGCAGAGAACAGACTTCAGAATTTTGGTATGGTCGGCAATGCTTACGTCCGCGTTGTGGATGAAGAAACCAGCGAGGAGCTTCTCAGATTTGATTTAAGTGAGAATTTCTCAACGGAAACGGCATTGGTTGTAGCAGAGATTTACAGACATAATGGAGAATGGAAATTTAAAGCTGTCGGAAGTGGATATAACGGCGGGCTGAAAGCATTATGCAGTCAGTATGGTGTTGATGCAGAGTAGGAGGAGCTTATGACAAATTTTATGTTTATCATAATTGTGGTAATCATTTTGATGGCATTGTTACTTTTCTGCACACCGTTTGGAAAACAGCTCCGCGTTAAGTTGCGAGGCAGAACGGACGAAGTCATGCGCCAGGATGCACAGACACCGGAAGGAGCAAGGGATTATTATAATGCTGCAATTAGAGAGAAAGAAGACTTTTATAATAAAGCATCTGTTACTTTTGCAGAAATTTCCGGAAAACTTGATACAGCAGAGAAGGAGTTATATCAGGCGAATAAGGACATTATGAGGGTAACACAGCAGATTAACGCCTGCTTGGACGAGAATAAAGAAGACGAAGCCATGCAGTATGCTATAAAAAAATCAACATTGGAGAATAAAATCAACGTATTAAAAAATACTATTGAGGAAATGAAGGAAGCCCAGATTCACCAGAAAGGAATCCGTGAACAAGCTGCAGAAGAGCTGCAGAAGTTAAAAGAGGAAAAAGAACAGGTTCTTTTCCAGATGGAGGCTGACAGCCAGATTATTGAACTTCATCAGAGCATGGATAATCTTAATACAAATAATGAGAGTGACAGGATGCTTGAGAGAGTTCGTGAGGGAGCAAGAAAGACAAGGGAACGTGCGGAAGGAAGCCGGATAGCTTATGATTCCAGTGCACAGGCACAAGACAGACGTCTGGAAGCAGCTGAAAGAGAAAGAAATGCAAGACAGATATTGGAAGAAATGAAAAGTCAAAGGAGAAAGTAATGATAGTATTGAATATTGGAGTATTTATTGTATGTCTTATTGGAGTTTTTCTTTTAGGGTACATTGCGGGAAAATGTAAGGGGAAATAATTGTTTTGGTCCTCTGTCAAGATTTAGTACAAGTTAAAATGAGAAATTTCTCCCCGTTTTAACTTGCCAAAAGCTCCGCTTCTCTGTGTGTCCTTTCATATATTC
>CASFBK010000012.1 GCA_949292785.1 uncultured Eubacteriales bacterium
AGTCGCTTGCGACATAATTCCACTTGTGCGACACATATTACACTTAGCGAGGTAATTTCGAGCTTAGTGTAATAGCGTACACAGTAGTGCGCATCCTGCGCGGAGTGCTTTTTGCTCTATAGGAATCACAATTTTACGCTTTAACGTAACACGGTATTTCCTATAGAGTAAAAAAAGAGTCTAGCAAATACTAGACTCATAGCTAAGCGATAGACGGGGCTCGAACCCGCGGTCTCGACCTTGGCAAGGTCGCGCGTTACCAACTACGCCACTATCGCATATACACATCGCATAAGTAACACCAGGCTCGATAATACCTGACCAAGTGCTCAATGCAAGCGGGTGATGGGAATCGAACCCACGTATCCAGCTTGGAAGGCTGGTGTTCTACCATTGAACTACACCCGCGGAGTGCCCAGTTCCGGAATCGAACCAGAGACACGAGGATTTTCAGTCCTCTGCTCTACCAACTGAGCTAACTGGGCCCGCTGCACTTCAGCAACGGTATTATTTTATCTGTTTTTAAAACAATTGTCAATACTTTTTTTCAATTTTTTCAAAATAAAAATTATATATACTGTTCCAGGCTATCCGTTGTCTGCTTAATCTGGCGGATTGCCTCCTTCGCCTGATGTGCAAATTCCAGATTCTGTTCGCTCATATTACTTGCCTGCTCGGCACTTGCAGTTACTTCTTCTGTTGTAGCCGATAACTGCGAAATATTCTCAACAATCTTATTGTTGGAATCTGACAGATTTGTAATTCTGCCATCAATTTCATTAATATTATCTATCAGCTCTACCATATTGGCATTCAGTTTTTCAAAGGTATCTGCCGCAGAATGAATCATCTCATTCTGACTCTCCGTTGCTCCTACTGAGCTTTCTACCGATACAACCACTTCATTCGCATTTTCATTCAATTCATTGATGATTCTTGTAATTTCTTCCGTTGAACTCCTAGTCTGCTCTGCCAACTGACGTATCTGCTCTGCAACCACCGCAAAGCCTCTTCCGGCTTCTCCTGCTCTGGCACTTTCAATGGATGCATTTAGCGCCAGCAGATTCGTCTGACTGGAAATATTTAAAATGATACCGGCAATTTCTCCTACTTCCTTTGTCTTATTTTGTAATCGTTCCATTGCCTCTGTAACGTCATTATTTGTATCTGCAATCTGAACAGACTGCTCCTTCAGCTCCTCCATCACTTTCATATTTTCCTGAATACTTGTATTAGATTCGGTGGCAATACTAACCATCTTCTTGGAGCTTTCTTCCGTCAGATTAATCGCTTCCTGAATACTCCGGGTCATATTATTCTGCTCTTCAATATTCTGCGCTGTCAGGCTTGTGGCAGAAGAAATCTCCTGCATACTGCTTGTCACCGTTTCTGTTGCTTCTACCAGACTGTTTACCATTTCTGTACTTCTGTCGGATTCTTCCTTGACCGTTCTGGAAATGGATACAATGTCCTCCAGCATCGTCTTCTGCTTTTTGCCCTGCTCTGCTACGCTTCCTAATGCATCATCACTGAACTGTTTCGAAATAGTTCCTACTCTTGTCAGCACATAAAATGCTCCTAAAGAAATAAGTATCGCACAAAGGGAACTTACATCCTGCTCTATGTCTCCCTTTACATTTCTGATAATCTCTACTAAAAAATAAAGTACGGTATAGATGATAACATTTCTCTTATACGCCTTTTTGTCATAATAAGGAATCTGCACTGCCAGCACGCAGATTAATATCAGGTTTATAAACGTTGCATGGCTTTGTACTCCTAACAGGAAAAACTCTAATCCCAATTCTATGGTAATGGCTGTCTTTAACTTTTTACTGGACCTGTCTCCAAAAAATATTATTACATTGATAATACACGCGATAATGATAACTACCGTATTTCCTATTGCCGTAGGCAAAGCAAGATTCTTTGCCACAATTTCCAGCCATAAATACAGCAACAATATCAACATCAGGGCATCTGCAGCAATAAGATAGAGCCGATTCATTGCATGATATCGCTCCCTCTCATCATTATAACGATATTTATTTTCTCCACTCATACTTCTTCCTCCTCCGTTATTTGCATACACTTTCGTACCATATCTGCCAATTATTTTATTTAACCCCATTATAATACACTTTACAGCATTGTTCCAGAATTTTTATATCATATACTGTTTTTGTAGTACATTTTTTAATGTTTTGGTATATTTTGCAATTACTCTCTTATTGACCCTTTGCGCGAAAGATGTTAATATACAAGTATGTTACAGATTTAACAATCTTATTATTTATTAAATTTAATCTATTTTTCAGGAGGTCATATCATGGATTTCAATCAGGAATATCAGCAGAAGCTCGTATCTGCTGAGGAAGCTGTCAAAGTCATCAATTCCGGTGACTGGGTAGATTATGGCTGGTGTACCGGTACTGCGGATGCACTGGACAAGGCACTTGCAAAACGTACCGACGAACTGAAGGACGTAAACCTTCGCGGCGGTATTCTCTTAAAACCACTGGCTGTATTTGAACGTGAGGATGCCGGTGAACATTTTACATGGAACTCCTGGCATATGTCCGGTATTGAACGTAAATTAATCAACCGCGGCTGTGCTTTCTATGCACCAATTCGTTATTCTGAACTTCCACGTTACTATCGTGAATCTGATACCAAAAATAACGTAGCAATGTTTCAGGTAGCTCCAATGGACAAGCATGGATACTTTAACTTTGGACCAAACGCATCTCACATGGCTGCCGTATGCGAAACATCCCAGAAGATTATTGTAGAAGTAAATGAAAATATGCCTCGTTGTCTGGGCGGCTTTGAAAACGGAATTCACATTTCTCAGGTAGACTTTATCGTAGAAGGTGAGAATTCTGCTATCGGTGAACTTGGCGGCGGCGGAGCTGCTACTGATGTAGATAAGGCTGTTGCAAAATTAATCGTAGATGAGATTCCAAACGGTGCCTGTCTGCAGTTAGGAATCGGCGGTATGCCAAACGCAGTAGGTTCCCTGATTGCAGAATCCGACTTAAAAGACCTGGGTGTTCATACCGAAATGTATGTAGATGCTTTTGTTGATATTGCAAAAGCCGGAAAAATCAATGGTTCTAAGAAAAACATCGACCGTTACCGTCAGGCCTATGCATTTGGTGCAGGAACGAAAAAGATGTATGACTATCTGGATGAAAATCCGGAACTGTTAAGCGCTCCGGTAAGCTACACCAACGACATCCGTTCTATCTCTGCACTGGATAACTTTATGTCCATCAATAATGCAGTTGATATCGACTTATTTGGTCAGGTAAGTTCTGAGACCTCCGGTATCAAACATATCAGCGGTGCCGGCGGACAGTTAGACTTCGTACTTGGCGCTTATCTTTCTAATGGTGGTAAGAGCTTTATCTGCTGTTCTTCCACCTTTAAGACAAAAGACGGAGAAGTAAAGTCCAGAATCCTACCAACCCTTCATCCGGGTTCTGTTGTTACCGATACGCGTGCAAACATTCACTATCTGGTAACAGAATATGGTAAGGTAAACTTAAAGGGATTATCTGCATGGCAGAAATGCGAGAAGATTATCTCCGTGGCACATCCTGATTTCAGAGATGAACTGATTAAAGAAGCAGAGAAAATGCACATCTGGAGAAGAAGCAATAAATAAGTTTTTTAACAAAGGACCGTTTTCCAATCATTGGGAAAACGGTCTTTTCTTATATTAAACTACAATATGGTCATTGTTTCTTTTTCAACAACGCGGTACTGATAAACGCAACAAATGGTACTGTTAGAATTACACCAAGCGTTGCTGCAATTCCCTGAATAATCTCTATTCCTATATCATACATATTTAAAACCTGATAATAATTATATTTGTAGCTGTAAATATAAACCAATGTATTAATAGAACTTCCGGTAAATGCTAGTATCAATGTATTAGACATGGTACCCATCATGTCCTTTCCTACATTAATACCTGACTGAAACAGTTCTTTCCCGGATAAAGCAGGATTTTTCTCATGTATTTCGTTTACAGTAGATGCTACTGACATAGCAACATCCATTACCGCTCCCAAGGTGGATATGAGAATTCCAGCAAACATCAGCTCACCCACCCGGATATTTGTTATAAGCCCAATATAATCCAGACTTTCTATATCAGATACATTATACCCGGAAATATGTGTGAGCTTTCCAAAAATATAGGCGAATAATGCCGAAATCGTTACTCCTGCAATAGTTCCTAGAATGGCACAAATCGTTTTTATCGTCATACCATCTATCAAATACATCACTACAACGGTTGTAATAACCGTAATCAAAATTGCACAAAGAATCGGAGAGTACCCTCGGTATATCATTGGTAAAAATAAAAAGATAATGCATACAAAAGTAAAAACCAATCCCAGGGCGGAATTTAATCCTTTCTTGCCCCCAATCAGCCAGAGCATCACAAGGAAAAATGCGACAATCCCATATAGCATATTTCCTCTGTCATAATTATACACACTTGCACTCAGGCTGTCTCCGTATTCACTTATAATAGCAATTACCTTTAATCCTACCGTGCAGTCTGCACCATACAGATAGCTGGAGGTACTAGTTGCCTCTACAATCTCTCCCTTGTGCTCTCCAGTACGTATTTTCAGTTTGACACTCTGCTGTCCGGTACGGGTTCCGCTTTCCTGTATATTGTCCTGCAGAATTTCTACTACTTCTGCCTTTTCAAAGGTTCGCCCTTCATTCTCCATAATTTCATCACGCTCTACCTGATTTACAACATAGAGTGAAATCGTGAATAACAAGAGACATACTCCAATTACTATCTGTCTGATGCGCTGCTTTTTCAATGTTCTTTCTCCTTGAAACTTTTATACTATATTTGTTTTTTCTTTTTCTTATATACCATGGTTCCTGCTGCTCCGGCACCTGCCACTGCTAATAAAACACACCAGATAACGATATTTTGTGTATCTCCTGTTTTTACTTTACCGGTTTTCTCTGTCTTGGATGTTGATGCTGTGGAATCCTTTGTTGTTTCTGCCGCCTGCTGAGCTGTCAGCACGATTACATAATCAGAAGCGTGGGTAAATTGCAGGGATACATTTCCTTCCGTATCTACAGTTCCTTTATGGATAAATTCCATTTTTCCTTCACTGTTATAATAATACAAATTTCCAATCTTTCCGTTATGTTCTTTTCCTACATTTATCGTAAGAACTGCTGTAAATCCGAACTGTCCATTGTGTGACAGCGAAATCTGAATAGACGGATTGCTTCCTGCCAAAGCTGAAATTACATTTTCCGGAATATTTTTGGTATTCTTTATCACTTCTAAATCAACATCCTGTAATCCAGCCTCCGTAATCGTCGTTCCATCAATCTTCCATGTGTATCCAGACATTTGAACTTCTAACGTAATGTTCTTTCCTTTCGCTGCTTCTAATATTTCCTTAGGCAATACAGTGGCATCCCCCATAGAAACAGTGACTATTTCTCCATTTTTTGCATTTTCTATCTGTGAAACTACCTGTGCAATTTTTTCATCTGCTAAAGTTCCACTATTATTGTTGTTTCCATTATCGTCTTCATTTTCGGAAGGCACTTCAACTAATTTCAGTGTACTATATGCAGCTTTTAATGCTACCAATGCATTTTCTACTTCAGAAGATTTTGCCTGTGCATTGTCTAATACTTCCTTTGCCCCCTGAAGCGCTGCTGTAAATGCGGCATATGACTCTTCTGTATATTTTGCAGATTCCAGATTCAAAGCTTCCATCTTATTTACTTCATCCTGCAAAGCAGTCTTGTCTACACTTTTAATAATCGTAAATGTCTTGTCTATTGCTTCATTTGTATCGGAACGATATGTAGTAATCTTAAAGCTTGTTTCATCTACGCTTACTACAGAATAGGTCGGCACATCCTCCTGCCATCTTGCAGCAATATAGCTCTGCATACGGGGAACTAAGTCATAATACTTACTTCCGGATGCACTGTTTGCTGTCATATATAAGATTCCTTCCGGGTCTACTGCTGTCTCTACATCCTTTGTTACAGCCACTACTGCTTCCTCATCCATAATGGAATGAAGATAATCTAAGTATGCCTGTTCTGCCTCATCTGTTGTTTCGTCCTGAATATTTCCCGGTGCAACCGTTCTTGTTTCCGGGTTTTCTCCTGCGTCCATATCTTTCTCCAGCTGTTCATCAAACGCATCATCTGTATAAGTGATATCCTTTACTCCATCACCGGATAATAATTGTGAGCGGGAATAAGCATGGTCATGACCTGTCAAAACAACGTCTACATCGTATTCCTCAAAATATGGAATTAATGCATATCTTAAATTTACAATCTCAGGCTCGTTGGAATGTTCTGCAGAACCATAAATATCCTGGTGAAGTGTTACAATTCGCCATTTACAATCTTTGTTCGCCTCTACTGCTTCCTTCATAAATTCTCCATGCTCTACCGGATTGGTATCCTGTGTGTTGAGCATCATGAATAATACGTCTCCATAAGTAAACCAGTAATCACCGCCTACAATACCATTAGAACCTTTTTCACTAAGATTTGGGATATTAAAGTGATACTGATAATTTTGATTATCTGCATCATGATTTCCAACGGTGGTTGCTACTGGTACGGACTTTAACACGTCCGGGCTTAAATATCCGGCATATTCAATTTCACTGACCGTATAATCTGCTACCTTTTTGGCATTTGTCTGAATCTGGTCTCCGGCAGACAAGATAAAGCTTACATTTCCACCAGCTTTCAGCATCGCCTGATTCAGCGTGTTTGCCCAATTAAAGCTGTCACTTTGTACGGAATCATACTGCGCCTGCTTAAAAGTATCTTTTGCGATATCCTCCGGGCTTTTTGCTTTTTCTTCATTGGAAGAACCAATCTGTGGGTCTCCCACAAATACAAACTGAAATGAATTGCTATCCTGGGTTGTAAAAGATTCAATCGCTTTTCCCGCTGCCTGATAATAATAAGTTGTATTTGCTTCCAGATTGCTTAACGTTACTTTGTTGCTGTTGTATCCCGTCTGTGCTGCTGATTGATTTACATTTGCCTGTGTTCCATCACTTAAATCTGATGCTTTTCCATAGATAAAGGAGACCGCCTCTCCTTCCTTAGAATACCACGCAAAATTCATTTCGGTTTCACTAGAACCCGGTGTCATGGATACCTGCGTCCAATCCTCACTCAATCCTGCCCATTCACTCTTCCATGCATCATAGGCTCCATTTGCTGCTGCAGCGGTCTCTTCTGCCTTGGTGGAACCATCCGGCGCCGCCCCCGCATATGCTGATAACGCAGTCATACCTACAGTTGCAACAGATAATGCAGCAACCAAAACTCTGCTCCATCTACTCCATTTTCTCATTTCTTTTTCCTCCATAAACATTTCATACTGATAATATACGTGAGGTATTATAAACTTCTCTCGTAAGAATCGTGTGTGGGCTTTGTAAAACTTCCGTAAGTTTTACAAATACAATGGGCACTGCAAAAAAGACTGTATGTACCGGACAACTTCCGTACATACAGTCTTCTTTTACATTAAATTCATTATTCTGTTATTTTTTTACCAGTACCATACAGGAGATGGACTCTACGCTTACTTCACCGCTTACGGTTTCTAATACTTCATTTCCCGCAGTCTGTCCTTTCACATATACATCCCAGCTTCCATCCGGAAGTGTTACTGTAATATCTTCTTCGAACGGATTATAAATGACAAATACATTTCCGGATTCTCCTACTGCTTCCGGCGCAATCTCATATACGATTGCTTCTTCATGGTCTGCCTGCTCATAGAACTTAATCTGGTCTAACGTTACATTTTCCATCCGCAGAGATTCATGTGCCTTACGGAATGCAATGAGTCCTTTGTAGAATTCATATACCATCTTGGTATTTTCATCCTCTAAGGAATCCCATTTAATGCTGTTTACAGAGTCCGGAGACGCATAGCTGTTTTCATCAAAGGTACCGTCTTCCTTTACTTTGGAACGGAGCATCTCTTCTCCTGCCAGAATAAACGGTACACCCTGAGAAGTATATACAATGGATGCAGCCAGCAGATTCTGTTTGATTCTGTCTTCTAAGGTATCGTCTGCACTGGTGGAGTTAATCTTATCCCACAACGTCAGATTGTCATGACAGCAGGTATAATTAATTACCTGTGTTGCGTTCTTAGACCAGCCTGGCTTTCCTCTGACAGACTTCATGACCATGCCGTAATCCTCTACGTTACCGTTTACATAGCCACCTTCTTCTGCCTCAAAAACGCTTCCCTTTACACTGTCTCTGATGTTATCGGAAAACAGTGCCATTCCCGGCATATCTACTGCATTTTCCTGAATTGCCAGCTTTACATTTGCCTTAGTCGGTGTCGTAGTTAAATCCCAGCCTTCTCCGTACATAATAATCGATGGGTCAATCTCATCTAAAGATGCACGAATGGCATTAATGGTATCTACATCTGTCAGACCTACCAGGTCAAAGCGGAATCCGTCGATATGATATTCTTCTGCCCAGTAAGTAACAGAATCTACGATATATTTTGATACCATTGCTCTTTCAGAAGCTACATCATTTCCGCAGCCGGAGCCATTGGACCATACACCGTTTTCGTCGATACGATGGAAATATCCCGGTACAATCTGGTTAAAGCAGAAGTCAGTTCCACTGTAAGTATGATTATATACCACATCCAATACAACACTGATTCCATTTTCATGGAGCGTCTGTACCATTTCCTTAAATTCCTCTACACGTACTTCTCCATGATATGGGTCAGTGGAATAAGAGCCTTCCGGTACATTGTAGTTCTTCGGGTCATATCCCCAGTTATACTGGTCACTATCCAGTTTTGTTTCATCTACAGTAGCATAATCATAAACCGGATTTAAATGAAGATGAGTGATTCCCAGTTCCTTCATATGGTCCAGTCCGGTGGAAATACCGCTTGATGTTTTCGTTCCGGTTTCGGTCAGTCCTAAGTATTTTCCTACATTCGTAATTCCTGAACTTTCATCCGCAGAAAGGTCACGAACCTGAAGCTCATAAATAAATGCATCGGTAATCTTTAAATCTGTATTCGGACGCTTGTCCTCTTCCCAGCCTTCCGGATTGGTGGATGCCATATCAATTACCATAGCGCGGTCGCCGTTTACACCGGTTGTCTTGGCATAAGGGTCACATGCCTCGTTCTCCTGTCCGTCTACCTTTACCGTATAGGTATAGTATACACCGTTTAAATCTCCGGACTTCTCCACGCTCCAAACGCCCTTGTCACCCTGCTTCATTTCCAGCGTCTCAATCTTATCATCTTTTCCTGCTTCCCCTTCTTCATAAAGGTTCACAGAAACGGCATCTGCAGTAGGCGCCCATACCTTAAAGGTAGTTGCCTCCTTGGTCCAGTTTGCTCCTAAGTCATTTCCATCATAGGAATATTCTGTTTCAAATTCTTCCGTAGAATAAACATCCGGCATTCCTGCCTTTACCGGGCTGCCATCCGCTAAGGATACATAATAATCTCCTCGCTTTTCAAAGGAATCTTTGATTGTTGCAACTCCTTTTTTGTTGCTCACTGAAATCTTTGTTGTTTCCATTTCTTTTAAATCTCCATCTAAAATCTTTATATTTTCTATTTCTTCCTGGCTCAGTTCACCGGACACCATAAATTCCACCGTCTGATAATCATCTCTTACATGAACACTATAAATACTTACGCCAGTCTGTACATCATCCCCCATAACTACTTCAAAGTTCTCTTCTCCCGAAGTTACGTATACGTCTACCGTTCCGGAGAGTACCTCTGCTAACTCTACAAAACGGTCACTTTCCGTATCCTTTGCCTCCCACTCATTCAGTCTTACGATGAACCCAAGCTTCAGGGTCTCAGGCGCTAAGGTAATTGTAGTGACGACTCCCTTATCATCCTTTGTTCCTTCCTCAAATTTGTAGGAACTTCCATCACCATCTGTCCAGAACCACACATTCCAGCCATCGTAGTTATCATCACTTCTTAGGTAATGCAGATTCACAGTTATTTCCTGTGAAACGTTTTCCTGATTTTCTGTGGTTTGCTGTGTCTTAGTCGTATCCGTATTATTTTTTTCGGCACAACCTATAATTGAACACAGCAGAGAGACTGTCAATAATATGGCAGTCCATTTTTTTATTTTTTTCATAAAAAGCCCTCCCATTAGTCCTTATTACCTATATCATAAAAGACGAACGGGAGGGTGTATATATCAATTTTCTTTTATTCGTGTTGTTTTCTTACGCTTCTATCTTAAATATAAGCGGTATGTGGTCTTAGAGCGATAAACTTCTCCGGCTTTCACAACAGGGGAGGGGAAATTTTCCTGATTTACTGCATTGGGATAGAACTGGGTCTCTAAGCAAAAGCCATTCCGGTCGCCATATTCTACTCCATGCTTTCCTTTCTGAGCTCCAATCGAATTCCCTGTATACAACTGCACACCACAGCAATCGGTAGATGCTTCCATGGCAATTCCGGTTTCCTTACAGTATGCATTTGCTATTATGCTCATTTCTCCGGGCTTGTCCCTTAATACATAGTTGTGGTCATAGCCTCCGCCTAACTTAAGCTGTTCAAACGCTGCATCAATGTCACTTCCGATTGGCTTCATGGTACGAAAGTCCATTGGGGTTCCTTCTACCGGTGCAATCTCTCCGGTAGGAATATTCTTTGCATCCATCGGGGTATAACTGTCTGCCAAAATCTGTAATTCCTGCTCCGCCACGGAACCGCTGTCATGCCCCCCCAGATTGAAGTAAGAATGATTGGTAAAGTTCATAACGGTATCTGCATCCGCTTTGCCTATATAAGAAATTTCCAGCGTATCGTCATCTGTAATCGTGTAGGTTACTTCAGCAGTCAGATTTCCCGGAAATCCCTGTTCCTCCTGGGAGCTGAAATGAGAAAGGGTAATGCTGTTATCTGTAACTTCCTTTACCTCCCACATCACTCTTCCGAACCCATTTTTTCCGCTGTGAAGATTGTTTCCTCTATCATTATCCTCTAACTGCCATGTCTTTCCATCTATCACAAACCGACCATTGGCAATACGGTTTCCATTCCGCCCTATAGTGGCGCCAAAGCAGGAGAAATGCTCCTCATAACCGTCCACACTTTCATATCCTAAGACTACATCTCGTTCTATCCCCTCTTTATCCTTGAAAAGAAAAGCTACCAGAGTTGCACCGTAATCGGTAACCTTAATCGTCGTATGATTTTTATTTTCTAAACTATATAATATTGCCTGCGCCCCTTGTTTGGTTGTTCCAAATGATACCTTCTGCATTAGTATATCCTCCTGCACTTTTCTAAAATCTTTCCTATAGACTTTATTTTATACTGATGTGGTGGCAAATACAACCATTATTTTTCTACAAATTTTGATGGGGAAAAATGGCAATTTCTCATTGCATGTTCCGTATAAATCATATATTATTAATAGGTAGGGAAATAATTATTTTAAGAAGGAAGGTTTATCACATGAAAACCGAAGAACAATCTGATGCTAACATCCGGCAGCGACGGCGTATCCGATACATATCCATTCTCTGTATCCTGCTGATTGTGGGGGCACTGGTCTTTTTACTATACTATCATTTCATACAGCCATACCAGTCCGAGCAGGCGACTGACAAGTACCGAAACATTTATCATTCCACCGATGATACCGGAACTAAGGAGACCAGCAAAGACACCGGGACTAACGGCACACCGACTACCATCATTAACGAAAAAGTGGTTTCACAGGAAACTAAAATATTAACCTCCCATTTGACATGGGATGAGCTTGCAACATACAACGAGGACATCTGTGGCTGGATTACCATGCCGAATACGAATATTGATTACCCTGTTGTTCAATCATCCGATGAAAACAACTCCAATTATTACCTGACACATAACCTTGATGGAAACGAGGACAAGAACGGCTGCCTTTTCGCAGATTACCGTACTCAGGTTGGAGATAATCCCAAAAATATTGTCATCAATGGCCACAACATGAAATCTACCGGTCTTATGTTCCACGATTTAGCCAACTATAATGACCTTGCTTTTTATCAGGACAATCCGGTGTTTACATTTAATACGCCGCTAGAGGATGCACAGTGGAAAATATTCGCATTGATTAAGACAAACAACAATAAAAGCCACGGTATAAGATTTGACTACTTTCAAACTGACTTTGACACGGAGCTGGAATTTCTGAATTTTGTTTACCAGTTGGAACTTCGCTCCATTTATTCCTATCCTGTAACCGTCAATGAAGATGATCAGATTTTAATTCTATCCACCTGTACCTATGAAATGAACGACATGCGTCTTTTGGTTGTTGCAAGAAAGGTACGGGATGGCGAAAGTACAGAGGTCGATACCTCCAAAGCATATCAAAAGAGCGAAGTCCTCTACCCGGATGCATGGTACGATTCTCACAGCACAATCCGCCCAGAGGAAACCTCCTTTGAAGAAGAACTTGAGGTCGGAAACGTTCCATGGTATGATGGCGGATATCATTACTAAGAAAGATAAAAGGAAACTATTAATTTACTCCCCTAAAAAAGAGACAGAGCAAACACTCTGTCTCTTCTTTCTTATCAACATTCATTGAGGTATTATATTATGCTCTTTTTTTCTTAAGGCATACAATACCTGCTGCTGCACCTAATGCTAAAAGACTTGTTGCAGCAACTGCAGTGGTATCGCCTGTCTTCGGAGCTTTCTTAGGTTCCTCTTTCTTTGGCTCATCCTTCTTTGTATCTGCTGCTGATGTCTGTGCTGCTGGTGTCTGTGCTGCCGGCTCCTGTGCTGCCGGGTCTTGTGCTGGCTGTGGTTCTGGTTCCGGAGTATCTACTGCTACCGCACTGCCTGTCAATCTTGCATTTGTAATGGTTGCTGTTACACCTGGATTTGGTTCAGTATCATCCCCATACTGCAGATGAATACCACCTTGACCTGTAACAATAGCTGCTAAATCAATGCCAGAAGCTGCTAAATCAACTTTAATGGAACCACCTGTAAGTGGGAAATCACCGTCATTTGCATTTACAAGTACCGCATTTTTATCATCCTCATGTCCCGGAGCAAACCATAAATCTTTACCAACTACTCCGTCACCTGGTACTGGTTCTATCTGTATACGAAGTGTTGTAATGTCTCCGGTGTAGTCAAACTCTAAATACTTTGAATCTGCCGGAGCTCCGTCAAAGCTAACCCATCCATTATAGTTATATCCTCCTGTAGCAGAAGCTTTAAGTGTTTTGTTCATTTTGTCTAACGGAATTTCTCCTTTTGAGTCAACCTGAGGCTCTTCTGGCTTTGTTTGGTCATCTGACTTTTCATCCGGAGTTGATGTTGCTTTACCACCAGTTAATTTTGCGGCTTTAATATGAAATGTTCCATCTGTTAATGCACCATCTCCATAATGGATATGAAGGCCTCCTTCCACAGCATATTTAGAAATATCAACTCCTGATTTTTCCAAATCAATAACAATATCCGTATCTTCCGCTACATCAAGCGGAATGTCACTATCGTCTGTAGTTACAAAATGATCTGCCTGATTTTTATCGAACCATACTGTCTTTTTAGCCTCCTGGTCTTTATCTTCAAATTCAAGACGAAGATATGTAACGTTTCCGGTATAAGTAAGCTCTAAATACTTTGAATCTGCCGGAGCTCCGTTAAGGGAAGCATAACCAACATAATCGTATGCACCTGTACCCGTAAATTCCTTAATCAGATTTGTTACTTCAAAATCGCTCTCACCTTCAGCAAATACCGGTGTTTTTCCAACCCCAAATACCAGTGCTGCTGCCATGACTGCTGTCATGAATCTTTTTAATTTTTTCATCCTCATTTTATAAAATCCTCCTTTAATCATGCGTAAAAACCCTGCTTACTATTTCTAGTTAGAATATAATTCCACCTCGGCCGCCTGACCTGCATTTGCTCCGGTGTTACTATAGAATACAATCTGCAGCCCCTTGATGTCTGTTGCATCAAATTCTGCAATTACCTGATTTCCGGTATCCGGATTAAAGTCGTACCCCTGCTTTTCTACTATGGTCTCATAATTTTCACCATCGGTGCTGACCTGTATTTCGAACTCCTGTGTACGCTTTCCCCAGATTGGGTCTGGATTCAGCAGCAGGCGCATTGCATGAATGCTGACCGGTTCCTCAAAGGTATAGGTAAGTGTATTTGGATAATTATTTCCTTCACCTTCCCAGTAAGAAGCACCATCAGTATCTCCATCAATGGTATTTCTTGCTGTATAATTTCCAGTACATGCATTGGCATCCACCTTAGAAGCCTCCGGTGCAATGTTGGTTCCCTCCGGCACTTCTGCCACGTATTCTTCCCTTACAAAGTCCGGATGCTCCATGCTTTCCGTCTGCTCCGGCGCCTTTACCTGCGTTACATTTTCTTTGGGAATTCCTGCATTTTTAGCGGTTGTGTACTCCATGCCAAGCAATACGCCAACTACGCACACACCGACTGCCAGGACTATTGTCAATATTTTCTTTTTCATACCTGGCCTCCTATTCTATGGAAAGATTAGCGGTCGTCTCTTCGTCAATATCAAAACCGCCCTCGGTGAAGTCTTTAATATCCTTACCAAGTACATTCAAATTCTTAATTGTTACTCCGTCTACGATATGCTCTGCATCATATCCATGAATTCTGGACGGGCACTCCCTGCCAGATAATACGGTAAGACCGTCTATTGTCACATTCTTAATCTGTCCACGTTCTTTGGTGGTAGACCAGTTACCGTTTAAAGCAATATTCATATCAATCAGATATGGCGCTTCTGAACCGTCTCCTGAACCCATCTCAGCATCTTCTACCACAATATTTTTAAACAAAATATCTTCTACCGTTGCGTCGTCCGCATTATGAACAGAAACCACCGGTTTGTGGAAATTATGTAATACGGTAATGTTTTCAAATGTAATATCCTTAATGAAGGAATGCGGATGCTTGCCCTTATTGGTCTCATAACCGATTTCCATTGACTGCGCCAGGTCGGTCCATAACTGTATGTCATGGAAATTAATGCTTTCTGAATTACCCATGTAATTCTTAACAACGAGGGAATCATCCCAGCTTCGAACGAAGCAGTCCTTTACTTCCATATTTCTACAGGACTGTAAGGTAATTCCGTCTCCATTTGGTCTGGAAGAAATAATTCTGATTCCGTCAATCAGTCCATTCTCTGTCTCATATCCCTGGCATACCCATGCATTTGGATTCAACAGGATGATATCCTGCGCCGTAATATCCTTACAGTTATCAAACTGCAATGCAATATGTGCCACCTTTCCTTTCCAGCCTTCGTATTGGGAGCCATCAATGATTCCGCGCCCCATAACTTTTACATTATCCACAAAGCTGCAGTTGACGGTTCCGTGAATAACTGCACCGCCGGATACATACAATGTCTGTCCGCTTTCTAAGTTGATTGTGTCTATATCCCATTCTCCTGGTCCAACATACAGTACATTTTCGTCATCAAAGTCCGGTACATCCTTTTCTATGTCATTTGCAAAAATATGTAATGCCCGAACTACACTGTCATTAAAGGTCACCGTATAATTCCCCGGTTCAGTGATAGTAAAAGATACCTGATGATTTGCTGCGTCTACCTCTGCCTCTATTTTACTGCTTAGGGGGCTGACCTGTACGGATTGAAGGTCGATGTCCGGTACAGTTACCGTAATCTCTGCCTTTCCTTCAAAATCAAAATAGGTAATCGGTGTTCTTGCCTGATTTGGGTAATAGCTTGACTCCCAGCTTCTGGAATGATTTACGTTGGTATCGTAAACATAGCAGTCGTAGCCGTTTACACTTACCTTTGTATCGGTACAGTGCATCAGTCGGAAATCACGCTGATTTTCCGGCACACTTTCAATATCCTCTGCGGTAGCGTCCTTTAAGGATTTGGGGCCTTCGTACAACACCAGCTTGGAATCATTCCAGCTTTTTGCCACCTTGTAATCCCCAGACAAAGAAACCATCATTACGATTCCTGCCACTATTAATATCAACAACAGGATATCAATAATAACCCATACCGCGTCTGATTTTTTCTTATTTTCCATGTAAATTCTCCTGTTCCTTTAAACAAAAAGAGACAGGATAGATACTCTGCCTCTTCTTAATTGTCATTATTCATGAAGCATCAAGTGCCAAATATTTTGTATCACTGTGATTATGCTGCTTTCTTTTTGTTGGAATATACAAGCACTGCGCCTGCACCCAATATTACAATACCTGCTACAGCAGTTGGAACAGCAGTGGAACCTGTTTTAGCTGCACCTTTACTTGTATCCGTTTTTTGAGTATTTTTTGCGTTTTCACCAGCTGTGCCGCTATTCTGGTCTCCTGCCGCTGCCGAAGAAGCTCCGGTCAATTTTGCATTGGAAATGGTTACTACAGTTCCATCTGGTAAGGGGCTTTCATCAGCACCACCAAAATGCAGATGGAAACCACCCTTGTCAACATAATCAGCAAGATTGATTCCGGATGCTGCTAAATCAATAGAAACAGTGCCGCCTGTAAGTACAAAATCCCCACCATTTGCATTTACAAACTTTGTTCCTTCATTGCCCGAATCGAACCAGTATGGTCCAACCATTGTTGAATCATCATCACAATCCTTCTGAAACTCAATACGAAGTGTTGTAAGGTCTCCTGTATAGTCAAACTGCAAATATTTTGCATCCGCAGGTGCTCCTGCTAAGCTAATCCACCCATTATACTTGTAGAGTCCTGTGTCCGCAGGCTTAATTGTCTTTTCCATATCAGATAATGGAAAATCTTCTGCTGCCAAAACCGGTGTCTGGCAAAGTCCGAATGCCAGCGCCGCCGCCATAAAGGCTGTGATAATTCTTTTCACTTTTTTCATTTTCATTTTTTAATCCTCCTTCAATTATATATGTGTTATTGCAACCCCATGAAAAAATTATATGGTTTGTCGTTAAACTTGTGCCTTATTTTTAACAGTTTAACGTTAAACTTAATATAAACAACTTTCTGTCATTTGTCAACATGGATAATTGATATTTAATTATTTCTGTCTAAATTGTATAAATTGACGATTTTCTTTTTGTTAAAAATTTTTATAAAAAAGAGACATTCCATCAATTTACGATGAAATGTCTCCCAACTGTTATACATTCTTCTTATTTTACTGCAATCAAATCCTTCACTACTTCTCCCGCAATAATCAGTCCCACCACAGAAGGGACAAATGCATTGCTTCCCGGTACCTGCCTGCGCTGGGTACACTTTCTTACGGTTCCCGGCGGACAGATACAGTTTGTTTTACAGCTAATCGCCATATCATCTACGGGAACCAAGGGCTTCTCTTTCGAATACACCACCTTTAAATGGTCAATTCCACGCTTCTTTAACTCCCTGCGCATGACCTTTGCCAGCGGGCAGACAGATGTTTTATAAATATCTGCCACCTGAAACGCTGTAGGGTCCATTTTATTCCCTGCGCCCATGGAACTGATTATGGGTACGCCCGCTTTATCCGCCTGCACTGCCAGCTGCAATTTTCCACTGACGGTATCTATGGCATCTACGATATAATCATACTGGGAAAAATCAAATTGTTCTGCGGTATCCGGCAGATAAAAGGTCTTATAAATATTGACCTGCGCGTCCGGATTAATCTCCAGAATACGTTCCTTTGCCACATCTACCTTATATTTTCCCACTGTTTTTGTGGTCGCATAAATCTGGCGATTGATATTGGTCAAACATACCTTATCATCATCAATCAAATCCAATGTTCCTACTCCACTGCGGGCAAGGGCTTCCACCGTATAGCCGCCTACGCCGCCGATACCAAAGACAGCTACCCGGGCATCCCGTAAGGATTCCATTCCTTTTTTTCCTATCAATAGTTCCGTTCTTGAAAATCGATTTAACATTTTTCTCTGCTTTCTTCTCCAATTAATTTGTCTGCCTTTAAAATATGATTAATCAGCCATCCCAGCAGAAAATCCATTAACTCTTCCAGATACTGCTGCTGATTATCATCTACCTCTTCCAGGTTAATTTCTGTCAGTCTTTCTATAAAAGATTCATGTGCTCGTTTCTGAGCATCTATTCTGGAATAATTTATCTGTTCCATGTATTCTTCTTCATCGCTGAAATGCTCTTTGGTATAATCCCGCAATTCGTCCAATATGGATACGATTTCATCATATTTGTCATGTAGCAGCTCTGCCTTTATCAACTCATTTGCCCGTGCTATGATTTCAAATAATTTCTTATGTTCCCGGTCAATCATTTCCACACCGGTGAGATATTTGTCTGTAAACTCAGCAGGATTTTCCTCTTCCTTTAACGGATTCATTTTCCCAATCATCATATCACTGCTTAAAATATGATGATACAGCCATCTGGTGAGATAACGCATGAGCTCTTCTAAAGTCTCCTGCTGTTCTTCGGGCGTATCCTTTCCGGCTAAGTCCAACATATCTATTTTTTCCCGAAACTGTGCATGCTGCTTTTTCTGCATGGGAAGCTCAGGGTCCTGAATACTCTCCATATATGCTTCTTCGTGTTCAAAGTGCGTATCTGCATACTCCCTCAAATCCTCTAACAATGCCTCTATCTGATGATATTTATCCATAACTACATCGTTATGAATCAGCTCCATAACCCCATTGATAATTTCAAACAAATGACGGTGTTCCTCATCAATCTGCGCAATCCCAATCAGACAATCTTCTGTAAAATGATACATAATATTCCTCCTTTTCACATGCATTTATGAGTATACTTTTTTACTTTTCTCACTGATTTCCTATTATACCATACTCACTAAGTGATTAGGTATTACTCGCTCTAAGTTCATACTTCGCTCTGACTCGTATTCACTAAGCGCTCCTATTATATCATAAATTTAAAAAAACAGACATACTTTTTGGTATGCCTGCCTTTATATTTTAGATATTCATCATTGTTCCATCTGTCTTCCTAAGAATCCTGCGGCTACTTTTGCCAGCTTTATCTCGGTTTCTCCCATCTCCGCTTTTTCTTCTTTTCCATACAGGACAACTGCTCCGATGGCATCTCCCTCGCAAATAATCGTCGATACCGCCTGTGCCGTATATTCTGCCGTATCATCTAATGTAACCTTTATAAATTCCGAGTCCCCCAGTCGTGCCAGAAAATTCTCCCTTTCTGTAATGACTGATTCTAATTGCTTGCTAATTGGTTTTCCATCATAGTCTTTTTTTCCACTTCCTGCCGCTGCCACGACATGATCTTTGTCTGTAATACAAATAAGGCATCCTGTATTCTGTGCCAGACTTTCTGCATATTGTCCCGCAAACTGACTCAGTTCTCCAATGGGCGAATATTTTTTCAATATAATTTCGCCCTCCCGGTCTGTAAAGATTTCCAATGGGTCGCCTTCTCGAATTCGTAATGTACGACGAATTTCTTTTGGCACTACCACTCTTCCCAAATCATCTATTCTTCTAACAATTCCTGTGGCTTTCATATAAAAATTCCTCCATTTACGCAAATAGTAGTTTTTGTATTTGCTACTATTATTTGTAAAATGGAGGAATGTATGCATGATTTTTTAAGTTCTATTTTTTCTTCAAATGATAAAAGGTAAATGTTCCGGTATTCAACAACAGGTCTTTATCATCTAACACCTGAAATTGTACTACAGAAATATTTTTTCCGGGCTTAATGACCTTTCCCTGGCATATAACGTAATCCGTGTTTCTTCCGGCTTTCAGATACTGGATACTGCCATCTACCGTAGTCACATAATACCCGTAGCTTGCTGCTGCAATTCCACATAAGGTATCTGCCGCAGCATAAAGAGCGCCTCCGTGAAAATCTCCATATATGTTGGTTAATTCTTTCCGAAACGGAAGCTTCGCCTTTACACTTCCTTGAGAAACCTCAAGTATTTCTATGTTCAAAAGATTTCCAAAGGGATTTTGTTTTAATAATTCCTGACATTCTTCCGGTGACACGATGCTGCTCCTTCCTGTTGCTTCTACTACTATAATGCATGAACACTATAATGTCTGTTCACTATAACGCTCGTTCACTATAATGCCTGTTCAATGGCATCAATTACTATCTTTAATGCTTTAATTCTGGCATACTTCTTATCATTGGATTCCAATATATGCCATGGTGCATAAGAGGTATTGGTCTTTTGCAGCATTTCATTGACTGCACCTTCATACAAATCCCATTTCTCCCGATTGCGCCAGTCTTCTTCGGTAATCTTCCACTGCTTTTCCGGCGTATTCTGCCGCTCGTTAAAGCGTTCTAACTGAGTTTCCTTATCAATCTGAACCCAGAACTTGATAATTACTGCTCCCCAGTCAGAAAGCTCTTTTTCAAATTCATTGATTTCATTATACGCTCTCTGCCAGTCATTTTCACTGCAAAAGCCTTCTAAACGTTCTACCATGACCCTGCCATACCAGGTTCTATCAAAAATGGCAATATGTCCGGTCTTGGGAAGCCTGTTCCAAAAACGCCAGAGATAATGTCTTGCCTTTTCCTTCGGCTCCGGACTTGCAATAGGATGTACCTCAAAGCCGCGCGGGTCCAAAGCTCCGGTAATCCGCTTGATATTCCCGCCTTTTCCTGCCGCATCCCATCCTTCATATGCAATGATAACCGGTACTTTCTTTCGATACAGCTTGTTATGAAGACTTCTAAGCTTCTTTTGAAGCTCATCTAATTGTTTTTGATATTCTTCTTCGGTGATTGTCTTATCCAGTGATACCTCTTGTAACTTCGGTATCTTCTCTAACGGAAATACATTCTGTAATAAAGGCACTGCCATGGCGCTGTTCTTAAGTGCCGTATCAATTCCACTGACCAGTGTTTCTAAGACCTGAAGCTCCGCCCATTTTTTATTTTTTGCATCTACAATATACCATGGGTCCGCAGATGCATTGGTATCATTGAGATAGCGGTCAAATACTGCCAGACACTTCTCATAATGCTTGTTCTGCCAGCTATCCTTTGTATTTACCCTCCAACGGGTGTTTTTATCTTCTTCTAGTCCGTCAATCCGCTTCTTCTGCTCTTTCTGGCTGATTTGGAAGAAGAACTTCATTACCAGATAACCATTGTCCGTAAGCTGACGCTCAAAGCGCTTGACACTTTCTATTTTTTTCTTGTAATCCTTTTCCTTCAAGGTACCATTCAGACAGTCTTCTGTCACCTCGTCCATCCATCCGGCATCTAAGAACATAAACTTTCCGGCTTCCGGAATCTTGACAAAATAGCGGTAAAGAAATGGCTTTCTGCGCTCCTCCTCTGTTGGCACATCCATGGTTGCCACCTTAAAAAAGCGTGGGTCGATGTTGCGGATTACTTTTCCAAGTACGCTTCCCTTTCCTGCTGTTCCCCATCCTTCAAACAGTACCAATACCGGCAGACCATGCTCTTTTATCATCATCTGCTGTCTGGAAAGCTTGTCCCTTGCTGCTTTCAGTCTTTCTTCCAGTTCTGCTTCTTCGGGTTTTTGTGGTTTGTTCCAATTCTCTAACATGCCCTTCTCCTCCTTTATTATGAGCACTCATACCAGGCGGCTTTGTATTAACCGCGTATCTGAAATCCTTTTTCTTCCTGTAATTCCATCTGTTCCCGCAAAATACTGTCAATTCTGATATAACTGTCATGCTGCAAAATCTCAATTAAATTGTCAATTTGTTCCTTTGTGCCCTGAAGCTCCACGGTGACAGAGCCATCGTATTCATTCCGGGCAAATCCAGTGATTCCATGGTGCCTTGCTACATAGCATACCTTATAGCGAAAACCTACCCCCTGCACCCTTCCGGTAAATATCATATGTTCTCTTATCATTCTTTTAATAATTTCTCCCATTCCTCCGGCTTAAATCCGGTCAACACACCTTTATTGGTTACAAGCAGCGGTCTTTTTACCAGCATTCCGTCTGTAGACAAAAGCTCGTATTTTTCTTCTAAAGACATTTCCGGCAATCGGTCTTTTATCTTCAAGTCTTTATAGAGCATGCCGCTGGTATTAAAAAACTTTTTAATGTCCATACCGCTTTTTTCATGCCATTCCTTTAGCTCTTCTTTGGTAGGTTTGTCCTCCTTAATATGCCGGTCGGTAAATGTGACTCCCTGCTCCTGCAGCCATTTTTTTGCTTTCTGGCAGGTGCTGCATTTGGGATATTCTATGAATAAACATTCCATTGTTCTTGCCTCCTTTGCTGTTTCTTTCCCTGCAAATACTTATTATTTTCATTATAGCAAATGATATGTGGAATTTCAATTTTTACTGCGTTTTGATTTTCTGCATTTCTGGCGGTCTCGTCACGCAATTATTTAACCTGTATTTTTTTTATTTTATTCTATATTTTTTCACAAATCTTGTATATACTATAAATTAATCTGGAATCATTTTCGGAAAATTTAAGTTAAGAGAGATGAAACATATGCCCGGCTTTACAACACATTATTTATTTGGATGGAACACTTACAAACAATTAAATCACAATAAAATAAAAAAAATACTCCATGACAATCATGCAGCCTACAGCCTTGGACTCCAGGGTCCTGATGTATTCTTTTATTTCCTTCCGTCTTATCTGATACGTTCTGACAATATTGGGTCTATTGCCCACGAGGAACGCATCGGAACTTTCCTGCATTATCTGCTGGAAAGCCGTAAACTTTTCCCGGACTATGAGGAACGAAAAGTTGCAGAGGCTTATATCGCAGGATTTTTAGGCCATTACATGTTAGATGTCCATTGCCACCCGTACATTTACTGGAAGAGCCGATTTAAGGAAAGGAATTCCCGTTATCACGGAGCACATATGCGTCTGGAAGTGGATATTGATGCAGAACTGCTACAATTTTACAAACACCGTGCTCCCTCCCGATTCCGTCAGGAGTCTACCATTATGCTAACCACTTTACAGCGACGTACCATTGCGGCCATTTTATACTATGTCTATGCCAAAACTTATCCGGAGCTCCATATCATGTACACCACCATGCGTGCTTCTATCCGTTCTATGCAGCTGGGCACCCATCTTCTGCATGACTCTTCCGGCAGGAAAAAAGTCCTGCTCCGCAAACTGGAGGGTATGATTTTAGGCCATCCCCTGTTATCCTCTATGATACCAAGTGACAGCCTGACCTTCTATATGGACCCACTGAATGTTCTCCATAAACGATGGCATAATCCCTGGGATAAGAATTTTACTTCTACGGATTCCTTTTTCGACTTAATGGATGATGCTATGGAGAAGTATACGGTTGTATTAACGAAGCTTTCTGGGCTTTTTTCCAGTGAGCCTCATTCTGAAGCAGAATCCGAAAAAACGGCTGAGCTTTTGAAACAGCTTGGAAATAAATCGTATCACAGTGGGTTGGATGTGCTTAAATAAATATGTAGAAAATACGTCGTATTGTTACAACTCTTTTCCGCTACCACTTTACAATAGATAACTATTGCTATAGAACGCCCTATGATACATCCTTATAATTTAAGAAATACTTGTGTATCTTCTTATCACTGTCCAGCTCCGGATGAAAAGATAATGCCAGTATGTTCTTATTTTTTACTGCCACAATATTTCCATCTACTTCCGCCAGCACTTGTGTATCCTCTTTTACCTTTTTAATATAAGGCGCTCGGATAAACGTCATTGGCACCATCCCAATTCCTTTTACTTCTCCTTCGGTGTAAAAGCTTCCAAGCTGTCTGCCATAGGCATTTCGTTTTACCACAGCCGGGAGCAGTCCCAGATGTGTCTGTTCCCCTCCCTCTATTTCATCTGCCAGAAGAATCATTCCGGCACAGGTGGCAAGTACCGGAAGTCCGTTTTCGATTCTGCGTTTTAATTCCTCATACATTCCAAGTTCCCGAATCAGTTTCCCCTGCACGGTACTCTCCCCGCCCGGAAGCACCAGCCCATCAAAATCCTGCGCTAAGTCTTCCTTTTTGCGCAGTTCAATGCACTCTGCTCCCAGACTTTCCAGTACCTTTTCATGTTCTATAAATGCGCCCTGTACCGCCAGTACCGCTATCTTCATATTACTCACCTCGTTTTGCCATTAACAGCTCGATTTCCTGCTCATTGATTCCTACCATTGCTTCTCCTAAATCTTCCGAAAGCTCCGCAAGCATCTTATAATCATTGAAGTTGGTTACTGCCTTTACGATTGCCTGGGCACGTTTCTTGGGATTCCCGGACTTGAAGATACCGGAACCTACGAATACGCCTTCTGCCCCTAACTGCATCATCAATGCTGCATCTGCCGGAGTTGCCACACCACCTGCTGCAAAGTTTACTACCGGAAGACGCTTGTTGTCATGTACATACTGCACCAGAGAAAATGGTACACGAAGCTCCTTTGCCGCCTCAAAAAGTTCATCTTCTCTCATAGAACCGATTCTTGCAATTTCCTGATTCATTTTGCGCATATGGCGTACTGCCTGCACTACATCCCCGGTTCCCGGTTCGCCCTTGGTACGAATCATAGAAGCTCCCTCGTTGATTCTGCGAAGTGCCTCGCCTAAATCTTTTGCTCCGCAGACAAAAGGCACCTTGAACTTACTCTTATCAATATGGTACACATCATCCGCCGGAGAAAGCACTTCACTTTCGTCAATATAGTCAATTTCGATTGCCTCTAAAATCTGTGCTTCTGCAAAATGTCCGATTCTGCACTTTGCCATAACCGGAATGGACACTGCCTCCTGGATTCCTTTTATCATAGCCGGGTCGCTCATTCTTGCCACACCGCCTGCTGCACGGATATCAGCCGGGATTCTTTCTAACGCCATAACTGCGCAGGCGCCTGCTTCCTCTGCAATCTTTGCCTGCTCCGGTGTAGTAACATCCATGATAACGCCACCCTTTAACATCTGTGCCAGTTCTTTGTTCAATTCATATCTTTTTTGTTCCATTCTATCATTCTCCTTTTTCTTCGTATCCTTTTTCTTATTATTCTTTTCTTTACAAATCTGATGTTCCCTATTATAATCAAAAGTGACCTTATTAAAATATCCATTTTAAATATATTCAGAATGGTCAGTTTAAGAAAGGAGTTTCAAATGCTTACTTATTCTTTCGCCGATTTAGGTTCAGACAGCCTTTATGAACATTTATATAAATGCATCAAAAATGACATATTAAACGGGGTTTTGGCTATCGGAGAGAAGCTTCCTTCCAAACGGAATTTTGCAAAGAATCTGAACATAAGTACCATCACCGTGGAAAATGCTTATGCCCAGTTGATGGCAGAGGGTTATATTTATTCTCTTCCGAAAAAGGGGTATTTTGTGGCGGATATTTCTACTTCTTTATTGGAAAACACAGTAACTGGAATTTCATTTTCAAAGCCTGTGGAAAATCCCCCTGCCGACTTCCCTGCAAACCGTGAAACTTATTTTGCCGACTTTGTTTCCAATAGTATCAGCCCGGATAATTTTCCCTTTTCCATCTGGGCAAAAATTATCCGGGAAGTAATTTCCGAAGAAAGCCAGGCTCTTATGACCAATCCGCCCGCCGGAGGAATTCCGGAACTTCGCAGTGCCATTGCACAATATCTCTTTCAATTTCGCGGCATGAAGGTGGACCCGGCGCAGATTATCATAGGAGCCGGTACCGAATATCTCTATGGTCTGCTGATACAGCTTTTCGGAAATGACAATACCTTTGCCGTAGAAGACCCGGGCTATCGAAAGATTGCACAGATTTATAACAGCCATCAGGCGCAGTGCCTTCATATTCCATTGGATAACTATGGGGTAGCGCTGTCGGCGTTGGAGGAAAGCGGTGCGGATATTATACATATTTCCCCTTCCCATCACTATCCTACGGGAATCGTAACGCCCATCAGTCGCCGCTATGAATTGCTGGGCTGGGCTTCTAAGTCCCCTTCCCGGTACATTATCGAGGATGATTATGACTGTGAGTTCCGTTTACAGGGAAAGCCCATTCCTTCCCTGCAAAGTATTGATGTCATGGAAAAGGTCATCTATATCAATACTTTTTCTAAAAGCCTCGCCTCTACCATCCGTATCAGCTACATGGTACTTCCACATCATCTATTGGAGCGGTTTTACAGACAGCTTGGCTTTTACTCCTGTACGGTATCTAACTTTGAGCAGTATACCCTTGCCCGCTTCATCAGTCATGGATATTTTGAAAAACATATTAATCGAACCAGAAACTTTTACAAGACCCAACGGGACACACTGCTTAACTGTATCAAAAACAGCCCTCTCGCCTCCCGTTCCACAATTATGGAAGAGGATGCAGGGCTGCACTTTCTCTTGAAGTTAGACACCTCTCTGTCAGACGAAGATTTGATTGAAAAAGCAAAACAGGCAGGGCTTCACATTGCCTGCCTGTCAAAATACTATTATAAACCGGAGCAAAAAATACAACACACTCTGGTGATGAACTACTCCGGTCTGGATCCGGATAAGATTCCCGAAGCTGTGAAAAGACTGAGCGAGTGCATCTGCTAAAATTCCTTAATCTGCTCCAAAATAATCTCCATCAATCTGGTTCTCGCCTCTACACTTGCCCAGGCAATGTGAGGCGTAATCAGCAGCTTATCGCTGTCTTTTATCCGTTTTAAAGGATTCTCACTGCTCATAGGTTCTACACAAAGTACATCTAATCCTGCCGCCGCAATCTCGCCCTGTTCCAAAGCATCTGCCAAATCCGCTTCCACCACAATAGGACCTCTTCCTACATTAAGAAAAATAGCAGAGGATTTCATTTTAGAAAAAGCGGCTTTATCCATGAGATTCTCTGTCTGAGGAGTTAGTGGTGCATGTACCGATACAATATCGGACTCTGACAATAAGGTGTCAAAGTCTACCTGTTCATAATCCGGCTGACTGTTTTTCCCAGAGGTAGAATAATAAATCACGCGGCAGCCAAAAAACTTCGCGATATCCGCAACTCTTCTTCCAATGGCTCCAAGCCCGATAATTCCCCATGTCATTTTATTAAGCTGTGAGAACTTCCGGTCAAAATGAGTAAACAAACGATCTTCGATATATTTCTCACTTTTCACATATTCATCGTAATATGGAAGATGTTCCAACAGATAGAACAGCATGGCAAAGGTATGTTGTGCCACAGACTCCGTGGAATAGCCTGCTACATTACGCCAGGCGATTCCACGCTGTTCCAGATACTCCTTATCCAAGTTATTGGTACCGGTCGCAGTTACACATACCAGCTTTAAATTCTTCGCTTCTCCTATGGTCTGCTGGTTGATAGGAACTTTATTTATAACAAGCACATCTGCATCTTTTCCCCGCTCTGCCGCTTGCACAGGGGTGGAAAAATCATATTTTACCACTTCCCCCAGCGCTTCATAGCCGGATAAGTCAATGTCTTCGCCTATGGATTTTGCATCCAGAAAAACAATTTTCATGGGAAACCTCCTTATGTATTATCACCTTTACGGTAGATTATACTCTGTTTTCCCCTGTTTGACCACTATGTTTTCCGATGCGGTAATCGGTGAAATCTTGTTTTATTTTTCTTTGTAATTTACATAACCTCTCGGCTCATACGGATGTTTCTCCCAAAGTTCGTCTGCCTTCTCTTTCCACTGGCAGGCATAGTCTGCGCATTTTCCGCAAAGATGCTCTACCGTTTCCGGCGACTGCAAATCCGTAGATTTTGCTCCCGTCTCGTTTACCATTCGTTGCAGAATTTCGGGGTTTTCCAACATCGGGCAAGGTCTTAAATGATTATGATTAAATGGCTGATTTTCGTGATATGCCATAAACAATGGCTGTTTCAACGCTTCTAACACACTGACGTCATGAATGTTGGCACCAGAATAATGAATAAATACACAAGGCTCCACGTCTCCATTGGCATTGATATGGAAGTAGTTTCTTCCTCCTGCAATACAGCCGCCTACATATTCACCATCATTTTGAAAATCAAAGGCAAAAATCTGTTTTCCACCCTCAAATCCGCGAATCTCACGAACTCGGTGATACATGTATTCACGCTGCTCTTTTGTTGGAAGTAACTCAAGTGCCGCATCATTTCCTACCGGCATATAATGGAAATACCATGCATAACGGCAACCCTTTTCAATTATCATATCCAGGAATTCATCTGCGGTTACGGTTTCTATGTTCTGACTGGTATAGCAGATAGAGGTTCCGAAAATCAGTCCATACTGTTTCAATAAATCCATGGCATGCATTACCCTGTCAAATACACCTTCTCCACGCCGCAGGTCGTTTACTTTCTCAAATCCTTCCAAGCTAATGGAAAAAGAAAGGTTTCCTACCCGGCGCGCTTCTTCGCAGAACGCTTCATCTATCAGCGTTCCATTGGTAAACGCATGGAACTCGCAGTCATTGTGCTTTTCACAAAGCTTAATGATATCCGCTTTGCGTACCAGCGGCTCACCGCCTGTCATCATATAAAGATAGGTTCCAAGCTCTTTGCCCTGCGTAACAACACGATCCATATCCTCCAGGCTTAAATTCAGCTTATGACCATATTCTGCCGCCCAGCATCCGGTACACTTCAGATTACATGCACTGGTGGGATCCATCAATATCAGCCATGGTATATTACAGTTATGTACCTTCCTCATCTTACGAATGGTCTTGGTTCCCCGAAACGCTGCTTCATATCCAAGATTTAACGCCGTCATCTTTGCTACATGGGGATCTGTTTCATCCAGCAGACGATTCACATACTGCATCCACTTTCCATCGGGATTTTGAATCATCTTTTTCGCACCTTCGTAAGATTCTGCAGTAAAATTATCTCCCATAAACTTCTGTGCTAAATCCAGAATCTGCATAAACCCTTTTTCTCTGTCCTTGTTTACATGACGCAGTGTCTGATTTACCGCTACGCTAAAAGCCTTTCTCTGTAAATCATGTGATAAATTACCCATATGTTTTTATCCCTCCGTTTTATCTTACGCATTAGAAGGCGAATCATGTCTCCTAATTCAACTTTTCTTCCTATTAGTATAAGAAAAAACGGATTTTTTTCACATATGCAATACGATTCATATGTATGGTTTTATTAGACATTTCCTCTTTTTTGTCTGATTTTGTATACATTTTGTCATTTTTGTAGTCGTTGATATTGGATGTATTTTTCCTGTATCACTTCCCCTGCAAAGCCACTTCCGTTTTTGACCTGATAGTCAAAATATCCTTGTTTTGGCAGACCGTAGGTCTCTAAAATTGCCATAATTGTACCGCCATGTACCACGAATGCAACCTTCTCCCATTTCCTTTCATGGGACTTTTCCATACATGTTTCAAATGCTCTTTTACATCTCGCCTTAAAGTCTTCCGGATCTTCTCCCTCTGGAAAAGCAATGGTTCCACCGCTGTCAATAAATCTCTGATAGTCCGGGTCTCCATTTAACTCCTGATAATTCTTGTATTCAAATGCGCCAAAATCCAGTTCACGAAAATCCTCTACGATTTCCAATTCCTGCTCGTCTAACCCAAATAAGGCTTTGGCACTTTGAATACACCGAAGATAGGGGCTTACAAATACGCCATCCATCTGCCCCAGTTCTGCTCCCTTTTCTTTTAATGCGCTCCACTCCTCCGAAAGAATCTCTTCATCCGTTCTTCCAACATAACGGTATTCCCGATTTCCCTTGGTGGCTCCATGCCGGATAAAATATACGTTCATATCTGTTGCCTTTCATTATTCTTTTTGTATACCATATTTTCTGAATTATTACAAGTTTCTGTTATAAGAAAATAAGCTATTGTTTTATAGATGTGATTTCCCATCTATAAAACAACAGCCCTTAATATGTGCATAGACAAACATCAACATATAAACATTATTTACTTTTTCCAATTACCGGAAATGATCCTGCCTTTTTTTTCTTTCTCATACCAACACCTCCTTTCTTGCTCTAAATACAAATTTATTTTGAAACAAATATTATTTTCTTTGCTTCCAATTAAAAAACCTACTTGTAAAATACATAATAATTACGAAATATCCCAATAATATTACTATATCTCGTATTACAATAAAGTCGATCGTTCTATTTATCATCACATATCTCATGGCCTCTAACATATAGCTAAATGGCAATAATCTTTGAAAATACTGAACTACTTTGGGAAGGTTCTCTATTGTGTAATATACTGGTGTTCCAAACATTACGAAAAACATCATTACCATCGAAACCACTTCTGATACTTGATAGTTGTCACTACATGTTCCTATTATTGCTCCAATTCCCGCCATTATAGCAATACTTAATAATATAATAATAACAATGACAATATTAATATAAATTTTAACTCCAAAAATAACCTGTCCAAGTATTGGCATTATAATTAATGCCGGTATTGTACTTACAGAAGAACTAAGTAAATTACCAATCAACGGCGTCCATCTACTTATAGGCAATGTTGCCATATGTTCAAATCCATTTCTACTTCTTATACCTATTAATATCTGCGCTAATGTAGTTATACATAAATTAGAAATAGATGTTATCATATTTCCCGATATGTAAATTACTGCTGTTTCTGCATCTATTTTAACCGGCATCATACATATCATAATAATTACCCCCAAAGGTATTATCATTGAAAATAACGTTGTAAACACTATTAATGATTTTTGTTGTTTCATTCCTATAATAAAATATATCCATATTTCTGTAAGAAAATCTTTTATATTTATCATATTATATCTATATATTCCTTTCTTAAATCACTTCTCAATCTTTTCACCCATTATTTTTATGTAAATATCTTCTAGTGACGGTCTGACTATTTTTAAATTATTTATATCATCTTTGACTTTTTCATTTTTAAAAATAAACTCAACACAATTAAGCAATTCATTCTCATTAATATATACATATATATTTTTTCTGTCTACTTTACAATGAAATCCTTTTAATACATTTATAATTTCTTCACTTTTTACATCATCTTTCAATTCAAGTTCAATTCTAATTTCATTCTGCACTCGTTCATATAAACTAGAAATTGTTCCTTCCTCAAGTATTCTTCCCTCTCCCATTATCAAAACACGATCTACTATTTGCTCTACCTCTGCTACATTATGTGTTATAAGCAATATTGAAGTTCCTTTTTCATTTTGAATCTTTTTTAAAAAATTCCAAAATAAACATCTTTTTTCCGGATCAAGTCCTGTTGTTGGCTCATCTAAAATCAAAATAGATGGATTTCCAACAACTGCACAAGCCAATGCCGCAGCCTGTTTTTTTCCTCCACTTAAATTTTTGATTTGCCTGTTTAGTTCCTTTTCAAAATCCAATTCGTGTGCCAAGTATGCAATTTCTTTTTTTATTTCTTCCTTTTCTACTTTCTTTAATTTGGCTGAATAATAGATTGCATCATATATTGATAAATGATCCCAATGTTCAAACCTGCTTTGCATCATATATCCTATTTCTGATAACATTCTTTTTTTATTAGTACTTATGTCTATACCTTTAATTTTTATGTTTCCACTATCTGTTGATATATACCCAATTATCTGCTTTATTAAAGTACTTTTTCCCGCTCCATTTGGACCAAGAACAGCTAATATTTCTCTTTCTTTCAGACTAAATGTTATGTTCTTATTGGCACACACAGTTTCATTTTTCACTTTATACTTTTTACTTATATTAGATACTTCTAATAATGATTCCATACTACTTCTTTTTAACCTTTCTTTATCATAAACATAGAACTATTATAATATCTACCATTCTTATAAACATTGTCTTTAAATTCACCTATTTTATTTAATGAACACAATTTACAAAGTTCCATCTCTTGCAACCTCATCTTCCCCATTCGCCCAATAATCCTGAATCGCTTTCAGTTCTGCTTCTGCATATACTCCCAATTACACTTTTCTCTACTTTTGAATCTCAATACCTGGAAACTGTTGATAAATCTGTTCTAATTCTTCCTCATTCTCTGCTAATGGTGTATCTATAACAGATAAATCCTTTAGATTTTTTAACTTTAAAATATCTTTTGCCTCTGACACGTTTGTTCCTGTCAGTCCAAGTCTCTCTAAATTATTCAATCCATTTAACATACCTAAATCTGAAATATTACATCCCCGTAATGATAAATTCTTTAATTTTGAACATTCTGCTATTGCTGAATAATCTGTAAGTGATTGATTGACCAATACAAGCTCCTTTAAATTTTTTGCATTCTTTAAGAAATTTAAATCACTCAATTTCCCCTCTTTTACCGATAAATTTAGTGTCTCTATATTTGGACAATTTTCAAATATAATTCCTAACTCTTCTGCATTTCCGGCAAGCGGTGTATTCTCAAGGTCTAAATCTTTAAGCAATTTTAAGTTCACAATCTGCCCTGCTTTTGAAACATCACATCCCTTTATCCACAAACTTTCCAATTCAGTAAGACCATCTAACATATCCAGCTCTCCTATATAACACCCATTAAAAAACAGACTTTTCAAATGCGGTATTTTTGAAATAGCCGAATAATCTTTTGTGGGTTGATAAAACAGCGTTAAATACTCTAAATTTTTTGCATTCTTTAAAAACTCTAAATTCTCTAACTCAAAATGGTCTTCCACTCCTATAAGCATCAAATAATTTATTTTGGAACAACTCTTTGTGATACCATCCAATTCTGTTTCCATCTGTTGAATCCAGTCTTCGTCATTCATATCTTTTCCTTTTACATATTCCACCTGACCTATTTCTAAACTTTCTAACTGTTTACATTTTTCTATATCTGTTAAAGTATCATAACGACCTGGATAGCGAATATTAAGACTTGTTACCTCTTCTAAATTCTCTTCGCGAAATTTCTCCTCTGATTTTTCTTCCGACGAACTCCTTATCACAAATCCCATTCTTTCATCTTCAAATTTTACTTTTCTCATCTGATCCAATATCATGGGGCGAATAACCGTAACTCCAAACACTAAAATAACGATTATCCAGCCACCTATAATTAATTTCTTCTTCATTCCATCTTATCCATTTCTTTCATTTTATTTTCGACAATATACCCATATAATTTTTTCATATCGTCAGGCAGTCCGTCTCCAAATTGATAAACCTCCTCCGGTCTTGTCAGTACTGTTTCTACTGTCAATCCATCCGGTGGAAATTCTTCTTTTATCAATTTCTCTAATTGCATAGGTATGCCATTCTCCTCGTTTCCAATACTATTTAATGTATTAATTTTCTCTCTTGTCTTTTCACCTTCATATACAAAAATTTTATGTTCATTTTCCTTTTCATATTTCATATCATAATCCACAAAATTTGCAGAGCAATCATAATTACCGTAAATATATCCTGCTGAAAGCGCATCAAACTGCTCTTCTATAAATTTATGATTCTTTTGCGCTTGTTGTTGTCCCATCCAAAAGTCCATTCCAATCCCCACAATGATTCCTTTCCCCGGTATACTATCAACTACATGTTTCCTGATACGCCCCTCTGCTTTATCTGCAATATAATCCTCTAACGTGTACTGACCGAATCTGCAATCAAATAAATATCTCACATTATCTATCATTTTTTCATCAATAGCTCTTCCGTTTACTGTATTACTAACAGTAATTGCAGATTCTAATAATTTATTTATTTGACCATATTCATCCGCTGTCTTATGTTCCAAAAATTCTACCACTAAATCACCATCTTTATTTTTCTTAATAGTAAACTTGGGATAGTCCGCCTGATACTCTCCATCAAATGATATACATTGATTAATTACATGCAATAACGTCAATCGTTGCAATAAAGCATCTCTTTGTCCTTCATATTCTAATACTTTAATATTATCCCCACTTGCTCTGGTCTCTTGCAACAGGCTCAATTTCTCAAAAGAAGCCTTCTCAATCCTGCCTATCATCTGCTCTAATTTTTCATGGTCTACATTCCACTCAGAAAAATCTCTTTTTTCATCCCATAATATTTCAAAATGATAGTCATGTCTATCTTTCATCATGCATTGCATAAATACAGCCAAATCCTCATCCTCTGCCAGCAAATAAGCCAACGCTATTACATCATACTCCTCCGCTGTAATCTCTCCCGCATCTTTTTTTAAGATTTTCTCCACTTCTTTTATATCAATGGTGATTTCTCCGTTTTCGGATACGGTAAACACACGGTTAAAATAGACATTATGAATATCAGTTCGCCAGCCTGCGTTCATATCAGGATGATATGCTCCGTCGTAGAAAGCTCCCTGCACACTGGTCAGTGCATCTTCTGCTATTGCACGGATGCTTTGTCCCTCTTCAAAAAGACCGCTGGTAAACTTTTCTACTGCGTCATACTGGTCTTCTTTTTCCTGCCATGCATCATAGAACCTCTGCTCGATTTCTGCCATCGCCTCATAATGTTCCACCTTGGTCTTATAATTTAAGCGCAGCAGGTTGGTCTCTGCCCGGCGCGCTTTTTTACGATACAGCTCTGCCTTTTCTTCATTCCGTATTTTTTCTTTCCGCGCGGATTCTTTCTCTCCAAGTATTAATTCACCTTTCAGCTCCAGTCCGCCTACTGCCATCTTCAAAAACCGAAAATCACTGATGTCTGTCTCGTTTGCCAGCCGCATGGTCTGCAATGCGGTTACATAATCATTCATCTGCTGCTTTAAAGCATCAAACGCCTCGCTTTTTATCCTTCCGTCGTCAATAAACGCCTGTATGCTTTTCTCTTCCCTGCGGAAGGCTTCATTGTCCTTTTCCAACTGACTGATTGCAGCATCGCACTGTACCCGTATTGCTTCCGGATTTAAATAAGAATTTTCGTTCATATGATTTTCCTTCGATTACCTTTCCTCTTCTTTGTGTTTTAATTGTATCATTTGTTGTTCCAGACCTTCCCTGTCGTCTTTCATCTGTTATCTTTGTTTTTTGACTTCCTGATGGAATTGCTCATTAAATTCCGTTTTCTTTCTTCGGAATGTCCGCATCAGATACTCCTTTTCATCAAGCAATTGAAAAATTTTTTTATCCCCTGCGGGGCATTCTCTTCTGATATTTTGCAAACGCGTATAAGAACGACTGATTTCCATATCTTCGTCCTCTTCTTCCTGCAATACCTGTCTTGTATTCTGTTCCAAACGTTCCTGCTCTTCCTCTATCTGCCCTGCTTTTTTCCTTAACTGCTGTGTTTCTTCTTCCTTTGTATTTTTCATTATGCCACTCCTATCCTTTCGTAAAACTGCTTTCCCACTGCTTTGCCAGCGTACTGTCATGTTCTAAAAAAGTCACGCCAAGACTTTTTATATTGGAAACTTCCTGTTTTATGGCACTGCCAAAGTTCTGCTTGGTCTGCTGAGTGTTCGCATAACTTCCCTGTCCTTTTGCATTTGCTGTAATGGTAGATTGATGATCGGATGGATTTAATGCAACATTTTCAAAATCCCCGGCTGCGCCTGAAATAGCTTGAACATCATCATTTACTGCCTCTTGATTTATTTTAATTTCTTTGTACATGTTATTCTTTCCTCTCATTATTTTTCCTTTTAAATATAGAACAAAGTGTGCATCCTTAGCGGAGCGCTTTTTATATCATAGGAAAGTTATACGTTTTCGTGCTTTAATGCAACAAAATCTTTTCTATCATATAAAAAAATTCTGCAGTTTCTAACAACCACACTGCAGAATTCAAAACAACTTTATCACTTTTTATCGAAAAACACCATAAACTTTGAGGAAAATTTTTAACTTTCCAATACCCAGTCCGCATGACTGCCACGCTCTCCCTTTTTTACAATGAGCTTTCGGTCTATCTGCTCTTTCAACTCTGTAACATGGGAAATGATTCCTACCAGTCTGCTGTCTCCTGCCAACTCTGTTAGAATTCCAATGGCTTTGGTTCTGGCTTCTTCATCCAACGAACCAAACCCCTCATCAATAAACATGGTATCAAGATGTACCTTTCCCGCCATACGCTGAATAATATCTGCCATTCCAAGCGCCATGGAAAGCGCTGCCATAAAGGACTCTCCTCCGGATAAGGTCTTTACATCTCTTACCTTATCCGTTACCAGGTCATATACGTCTAAATCCAGTCCTGCTTCTGCCCGTTTTCCCAGTTTCTCCAGGTCTCGGCACTGCAGAATGAACTGTCCACCGCTCATTTTCACCAGACGTCGGTTTGCCTCCGCTACAATATATCTGAAATAGCGCCGCTGCACATAGGTCTGCAAATCCAGTTTTGCCTGCTGATTCAGATTTCCATTAGCGGTACGGTCCAAAGTGCTGATTGTCATATATTCTTTTTCTAAGGAAACTCTTTCCTGATACAGCTCCTTTAAATTCTTCCACGCCTGTTGATTACGGCTCAGCTCTCCTGCCAGTTTTGTTTTTGTCTGCTCTAACTGTTTCTGCTCTTTTTCAAGCTGACCTGCCTCCGCTTCTAGGGAACTGGTATCTACCCTGTCTTTTCCAGAAAGCTCCTCTTTCATCTGTGCAAAATGCTCCTGTAACGTGACCAGCGTTCCCTGCCGGCTTGCCTGAAGCTGCTGCAAGTCCTGCAGCTTCTTTTCCTGTTCTGTCTTTTGACGCTCTAACTGCTGTTTTTCCTGTTCTGCCCTTTGCAGATTCTGATTTAATTCCTGCTCTGTCTCGTATGGCAGTTCTTCCACAAGATTCTGACATGTCCCATTTACAGTTTCCTGCTCTGCCTGAATCCGATAACATAATTCTGTTGCCGTTTCTCTGCTCTGCGAGAGCGTTTCCTGCTCTTCTAAGAGCTTCTCCTGCTTCTTTTTTTGTATTTCACAATTTTTTTGCTTTTCTTCTGCCTCGGTACGTTGTTTTTTTATCTGCTGATACTCTGTCTTACACTGTATGCGCTGATAGCTGATTTCTTCTTTTGACACTTCTTTGCCAAACAGCCGCCTGGCATCCTGTGTCAGCAGGGAGTGTTCCTTTTCTAACTGCCCCTTTGCTTCCTGATAGGCTTCCTGTTTCTGGTGCAACAGTGTATCTGCCTGTTCTCTTCGTTTCTTTGCCGCTTCTACCTCCTGCTGGGTAACCGCATGTTCAGAAAGTCTTGCCTTTCTTGGATGCTCCAAGGAACCGCAGACCGGACAGGGTTCTTTCTCCTGCAATTTTTCTGCAATAATGCCGACCTGCTCTTCTATGAATATCCGGTTCTTTTCTTCATAGCCTCGACTCTTTTCCTCATAATCTGCCAGTGACTTTCGCACTTCTTCCTGCTGTCTTTCACATACTGTATGCAGTTCTTCCAGATGTTCTGCCCTCTGCTCCATCTCTGCCAGCCTCTGCTGTTTTTCTTCCAGCCCTTTTTCCTGTTGATGCAGCTGTGCTAACCTTTCCGGTTCCTGTTCCAGCTGCTGAATCCCTTCCATATTTTTCTGTAATTCATTCTTTTTCTGACTTAACTGCATTTCGATGTTAGCAAGCTTCTGCTCTGCCGCCTTTTTCTTTTCCTCTATCTTGGATAACAGTTCCTGTTTTTCTTTTAAAACGGCATACTTTGGAAGCAGCGCTTTCCACCCTGCAATTTTTTCTAACAGCTGCGGCATACGGCTGCTATATTGCTGTACCTGCTCCTGTAGCTGTTCCTCCTGTACCCGTATCTGCTCTTTGCCCTGCTCTAATCGAAGTTTTACCTGTTCTATCTTTTCTTTTTCCTGGTCAAGCTGACTTAGGCGGTTATTAATCTCCTGCGCCTGCTTTCTTTTTAAGCTATTTTCCGTAAAAAGCTTCTGTTTTTCCTGTATCAGCCCTGCAAGCTCCCTTTCCTGACCGGTCATTTCCTGTAACATCTGCTCTAACACCTGTAATGTCTGCTCTGCCTGGGTTTCCTGCTTTTCCCTGCACTGTTCCCACGCTTCCAGGCTCGGACTGTCCAGCGGGCACACCACGCCAGCCGCTTCATGCTCCCACAGCTTACGGTTGTCTGCCAGTTTCTGGTACACTTCCTTTCCCTGCTCCCGAAGCTGCTGCTGTATCATTCGGTAAATCCGGGTATCAAAAACCTTTTCAAAAATTTCTTTTCGCTCCTTTGAGGGTGCATGGAGCAGTTTCATAAATTCCCCCTGGGCAATCATGGATATCTGGGTAAACTGCCCTACGTCCACACCGATGATTTCTGCGATTTTCTCATTAATATCACGGATTCTTCCCGGAAATACCTGACCATCCGGCAAGGTCAGCTCCACTGCCGCCGCCTCATTCGTCAGCGTCAGTTCCCCCTCCTTATTCCGTCGTTTGCTGATTCTTTTGTAGTTGGGATTGCGGCGTATTCCATAGGTCTTGCCCTGATAGGAAAAAATAAATTCCACAAAGGTAGGCGTACTGCCGTCTGCATACTGACTGCGCATCATATCCCCTTCTCTGCGCCCGCCGCTGGTCTGGTCAAAAAGTGCATAGGTAATGGCATCAAATATGGTAGTCTTTCCTGCTCCCGTATCTCCCGTGATGAGAAAAATACCGTTCCGCACCTTTTCAAAATCTATGGTCTCCACTCCGGCATAAGAGCCGAACGCAGACATGGTAAGTCTTATCGGTCTCATGCCTCTTCCTCCTTACATTGATTGATGATTTTTGATACGATAGCTTCTTCTTCCCCGCTCATGGTCTGCTGATTCATTTCTTCATAAAAGGAACGAAAAATCTCCATGGGCTGTAACTGGATATCCAGCTCGTCCTTCTCTTCCATCAGCCCCTTGGTTCTGCTGTTTTCTATCCGAAGCTCTAAAATATTGTCATAGACCTCTTCCAGCTGTTCCTTGGGATTATATGGCTCTTTTTCATCGGTCATGGTAATACTGACAAAGTCATGGCAATTCTCCTTGGTAGCACGCTCTAAAATTTCCTTTAACGTTCCCTTTTCCCTGCGGACTTCCTGTATTGGAACCAGTGGAATGGTCTCAATGACGGGTTCTTCTCCCTTTTTTCCTAATGTCACCATGGTGATGGATTTCTTATGATGCTCTTCACTGACCGAATACTTCAAAGGCGTACCGCAATAACGGATATGGGGACTTTTTACCATCTGAGCTCCATGGATGTGTCCTAGCGCCGCATAGTCAAACTGCTCAATGACAGATACATCAATATTGTCAAGCCCGCCAACGGAAAGCACTGCTGTTTCTGACTCACAAAGCTCCGGCTTTTTTCCGCCGTTGCTGTAAAACTGATGGGATAACAGCACATTTCGCTTTGTATAGTCAATATGCTCGCGGGCTAATATCTCACGCACTGCACTTTCATAATCAGTAACAACACCTTCTTCAAACAGATGACGTACATATCCTGGTTTTAAAAAGGGAAGCAGATAAAAACTCACTGTTCCCCATTCGTCCTGTAGCTCTATTTTCTTTAGGTGCTCTCCCTCCTGCTGTGGCGGCAGAACCGACACATAAATATGGTGTTTTTCTAAAAAGCTGCTGGCATAATTCAGCCGCTGTGCACTGTCGTGATTTCCTGCAATCAACAGTATCGGCGTTCCTGTCACACGCTCTGAAAGCTCGTTTAAAAAATCATCGAACAGAGTATAGGCCTCTGCGGATGGTACCGATTTGTCAAAAATATCTCCGCAAATCAATATCGCATCCGGTGCATATTCCAAAGCCCGCTCTACGATTTGATGTAGGATTGCCTGCTGATTTTTCTTTAGATTATAATAATGCAGTTGTTTTCCTATGTGTAAATCCGATAAATGAAAAATTTTCAATATTATGCTCCCTTCTCACACTAAATCCCAGGACCGCTACTCTATTCCCAGATACTTCTTCAGTTCCGGCATCCGTTCCTTTGCCATCTGATATCCCTCATCATATAACTGTCTGAGCTTTTCCGGATTGGATTCGGTACGTCCGATACCATAAGTTGTCTCTGGCGCTATCACAAAAACTTCTCCTGCCTTTTCCTGCTCTAATAACTCTTTCATGCAGGCATTGTACCGCTCCGGTCTCTTTTCTAAATCTTCCACAATTTTAGGATATTTCTTATAAAGCTTCTGGGAAATCTTTCCGGCGCGCTCTTGTTTCTTCACATAGCCCCGCTCTCTGGTAAGGATAACAATATTTTTGTCGCAGCCTTCCTTGACTGCCTGTTTATATGGAATAGAATCGGACAGACCTCCATCCAGATAATAATACTTTCCCACCTTTACCGGCTGAAACAGAATCGGAAGGGCACAGCTTGCCACCAATACTTCATACTTATCATCCCTTCGCGGCACTTCAAGATATTCCGGTTTTCCGGTATGAATGTTAGTAACGCCTGCCACTACTTTTCCCGGAAATGCCTCAAAGGCATCCATATCAAAGGGTAATAATTTATTAGGAACCTCCCCGAATGCAAATTCAAGATTATAAAAATTCCGGTTTTTCAGCAGATGTCTCGCTCCCATATAGCGCTTATCTCCCATGTATTTTGTGGCAAGTTCCAGATTCCTGCCCTTTTGCCTGGATAAATATGATACGCCATAAGCGATACCTGCGGATACTCCGATAAAATAATCCGGCATAATACCCTCTTCTAAAAACACATCCGTGACACCACAACTAAATACTGTTCTGCTGGCGCCGCCTTCCATGGTAATTCCTAACTTCATTTAAACTCCTTCTTTCCTCTTAATTATACTAACGAAACCAATATACTCCTCATTATATAACTTTCCCGTTTACCGGGCAAGTGAAACTCTCCTTTGATTTCCATATATTTACTTGAATTTTACACGCCTTTTACTCACATCCTAAAATACATTTTACCTTATTTTGCTAAGCTAATATTATCGAAAGGAGGATTTGTTATGAAACAGTTATATAAACTTTCCCAGCAATTAGAAGCAAACGGTTTTGCATCCACAAATACTGCATATGTACTTCTGCGCACTTTGGCTGTATTTGTTCCTTCTCTCATTGCAGGACTTTTATTAAAAAATATCGTGCATCTGCCCGCTACCAGCCCGGAGGTATTTGTTATTATTTTCTGTGGATGGATTACTATCATCTTTGGCTTCTGGGGAGCACTTTTACATTTAATGCGAATGGGCTAATGCTTTACATTCTGACTTTTTCTTAATTTTATTCTTTTTTGTAATTTAAAAAGACTTTTTCTTCCTCTTCATGTATAATAAGCTTATAACTATTTACCAATGCACGGATGCAGCTTTGTTATCATGGAGGAGATGAAAATGAACCAATCAGAAGAGCTTCGTATGACATACTCCGGACTCTTAATGTACAAAGGGGAAAAGACTGTCCGGGTAAAATTTGAACGGGGCAAAAATGACTTTGCCGAAGGAATTGTTCCCAGTGGTATTATTGAGAAATCTTCCGGATTTTCTAAGGAAGAATTAGAACAGTTAAGTAATTATCTAAAATTCAATGCCGCTGATATTATGACAAAAGCAAAAGACGTAAATCCAATCAGAGACTGGCTTAGAGAGAAATAAGCCAGTCTCTCCCTATGTGCTTATTCGTGGCTTTTTTCGAAAAGGCACTCTTTGTGCAATGACCATATAAATGCTGCTTATGACCCAGCCTGCCGGGAGTGACAGCCAAACCGCACTGACTCCAAGGCAGGAGACCATCGTAAAAGCAAAACCCACTCGTACCATTAAGCTGATGAAACAGTTGACAAACAGAATCTTAAGACGCCCTTCTCCACGCAGCATTCCGCTTTGGCAGGAGGACAGTCCCATAAAGAAATAGAATATTGCCATTTGTGAAATATACATAAGTCCTGTATCCACCGCATCCGCAGAAGATGTATCGGCGTCCAGATACAGCCCAATCAGCTGATTTTTGAACAGTATATTAATGAAAAAAATTCCAACCGCCATGGCAGCACACAGCATAATTCCTGCCCAAAAGCCTTTTCCAATTCTTTCCCTCTTACCTGCACCAAGATTCTGCGCCGTATAGGTAGAAAGTGCATTTCCCACAGCCATAAACGGCACGATTGCAAAGGAATCTATCTTATTTCCTGCCGTATATCCTGCAAGAACATCAGAGCCATAACGATTTACAACAGATTGAATCAATAAGAGACCAATAGATGTTATGGAGCTTTGAATAATGGAAACAAAAGCATACGAGATCATTTCCTTCATAATATGGAAAGAAAAATAGTGAAATTCATATGACTTCCAGTCCTCAAAAAAATACACTCTTTTTATGAGAAGAACAAAGGACACCACAAACGAAAAGCTCTGTGCAAGAACTGTTGCCACTGCCGCACCCATAACTCCCATATGTAACAGACCCACAAATAATAAATCCAGCAAAATATTCAAAACCGAAGAAAGAATCAACAAAAACAACGGCATTTTCGAGTTACCAAATGAACTGAATATGGATGATTGTACATTATAAAGGAACATAAATGGCATTCCAAGAGAATATATTTTCAGATATAATGCTGCTTCTTCCATAATATTCTCCGGCGTACCGAGAAACACCAGTACCGTTCTTGATAATAGAATTCCCAACAGACCGATTACAATGGAAAATATCAAAGAGAAGATTAGTACCGTAGAAACGGATGTCTTGACCTTCGCATAATTTTCTGAGCCATAATACTTAGAAATCAATACAGAGCAGCCTATACCGGTTCCTGTGGCAAATGCAATCATTACCATGGTAACCGCAAAAGAAGCCCCCACTGCTGCAAGAGCCGCATCTCCGTTAAAACGGCCTACTATAATCGTGTCTACGGTCTCATATAATTGAAAAAATAAATTCGCCAAAATCAAAGGTACTGCAAAGAGAAAGATTCCCTTTGCCGGTTGTCCCTTTACTAAATCTACACCATTTTTTTGTCCTTTACTCATTGTTGTTTACTCCATTTATAAGAACTCCATTTTCAATAATTCCCATATCCGTTAGTCCTATTTCGGGAATAGACGGACATAAGGATACGGTCAGAGCAGCCATTAAAATCGGGTTTTCACTTCCCGTCAGCTTCAGCGCTTCATTAAAACGCCTGATTGCCTCCAACTCCTCCCAAAGACTTTTATCACTGACAATTCCTCCAATCGGAAAACACCTTGTTCCTACAATCTTTCCATCAATACAAACCACATTTCCGCCTCCGATACGTTGTATTTCTTTTACCGCTAACAACATATCCCGACGGTTGGTTCCGCTTACCACAATATTGTTTCCTTCTTGTGCACAGGAAGACGCAACTGCTCCTCTTTTGATTCCCAGCCCCTTTATCAGGGCGGTTCCCACATGTTTTTCTCCCGTATATCTGTCGATAACAGAAATTGGAAGAATATCCTTGTCAATATCCGGTTTCGTGCATCCACTGATTTTTCTCGTCAGCAGGCTGCCCGGCAGCATTTCAATCGCTGCTGAAAAACAATCCGGACAGATATCCTCCTCTTCTAAATTCTCGGGAAGATGAATGGATTGAAGCAGCGCTTCCTCTCTTACCGGTGTAAAGGAAAACAATGCTTTTCCATGCTCTGCTATCTTTTCTCCACCAAAGAATACACTTTCAATAGCCACATGCTCCAAATCCTTTAGTAATAAAAAATCCGCATACCTTCCGGGGGCAATCACACCCATTTTATCCTCTATATGAAAATGCTTTGCCGGATTAATCGTCGCCATTTTAATTGCCTCAATGGGCGCGAGCCCTTCTGAAATGGCAATTCTTACACAATTATCAATACATCCATTGGCTGCTATATCCTCCGGTGACTTATCATCCGTACAGAACATAAGCTCTGACGTAGATATTTGATTTTGAACAACACCTTTTACCAGAGTGCTGCAATTTGGCTCGATGGTTCCCTCCCGAATCATAACAGACATCCCTGCATTTAATCGTTCCATGAGTTCCTCAAAAGTTTCGCTTTCATGATCATCCCGCAAGCCTGCGGAGGCAGCGCCCATAATGGCATCTCTCCCAAGCCCCGGGCAGTGTCCGTTCATCATTTTTCCCAGAGAATGTGCATATGCCATTTTTTGAAGGGTACTTTCCTTCGAAAGGTCGTACGCATTCACTTCTCCCAGGGTCAGGACCCCCTCTGTCTGCATGAGCCTCGCGGTATCCTCCGGTGAGAAATCAGCACCGCTGTGCTCCATTCCTTCCGTAGCCGGCACCCTGGATGGGAACTGTATATAAGCCCGCATCGGCATTGTTTTGAGCATTCGCACAAAAGCCAAAAAGCCTTTTTCTCCAGAAGCATTCACAAGCTGCATAGGGTCGGTCATGATACATCCTGTCCCATGGGGCACTGCTCCCTGTGCATATGCCAACGGATGAAGTCTGGATGACTCAATATGCATATGCGCATCAATAAAAGACGGCGTCATATACATTCCTTCACAATCCACAATTTCTTTTGCACTTGCATCAAACCGGGGACAAACCGAAACAATAACACCCTTTTTGATTCCTACACTTGCGTCTCTTATGATTTTACCGGTATATGTATTTATAATATTGGCATGGATAAAAAGCTTGTCAAATGGAATTTCTCCCTTTGCCGCTTTTATTTTTTCTTCTAACTCTAATCTCATTTCTCGCATCTCATTTTTTAACATACCTGTACATATTTCCATTTAAAGCCTGATTGCACATTACATTAATTAAACATCTCGAAGCCGCAAGAGAGGTAATCTCACTTACATCAAAGGGAGGAGCAACTTCTACAACATCCATTCCACAGATTCCCGGAGCTGTAACCAGTTTCAACAGTCTTAACAGCTCTCTTGGAAGCATGCCTCCAAAATCAGGCGTACCTGTCCCCGGACAAAATGCGGCTTCCAATACATCAATATCAAGGCTTACATATACTGCTTTACAGTCTTTCCAAACAATGTCAAGAGCCGTCTCTGCCACCTTGTCAATTCCATATTTGTCAATATCTTCCATGGAAAATGCAGTAAGTCCACTATCACGGACAAACTTAGACCAGGACTTGCAGCAATTTCCTCCGATACCAATCTGTACTAAGTTTTTTGCGGAAATATTTGGCAGCTGTATCGAGTGGAACCACTCTGTTCCATGCATTTTCTCATCCTGCTGAATGGCATCACAATCACTGTGACGGTCAATATGAATCACTCCAATATTGCCATCAATATAAGGGCTGATGCCCCGCAGGGTCGGAAATGTTGTAGAATGGTCTCCGCCAAGAATAATGGGAACCGTCCCTTGTGAGCAGATATATCCGATGCCCTTTGTAATCTGGTCAAAGGTCTTTTCTGCATTAGCCGGAATGGTATAGATATCCCCTACATCACAGATTTTTAACTTTTCACAGAGGTCTACACCGTAATCCGGATTGAATGGTGATATCTGGGAAGATGCATGTCGAATTCCCTGTGGTCCAAGTCTGGAGCCGGAGCGGTTCGACGCTCCGCTGTCATATGGAATTCCCACTACTGCAATATCATAGTTGCCAACATCATGAACATCCTCACAAAAAGGACTTCTAAGAAAGGTTTCATGACCGGTATAGGTCGGTCCAAGTGATGTTCTTGTAAAACAGGAAATTCCTTCACTTGTGATGCTATCTGCCGGTTCAAGTCCCTGCTGAATTGCTATTTTCAATAAGTTAGGAAATCTGGTATTTCCGAATGTATCATATTTATCTGCCATTTGCATGGCATGAAGCTCATTTCTATTAATCATGGTTTTCTCCTCCTTACAGGTCAGTTCTTTTTACTGGAAACTGTAATTCAATTAATATCTCCTCACGGTCGTCTGTCAGCGTAATATCTATCTGATAAATCATAAAACCAATCTCTTCTAGTGCAACGCCTTCCTTCCGTGCATACTGTTTTATTCCATTGACCTTTTCCTCCAAATTGCCTTTATCATCATTAATATACATGCATACATACTTTCCTGCTGGAATTTTGCAGATACCTTCCTGTTCTTCCTTTGCTTCCGCATAAAAGATTACAGGGCGCACCGTTTCATGGTGCAGATTTTTATGAATACTGACCGGGATTTCTATCGCCATTTTATTTGTTGCAAATATAGGCGATACCCCTTCCATGCTTTTTTCTAATCTCATGTACTCCAGTGCAACATCCTTAGATGATAATTTTCCTTCTTTTCCAAAAAGGGCATATCTTTCCGGAATGGTCTTAAACAATGGGGTATCCAGCGGTACCCTGCTCTCCTTTTGTACCTTAATAAATGCAAGCTTATCCATTAAAACTTTTCTAAGCTGCTGTTTTTCCTCTATCTCTTTATTCAGGAGGGCAAGCTGTATGTTCAAAATATCCTCTGACTTATTTACCGTGCGGTTTTGCATAAACTCATGAATATCCTTAATCGGGATTTCCATCGCCCGCAATTCAAGAATTGTCCCAAGCCTCTCACACTGTTCCATGGAGTAATATCTTCGTTCATTTACCGGGTCAACGTAATCCGGTTTAAAAAGACCTATCTTGTCATAATACCGCAACGTGTCTGTAGAGACATTTCTGTACTTTGCAACCTGTGTAATTGACAAATAGTTTTGCAGCTTCTCTTTTCTTTCTTCTTCCGTCATAGGTAACTCCTTTTCTAATACGGGGCACGGCTTATTCAAAAGCAAGACTTATTCAAGAGCTTCCTTTCCCTCTGCACCGGTACGTATTTTCACTACATTCTCAAGCTCGTATACAAAAATTTTTCCATCTCCGATATTTCCTGTATATAGAACTTCCTTAAGAGTATCAACAAGAAGCCCCAGCGGAACGGTGCTTATCACAATTTCAACCTTTATCTTCGGAAGAAGATGGGAAGAATATTCTGCCCCCCGATAGATTTCGGTATTTCCCTTTTGAATTCCGCATCCGCATACCTGCGTTACTGTCATACCTGTAATTTCAATCTTATCCAATGCCTTTTTCAAAATTTCAAATTTAGAAGCATTCATTATAACAACTACATTCCGAATCCTTCCATCCACTTCATAATCTGAAATATTAAGCTCTGTCGTCTCATCAATTGCTCTGATTTTTGAACTATTTGCTGCTTCTGCTGAAAGGAACTGAGCCGTATTAAAAAAGTCTGCATAGCTGCTTGCAAGTCCATGTTCACATTTATCAAGTCCTGTAATTTCTGTATCCTGACTAACACGTAACCCCAGCGTTACTTTAATCAATGTAAATATTACAAACATAACAATAAGCACGAAAATAGCAGTTGCGAAAACTCCAAGGCACTGAATTCCAAATCCATTCCATTTTCCTGTATAAAACAGACCTGTTTCGGTGGAAAATAATCCAACGAGAATAGAGCCTGTAGCTCCGCACATACCATGGACAGTGATTGCTCCTACCGGATCATCTACCTTCATCTTTGTAATCAGTTCAACTCCAAAAATCAGCACAAATGCAGCTGCTACTGCCGTAAGTATGGCTCCAAGGGGTGTCTCTACATCGCATCCTGCGGTAATTGCTACAAGACCTGCTAACACACCATTTAAAGTCATGGCAACATCCGGCTTGCCGTAACGTATCCATGTAAGGAACATGGTTACTACAGCACATGTTGCAGCACAGATATTGGTATTGAATAATACCGTTCCTACTTGTGTAAGGGCGTGTGATGAATCATTCATCACAACTGCCCCGCCATTAAATCCAAACCATCCAAACCAGAGGATAAAAATTCCAAGAGCCCCGATTGTAAGATTATGCCCTGGGATTGCTCTTGCCTTCCCCTTCGAATCAAACTTTCCGATTCTTGCTCCCACAACATATGCTCCTGCAAGGGCAGCCATACCGCCAACCACATGTACAGCGGTTCCGCCTGCACAATCATGGAATCCTAATGTCTTGAGCCATCCGCTTTCATTCCAGATTGTTCTTACTGCAAGCGGATAAATGACAGCGCTCATAATTGCGGAATACGCAAGATACGCTTTAAATGCAGTTCGCCCTGCCATTGCACCTGATACAATGGTAGTGGCTGTGGCACAAAACACGGTAGCATACATGATAAATGCCATGGAAGAAAAATCTGTTTCCTGAGGAGCACCTGTTCCATACATGATTCGGTATCCTACTATCCAGAAAAGTATCGACCCCACACAGTAGTCCAACAGATTTTTCATAATGATATTTCCGGCATTCTTAGCTCTGGTAAAACCAGTCTCAAGCATTGCGAATCCGGCTTGCATGAAAAAGACGAGGATGGTACATACCATAATCCAAATTACATTTTGATTCGTCATAATGTCTATCCTCCTACATTAATTTAGGGTTACTTGTTAATAGATACATCCGCATAAGTAAAGTTGTACCACAGCATTGGACTTGGTGTATAAGAGTACCTGTTGCTAATTGCATAAGAGTCTTTCAGACTGTAAAGTCCAACGTATGGAACCTGCTCTGCGAAAATGGAATATGCCTGTGTATAGTAATTCATTTTTTCTTCGTCCGTAGTGGCAACGCTTGCTGATTTCAGAAGCTCATCTGCTTCCGGATTAGACCATCCTGCCATATTTGTTCCACCTTCCCCGATACAGCTTGAAGAATAAAGCGGGCTGAAGAAACCAATTGGGTCAAGGTAATCACTCATCCAATAGATACCGCCTGCATCATAGCATACGCTTCCATCGTCCTGTGTTGTGTATCCATACATATAGCTGAAGAAATCACTGGATGGAACTTCAACAATGTTCATTGTAATCATTCCACTGGCATCGACCTGTGATTTAATCAATTCTGCAAGCTTCTGGTATTTCGCTGAATAATAGTAATCAAATTCAAATCCATCCGGATAAGCAGATGCTGCCAGATACTCTTTTACCTTATCGTAATCCTGTGAATAAGTTGCTGAACCGGAGATTGTCTCATCCCAGGCTGCTTCATCCATATACTGTGTTGCCTCCGGAAGTACGGCGACAGGACACTCCGATGCAAATGCACCGCCTACAACGGATGTAATTTCAGAAACATTTAAACAACTTACAACAGCCTTTCTTGCATTTTCATCATTAAATGGTTCTGATGTTGTGTTAAATAACATATAGTACGCAGTTGTTCCGTTCCCTGTCATAACGGTCATATCAGAAATGCTGTCATATACAGATTTTACGTCATTGGAAAAACCCTGAACAAAATCAACCTGACCGCTTTTTGCAGCCATCGCAAGTGAGCTTTCATCCTCAATAATATAGAACTCAACTGTATCAATATCTAATGTATCCGGGTCTCCCCACCAATACTCGTTCTTTTCCATCACAATTTCACTGCCGGATGTCCAGGAAACAAGCTTATATGGTCCGGTGCCAACTGTAGTCTCCGGAGAAGAACCATAGGAATCTCCCGCAGCCTCTGCCACACTTTTTTCCATAATGCAGAACGGAGAAGTTGCCGGGATATATTTCCAGGTAGAATCTTCATATGCCAAATGTACCGTGAGTGTTCTGGTTGCTTCGTCTACCTCAAAAGAATCAACTGCTGCAAATAAGTAGCTCATATAATATCCGTCCTCTGTTACTCTCTGTAACGTATAAAGAACATCCTCCATTGTTAATTCATTACCATCACTGAATTTCACACCTTCCCGAATGTGATAGGTGTAAGTCAGTGGGTCAACTTCTTCCCAACTGTCTGCAAGTGCGGGTTCCACATCTGTTCCATCCTGCGTAAAATTTAACAAGGTATCATAGCAGTCATAACCTGCATAAAGAGAGGCTACTGTTGTAAAGTCTGCCGGGTCAAAGGATGCCGGCTCGCTATTGTACCCTACCTTCAGTACAGAATTGTCATCGGACCCCCCAGATGTGCCCGTTCCATCCTGCGGGGAGGAGCCGCAGGCAGTCATGCTGACCATTGTTGCAGCTGCTAATACTACTGTTACTAATTTTTTGCTGAATTTTTTCATATTCATAATTCATCATCCTTTCTTTTCTAATTATTTTTTAGTGGAAAATGACAGGCTACAAAATGTCCATTTCCCATATCTTTTAATTTCGGCGTTTTGTTATCACACAGACCTTTTTTGAAATAAGCGCATCGCTCTGCAAATCGGCATCCCTCGGGAATATCGATTGCATTGGGAATATCACCTTCCAGAAGCTTATGCTCTGTCTTTTCCAGAGGGTGCTCCTTTGGCTTTGCTGCAATAAGCGCTTCCGTATAGGGATGAAGAACATGTCCATATACTTCTTTGATTGGTCCCATCTCCATAATTGCACCCAGATAGACAACTGCAACCTTGTCACAAACGTGTTTTACCACCGTCAAATCATGAGAAATAAACAAAATCGTTTTTCCAAAGTCGTTTTTTAAATCCATCATCAGGTTCAAAATATTGGCTTGGACTGATACATCCAGTGCTGATACCGGTTCATCTGCCAGAATGAAATCCGGGTCTAACATGAGCGCCCTTGCCAATGCCAGTCTTTGGAGCTGCCCACCGGATATTCCACTTGGATATCTCGTTAGAACATCCTCCGGAAGACTGATATATTCCATCAGCTCCTTAATTTTCTTATCAATTTCTTCTTTCCGTATGCCGTGTATTTTTGCATTTTCCTCAAGGCTGTACCTGAGGGTCTTCTTCGGGTCGAAGGACGCCAACGGATTCTGGAATACCATCTGCATCTTTGGTCGCAAAGCATTCATTTCCTTTTTCGATAATTTCGAAATCTCTCTTCCTTCCACATAGATTTCTCCACTGTCCGGTTCCACCAACTTTAAAATGCATCTTCCAATAGTTGATTTTCCAGAGCCGCTTTCTCCGATTACTCCGAAGATTTCTCCCTTATTAATATCAAAGCTTACGTCATCCACAGCATGAACATATTGTATTTTTGCTTTTGCAAATTTGTAATCATCTATGGGAAAATATTTTTTTACATTTCTAACACATATATATGGTTCAGACATTTTTCTGCACCTCCTCCCACCTTGGACAAGATGTGATATGTTCTTTTCCTACCGTAATTTGTGAGCACTGCATTTTTTTACATGCTTCGCGTTTCATCGTACATCTTGGTTCATAGGGACATCCTTCAAACACATCATATAGAAGCGGCGGTGTTCCCGGAATTGCCCTTAACCGCCCTGCACCATCCGCCTCTTTTGGATTGCTGGCAAGTAAATCTTTTGTATAAGGATGCGATGGTCTGTCAAATATATCAACTACGCTTCCTGTCTCAGCAACTTTTCCGGCATACATTACGGTAACCGAATCACATATTTCAGCCACAACTCCCAGGTTATGGGTAATAATAATGACGGACATGCCGCTCTCTTTCTGGAGATTCTTAATCAGCCTTAAAATCTGAGCCTGAATTGTAACATCCAATGCGGTGGTAGGCTCATCCGCAATCAATAACTTTGGCTCACAAATCAGTGCCATAGCAATCATAATTCTTTGAAGCATTCCTCCACTCATCTCAAAGGGATATTGATGGTATCTTTTTTCAGCCGGGGTAATACCAATTTTTTCAAACATTTCAATAACCTTATCATGTGCCTCAATCCTGTTGAGATGCTTTTTCTTTCTGACAACCTCAGCAACCTGTTCTCCGGCTTTCATAATTGGATTTAAGGAAACCATTGGATCCTGAAAAATCATGGCAACATCATCGCCTCTGAACTTTTGCAGATTCCTTTTATCCAATGCCATAACATCCACTTCACTGCCATTCAGAGAAAAAAAGATATTTCCCCCATACCTGGTATGCTTTTCATTGTGAAGTCTTAGAATTGATTTGGAAGTAACACTTTTTCCACATCCGCTCTCTCCAACGATTCCATGAATTTCGCCCTTTTTAATCTCCAAATTAACACCCTGCACTGCATACACAATGCCTCTCGTGGTCATAAAATCAACGGAAAGATTTTTTAGTTCAAGTAAATTTTCATCTTTCATAATTTACGTACCTCCCAGCTCTTTCCTGTCTTGCCAGCATCTTCATATACTTTTTGAAGCTGGGCAGCTTCCTGGTAGATGGGTCCAGATAAGATTGAATCTGGTCACTAAAAAGGTTGATACAAACCGTTACAATAAGAATTGCAATGGCCGGAACTACCAATAGTGAAACGCTGTTGTAAATATTTTCCATTCCATCCTTTAAAAGTGTTCCCCAGTCTGCATTTGGCGCCTGGACACCGAGTCCAAGGAAGCTAAGTGTTGCCATGGATGTAATTGCCGTTCCGATATCTAACGTGAACTGAGATACCATTGTTGTGATTACATTTGGAAGAATATGAATAAATATAATTCTTCCCTCCGACATTCCCATAGAATGACAGGCTTCTACATATAGCGCCTTTTTTTCTGTTATAATCATGGACCTTGCCATCTTCGCGGTAAGAGGAATATAGGATATTCCAATGGCAATCACACCGGTATACATTCCTTTTCCTAATACTGCAATGAGAAGGAATGATAAAAGCAATGGTGGAAGGGATGCTAACAAATCAAATAATCTTGTAATTGCACTATCTAAAAATCCGCCATAATATCCGCATAAGAGACCAATCGGAACACCAATCGCAACTTCAAATACGACAATCAAAATGGCATTAAATATAGAAATCCTTGCACTGCAAATTAATCTGGAAAACAAATCTCTTCCTAAACCATCCGTTCCTAAAAAGTGATTTCCTGTAAATACTTTGGCATAAATGGCACCAGAGTCTGTCTGAAGCGGATCATATGGAGCTATATATTCAGCCATAAGGGAAGTAATCAACACAATTAGAAGAATCATCCCTGTTATGACAAAGACTGGAGTAAAAATTGTACCTGCTTTTCTTTTCATTTCCTTCCCAACCTTTCTTTTTTATTTCAGTTCTACTCTTGGATCGAGAACTGTATAGAGCACATCAATAATAAAACTCATAACCATATAAACGGTCAGCATAAACAAAACAAGAATCTGAATAATCGGAAAATTACTTTGCTGTATTGCGGTAACAAGAAGTCCTCCAATTCCCGGAATGGAAAAAACCTGTTCCACTATGACGGTGGAACCAACGGAAGCAGCAACCATATATCCGCCTGCTGTAATAACAGGAATCACCGCATTATGGAATGCATGCTTGTAAGTGACGCTTCGTTCTCCAATTCCTTTTGCTTTCGCCGTGTCAATGTATGGCGACTGCAACTGTTTGATCATACTGCTTCTTGTGATACGTCCAAGCATTGCGATAGGCATCAGAGCCATGATGCAGCTAGGAATGGTAATCCTCTGCATATACTCGCTGAAGTTCGAGTAAGTTCCAATAAAATTGACTCCCGGGAACATATAAGTAATTACAATCAACGCAACTATGGAAACTAAAAAAGACGGCATACCCGTAATTATCAACATCAATGCCGATAATCCAGTATCTACCGCCTCGTTGCGATTAAGCGCTGCTGTAACGCCCACAATTATTGCAATTATAAAACTAATGATTGAGCTCATGATGACCAGCCCAAAAGTAATTGGAAGTCGTGCCGCTATTAACTGTCTTATGTCCTGACCAGCAATATAGTCAATTCCAAAGTTGCCATTCAACACTTCCCTTATCCAAATAAGATATTGTGTAAACAAAGGTTTGTCCAGATTATATCTCTCTGTTAATGTTTGTTTCAACTCATCTGTTGCCCTGGCATTTCCTATCATGACTGATAAAGGATCGCTTCCAAAAAGCCTAAGCAGGAAAAAGATTAAAAATGAAGCAACGGCAAGAATAAAAATCATGGAGCAAAACCGTTTCAACACAAAAAGGAATCGTTTCATATAATCACTCCTTTTTTCTTTAAGTTATTTGTATAATATATCTTGGAGTTGCTCCAACTTCAAGATATATTGAAAACTTTTTTCAATAATTTCTATTTTGTATAAAAAAAATTTTTTTTAAGATTATTTCTTAGCAAAAATTCCTATATAAGAATGAAAATGCGCACAATAATTAAGGTCCCATACAAAAAAAGTGTTGCAAAACTCGCAACACTTTTTCTCTTCCTATATTATCTTTTTATTCTACTTCCTGAACAGAATCATGCTGTCCGGTAATGGAATAAATCACCCATTCTGCAATGTTAGTCGCATGGTCTCCAATACGTTCAAAATACTTTGCCACCATCAGCAAATCTGCTGCCTGCTCGCTGTGCTGTGCATTATTGCGAATCAGTTCCATCAATGTAGACTTTACCTCATCAAACAAATCGTCTACCGTATCATCACTGTCAATGACTGACTGTGCCAGCTTCAAATCCTTCTGGACAAAGGCTTCCACACTTCGTGTCACCATCAGCGTAGTCTCCATTGCCATCTGGGGAATCAGAGTCAAATCCTTGATATATGGTTCCTCTGCCAGTGCTATGGTAATTTCTGAAATATCAGACGCCTGGTCGCCGATACGCTCCATATCCGTAATCATTTTAAGGGCTGCCGATATGAGACGCAGGTCTCTTGCCACTGGCTGCTGCTGCAGCAACAGCTTCATGCAAAGTGCCTCAATATCTCTTTCCTGGTGGTCGACTTCCTGGTCAAACTCAATCGCCTTTTTTGCCGACTCCACATCCTTGCGTATCAATGCATTTACTGCCATCTGAATTGCCTGTTCAATCAGGTTTCCCATTTCAATCAATTCATTATTCAGTTGTTCTAATTGTCTGTCAAAACGATTTCTCATACTTAACCAAACCTTCCTGTAATGTAATCTTCCGTTCTCTTGTCCTGCGGAACTGAGAACATCTTTTCTGTTTCCCCATGCTCAATGATTTCTCCTAACAGGAAAAATACGGTCTTATCGGAAACACGGGTTGCCTGCTGCATGTTATGGGTTACCATTACAATCGTATAGTCCTTCTTTAACTCTATGACTAAATCTTCTATCTTAGACGTTGAAATAGGGTCCAATGCGGAAGTTGGCTCATCCATCAAAATCACCTCAGGATTTACCGCAAGGGCACGTGCAATGCAGATTCTCTGCTGCTGTCCACCGGACAGACCCAAAGCGCTCTTTTTCAAGCGGTCCTTTACCTCATCCCAGATAGCAGCATCCCGCAAAGACTTCTCTACGATTTCATCTAACTTTGCCTTGTTGCGGATTCCATGGGTACGAGGTCCATAAGCGATGTTATCATACACGCTCATGGGAAATGGATTTGGTTTCTGGAATACCATCCCTACCCGCTTACGCAGTTCATTCGTATCTATATTGTGATAAATATCTACGCCATCTAGTGTTACTTCTCCGGTAATTTTACATCCCTCTACCAAATCATTCATACGGTTCAAGGATTTTAATAACGTAGACTTTCCGCAGCCGGAAGGTCCGATAAAAGCAGTAATTTCATTGGACAAAATCGGCAGATTTACATTTTTTAACGCATGAAAATCTCCGTAATATAAATCCAGCCCGCTAATGTTGATTTTGGGTGTTGGTTGTTTTATCATAAAAATTCTCCTTTTCACTTCACAGCTTATACTTTGGCAATTTTTTTCGCAATCCGGTTTGAAATCCAGTTGATAATCATAACAATCACCAGAAGGACAACCGCAGTTGCATAGGCTTCATCTGTATGAAATCCCTCAGAGGACAATGCATACATGTGATAAGCAAGGGTACGGCCGGAATCCATCAGCCAGGAAAGTCCCTTTCCGCTTACGACCTCTGTAACGGTTCCTGCAGTATACATAAGAGCTGCCGTTTCGCCTACAATACGTCCAATGGCAAGGATAACACCGGAAAGAATTCCCGGCACTGCTGACGGAAGTACAATGCGAAAAATAGTACGGACGCGTCCTGCGCCAAGCCCAAAGCTGCCTTCCCGGTAAGAATCCGGTACCGACTTAAGCGCCTCCTCCGTGGTACGCATAATAAGAGGCAAAATCATAATTGCCAATGTCAATGCACCTGCCAGTAATGAAAGACGAAACTTTAATGTTGTTACGAAAAACAACATACCAAACAAACCATATACAATCGATGGAATACCGGACAATGTCTCTGCGGTAATCCGAACTACTTTGACAATCTTATTTCCTTTTTTTGCATATTCCACCATGTAAATAGCAGAGCCGATGCCAATGGGAACCGCAACAATCAATGTCACTATGGTAATCAACAGTGTATTAATCAGCGCCGGCATCAACGATACATTTTCACTATTATATTCCCATGCAAAAAGACTGGGCTTAATATGTGGGATTCCATTCCACAAAATATATACAATAAGGAAAAACAATGCACAAAAGGTAATCAATGCCGCTGCCATTACCAGGATATACAATACCCACGACAGAGGACCTCGCTTTCCTTTGCTGAACTTCTCATTTTTCATGCTTCGTTCCTCCTATTCAAAGTAGAAAACAACAGATTAATAATCAAGATAAATACGAACAGTACCACACCTGTGGCAATCAGCGCCTGCCTATGTAAATCTGCTGCATATCCCATTTCAATTACGATATTGGAGGTAAGTGTACGGACTCCCTGGAAAATACTGTCCGGAATACGCGGCTGGTTGCCGGCTACCATAATCACCGCCATGGTCTCTCCAATGGCACGACCGATTCCCAGAATCACCCCTGCCATGATACCGGACTTTGCCGCCGGAACCACGGTAAAGAATACACTTCTTTCATGAGTTGCCCCAAGTGCCAGCGCCCCCTCATAATAGCTTTCCGGGACTGCACGTATTGCAGACTCACTGACTCCGATAATGGTAGGCAGAATCATAAGTCCAAGTAACAACGAAGCCGTCAAAATACTGGTTCCTTTGCATTCAAACTTTCCAAACAGTTCCCGCATGAACGGAACCAACACCACCAGACCGAAAAATCCGTATACAACGGAAGGAATTCCCGCCAGCAGGTCCACCGCAGACTTCAACGGTCCGTATATCTTCTTCGGACAAAAACGCGCCATAAAGACGGCTGTTAAAATACCAATCGGAACTCCCACGATAATTGCTCCTGCTGTAATATAAATACTACCGATAATCATAGGAAGTATTCCATAGGATGCAGGAGAGTTATTCGGCGCCCATTTTGTCCCGGTCAAAAATGAAAATAAACCAATCTCCTTCATAGCCGGTATTCCGTTCGCAAACAGGAATACGCAAATCAGCAGAACCGCCAGAATAGAGGTGAGCGCTGCTATGAAGAAAATAACATGTGCAAATCCTTCTTTTATTTTTCGCATAAATTACTCCTTGTTATGAGCACTTAGCGACTGTTTTTGGGTCGCTTACGTGCGATACATGCCGCCGTTAGTGAGGTGTTTTCGAGCTTACCAGGCGACTTCATTTTTTCTGTGTTGAAAGGGACTGCCGTATACAGCAGCCCCCTTCAGGGTTGGGATATCGAATAAAGGTGAACCTGGTAATTTTACCAAGTGGTTGTTTCACCTGTGAAGATTGCCTTAACTTCATCTGCTGTCATATCGTCAACAGTGTTTTCATTATTTACAACTACTGCAATACCATCGATTGCAATAACGGTAGATGTTAAAGAGCTTTCGCTGTCTTTTAACTCTCTGGAAGCCATTCCGATATCCGCAGTTCCATCCATTGCTGCCTGGATACCGGTCGTAGAATCACTCTGGTTGATTTCAATTTCAACATCCGGATTTACTTTTTCATAAGCTTCTTTTAATTTTTCCATAACAGGTGTTACAGAAGAAGACCCAGCGATTACCACTTTTCCGCTAACGCCTGTGCTTTCAAATGCCTGTGCATCATCAACAGAAGCGATATAACCTGCATTTTCTACTACTGCCTGACCTTCTGCACTTAAGATAAAGTTAATAAAGTCCTGAGTAGCATCGTTTGGTGTTCCATTTGTTGCAATGTTGAATGGTCTGGAAATTTTATATGTACCATTCTTAATGTTTTCTACTGTTGCCTCTGCTCCGTCAATCTTTACCGCCTTCACTTCATCACTTAAGGAGCCAAGAGATACATATCCGATTGCATTTGGGTCACCAGCCACATTAGATAATACGACTTCTGTGCTGTTTGCAATCACAGCTTCTACTGTGGTCATATCTGTTTTGTTGCCGTCAGCATCCTTTTCTTCCACTCCAAACAGTTCGATAAAAGCGCCTCTTGTACCGGAACCATCCTCACGAGATATTACAGTAATTCCTCCGCTTACGCCGGCTGCTTCTGTATCCTCTTTGTTTTCTGCGTTTGCATCTGCATCATTCTCTGTGCCCGCACCTGCATTACTTCCACTATTTACTGTGTTGTCTGAACCGCACCCAACCATTGCGGTGGCTGTCATAGCCATAACCATAAGAGCTACAATGAATTTTTTCATAATCTTTTCTTCCTCTCTTTTATTACTGTATTTCGTTTTCTTTTTCAACAGTGTTGTTCCTCACTGCAAAAAAGAGTATACGGTAGAAAAGTAAAATATATATACTATATAATGAAAAATCTATGTAAAATGTTCGCAAAGAAAACGGAAAGATATTTTTTTTTAAACAAAAAAAGTGTGGTCAGAATATCTCTAACCACACCTTCTTGCTTATTTTGTATACACATAAGTCCCTACGGAACTCTTAGCACCAGAACTTCCTGAAATATAATATCCCAGTCCATCCGCTATTCCAGACGTAATATCTACGGTCTGTGCACCGGAACCATTATTAAAAATCAATCCTTTGACATCTGGGGCAATGTCAATTCGGTATACCCTTTCATTAAATTCATTCAATCCTACATAGGTCATCTTATCTCCCGGCCAGGAAGAAGTGTTTTCACTTCCACCCCAGGTATATGCATATACCTCGTTCCAGTTATAATTATTTGTAAAGTATACGCTTATCGTATCTGACTGTTCGTCCTGAATTTTTGTATACTTATAACTCTTCGTTGCACTTTTCGTCTCATTTACCGCTTCTATGGTCACTTCCGTTGTATCCGTAAAGGTCTTTGTAACGGAATCTGTAAAGGTCTCTGTGGTACCATTTATCCGGATGGTTGCCTTTTTCGCATTTTCTACGCTAAATGTTACGGTTGTACTTCCTTCAAATTCTGAGGACTCTACAGACGCTTTGATAACAGGCGTTTTCTCTACCGGTATCTCTTCTCCCTCCTGATAAAGTGTCCATTTGTTGGTGTCTGGTTGATACATGTAACCAATCTGTCCCATATCGAGGTCCGCCGTCTGAGAAGCACCGGAGTTACTGAAAATAATATGATTATATTCTGCATCAGCATCTATCTGTAATGCATAAATATGATTTTCTGCATCACATTCAAACATCTTTTCGCCGGGCCATCCTCCATTGCTTACCACGGTAGAAGAACTGTCATTCCATGCATAAGCGGTTACAGAATCCCAGCCCTTTGTATTTTTAAAGAAAATACAATTTGTAAGGTCATATTCCCCTTTGTAATACGTATAAGTCTTAGTTACGGTTCCACACTCGTTCGTTCCTGTTACCGTTAATGTAACAGACTCTCCCTTTTGTAAGCCTGCGCCGATTTTCACGGTTGTTTCACCAACAAAGCTTCCCGATTCTCCGGTAGATGTCTGATAGGAAGCGCTGTCTGCATAAGCAGCTCCTAAGGTAACGCTTAAGGAATCACCATAAAATGTTGTTCCGTCTCCTACATTATTTTTAATCTGTACCGGATATTTCGTTCCCGGATTTGGCATTACATTCTGGTATACAACTGCAATTCCATATTCACTGTCGATAGTTCCCCGCAGTACCCCGCCAGATACGGTAAAGGTATTTCCGGATACTTCATCCGTATAGGTACCATCTGCCATTCCATGTGCTGACATCTCAATGTTTCCGGAACCATTAAAGTTTGCAATAACCATTCCATTTCCCCGGACACAATATGCCATGTTATTTTCGCATCCCATCCGGTCTGCCTGGTCAACCATTCTGTTATTGAAATGATTGATTGCCGCCACTTCCTTAGAAGCCCAGATATAGGTCTCGCATTCTCCCATGATTGCCGGTGTCACAGTCTGCTGTAAATTTCCTTTCATGGCACCATCAACGTCATTCTCCAAGATTTCAGAAGAAGCATAAGGACGTACAAAAAACAGTCCTGCTGCATTATCCTTATTTGCCACCATCGCCCAGGTTCTGACAATTGATTTGTCCGATGCATAACGGGAGGATTCATTCATATAAGTATCATGGGATTCTGCCCACAACACAGAAACCTCCGGCGCATAGTCCATATTTAAGGTATTTACATTGTTATTTCGGAATGCTTCTAGCAGATGATTTCCTGCAGAATTGTCTGTAACAGACATATATTTTGTATACGAATCTATACTGAAATTGTCCCCTACGGTATTAAGTATTTCCCCATATACATATAAATCCCCGCCTGTTTTTTCTTTATAATGTGATCTTGCCTCATTTAATACGGTTGGCCAGAAATCACTTGCAAAAGAAGGATCATCATCTGGCGTTTCAATGTGTTTTGCCGCATCAAAACGGAAACCATCTACACCACAGTCAATCAGTTCATCCAAATAATTTGCTACCATTGTCTGCACTCTTTTATCCGCAGTATTTAAATCCGGCATTCCCATTGTTCCCTGTGTAAAATGAAGTCTGCCGTCACTCATCCATACCTGATAATCATTAATGTGCCAATAACTTTCGTCTGTCAACATATCCGGATTCCAGTATTCTCCAACTTGCGGTGATACATCCGACAGTGAATTCTGCCATCCCGTAATATTTCCCATGTGGTTTGCCACTACATCTACGATTACCTTAATTCCGTATTCCTCTGCTTTCGCACACATAGATTCCAGCTCTTCTTTTGTTCCCAGCCAGGTCTCTCCATTATCACACACAGAAAAGGCAACCGGTTGATATAATTTCCACCAGTTACCCGAGCCTCCTATGCCCGGAATTCCTACTTCTGTTCCCACAACACCCTCATAGGTATAATCCTTTGGCTGTGTTGCCGGTGAGGTCTGAATGGCGGAATATCCGCACTGAGCGATTAATTCCATATTTTCCTCAATGGTCTTGTAAGACCAGTTCCAGCAATGCAGAATTGCTGCATCCTGAACATTGTCCACCAGTTCATACTGGTCTTTGCCTCCTGCTGCCTGCACTTGCTGTGGCGCTGTAACACTAATAGATGTAATTGTGAACAGCACAGCAAACAGAAGTGCCCACACACGCTGTGGCAGTCGCTTTTTGCTTTGCACTTTCATAAAACCCTCTCTCCTTAATTTTTTTGTTCCGTCTCCCTTCCACTGCATAGAAATTATGTTTGCCCCCAACACGTTCTAAACAGTCTGAAAAGTGACTAACATTTATAATTATTATTGAAATACGGTGCAAAGTCATTAAAATTTTTTACGATATCATGTTGTTTTTCTGTCTATTATACTCTTATATCTTTTTATCTTCCAAGAAACAGTCCGGATTCAAATCTTCTGTCCGCCGGTTCAATGGAATCTTCCAATACATCTCATATCTTTGCAGCTGTTCCTGATACAACACTTCCGGTATCCCCCATATGTTTCCTGCTTCCTCCACCTTTCCCTCTTCATCTATGACACACTTTACTTCATTAATAATAAATTCCTTTGCAACGTCTACACCTGTACTTTTTATGATTTCTATAAAATCCCAGCTTACGTCTTTTGTCCAGAACCACACATTTTGTGAAAATCCCTGGGCGTTTGAAAATCGTATAAATGCATCCAGACCGTTGGCTAACTGTTTCGCATACTCACTGTCTTTTTGCGTTCCTTCCCCGATAACTTCTACATTATTTTCACCAACGCATAATTGATATCCGTTTTTTAGCCGGAATACATCTCCCTTCACAATGGTGGCACTGTTGTTTTCTATATTATATGCCTTCTTTTCCTGCGTGAGATAATCTGCATAAAATTTTACCTGTGCAAGCTGCTTTGGCGAATACCCAATCGCCATTCTGCTCTCAAGTTTGTAACTTCCATTAATAGAAACTCTTTCTGTTACAGAATCTATCATTTCATAGCGAATTTTGTATGTATCTTCCCGACCCTCTTCCGCTAAATCTTCTTTTTCTATAATCGTTCCCTCTTTCAGCATTTCGATATATTGCTTAAGGATTCTCTTTTGTCTTTCATCATACCCATCAATACTATCCGGTAATTCATCATTCGAGATTTCTCCGTTAAACCAGTCTACAAAATCTTTATTTACGGATTCTTCTGCTGCCTGCAGTTTACCGCTTTTCATATTATAATAATATTCATATCTAACTTTATTATTGGTTCTTTCCATAGATTTTCATCCCACTTACCATTTTTTATGCTAATATTTTTATTGTTTTAATTCGGCGGGTTCAAAGCCCATAAAAGCAGGAACTGACACACGAAATCATCCGTGCGCAGTTCCCTACCATACTGTATAATCTTTTGTTAATTTAAACTCCTCTTTTTCCAATTCAATACATCCGTATTATGAATTTTTCCATTAAAAATTATCAAAATTATACTCCACCGCTATTTTGCCTTTTTCAAAATAGCTCAATTCCTTTTTCACTTTGTTCCCTATTATTTTCTCTTTGGTCTCTTAGGCTGATAGATGATTCCTCCACAAACAGAGGCTTTCATCTTTCCTTCCATACCTGCTTCTGCTTTTGCCATTTTACCTAATACGCTCAACATCTGTGTCTTTCCTTCATGCTTCATACTCTTTCACCTCCTGTCCCGCTATTTTTGCCATGAATATCAAAACTGCATTCATACCCATTCCCATAACTGCATATGTAACGCAGATTTCCCTTGCCTGCAGCACACATGCTATCCAGATACATCCAGCGACCAATATAACCAGCCACCTGGACGATTGCCGGCACACTTCTATTTCCTGCTCGTCTAATAACAGATTCGGATGATTTACCGGTGCAAAAATAAATATAGCGAAAATAGAAATCACCGCAATCATAGCATAAATAAAATGCTTTCCCATGATTGCCGGTGCCACAATCCGAATCATCAGGAAATAGCACACAACTGTTCCCACAAAACAACGCAGCGCTGTTTTTGCATGATAGCCTCCTGTTCTTTCCCGCAATGAGAAAAACACTATCATAAAGAAAATCCCCGGAACAAATACTTTACAATAGATAGAAAGAATCACTAGTGCAGTGTAATTCAGTACCTTTCCAAGCAGCTTCTCAAATCCATATATGTATTCCTCTTCCTGTTCTTTTTCCACTAAATCATTTGTAATAAGACATTTTGTGAGATAATTTGCCAGACTATTCATAATCTAACCTCCCCTCCTGAACCAGATATACCATAATTTTCAACTTTATGAAATAGTTTTTGCACCAATCGGCGGTAAATGACAAAAAAAGGCGGTCAGGATTCACCTGACCGCAGTGTTTCATAGACTCCCTGCATTTCTTTTTTATTGAAAATAATGGTATAAGAAAACACGCCTTTATTTACCTCGCAAATGCCTTCCCCTCCATACTTCTCAATCACTTTTTTTATATTATAAAGTCCGATTCCATGCTCCTGCTCGTTTTTCTTGCTGGTTTTTATCTCATTTCCTTTTATCCTCAGGTTTCCTTTGATTGGATTTTTTATAGATAATATGACCCGTTCTTCCTGCTGAACAAACTTAAATTTTATCTGCTTTTGTTCTTTTTTTAGCTTATCGCATGCCTCGATGGCGTTATTCAACAGATTTGACAGCAATACCACCAAATCCTTGTCCTCCATAAGAATTCCTCTCAACTCATTTAACACTGTAACCATGGAAATTCCGTTTTCCAGCGCCTGCTGATATTTCTGATTAATGATTACATCTGCCACCGGATTTAAGGTAGTAAAGTAATTCATATGCTGTTCTGATAAATTATTTATCTTACTGACATATTGTAATGCTTCCTTCTCTCTGTCTTCCTGCAACAATCCCTGAATACAGTTCAAATGATTTTTGAATTCGTGTACTTTCTTTTTCTGCTGGTTATACGCTAATTCCATACTTTCATACATAGCTATCTGATGATTCCGTCTCTCTTTCACCAGACTGTCTTTCTTATTTGACTCTGCTCTTTCTGCAAAATCCTTTATCAGATAAAAGAGTATGACATTGGCTCCCATAAGTCCTATCGCTAAAAAGAACATTGTTTTTCTTGCCATTTCCTCATCTGCCAGCATAAAAATAATCGCTGCCACCGTAAATACCGGGAAGAACAGAAAGCGAATCCACTCATCATCCCGCAATAACTGATAATTCCTTTTGGAAAATTTCCGGTTAATGCAAACAATAAACAGGAACAATATCAGTTTAAACAATATCCATAAGATATTTATTTTCCCTTCCTTTTGCAAAATCACCATCAGTGTTTCATCTACAAAACACCGGACGATTGCTAATAATACCAGGTCCATCCCCATACAAATGCCCTGATAACATATGGCGCTGAAAAATATCTGGCTGATTCTTGCCTTATACAAAACTCCCATCAACACAGATACACTGCCTATCCCCAATGCAACTTTTACCCAGAAATTCTGCGCTTTTATGGAATTAATCATCCATGCCAGCACAAGGATTCCAATTATCATTCTGTGCACCCAGGGCTTCTTCTCAAACCGCCTCTCCATAAAGGTCTGAAAAAACAAATCACAAGCTAATATTTCTATAATTACCAATACAACGTTTTGTACAATTTCCCTCACTATATTTCTCCCATCATTTCAAAATACTGTAACTTCACCTGCCGAAACTTCTCTCTTGGAACAGGAAGTATCTTTCCATTTTTTAATGTCACATTATAATTTCTTACATCTGTAATCATTTTCACATTCACCAGAAAGCTCTTATGAATCCGGATGAATCCATATTCCTCTAATCTCTTTTGGGTATCCTCCAGTTTCCCGCTTAGTAAAAACGTCTGCTCCGTTTCCCCCTGTACATGAAAAATCTGCTTATGCTTATTACTTTCAATATAGATAATTTTGTGAATCAACACCTCACGCTCACCGTCCACAAAGGAAAATTTCTCCTTGTGCCTATGATATTTCATTTTCTCCAGTACTGTATCCACACACTCTGTCAGGGTTCCATCCAGCATATCTTTTAACAAAAAGCGGATTGCTTCTACTTTATAACCTTCTACCGCATAATCCACATACGCCGTAACAAATACTAAATAAATATCCTGGTTTACACTTTTTATGATTTTTGCAGCCTCCAGTCCGGTCATCTTCTCCATATTGATATCCAGAAAAACAATCTGATACTCCTCTATCTTTTCCTGATTATTACACAACTCTTCCCCGGATGTCCAGGTGTCTATTCTGTAATCCGCTATGCCCCGCTGTTCTAAAATAGCTCTCAGCTCATTTTTTATTTTCTCTCTATAAAACGCTTCATCATCGCATACTGCTATGTTCAACATTCCGTCCACCCTTCCCCTCTATTTATTTGCCCGATTTCCACATTTAGGGCATACATCACCACCCTTATACACATATCCGCACCGGTAACAGCACTTTACTTCATGCTCTTCCTTCGCCAGATAAGAAACCTTTCTGGACTCCGGCCGCTCTTTAAGATACTTTATAAATTCATCCAATACACGAGTAAAGCCTTCCCAGTCTTTTGAGGACACCCCCACCGGAAGTTTGGACTTTTCTCCGTTTTTCTGATTTACATGAATTCCCTTGTTTAAAAGTCCTGTACTAAATGAAACACTCTTAATCTGAAGAATCGGAATCCTCTCACTGCTAAAGGCACTGTTGTAAAAAAGATGCTCCGGTGTCAGTAAGAACCCCTCTCTTCCGGTTTCCTTTCGGGTAGCATCACAGACCAAAATCGGATATTCATAACGACTGTGTTCCGATGCATAAGTATTCACCGCACAATTTACAATATCTGCCTCTTTACCGTTCCATTCTCCCATCATAGCCTTTCTTGCCTCATTATAATGAAGGCTTGATGTATCCTTTACTTTTCCCTTTAACTCATCCTGAAATTTCCTTGCCAACAGTTCACTTTCATCGGATTTCATTTTCGTAAGACGCTTATCAATCAACTCCAGAGCATTGCTCTTTATCTCCGGTAAAAACATACCGGACGCAATCTTTTCATATGCCTCCTGCCCTTCTTCAAAGGTCATCCCCATGATATCCGGACAAATCCTCTCTATGGCTGCTTCATCCAGTTTCTGAATCCGTTGATAAATTTCTTCTAACGGCTTTTTCGTATTCTCCTTGGAAAAATCCGGCTCCTGCAGCCGCTGCCATACCCTGTATAAAGCTCCTCTGTCATTTTTTCCTGCCCGCCTCACAAGCGTCTCTATTTCCTGTTGTTCTGCCGATTCTCTTTGCTTTTCTAACTTTTCCTTGAAAGGTTCAATGTCCGCTTCCTTATATTGCTCTAATTTCTGCCGAAACAGCTTGTACCGTTTTCGGTCCATGACTGCCGGCATATTTGCAATCAACCCTTCCGCTTCTGCCTGCGCCTTTTGCTGTCGCAGCTCATATAATGGCGCAAGCACGGATTCTTTCATTTCTTTCGGACAATCTGACTTTTCGATTTCTTCTATGCTGCGGCACAGCTGTGCATAGTTCCCCTTTTGTGCATGCTCCGCTCTCTTTTGCAGCTCTTTTTCCTGATTTTTTATGATACATTTCTCTACTGCTTCTATGTATTCCCTTTTTTGCGTTTCTTCTAATAATGTTTCCTTTTTTATACTTTCCTTCAATTCCCCAAGCTGTCTTGGAGACATACGCTCTATTACTTTCATCCGGGCATCGTATTTTTCCCGGATATTAGCTGTTTCCTGCTGCGTTTTCTCTTCATCCTCTATGGAACTTTTCTCCCAAAACACTTCTTTTTCCTGCTGTCGGTCATGCTTTTCTTCTTTTCTACTAGAAGCCTCTTTCTTGCTGCTCTGATGAAGCTCTTTTCTTTTCCGTGCAATCTTTTCTTTTAATTCTTTGGGGTTCTTAATTATCTCCTGTCCATAGAAACCGGATTCCAGCTTATCTTCCAAACGTTCCAGTTCCTCTTCCGTTCGTTCCTCCAGTTTTTCTTCGGTCAATTCCTCCGGTTCTTTCGTTCGTTTCTCTGACTCCCTTTCCATCAGTTTCTTCGGTTCTTCTGACAGTTTCTCCTGCTCTACTGACAATTTCTCCGGTTCTTCTGACAGTTTCTCCTGCTCTTTCTCCCCGTCTTTTTCCTCTGCTTTCTTCTGATTCCGTTCCCACTCATATTCATTGAACTTGTAGTTACTGGTCTTCTCTCCCCGGCGCCCCAATAACTCCTGATAATCCTCATAAGCCTCCCTGTCATCCTCAAAGTCCAGAAGATAAATATCCCCTTCACTTAACAATTTTCCCGGGCGTGGTGTATAAAATCTGTTACAGTTGTCGCAGGTATATGCTCTTGCCAGATAGACTTTTCCTTCTTCCGTTTCCACCGGAAATTCTTTATCCACAGGATATACCACCATATGCAGCCTCTCTCCACATTCCGGACACTGATAGCCTACCATATAGAAATTATTCCCGATTCGTTCTGCCTCCTGCTCCGCTGCCGTCACGCCAGCTTTTGCAAAGGAAGCATGACTTACAATCCAGCGCATATTGTGCCAGAGTCCAAGCTTCTCTTCTTCCTCCGCTTCCTGCTCCTCTTCCTGCTTCTGTCCTGCTTCTATGGCTGCCTGTATTACATCCTCATAAGTTACCTGAATTCCTTTTTGATAAAAACGAAAGTTATCATCACGATATCCGGCTTCCATTTTTAATTCTCGAAGTATTTCCGTAAAAAGCTCATTTAACTGGGCGTAATCCTTTTCTACCTTTAGTCCCGGAATCGCTCCCCATTTTCCAAATGCATATAATACCATGTTCAATACATTGGTAAGCGGCACATTTTTTTCAATGGGCCGTATAGCTTCTTCTACAATGGGAATTTCTATCACATTCGTATTCACTTTACGATTATCAAAATTAAAAATCAAAGAGCGGACTTCCCCCGGCAATATCAGATAATTATTTAGGACAACAAAGACATCATCCCATTTTACCGGAACATCCATAGTCTGAATCAATCGATGAAAGGTATGTTTTAGCTCTGGATTCGCTTTCAGAAAAATCATTTTATTCACCCCTTTTTCTTACTTCCCTCAGTTTAACACATTTTCTACCAATTTAATATACTTTGTAACGATTCCTCCATAAAAATACCTCCCGATATGATTGACTTTATATCAGGATTACACTAAAATATTTCTAATATTTCTGCTATTTTTACGGGACAGCAAAAGCTTTAAAATTACCGCCAGATTATATTTTTATAAAAAGGAGAATTTTTATGAATAAAAATAATGAGCTTATACAACAGATGATACTTTATTACGCCGGAGACCCCAAACGTATTCAGCACTTCCTGAAAGTATATGAATTTGCAAAGCTAATCGGAGAAGCAGAGCAGCTGGATTCACAAACCCAGCACATCCTAGAGACAGCTGCCATCGTTCATGATATCGGCATAAAAAATGCTGAAGCAAAGTTCGGCAACTGTAACGGAAAACTACAGGAACAAGAGGGTCCCGCTCCTGCAAGAGAACTTCTTTCCTCCCTGAAATATGCGCCGGATGCCATAGACCGTGTCTGCTATCTGGTGGCTCATCACCATACATACCAGAATGTGAACGGGTCCGATTATCAGATTCTATTAGAAGCAGATTTTTTAGTAAATCTATATGAAGATGGATTGGATTCAAGCGCAGCTTCCAATGCACGAAAGAATATTTTTCGAACAAATACAGGAATAACTATATGTAAGACCATGTTCGGGTTATCGGAATAATTTATGATATATTAATGCAATGCATTCTTTCCCATAATATAAAATAAGCGGTTTGCATCATGCAAACCGCTTGCCTGTCTATCTGACTGTAAATTAAAAGTCAAGATCCATTCCTTCTAAGTCTTCGTCATCCACTCCGCTCTTTTCAGCTGCGTCTGTGAAATCTTCCACATGCTCTTCTACCTTTGTCTGAAGATCTGTCATCTTTTCCTGAAGTTCTGCTGCTGCAGTTTCATCATAGTTTTCAAGATCTTCCATCATGGCAGATAACTGCTCAAGGCACTCTCCTAACTCTTCCATATCTTCCTTAAGTACTTTTCCTTCTTCAGTCTTCATGTCCATTCCGGCAACTGCTTCTGCATAATCAGCAATTTCTTCCATTTCCTGAACTGCTACGCCAAAATCATTGATTGCCTGTACATCACTCAGATAGTTCTCTTTAGAACTGCCACCACATGCAGTTAAAGCTGATGCAGCCAATGCAAATACCATACCAACTACTAAAACTCTTTTCTTCATAACTTTTGTAATCCCTCTCTTTATTATTCTATTGACTTTACAAAGTATCAAAATTAGTTTATCACATCTTTCCCGGTAATGCAACAAAAAACGACATATCAATTTTTCGTCTATGACATATCAATTTCCTTTTCAATCATGTTATTTGCATTGTTTTTTCTTGTTTTTTATTATAAAATAAAGACAAATGACACGCTGTAACCAGGCGTCTTCCGGCAGCCTGGTTAAACCACATAAAGAGGAGGCTCTTACATGGGTTACATCATCGCAATACTCATTATTATTGCCCTGCTAATCGCCCTTGGTGTATTATTCTACCACTTCAATTTAGTGCAGGCATATTTCCGTTATCAGACGGAACAACTGAATAAGCTTCGGGAAAAATACAGCAGTGAGAAGGCTGCAACAGATACAAAACTTGAAGAACTCAAGACCATTGCCTACACCAATGCTACCACTAAGATTTGGAACATTGACTATTTTATAGAAAAGAGTGAACAGGCGCTGAAATCATTTCCAGCATCAACCTTTACTCTGGTTGCTTTCAATATTTTGAATATTGGTAAGATTAATTCCCTTTTCGGTCCCACGGAAGGAGACCATGCCATATACTTTACCGCACAGACTCTGCGAAATGTCGTAGCTGGCAACCGCCGAATTTTCGCGCAGGTATACTCCAATCTGTTTTGTATCATGTTCCAGAACGAGACAAATGAGGCTATCCTTGCAGTGATGGAAGAACTTACCCATGCATTGAATACCCGCAACGAAAACATTGCTATCTCCCCCGCCTTTGGCATCTATCCTGTTTTAGACAAATCCCTCCCAGTGATGGATATGATTAACCGCGCTACTCTGGCACAGAAGTTTGTAACGGAAAAGGATGAGCTGAACTACTGTTTCTTTACGGATGAGTTGAACGAGAATTTCCTAAATAACAAACGCATGAGCGTGGAAATGGAACGGGCACTGGATGAGCATAAGTTTTTTATGTATCTGCAGCCTATGGTGGATTTGCATACCTACCGTATTGTCAGCGCAGAAGCATTAGTACGCTGGGATTATCCCGGAAAGGGAATTTTATCTCCATATGCCTTTCTTCCTCTATTTGAAAATACTTCTCTGATTCAGAAGCTGGATTACTATATGTGGGAAGAAGGATGTAAAGCAATTCGCCGCTGGATTGACAATAAGATAGAGCCGACTCCTATCACTATGAATATCTCCCCCAGTCTCTTGCAGACCACAAAATTTATTGACTATCTGGTGGAGCTGATGGACCGATATCTCATTCAACGTGATCTGATCATATTGGAGATTCCAGAGCGTGCACTGGCAAATATGACAGACCAGCTATCCGCCTCCATTCACCGCTTGCACGAAGAAGGCTTCATCCTGTGTATCGATAACTTTGGAAGTTTAAACTCCCCACTGAATCTGTTAAGAGAGCTTCCTATTGACCGGATTAAGCTGGATCGTACTTTTCTCGCAAAGAACGCTGGAAGCGAAGAAGGACTTACCATCCTGCGCTATCTCATTGCCATGGCAAAGGAGCTTAACTTCACCGTCATTACCGAGGGTGTTGAGACCCAGGAGCAGGTGGACTTTCTGTTGGAATTAGGCTGTGACATCGGACAAGGCTATCATTTCTCCAAGCCTGTAGATTTAAGAAGCTTTGACAAGCTAAACCGTACCCTGGTAAGCACCTTATACCGCCCGAATGAATATTATCCTACCTTTGAGGACTTTGAGCGTGATATTGACTATGTGGTCAACCTGATACGGTCTCAAGAAAACAATGCTACCAACGCAGAGTAACGCTCTACTGCATAATAAATGAAAGCGCTATCAGACTCAGTGATAGCGCTTTTCCTTTTTGCACATTTTTTTACATATCTGTCTTAAGTTTTCCAATGGTAAAGATATAATAATCAATCAGGTTCGCATATTCATCACTGTCCGGTATGTCCGCTGTACTGTATGGCAATACCGTTACTTCAACCATGTAGTTGGACAAATCTTCATCTGCAATCCCTTCCGTATCTACGAGCAGTGCCAATTCCCAGGTCAAAAGATACTTGATACCGTCTGTTCCTTTCTTAATATCGCTCTCGCTGTATTTCTTCACCATCTGGTATACGGTATCTCCACCATAAGAGGTGGTAGGCAAATCCGTATACACTGTATTTCCCGAGCTATCCTTTTTTGCAGTGGCAAGCTTAAGCTCCTTACCAAGGTGCAGCCCCGACAAAGATGACAAATCGGAGGAGTCTCCCACCGTCACATACTCATACCTGCCTCCGGCTTTTTTTACTTTCTTTTTCAGACGATAAGTCACCAGATAATTGCTATCCGCACAGGTGGTAATATCTGACGGATTGTCTCCGATGATCATACCTGAGAAATCTATCTTCGTGGTAAACGGAATCTCATAGGAGGTAGTGGTCTCCTGATAAGTATTAATACCAAGATCCATTAAATCCTCTACGCTCAACGCCACTGCCATATCCTTGTATCCGATTCCTTCCACTGGCTCTGAATATTCATCCACGCGCTTATCCCCCAGTGGATACTGGGAATCTGGAGTACGCCTCAGCTCCATATAAACATTATAGCTCTTTCCTACATAATCATCCACATCTGCCAGCGAGAAATCCAGTGTCAAATGCACGTAGTTATTCACAGTTTCTCCCGTTGCTGTATCGGTAACAATGGTCTGTTCTCCTGTCAGATTTTCCCCAATACTGCTGATTGGAAATTCATAACCCCAATCCTTATAAGCATAGGTGACATACTGTCCCACTGCAACATTGGTAGCGCCTCCATCCATGAGGATATTGGTTCCATCCGGAAGCTTTACATACTCTCCCGTATTTTTATCCACCAGATAGATTGCAATGTCCAAATACTTGTTATTGTTCTCACTATCGATAAACCTGTTATCTGCCGCCTTCTTTTCTTCCCAGTAAGTCTGGTTTGCTGAAATCTGAATTCTGGCGTCAATCTGAATCTGATCCTCTTCTCCAATATTTCCGGTAACAAAGGTAACGCCCTTCTCTTCCTTTCCTTCAAAGGAGATATCCACTCCCGGCATCCATGTAACATGGATTCCTTCGTATTCGGTACGATCCAAAAAATTCATTATTCTCGGTTCTGTCTCCTCTGTTGTAATGGAAATCTTGAAGATGGCATTATCTATCTTTTTCACCTCGGAGGGATCTGCATAGATGAAGAACCGCTCCAGTCCAAAATCATAACCACTTAAATCCATGTCTCCATACTGATAATCTGTCACCGGTGTCATCTGTGATACTTTACGGCTGACAAAGGAATTTCCCTGTTCATCTTTAAATTTTGTAAAATCAATATCGACGGCATCCGCTGTCTCTTCTGTGTAATAATATACTTTTCCCGTCTCCGCATCCACCAGACTAAACTTCATACCCTCCGGGATTTTGGCGTCTTCCCAAGTATATTCTCCTGTAGCGTCATCCCGTCCCGACACTTTTTGGAAGGTAAGCGTCTTTTGTACCTGAAAATTCTGATACTCCGTTTTATACCTGCCTGCTCCATATGCCAGTTCTGCATACAGGGTATAGGTACTGTCATGGGCAACGGTAACGGAACCGGAGTAGCTGACAGTGTCGTCCTTTGCCTTATCAAGGGAATACTGCTCGCCCTCCATAATATGAAGGTCGCTGTAAAATGCAATTCGCTCAACGACAAAGACCGGAACGTAAATCGTCTCATATCGGTAGTCACCATCTGCTCCTTCCCATCCATACCGGAAATACAACAGGGAAATGGTATAAGAGTTGTCACTCTCATTATAGTCGTCATACGTCAGATTTCGATAGCTGAGTTTATTGTTATTTGCTACTATACTCTGCTTGGTTCTCGTATCTGCAACGATTCTTCCATCCGTAGTAATTTTAGCCCTTGCTACCGAAACATTCAGCAATCCTGTCATGGCAGAAGCAGATGGATTCTCTGCAATTCCGCCCCCATTGGTCAAAATTGCCACAACGCTGTCTAAAATATCCTGAGCACTTCCTCCATCGGCATAGACCACCGGAACACCGTTTAGCATCTGGCTCTGGCAACATTTTTTATAATAGTCCAGAATACTGCTTTCTTCATCCAGCATGATGTTCAGGTTATAATCCTCAAGATAATCCTCTTTCGAAGCATTACTGTTATAATCGGCAACAATGTTATCCAAAGACTGATACAAATATTCATTCTCACCGTTTACCAATAGGCTGGAATCTAACTTCACTGCATCTGTGGTGGCAGTTGCATCCGGCTCAAAATAGACGATATGGCAGTTGCTTCGCCACGAGTACGGATATCCAAGACCATACGCTGCGTCATTATTCTGAGTACCTTTATCCCTGTTTCCTACGTCAATCACTGGTCTGGAACCAGTAAATGCATCGGTATAGGTTAATTCCGGACGCAGGATATATAAATATTTTCCCGAAGCCGCCCATGTACCGATATAATTTCCAATCCGCAGTGCATAGGTTCCGACATTATTCTCATTGATATCCAGGCTGCTCCAGTGAGCACTACTGCCTGTTCCCGTCAGCAGATACACATTATTTGAAGCATTCGTAAGCTTCTTCAGCTCTTCCATAGAGGTAAGACTAGACGCATATCCAATACTATTATTTATCAGCTTCGGATTGTAGAAGCACATTTTTCTCTCTGTGCCATTGCCTTGCTCCACTCTTCCATAAAGGCCACCACACTGAATTTTTATATCACTCGCATTATTGTGGTTAGCAGCTATCACACAGTCCAAAATGTTCACCTTATCATATACACAGATATTGGCAGAGTTTGGACTATAAAGCTTTTTTCTTCCGGCAATTCCTCCTGCTGTGCCATAATCATTATCATATGTATAGAAGGCTCCAATCCGTGTTTTCTGAATCTGTACATCAGCACTGCTTTTCTCTTCATTTTGTACCTCATTTGTACCGAACAGACCTCCTGCACTTAATCTGCCCAGAATACTGGTATAGTCCGCATCCTGTGTCACGCCTCCGGCTCCGTCTGATTTACAGCCTACACAAATAGAATCTTTCAGACTGATTACTGTATTTCCACCTGCATATCCAATCAGACCGCCTGCATGGTAACCGTCTATCTCTGCTGCACTGCCTACTGTAATCTGTGACAGGGTAAGATAGGTAATCGAATTTACCCTGCCAATCAAAGCTCCCGCTGACTGGTATGTAGTAGTATCGCCAATTCCATTGTTAATATGGCTATTCTGTACTGTCACGCGCGCGATATCCCACGTGATGGTAGCAGTAGTCGAAAGAGTAGTGGTGCCAATCAATCCACCTGCAGAAGATTTCTTGGATTCTATCGTAGTATCGTTCACCCGGTTCTCCCCGCCATTCTCCGTCAGGATAGTCAGATTCGTTGCATTACATGTTCCAAAGAAACCACCTGTGCGGCGCTCATAGGACGCAATCTTGCTGCCAGTAACCTGTGTATTCTTAACATTAAGGTAAGTATTCGTAGTCGTGCCGAAGAGTCCACCTGTGGACAATCTCTGCGTACTGACCAGATTCCCATCGTCATCATAGCCTAAGGTAGAATTAGTAACATCTGCATTCCATATGTGGCTCTCATAGGACCAGACGCCTCCACACATGCCACCTACCCCATACCAGTCATTATTCGGGGTCTTGTCCACAATGGTCAGATTATCAATCCAAACTCCTTCCATGGCAAGATTTTTTGCATAACCTCCTTCATAACTGCCGTTGTTCCAAGGAGACACAAAGATTCCCACAAGACCGCCTGCACAATTAGTATTACCGCTGGTAGTCTTTATGGTAGTATTAGAAACCGTTGGCTCCGTACTTCCATCACTGCGTGCAATCGTAAGAGTTCCTCTGGAGTAAGCATAATTTGTATTTCCATAAGAATATGCCTCTCCAACCCTGCCGATAAAGCCTCCTATATGAGCGTTTGAAGTTTCAATACGGGAATCCTCCACACCACAATCCAGGAAGGAGATATCACCATAATAGCTGGAGGTATTGTCAGTGCGACCATCCACCTTGCCCACAAGACCACCTACACTTGAACTTCCCTGAATTGCAGCCCCCTCTATGCGACAGTTGTTAAATTGAACCTGTTGGGATTTTGCATATGTGGAGCTAGTAGAATAATAGTTTATAGCACCCACGAGTCCACCTGCAAAGCTCTTATAACTGTTAGCGTTGCTGTTGGTACCAGCTACATCATAGACATCGGTTCCCGTCCCGATGTTTCTGCGCAAAGTAATGTCATGGAAGTTCCAAATCCCTTTCACATATCCCGCAACCGCTCCTGTAGCAGTTCCATTGCCAGAAATCGTATTACTGTTTTTGAAGGTACTGTCTAATATGGTAAAATTTCCAATTTCAAAAGCTTCCTGGCGATAAAGCGGCGTCTGATTGTTATCGAACTGTCCCATTGTCAGATTGTTGAACAGACCTGTAGTCGTAAGAGTGTTATCCCAGTCACGCTCCATGTTTGCCTGAATCGTCGCTCCGCTTCCGTCAAAGTTAGCTCTAAAATAAGCATAAGGTCTAGTTTTCTGATACAGCGCCCCAAAGCCGCGGAAGCTTCTTCCAAAGTCAGATAAATCATAAGTTACACCAGATAAAAGCCGATAGGTAGTTGTAACATCATTAATGCTGATATTTCCAAAATACGAAGAACCGTCCGACCAATTCAACATACTGATGCGCTTACTTCCGTCGCTTGACTGTTTCTGGGTTGCCTCATAGCCGTTTACACCTCTAAAATCCATATACCGATAATAGAGATACGGATAATGACCATTATTATCATCACTTCCTGTTGCCAGTGCGAAGTCTGCACTAGCGTCTCTTCCGCTATATTTGCAGCCCAAATCGCTATAATCCGCCTTCCGGCATATTGCAGTATAATCGTAACCATTGTAATGGTTCGTATCCTTTCCTCCGCTGTTATAAATACTGAATGCATCCGAATTCAATGCCAAGGCTGCAATCTCAAGCTGAGCTTCATTCTTAAGAGAAAGCGTAAATCCAGTACTTTCATCGCCTGTCACCATAATTCTTCCATCCGAAGCGGTATCAGAGCAATTTGCAAGCAGATAATTCTCATTCACAATCGGAAAAGAATAGGACAGTGGAATTCCATCCGCTCCGTCAATATCAAAACCAAAATCCTTCTGCTCCAGCGTTTTCTGACTTTCATTAACATTCGCCCCTTCATACAGAACACAGCCGTCCTCTACCCAGCCAATGACGCGGCAGTTTTTCTTGTAGTTTAAATGGTTGTCTTTCGTAATCGGAATCGGTGGTGTCATATTAGATGTATACAGGGCTACACTATAATTCTCAACATTTTTCCTTTCCATATTACGGATAATCACAGACCCCCTCTTCACAAGTCCTACATATCCGCCGCTGATACTTCCTTCACTATTAGTAACAAGTGTTAGCTTTACCGTTACATTGTCTATGATATTGTCACCGCCCAGAGCAACTGCCGCTACTCCACCACCGGCATTGCTGACCCTAATGTTATCTCCCTCCAGAATCAGATCTTTTACAACCGCTCCCTTCATATACTGAATCAGACCGTAATACGCCTGAAATCTATCTGCTCTGGTCTCAGGCAGAGTAATGGTCGGAGTTGAGCCATCTGCCTTCTTTCCTGCCAGCACTCCTGCAAAGGGATAGTCCGTAGTCCCCAGACCACAGAAATCCCGGTTCAAAACGTATTCATTCAAATCCTCAAAAACCGATAAATCAATATCTTCTGTAATAATGTAATATGCCGTACGAAGCTCATCTCTGGTGGGGAATCCGGTCTTGCCATATTCCACTGCTGTATGGCTGTCTGCATCTGTTGTCAGATTACATCTTCCTCCGCTATCAGACCCTCCCCCAATAGGATTCACACTCCAACTACTATGTCCCTCTCCATCCGGTACATAGAAAATGCTATCATAAGTATGCGTATTGGTATCTGTCAGCAGATAGCAGTATAAGGTTAAAAACTGCTGTCGGTTGTTAATGACATAGGGATCCTCATATGTACCGCAGCCTTCCGTAATGCTTCCGTTTCTTGGATTCACAAAAATATCCTTCTTCTCGAATACATATGGATTATATTTCCCTGCTGCTGCATCACTGATAATCTGCTCAAGGGCAGAATCCTTATCCTGATCCTGATAGTTCACTCCTCTGGAAAGCTCCTGTCCATAGGTCACATTACCATTGGTGCTGTCCTGTTTGGTAAAGGTATATAAACCAAACGTCTCGTTAATATCCGCATTATCCACATAGTCATAGTGATAGATAAAGGATGCATAGTAGAACAGCTCCTGCGCTTCATCTGCTACCTTCATATTCTTAAAATAGATTTTTATATCCCTGGTATTATCACTTCCCACCGTACCAATCAGCGCTGCTGCTGCCATATCACCTGCATGGTAACCAATGGTAGAGATGGTATCCAGATTTACCTCTGAGCCATCTATTATCTTTCCAATAAGAAGTCCCGCATAAGCCACATCCGTATAATTGGACAGTCGGATTCCGTTCAGTGTAATTTCGCTGATATTGTTTGCGCCCTTCATGGCTCCTGCCGCGAGCACGCCGGAATTGGCGCCAATCTCCGTTACTGTTCCCCGGAATGTAAGCTTCTCTACCGTCACATTGGTCGGCGACCAGAATAATCCCACATGCATCAGATAATGCTCTCTGGTGCTGTCACTTGGCTTCTTATTATCCGCCTCACGCTCTTCCAGTGCCTCTCCGTAAAGGCTCACTACTGCCGTTCCATATCCCCGGTATGTTCCGCCATTTACACAGGTTGGATAATAGCTATAACCGTTCATATCCAAATTTCCGGACAATGTCCATGTGGTAACTGACGTATGCGCTCCTCCCTCAAAATATGGTACAATGAACCGCTGAATATTGCTGTTCATATATTTTGCCAAATGCCACAACATCAGTTTTTCCGGAGAATCCAATGTTGCACTATTTCCACTTACCGTAACTTTATTTGTCTCATAATCTGAGGTAAATAAATTATAATAATACCTTGTATAGTGATTACTGCCGGAGGTCAATACCTGATTTTGATAGCTTTCATAGTCAGAAGAGGTCATATCTTTCGCAAAATCCGATTTTAGAATATTGACAATTCCTCCTCCACTATAGCTATTGACACCGTTGGTAGTAGCAAGGCTGGCGCTGTTGGTATTGATACTGTTATTACTCAGTAACAGATTCACGCCCACAATCTCATCAAAGTAAGAATAGCCGGCTGCTGTTGTATTCGGAGTAATTATATAACTAGCTTCCTGCAATGTAACTACCGCATAGCGTCCATCTCCTACGAGAAAACCAGAAAAGGTCTGTGCGTAAGAAGATTTATTTGTCATTTTAAGACCATCCAGCTTCACGTTTCCAAGGTCCAGCTTTCCGGCAAGAGCAGCAAGCAGACCACCTGTGTGCCCAAGACTGTTTATCTCAGAATTGGATATTGTCAGCTGATCCGCTTCTACCTCCACATTATTCCAATCGTAACCTAAAAGGCCTCCTGTCACCCGGACATATGCCTTGTTGTCAGACACCGCAGACATATCAATTACAGCGTCGCTGATGTTGATTTTCGTAAGCTTAAGCTTCGCATAGGTGGCATCCACAACAGAACCTCCCATCGCACTGGCAGTATTCTGTGCATAAGTATGATCATAACCGATGCAGGCAAACATGCCCCCTACTCTTGCCTGGGTGTTTGCATTATTATAGTTCTTTGCAAATTTACTATCTGCGGTCAAATGAGTCCCAATTGTTGTATCTGTCACTGTAACATTCGTGTCTGCCGCCACATCCCTTTCGGTCTGGAGATATCCCACAATACCGCCTGCCATCTGATACATACGAATATTGCTGATATCAGGTGCAATGTTACAGTTGGTTACAGACAATTTACTGTCACCCAGATAATACTTTCCCAGCAGACCACCGTAATAATACATGATATTCGTATTAGAAGGAATATAGGAATAGGTCTTCATTTCCAAATCACATGTAATATTGTCAAAGATAATATCTCCCTCTGCAAAGGCTGCGATTCCGCCTATATTCTGCACATAGTAAATGTATCCCGACAATTTCAGATTGGAGAAGGAAGCATCCTTCACCTTTGGGAACAATCCTCCATAACTCTGTCTGGATGCAACACCAAATTTAATGTCAGGCACCGTTCCGCCTGAGCCAGTTTTTCCCGTCATCGTTCCGGTAAAAACATAGTTTGTACTGTCATTTCGGCAAAGAGAAAAGATTCCGGTCTTTGTAAAGTCTAAATCTGCTGTAATCAGATAATCCTCCTCCAACAAACGCTCTCCCGTTGCACCACTTTGAAAACAATCTGCCGCAAACCGCAATGCATAGCCCGAACCGGAAGCATCAAAGGTATTTAATGCCAAAGCCAGCCGCAATGCATCTGCATCTCCTGTAATCTGATAGGCTCCATCGGTATAGGCAACGGAACCTGTCACTTCCTGCCCATACTCGTTATCCCACTGAATGACCGGATTTCCATCCGCACCCAATATATTCTTATATACACTGCCATAGCCCTGATATGCTCCGATATCGTCTATGGTATATCCCGGAGCACTGCCATAATATTCCAAAGTCCATGCCTGATTTGCCCAATCACTTGCCGTCGCATTCTTAAGAAGTTCGCCATCCTGCTCCAGATAGATAATAGACTCCATCTGTCCACCTGCCACATATCCCCTGTGATTACCATGTACACCAGTCCTGTCATTGAGGTAGCTGATTCCGGACAAATCAATTATTCCACACAACGCCATAACACAGCCCTTGTCCACAAAGCCTGCAATTCCACCATTATACTCCGCTGTATCGTTTCCACTGACATACCCCGTATAATTGCTGCTTACAGTAATATCCGTAAGCTTAAGCTTAGACTCTGCTCCCACATAGCCCAAAACGTCGCCGGCATAGTAACCTATGATTCTGCGGTCTGTGGTAAAGCTGACAGCCACGTCAGATATCTGAATATCCTTTCCTGACGCAATTCCGGCGATTCCGCCTACACCGCACGCTGCAAGACCACTATAGGAATAACACATGGTGGGCAGAAAATCATAACCATCTGTTCCATTCCACTGAATATTGGAAATTGTAACATGGCTTCCATTGATATACCCGATGATACCACCGGAACCGCAGCTCCTACTGTAATTCGCATTACTATTGTTAATCCCTGCTCCAATAGACACGCCAGCTGTCACACCCATATGAGACAGCGTCAGGGAAGCATTGTCATCCTGCGCCTGGTACTGTCCTATCGCGCCTCCGGCATAGGATTGTGCGGTATTGGATGCCGCCACCGCAGCACTCAAGACAAAATGTTCAATCGAAGTAGTAGAGTTGACAATTAGTCCTACAAAGCCTCCGGCGTTCACAGAGCCTACTGTCCTGGTTCCAGTCTTTGTCACCTTCTTTACTGAAGTGATGGAACCATTCTCGCACACTCCCACAATACCGCCGGCGCTTCCTGTTCCAGTCACCGTATTCCCAATAGAAATATCCACATCTGTAATCAAAAGCTCACTGCCGGAGCCTAATCTGCCAATGATTCCGCCTGCTGCTGTTGCAGTAGAAGTAACCGTACCTGCCACATTGCTTCCATCCGTTACACGAATACGCACTGCTCCCTGTACGTCTCCAATATAGCCTCCTGCAATCTGTCCGGAAATACTTTTAACACCGGTCACATCCAATCCAACGTTACCTGCTATGATTTCATACATGGTATTTATCTCATTACTTACCGTACCATATAACGCGCCTGCCGCTCCACTCGCGTTCGCTACTGTTCCGGCAACAGTCACATTGGTATAGGTCACTTCCCTGGTATCGGTTATCACAATATAGTCTGCAATACCGGATGTTGTATTTTCAAGGTTAAAGGTAAAATTTGTAATAGCTGCCCCTGTGCCCAGATAATTGAACATAGGACGAGACATTTTAAAAGTGGTACCGGAAGCATAGAACTCCTGTATGGTTCCCTGAAAGGGATAGGTCTCATTTCCAAGACCGGTAAACCCAATATTGGTAAGATCCCATGCATCTGTAATATTATTTAGTTTTGCAAACTCAAAGATACAGCCCTCCAGACTACTTTGATAACTCAATTCCTGCAATGCCAGCACATCATCATAGGTGCGTACATAATAGATCGTTCCCGGAATCACATCTGCCACGTTCTTAGGAATATTTTCTGAATCTGCAGCAGCATAGGAGCGCAAAACAACATCTTCCGATGAAAGGTCTATGCCATCTCCCTCTACATCGTCTTCCTCTATTTCTTCTGTTTCACTGACTTCATTTCCATTCTCTTCTTCTGTTTCTGTACTTCCGGCTACGCTGCTGACAGAATCGCCCTGTTCACCGTTTAATGTACTGCTGTGGGAACCCTCCTGACCGCTATTTAAATCATTGCTCCCATTGTTCGTAAGACTTTCTGTATCCTTTGCTGAATCGGTATCTATATTGTTTTCCGACTGCGTATCAGTTGTGTCATTTCCAGATTCCTCACTGACATCTGCCGCCTCTACCGTACTTATCTTTCTACCTGCTGTTACATCAATGCACTGAAACACCATTGCAGTTGCCAGCACTACTGCCAGAATCTGGTTTATCCTCTTTCTCATATTCCTCTACCATACCTTTCTAGCTTCCTTGCGTATATGCCTCTGCCATACCCTCAAACATTGCCTGATCAATTATGTCTGCTGCAAAGTCCGTGAAAAACTTCTCTGTTTTATAAAAGGTAATATTCACATTAGTATAAGGCAGTACCTCTATTCTCATATAAGTCCATTGTTTTCCCTCTGTGTCTGCCGCTGTCCAGATATAATCCTCCTCGGATGGTAATTTGGATGCCTGCTTTTCCTGTGCCTCTATATAGCACGTATCATACTGACTGATACAAATATAGTCGCTCCTCCATCTTACAATAGCCTCCTGCTTTGCCGCATTGTTACCATCTGTTACAATACTTCCAATGGTCTTAATATTAAAAATCAGTCCCGACAAATCTGCCACTTTATCGTTCCAGGTCAGCTCGTTATAATCCGTATCATCCTCTACTAAGAAATAAGCATCTTCTACTCTCATTTCCGTCTCCGAATAGACTCCCTGAAAGATGCCTGCCAGACGATTCTGCTGATGCTCTGCATCATACAAATAATCGGGAGAGGTTGGATATGCAACAGCCAGCACTCTTGCTCCGTTATAAGCAGCCGCATCCCGCAGGTTAATCCGAATCCGGTAGGTATCCTGATTCCGGGTTCCTCCCGGCAGATACCCCTGAGTCAGCTTCACACTCTTGCCCTTTGCCAGTGTATGCTCCGTTCCGTCCACATCCTGCACATAGTAATCCGCTCCCGCCGGAGTCTCAAGCAAAGTAAAACAAATCTCATAGGACACATTCAGGTTCTCATCGTTATACAACAGATTATTGTCGTAATTGTGTATCTCCACATCAAAGTAAAGATTACCGCTCGACCATTTATCGCTGTTCACATTTACCATCATGTTATCCGTATCAATCTTTGTAATGTCTTTCGTCTGCCCCGGATTTTTTAACAGCTTATTACTGTTGAAATAAAGACCAGAAGCAACAGATACTCCGGGACGATATTTTGCCGCATAATATTTTGCAAAAGCGACTCCGCCGGAAATTGCCACGACAATAGCTGCCAGCACTGCCAGCGTTACCGCGAATTTTTTTCTACCTGCTTTGTCTTCTGTCCTCTTCTCTGTTTTTTCTTTATCTGGGTTCTTATTTCCAACTCTCATCTTTCTCACCAAATTCTATTCCGCCAACGTAGGTTCTACCTGCTTTGCATTTACCACTACATATACCATATCCGTCTCTTTGCTATAATCTGCAAAGGTAATTCCCTTTTGCCATTCAATTTCAATCAAATAATAATCGTACTCGTATTCATATTCACCTGTGTTATCATTATACTGATACGCCAGCTGCAACGGTTCTCTTTTGGAATCCTTCTGGTATAACAGATATTTTCCTGCATTCCAGATATCCGATACATCCGTTGTTCCAAACACTTCGGAATCATTGTGGCGCTCCGCGGACACATCCGTATAATCCGATAATACACCGCCCTTTTTTGTCCACCATGCATTCCTTACTCCCTCCAGCAATATAGCACTGCCAGGTGCATTTCCTATATCTCCGCTCTGCTTCTCCAGTTCATAGATATTGTAATCAACTGCCAGATTCTCTGTATGAGCAATCTCCAAATCATAGAAAAATTCCGATTCCCTGGCAATTTCCACCGTATTATTGTCCTGTTCGTTATCCGGCCTCTTGTTGGTAACACAGATAACCACTCGTTTCGTCTCTCCGGGATGAAGATTCCCTACAGCAAATTCCAAAGAATTGTCATCCTGCGCATTCTTAAGATATAGAAAATACGGCGTCATAACTTCGATTTCCCGTTCTCCTTCACTGCCCTTGTGGCGCAGATACCATGCCAGACTGCCTGCTACAAGAAAAAGCACCATAACCGCCATAACGATCAGCAGGACTTTCTTCCGACTATCCTTACCATCCTTTTTTCTATCATTCTTTTTTCTGTTTCTCTGTAGTTTTCGAGTTGTCGCTGTCTTTTGCTTAATTTCCATATTCCTCACCCGTAACCGTAAAGTCAAAGCTAATCTGTGTCACATAGTTTCCTATCTTGGTATCTCCCAGGTCATAGCTCTCAATATCGCTGCTGGTAGCAGAAATCGCTGTCCCATCCTGCCGGGGAATATCTGTATATTCATAAAACCAGCTCCAGTACAACATGACTTCTTTTTCCTCTCCAGCCACCAGGCTATCCTTTTTTCCTGCCTCCGCGGAAGTGCCATAGCCTACCGGAGACAGATAACGGTAATTTCCACTGCTGCCTTCTCTCTGTTCATAAAAACGAATATGGTCTGCCACCAACGCTTCCAGCTCCTGTTTCTCTGTCTCCGCGAAAGCACGGTTCGATGTATAAGAAAGCTTTGGTTCCACCGAAAGCCGATAACCATTGTTCATCCCATTTTTAGACATTATCCAGAAAGTGACCTGCCCATAGGAACCAGGTCCCAGCTTTCCCGCTTCGATACTATTCAATGCCGGTTGTCCTAAATCTATCACTACACCTTCCGTCTTCTCTGCCAGATTCAATGACATCCTCGTAAGCTGATATCTTCCGTTCTGCTCTGTTGAGGCATAAACACTATATCGCAGCTGTTCATTGGTCAAAATATCACTGTAACGTACCGTTTCCTGACTTAAATCTACAGAGTATGGCTCTATCCTCACGTCTACATAGAGAATATCCAGTTCATCCGTCTTCAGCCCAAGGGCATTTAAGCCGACCGGAGCATTTCGGGTAAACCATGCCACCGTTGCCGCCACCAGAAGAAAGACTGTTATGATTACCATTGTTATGGACATTATTCTTTTTTCCGAAAAGTGTTTCTTCCTACTCATTCTTCTTTATCTTCTTCCTTATCTTTCTCCCATACAAGGCATAAAAGCTGCCACACATAAGATATCAGGCACAATACCAGCGGCAATATTACCACCAGAAAATAAACATTACGGTTATTCAATCCATTCAACGCCTTTCCAAACGCTTTTCCAAAGGGAAGCTGTCCGGTATATTTTCCTACAATATATTCCGGAAGAACCTCATAATCATCCGGATATTCGTTGGCATCTCCTTTTGTCAGAAAATGCAGACCGCCTGCCTCATCCTCATAAACATCATAAATACGGTGTGTGTTGTAATAACCGTATATGACAGGGTCCACAGAGCGAAAGGTAATAATATCTCCTACCTTAAGCGTCTCTGCCTCTACCTCATGAATCAGAATACATGTCTCGTCCGGAATTGTCGGCTGCATACTACTGCTGACTACCCGCAGAATACGATAACCAAATATGGCGGGGCTGTTCCCCTGCGCCACGGAAAAGACATAAAGTATCAATGCCGCCACTGCTGCCACAAAGCAAAGATTGCCCAATATCCATCTTATGCGCTTCATGTCTTATGCGCCCTCCTTTGGACGCCTGCGCTTCTTTACTTTTTCCTTTTCACTGCGCTGACTCTTATGCTTCAACTGCAGGTCCGTCAACTCATTCATTACAATTTTTTTCAGATTCGCATCCGGGATATCAGAATTCCTTACAATTTCATCCAGCATCTGCCGGATATATTTGATATCCACCGTTTTCTGCCGCGCAGGGCGGTTGGTATCAATATTCCGCGGATTCTCCATCTGATTATGTATCATGGTGTAATCCCTCAGCAGGTTATCGAAGATATCCTGTTCAAATTCCCGGGATATGACCGGCTCCTGCTTTAACAGATTCACCTTGTAGCCTACCTTGTCATAGCTGTATATAAAGTTCCACAGCTCGTAGCATTTTTTGTAGTTCTCATTCTTACCAATCACATTGGTCTTTACAATAGGGTGCCGCACCGAAGGATACTGGCGCATCTGGTTGATAAATTCCGTAGTAGCAAGTCCATTCACATGGCGGTAGATTTTCTCCAGACGGGAAAAGATTCCGGCGTTCTCATTCTCATTATCCACGTCGTTTTGCTTGTCCCGAATATTAATCCTAATTTTATAATCCACTGTTTCCGTATAATTGTCCACGCGGGATTCCAGTTCAAAAAAGCTGCCCAACTCATCTTTACTGTTTTCAAAGATAACATTGTAACGTTTATTCACAAAATGCTGCAGCTCCGCTACTAATGTACAGATAAAACGATTTTCATATATATTCAGACTCTCTTCCTTGAAAACATTCAGAATACGGTTTGGTATCACCGTATTACCGTTATCTGCATATTTGTCAATCATATCGCTGTGCTGTATCAGATGACGAATGGATTCCGTCGTAATATTGCGCGCCATGGCAATATTCACAATTTCCCGATCCTCTTCAATAAACTTCCGGGGCTTCATCACACACTCATGCAGTGCAGGAAGTGCCTTCTCAATCGCCTCAATCCAGTCCTCGTCAATCTCCTTTACAAGCTGTACATTGGTAAAACGGCAATAGTTCATTCCGGTATCCAGCAGATTATAGTAATACCGATAGAACTCGTCCTGCATCAGTTTTTCCCTATCCTGACTGTACAACTTCTCATATGTGGTTTTCACTACATCTTCTCTCTTGTCCAGATTCATATTCTTCTCACCTGCTTAATTGCTGCCACTCATTTTCTTAAGTCTTCTGATATATGCTTTACTGATTTTGAAATTCTCCGCGCCGAACATATCATCCAGATAAAGAATCAGACCATCCAGCTCATCCCGGATAAAGCCCAGTCCCAGAGACTCAAACTTACGCAATATCTTCTTGGCAAACATGAAATCAATTCCATCAAGCTCCGTACCGCCACAGGCAATATAACATGGAACGAAATCCTTTATCTGCCGCAGAATACGGTTACCAAATGCAAGTCTGAAATGCTCCACCAGATAAGCATCCAGCTTATCTAAAAGTACTAGATTTTCATCGGAAACAGAATACTTCTGCTTTGCCTCTTCGTAAAGCTGTTCCAGATGGTGATAGCTCAAACGCATCGGCTCCGTATCCGGTGCCTCGAAAGGCTCCGCACGGTCATCTAAGTCAATGGGAATCGCACGGTCATACACCTTATCGGAAACAGCGAAGGTAGAATCATCATTATTAATGGTTCCTACATAAAATACATTGTTTGGAATCCATACCTTACCCTCCTGCATTTTAGCGGGGTCATTCTCTGCCTGTGAAGATACTACTGCCAGATAACGTTCTTCTTCTCTAGGCAATTCCAGTATGGAAAGCATTTCCGCAAAGTAATACTCCACACGGGCAATATTCATTTCATCAAGGATAATAATTCTCATATCCTCATAAAAGTGAGCCTCATAGATAGCCTTTAGGAAATCCGTTTCTGTATACTTTTTCGTAAAATCATTATAATAGCCAAACAGCTCTGTCCGGTCACGCCAGGATGGCTGTACCGGGCAAATCAGGCTTGGGTTCTCAATAAACTTGCCCAATGCATACGGAAGGGATGTCTTACCGGTACCGGAGATACCCTGTAAAATCAACAGCTTTGCCGTTCCGAAGGTAGCAAAAATCTGCTTTATTACCTCAAGTTCATAATACAGTCCCAGGCGGGATGCTGCATAGTTACGGAAGTTGATACACACTTCCTCCAGCGTAATATTGTTATCATATACCGGAGCCACATAATTTCCCGACATATAGTAGCGATCCACGCTGACAAGCTTCGGAAACCGTAGTTCTGTGGTCTTCACAGTTTCCACCTGCTCCTGTTCTATCTCTTCTGGAAGTTCTGTTTCAACAGCATTCTCTTCTCCGGTCTCCGGCAATTCCGCCATAACAGCTTCCTCTGCTGTAACCACTCCAAGCTGTTTTAGCTTGTCATCCACCTGTACGCCCATGTCGGACACTTTCATGGCAAGAATCTTGTCCTTCTCATAATTTGCCTTCATAATCTCTCGTTTCAGGCGGACTACCTCGTCTTTCATTTTCTCATAATCCACTACCCTTACCTTAAACTTGAGCAGCACACGGATTCCCCGATAGATGAGATAAACCAACAGTCCGAACAGTATATATATCAGAATATGCGTCAGTATTGCCGCTACCCATCCCAGAGGGGTCAGCTCACTTTTATAAGATTTAAACAAATCCATATAAAAAGGAACATCGAATATGGTCACGATGGCATTTCCAATCGACGCCGCTACTTCGTATAGCGCATCAAATATGTGTCTCATAAAATTATAAAACCAATAAAAATAAGCATTCATCTTCGCACTTTATTCTCCTCTATTTAGTCCGTTTTTTCTTCTGATATAAACTGTATCTGTCCGGTAATCTCTCCTGCTGCAACGGGATTGGAACAATCGTTATCTGTTCCTTCTAACCACACCCGCATTATCACCTTCGTGGGCGTATTTTCCGTCAAGGTAAACAATCGGTCTGAGTTATTGTTATTAGCTCCCGCAAACCTGCGGTTTGAAAGCTGCTGCATTGCCTCATAGCCTCCATAATTTGCGGAAAGATGGTTTGCCGCCTGCTCACCGCCAACATGCACATCTGAATTCGGCTCATAGATTATGGTAGTGCCATCTTCTAAAGTAAAGCTGATACGAATGGCACTGGCAGCAGAGCTATTTCCAGCATTGGTTATGTAACTTCCACCACCATCTGACCTGATTCCAACCATATATATATCAAACTTCCGTTTCACGGAGGAGGGAGCCTTCGTTTCTGCCTTTAGATAGAACTCCTTTTCATAGACATACCCTGTATTTAGTTCTGCCGCGGGTATGTCCTCCACTCCCGTTACTGCATTTTCCGTATAGACCGGAGCATAAAATGTCTTTCCATCCTGAGTTGTGGAAGGATTCAATTCCACATCCTTCATATTGCCACCGCTGCCGGTAGACAGGTCCAGCTCTTCTCCATAAGGTCCCTGGGCTGTATCTGCTATCTTTAAATCTCCACTGGTTCCGGCTATCATTGCCAGATTCGTTACCCTGGGCGTATTACTCACTGTAAACCATGCAAAGGTAGCGGCTCCAAGCAGCGCCAAACTGGTACATAGGAGTAAAATCTTACTTCTTACTTCCTTTCTCTTCCCAGATTTTTTGCACTCTTCCTTCCTCTTGTGTGTTTGCTTCATCTTACTACTCCTTTTTCCTGTTCCATCAATAACTGAAGTTCATGTATAGTTCCACCTGTCCACCCAGAATATCATCCACACACTGGGGGTCCTCTCCTTCATACCAGATAACTACCGTATATTTATCAATCTCATTATTCTCTATCTCTGGTCTTACATCCTGACATACCATCCGTTCCGAAAGGAAAGGGGTTGCGACCAGCTTATTGGCACCGGAAATATCTGCCCGCTCCAGATCAAAAATATAGTCCTCCGGATTAATACCGGACTCTGCCAGGGAAGAAGTCTGATACTGAGATGGGTTCGCAGCGTCCTCCTGAAACGGAAAATCAAATAGGGAATATTGTGCCTCCGGTTGTCCATCCTTCCCCTCCATGGCATAGATTTCCTGCTTTCCATTGTGGTAGACCATGACCCACATCGCCTTATCAGCCCCCTTGGTAGCAGTCCGTATCCGCAAAGAATACTGATAATCCCGGGTTTCTCCTGTCATATTAATCAGATAAAAGGTCTCTGCCACATAATTCGCTCCATTATGCTCACCGTCTACCTCCGCTACGTCATATGCAATATCCATAATATTAATATTATCTGCACAAACAACTGCCTTACCTCGCAGGCACACCAGACGTTCACTGAAATCTGTTGTCTCTGACAAATAAAAACCATCTTCAGACATTTCACTGTCCAAACTGATTACAAATTCTCCGGGACCGGTATAGAATGCTGCCATAATAAATAAGATTGTCAAGATAATCAAGATAATCAGAACTCCCTGCCATGCCGCCCGCACTCGAAAAATACTTCGAGTAACACTAACGCCTCCCATATACCAGTGCCGGAATCGGTTGACCCAGTCCAGGCGGCTAATCAGGCTTCTTCTTGGTTTCTTATTCCTGTTATGAATTGGTTTTATCTTTTTCCCGTCTCTTTTCATCTTCCCTTATCCTCGCATATCATCAGCACATCGGCGAAACATATCTACCACATAAGGATCGAACTGTCCGCCTGCTTCCTGGCATATCAGCTCTACTGCTTCTTCTCCCGACGTCTGTTTCTTCTTATAAGGCTTCCAGCTCGTAATACCATCATAGGTATCTGCCACCGCGCAGATTCTTGCTCCCAGCGGAATATCTTCTCCTGCCAACCCCAGCGGATAACCCTTTCCGTCATACCGTTCATGATGAAAAACCGCAATATTGTAAAACTGCTGCATAACTGCCTCCGGGAAGGGCTTTTGATATATACTGTCAATCGCCTTGGCCGCATTTATCGCATGATCCCGGATAATCTGATACTCTTCATCCGTCAACTTATCCACTTTATTCACGATTGCTACAGGTATATAATGTCTCCCGATGTCATGCATCTGGAATACCTTCTTGCTGTAACGGGGAAATTCCTCTCCCAGCTCCCGCAGCAGCCGCTGCGAATCCTGCTCCAGCATGAACCGGTACAATCTATCCCCGTAGTCCGCCACTCGCTCCATATGCATTCTGGCTTCTCGTGAGATAGTATTATACAGACTCTCCAAATCCGGAAAACAGCCTACCGTAGAGCTGCATACCTGGGTTCTGTCCTTCGTAAACATAATAACCGCATCCTATCCTTTTCCCCTAAAGATTATAGTATTATTTTATCATTCAGGTATATCATGATTCAATATCACCAAAAATTCTCGCAAAAATCTGATATATTTTTATAAAAATTGACATAAAAGAATAGTCCTTTTTTCTTATTTTTCCTAATTTTTCCGCAGTTCATCCAAGGACTTAAAGGTATATCCCATCTCCTCCCATTTTGTAAGCAGTTCATCTAAAATCTCACCATTGGTTTTTGAGGTATTATGTAGCAAAACAATGGCTCCCGGATGAACCCGCTTCAGCAGCTTATCAAAAGCTTCTTCATGACTTGGCTGATTATCCGGATCCCAATCCACATAGGCAAGACTCCAGAAGAATGTCTTATACCCCAATTCTTTTGCAATTTTAAGATTATTCTCACTGTATTTTCCCTGAGGCGGTCTGTAATACTTCTTCATCGGTTCTCCAATGGTCTGCTCATACAGTGTTTCCAGTTCTCCTAATTCCTTAGAAAACGCCTCCTTATCCATCGCCGACATATCCGGATGATGGAAGCTGTGATTTCCCACAATATGTCCCTCTGCCAACATACGCTTTACCAGCTCCGGACTGGTGGACAGAAAGTTTCCCACAATGAAAAATGTAGCTTTTGCATTATGCTTTTTCAATGCGTCCAGAATCGCCGGTGTATTTCCGTTTTCATACCCACAGTCAAAGGTCAAATATAACACTTTTTCCTCTGTATCTTCTGCATAATAAGCATTGTATTTCGCAAGTTCTTCAAAGGTCGCATTTGCCACAGGCGGTTTTCCATCCTCTTGAAAGCTCAAGCCCCAATTTCCTTCTGATGACTGTATCGCAGATGTTCCCGTCACATCCACTACCCGTGCAGCAAAATGCCCGGCAAAAAATGCTGCTGCAAAAATCAGCACTATTTTCGCCAGGCTTTTCTTTCTTTCCTCATTCACACGCAAACTCCCATGTTTTTTCTATATTATATTTCTAAGAATCAGCTTTATGCCCTTATTGTCTGTCCATAATGAAATATTCCGATACAACTTGCTATATCTACCAGAGAACTGCTATAATAATTTGAAAATGATATGATGAGGAGGAATTCATATGACATCAAAAATCAATACCGTTATCTTTGACTTAGACGGCACTTTATTGAATACATTGACAGATTTAACCAACAGTGTAAATTACGCATTAGAACAATACCGGCTTCCGACTCATTCTGAGGACGCAGTACGCCAAATGGTGGGAAACGGTATTTATGTATTATTTGAAAAGGCGATTCCTGGCGGCAGAGACTTTGCAGAATATGATGCTTGTGTCAAGACCTTTCAGGAGCATTATGAACTTCATAAAAAGGATTTTACCTGCCCATTTCCCGGAATTATGGATTTGTTAAAAACTTTATCGGAGCAGGGTTACAAGCTTGCCATAGTCTCAAACAAATTTGACCAGGCAGTAAAAGGATTATGTCAGGACTTTTTCACTCCTTATATCACTACCGCTATCGGCGAATCTTCAAAGATTGCCCGAAAGCCCGCGCCGGATACCGTATTTGAAGCCATGAAAGAACTTGGTTCTACTCCAGATACTTGTATTTATGTCGGCGATTCTGATGTAGATATTGCAACTGCAAAAAATTCCGGTATTCCCTGCATCAGTGTGACCTGGGGATTTCGCGACCGGGAATTTTTAACGAAACATGGTGCTGTACATTTTGCAGACTGTGCAGATGACATTCTATCTATTTTATCTGATTGGAGCTACTAATACAGAAAAGAGGAGACATCTATGACACAAAAAAAATACTGGAAATTGACAGCTTTATTCTGTCTTACATTCTTACTTCTATTTTCGCCTATGAGCGCATATGCCCGTGCCGGCGGCGGTAGTAGCGGTGGTGGCGGTGGCAGCAGCAGCGGTGGTGGCAGCACCACTCATCATTACCGCAATGGCAGAACAACCTCCAGCAATCCCATCAGCCGTATTCTTAATTATGGCATTTTTATTTGTATTGCAGGTGGCGGAACTATTGTATTTTTTTATCGCAGAAAAAAGGCTCGCCTGATTAGCAAGCAACGCATGCAGGAATTTTCTAAATACGGATATAACTGGAATTTTGCAGAAGTACAAAAAAGAGTAGAGCATGCTTATTTTGAAATTCAGGAATGCTGGCGCAGACAGGATGCCGATTATGCCGCAGAATACTTAAGTGATTCCCTGCGCGAAGAATTTCGTATAAAGCTGGAATGGATGGATGCCAGAGGGGAACAAGTCGTACAGAAACATGTCCGGCTCCTAAGTGCAGACCCGGTCTATGTAGTTGACCAGGAAGGCACAGAGCAGGATAAAATGTGGTACCTGATTCATGGCAGAATGCTCGGATACTATATCAACAAGGACACTGGATTATGCGTGCGCGGCAATCCACGAACGGAAAACTTCTACGAGTACTGGCTTTTTATTTATCAAAACGGTAACTGGGTACTGGATGAAATCAAGCAAAAGGATGAGATTGACATCCGCCAGTTTGCCAATATGTAGCCTTATTCTTTTTCTTTTATCATTTTAAACATCTGCACACGGTTTCGGATGCCTAACTTGCGGTAGATATTCAGAATATGCTTTTTCAACGTGTTCACACTGATGGAAAGCTCCTCGCACAGCTGGTTGTTGTCCTTTCCCTGCATCAGCAGACGCAGAATCATATGTTCACGTCTGGTAAGACCATATTCTTCTGCCGCTTCCGTGACCGTTAATTTTTCTTTTCCGGTATTGCACTCCCGACGGTCACGATATAGCCGATATGCCAGATGGTCCTTTAACAAATCCAGCAGAAAGATATCATCATACTGGAAGTTATCCTTTCCTATAGTGCGATAAAAGGTAATGACTCCCAAAAATTCCTTGTCCTTTCCCAGTATCATCTGAACCGAATAATGCCAGTTATTTGGCCGGTATACCTTGTTATAGTATTCCGTCTCCATACGCTTCTCATCAGAAATGATATCTGTTTCCCGATAGACCAGACTCTTTCCACTATACATAATTTCTCTGCTATTTCCCAACGCTTCATAATTGGCTGATTGGTCCTCATCACAATTATACATAACCGGTTCTGTCAATTTGGGGCTCTCTTCCTTCGATGCAAGATAAAAGTCTGCACTGTCAAAGTCCAATACCATTTTCATCTGTTCCAACAGCTGCTGGCGCATAGTAAGTGGATTTTCTGTTGTATAAATTTTATAAATAATGCTGTTCAATATCATCCAGTCATTGGTTTCTAATGTCTTCATTTTACGTTCACCCTTTCTATTTACGCAAAAAAGAGCCTGAGATACTTCTCAGACTCCTTCGTCACTTTCATTATTGTATACCATTTTTCTTATTAAATCAAGTCACTAATTTAATCCTCGGAACCCTTTTCCGATAATTTCACTACTATTTGTAATCATCATGAATGCCATCGGCTGGTTCATTTTAATGAAATTACGGAGCTGTACTGCCTGACTTCGCTTCATTACCGTAAGAATTACATATTTCTGCTGGTGGGCATAAGTTCCTTCTGCCTTAAATATCGTAGCGCTGCGCATCAGTTCCTTGTGAATAAAATCACAAATAGGTTCCGGCTTATCGCAGATAATGGTAAAATACTTGCACAGATTGATATTTTCTATGGCACTGTCAATGACCAGAGACTTCGCTAAGAGACCACATAACGAACACAATCCGGTCTGCGCATCAAATATAAAACACGCAGCTACGGTAATCAATACATCCACCAGAAACAATGCCGTACCTATATTAATAGGGGTATGCTTCTTTAGTACCATTGCTACAATATCCGTACCACCACCACTGGCACCTATATTAAAAAGGATTGCCGAGCTTAATGCCGGAAGTACGATGGCAAAAATCAATTCCAACACAGGTTCATTGGTAAACGGCTTTGACATCGGATAAATCTTTTCCATAGCACTTAACCCTACGGAAGTCAAAACACTTACATATACCGTCTTAATTCCAAAACTTTTCCCAAGGAATACAAATCCTACCACCAAAAGTAGCATATTAATTACAAAGTTCAGAGTTCCTGCACTCAATGGTGTCACTGCACTTAGCACAACCGCCAGACCAGTTACACCGCCAAAAGAAAAATTGTTGGGAAACTTAAAGAAATATACTCCGACAATCAATATCAATGATGCTGCTGTCATCAACACATACTCAATTATATTTCTTCTTATTTTCCACTTTTCCATTACTCTCTTCCTCCGCAGGCATGACTCATCTGGTATTATATTACCACATTTTCTTTTATCTGCATATTTCTTTAAGAAAGATTTTCGTAATTTCCATCTCGACAGAACGGTGCTAATTCCATACGGACAAACCATCCTCTTTCATGGTCACATACCGGACACTGATTCGGCGCTTCTGTTCCTTCATAAATATATCCACAGTTTAAGCACATCCATCTTGTTTCTACCTTTGAAACAAACAGCTCGTTGTCCTCCAACAGCTTTGCAAACGCTCCAAAACGGTCGCCATGAAGCTTCTCAATTTCTGCTATCTTATGGAATCGGGCTGCTGCCTTTCCAAAGCCTTCTTCCTGTGCCACATCTCCAAAATGCTTATACACATCATCATGCTCCTCATACTCATTATGCTGTGCCATCTTCAGTAAATCTGCAACGTTAGGACTTAAATCAACCGGATATCCTCCATCAATATGAATGGTCTCACCTGCTAACTCCTGTAACTGATTATAAAAAACCTCCGCATGCTCCCGCTCCTGGTCTGCAGTAAAGGTAAATACCTGTTCAATCACGTATAACCCCTGTTTGCGAGCCTGTGAAGCCCCAAACGTATAACGGTTTCTCGCCTGACTCTCTCCTGCAAATGCACGCATTAAGTTTTTCATCGTTTCACTCTGTTTAAAATCTGTTGCCATAAAATTTCCTGCCTTTCTAGTTTATACAATAATTGCTTCGTAATATAGAATGCACATAAGATGGAAATTTTATACAGATTCTATCCAGCTTATTAACTGCTCCGTCCGATTTTTCCAAGTATGTCCGGCTCTCACCTTTTCATATCCTTTTATGGCAATTTGATGCCTCTTTTCTGCGGAAGCTAATAAGTCTCTGATTAAATCAGGCAGCTTCTCCAGACAATTTCTGTCATAATAACAGATTCCGGCTCCTTCCGGCAGAATCTCTCTTAAATAAATACTGTCATCACTCACAGAAACCGCTCCATTTAAAATACTACTAAATACCCTGTCATGGGCTCCATTCTTAAATTCCGGCATCACATTCAGCGACACCTGCGCCCTTTGCATCAACTCCAAACAGGTTCTGGTATCTGCCTGAGCATGTATATTCAGCAATTCCGGATGCTTACACTTTAATTTCTCCCAGCCATTTCCCACAACTTCTACCGGAATTCCTGCATCTACCAGTGTCCGTATGACATTCCCCCGTCTGGTATTACGCACATACAAATCCACAAAATTCATATGTGCCAAAACTTCTGTAAACTCTGCATCCGAAATCTCTCCCATTTCCTGTATACAGAACTTCCTCGCAACCTCTTCCAAGGTCTCCTCCGACTGCTCCAATACTTCCTCTATAATCTGATGATAGAACCTGGTATACTCTTCGTCAATCCGTTCTATGTACTGGTTAAACTTTTCCGGCACCTGATAATTTCCCGTAAATAAAACCGGAATATCACGTTTTCTCGCTTCTTCCCCCGCTTTTTCCTCCATTGTTTCCTCCGGGAACTCCATTCCTGCAAGGGGAAGAAATCCACAAATCTTCACCTTGGGATAGTAATTTTCCACATACCGGATATGCTGTTTGTCGATTCCGATGTAATGATATTGCTTTATAGGGTCACTTAAATGTTTATGATAATAAAGCGGATGGTCTACTACAATGTTATAAACCGGTATCTGAAACTGCTCCCAGATATACCCATACTGCGGATGATACAACAGCTCTTCCTGACATAGTCCAATATGATTAAACGTCACCAATACCGTTTCTGTGGGCTTTAAAAATCTCTTCAATCTGGAAAAGCAGACTTCCTTTTCCTCTAAATTATAATAAAATACCTTATATCCCTTTTCTTCAAAGGTCTTTCCCATTTCCTTTGAAAAATAAGTAAGTGTCTCCACTCCACCTGTCATCAATACAATTCTAGACGGCATTTTCTTCGCTTCCCTTCTATATAATACTCTACTTCTTTCGCACCTCTTGTCGGTCAAAATTATGAATCCAGTCTGCTTTGAAAAAATAAATCAAAAAAACAATGGAGCTTAAGGACCACGTCAACGGGTATGCCCAGAATACCGTCTGAATCACCGGTACCATCTGCACGGCAATCGTGATGTAGGTAATTCGTATCATGCACCAGCACACCAGCATAACCACCATCGGAACGGTTGACTTTCCGGAACCTCTGAATATAGCCGCTAAACAATGAGACAATGACAGCAAAAAATAAAACAAAGTTACCGTTCGTGCCTGTGTTGTCCCGTAATGTATTACCGCCGGTGAATTGTCAAAAGCACCTACCAACTCCGGAATAAAGGCAAAAATCAAAATACCAATCATTTCTGCCATAGTGATACAGCAAATAATCCCGAAGCGTGCTCCCTTTTTTGCCCGGTCATACTGTTTTGCTCCAAGATTCTGGCTAATAAACGTTGTCAAAGACATAGCAAAACAGTTAATTGGCAGAAAACCAAACCCTTCTATCTTAGAATAAGCACCACAACCAGCCACTGCATCTGCACCAAAGGCGTTGATATTAGACTGAACTACCACGTTTGCAAGGGCAATAATGGAATTCTGTATGCCTGCCGGTACGCCATTTGTAATAATCTGTTTCATCATATTTCCATGAAACCGAATTTTCCTTACCCGAACACAATATTCCTCTTTGCTCCGCACCAGGCGTACCAAACACAGTAATGCACTTAAAATCTGTGAAATAATGGTAGCTGCCGCAGCAGCGCCCACTCCCATCTGAAAGACTGCAATAAACAGCAAATCCAACATGACATTGGTAATAGACGAAATAATCAAATATATCAACGGGTGCCTGCTGTCTCCTACTGACTGCAAAATTCCCACAAAAATATTATACATGACAAAGCCCAAGGAACCTGCAAAATAAATCCGAAAGTATAACACAGAGTTAGCAAGTACCGATTCCGGCGTTCCCATCCATTGCAGGATGTAAGGCGTAGCCAACATTCCCACTATGGTAAGTGCAACTCCCGCCACCAAGCCAAATGCCACAAGGGTATGTACTGCCTTCTCTACTTCTTCCACCTTACGTGCACCATAATAACGGGCAATGACTACACCCGCACCCATTGCAATTCCGTTAAAAAATCCTACCATCAAAAAAATGAGATTCCCTGAAGAACTTACCGCAGCCAATGCATCACTGCCGATAAAATTTCCTACTATCAGGGAATCCGCTGTATTGTATAACTGTTGAAAAAGGTTACCCAGGAAAATTGGTATTGCAAATGCAATCATTTTCTTCCATATGGTACCCTCCGTTAATAAAGTCGATGATTCTGTAGCTTTCACTTTTGTTACCTGCCTTCGTACTGCTACCCCTTATCTCTTATATCCTCACTGAAAAATTTACGAAATCTTCAGTCCACAGGAACCTCGCATTTTTAATGGACATTCATATACATTTTCTCCATCACTCTTTCCAATATAGGAAATAGGACATTTTCGGCAATCACCCTTTGTAAAGTCCACCGGAACTTCAAATTCCAGCACTGCCTTTCTTAGCCCCTTTGCAGCTTCTGCGGATGTAATATTCTTCCAGCTCAATGCCTGTCCACACCCACACTTATCCATGCCTCTTGATACTGGACGCCCACAACCTGGACAAGAAAAATAAACCTGGTCCATATTCCCTCTTGTCTCAACTACTTCTGCGGAAAACTGCTTAATCAGCTGTTCCCGTAATTCCTCTGTCATCATACATTATCATCCTTTTCTAATTTTATTTCCCAGTTCTAATGTACTATTTGCGACTGTCCTAATTATAACACACCAATTTTCAGACAGCAACATAGGGTACTCTCCAACTTCGTTTCCGTGTATTATATTGTCAATATATGTTATATTTTACCATATATTAAGAAAATTTTCACTATAATTCTTTGTTCTCTTTGCAATTTTCAAGAATATTGCACTAAAAATGTTAAAGAATAAGACTTTTATTTTTTCCCATAAAAAAAGAAGTGCTAATCTTAACACTTCTACTTTCCACTAGTGAGCGTGCCGGGGTTCGAACCCGGGACAACTTGATTAAAAGTCAAGTGCTCTACCAACTGAGCTACACACCCATATTTTCTATTTAATCTAAAAAGTGCCCAGTTCCGGAATCGAACCAGAGACACGAGGATTTTCAGTCCTCTGCTCTACCAACTGAGCTAACTGGGCAGTTGACTAAAAAATGAGTTGCGGGGACAGGATTTGAACCTGTGACCTTCGGGTTATGAGCCCGACGAGCTTCCAGACTGCTCCACCCCGCGATATAAGATAAATGGGCGGAGAAGGATTCGAACCTTCGAAGGCATTGCCAGCAGATTTACAGTCTGTCCCCTTTGGCCACTCGGGAATCCACCCATAATGAAAATATGAAATTTTCAAAAGCCGATGATCGGACTCGAACCGATAACCTGCTGATTACAAATCAGCTGCTCTGCCAATTGAGCCACATCGGCACATGTAATCAAGTACCTTATCTAAAACATAATTCCCCAAAATATAACTGCAATGTGGGAATTATCCGCAAATAACATAAAGAATGGGACCTACAGGGCTCGAACCTGTGACCCTCTGCTTGTAAGGCAGATGCTCTCCCAGCTGAGCTAAGATCCCATATTTATTCTGTACACTTTCACACAAAACTTAAAAACTCGTTAAGTGTTCAATGTAAACGACCCAGAAGGGACTCGAACCCTCGACCTCCGCCGTGACAGGGCGGCGCTCTAACCAACTGAGCCACTAGGCCTTTTATTAAGGTATATACCCTAAAAAGTTCACACAGAATCATCTTCCATCCAGTTCTATTCTACTCCAAAAATGGTCACTTCGAATCCGCTCCGCTTCTTCTCAGTGTCATTTGGTACCAAATGACTTCTGTTCCAGTCATACATGCTTCCGTAAGCAGGCTTACTTCTGCCTGTCTGACTTTCCCACACCATTTTCTTCCTTTTTGGTCAAGCCCTCGACCGAT
>CASFBK010000013.1 GCA_949292785.1 uncultured Eubacteriales bacterium
CCGATGGTTAAGCGGCAGCAATACTATGCTTCGCTGCAGGAGGCAGCATAAGGTCGAACATTCTTGAGAAAAAAGTGTAAACCAATATTGACAATATCACAGTCATCATCTGTGCTGCCATACAGTTATAATAAATCGGGGCTTCCGCCTGCCGTTGGCGTAGTCGTTAAAAATATAATGTTTTTCATCCCGCATACCTCTTATTCCTTATAATCCTTGAACCGCCGAACACTTCAGACATCTCCATTCTTCTCATTTTAAGATTTCCCCATTGGTTCGGATGACTTCCTTGTACCAACCAAAGGATTTTTTTCGATAGCGTTTCAAAGAACCTGTGCCATCATCGTTTCTGTCTACATAAATAAATCCGTAGCGTTTTTTCAATTCGGCTGTGGAAGCACTGACCAAATCGATGCATCCCCACGCCGTATAGCCCATCACATCTACGCCGTCCTCAATAGCCTCTCGTACCTGTACCAGATGATCGTTCATATATTGGATACGGTAATCATCTTCAACGGTAGGTTGGCCATCTGCGCCAGTCACCAGTTGATCTACCGCACCCAAACCATTCTCCACGATGAACAGAGGCTTTTGGTACCGGTCGTAGAAACGGTTTAGAGTATAACGCAGGCCTTTCGGGTCAATCTGCCACCCCCATGCAGAAGCAGACAAATATGGATTCGGCACACCGCCCAGGATATTACCAGGCCCACGCTCTTTTGCAGGGTCGGCTGTTTCGCAAACACTCATATAGTAGCTGAAGGAAACAAAGTCCACCGTATTTTTCAGGAGCTCCTCGTCACCCTCTGCCATCTGAATCTCAATGCCGTTCTCTCGGAAATAACGCTTCATATAGCCGGGATACCGTCCCCGCACCTGCACATCCCCGAAGAAATCATTTTTATGCTCGGCAGCCATAACGGCCATCACATCATCTGGCGCCGGGGTTAGCGGATAGATCGGCATGCTCAAGATCATACAGCCTACCTTGGCATCCGGAATCATCTCATGTGCGATTTTGGTAGCCAAAGCACTCGCCACAAGTTCATGATGAACCGCTTGATACAGATCTTGATTACTGAGCTGCTTTTTATCAGTGTAGATGCCACCGCTGGAAAAAGGCTCATGGAGGACGGAATTGATTTCGTTAAAGGTTAGCCACAGCTTCACCTTATCTTTGTATCGTTCAAAAATCGTGCGGACATACCGCTCATAGAACCCAATCAGCTTCCGATTGGCCCAACCATTATATTTTACTGACAGATTTAACGGTGTCTCGTAATGGGAAATCGTCACCAGAGGCTGGATACCATATTTCAGGCACTCGTCAAACAAATCATCATAGAATTGCAGCCCCTTTTCGTTGGGAATCTCATCATCACCGTTTGGAAAGATGCGACTCCATGCAATGGATGTGCGAAACACCTTGAAGCCCATCTCCGCAAATAATTTAATATCTTCTTTGTAGCGGTGGTAGAAATCAATTCCCACCAACTTCATATTATCGGGCGTAGGCTGGACTGTGATGGGCCCCCGGATTCCTCCCGGGGTCACATCCTGAATACTCCAGCCTTTTCCGTCCTCGTCATACGCTCCCTCACACTGGTTGGCCGCTACCGCGCCACCCCAGAGGAAGTTTTCGGGAAATCTCATGTTCATAGCTAATTCTCCTATGCCCTTAGGCAGTTTCAATAATGACCTCCTGTACCTTTACCTGTTTTCCCACAGAGGGAATGATATCGGTGTAGTCGTCAGAATTGGTTACAATAACAGGGGTAATAGTATCAAATCCCGCATCAGCGATTGCTTTCAAATCAAATTCCAGAAGCAGGTCTCCCTTGTGGATGCTCTGCCCCTCTTTGACATGGACAGTAAAATGTTTGCCTTCCAAACTAACAGTCTCCAATCCAACATGAATCAGCAACTCTACACCGCTGTCAGAATATAGTCCCAAAGCGTGAAGACTGTCAGCAACCGTTTCCACCTTTCCGTCAAAAGGTGCGTACACTTTACCTTCAGAGGGTTCAATGGCAATACCTTTCCCCAGCACGCCGGTAGCAAAGGTATCATCTTTTACCTGATCCAAAGGAGCTGTCTTACCAGCAACAGGAGCACCAATCTTCTGAGTTTTTGTGGTCTGAACGGCCTTTTCTCCAGTAGAAATCGGTAGAGAAGCAGTTCCACCCTCAGTTGCGGCCGCAGGATCCTTAAAGCCCATAATCCAGGTCACTACGAAAGTAAGAATGAGCGAAATAGCAGCGCAGATAACCGCCATAATAATGTTATTCGATTTTTCTGCATGGACAAAAATCGGCAGTGCCAGCAGGGATGGAGAGGCAAACGAACTGGCGGAAACATTCATAATTCCTGCACTCAGTCCGGTAATACCGCTGGAGATACATACAGCTGCCAGAGGACGTTTCAAAGGCATCGTCACACCATAAAGGCCAGGTTCCGTAACTCCTGCAAAGATAGCCGAAACACCAGAGGATGCCGCAATCTGTTTCAGTCCACCGTTCTTGGACTTAACAGCGACAGCAAGGCAAGCAGCGCCTTGGGCCAGATTGCTAATCAGCATAGCAGGCAGCATCAGGGACTCTCCTGCAGGAGTTTCCAATGCGCCAAACACAACAGGGATAAAAGCCCAGTGCATACCCGTCATAACGATGAAAGGCATAGCTGCTGCCATGATTACATAGGCCGCAATGCTGACATGTGACTGAACGAATACCAAAACGGCAGCAAGACCATTTCCGATGAAAGAACCAAGAGGTCCCAGAATCAGGAACGCAATCGGACTGGATACCAAAATAATGAGCATGGGTTTCAGGAAGTTCTTGGTGAAAGCAGGGGTGATTTTTTCTACCAACCGCTCTATGTAGCTCATGACCCATGCAGTCAAGATTGCAGGAATGATACTGGAGGAATAGTCAAAGCTTGTGACAGGAATACCTAAGAAATTGATTCCCCCTTCAGCCCCGGTTAAAGCAGAGAAATTGGGATGAATCAATATGGCTACTACCGCAGTAACCAAGAAAGGATTGCCGCCAAATTTCCGTCCCGCAGAGAAAGCTACCAAAACAGGCAGGAAATAAAAAGCCGTATTGCCGATTACACTCAAAAGCTGCATGGTCGGATTTGTTGCCGGAAGAAACCAGCCCAGAATAATGTTCAGCACCTGTACCATGCCAGCACCGATGATGGCGGGGATAACAGGGGACATACTTCCGGAAATCGCATCAAGAATAATAGAAATAATGTTGCCACGTTTCGCAGGAACATCAGCCTTACCGCCCTGATCGCTGAAGTTGCCCAATTTACACAGTTCCTTGTAGCACTTTGCTACCTCGTTGCCAATGATGATTTGATATTGGCCGCCTTTTTTCATGACGCCCACAACGCCGGGAATTGCTTTAATCTGTTCATCGCTGATGCTTTTTTCGTCCTTCAGAACAAAGCGAAGACGGGTCATACAGTGCGTTACACTGACAATATTTTTTTCGCCTCCCAGCTTGTTTAGTATTTGTTTTGCTGTTACTGCGTACTCCATACTCAATTCCTCCTTATGAGATTAGAGCCCAAATTTATATTTATGATCTTTCGATAATAGGAACAGTGAACTGGCTCTTTGAACACCGTTCCTTGTATGCTTTCATTATAAATAAATTACCAGCCTTACAGAAGTTCCGATTGGTTTCGCAGTATATACCCAAAGGTGTTCACTTTGATTTCATAGTCTCTTCGACAGCCTTTGTGCTTCGTCAGAAGTAGTTGCCATTCCTTCATATTTCATGCCATACATCCGCGCAAACCGGCTCATTGTATATTCTGCCTTTTCCAGCATCCACGGCTCCGGCGCAGCACCTTGGAACAGAAATACAAATTTTCTTCCCTTCAGCGCCCCGGACGGTACCGGACCGTAGAAACGGTCGATCAGATTCCGAACCATGCCACTCATGTTGTGCCAGTAAACAGGAGATCCGATGACAACGGTATCTGTTTCTTTCATTTTCTCAACGATCTGGGAAAACTGGTCATCCTCAAAGCTCTGTCCATAACCGTATACTTTGTAATCCACCAGATTCAGCGTCTGATACGCTTTACCATTCATCAGCGTTTCTGCCAGTTCTGCCGTGTTTCCATTTTTATTCGGGCTACCATTGATAAACAATATACTCATTTCTTATTCCTCCTTATATACTTCCTGTATTAATGGGAACGTACTCCATGCCTTTGGTCAACCGCAGTAAAAAGCCAACTGCATTACGATTTCCACCGCTTCTTCTTTTGTGATTCCATGTTCCTTACCAAGCACCAAATGAGATTTGAGCTGTGGATACAGTCCTATATCAGCAAAAATTTCTTCCACTCTGGTTTCATTTCAGAATTCTTCCTTTTTAATCTGTGCAATCCATGCTTCAATTTTTGTATCCTCTGTCACCAATTCCGAGCCACCCGAAGAATCAAACTGGACTTTCATTTCATGGGAAAAAGCCGCACCTTTGCAAGCCTTTTTCATGTCCTTCATCACATGCCCCGGCCAGCCTCCATGCGTCTGAAATGGAATCACTGTCTTCCCGTTCCAATCACAAGACTTCAAAAATGACAAAACTGCGGGAGCCATCGTATACCACCATGTGGGAGTTCCCACTGCAATGACATCATAGTCTTTCGGATTCATCTCTAATGGTTTAATTTCCGGGCAATACGCACGATTGACCTCCCGCTGACCCTGTTCCACAATCTCATTGTAAGAGCCCGTATATGGATTTACCGTCTCAATCTGGGCAATATCTGCGTCCGTAGCTTTCTGCAGCCACTGTGCAATCCTTTTGGTGTTGCCATTCGATACGGAATAGTACACAATCAACATTCTTTTTTTCATCCTGTCCACACTCCTTGTTATTCCATCCCTTTTACTGGCCGCCGAAGACATCCGTCAAAAAACTATCATAGGCGTCAAACCAGTCCTCTCGATAGCCAAACCCGTGAGGGCGACCATCCAACTGCAGCCGCTCTACCCGTACCCCGGCAGTTTCTGCCGCGTCTGCATTGGCAAGAAACTGCTCATAAAACGGATCACGAGTACCATAGCAATAAAAAGTGGGCGGCAGATTTCCGGCACGGAGCATTTCCACATCTGTACTGCCCACACTGAGCCTGCCATAAAAGGAATAGATCATTCCATCGGCTGCTGCGTCTGCGGAAACTTCATCCAAAGTGTCCGGGATATAATCTGCATCCAATGCCGTACCATTGACCAGACCGTCATAATTTAGCAGCATCTCACCCGCAAGGATACCTCCTGCGGAAAAACCCATTACCGCGATGTCGCTTTCATCAATTCCATACACATCCGCATTTTTACGTACAAATCGGACAGCGCGAGCCAAATCCAGGGCACCTTCTTCCTGGGTATAAGGGCGCAGCCGGTAATTTACCACAAAGCTCTGATAGCCCCGGCTTGCTAGTTCTTCGGCAACCGGTGTTCCCTCGTTCTCATCGCTACGGAACTGGAAAGCGCCTCCTGCGCAGATTAGCACTGCCCCTTTCACTTCTGCTCCTTCCGGTACGGGAAAACTCACAAGATAGGGGCGAAAATCCGGGTCATCCGAATAATTCCCATTATTTTGAGTATATTCGGTAGTTGCCGGGGTATTGCCTTCTTCCCATAAGTAGAGCGTCTGGCTATTATGGGCATCGGCTGCCGCAGTCAAAACTGTGCTACCGTTGCCACTCTCCGGTAACTCTACCGCTGCATTAATTCCAAGTCCCTGTGCCCATTCCACAACTGTTTCCTCGCTTTCTGCCACATCATTTCGAGATAAAACCAATTCATTTCCCATCATCAAAGCCCCCGGCTGAAGTTCGGAAATGATATCCACTGTATTGGAAGCACCGCTTCCACCGTGGGTAATAAATGGAATAATGGTCTTTGCTCCAAAATCATATTCCTCCAGGAAGGAATAGACCGCCATGGGCATATCTCCCCACCAGTTAGGGAAACCTAAAAATACATATTCGTACTGCTCAAAATTTTCCACATGTGTGGCTAATTCCGGACGGAAATCAGAATCTTGTTCATCTGCTGCCTGATCTACCAATGGGTCATGCTCGACAGGATAGTCCTCCGTTGTTTCAATGCGGAATAAATCTCCGCCTACCGTTTCCTGGATTAGTTTTGCAACATACTCGGTATTACCCAGCTTTTCACCGTCTCTTATGACAATGCTGGCACCGGCAACGGCATCTACCGTGTCCACATCCTCCGGCACCGAAAAATAGGCAATCAGCACATTGGAGCTTGCTGTCTGTGATTCTTCCGACGCAAAGGCACTACTTTCTTCTGTACCAGACGCATCTGCCTGACTGTCTGCAGGCGCATCTTTCTTAGAAGACTCGGCGTTATTACTGGTTCCGCAGGCTGCAAGTCCTAAACTGAGAACAGTAATCAATAAAAGAGCAATTATTCGTCTCATTGCGTATCTCCTCCTTATCAAAATCTCGTTTCTAACATCTCTTATCTTAATGAGAAAACAACCATCCCATAATTTCTTCGTCATAAGCGAAAAGACCGCCTCCGCCATGCTCATTCGAAACATTTTGTTCTGTAAAATACTCATGCTCTTTTATATCCAAAACAAGCAGCTCATTGATTTCCGCCTCGGTTAATCCCTGCTGCTCATACAGTTCATGAAGAGTATCATAAGCCTCCTGGGTTGGTTCGGAACCATAGTATTCATCATTGCGACCAATGGCAAAATACACCGGCAACTGCTGCTCAGCCACAGATTCAAATTCTCCATCCCACTGAGAGCTGACCTGCAGATAAGCAGTAAATAAATCCGGGCGCTTGTCCATCACAATAGACATCGTTTCTCCGCCGCCGGAATAACCGTTTCCATATACCTTTGAGGCATCGATGTTATATTGCTCCAGAAAATACTCCACCAGAGCAATCGTCTGATTTGCGGAAGTCTCTCCCCAATCGCTTAACTGTGGAGCCACAACAATCATTTCGCTATTGTATTTCTGCGCTTCAAAACCGAACGCTTCAGACTGTATATTTGCGGCAACTCCTTGGAAATACAGCCCTTCATAGCCTGGCAGAGTAAAGTACAGTGCATACGGTTCGCTTCCATCGTAGCTCTCTGGAATATAGACATTGTAGTGGATATCGCCCTCACCCACGGAATGAAACACATTGTCGATGACAAAGCCTCGGTATTCTTCCGTTCCCTCTGTAACGTAACCAAGTGCGCTTTCTTCCGGTTTTGTATCCGTGGTTTCCATTCCTGTTTCATACTGACTTCCACCGGCATCCTCTATATTGTCTGTTTGCTCCAGCATACCGATGCGTGTGAGCCATGCTGCTACATCTTCCAGACTGGAATTATGAACACGATAGCCCTCCAGAACCGTTGCCTCTTCCGAAGCCTCACGGATATAGTCCATGCTGACATCAATCCCATTGTCACTGCTGGTGCAGAATGGCACAATGATCTTTCCCGTCAAATCATAGCTTTCCAAAAAGCTGCCAACTGCCATGGGCGCATTAAACCACCAGATTGGATAACCCACATAAATAACATCGTAAGCATCCAGATTCTCCGGCTGAGCCGCTAATCCCGGTCTTAAATTCAACGCTTCCTCAATCCACGCCGTGGCAGCAGTTCCCCAGAAAGCGCTGCGATAATATCGCTCTGTTCGGATTTGATACAAATCTGCTCCCGTAAGTTCCTGTATCATTTTTGCCGCGGCTTCGGTATCGCTGCCCTCCGCAGCCTGATTAGAATTGGGCGTTGCCGATGCCATGGCGTCCATCGTATCCGGAATCTCACCCGCCCTCGAAAAATACACGACCAGGGAGCGTGTCCCCTCCTCACCGGCTGTTATCTCGCTGCCAACATTCGCGATTCGACCGCCGAAGAACAGATACCAACAGGCAATTCCAATCAGCATTACAAGAACAACCATAATAAACGGCCACTTTTTTCTTTTTTTCATGTTGCATCCTTTCTACTTATACCCAAAGGGTGTTTCTTGAACTTTTATTTGTTCTGTATGTTCTAATCAACGAAGGCACTCTTTCACAATGCCTGTGACCTCATCCATAGAAAACATAGTTGAAATATCAATTCCTTTTATTGCTTTGGCAGAAACCTCGCCGTCAAAATACATATCAACACCAAGCTCCCCAAAAAGCCCAGTCATATTATCAACAGATTCCTCTATGCTTCCCTCATAACCAAACACATCCTTAAAGTATCGGCGAATATCGGTATCATGGTATTTTGCCATAGCTTTCAGGAAGCGGGGGAATAGCGTTGTCAGACTCTTTCGATAAGAGGCACCGTACAAAACCTCCGGAATGAATTCCAATTCATAGATGTCATACGCATAATTTTCTTCTTTACCAAGTCCTAACCGTCCGGAAGTCGAAATTGCCGCTCCATAAAGAATCACACCACGGACATCCGCATTCTTCGGATTCTCTTTCAATTCTTTTGTTGCTTTAAGGACATTCCGAATCACAGAAATACCAATGTCATAGGATACCGGATTCTTATCTCCAAGGGTGGAAGCCGATAATTGTACCAATGTGACTAATCCGGTATAGGCTGTCATTTCCGCCCCAAGAAACATGGAATACTTCGGTACAAGAATCGCCGTATCTGCTGCAATGCCATAAGCAGTGCCAAAATCCCCGGTTCTGGAATCTGCTGATACAGCACCCAGACCATACTCCGAACCACTTGAAGGGTAGGTGGGCATCAGAATCAACGGCAGCTTTTTAAGACCATAGGGGCTCTTTTCCGCCTTTACATACGCCCAGAGTTCATCCGTATGATAAGTACCAAATGCAATCAGCTTTGCACAGTCCATAATGTTTGCCCCGCCGGCGCCGATTATAAGCTCAATCCCCTTTTCTTTTACAAGACGAATTCCATTTTCAATATCAGCCAGTTCCCTGGAAGCATTCCCAAGCTCATAAAAAATGCCGCCGGCGCTTTCCACTGCCTTTTTTACCTCATCATAACAGCCATTCTTTTTGGCAGAACCGCCGCCATAGACAAATAGTATCTTTTTTCCTGCAGTAAGTGCCGATAAATCTGCCGCAGGATTATTTCGAAACAATAATTTTGTGTCATTTCTCAGTTGAAAATCTTTCATTAACATAAACCTCCATTTTGCTTTACAAATGATACCTTTGAGTTATATTTGCTTTTGCCAGAATGCGATTGCCTCATCAAGCCATCCTTCTGCCACCGTACCTGTTCCCAGTCCAAAGCCATGCCCCAACCCTGGATAAGAATGAAATTCTGTGTCAATTCCCAGTGTACTCATAGCGTCAAGCCGTCGCTTCATAACGCGCCAGCTTGCAATCCCATCACTTTCTCCAACCGTCACGAATGTCGCGGGGTCACTTTCGCTGTATTCGCTCAATCCGGTATATTGCATAATGACCGCTGCCGGCTGTGGAAAGATGTCTGCTCCAAAAGCTGCCGTTCCATAGGCGCCAAGCCATGCCGCCATTCTTGCACCGGCACTGCCACCCCACAGAGAATAGCCTTCAGGGTTCACTTCCAGTTCCTCCGCATGCTCAAAGATATATTGAATGGCACGAGCCAGGTCTTCACAGGCCGTCTGTGCACCGGGTCGATAAATCAGGGCAAATGCGTTATATCCTTGCTTGGACAATTCCAAAGCGTGGGGAAAACTGTCCTGCATGGCACCCACATAGGCAAATGCCCCGCCCGCATTACAGATTGCAAATCTTTCACCAGGATTTCCCTTGAAAAAGAACAACCCTGTATCTTCTTTTGCCGGGTCAGCCGCCTTTTCTTCCTCTGTATAAATGTCATAAAAGATGGTATCACCGGAGGCAGCATGCTCTTTCATGTAATTTGTAATCGCTACCGTTTCATTCGGGTCGATATTGTTATACCAGGTCAACCGCAGTTCTCCCAGTGTATCCCCGCTATAATAACCAGTGTCTACCGGAAAAATCAGTCTGCCATAATTTCCGAAAACAGGATCATTTATTACATCGGATATGGCTGTGTCAACAGTATATGGAGTGCTTATGTCTGCATTGTCCATATAATCCACCTCGGACTTTGCTTTAATAGAGTTAGTTGGCATATCCTGCTCCTCCTGATTTCGCTTTGTTCCATCTGTATTTCCACAGGCATTGATTATGGTCATAAACAGGACCGTCAGAATTCCCATTGCAATCATCCGTTTCAAAATATTCATCCCTCCTGCCAGTAATTTTCTTCTACCTCATTTGCTACCTATAGTATAAAAAAATCGAGGCTCCTGCAGAAGTCTCGATTTGTTCATTAGTTTATACCCGCAGGTTATACCTAATCAACACCAGAAATGGTGCCATTCATGTGCGAAATCATTCCTCCGTTTTCAAATCGAGACCATTGACCCAATCTGCAACATCGCTCTCTGCTCCTGATACACTGTTTCGTGAAAGAGAGAGACCATCAAAAATAACCGTTGCGTTCGGCTGCAATTCGGAAATGGTCTGAATGGTTCTGGAAAAACCGCTTCCGCCGTGGGTGGTAAATGGGATAATCGTCTTTCCGCTGAAATCATATTCTTCAAGGAATGTATAAAGCGGCATAGGTAAATCGGCGTTCCAGTTAGGGAAACCTAAGAAAATCACATCATAGCTATCGGGATTTTCTATATGTGTGGCAAGCTTTGGTCTTGCATTATCCGCTTTTTCATCATAAGCAAACTCCAAAAGTGGCTCGTGAGTTGTGGGATATTCCTGCACTGTTTCGATGGAGAACAGCTCTCCCCCTGTTTCCTGCTGGATAATCTGCGCAATGTATTGATTATTTCCCAAAACCTCTCCATCCACTGCTACACGGCTCGCACCGGCTACCGTGTCTACATCATCCGTTTCCATAACGGAGAAGTACGCAATCAAAATATTACTGCTGCCTGATTCCTCAGTACCTGCGTTTTCTGCATCCTCTGCGCTTTCTGCACTGCCCTCTATGCTTTCTACGCTGCTGTTATCAGGCTCCGTTGTGAAATTTGCGTCCCCTGTTTCTGTCGGTGTATCCGCCTTATTATTTTGATTACTATTTCCGCAAGCAGCCAGAGAAAGAACCAGCAGAACAGAAAGAAGTGTGGCTGTTAATTTTTTCATTGTTGTTTCGCTCCTTTACTTTTTATAGTTATGAACGGCGCAGAAAAAAACTCAACCTTATGCGCCGCGAAGTACATGATTGCTCCCAATCATCTATGTCAACAGATGCTTTTACCCATCTGATACGACTGCTGCATAGCAGGATTCCTTTGAATATCCCCCAGCTGCCAAGCCCCAGCGCCATAGATGACTCCCATCTCCTTTGCGCCCGGCAGACATTCTATGTAACCCCGCAGCCCGTCAATCGTCCTTTCCATTGCTGCTTTTCCATCGGCAGCTGTAGCCATCAGATAAAACTCCTTGTTTTCCAGACCGGCTTTTTGCGCTCCACCCAAAGTGCGGTCTATCATGGTTTTCAGCTGTGCACACATGGTATAGAAGTATACGGGAGTAGCCAGAACGATTACATCGGCATCCCGCATTTTCGCAATGACCTGTTCCATATCGTCCTGTTTCACACAGTGCCCCTTTGTTTTACAGGCATAGCAGGCAGAGCAATAGTCAATGGTAAGCTCCGAAAGCCGGATTTTATCCACTTGATTTCCTGCTTCTTCTGCGCCTTTCCTGAACTGCTCGCAAAGTGTATCTGAATTGCCGCCCTTACGGGGGCTTGATGAAATAATCAATACATTTTTACTCATTTTCATTCTGAGCTCCTTCCTCATTCACTAATTCCTGAACATAGACATTCTCCTTTATTCCATAAGTCCAAGGCTCTGAATCCAAGGTTCAATATCGTTCAGATCATTTGCGGTAAGTCCCTCTGCAATCTCAGCATCCGGGCAAAACTCGTTGAAAATATGGAGGCTGTTTCCTATGTCATCGCTGGAACTGGTGCAAAATGGAATGATTGTTTTTCCGGAGAAATCATTGTCTGCAAGGAATGTAGCAATCATGGCGGGAGCCTCATCCCACCAAATGGGATAACCCACGAAAATCGTGTCATACTCCGTAATACTATCCACAGATATGGTAATTTCCGGGTGTACGCCATCCAGAATTTCTGCTTCAGCTTCCTCCTGCAAATCTCCATATTCCTCTGCCCGTTCAATTTCAGCCAGATCACCGCCAGTGTATTCTGCAATCGTCTGCGCTACTTCCTCTGTATTTCCCGTATAGGAAAAATACGCAATCAAAATATTTCCGCCATTTGCATCCGTCTCTGCTGTTTCCGGTTCCGTTGTTTCCAGTTCCTCGTACATCAAACCAAGCTCCGAAAGCCATCCGTCAAGCTCACTCGTTCCACTAATCCGCCGTTCCCCATATACCGCCAGACCGTCACAGGAATTGAGGAATGTGGGCATTGTCTCATCAATATCACTTTCACCGCTGGTACAAAATGGAATGATGAGCTTTCCGGTGAAATCATAACTTTCCAAAAACGTGTTAATGGGAGCCGGTGTTGCATGCCACCACACCGGATAACCTACGAACACAATATCGTACTCCTCCATGTTTTCCACTGTATCCGTCAAAGCAGGGCGTTCATTGTTCCTGATTTCACTATTGGATTCCATATATACATTGGAATAGCCATCCTGCGGGGCAATCTCAAACAAATCACCGCCGGTTTTTTCGCTGATTGCATTTGCAATATTTTTCGTTGTACCGGAATAAGAAAAATAGGCAACTAACACCTTTGTGTCAGGCTGTGAAAGGATTTCTTCCCGCAATTCCTCCACTTGGGAATCATTCAACGAGTGATCCGATAAACTTCTAAACATAGCCGGATAACGATAGATGTTATAACCGACAAAAACGATGGCAGCAACCACAATTACTGCTATTCCCAGAATCAATCCTTTTTTACTAAGCTTCATAGTCATCCCTCCTTATAAACACTCCATCAGAATCTCATAAATTTCATCCCGACTAAGTTCCCGGGGATTACACTTTATAATGTTGCAGGTATCAGCTACCTGTCGCAGAACCTCCGGCGTAATTTCCACCGTGGACTTGAGCTGACTCATTTTGGTAGGTAACCCACACTCTTTGATAAAATTTTCCAGAGCATCCACACCTTCTTCTGCGGTATCCACACCGAATACGACCTTTGCAAACCGAGAAAATTTGTCCGGTGCATCCTTTACGATATGACGGTAATAAGCGGGATGAATCACCGCCAATCCCTGTCCGTGGTTACAATCCGTATATGCGCCCAACTGATGCTCTATCTGGTGCGCCTGAAAATCAGTCAAACGTCCACATTTTAAGATTCCATTTTCTGCCATGGCAGAATCCCACATAAGGTTGCTCCGTGCCTGACAATCATCTATGTTTTCAAGCAAACGGCGCATGTTTACCACTGTATTACGCATAATCGCCAGCGCCACATCATCCGATACATTATCCTGATCAGAGTTGCCAAGATAGGTTTCCATGGCATGACTTAAGGTATCAAATGCCCCTGAGAGAACCTGCATAGGCGGAACGGACATGGTATATGCCGGATCAAGCACAGCAAAGGAAGCTGCGATTCCAAAAATCGGTCCTTTCCATATTTTTTCCTCATAAGTAATGACTGCACCTGCATTCATCTCTGCACCAGTGCCGGAAGCGGTAACAACTGCGCCCATAGGAATCCCTGCTGTGGGGAATTTTCCTTTGACGTATTCCATATTCCAAATATCCTCATCCAACATAGCCTGCGCAGAAATCACCTTACAGCAGTCAATGACACTGCCTCCGCCCACCGCTAAAATAAAATCCACATGCTGCCCACGCGCCAGTGCCGCGCCCTCTTGCACCTTGGTATATGTAGGGTTCGACATGATACGGTCGAAATCCACCACTTTCTTGCCTGCCCGTTCAAGCAGAGCTTTCATTTCATCATAAACACCGTTCTTTTTTATGGAACCGCCGCCATAAGCAAGCATTACAGTTTTACCAACCCTGCCGAGTTCCGCTTCCAAAGCCTGTGCTGCGCTTCCTTCTCCAAAATATACCTTTGTGGGATAAGAAAATGTAAATTTGTTCATTATAACTGCCTCCTTATTTTATCTCGTAAAATTTGTTAAAACTTTTTCATTGTCCGGATGTCCCAGACCATGCTCTTTTCCAAGCGCAATACATTTCAACATCCACGCCATGTTTTTGCCAATGTTATACATCGTCATAAGCCCCTCTTTGTCCTCTGTAACTTCCTCCGGCTGTGCGCCGTAAACATGGTTCCAATAAGTAGAGGACACCACCGGCATAGAGCAGATTGTAAAATACTTGTTGATTACATCAAAGGATGCTGTGGTTCCCGCCCGTCTTGCGGATAAGACTGCCGCCGCAGGCTTAAACTGAAATGCCGCTCCTCCGGAATAAAAGGCTCTGTCCATAAAGGTCAGAAGTCTGCCGCTTGGATGTGCAAAATAGACCGGAGAACCGAACACGAAGCCATCCGCAGATTTTGCCTTTTCTACAAATTCATTTACAATATCATTGAATATACACCGCCCGATTTCCCTGCATTTACGACAGGCAATACAATCCGGCAGCGCTTCATTTCCGATAAAAAATTGTTCGGTTTCAATTCCTTCTTCCTTCAGGGCGCGTTCAACTTCACCCAGAGCTACACCTGTGCAGCCGTTTTTTCTGGAACTACCATTTACAAGTAATACTTTCATTTGCAATCACTACTCCTTACTCTTGCAATCTTATGCTTTTCATGCTACAATACGGTTGTTTCAACCGTTTGTTTGAACCGCTTGTTGTAACCGATTATAATTTACGGTTGTTACTATCGGTCAATAGTTTTTACCATTTTATTTTGTGAATTTTTTGTGAACAATACAGGAGGCAATGAACATGTATACGATGATGCAGGTCTGCCGGGAATTAGATATAACCTATCAGACTTTAAAATACTATTGCAACGAGGGACTGGTTCCCAATGTCAAGAGAGACGGCAACAACCGCCGGATTTTCGATGAGAAAGATGTAAAATGGATTAAGGACCTTACCTGCTTAAAAAAATGCGGTATGAGCATCCAGGAAATGAAAGAATATTTAGCGTTATGCCTGCAGGGCGAATCCACCATTATGCTGCGAAAGGAAATGCTGGCGAAAAAACAGGCAGAATTACTGTCTTCTATCAAAGAACTGGAAGACAGCGTTGCCTATATCGACTGGAAGCAAAATTTCTATGACGAGGTGCTTTCCGGTAAACGCCCCTATGTAAGCAATCTGATTCGGGTTGAAGAATAATTTAGCCGGGAAAACCATATGTCTAATGGCTGGTAACATTGATTAGTACATACTCACAATGTTCCTCTGTTCTTATGGGATAGCCCCATCCGGTGAATCCGGAAGAAACAATCACTTTACAATTTTCTTCCTGGTATTCCCCATAATTCAATACGCCGGTTAATTCCGACAAAACTCCAACGGGCCAAAGCTGTCCGGCATGTGTATGTCCGGACAGTTCCAAATCTACGCCCTGGGCATTATTTTCCTCTGCTTCTATGGGCTGATGGTCCGCCATAATGATATACTTTTCCCTGTCCACATCTGCCAATATTTCTTCTACAGAAGCCCTGTTGGAGCTGTTTCCCCACGCTGCATCTGCTCTTCCTGCTAGAATGAGCTCGTCATTAATTACTTCATAGCTATCCTCTAGTATTGTAATTTGATTTTCTAATATGGCGTTTTCCAATTCCTCATCTGTATAGCTGCGCTGCTCTGTGTACGGCTGTCTGTCGTGATTTCCATACACATAATAAATCCCATAGGTATTTTCCAGTCCACCTAATATCTGAAAAACTTCCTGCATCGCCTCTTTCGAAGTATCTTCTTCTACGATATCACCGCCTAAAATGACAATATCCGGGGCTTCTGCGTTCATCTCATTCACTTTTTCTTTCAGCACTTTTGTATCTTGTATCGTGTCATAATGTGTATCCGTAATGAGCAAAATTTTATAATTGCCGATATTTTTATCTGTCGCCACATTGTATTCGGTTCTCACCACATGGTTCATATTCCAGGAACCATATACAAGAAAAACAGCCGTAACCACAATGGGCAGGATTCCACATCCATATAGCTTTCTGCCTATTACAATTCCTCTGCACGATGACCTATTTCGGAATACTTTCCTAAGCAGCTGCCAGAAAATATCCATCAGTATGGATACGGCAATCAGGTGAAGGACAATCAGTTCTCCCATTCATCAAAAGCCAAATCATCCAACGCCTAAATTGCAGTCATATCCGTATCAGCGTAAAATCAAACACATTTATATTCCGAATTATTTTAACGATGCTCCGTCCTTAAAAGCATTTCCGACCTTTTCTCCCAGCTTTAGATAAGTGTTGTGAACCGGGTCGAAGGAAATCACCTGCAGTTTTTCTGAATCAATGGTACCATCTTCCTTCAAAACACTTTCGTCTGCACTGATATTAACAATTTCACCGATAATATTTCCATCCTCATTCACCTTTATGAACCGGCACTCCAACGCCATCGGAAGCTCATCAATGACAGGCGCATCTACATATTCACTTTTGGTAGTATGAAACCCTGCTTTTTCCAGCTTGTCCGTAACAGTATTGGCAGAAACCATTCCAACATAATCTGCCGCCACTACATGTGCAACATCTGCAAAGCTTACAGTAAATGCACCTTTTGTCTTAATATTCTTTGTGGTTTTATGTCCTTCACTTAAGGCAAGCACTACGTGATTTCTGTCATAAATGCCGCCCCAGGCCGCATTCATGGCATCTGCCTTTCCATTTTCATCATAGCTGCCGATAATTAACACCGGCAGGGGATAAAACCAGGTATTCTGTCCAAAATTCTTTCTCATGATTCTTACACTCCTTTTTTATTGCTTTTATTATTTTTATTGTTTTTATTATTTTTCATTGTTCTTTATAACTTTGGAACCGCCAAATACCTCAGACATTTCCATTTCATCCAATGCCTGGTCCAGCGACTCCACTTCCTCAGCCGTCAGCTGCACCTCAACTGCTCTGGCATTTTCTATCAGGCGCTCTACTTTTCTGGTTCCTGGAATTGGAACAATATAAGGTTTTTTACAAAGCATCCATGCAAGAGAAATCTGTGCCGGGGTCGTCTGCTTTTCTGCTGCCATTTTGTACAGTAAATCAAGCAGGGCTCTGTTCTTTTCAATGCCCTCTTCCGAAAACTGAGGCATCATGCTTCGGTAATCATAAAGACCATCGAAGACAGTGTCTTTTCCGTATTTCGCGGATAAAAAGCCGTTTGCCAGTGGTGAAAAAGCCACATAACCAATTTGTAATTCCTCCAGTACTGGAAACAGGGCTTCGTGCCAACGAGCCATCATGGAATAACGGTTCTGAATGGCTGTAACCGGGCAGACTGTATGCGCGCGACGAATAGTCTCCTCTGTTGCTTCAGACAATCCCCAATGGGTGATTTTGCCCTCTTTTATCAGGTCTGCCATAACACCGGCTACTTCCTCAATAGGAACGTTTGGGTCCGTCCGGTGCTGATAATACAGATCAATATGGTCGGAGCCAAGCCGTTTCAGCGAACTTTCCACAGAAGCGCGAATTATCTCCGGCCGGGAATCCGGAATCAGCGGCTTGTTGACCTGCGGGCTGGACATATCGAAGCGAATACCGAACTTCGTTGCCAATACAATTTTTTTCCGGTAAGGCTTTAGTGCCCTGCCTACCAGTTCCTCGTTTGCATGAGGGTTTTCCGCTGTCCCGTAAACTTCTGCCGTGTCAAAGAACGTGTAGCCCATGTCCACAGCCTGAGCCAGGAGCTCTGTCATCTCTTTTTTATCCGCAGGTGCGCCATAAGCGTGACTCATTCCCATACAGCCAAGTCCTACTGCGGATACCGTTAAATCGTTTCCAAGGGTTCTATACTGCATATGTTCTCTTTCCTCCTATCCTCTTGAAATACGCAAATGAAATCGTTTCATCTGTCTTTATTATAAGGAAAGCGAGACCTCATAAGAAGTCTCCATCCGTTCATCAGTATATACCCACAGGTTTTAACTCTTTTTTATCTGCTCTATCCACTCTGCAATCTCATCCTCCGGAGTTTCTAAAGAATCTCCGCCGATAGAATCAAACTGCACTTCCATTTCGTGGATGAAGGCTGCACCTTTGCAGGCATTTTTTATCCTATTTCCTCCAATCTTACTGATAGGATTTCTCAAAGATTGCGGCACATTCTTCCTCTGTCATATCAACCGGGTCACAGGTAAATAAACCACCCATGGTAGCACGGGCATTTTTCGCCAGCGTCATGCACTCATCCTTTTTGATTCCGTAATCAGACATTTTCAAATCATCTACACCGCAGGCTTTCTGCAATTCCACAAGTGCCGTCACAAAATCCATAGGGTCTTTGGCATCTGTTTTTCCCAGCGCCTGAGCCATACGCACAAAACGTTCGTCGCAGCAATGTTTATTTACAAAGTGCGTATAATACTCTCTGGAAATCATAATCAGACCAGCTCCATGGGGCAGCTCCTGATGATATGCGCTCATAGCGTGTTCCATGGCATGTTCACTGGTGCAGGCTCCCACTACCATGGAATAACCGGACATGGTGTTGGCAAAAGCCACATGTTCCCGCGCCTCCATATCAGTTCCATCCTTTACCGCACGGGCAAGATATTTACCGATATTTTCAATGGCTGCTAACTGAACCATATCACTCATCAGACTATTTGCCTTGGAAATATAACCTTCTGTGGAATGGAACAGCGCATCAAAGCCCTGATATGCAGTAAACTTTGGGGGAACCGTAGCCATCAGTTCCGGGTCGACCACAGCGATTACCGGAAACAGACTGTCCTGTCCACCGCAGCCAATTTTTTCATTCGTATCCGGATTTGTCACTACGCCCCACTGGTCTACCTCGGAACCTGTGCCTGCTGTTGTAGTAATCGCAATTATCGGCAAAGTGGGATTTACCAGCGGAAGCATTTTTCCGGTAGAACCTGCAACGTAGTCCCATAAATCCCCCGGCTGTAACGCATACATTGCCATTATCTTCGCGGCATCCATAACAGAACCGCCGCCCAGTGCAACCACAAAATCGCAGCCATTCTCTTTGGCAAATCTGCCGCCTTCCTCCACAGTTGCCTTCAACGGATTGGCTCCTACCTTATCGAAAAGAACCGTCTCTACACCTGCCATATGAAGCTGCTCCATGGTGCGGTCCAGCGCACCGCTCTCACGGGTGGACTTTCCGTTTGAAATAACGACCATTGCTTTTTTTCCCGGCATTGCCTGTTCATGCAGATTGTTCAACTGACCTGCGCCAAATAAAACACGGGTAGGATTAAAAAACTGATAAGACATATTATGTACCTCCTGAAATTTGAAATTTTTATTCTATTCTCAACATTATTTTTCCGGCTTTAAGGGTCCGTAGTAATAGCTGGAAGTTGCCCCGCCGTCAATTAAAAAGGTAGAACCGGTAATAAATGCGCCTCTGTCACTCATCAGCAGTTCTGCAACATTAGCGACTTCATCTGCCGTTCCCGGACGACCGGCAGGACAATTTTTAAACATATTTTTGTAAAAATCTCCCCGCGGACCGTTAAATTCGTCAATCGCCAACGGTGTTACAATAATACCGGGAGCAATCGCATTGATTCGTGCACCCCTTTTTCCCCATTTGACTGCTTCTGCCATGACACGCTTTTCATTACATCGTTTTGCTATCTGATAAGCGTGCAATGTATCCCGGATATTTGCCTGCTGTAACATGGGAAGTTTCAGAAGTTCTTCTGTTGATGTAATCGCCAGAAGTTCATCTTCCTCGGCACTCAGGGCAGGCATACGCCAACCGGACTGACTGGAAATCGTCACACCAACGCCACCTTTCCTGATAACTTTTCCAACTTCCTCCAATAGTACGGCAGTCCCGTACAAATCTACTTTCAAGCTTCTTATCACCTACGACAATCTTCTTTCCATAGCCCATCCTCCGGGCAATCGCCATACCTATCTGACCCGCGCCGGTTAAAATCATTACATCCTTCATTATTTTTCCTCCTGCAGTTTCGCCGCCTCATTGACACATCTAAGGGCATTAAGGCTTCTCGGATAACCAATGTAGGGAAGACACTGGGAAATCACCTTAATCAGAAATGCTTTATCATTTCCGATTTTCATATTAGCCGCCGCGTGACTGGTAAGCTGGGGTTCACATCCGCCCTGTGCTGCCAGAAAACAGAAGGTAATCATTTCCCGCTGTTTATAATCAAGCCCCGTTCTGGTGTAATAATCGCCAAAGCAGTTATCTGCCAGCCAATAATTGATGTGGCGGCTTTCCTGCGGACCGGATTTCCAGAAATCCCGCATATTCTCACCGAAAATATCCACCTGAGCCTGTGTCCCTGCCTCCCGGCGGTTTTCCATCGTTGTGGTTTCCTGACCGGGCAGCGGCAATGTAACTCCACGCTCTGTCAATACTTCATTAGTGATTTCCAAGAACGGAAATACTCTGCCCATACCAAGATATGCCACTGCCTGATATACGATTTCCTTCACTTCAACCGGCGTCACACCAAAATTCAGCGCCGCAGGCAGCATGACCCGAAACGCATCTGTCCCCTGACAGCCAAGTAATGTGGCAAGAATCGCCATAAAGCGTGTTTTATCATCCAAATCGTCCTGATTCACTACTTCGTCAAAAGCGAAATTACCAAACCTCTGAGTAAATTCCGGGTCAGTTTCCAAAAACGAAGACTGCTCTCCCGGAAACATTTTATCGAGATAATTTTTTGCTTTTTCTGTAACTTCCATTTTCCTCTTCTCCTTCTCCAAATTCTTTTCCTTATTCTTCGCCTTATTTTTCGCCTTATTATTTCAACTTACTGTACTCACTTTCATCTACCGCTTCACACCATTCCGTAGAAGTTCCTTCTCCCGGAACCTCGATTGCCAGATGCTGAAATATACTGTCCGGCGCTGCTCCATGCCAGTGCTTGACTTCTGCCGGGATATTCACCACATCCCCCGGATGAAGCTCTCTGGGTTCTTCTCCCCATTCCTGATAGTAACCACGCCCTGCCGTAACAAGCAGAATCTGACCGCCGCCTTTTTGGGCATGATGGATATGCCAGTGATTCCGGCACCCTGCCTCAAAGGTAACATTTCCGATTGCGACCTGCTCAGTGGAGAGCATATTCAAATAACTTTTTCCATCAAAATACTGTGCAAAAGCAGAATTTTCATTTCCAATAGGAAAAACACTTCTTTTCGCGAATTCTTTCATTTTTCTAATTCCTTTCTATTCATTCTTTTTCTATTCATTTTTTTCTATCCATTCTTTGATATCTTTTTCCGAACGTGATACAGACACCCCGTGAATTGCCAGCCCTTTTTTTACAACTGCTCCGGGGCATAAACGCTTTATATCCTCTTCGCTGTGTCCCATTCCGCTGCCCTCATGGGTACAAAACGGTGCAATCGTCTTTCCGGTAAAGTCAAAATGCTCCAGAAAAGTAAACACTGCCATAGGCATTGTTCCCCAGTAATTGGGATAGCCCAGATAAACTGTGTCATACTTTTCTAAGCTCTTCGGATATTCTTTCAACTCCGGACGGGCATCCCGCCGCTGGTCATCCTGTGCCTGTGCAATACATTCATTGTAATCTTCGGAATAGGGAACATTCGGCTCCATCTTAAAAATATCAGCATCTGTATAGTCCTGAATCATCTTCGCTGCAATCTCTGTATTACCGACCTGCAGATTTTTGATAGTTCCATTTACATAGTTCTCACCTTCCCGCGAAAAATAAACGATAAGCTGTGCCATGTCATCTTCTCCTTTTTTATGTTTTCTTTTTGTATTTTATCATACAATCCACGCCCTTGACATGGAAGAACAAATATGATAGCATCGTATCAACTAAAAGTTGATACGATGGAGGTGCATAAATGTATAATAGCCAGCTAACTGTTTTTGTTTGTGTAGCCGACTGCGGTAGTTTTACCAAAGCAGCAGAAAAACTTTTTATTTCATCCACATCTGTTATGAAGCAGATTAATTCTCTGGAAAATCATTTGGGTCTGAAGCTCATGGAGCGCACCAATCAGGGAATCCATCTTACGGAAGCCGGTAAAGTCATATACAAACATGCCAAATATCTGTTTGATTATTCCCAAAAAGCAATCGAAGAAGCAAGACAAAAAATGGAGATTTACGAAACTACTTTCTGTGTCGGAACCTCTATCTTAAATCCATGTAAACCATTCATGGATTTATGGTATCAGGTAAATAAAAATTTCCCCGGATACAAGCTGCATATTGTTCCATTCGAGGACGACCACGAAAGCATTCTGTCGGAAATAGCCGCTTTGGGAGAAAAATTCGATTTTCTGGTAGGCGCCTGCGATTCAGAACAATGGCTGAACCACTGCAATTTTCAGCAGCTGGGAACCTATCAGCATTGTGTCGCAGTATCCCGCGAGCATCCTCTGGCACAAAAAGAACGTCTCACCATAAAAGACCTTTACGGTGAAACGCTCATGATGGTAAAGCGTGGAGACTCCAAACATGTTGACAGAATCAGAGATGAAATAGAACAACATCCGGAAATTAAAATTGAGGATACTCCTCAGTTCTATGATATGGAGGTATTTAACCACTGCGTTCAGACCCGCCATGTTATGATAACTTTGGAATGCTGGAAAGACGTTCATCCCTCACTCGTTACAATACCGGTGGAATGGGATTACCCTATTCCGTATGGACTGCTGTACTGTAAGACGCCTACAGATGATATCATAAAATTTTTGAAGATAATCGAACGTCAGATACAGTAAAAAGAGGATGCTCCATTATCATCTCTGCCCCAGTTTACAAACCCAGGTCTTCTACCCAAGCCTGAACAGTTTCTTCCGAATCACTGGAGGAAAATCGTTCTCCTTCCTGCCAGTTTCCGGTTCCTGCTGCTTCCGCCAACAATTCTCCGCTTTCTCCCAATCCGGAACTGGAAGAAGTACAGAAAGGAATCACTGTTTTTCCCGTAAAATCATTGGCTTCAATGAAACCGTCTACCGGCCACGCCGCAATTCCCCACCAGATAGGATATCCGATAAAGACGGTATCATAAGACTCCCAATCCGGAACCGTTGACGCTACAAGTTCCACAGCCCTTGCATCCGGATTATCATGTTCGTATACCACCCGGCTGTTGTCATCTGTCCAGTTCAAGTCATCATCACTGTAAGGTTCCACCGGCTCCAATTCAAAAATATCCGCACCTGTTGCTGCTACAATATAATTCGCCACTTCCTCTGTATTTCCCGTTGCTGAATAATAGACGACTAGTGTTTTTCCTCCCGTAGTTTCCAGTTCCCCGGCAGATTCTTCGCCAGACGCCTCGGTTGGTGTTTCGGTGGGTATTTCTTCGGACTGTTGGGCAGGCTCCTGCGTGCCTTCATTTGCATCCCTGGAGGTAGAAACGTCGTTTCCGTTGTTCTGGCTGCCACAAGCGGCAAAACTAAAAATCATCAATACGCTCAAAAATAATGTTGTCATTTTTTTCATGGTAAAACTCCTTTCTGCTTAATAGCATTCCCGGAAGATTTCCAGGATTTCTTCATGTGTCATTTTCTTATAACTGCCAAGGGCAAGGTTGCAGGAATCCGCAATAACTTTCAAATCTGTGGATTCATCTACGCCCAACTCCCGAAGAGTTGTGGGAAGACCAATTTCTTTGATAAAATCCGCCAAAGCTTCCACGCCGGCACGCGCCAGTTCTTCTTGGGTTTTGCCCTCCGGAGAAATGCCCCAAACATTTACGGCAAACTTCTGAAATTTGGAAAGTCCGTCCTGATAAATGTGCCGGTAATAAACGGGATGCAGTACCGCAAGACCTGCACCGTGATTGCAATTCGTGTAAGCGCCAAGCTGATGTTCCATCTGGTGGCACTCAAAGTCCATCCGCTTACCCAGTTTAACGATACGGTTCTCCGCCATGGTAGACTCCCACATCAGATTACTTCTGGCAGTATAATCCTGCGGATTCAAAATAGCCGCACGCAAATCGCGAATTACGCCCCGCATTAACGCTTCTGAAATATCATCGGAAACATTGTCCTCATTCGGCTCACTAAAATACGTTTCCATAATATGAGACAAAATATCGAACCCACCGGATACCATCTGTTTCTTGGGAACGCTATAGGTATAAGCAGGGTCCATCAGCGTAAATTTGGGATTGCACTTAGGATAATCCCTGCCCGTCTTGATTTTCAATGTCTCATTGGTAATGACCGCACCACCGTTCATTTCACTGCCGGTTCCTGCCACTGTAACAATCACGCCCAAAGGCAGTGGCTCAAATTCGATGATACCTGGTCTTGCCCAAAAATCTGCCCAAATATCACCGTTATAAACAGCCGCCATAGAAATGGCTTTGCAGCAATCCATGACACTGCCACCACCCACACCGAGAATCAGTTCCACTTTATTTTCCCGCGCCAGCCTTGCACCTTCTAACACTTTGGCATAGGTGGGATTTGCCGTAATACCGGAAAATTCAATAATGTTTTTCCCAGCCTTTTTCAAGCTCTCCATCACTTCGTCGTAGATACCATTTTTCTTGATGGAGCCCCCGCCATAGGCAAGCATTACATTCTGTCCGTAATGACCAGAAAGGCAAGACAGGTACTCCCTGACACATCCCTTGCCGAAAAAGGTTTTTGTTGTGTTTTCAAATATAAAATTGTTCATGGTCGTTCCTCCTTACCTATAGTATAAAAAAAACGAGACTTCCGCAGAAGTCTCGTTTCGTTCATCAGTTTATACTCACAGGTTATAGCCCAATCAAAGGAAACCCTCTTGCAATACCTTTTGGATTGCCGACAGAAAACACTTTACATTTTCCGATGGAGTTTGAGAATGTAGCAGACCATAAGGAATAGAATGATTCCATTCCACAGGAATGACTTTTAATAAAGGATGTACATTATCCCAAGCCTGAACTGCCATCAGAACATCATTACTATTTTCGCATCGATTAAACACATCTACACTGTAAAAATCAAAATCTACAATCTGAATCTGGCTATGATTCTTCCAGATGTCATCCCGAAGCTCATCCACATACTGACTCCAATTCCGATGCATCAACATCAGCTTCTCGCCATATAAGTCCTCAATCTCCAGTTTGTTTTTGTTCGCCAGGCGGTGATGAATAGATACCGCGCAACATAATGGCTGCCTTGAAATTTCAAAGCCTGCACAGTTTCGCACGTTCAGCATGGTATCATCAAATACCCCTGCTACCACATCAATATTTTGTCCAAGATTTTTCAAAATTTCCCTTGCATTTTCCGGGGTGTTCTCAAAGGGAACCAGTTGAAATTTAATTTCCGGGCAGAGAGCATGGATTTTGGGCCACAATTCCACCAAAATCTGAGCCGGCGTCATTGGTGACGTTCCAATACGGATAACATTGTCTCCTCCCTGCATAGCATTCTTTGCCCGAATGACAGACTCTCTGCAATACTGGATGATATATTTTGTATCATGATACAGAGATATTCCGGCTTTTGTCAGCTTTAACCCACGATGGGTACGTTCAAAGAGCTTGACATCTAAATCTGCTTCCAACAAATTAATCTGTTTGATTACCGCAGTAGGTGTTATGTACGCCTCTTCTGCCGCCTTATTAAAGCTTCCGGCATCTGCTACCCGGATGAAAGTTTCAAGTTGGGGATTGTACATAATGCGCTCCATCCTTTCTCTTAAAATCATTTTTGCGTTTATCCGAATTGTCTTGATTATACCGTAGAATTTCCGCGGAATCAATGAAGTTTTCATACTTTCACCAGCATTTGTAACAAACCAAATCAGAGAAAATGGAACGCATCCCTTACTCCCCTCCATCCTCACGCTTGCCGTTATCGCTTTTCCATAACACTCATATACGCAGGCCTTATAATCTTATCCGCACAGATAAGCTCCTCGATTCTGTGTGCGCTCCATCCCACAATTCTTGCCACAGCAAACATCGCCGTGTACAGCTCCTGCGGAATTCCAAGCATATCATACACAAAGCCGCTGTAAAAGTCCACATTCGGGCTGACTCCTTTAAAAATATGCCGCTTTTCTGCAATCAGTTCCGGCGCCAGTTCTTCAATATTTTCATAAAGCAGCAGATCCTTATCCCTGCCTTTTTCTCTGGCAAGCTCTTCCACATACTGTTTAAATACCCGCTCTCTTGGGTCGGACAAGGAATATACCGCATGCCCCATTCCATAAATCAGACCTTTTCTGTCAAAGGCTTCCTTTTCCAGCAGCTTGCTTAAATATGCTGCAATTTCTTCCTTATCGGAATAATCCTTTACGTGCGCACGAATATCCGACATCATCTCCATTACTTTAATGTTGGCACCGCCATGCTTCGGTCCCTTTAAGGAGGACATGGCTGCTGCAATGGTGGAATAGGTATCCGAACCGGAAGAAGTAACCACGCGGGTAGTAAAAGTAGAATTATTTCCACCGCCATGCTCCATATGCAGAATCAATGCTGTATCCAGCACTTTCGCTTCCACTGCCGTATATTTCTGGTCCGGGCGCATCAGCATAAGGAGATTTTCTGCCGTAGACAATTTTGGATCGGGATGATGAATGAACATGCTTGCCTGTTTTTCATAGTGATTATAGGCATTATATCCATATACTGCTAACAAGGGGAATTCACTGATTAACTGGATGCACTGTCTCAAAGAGTTGCTGACGCTGGTATCTTTTGCATTTTCATCATAGGAAGCAAGGGTAAGAATACTTCTCGTCATGGAATTCATAATATCCTCACTGGGCGCCTTCATAATCACATCTCTTGTAAAATTTGTGGGAAGTGTTCTGCACTCGCCAATAATCTTAGAAAATTCTTTCTCCTCTTCCTTAGAGGGAAGCTCTCCCATTAACAGCAGATAAGCGATTTTTTCAAATCCCATTTCTTCCTCTCCCAGGTTGTTAATCAAAGTTTCTACGCGGTAGCCTCGATACCACAGTTCTCCGTCACAGGGAACCTTTTTTCCGTCCACAATCTTAGAAGATACAATTTTTGAAATATTGGTAAGTCCCGTAAGAACACCATTTCCCTTTTCATCTCTAAGTCCCAGATTTACACCATATTCTTCATACAGTCTTGGAGAAATACTGTCATTCTTCCGGCAGACCACTTCTCTGTCGTTTACATACTTATTCATCCGTTCCATCATCTGTAGTTTCCTCCATTCCTTCCATCTCGCTGCTCATTACGGTTTCTAATTGCTTCATTAGCTGAAGCAACTGTATCAGATTTTCTTTTCCATATTTTTCAATGACTCTTCCATAATACTCCTTTAAGACCTCTTCCTGCCGGTCTAACAGATTTTTCCCGGAATCGGTAATTGTAACATAAGTTCCTTCGCTGCCGTTCCCATCATGGGACCACACCACAAGTCCTCTGTCCCGCAATTTTCCAACCATCTTAGAGGTCTGCCGGATAGAAAGCTGCATTTTATCTGCCAAATCTTTCAGATAAGTTCTTCCGGAATAAATGTCCATAGTTTCATCGGTCTCCTGAATATTATGTAGTGCAATATACTCCGAAACACTCAGTTCCTTATAAAAACTACGTACCTGATCCTTATTCATCAAATACCGCCGATAGGTCAGTTCATTCGAGAGCTTTACAATCTCCGGATTTTCTACTTTTTTATCATGTTCCTGCATTAATGATTTCGATTCCATGCTAAATTACCTTCCTTTCTTTCTGGATTTCTATGGGAAACAAGCCAGGGAATCATGATATGCATGCCCTTGGCTGTTAGCACTCATTTCGTCAGAGTGCTAACCTCTTGGTGAAAAAAATGCTTCTCTGATAAGAAGCAGACGCTATGTTGGTTCACTATTGAACTGTTTACTTTAGAACAATTTTATAATAGAAGTATTCTGGCTGTCAAGGGATTTTATAGAAATTTAAGATTCTGAATTAAATTTTGTCACATCTGATTTGCCATTTATGCAATAATATGTTAGAATTTACTTGTAATTTTCAATTTTTTTACGGAAAGGAGTTCATATGGAGTATAACAATCAAAACAATTACACTACAAATCCGTCATATGAATATGACAATGAAACCGTTGCCCCAGAGCAGGCACAGAACTTAAAGGCTCTCTTATGCGAAGAGGTCATTTTCAAATCATTTTTATTTATGGTGGGCGCACTCTTAATTACAGCCTGCGCTGCCCTGACGATTTCCCCTTACATAGCAATTCGATTACTGAGCGGCGTTAATTTTTATATCCTCATAGCCGCAGAACTGGGTATCGTCTTTGCTTCTAACTGGGCGTTACGCAAAAATAATACGATTTTAGCAGGTGTTCTTTTTACCGCTTATTCCTACTTGACCGGTGTTACACTTTCCATTATTTTTATGGTCTTTACCACGGCTTCTATCGTTGCGATTTTTGCAACAACTGCCGTTGTATTTGCTATTATGGCAATATATGGAATGGTTACCAAAAAGGATTTATCCAGTATCGGTAATCTCTGCCTTATGGGCTTAATCGGAATTATCCTTGTAGGAGTGGTAAACATCTTTTTCTTAAAGAGTACCATGCTCGATACCGCTATCAGTGCAATCGGCGTTTTAATCTTCGTAGGTTTAACTGCTTATGACACTCAGAAAATCAAAAAAATGGTTGCTGTTTCTAACAATCAGAACGTAAATTCACTGGCTCTTTACGGTGCTTTTGAATTGTATCTTGATTTTATCAACCTTTTCTTAAAGCTGTTAAACTTGCTGGGCAAGAGAAAATAGTAAGAATACAATGGCAGGCAGCAGGTATTTTCGTGGATGCTTCCACAATTCCTGTTTTGTCTGCCATCCGTTTATCCGGTGCTTTTTTTCTAAATATATTCCCAGGAAAACCTCAACCAAAGAAACGAGCAACCATTCTATCACCAGAAATATAATCTTGGAAATTTCCCATTCTTTAAAAATAATTATTCCTGCCCCCAGAATAATGCTATTTATCATCAGAAAATACACTGCCAGAAAGGCTGTATACTGACGGTAAACACTATTCTTTTTTTCCGGAAGCATTGCAACCTGTCTAGTCAGATATACGTCTCCTGACAGCATGGTTAAAAAGGGCGTATTGACTGCACCGATACTCCAGCTAATACCGAACAGAATGCTGTTTTCTCGGGCAATGACGCACCATAACAAAAGAAAGCAGAGGATACATAAGGTATTTGTCCGATAAATCTTTTCTGCCTGCAACACCCGAAAGAAATAATTTGTCGATTTCTTTTCTTTTTTTCGATTTTTCTTTATGTTATGGAAAAGAATCAAGTCCGTTGCTCTTTGATTTTTCCACAATAAAATTCCCAAGATTCCCACTACAGGAACTTCTAATATCCGCATCCAGTTTGGCTGTTTTAGAACACAAAGAACAGCTACTATTCCAAGACAGATAAAATTACATAAAACCTTCCACTTACTTCCTTTATTTTTTGCAAGCAAAATTCCCACATTCAAAAGAACTGTTACAAAAACAACCGTTATCAAGAGAACAATATGTTCCAACAGCATTACGCCGCTTTCTGCAAACAGCAGAATAACCAGCAAAAAGGAAATTCTCTGTATCATAGTAACAGTGAACAATGCAAAAAAATATGCGAAAAGAATCTGATAGCGCCCAATCGGCAAGGTCAGATAAAACCTGATTTTCTCCGCCAGAGAATACGTATAAATGGTATATGAGGTAGAGGCAAACGCCACCGTAATTCCAAGCAGTCCAATCCATTCCTGATTCAGAGCAATCAGATTGCCATTCACGCGCAACACCCATATTCCCAATGCAAATAACACCAAATAAAGAAAATAACGTTTTATTTTTTTCTTTGTAATAAAATCTCTTAAAAATACATTAGTCTGCCACACATAACCACGCTCCCAGCTCTTGCCTGATATCCATACCCGGTATAAACTCTTTCCTGATAATTTTTCCATGATTTAACAGTAATATATCATCACAGGTTCTCTCAAAGCTCTCCGCAATATGAGAACTCATCAAGACACTTCCATACTGTTTATGTCCCTGCATTACTTCATACAGGAATTCTGCTCCACTAAAATCCAATCCATCCAGCGGCTCGTCTAAAATCAGCAAAGGCAGCTGCAGAGCAAATCCGCCAATCAAAAATACCTTTTTCTTGTTTCCCGTAGACAAATCCTTAATCAGGGTATTCTCATACTTTTGAAAACGAAAGCCCTCTATCAGATAATCAAGATATGTCTGGTCCATCTTCTTTCCATACACCTTTTGAAGGAATTCCATATATTCCCAAAAATCCCAGTACGAAAATGCCTGTTCCTCTGTAAATACCGTATAACGCATTTTCTTAAAGTCCTCTGCTGCAAAGCCGGTCGCTCCAGCTTCTCCTAAAATCTTATCTGCTTGATATTTTGTATGCACTCCGCTGATGGTATTGATTAATGTGGTCTTTCCTGCCCCATTGATGCCAAGCAGTCCCACCACATGATTCGGCTCTATGGTAAGGTCCGTCCCTTTAATCACATGCTTTTCTTCCTGGTACCAGACAGACAGATTTTTTAACTGCAGCATAACTATTCCTCCTCTGTTCCTTTCATTGCCTTATATCCGAATAATGCTCCTATCACCAGGAACAAGGCTCCAAACAAATACTCGTTTTGAAAGAAATAACACACTCCTGAGACTGCAAATACTGCCGCGATAATCATTCTTATCATTTTTCGATTCATCATTAACCTCCTACCACTTCTGTCACTTTTCTTCTCTGCTCCTGAATTTTACTGATTAGTACCACCATTCCAAGATATCCTCCTAGAAAGACTATTTCCATATAATTCATTCCTAATCCAATCAGTGCCCAAAATATCATTTCAACCGCTGCCTGCTTTTTCTTCATGGTCTTTCGCTTTATAAGATACTGTACTCCTACTGCTCCCAAAATAATGGCGCCATTAAAGAGCGGATTACATTTTGACAGCGCTTGGGGCACCAGAGATAAAAACGGATTGTCAAACAACGCATCCATAAGGAAAAACAAAACGGCAAACAAAAAAACCTCCATATTCATCATCTGCAACACCAATGGCATCTTTTCCGGCTTTTTTTGTATCTCCCTTATCTCCTTTTGAAACAAACTACTAAGCCAGACAGAACACAATGTTACCAAAAAAAAGCAAAGGAGCATGACCTTGTCATATTTCGCAGCAAATCGGTCTAATCCGGCATTTCCGAAGGTAATTACCAGATATATCACCAACGAAAAGAAAAAGTTAAACGCTACCTGAACATAAAATTTCTTTTTCGAAAATTTTCTCACACAGCTTCTCCTCCCAGTCTGACTGAAAATAGGTCTTCTCAATATCCGGATTTCCTTCCAGATACCTTGCCACATACGTTACCTCATTACACAAATATTTAAAAGACGTCAATAACAAATAATAATGATGATAGGCATTTTCTTTATACCGGTTCACTTCCCGCAAACGACTGATATCTCCCTTCAGCACAATTTTTATAACTTCTGATTTATGCACAATCTTTAACGCATAATCTGTTACCATACCACAAAACAGGATTTTCAGGCAGTAGCTTAAGATTTCTCCATATTGGTCCTTTTTCACATGAATTTCCACCTTATTGCTCTCTCGGATTACCGCTTCAAAGCTTACCTTTTCTATCCAGTTTTCCTCAAATGTCATTTTTTCTAATCGTGCTGCTTCCCCATCCGCTTGTTCCAATTTACCAAAAATAATGGTACTATATTTTCCATCATATTCATCATGAATCTTTTTTGCCCTGTTCAATTCAAATTCGCTTATTTCTTCCCGGCTTCCAATCATCTCATTTACTTCTGCTTCGTCTAAACGGCTGCACAAAAGCAGATGCTCCTGAAGAATGGTATTTTTTTCTATAGAAAGCCCCTCTTCTTTAAATTCTGTTCCAAATATTTCTTCTAAATTTCCACTGTCCAATTCTTCCTGCAGGATTCCATCCTGTAATTCAATAAAAATATATTCTGTCATGCTGTCTTTTGTTTCCGCATTAAATTGAATTCCCTGCTTTTCCAGATAGGTAAGGTACTTTTTATTGGACTGCACAATCATATGTTCAATCAAATGGGCATATCCGCTCTTTTGAATCAAATCTGCAAATCCCAGCGGGATCAAAAACTTAATGACCACTACGTCCGAATCCATTTGAAATTGTACCGTACCATCCTTTCGTTTCTGGATGTTTTCTATCATGTCCATATTTTCTCACCCCGCTGCGATAACATGCAATTCTCCATTTTTCACCTCAATCATATCTTCCAACGTAATCTCTGATAACTCCTGTACAATCTCATCTAAGGTCAGCATTCTTTTTACCACATAAATATATGGCAATACTGCGAACATTTCTCCATATTGAAATGCCACGAACTTTATATCATCTATCACTCTTCTTTTTGCACTGTGAAACAGCTCTTGTGTCATTTTTACATTTTTTGCATAAGAAACAGTTTCTTCTAAAAGCTCTTGACTGTAATCTGCCATGACCCCGGTCAGAAGCAATTCATGCTCCATCACAAAGGAACTGACTGCTGTATATATCTTTCCTTCACACCGCAACGGAAAATAAACGCCGTCTGTTTCGTTGGTACCAAAGACCTTCTCCATAATCTTATAGCATAAAAGCCTTTTTAATTCCCCTGCGGTCCTGGTAAGATAAAATCCGCCCATAAATGCAAGCTTGTGCTCTTGTACATCAATCTTATTTTCCTTGTCCTGTATTCTTGTGTTTTCTAAGGACTCTTGTGTTTCTTCCTCAAACTGAATTCCCGGCTGAAAGGAAGTATGCATAACTTCTAAGATTTCCTGCATCTGTTTCTGATAAACCGCTTCCTCTAACAGTTCTTTTTTATCCCCGGAAAGTACATCAATCATTTTGCGTACAACATCTACATTCTGTGTAAGTCTTTGCAGATAAGTACAATACTCTTTATAATGGGGAATGGAAAAGGTATGAATACATTGGAAAAAAATCTGATTTATCTCCTCTGCCTTTAAGGGCATCCCATTCTCTGCCATTACAAAAAGAATTTCACCAAAAAGCTTTTCTGCCTTTCCTTTCGCATTCCATACACAAATCATATTATGTTTGTAAAACTGAAATTCTACCTTTTCTTTGTTTTTCTGTACAAAAAATTTCAACAAATAGTCATCAACGCACCCGGTCATTTTACGCGACAGTAATCGTGTATTCACTCTATTTGTCAGGCTGAACATCTCTAACACCTCTTTCAAATATTTCTAAAATTTCGTACAGATTATTTTTTTCAATCCAGCTGCATACCTTTTCTTTTCCCCGGTTATGAGAAAGTCCTTTAAAATAACAGCCCTTACAGTTTACAAAATGTTCGCAGTTCTTCGGACATCCATTCTCTTCTGACGGAGGAAGAATCTTAGCTATTTTCTGATAAATATCCTTTTGAAATATTTCCCGAAATTCTTCTTTAAAAATGTTTCCAAACAGATTTGTTTTTTCAAATAATGCACAGGGGCGCAGATTTCCGTCTGCTCCGACAATAATAGAATTGATGGCAGAACCGCAATTTTCAGAGCCTAATATTTTATCCTCGCTTCTGGCAATGGGAATCATTTTCTGATACTTTTCTATCACGCCATCTACATACCGGATATAGCTTTCTGCGTCCAGTTCCTCTTCCACCTTTTCTGATTTCTCTAATAATTTTCCTCTTCCAAAATCTTCAATGAAATTGAACACAAACATATTTGCCCCTAAGGAAATGGCAAGCTCCGCTAATTTGTCAATCTCCCACATATTGTCTCTGAAGATGCTGGACGCAATCCGTACCCTTAAGCCTGCTTCTGTCATTCGTTTTACGTTTTTGCACGTGGCTTCAAATGCACCTTTCATTCCGCGAAACTCATCATGGACGGAGGGCTGTGTACTGTCGATGGATATATTCAGCACAATCTTATCCCGATAGGTTTTCAAAAGCTTTAATACTTTTTCCGACAACATGGTGCCATTTGTTAAAATAGCTACGGTGGCAAACTGCTTTAGCGCCAGCTCCAAAATCTCATATGCCTGAGGATGAACGAATATTTCTCCTCCGGTCAGTTCCAGATTCAGCACATGATTTTTCTTGAAAATATCCACCAGCCATTGAAATTGTTCAAAGGTAATCATGCTGCTTTTTTCGCAGGATGCTTCCAGATAACAATGTTTACAGCGAAGATTACATTTTTCCGTTACCTCTATGGTTGCTATCATAGGCGAAATCAATGCTCCGTCACCAATGACCTTTAATTTTTCCTGTTCCACCGGAGTTTCTGTCAGAACCACTGCATCATTTTCTTTTAACTCCAAAAGAAACTGTTCAATCCATTCTCTGTTATCTTCTAACGGGATTCCTGTCTTTTCACAAAACAGTTCCGCTACCTCTTCTACTGTACGATTTCCGGAAATCAGCTTTACAAGCTGCTCTCCTGTTTTATTTACAGTAAAAAAACGCTGATAACATTCTTCCTCTTTTTTTACCTCTGACATCAGATTATATTTTCCTTTTGTCAGATACATAAAAACGCCTTTGTTCAGGCTGATATATCTGTTTGCTACCGCTTCCACTCTTCTTCCTCCTCACTTCCTTTGGGGAATCGGTAACTATTCTGTTGTTTTCTCACAGAATAGTTACCGCCTCTATGTACTTCTGTTTTATGTATTATGTTTTTTCGGATTTTTACTTTACAGGTCTCTATTTTAGCCTGTCACTCCGAATACTGCGGATACTCCTGCGATTTCAAAATCCGGAATTGGTCCGTCTGCCAGACAAAGTGCTCCTACTGCACAAGCAGAACAACCTTTGTTCTCAACGATTTTTGCCTTTTCTACTGCTACTTCTTCTCTTTCCATTTTCTTCATTTCCATCATTTTTTTCTTCCTTTCTTATTCACTGATTTTTTGTTTTTAGATACTTTTTTGCTTTTACAAACGTGTTTCTCTTTTTCCTCACTCCTTTCTTGTTTGTAACCTTATCATACCCTAATTTTCTTTCTGAAAATGCAATGTCCTCATTTGGCATGTAAATGTCTTTTTCCTGTATTTTTTCCCTTACTAATACTGCCAGGGCATAGAACAAAGTGTGCCCCGCACACTCTCGCGAATATACATTACCTATCAAGCGGGACACACTTTGCCGCGCCGAGCACAGTCGCTTGCGACATAATTCCACTTGTGCGAGCGCGCATCCTGCACGGAGTGCTTTTTGCTCTATAGGAATCAAAATTTTACACTTTAACGCAACACGGTATTTCCTATAGAGCAAAAAAGATATGTAAAAGGTGTTTCCTTTCACATATCTCTTCCTTACGCAATCAAATTAAAATTTAAGGTAACTACAACGGAAAATTTGTTTTCTTCCACATCATACTGTATCACCCCATCATACTTCTTAATGGCTGTTTCCACACTTTTCATTCCCCAGCCATGAAAGGTCTTGTCCACTTTTGTGGTAATCAGCTTCATATTTTGGAACCTGGGCTTCTCCTCTAATCCGTTTTCAATCTTAAACAGAATCATTTCGTTTATGGTCCTAATTGTAATTTTTATCCATTTATTGCTTAAATCCTTGTTTTTCTCACATGCCTCGATGGCATTGTCTAACAGATTGCTCAAAATGGTACATACATCATTTTGCAGAATATCCGTGTTTCCGGGAAATTCCACGTTTACAGATGCTTCAATTTTCTCCTTTTTCATTTTACTTAATTTACTGTTAATCACTACATCTACCACATCATTTCCGGTCCAGGTCTTTTTCATGGTCTCCCGTATCGGTTCGCTAATGTTATCCAGATACTGCATTGCCATACTGGCGTCACCACGAATCAGAAATTGATAGAGCACATTCATATGATTATTAAAGTCATGATATAGCTTTGCATTGGCGGTATACGCCTGAGTTAGATTCTGGTAATTTTCCTGAAGCAGTTTATTGCGCATTTCCATAAAATGCAGACTGTCTATTTCATACTTTCGTTTTTGAAACAAAACTGCCACAGTCACAGTCAATGCCATAATCAACCCAAAGGTAATCCAGTCCACAACAATAGAAAAATGAAATGTTTTTCTTGTATTTTCCGCAAGATAGATAAGTCCTGCCATTCCCGCCAAAATAAGCAGAACATAATGTTTCATCCGATTACTTTGAAACTTCTCTTTCACAAAATGTTTCAGCAGGAGATAAACTGCTATCAACAATAATTTTGAAATCAGAATCTGCCTTATCCTTTGAAATCCCATGGTGGTAAGAATCATTTCGGGATAATCGGAATCTTTGAGCAGATATCCCACCAGTGAAATGGAGAGAAAATCCAAATACCCCAGACACATAAAATAGAAACTGGTAATCAGACACACATACGGGAATCTGCACTGATATAATATCCATATAGAAATAACAATGAATACAATTCCCCCGAAAAAAATAAAATAGGAAAACTCTTCGATAAGGTTACATCCATATACCAGCACCGCGATAACAAAAGAAATTCCTACCGTCATCCATTCTGTCTTTTTCTTGTCTCTTCTTGCTTCAAATAAAATGCCTGCAACCTTGATACCAATATAGGTTTCAATAAAATTAGCAAATAATTCTGTTAAAAAGATGAAAACACTCATAATTCCTTCCCCCAATATGAATTCACAAACTGTTTGGTACTCTGAATATGGGAACGGCTAATAGGAAGAGACTCTCCGTTCTTTAACAATACTTCGCCGTTTTTTACCTGCATAATATGTATCAAATTCACAATACATCCCCGGTCAATATAAATAAATTCCTCCCGGTCAATTTCTTCAAACACCTGGGACAAGCTTTTCCGCACCTTTGCTACGGAATAAAAGGTTATGATTTCGGAATTCTTTCCGTTTTTTTGAATATACAAAATGTCCTTCAGCATAATTTTCTCCAGGCGCGTCTGCGTCTGAATGGTATACACTTCCTGCTGTTCTATATTAATATATTGAAAAGCATCCTGCAGCGCCTGCGGAAGCCTTGTCTCTAATTCTTGTTTCGGAATATAGCGAAAGATAGATAGGGCAAAAGAATCTACCGCATATTTTAAATATGAAGTGACAAAAATAATAAGACAATTCGGCAGAATCTTTCTAATCTTAGGAGCAATCTCCATTCCGTTTCCATCCGGCATTTCAATATCTAATAGAATTAAATCATAATATCTGCCTTCTTCCACGTCCGCCAGCAGGAAATCTCCATTGGTACATTCCTCAATCTGCGCCATCATCTTGTGTTCCTGAATATACCGCTCCACAATTACCTTATTGGCAGACAGCAGTATTGGTTCGTCGTCACAAATTGCTATTTTAATCATGGTTGTTCCCCCTTTCCCTTTTTATTCTACCTTAGTTCCCCTGTCAAGATATGTCAGGATATGTCAAGAAACAAATTTCAAAATATCATATGCCGCGGACATTTTCCTGCCATTTGCGGACGAACTAATTCTTTTTCCACTGTTTATGATATATAAATATCATAAACAGTAGTTTTAAAAAGGAGGTGCCTTTTATTTTATTGACATTGTCTGAAATGTTCACAGAATATTTTATCAAACGCAACATCATTACGAAGGAGAAAGAGGATATTTTTGTATATGGCTTTCAGCTCATCATTTCTACTTTATCTTCTATGACAGCCATATTACTTCTTTCCTGCTTTGCCAATCTCACCTATGGCATTCTGTTTCTCTTCTTTTTTATGCCAATTCGCGGGTGTGTTGGAGGCTATCATGCCAATACTTTCGAAAAATGTTTTTTATATACAAGCCTGTGCTTTCCGGCTACTATGATAATTTCTGCTATTATGCAGCACATGAATCTCATGCCGGTTGCTTATCTTTTTTTAATCTTTGGATATCTTATATTAATTTTAAAAGCACCCTGCAGAAATATTCATAACCCTTTAAGCGAAAAAGCCATCGCTAAGAATAAACTTTATACCAGAATACTTCTTCTGATATACGGCGGGATTCTTCTGATTACTTTTTTTACAAATCCTGCTCTTTCTTTGGTGGGAGCAAATACCTTAAATCTTGTTACTTTCTTATTTATCATTGAAAAAAACAATTAAAAGGAGTGTGTTTAGAATGAATTTTACTTTAACAGCAATCGCAAACATGGTAGAAAAAATGGCATTTTTAGGAGCTGGACTGGCATCCTTCTTCGGACTTTATCAGCCGCAGAAGCCGGATTCTTTGAACAGTTAAATCAGAACGATAATAAAGACCGGATTTTTCAGATACTAATTTATAATTTTAAGCCAAAAGCCCGATTCTTAGATACGAATCGGGCTTTTTTACGGGCACTTACTTTCTATTTATTTTTTCATAATCATAAGAAATTGTTCCCCATTCTGCCGTATATCCTTCCTGACAATTATCTGTAAATCCCGGTCTTGATAATTGTTCAAATGTATTCTCATAGTATACACTTAAAATATTTTGGAGAATTAATTGGAACCCAAGAGAGCGATTTCCCTTATCATATTCAAAGAAAAAATAACTGGTCTCTTTTTTCTTTGTAAGCCGTTCCTTATATAACCCCCATTCCGACAAAGAACCTACAAAATCTACCATCTCATCATAATATAAGGGCTTTTTCCCACTATAAAAAGCCTGTAACTCTTCAAACGCCTTCTTCCCTTTCTGTTCCAGCGTCAATTTCTTTTTGTTTTGTTCTCCAATCTTATCCTCTAAGGTAATTAGTGCTGTAAAGGGACTTCTTGCTTTTGTTTTGTTCTCTTTTTTTCCTATTTTATGCGGACATAGAGTGCTTGCCTTTCCAAGCATCTCTATTTCGTGCGTAATATCACTGATACGCAAATGTTTTTTTACAGATAAAACAGCAACAACACCTTCCGGCGGCACAATGACACTTTCACCAAACCGCTGATAAATGGGATAGTGTGCCGTGTCATATACAAGGATATCTAATTGACTGGATATTTCATGTTCATCCTTTTTTCTTGACTTATCGCCACCCCCACAAATTACTGCTGGTCGAAGGATAAAACCGGTCAAAACCTCCAAATCTCTCGGCAGATAACGTTTCAAATATTCTCTTATGAGATACTCCACATATCTGCCATCTTCTCCTGCATGTGCTGCCCCTGCATGCGCCTCAGATGGAAGCAACTGCTGAAACTGCTGGTATGTCTCCAGCAACGCATCCATTTCTCTTGACCAATATCTCTTAATTCGTTCGTCCGCCATTTCCACTTTCCTCCAGTATCCTTGAGAGATAATCCAGTATTTTTTCCATTATCTTTATCTTTTTTTCTATCCGTTTATCATAACCGGTATTTCCATGTTCTGTTCTTACAAGCTGAATCAAAAAGGAACGATATCCCGCTATGTAATGTACCAAACTGCTGATATCTCGAAAAACAATATCTGTTCCGTCTGATTTTTTCATTTTCTTGGCATTTATATTTCTTAACACCTGCTTTATATCAATACAATTCTCTTTTAATTGAAACTTGTCCTTTGTATAAGATGTTCTGCTGTCAAACTGATAAATGACTTCGTTGATATTACGAAGTTTTTTTCGCGATAAATGCACATCTTCTTTTATTACATATCCGGATAAGGAAATTTCTCTTTGTGTGTAAATTGTCTTACTTTCATTACAGGCGAATCCCTTTTCTTCAAGAATATGGGAAATCATGCGTTTAAAGTTCTTATTCTTTTTAAAGTCAAATCCCACAGATGAAAAAAGCATATCATCCGCATATCTGGTATAAAAAACCTCTCTTCTCATTTCTTTTGCATAGGCTCTGGCATATTTTCGTATTCTCTGATCCAGTCTGGTGAAAATAAGATTAGAAATTGCCGGAGAGGTGATAAAGCCTTGAGGTACTTTTCCCTGCCATGTACAAAGGTCTGCTATATCCTGTATCATGGATTCTTCTATCTCTTTTGATGCTGCCGGCTTCTCTGGTTCTTCTGCCTTCTCTGATAATTCTGTCTTTTCTGACTCTTCTATCATCTCCTGGCGTTCTTCCTGCACATATGGTTTCAAAGCTTCCAGCAACATATCTGTTGATATAGAATCAAAAAAATTCCTGATATCCAGCCGCAGGAAATACTCATGTCCAACATGTTCTTCCAGAAAATCCACATAGGAACTTCCCTTTCGAAATCCTTTTGCTGCAGGAGACACCGGAATTTTTGAAAAAAAATTTTTTTGAAGGTTCTTCTGTAATTTCTCTAATACAGTTCCTGGTTTTATGGGAACAATGGTACGAACGCCCTCTTTTTTGGGAATCTGCACCTCCTCACATAAAGAATTCTTCTGCTCTTTTGCTGTTTGTAATTCACCTTCACTACACTCCAGTATTTTTTCTAAAAAATACTTTCTTAAATATATCTTCATATTACTCCTTTGTAGGTTATATAAAAGACAGGCAGGCACTCTCTCAAAAATTCGTCAGAACGTTAATTGCGTATGGCGAAGCCAATTCTCCTTTTTATCGATTGTACGATAAATTAAATCAACGAGCACTCACACACACCCCGGCTTTTCAGGTTGTCACCCTCCTCGGGGCTCCGCCTCTTACCGGAAAAGGTCGGATTGCTGCCCACCTGTCATTCATATCATAATAAATTTCTAATAACCAGTATTCCGTTTTTCACACTGATACAACTGATTTATGGAATCAATAAACTGGTATAATTCTGAAAAATCCTTTGAAAACTGCTTAACCACTTTACTTCTCTGTGGTATTTCCTCACACCATTTTTCCAAATATCTCTGTGTCATTTTTTCCGGCGATATATTCGTCTTTTCTGCAAAATAATAACTTAGCCACTCACTGACCCAGTCCGTCTTTGCAATGGCATGTCCCTGCAAAGCTTCTTTCAATTCCGGATATATTTTTTCATTATTATCTATGATACTTCCAATTTTCATTAGAAAGTCACTCTTTCCATGAAAAATCAATCTTAAGAAATTTACTCTGTCCGTTTCATTATACAACATCTGATAAGCTTTTTCCAATGGGTTCCATTTTCCTGTATAAATTAAATAATTTACTATTTGCGGATAATTTTTTTGATTGATTAGCGTACCCTCTATTGTGGTACTTACAGGAAATATCTGATAATTCCTGTAATATTCCTGTATGACCTGTATCAGTTCTTTATAATTCTCATCCTCTGACCCGAAAAAAGGATAACGATAAGAAAATTTGCATTTATCACACATTGCCTGTATCCGTTTTCTTTTTGGAACCGTCTCATTCCGCTTGGCGCCGTAATAATATTTTTCTTTTTCTGCCACAAACTGATACTCTTTCTTCCATTCCATCTCCATCCAGTTTTCAGCTTTCTTCCATTCCAGTATCTTATCCATATCCAAAAGAGCCGCCATAGGAACATTATAATGTCTGGTGGTGGTATCTATGATGCGGTAAATAACCTTATCACTCATTCCTTTAATGATTTCCGCCTGCTTTAACACCGGAAACAGGATTCTCAAATAGGGATTCTGAAGTAATTCCAATTCTGTCTCTCCCTCTACCAGAATCAACATCTTTGCAAAAAATGCATTGGCATGATGCTCTGTCAAAAAATATTTTTCTCTTTTCTCTTCTTTTGCAAACATATGAAGCAGACACAACTGAGAATAGTCACCATGCTTATATACCTGATAAATAGTACAGTTATTCTGTTCTTTTACCAAAATATTTTTAACCAGTCTTGGCGAATGGGTAGCTGCCAGAATACTCATATCGTCCGCACACTCAAAAAGTACATCTGAAAGCTCGTCAATCATGTGAAAATGCAGAGAAATCTCCGGTTCATCCATCAAAAGCACCGGCTCTTTCATTTTTTTCTGTCCCATAATACTTAAAATATATAGCAGCAAACTTATGTAATTATAGCTGTTTGTCCCATTTGAAAAACTGTCCAGTCTTTGCCCCGTATAAGAGAATTCCCTGCCGTCATAATACATTTTTGCCATATTGGCAGATGCTTCGCTAATGGAAAACTTCAAAGAATTTATCTGCAGACGTTCCAGTATTCCGTTCAACTGCTCTAAGCGTCCTTTCAGTTGAATACTTCCATCTTCTATTGTTTTCTTCACATTCTGATGCAGTATTTCACTCTCTTTAGAATCCGGTTTAATTAAATCTCCTATATTTTTCCAAAGTTCTTCCCAATCTGTCAGATTAATTTCTCTGGCATCCACTTTGTATAAAGGATATAAATGATATATTATCTTTCTCTTTTCTATCTCGTAATTCCAGGAAATTTTTCCGCCCTTAACCTGCGACAACGTCAACGAAATCTTCCCATTATCGGATAATCCCTCTATTGCCTTGTAATACTTCAAATGGCGTTCCTTATTTTCCTTCCGGTTTTTCCGGCTGCGAATCAATAATTTGCTCAAATCATATGTCAAAGTGATCTCCACCTTGTCATTCAAACGATTATTTTCATCAAATATATCATAAGCAGGTTTCTGAGAAATCATATTATCATAAAAATACATAATCGCCGATAAAATATTGGTTTTTCCACTGCCATTTTCCCCTAAAAGCAGATTCATCTTTTTCAATGATATTTTATAATCACGAATACATTTGTAATTTTTTATATGAATACTTTCCAGTCCCATATCATTCCCCTTTGTATTTTATTTTCCTCCAATATAAAAACTATTTTTAATTATTAAGCCCGGTAAAAATACTGTTTTTGCTAATTTTTAAAATTAATCTTATTTTTATTTTAGCATAAGTGGCAGAAATTGAAAACAAAGAGTTTGACTAATACCCTAAAAATAGCTTGCCATCTCTCTTAGAATATCCTATAATCATGCTATAGATAGGTTCTATTCCTGCACTGCGTACAGTCAGGAGGAGCATATGGGAAAAACTTTTCAGGAACTAGATTTAAGTAACGCCTTTTTATTTGCAGCAGCATTGGAAGACCCGGAAACTTGTCAACTTGTGTTAGAAATTATACTTGGTGGTAAACTGCCACCGATAAATGTTCATGCGGAACACAGTATTCTGGTCAGTTCAGATTTTCGCAGTGTCCGTCTGGATATCTATGCTAACGATGAACTTGAAGTCAATTACAATGTGGAATCTCAGAATCAGAATGAAGGCAATCTGCCAAAACGTAGTCGATACCATCAGGCTGAGATGGATGTGGCATCATTAAAGCCCGGACAGGATTTTAATGATTTAAGACCCGGCTATGTAATATTTATCTGTACATTTGACCCTTTTGATCAAAAACTGTATCGCTATACTTTTGAAGAACGCTGTTTAGAACGTGATTTTCCGCTTGGTGATGAAACCAGAAAAATATTTCTGAGTACCAAAGGAGAAAATGCCGGCGAAGTACCAGAAGAACTGGTACACTTTCTTGAATATATGGAAAACAGCACAGATGCATTTGTAGCAACTGTAACAGACGATTCTATCCATAAACTGCATAGCAAGGTAAAAATGTTGAAGAAAGCACGTACACTGGAGGCGAGATATATGACGTTTGAAGAATTATTGAAATCCAGAGAAAATGCTGGAAAAAGCCTGGGGAAAGCTGAAGCTATCTTAGAATTACTCGAAGATTATGGCTCCATTCCGGAACAGATGAAAAATACCATCTTCGTAGAAAAGAATCCGGAAACCATTAAAAAGTGGCATAAGCTTGCTGCCAGGGTTACATCCATAGAGGAATTTGCAGAAAAAATGTAACTATTATCCTCTATTCATTCAAAAGAGAAAGATATCAGCGGTTCTTCGCGACCGCCTGATATAAACTTCTATTGGTGTATAGATTTATACGCCATCAAAAAGCAAATCGCTATTGATTACCAATTAACATCAATCAAAAACAGTGCAGGAATCTATCTAAAACTATTCAAATTATGTTCAAAACTGACTCAAAAAAATTTCTTTATCACCTATAAAGTATTTTCTATTTCGTACAATATATAAAGGTAAACAGTGATACAACACTTCTTCGTATAGTTGTCGCATCACTGTTTATTTACCCTAATATTACAATTGTAATACTATTTTTTCAAATACGTTTAAAAGAAATTACTGTAACAAGGATAATACTCCCTGTGTAGACTGATTTGCCTGTGCAAGCATAGACTGTCCAGCCTGTGCAAGAATGTTGTTCTTGCTGTATTCCACCATTTCTTCTGCCATATCTGTATCACGAATACGGGATTCAGCAGCCGTGGTATTTTCAACAACGTTATCCAGATTAGAAATGGTATGCTCTAAACGATTCTGAACAGCACCAAGAGCAGAACGCTGTGCGGAAACAGTAGCTACTGCATCTGCAATCGCATCAATGGCATAAGTTGCTGCTGTTCCATTGGCATCTTTTACATTGATACCCTTGATTCCAAGACCCGCTGCACTCATGGCATCAATATTTACGGTGATTTTATTGGTAGAATCTGCATCTGCGCCTACATGTAAGTTGAAGGATAAGGTATCCTTTACCGTTGCGTAACCCTTTGCAATATCAAAGGTTACATTACCATCTGCATCCGCAGTGCCTGCTGTTACGGTTGGTGCTTGGTCTGTTGCTCCAATCTTATTCGCAGCAAGTAATTCTGCTGTAATCTTTTCGATTGCCTCTGTCTGGTTGATAGTAGTAGATTTTGATGTATCAACTGCGGTAACCTTCTTCGCTGCATCTGCCGGAGTCAGATTTACTTCTGTTCCTGCTTTAATTTTAGATGCAAGGGTAGCTGCTTCTAACTTATTAGCAGCTTCATCCACATCTGCTGCATCCACTACGGTATATGTTACTCCGTCAATTTCCACTGTTTCATTTGCTGCCAACTTTCCTACAGACTCCTGCAATTCACTAACTGCAGTACCATCTGCATAGACATCGTAATCAACTCCACCAATTTTAATGGAAGAGCCTGTTTTTACCTGCATAGTAAAGGATGCTTCCGTATCTCCATCTACCAGAGTTCCCTCAAAACCTGCATCATGGGCAGCCATATACTTATTGGTAGTTCCTGCCTGTCCTTTTAACAGATAAATTTCATTGAACTTGGTGGTTTCAGAAACACGGTCGATTTCTGTTTCTAACTGTGAAATTTCATCCTGAATCGCCTGACGGTCATCCTCAGAATTCGTTCCGTTGGAAGCCTGCACTGCCAGTTCATTCATACGCTGTAACATTGAATGTACTTCTGTCAGAGCACCTTCTGCTGTCTGAACTGCGGAAACACCATCCTGCGCATTCGTAGAAGCCTGATCTAATCCACGAATCTGCTTTCTCATTTTCTCGGAAATTGTTAATCCTGCTGCATCATCTGCTGCACGATTAATTCTGTAACCGGAAGATAACTTCTCTGTGGATTTCGCCTGTGCGCTTGTTGTGATTCCTAACATTCTGTTTGCATTCATTGCCTGCATGTTGTGTTGTACTACCATAATTTTGTACCTCCATGTGATTAGATTATTTTTTGTACCCTGGAATCCGTTCCTCGGGTAAATTTTATATAATAAGCAAAGCCCCTAGGTTAGCTCTGCATTATTACCGCTTTCCGGCTTTTTTCCGGTCCTCCATAAGTATTTCCCTGATTTTCTCCTTTGCCTCCGGTGAAATGGCCCTGTCCTTGTAATATCTGACCTCATTTCTCCGTTTTTCTACCATTCCGTATTTTTCCAAAGCCGTACTTCTTACAATATTTTTAGACTTTGGCGCTTCCACTAAAATGTGCAAATTGTTTGACGAGCCTCCGGCAAACACCAGCTTAATATCATCCCCTATCAGCAGATATTCTCCTGCCTTCACTGTTAATTTCAGCATACGAACCTCCTTGTTTACGGCATGTCAATGGCACCTTGCAACATTTTGTATTAAAATGTTTCATGCATCATGAAACAGCATCATATAAGGAGGTAACAAATGAGTACAACACAACCAATCAGAAATCTAAAACAACTAGAAACCTTTAAACGCTATTACGAAATAACAGAACCTCATCCCCGAAACTGTCTCTTAATTCATCTTGGCATCAACACTGCCCTTCGTATCAGTGACCTACTGCATCTGACCTGGAGTGATGTCTATGACTTTGATGCAAAATCCTTACGCAGCCATTTGAATGTTATGGAGCAAAAAACAGGTAAAAAAAACAGCATTGCCTTAAATGACAATGCCAGACTTGCGCTAAATACATTTTTTCAGATTACAGAATATAACCGTCCTGATGATTTTCTTTTTCAGGGAAAAAATAAATGTCAGCCACTCAGCCGCTATCAGGCGTACCGTATCATAAAAAAAGCGGCAACTCATGCCCATTTACAGGAAAACATCAGCTGCCACTCTCTTAGAAAAACCTTCGGCTATCACGCCTGGAAATCCGGCGCACAGCCTGTTTTACTAATGAATATCTACAATCATTCTTCTTTTCAGATTACGAAGCATTACCTTGGAATTGACCAGGATGATAAGGACCAGATATTTTTAGATATAAATTTGTAAAAAGGAGAGCGAAAGAAGAAAATATAAAAATTTTTGATTTTCCCTATAAAGTATTTTCCATTTTGTTCGATATATAAAATGTAAAAAGGATGCAACATTTTAATACATATTGTTGCATCCTTTTTTTATTTTATACATTATAAATTTCTATGAGTACCAACGCAATTCCCTATAGACCTTTTCTTCTATCCCTACTCCTGTACCATCTCAAATATGCTTTCTCCCTTTTCATCCTCCGCCTGAATAGTAAAACTACAAGTATCAAAGGAAAGGTACAGTACCGCAGAGGCTTTTTCATTTTTCCACCGGAATTCTGCCTTCTGTCCTTTTGCACTGACTGACAGCTCAGAGTGAAATCCAAAGGCAGGACAGGTATTTCGGAACCGCAGCAGTTCCAACTGCTTTTGTACAATTTCTGTTTTCATGGCAGTTTCTATCTCTTCCTCGGACAGATTGGTACGGTTAATCTCTTTGTGACCGCCCTCCCCTGCCCGCTTTACTGCCTCGTAATCATTTTTTCCGACAAAAAGGTCAAGATACCAGACCTGTGGCTTTCCCGGCATAAACATCTGAATTGCCCGCGCAAAAAGCAGCTTCCTGTCATCCTCTCCCAGTGCACTATAGAAGGTAGCGTTTACCTGATAGTACATATTTTTCTGTCCATGCAGATTTTTTACATAGCCGCCTCGTTCTATGAGAGTATGAATAAGCTGTTCTATTCTTTCCTCCGGAATCAGCCCTTTTAAGTCCAAAAGAGGAATTCCATCATGACAGCCCAGCATATTTACGGTGCGAATCTGTTTCTCCTGAAGCTCCTGCGCCCATGCTGCCAGCACGGCTCCACTCTTTTCCTTCATTGCATCCAGTACCAGACCGGGCAAAAAGAAATCATAGGTCATATATCCTTTTTCTGCCAGAACCTCATAAATTCCTTCTTCATAGCTTGCATGGATTTCCGGAAGAAGGCTTAGATGATACTGGTCTGCCATTTCCTGAATCTTCTCTAACAGTTCCCAGGTTCCCGGCTCATTTAAGAAATTCCGCTCTCCCGGCTCTTTCGGCGCATAGGCAAAGGCATCCAAACGGACAATTTTCGCCCCATAGCCGAAAAGCTTCTGCAATGTCTCCTGATAATATTCCCAGACAAGAGGGGACTTGATATTCAAATCCATCTGTCCCAGATAACGCCGGCTTGATTCCAACAGCTCCGTCACTGCCGCCTCATATTTTTCAAATCCTGTATACTGTATTTCCTTCGGCTTTTTTCCTTCCTCCAGGCTCCGATTTACCATATCTGCCAGCTTTACGGCGGTGCTATACTGTATTTCCATGGCGTTCATCAGCTCCTGAACCTCCAAACGCCTGTATTGAACCTCCTGATAGAAGGTATTCCAGTAAGGCACCTCTTTTCCATCCGGGAAACGCACCATCAGAATCGGAAGTCCCGGCTTACGAAAGAACATGTCCTTGATGTATTCCGCTTCCGGCTTGATATAGCCTTCCTCTGTCATTTCTCCGTATCCTTCCCAGAACCGGTTCCAGTTGATGAAAAAATCCTTATATCCGGAATTTTCTCCGTTTTTTACGATATCCTGAAACTGTCTGGAAAGCACCGATGCGTGATTCAAAATAAAGTCCAGCTTCAAATCTATTCCCAGCTTGCGAATTGCTTCTAAATCCCCGCTTTCTGCAAGCTGTTCATTCAGTTCATAATCAATAACAGAAAAGCCCCGGTCTAAGTCCGTATTAAATATACTCGGAAGAATATAGAAGGACTGAAAAACATCCTTTAGCTCTGGTTTTTGCAGGAAGGCTGCAATATCTGTAAGGGTTCCTCCCATACTATCCGGATAAGCATTCAGCATGGGACCGTTATCTACACTTTTTTCCCTGTTCATTCTGACTTCAGCTCACTTTCTTTCATTACTCGGCAATACTCATCATAGGTCAAAAGCTCTCCGTTCTTTGAAAGAATAAGCTTTGCTTTTCTCGCCTGACGGTGCAGCTTTTCCTGTTCAATCTCCAATACCATGGTGGTAAACGGGCTGTCCGTTCCCTTATCCCGGTTTCTCGCCTTGCGGTATTCCAGCGTCTCTGCAGGTGTACTGTTTAATAAAATGGAAATATCCACGCCCTGAAAATAATCGCTGTTTCCATGTGTCCACTCTACAATAAGCACATGTACCTTTTCAAAGTCTGCGCATTCATACCAAACCTCTGCTTCTTCCCTGCCCATATGCCTTAACCAGATTTCCCCTGCTCCATCCAAAAATGCAGCAATAATATCTGAAACCGCCTGGAAGTCCTGTTCCTGCTCGGTTCCCAGATAGTTCTCCAGTCCCAGTCTTGCCCCTGCAAGATAAGAAGCAAACCAGGGATGCTCCGCCAGATGGGAGGAATCCGCATCCTCCTCCCTTTCCTGCCACTGCTGCACCAGCGCAGCATGTTCTTTTGTATGCACTCCGTCCTCTATCATTCTGCGAAGCCCCCACTCCCGGAAAATGCGGAGCCGCTCTGCATCATTATACTTTGGAATCCGATGAGGATAATTATCACCAGAAAGGGTATAGCTTCCTATGCCAATCTGCCTAAAATACCAGGAAAGCAAATAAGCGACACTGGTCTTTCCTACCCCGGAGCCACCACATACAGACAGAACCACCCTCTGATAGGGGTTCTTTGAAATCAATGGCTTTATCTGCCGGATGATTTCAGGAAAGAGCTGATTGGCATTATGAATGATACCCGGTTCTATTTTAATCACATTTCCCGGCATATCTGTCTGGGGCAGCTCATGAAGTCCTGTGGTATCTATCCTCCAATCCTCTCTGTTTAATCTGCCTGTAATATCTTCTACTTCGATTCTGTGATAGGTCTGTTTCATATGTTCTCCCTTCTGCACTCCTGCAGTTCTATCCGGTATGCCCGATACTCTTCCATTTCAACCGGAATAGGAATCCCGGCATTCATCCAGGCAGAGCCGAAACGCTTTTCTTTGCTTTCCACATTTTCATATACCGCATCCGGCTTTAATCCTTTCAGTTTCACATAAGTTACCGGCATATTTCCATGTATCTCCTGCATTACCACACTAATCAATGCCTGTTCCTGATTTTCTGACACAAACATCCAGGCTGCCTGTTCTTCCTGATACGGATTGGATAAACGATAATAGGTTCCCTTCTGAATCAGTTCGGCGTTTTTCTTATATTCCTGAATCTGAAGCTTTATTTCCTCTTTTTCTTCCCGGCTCAGTTTTCCCAAATCAAGCTCATAGCCAAAGGTTCCTGCCATTGCCACCGTTCCCCGGGTGAAAAGTGCGGTCTTTCTGCCGGTCTGATGATTGGGCACTGCCGATACATGGGAGCCCACAGTAGATGCCGGATAGAAAAATGAAGTTCCATACTGAATTCGTATCCGGTCCATGGCATCTGTATTGTCACTGCACCAGATTTGCGGGGTATAATACATCATGCCTGCGTCAAATCTGCCGCCTCCACCGCTGCAGCCCTCTATTAAAATCTGCGGATAACGCTGGTTCAGCTTTTCTAAAAAGTCATAGAGTCCAAGAACATAGTCATACATCACCTTTCCGCAATCCGTGGTTGCCGAATAAATATCCGAAAGGCTCCGGTTCATATCCCATTTGACGTATTCAATATTTCCCTGCTCCAGTATCTTACAAATCTGTTCAAAAATGTGCTCTCTTACCTCTTCTCTGGAAAAATCCAGTACCAGCTGATTTCTGGAACGGTTGGGCTTTCTTCCCGGAATTTTGATTGCCCAGTCAGGATGTGCCCGATACAAATCGCTGTCCTCAGAAACCATTTCCGGTTCTATCCAGATACCGAATTTGACTCCTGCTGCATTAATCTTTTCTATCATTTCTCCCAGCGTACATCCCAGCTTTCTTTCATTGACGTACCAGTCCCCCAGTCCGCTGTTATCATCATCACGCTTTCCGAACCAGCCGTCATCCATCACTACCATATCCATTCCAAGTTCTGCCGCATCCCGGGCTAATTTGCAGATTGTTTCCCCTGTAAAGTCGAAATAGCTCGCCTCCCAGCTGTTTACCAGTATAGGTCTTATCTGATTTTTGTAGGCTCCTCTGCATACGTGCTCCCTGATACAGCGATGATACAAATGGGACAAATGTCCAAGTCCCTCTCCGGAATAGGCAAGTATGGTTTCCGGCACAATCAATTCTTCCTTCTGCTCCAACGGATAGGAAAAGTATTCCCTCTGCAGTCCCATTAACGCTCTTGTCTGATTGAACTGATCCTGCTCCGCCTCAAACTGAAAATTCCCACTGTAGACAAAAACCATTCCGTAACAGCTTCCTGCATCTTCTGTGGTATCCTTTTCCGCCACAATGACTGCCGGATTATATTGGTGGCTGGAGGTTCCCCGGCGGCTTCCCAGCACCTGTGTTCCATGTCCGATGGAAGTACGCTGAAGATTCCGCTCCATCGCATGTCTACCATAGAAACTGAGCAAATCATAATTTCCATTGACGAAGTCCAGACACGCGGATGCTGCCTTTTCCACTACAATTTTATGTTCTCCCTGGTTGATGATTTTCACACTTCTGGTAATAATGTCCTCCTCCGGCAAGACCCCATACAAAAGCACTACCTGTACCTTCGTTACGGAGTCCTCCAGAACAATCTCAAGCGTCTGCGCTTCTTCTCCCGCATATACGGCTGGAAGCCCCTTTAATCCATACTTTCCCTTTTCAATCCGGTGGCTCTTATACCGCAAATCACAACTGCGGGAACCATCGTGATTGCAGATAACCAGCGCCGCATTCCGGTAATCTCCGTTTCCCAAAGAAGGGTATTCCTGTGGAAGGGTATCCATAGAATATGTCCTGTCTTCCCCTGCGTCATACGGATTCCCGGAAAATCCTCTGTCGTAATGAGTAAGCAGATAATCCAATTCTCCTTCTACCCGCTTTCCATAGTACAGATGCAAAAGAAAACCATGCTTATCTGCCATCATCTGATAGGTACTGTGAGTAGTCTGTATAGTAAAAATTCTTTTTTCTTCCTGAAAATTGATAGCCATCGTAAGTTCTTCCTTTCCTGTCTATTTTACTGTTGCGTCTATTTTACTGTTGCGTCTATTTTACTGCTCCATTTACTACACCATTTAAAATCTGCTTCTGGCAAATCACATAGAAAATCAGAATCGGTATCAGTGATAGCAAGTAGGAAGCAAATGCCAGATTATAATTGGTTCCAAACTGTGACTGGAAATTCAACTGTGCCAGCGGCAGGGTATTTTCTCCGGAGCCTGCCATAATAACCAATGGTGTCATTACGTCATTCCAAACTGCCAGTGCTGTCAGAATTGCCACAGTGGCATGCATGGGCTTCATTATCGGAAAAATAATAGACCAGTAGGTTTTCCAGGTGGAAGCACCGTCAACTCTTGCCGCCTCTTCCAGGGCAATGGGAATATTCACCAGATAACCGGAATACAACAGCACATTCATTGGCATATAAAATACCAGGTACAACAAAATAACCCCAACCCAGTTGGCAATTCCCATCTCTGCCGTCTGCTTCGCCAAAGGCATCATCAAAATCGCAAAGGGTACAAACATACCACTTACAATAAACAGATACACGAACTTATAAAATTTGCTTTTTCCCTTATTTCTTCCCACTGCATAGCCCATCAGGGAGTGAAGAAGAATGGATAACACAACCGTAACTACGGTAATCAGCAAACTGTTTCTCAGAGAATTCCAGAAATCCGTTACTCTCATTGCTTCCCGGAAGTTGTCAAGACTCCAGCTCTCCGGCAGGGACAAAATCCCGCTGATACTGTTTGTCATCTCGGAGGGCTGCTTAAATGCAATTACCACGGTCATATAAAGCGGAAAAATAATTGTAGACAATCCTAAAATCAATAACACCATTGACGGTTTACTTGTTCTCTTCTGCATCATAACTGTTCCTCCTTACGACCTGAAATCTTCATCTGTGCCACTGAAAATGCCACAATTACAATAAAGAATACCACTGCGTTTGCACTCTGGAATCCAAACTGACCGCCCGACATACCGTTGTTGTAAATCAGGTAGGAAATGGACTCTGTACTCTGTGCCGGTCCTCCTTTTGTAAGTGCCATAACCTGATCAAATACCATAAGAAAGTTCTTGATACAGAGCACCATATTGATGGAGAAAAACGGAATAATCAGAGGAAATGTCAGATGTCTGAACTGTTTCCAACCGGTAGCTCCATCTAAGGCTCCCGCTTCATATACATCTTCCGGCACCGTCTGAAGTCCGGAAATATAAATAATGGTGTTCATGGCTATTGCCTGCCATGCACATACGACCATAACTCCAATCCATGCCGTATCCGGGTTTGACAGGATACTGCCTTCTAAAGATTTCAACCCCACCATTTTTGCAAAAGCCGGAAGAATATAGGTAAAGAAATAGTTAAAAATATATCCTACTACCAGCGCTCCCAGTATATTCGGCAGGAAATATGCCCCTCTGAAAAAGCTCTTGGCGCGAATTTTACTGTTCAATGCCAATGCTAGAATCAGACTGATAATATTTACCACAATCGTAGTTACAATCGCCAGTTTAAAGGTGAAGAGATAAGAGCCTCCCACTCTGCTGTCCGTAAACAAATCCATGTAATTCCGAAGCCCTACCCAGTCGAAGCTTCCAAAGCCCTTAAAATTAGTAAAACTGTAAATCACGCCGCGAATCAACGGTATGGTATTAAAGCAGACAAACAACGCCAAAATCGGAATTGTAATCAGTAAAAACGTCCTTTTTCTCTCATTTTTCATGCCACTTACTCCTTCCCTTATTGCGTATTTCCGTATTTTTCTTCATATTCCTGAACCTGGCGGATAATATCACGATTATACCGCTGCCAGTCCGTGTCAAATTTTTTCAAAAAAGAATCTACATCCTTTTTAATCAGAAATGCCTGTATCTGCGCGTCTACTGCCATTTCCGACGGATAGTAATGGTCCTGATAATCGGTCATATTTCCGGAATCAATATAGTCAAGCATTCCATCCAGCATAGAGGATAATTCAAAGTCTCCTTCTTTACATGGAATGGCAATCTGTGCATCAATGTACTTCTGTATATTTTCATCCGCGAGAAGAAAATCCAATACCTCATACGCTGCTTCCTTGTTTTCACAATCTGCCGCCACGCAGAACTGAAGGTCGATTCCTGAATTTAAGGTGTTGCCGTCTGTGCTGCTGCTCGCCGGCATTACAAAGGAATCAATATTCATATCCGGATTTACCGATAAAATCTGAGGAATCGCATAGCTTCCAATGGTATACATTGCCGCCTCTCCCCGGGCAAAGGCAGTACATGCGTCGTTATAGTTATAGGCAAATGGGTCATTGTTACCGTAGTTCAGTAATTCCAGGTACTTTTCCGCCACTTCCCGGTATTCCTCTGTAAAAGTTGTTTCTCCGCGGTTTACCTGTTTTGCCGTATCTGCCGGTGCAAGGTCTACTGCCATGGCATTCCACGGCGCCAGACAGGTCCAGGTGTCCTTAAAACCAAAGTAAAATGGCTGTACTCCTTCCTGTTCCATTTCATCACACAGGGCAAGCAGTTCATCCCATGTATTCGGTATCTTCCATCCGTGCTCTTCAAAAATATCCTTGTTATACAAAATTCCTGCTGCATTGGCTACATAAGGCACTGCGTAGCTTCCCTCCGTGGGAACGATTTCCAATGCTTCGTCAATGTCCAGATACGCCTGCTTGATATTTTCCAGACCTTCGTAATCGGATAAATCCGCCAGAATTCCTGCATCTACATAATAGGAATAGTTAATGTCTCCTCCTATTCCGATGATATCCGGATAATCCTCTCTTATGAATCTGGTTCGTAAAATCGTTGTGGCATCATTAGGAGATTCAATGGTCAGATGAATATTGTCATGTGTCTTATTAAATTCTTCTTCCACCATCTCGAAGTAAGATGCCGCTTCGGGCTTGTACTGTACGATTTCGATTTCCACTACGTCATCCTTTGCGGTATTTCCGCAGCCTGCAAAAGATAACACCGCAGCGGCACAGCCAAGCATCCACATACATTTTCCTTTTCCCATTCCTTTCATGTCATGCACACTCTCCTTCTCTATATTCTATATAAGCATTATAACATTCCATTATGCTATTAAAAATAGCACATTTTTAGTTGTTTTATTTCATTATGCTATTTTTTGCCCAACTATTTGAAATAAACTAGCATTTTGATATATAATGAAAAAAATACCTTTTGGGAGGTTGTTTATGAGCAAGTATATTTTTTCCGTTTTTCCAATCGAAAACTTTATCGACCTTGGTCTGTATCAATTTGGCTGGGAGCATTGCGACCCTTCCCATTCTTACGGTCCTGCTGCCAGAAATCACTATCTGTTCCATTATGTTATTTCCGGAACCGGCACTTTATACGCTGATAATTCCAAGGGGGAAACCGTAGAATACCATATTAAAAGCGGACAGGGATTTATGATTTTCCCAAAACAGATATGTACCTATATTGCCGACAAGAACATTCCCTGGGAATATGTCTGGCTTGAATTCGACGGGCTGCGGGCAAAGGAAACCATAGACGTTACCAGGCTGAGTATGGACGCTCCTGTGTACCACACCCATGACCGTGAAAATGCCAAAGCCATGAAAGACGAAATGCTGTACATTATTAACCACCGGGAAGAATCGCCCTTTCATTTAATCGGACACCTTTTTCTGTTCATTGACAAGCTCCTTAAATCCTCCTCCACCGTCCAACTGGGGCAGGACAACAACGTGCAGAGCTTCTATATCAAGGAAGCTATTTCCTTCATTGAACAGAATTTTCAGAATGATATTACCGTGGAAGACATTGCCGCATCCTGCGGACTTAACCGCAGTTATTTTGGAAAGATTTTTCATGAGTCTATCGGAAAAACGCCACAGGAATTCCTCATTAACTACCGGATGATAAAGGCAACCGAGCTTTTGAAGCTGACCTCACTTTCCATTGGGGATATCGGAAGTGCAGTCGGCTATCCCAACCAACTGCACTTTTCCAGAGCTTTTAAAAATGTATATGGTGTTTCGCCAAGACAATGGCGGTATGAAAAAGGAAGCGGTGTAAAAAAGCCAGGCAGCTAATTTCCAATAACTGCAGCTTGCCTATGACAGCAAAAGCTCCCCATATTTATCCCAAAACTGCTGAACTTGCTTTTCATTTTTACCCGGTACTTTTCGTTGTTTTTGCATATATTCCATATGCACCGGAAAGAACTGCTCCAGCCGTTCCAGATACTTCCCGGAAAAATCCCCGCTGTCTGTCATAGCCGCACCGATTACCAGCGAGTAACAATGTTCCAGCATAAAATATTTAAGCTTGTCATTTACTGGGGTAAATTCTTCAAAAACAGTGTGCACATAGTGAAGCAAACGATTTACCCCTTTCTCCAGTCCTCCATGATTTTTGCAGAACACCATGAGGGTTTGGAAACCGTTCTTCTGGTCTTCTGCTCTGTCCTGCAAATCATCTGCAAGCTGCAGGAAGAATCCAAACTTCATATAAAAGCGGACCTCCTCTTCCCTTAATTCCGGGATTGTGAAAAAATAGTCAATCAACACCGAAAGACTTCCCTTATATGCAGAAATCCGAAGTATCTCTTCCCGTGTCACTTCCGCTCCGTTTGCCTGTTCCGGCTCGTGTTCCAACCTCACTCCGTTTGCCTGCTCCCCTCCGTTTGTCTGTTCCGGCTCGTGTTCCTGCTGGCGGATGCTGTTATTCTGCGCTTCCAGCATCCACAATAACAGGTTTTGTATTTCCTTTTTCTTTTCTCCGGCGTAAGAATCCACCAGCCCATGCAACAGCTTACAGGTCTTTTCTTCCACGCTCCCCTTTGGCGTTACCGGTACATCATGAAGCACATTAGAAATCAGACAGTTATATGCTTCTTTTTGCTGCCTCGTATGACGTTTTTCATCAATATAATTATCCGTATAAGGGTACAAAAGGCTGTAGCAAAAGACAGTCTCCTTACACGCCTGCTTCTGCCCCTGCAAATCAGCAATCACTGCATAGATAAAATAATTGCGGAGCGCCTGCCAGATATTTTCCATAGTAAGCTCCGGGTCAAAGCTGCGTACCTTTCTCACAAACCTTTTCGTTTCCTCCTGAAATGCCTGAAAGGTTTCTTCGCTCATATGGCTTCGGATTCCCAAAAGCTGCTCCTTTGCAAAAAATTCGGCAAGCATCCCATCCATTTCCTGCTTCCATGCCAGCTGCTCCGATTCCTTTTTGGGAAAGGCTTTTGCCTTTACTTTCCACTGCCCTGCTATCTCTTCTATCTCTGCCTCATTCTGCCGCTTTTTTAGCTCCCCGACCTCCGTCAGAAAATCAGGAAAAGAGTTCGGAAGGCTTTCCCATAAGCCCAATATTTCCTCAAAGCATATGCGCTCTATTTTTTCCTTTGTAATCACAATCTGACTCCCTTCCTATGCCAGCAGAGAATATTCCTCCATGTTCCAAATCTTGTCCACCACATCCTGATAAAACTCCGGCTCATGGCAGACAAGCAGAATCGCACCCTTGTACTCCTTTAAAGCACGCTTTAATTCTTCCTTGGCATCTACATCCAAATGATTGGTGGGCTCGTCTAATAAAAGTACATTGGTTTCCACGTTAAGCAGTTTACATAATCTGACCTTTGCCTGTTCGCCTCCGCTCAACACCTTTACCTTGCTTTCAATATGCTTGGTGGTAAGCCCGCATTTTGCCAGTGCAGAACGTACTTCATACTGGCTGTACGCAGGAAATGTCTCCCAGATTTCTTCAATACAGCTATTTTCACTTGCAGGCATTTCCTGTTCAAAATAGCCCGGATAAAGATAATCTCCAAGCTGCGCCTTGCCGGACAGCGCCGGAATCAGCCCCAGTACGCTCTTTAAAAAGGTAGACTTTCCAATTCCATTGGTTCCAACAATAGCAATCTTCTCGCCCCGCTCCATCCGCAGATTCATAGGCTTGGACAAGGGTCTGTCCTTTTCATATCCAATCACAAGGTCTGTGGTCTCAAATATGACCTTTCCTGCCGCTCTTGCATTTTTAAAGAAAAACTCCGGCTTCGGACGTTCCGCTGCCAGTTCGATAACATCCATTTTGTCCAGTTTTTTCTGCCGGGACATTGCCATATTACGGGTAGCCACTCTTGCCTTATTACGTGCCACAAAGTCCTTCAAATCCTCAATTTCCTTCTGCTGTTTCTTGTAAGCCGCCTCTAACTGCGCCTTTTTCATGGCATAGACTTCCTGGAAATTGTCATAATCCCCCACATAGCGGTTCAACTCCTGATTTTCCATATGATAAATAATATTTACCACACTGTTTAAAAACGGAATGTCATGGGAGATTAAAATAAATGCATTCTCGTAATCCAAAAGATACCGTTTCAGCCATTCAATGTGGTTCTCGTCCAGATAGTTGGTAGGCTCGTCTAACAGCAGAATATCCGGCTTTTCTAAGAGCAGCTTTGCCAGTAACACCTTGGTACGCTGTCCGCCGCTTAATTCTGTCACATCCGTGTCAAGCCCCAGCTCTATCACGCCTAAGGCTCTTGCTACTTCTTCGACTTTGGTATCTATAATATAAAAATCATGCTGCTCTAACAGCTCCTGCATGGTTCCCGTTTCCTCCAGCAGACGGTTCATCTCTTCCTCGTCTGCTTCTCCCATCTGAGCAAACATGCTGTTCATCTCTGCTTCCATATCATACAGGAAGGAAAAGGCACTGCGCAGTACATCTCCAATGGTCATTCCCTTTTCCAATACGGTGTGCTGGTCTAAATATCCTGCCCGGACATTTTTTGCCCACTCTACTTTTCCTTCATCCGGCTGAAGCTTTCCGGTTACGATGTTCATGAAGGTAGACTTTCCTTCTCCGTTGGCTCCCACCAGTCCGATATGCTCTCCCTTCAGCAGTTGAAAGGATACGTCATTAAAAATCGCACGGTCCCCGAAGCCGTGAGTTAAGTTCTTTACATCTAAAATCATATGTTTTCCTCATTTTCCCTTGTTTTTCTCTTTTATCTTTCTATTTTACAGGGTATCGCCTTTCTTTTCAACCACTGATTTTTTTATTGAAAAACCATTTGCACAAGTATATAATTGATAGAAGAAAAAGAATCGAGGAGTACACTATGGAACAATTAATCATACCCAAAGAATATCATTCACAATTAGATTTACATGACACACAGATTGCCATTAAAACGGTAAAGGACTTCTTTCAGAACCTGCTTTCCCAGCGGTTGAATCTTCAGCGTGTATCTGCCCCGCTGTTCGTTGACCCGGATTCCGGTCTGAACGATAACCTAAACGGTGTGGAACGCCCGGTTACCTTTGGCATTAAGGAACAGGATGAAAAACAGGCAGAAATCGTCCATTCTCTGGCAAAATGGAAACGTTATGCTTTGAAGAAATACGGTTTTTCCATGGGCGAAGGCCTGTATACAGACATGAATGCCATCCGCAGGGATGAAGATACGGACAATATCCACTCTATTTTTGTAGACCAGTGGGACTGGGAAAAAATCATTGACAAAAAGGACCGTAATCTGGACTACCTGAAGGAAACAGTCAAAACCGTATACAAGGTTTTGCGTAAAACGGAAAAATACATGGCAATTCAATATGATTACATAGAAGAAATGCTTCCTCATGATATTTTCTTTATTACCACTCAGGAGTTAGAGGATATGTTTCCGGACAATACTCCAAAGGAGCGGGAATATTACATTACCCAGGCAAAGGGCGCCGTATGTATCCTGCAAATCGGAGACACCTTAGAATCCGGAGAACGTCACGACGGTCGTGCACCGGATTATGATGACTGGTCCTTAAACGCAGACATCCTTGTTTACTATCCGGTTCTTGACATTGCGCTGGAGCTTTCCTCCATGGGAATCCGCGTGGATAAGGAAGCATTACTCCGCCAGCTTGATAAGGCAGGCTGCCCGGAACGTGCCGAGCTTCCTTTCCAGAAAGCTATTATAGACGAAGCACTTCCTTACACCATCGGCGGCGGAATCGGACAGTCCCGCATCTGTATGTTCTTTTTACGGAAAGCCCACATCGGGGAAGTACAGTCCTCCCTGTGGAAGGATGAGATTGTAAAAGAAGCGGAAAAGAATGGGATTCAATTATTATAATTTAGTTGTTATAAATGAAAGTATTGAAAAAGGGAAAATGCAGGCATACCGCATCTTCCCTTTTTGATTGAATTACTCTGAAATCAGTATCCTTGCCTGCACCCTTTTTATCTTTCCCGCTTTCCAGTAAGAGAACAGGAAGAATACCACTGCCATCATCACAATAGGACTCAGAACAGACATCCATGCAATCTCCATTTCCACCCGGCTGATTCCCACATAGGAAAGCAGCATTTCAAAGCACTTGTTCATCAGAAGAACCGTCAGAATCACGCCCAGAACGCTTCCAAGCAGAGACACTATCATAAATCGCAGTGCAAACTGCAGCCGCAGATTTTTCGAGGTAAACCCAAAAGCCTTGTAAATCCCGTAATCCTGCCGCTCCTTTGCAAATATTTTTCCGCAGACCAGCGAAATTACCACCAATGCGAAAATAACTGTCAGAACATACACTAATAGGGATAATGCATTCACCGCCGCAACAATACTGTCCATTCCGTTAAATCCATTGCTGGCTGACACACTTAATTCGGAGCCATAGACCTGGCTTAATTTTTCCGCAATCTCCTTTGCCCTTCCCCCATCGGCAAGGCGGTATGCCTTTCCCATGCTCACGGTTTTCTCTCCTGTGCTCCCACTTAATGCAAGCCTCTCATAAGCTGCTTTGCTCATGGCAAAATTACTTCCCATATCGTTGGCACACTGATAAATACCTGAAATCATATACTCTGCCTTTTCGTCATTTAGCGCAACCGTCACCGCATCTCCAATCTGAATCTCCAGTTGCTTCGCCACAAACTCCGTCACCAGAATCTCATTGTCGTACAGACAGGTTCTGCCCTCCAGAATACTTTCTATTTCCTCCGGCGCCCCGCTGATAAAGCACTGTATCTGACATCCATCCAGTAAAAGATAGGTATTCTGCATATAGAAGCTTTTCTCAATTTCAGAATAGCTTTCAATGGTTCCCTCTACCTCTTCCTGTATCTCATCATTATAACAATGCACCCACAGGTCATACTCCACTACATCAAATGCCCGTGAAAACTGTTCGCCATCTTCTCCCACCCAGGCATCCATATGCCCCATCATAATCATGAAAAACACCAGCAGTCCCGTAATCACCCCTGCACTGATATACTGTTTTCCATTGGAAGTAAGCTGCCGGAAAGCAAGCCAGAGGGACATGCCTCTTTTTCGGATTGGCATTTCCAGACGGCTGGAAAAGTAAACACTTTCCTTTCCTCCGCTGATTGCCTGCACCGGGGTAATGTTTTTCATCTTCCGCAGTTTTATCCAGATAAACAGTACGATAAATGCCATGATTCCAAGCAGCGCCACAAAACAAGGCAGCATTGCCAGAGCACCCGGCGTCAAAATTCCAACCACCGGTGTCATAATCCGGTTTACCAGCCTGATAACCGGAATTGCCAACGGAATTCCCAGAGCTGCCCCCAGAGCTGCCCCCAACAGGTATTGCAGCATTAATATCATTTTCAGTTTCCGCTGCGTAACGCCTACTGCCTTTAATATCCCTAAGTTTACATATTCCATCTCAATGCTGCTGCCGATACTGTGGTTCATAATAATCAGAGTGATAATCAGCAGCAAAGCAATAAACACCAGCAGGCTGCCGCTGAAAATACGAACCAGAATCAGCATATAACTGATTGCCTGTTCTTTCCCAAGGCTGAGCCATGCATAGCCTTCCACTCCGGTATTCTTATTTAATTCCTGTTGGAATCTGAGATAGCTTAAGTCACTGCTTTTCTTCCGAAAAATATTCAGCATAACAGCTTCACTAAAGGAATTGCCTGACTTTTCCTCCCGACAGCTTTGCAGCATCTTTTCCAAATCCTTATCACTTAATAAAACAGTCTTTACCCCCATCATACTGCTGCCCATAAAAGGGTCCTCGAAAAATCCCTTTATGGTATAGGCGGTACTTTCTCCCTCCATGTTCAACGAGATTTTATCTCCTGTCTCACATCCGTATAAGGTCTTATAGCTGATAGGAACATACATTTCTCCTTCCCTCAAGACCTCTGGTTTTTCCTGATATCCGGTTCCTTCTTCGTTAAAAATCCGATAATTCAAACCAGAGGTGCTGTACCCTGCCATCATGACGCTGTTGTTTTCGACTTTCCCATTAATATTCAGAAAATCCCCCGCCAGCGCCGGAGTTATCAGGATTTTTTCTACCTCTTTCTGCTCCTCTACCTGCCGCATCAGCTCCTCATATGTCTCCCCAGAACCATTCAGCAGTACCAGCATGTCTCCAAAGCCTGCCTGCTCTAGAGCTTCTTCATCACTTTTCTGGGAATTCATACTTACGGTAAGTACCGCAGTCAGCGCCATGGACACAATCATCATTAAAATAAAGATACCAAAAAAGCTGCCCTTCTGCCGGCGGATATTTGCTTTTAAAATCGTAATGATTTCCATACCGTCACCCCCTACCATTCCATTGAGGAAAGCCATGCGTTAATCTGTGTTTCCCGATTTTTGGCTTCCTCCGGTGTAAAAGGGGGCAGCTTCATTTCACCGCATATTTTCCCATCCTCCAGATACAGCAGACGGTCAGCCCGCAGCGCAGCGCGCACATCATGGGTTACCATGAGAATGCTCTGCCCCTCCCGATTCAGGTCTGTCATAAGATTTAAAACCGCATCGGTATTGCTCTTATTTAAGGCTCCAGTAGGTTCGTCTGCAAATAAGAGTCCGGGCTCTCCGATGACCGCTCTTGCAATGGCTGCCCTCTGTGCTTCTCCGCCGGACACCTGAGCCGGGAGACGGTCCTTTGCCTTCCATACATTTACCTGCTCTAATAAATCCAATGCCCGCTTTTTTACGTCTGCGGCAGCTTTCTTTTTATCCAGGAAGCCCGGCACTGTGACGTTTTCTAATAAAGTCAGGTTGCTGACTAAATGTATCTGCTGAAATACGAAGCCAAATTCTTCAGCACGAAGGCGCGCCATTTCCTTTTCTTTACAGCCGCTAAAGCGTTTTCCCTTGTAAGCCACCTCCCCGGAGGTAAGTCCGTCCATTCCACTTAGACAATACAGTAATGTAGATTTTCCGGAACCGGAAGCTCCCATGATTACGGTAAAGTCACCTTTATATAGTTCAAATGATATGTGGTTTAATACGTGATTCTGTTCTCCGTTATTGGCAAAGCTCTTGCAGACGTCTTTTGCCGATAATAAGATTTCTTCCATTTTGTTTCCTCCATCTCTTGTAGACAATTCCATTTGATGGTTATAGTGTAGCAGAAAAAATATTAAGAAGTCTTTAAGAGATTAAAAAAATAAATCCCATAAAATCGGTCTTTGCGAGGTTTTGTTACTAATTTGTTACTAATTGACATTTTTTATAAATACTTCTTGCTCTCTATTTTTCTAACATAGACTACCATAAAAAAAATGTTTTTCCAGTAAAAAGACCAGGTCACTCGCCTGGTCTAAAAGTTCTTATTCTGTTTCTCCAACTCCCTCTCTACTGGTTCGCGAAGTTCTGCTGCTTGGGCATGGGAAATCAACTGCAGTATATCGCATGCACCGGTGATTGTGTTGTCCAAATACTCTAAGCTCTTCTCCTTGTTCTCTCCGGAATCATTTTTCAGAATATCTTCCAGAACTTCGTTTATCCTCTGTCTGAGGTATTCTATATCCAGTTCCATGCTGTCCCTCCCGTTATATTATATGGTTCTATTATAAAACGGAATGGGTTGAAAGTTTACTGGTAATATTTTCCAGTTACAGGGCAAAAATAATCCTACATGAACCGAGGCGGAAAATTGTCTATACTTCTAAATAATTTACCACTATATATGTACTTAATTACACAAACAAACCATAACAAACTATAAACTATAACAATTAAATTTACGTTTTTATTATCCTCCTCAAATGGTTTATCATTTATATAAATATTGTCATAATGTCTTGTTCAAACAAAGTATTATGTGGTATTATTATTTTTCATTATATTTTCCTTCAAACTTATGTTCTCACCCTATCACTATATTTTTATTTTTTCAATGATATTTTTTAACCATTTGTATTGCGGGCACAGATTTCTCTGTTCCAGCCCCATTTGCAAAAATTCAATCAATATCTTCCCAAAACTATTGAGCAAGATAACATATATCAGTCAGTAGGTTTATGAAAGCATATTGAATAAAGGCATCCTAAATGCATTGACTACCTTCCGCTACTACCTTTAATTATAGAAAATCCAGATTATATTGGTGTAAATCCAAATGAATCTGGTACAAGCATATATTACAATAATGACACATAAAATAAACAATGATTCAAATTGCAAAGGTCGGAAAGGCTCCCGACACACTCGCAAGAGTACCTGAGATGATGGATACGCCGCCCATCTTGTAATTTGATGAAATGTAAGGGAATGGTCATTATTGACGGTTCCCTTCTTCTTTCATATTTCACACAGCAAGCTAAAGAAGAAACTGATTAATTTTTCAAACAGCGCGTATTTAATCTGAAACCTCTTAAAGAACCTGAAGTACCAAAAGATGTTTCTAACTCATTTATTGATGGCGAAATATGTACCTATAAGACAATTCGTGACCAGGTTATATTCACCATCAAACGTATCGTCAGTGTTGATGTACAGGAAGTTACCGGAAAACGTAAAGCTTACTCAACACTCCCATATTCTGAATTTCAATATTTTCTGATATTTCAAAAAGTACAAAAAACTTCTTTCCAATCCTTTCCAGTATCATTTTTCTCAAAATGTCCATCCTACTGTCTGAGGTGATTTTATGTATAACAACTTATCTGAGCTGCTTCTGGGAAGCTCCAGCACCAATTCTTTCTTTGTCTCTCTACCGGTATGGCTGCAGATTTTGCTCCACAAAGAACATTCCTATATTCGTACTGCTACACAGTTACACCATATTGCATATATTCTTCAGCAGCAAAAAACTTTTTTATAGAGACGATAGACGCAATGACTGCCGGAACAGATGTGCCCCATATTAAACTGATTATAAATGGAGCTGCTTCGACTGCTCCTTCTCGCTTGTCCTCCCGTCTAATTCCAAAATCACATCTAACCCCTCACTGCCATTTCTTAATTCTACCTTTCCGTCCATCTGCTTCATAACATAATCCACAATGTAAAGTCCAAGTCCTGCACCTGCTTCGTTTCCTGCATTCTTCCCACGATAAAATTTTTCAAAAACAAAGGGCATATCCTCCGGCAAAATTCCCTTACCACCATCTTTCACATGAATCTGGCACCCTTTGTCTTTCTGTTCTACCCACAGGCATATTTCTGTTCCCGGAGCATATTTTCTGGCATTGGTAATCACATTTTCCAACACCTGTTCTAAACGTTTTCGGTCTGCCTGTACCCTAATATGCGGAAGTTCTCCAATTATCTTTATGTCATTTTGCAGCACATCTTCCTGCTTTACCCCCGTCTGAAACTGACCTTCTCTTTCCTGCCACTGTGGCGGTTGGATTCCTTTTACCACCTCCGCCAGAAATCCGTCCAGCTCTAGTGATTCCATATTTATCTGCAATTTCTCCAAATCCGAAAGAGAATGCAGAAATAAATCATTAGTAAGCTTCGTTACTTCATCACATTTCCTCATAATCACGGACACATATCTGCTCCTACGTTCCGGTGAAGTATCCATATTTGCCTCAAGCCCTTCGGCATATGCCCGGATAGAAGCGATAGGCGTTTTGATATCATGAGATAGCGTTGCAATTACAGTCTTATTATTTTCGATGGCTTCCCGCTCACAGGCTCGTGCTTTGATAATCTCTCTTCGCATATGGTCGAATGCCCAGGTAAAAGCCCCAAACAGATTGGTTCGCTCATAGGGCAGTTCCACCTCCAGATTACCCTTTGCCACTTCTCCTGCATATTTTTCCAGCCGTTGGAACGGGCGTAACATTTCCCAGTAAATATAGATGAATACTATAATAATAAAAAGTCCGCAGATTCCTGCCATTCCAAGAACTATTTTTGTCTCTTCCCCTGTCAATCCTACGCCCTCCATCTGACGGAGCTTCTCCTGCATATCTGCAATCTGTTCTTTCACCGGGCTTTCTCCATTTACTTCTGTCAGTTTTTCAATCTCATTAAGCGCCAGCACCTGCTCGCGATACTCCAAGGATTCTGCTTTGCTATTACTTAATAGAAAAAACAATACAGTCACTCCTGCCAATATAGCAAGAAAAACAGCTGCCATGCATGCTGTTTTCCTTTTTATACTCTTTCTCATTTGTCTGCACCTCCTCTTAAGCTGTTCACATACCTGTATGGACAGTGTATATGCACAGTGTATACGTGCTCTTATTGGTTGGTGTTTCCCTCTAACCGATATCCGATTCCCCAAACAGTTTTTATCAGCTTGGGATTAGACGGTTCCTCCTCCAGCTTTTCCCGCAGCCACCGGATATGGACTGCCACAGTAGACAATTCTACCTCGCAAAAAGTTCCCCACACTTCCTGCAGCAGACTGTCTTTGGACATGCTTTCATTCATATGGTTAGCAAGACATACCAGTAAATCAAACTCCTTTAAGGAAAGTGACACCGGTTCCCCTCTTTTCGTTACACTGCGGCTTACCGTTGAAATGCAAATCTCCTTGTTTTCTCCCAGATAAAAGGTACCGCCCTCCTCCTGAAATCCATAGGTGCGGCGCAGCAACGAATTCACTCTGGATAACAGTTCCTTCAGGGAATAGGGTTTTGCCAGATAGTCATCCGCTCCCATGTCAAGCCCCGTCACCTTATCATCCTCACTGGTTCTGGCACTTGCAAAAATAACCGGAATCGTGGAAATTTTACGCAGTTCCTGACACACTTCAAAGCCGCTCCCCTCCGGCAGATTAATATCTAGCAAAACAAGATGGTAGCTGTCCGCTGCCATCTTTTCATATGCTTCTTCTGCTGATAACGCAAGCTCTGTCTGATACCCATAATCCTCCAGCATATCCTGCACTATCATAGAAAGGTCTCTATCATCATCTACAATCAGTATCTTTCGTTTCATTCCTTCTCCCTGCATACATCGCTCATCCCACTTTAGCGTGCTGCAATGACATCACTCATCTCATATCTTCCGGCAGGCTTTCCTGCTAAAAACTTCGCTGCTTCTACTGCTCCCTTTGCAAACACCGCTTTGGAATATGCAGTATGCTTGAATTCGATAACTTCATCCGTTCCCGCAAAAATAACCTCATGCTCTCCCACAATATTTCCGCCTCTGACTGCCTGAATACCGATTTCATATTTTTCACGTTTCTTTCGCTCTTTACTTCTGTCATACTTATAATCATAAGCATTATCCAGAGCTTCATTAATAGAATCTGCCAGTGCAAGAGCGGTTCCGCTTGGTGCATCTACCTTCTGGTTATGATGCTTTTCTACGATTTCTATATCAAATCCCGCCGGAGCAAGCACATTTGCAGCCTTTTTGAGCAAATCCATAAGCATATTAATACCCAATGACATGTTGGCAGACTTTAAAACAGCTACTTTCTTACTGGTCTCTTCCACTTTTGCTAACTGTTCTTCGTTCAGTCCGGTTGTACAAAGAACCACCGGAATCTGCTTTTCTACACTGTACGCTAATAATTCATCTACTGCCGGAGCTGCGGCAAAGTCTACAATTACATCTGCCTGTACATCACATTCTGAAATTTTTGCAAAAACAGGATAGGAATTCTTACGTTCCGTATACGGGTCTACCCCTGCTACAATCTCGATATTCTCATCTTCCTTACAGATACCGGTAATAACTTGTCCCATCTTGCCGTTACATCCGTGCATTATCATTCTTACCATAATGTTTCCTCCTGAATCTTTGTAACTTTATACTATCACAACGAGCTGTCCGGACTTGCGGGCAGCTCGAAAAATAATTACTCTTTTATGCCAGTTTGATACCAAAATCCTGCATTGCTTTCGCCAGTTTTTTCACATTCTCCGGTTCCATATCACTTAATGGTGCTCGCAAGGAGCCTACTTCCCATCCCATCAAATTCATGGCAGCCTTTACCGGAATTGGATTGACTTCACAAAACAGTGCTTCCACTAACGGAATTGCCTTAAGCTGCATCTTAAGCGCTTCTTCACGATTACCATTTAAGTAATTCATCACCATATCATGTGTAAACTTCGGTGCTACATTGGATAAGACAGAAATCACACCGATACCGCCACAGGCAAGAAGCGGAATCACCTGACCGTCTTCCCCGGAATACAGGTCGATATCTCCCTGTGTCAATTCCATTACCTTCAAACTATAGGAAATGTCCCCTACTGCATCCTTCATTCCTACAACATTCTCTACATCCTTTACCAGTGCTGCCGCTGTCTCCGGCGCAATCTTACATCCGGTTCTGCCCGGAACATTATATAAAATGATAGGAAGGTCTACTTCCCCGGCAATCCGGGTATAGTGATTAATCAATCCCTTCTGAGTTGCTTTATTATAATAAGGAGTCACTACCAGAAGTCCGTCTGCTCCTGCCTTCTGTGCTTCTTTTGATAATTCAATCGCTGTCTGGGTACAGTTAGAGCCTGTTCCTGCAATAACCGGAATCCGTTTCTTTGCAAAGGATACTGCTGCACGAATTGCCTCTAAATGTTCCTCTACGGTAAGAGTAGATGCCTCTCCGGTTGTTCCGGTAATAATGATACTGTCTGTTCCATTCTGAATCTGGTCCTCGATAATTGCACCTAACTTATCATAATCTACCTCTAAATTCTTTTTCATTGGTGTGATAATTGCAACACCGGCGCCTCTGAAAAGTGCCATATTCCTTCCTCCTTTTTCATTCAAGAATTCTACTCCGAATTCGCCACGCCGAGCACATCCTTAGCGGAGCGTTTTTTATATGACAGGTACTTACAACACAATTTCCTATCATAATAAAAAGCCGACTTAGTAAGCCGGCCTAAAGATTCTAATACCCTGTGGAGATGTCTCCACTTCCTGTATAACAAATCTCCGATAGCGCCCCATCTGCCTGCTCAACAAGATGACAGTCATATGATTCTTCATCATATGCCCAAGAATTCATTCCACAGGAAACCAATTCTTTCGGCGTTCTTCCCTTTCCATTATCTTCTTCTGTGCCTGCCACATCGGATAACTTACTCATGAATCACGCAACCTCTATCCTACAATATTTTTTTAACTTAAAGCTAATATAGCATTTTCCTTATACAAAGTCAATAGCTTTACGATTCTTCACTCTGAATCTTATATATTTTTCCTGCATATTTGCGAAGAACATCACTCATGACCCTTCCGGTGAACATAATCTCCGTATCTTCTGACTTTGCATTCATCAGACTTTCCAGCTCTTCCTCGGAAATCATCTGCGTATCTAACAATCCTAAAAATTCATCCAGAATCAGCAGATTACATTCTCCCGTTACCAGAACCTTCTTTGCAAAATTAAATCCATTTCGGATATTCATGCTTTCTTCCAGTTGTTCCTCTTCGGAAAGCTCTGTAAAGTTCTTTTCGGAACGGGCGAAGCTGAATAATTTCACCTCCGGCTCCAGCCTTCTTAAGAACTCCAGCTCTCCTTCCTTTTTCCCCTTTAGAAACTGAATAATAATTACACTCTTTCCCTGACTTGCACATTGTATTGCATATCCAAGAGCTGCTGTTGTCTTACCTTTTCCATCTCCGCAATAAACAGTAACTTTTTCCTCATACATGCCTTTTTCCTCTTTCTTTACGAAACTTCTAATTCTAAAAGCTATCCAGATTTTTCTAAGATACCATAATCCTCCAGAAAATGCAAACTTTTATTAATAAACGCAAAGGAAATTAGAGAGTTATTAATCTATTTATTCCAGATATTCTACTTTGCTGACCGATATCTCATATGCGATACGGCGTTCTGCCTCTGTCTCAGAAAGCTTTTTAACATATTCTCTGCTTTGGATTCTACCATATATCTGAACGTGTCCTCCCACCTCAAAGGAAGAGGCAAAACGCGCATTTCGTCCCCAGCAGATACAAGGTATGTAATCTGATTTTCCGTAAGAACGATTTACTGCAATTAACAAATCTGCAATTTCTCTTCCCAGCGGTGTCTTTCGATAAATTGGCGGTTTACAGATATATCCGTCCAGAAAAATCTGATTACTCCTTTCTCCCTCCGGAATTTCATCTACAAATTCCAGTTCCCGTGCAAATACGGACAACACAAGACGATTTCTTTTTTCCTCATGTCGGTTATAAGAACGAAACTGACCGTCTACCCGGATACACTGTCCGATATAGGACTTCTGGGTGTCAATCAAACGTTCTGAAATCATCACCGGTATAGTGTCTGCATAGTTACTGAGACGGTTTACGGATACCTCTACCATATAGAATCCTTCGCCATACACCTGATGGCTATACTGAAAGTCTGAAATGATTTCTCCTGTTACTGTTACCTGATTGTTTTCAATAATTTTATCTGCCATGAATTGTTAATCCCCTTTCGTATATCGATGGCATATCGATGAAGTATAAGTTTTTCTAAAGAATACCATTCGGTTTTTAAAAATATTCGCGGTTCATGTCGATAGGATTTGCACTTTACGAAATACCGTTTTTAGGCTAAAATAGTGTACGATATGATAAAAATAAATAGAAAAGAGGGCTCTACTTATGGCACAAAATCCAATTGTAACATTTGAAATGGAAAACGGCGATACTATGAAAGCCGAACTGTATCCGCAGATTGCACCAAACACTGTAAATAACTTCATCAGTCTGATTAATAAAGGATATTATGACGGTCTTACCTTTCACCGCGTCATTCGCGGATTTATGATTCAGGGCGGCTGTCCGGACGGTACCGGTATGGGTGGTCCAGGCTATAGTATCAAAGGCGAATTTTCTCAAAACGGATTTACCAATGAATTAAAGCATACTCCTGGTGTTCTTTCCATGGCACGCACCATGGCGCCGGACTCTGCCGGTTCCCAATTCTTCATTATGCACCAGAATTCCCCTCATCTGGACGGTGCATATGCTGCTTTCGGTCAGATTACAGAAGGTATGGACGCTGTAAATAAAATTGCCGAAACCGCTACTGACTTTTCTGACCGTCCGATGGAACCACAGGTAATAAAAAAAGTTACGGTTGAAACCTTTGGCGAGACTTATCCGGAACCGGAAACCTGCTAACAGTTCTCTGTCTCGACCCCTGCCAGCTGCATAATCAGCCGGGTGCTTCTTGTCAGTTCCTGTTCGAACTCCAGGCCGCACCCCTGCTGCAGCCGGCTTTTTACATACCCTTGTGTCTTTCCGGTAAGTCCTGCTGCCTGAAGGTGTACATTATATGGAATGGCTCCTAATATTTTTTCATCTAACCGGTATATTTTTTCTAAGTTTGCTCTGCTATACACGGATTCCCGAAAATAATTTCCCACCAGAAAAAACACTTTTCCCCGGAGTCTTATCCTGCTTCTGTAATAATGGTCAATCAGCTCTTCCTCCTGATGCATATTCAGCACACAGATGTCTGCCTGTTCTAACATTCTTCTGGTAAAATCATCCCTTCGGCATCCACAATCAATAAATACCACATCAAAATAGTTTTCCAGCTTCTGTTCAATCCGTTCCATTTTGCCAAATACTTCTTCTTTATCCCACCATCCGGCATATTGTCTTTTTCCACCCGGAAGGCAATATAATCTCTCGGGTACTACCTGTTTCATGTTTTGTTTTATCATCTGCTCTGTTAATTCTTCGTTATCACTTTGCCGAAGCAGGAAATCCAGCCCGGTCGCTACGAAATACTCACATTCTTCTGCCGCAAGCATCTGCGGTTTCCGGTTTCCTTCTGTCTTTTCGGAATAACAAAACCGATTCTCCAAATCATCATCCTCGTAGCCACCGGCCAATACTGCCACGGATATGGGATAAAGCATAACTGCTGCACAGGCAACTGCAGCCATATTAAAGGTAGTTCCTGCCTTTTCCTGTTCACTCCAAAATGCAATTTTCATTTACATTTGTCTCCTCTCGTTCTATACAGATACTTCCTACCTGCATCATATTTGAGAGGGTGTTCTTATTCTTCCTGTTCTTATATGGATTTATCACAGACTTCGTGAAGATAGGTACAAAAAAGATGGTTCTATCATACTTAACTTCCCTGCAAATGTAAATATTATTTCTTTCATTTTTATAAAAATTTTAGATTTAGATTAAACGTTTACCACTAAAGTGTCATATCCCTGCTGCCTTAACTGACTTTGGAGATTTACTGCATCCTCCAGGGTCGGTTCTCTTCCCACCACAACGGCATAATAAGGTTCTTCCCTGCGTACCAGCACGGTATACCCCATATCCTGCAATTCTTCCTGCAAATAAGCGGCATTGGACTGATACCGGAATAATCCTACCTGAACACCGTATTGCTTTGGTGCAGTTGTTAATGGAATGGACTGTTCGATTCCACGCACGATGGCATCTACCATTTCGTCAAACTGTTCATCAAAAATACGGTTATCCTCATCGTTATTAATAAAACCAAGTTCGAGAAGCACTGCCGGCATATTCGTTCTTCGAAGTACCACCAGACCCGGGCGTTCTACTACGCCTAAATCCTGAAATCCAAGCTGAACCAGCTGATTCATGATTGCTTCTCCAATCTGTGATGCTCTGGTGTTATCAGAATAGACTAACGCCTGTGCTCCGTGATAAGTATTCGGAACTTCTCCTGAATTCCGGTGAAAGGAAATAAAATAATCTGCCCCCGCATTATTGGCTTTTTGCGCCTTTTGGAGGGGGGTATCATATACATCCGTCGTTCTTGTATATAATACGTTATACCCTGCATTTTCTAACTGTTCGCCTACGGCAAGCCCGACTTTTAAATTGTCGTCCTTTTCTCTTCTTCCCCTGTAAACAGCTCCATTGTCCATTCCACCATGTCCACTATCTATCATAATTGTAGGTGTCATGCTTCCTCCATGTTTTTTCTTTTATCATATGCCCTTTTCTGATAAAGTTTCCATTGACAAATCTCTTTTCCTATTTTATAGTAGGAATATAATTATTTTGATTATCAAACTATTTTAGGATGGGATTATATATGAGATTGAAAATTATTGGTACAGGAAGCTATCTTCCGGAAAAAATTGCAACAAATGATGATATGGCACAACTGGTAGAAACCAGTGATGAATGGATTCGTACACGTACCGGAATCGGTCAGCGCCATCTCGTCTCCTCCTCTGAGGAAAATACTACTTATATGGCAGTTCAGGCTGCAAAGCGTGCACTGGCAGCTTCCGGCTTAAGGGCGGAAGAGATTGATGTCATCCTGGTTGCTACGGTTTCCGGCGATTATGTTACCCCGAGCACTGCCTGTATGGTACAAAGAGAACTTCAGGCAGTAAATGCCGCTTCCTTTGATATTAACGCAGCTTGTGCAGGATTTTTGTTTGGTCTCAATACTGTGGATGCCTACTTCCGTAGCGGCATCTACAAAACTGCTATTATTATTGGCGTAGAAACTCTTTCTAAAATTGTGGACTGGTCTGACCGCTCCACCTGTGTCCTTTTTGGCGACGGTGCCGGAGCAGTGGTTGCAAAAGCCGATGAAAATGGTATGCTTGCATGCCTGCAGGGTTCTGACGGAACACATGCAGATGTATTGACGTGTAAGGCTCGAACCAACAATAATCCATATATTTCTACTTCTAAAGAACTTGATTATGTTTATATGAACGGCCAGGAGGTCTTTAAATTCGCTGTAAGGAAGGTACCGGAGTGTCTGGAGCTTCTGCTTCAGGGAACTGATTTCTCTCCGGAGGATGTGGATTACTACCTTCTTCATCAGGCAAACTACCGGATTCTTACTTCCATTGCCAAGAAATTGAATCTTCCGATGGAAAAGTTTCCTTCCAACGTAGACCGGTGCGGGAACACTTCCGCAGCCAGCATTCCGATTCTGATGGATGAAATGAACCGTCAGGGACAGTTAAAGGAGGGAAATCTTCTCTTCCTTTCCGGCTTTGGTGGAGGTCTCACCTGGGGTGCTGCACTTTTAAAATGGTAAATTTATTTCATTGCTATTTCTCCTTTTTCCGTGTATACTGTACATAAATATAAAGGAGGAGTAATATGAGTAACTACATCATTTCAACCGATAATACTACTGACCTTCCCCAGAACTATATCGAGGAACATCAGCTTCCGCTATTATTTATGCCATGTATTTTAAACGGAACAACCTACGATGGACAAAATAAACTTCTGGTCACGGATTTTTATCAGGCAATCCGTGATGGCGCGTTGCCCACTACCGCACAGGTAAATCCGGAAGAAGCCAAGAAAATGTTCGAGGAGTTAATGACAAAAAATAATTGTGATATTCTTCACCTTGCATTTTCTTCCGGCTTAAGCGGTACATATAACAGCTGTAGACTGGCAGCACAGGAGCTGGAGGATGAAAATGCTCCTCATAAGGTCATCGTAATCGATACCCTATGCGCCTCTATGGGAGAAGGACTTCTTGTTCACAAGGCTTTGGAGAATCAGAAGAACGGAATGTCTCTGGAAGAAAATGCAGCGTGGATAGAAGAACACAAACTGAATCTGGTACATGTTTTTACGGTAGATGATTTGAATCATCTTTACAGAGGCGGTCGTGTGTCTAAGACTGCTGCCATTGTCGGGAGCATGATTAATATTAAACCGATTCTTCACGTAGATGATGAAGGTCATCTGATTCCGGTTTCTAAGTCCCGCGGTCGTAAGAAATCCCTGATGGCCCTGTTGGATTATATGGAAGAACACATGGGCAGTTACCGCGATAAGAACGATATTGTTTTCATTAGTCACAGTGATGCCAAAGAGGATGCCGAATTTGTGGCAGAGCAAATCGAAAAACGCTTCGGCATTTCCAATTTTTTTATTGATTATATTGGACCTACCATAGGAGCACATACCGGTATTGGAACCGTTGCATTGTTCTTTATGGGCGATAAGAGATAATACATTTCAAACGACAAAAGAAGAGATACCAATCTTGGTATCTCTTTTTTCTTAATCTTATCTAATAGATATCCAATGCCCCAAAAGCCGCATCGAATTCTTCTTCCGTCATAAGCCTGTGCTTCTCATCAATATAGCCCATTTCCTTTAACAAGGCTATGGTATTCTCACATTCTTTCGTCAGAATGATAGATGCATATTCGGTAGTTCTTCCATCCGAAATATTCTCTCCATATTCCATGCCGTACTGCAAAAGATGAGCTCCCTTTGGCGGCGTAAAGCATATGGTCAAGGTGTTTACATAGGTCTTTTTCATACGTTCATTCACACTGTAAGGATAGATGCGGTAGTTACCGGAATCAATATCCGCCTTAAATGCTTCTACGAGCTTCTCTGAATCTTCCGTGGAAATCTCTATGCTCTGAAAATAGCAATCCTCATCCACCCAGTCGATATAACTTCCACTTTGAAGATGAATGTTGTCATACTGCTCCGTAAAGTAATATGACAGGTAATCCTTGGGATTCGATTCCCGCTCCATCAATTCTCTTACCGCAGAATCTTCTTTGGTCAAATAATACTCGTCTACCGGAAGATTGTAGCTCCATACCTGTTTTCTTCCATTCTTCATGATATAGGTCATATTAAGCGTCATATAGTTACATTCTTCTTTTCCATAGTATTTCTTAAAATACTGCTGATATGTCCTGCGGGATTCAATTATTTTTTTCTGAAGCGCTATATTATCCTGAATCTGATTTTGCTCCGTAAGATACCTTTCATAGCTTCCCTCTACATATATGTCCGACACATCTCCGGCATCGGGTATCTTTTTTTCCAAATGAAAAATATCCAGCTCCATGCTTCCTAAGAACAGCACTACCAGCACCAGAAATCCACTGCTTTGTATCAAAAGGCTCTTATGAAAAACCATAAATCGTTTTTCTATCACCATTTCAATTCCAAAGAAGGATATGATACCGCCTAATATCCAGCATAGCAGTAATACGTGAAAGGCTTCTCCTATCAGAACTTTTTCTTCAAAAAACGTTGTCTGTATCAGTCCACCGGTCAATCCTGCACACAACACAGCTCCCATCCAGCGCGCTACCGGCTTTACCCAGGAAATCGCAATCATATCGCCGGCACACTCCATCTGCCTCTTCTGATACATGAGCATTGCCACCACCCCAAGAATTAATGCTGCCAAAGTATACCACTTTAAACAGCCCATTCCTTCTATTACAGGTAATTGAATTGTTGTTCCCTCTGGATAAGTCACTTTTACACTTGTTTTGAAATACACGATGGGAACCAACCCTGCTCCATACACCATTTCTGCATTTTCTGAAAATCCGTAAATTAAGGCACGACGCACCATGTTCCAGACATTCCAGATTCCCTGATACAGATAATTAAATATCACAAAATAAGCCGGAGCCGCCACGATATTTCCGGTAAGCATCACACAGAAAATGCCAAGGCTATATGCAAAAAAAGTTTCTCCGGTCACAATCCCAAGCCATTGCAGCAAATACTCAAGATGGGTAATTCCATTGCCAAACCAGACAAATACCGTCAGCAAAAAGGAAACCAGCTGTGGAACTACCATGAACAGAAATCCAGACAAATAATTTGTCACAAACAGTTCTTCACGGCGTACCGGTAATGCATGAATCATATTGGCACTTCTGCTGTTATAGAGATAAGAAAAAACTGCAACCCCGCTGACAATGGCAAAGATAAACAGAAGCCATGGATTCATGGACCAGTTCATTCCCTCAATTGCCCGCCATATTTTCATGTAAGCCAGCTCTGATGCCGTATATCCGGCTTTGTCATACCCCCTCATATTAAAATAAGAGTATACCGGCATGCTCCAGATACAAAAAATACTGTACAACACCCAAATCGGCCAGAAATGGGTGATATTCTTTCGGAAAATAGTTTTATTAAAAAAGGATGTCTTTGACCGCATAATCCGCACCTCCCATTTCATAGATAAAGATTTCCTCTAATGTCAGGGGAAGTACATCAATAAACAGCGGACTCAATTTTTCCAGCTCCGCCTTCGCCTGCTGGGGATTTCCTTTTACAATCAGGGTATATACTCTTCCTGTATTGCTCATGTGCATCACTTCAAAATGTTCCGGTAATATTGGCATGCCCTGTTCAAAGGCAAGCTGTATCTTAGATACGCTCCCCTGCAATTCACAAAGTGACCGCTCTAATATTACTTGTCCATGATTCATGATTCCTACGTGGTCACATACGTCTTCTAATTCCCTGAGGTTATGAGAGGAAATTAATATCGTAGTCTCCCGGGAAGATACTTCTGATAAAATCAGGCTCCACATCTGCCGGCGCATCACCGGGTCTAATCCATCTACCGGCTCATCTAATACCATCAAATCCGGTTTTGAGCAAAGTGCAAGCCAGAATGCTACCTGCTTTTGCATTCCTTTTGATAATTTTCTTATATTTCGTTTTACATCAATATTCGGAAAGAATTCCCGCAGTTTTTCAAAGAGCTTTTTATTGAAATTCGGATAAATTCCCGCGTAAAACTCTTTCATTTCCAAGGTATCTGCCTGCAGAAAGTAAAACAATTCATCGGGAATATAAGCCATTCTGCTCTTCACGGCAAGATTTTCATATACCGTTTCTCCTGCCACCTGCACCGTTCCTGCATCCGGTCTGTAAACCCCGGTAATATGACGTATCAGCGTAGACTTTCCCGCCCCATTCGGTCCCACCAGACCATATACAGCTCCTTTGGGAACATACATGTTCGTATCCTTCAATGCGCAGCAGTCATCAAAGCTTTTCCATAACCCATTCACTTCTATCATCTTATTGTGTTCCTCGTTTTCGTATTATTTTCCATCTCGCTTATCCAAAGTGATTTTGTACATACTGGTGACACAGAGGAAGATTCCTCCTGCCATCAACCCTGCTGTTTTCTGGGTAAATAGATATGTTAGCATTCCGGCAACTGCTGCTCCATATCCTGCTACTACGATATATTGTTTCTTCATAATCTCTTCCTCGTACCTTCTTTATTGCGTATCCGCTTTAGCGCATATTCAAATATTTCTGTATATTAGATGCATTGACATATTTTTTTGTTTCTTCTCCAAATACTACTACAAGTGTAGGCGCCTGCATGACACCGTATTTTTGCGCCAGTTCCATGTTCTCTTCCGCATCTATCAGGACATACTGTTCATGGGACAGCATTTCCTTTGCAATGGCACAGTTCGGGCATGTCTTTGTGGTAAAAAGGTATTTTACACTCTGCTGAGGCTCCACTTTCACCTCATCCTTTGAAATCGTAACCAGATTTGCCCTAACCCTGTTCAGGCTGGAATGTTCCATATCGTAGTTCCGACGGTTCTTATATTCCTGCTGTTTGCCGTCATTCCAGTTCTGTACCGGACGGTAATATCCGGTAATCCTGCTGTAGACCTCTGCCTTTTCTCCGCAGTTTGGACAGGTAAAGTGTTCTCCCGCAATGTAACCATGCTTTTTACAAATGGAATAGGTGGGCGATAAGGTATAGTATGGCAGTTTATAGTTTTCTGCAATCTTACGCACCAGATTTGCCGCTGATTTCCAGCTTGGAAGCTTTTCTCCTAAAAAGGCATGGAACACCGTACCGGAGGTATACAGATTCTGAAGTTCATCCTGAATATCCAATGCATCAAAAATATCCTCTGTATAATCCACAGGTAAATGGGAGCTGTTGGTATAGTATGGAGTATCTCCCTCTTTTCCTGCGGTAATGATATCCGGATATTTCTTCTTATCATGCTTCGCTAAACGGTACGTTGTGGACTCTGCCGGAGTTGCCTCCAGATTATATAAGTCTCCATACTTTTCCTGATAATCTGCCAGGCGCTCTCTCATATGATTCAATACATTCTTCGTAAACTCCTGGGTTTTCTCATTTGTTAAATCTGCATTTAACCATTTCGCATTTAAGCCCGCCTCATTCATTCCAATCAGTCCAATGGTAGAGAAATGATTTTCAAAGCTGCCCAGATAACGTCTCGTGTAAGGATATAATCCCTCCTCCAACAGCTTTGTAATAATATCACGTTTCACTTTCAGGGAACGGGCAGAAATATCCATCATACGGTCAAGACGCTTATAAAAGTCTTCTTCATCGCTTGCCAGATATGCAATCCGCGGCATATTAATCGTAACGACACCTACGGAACCGGTACTCTCCCCGGAGCCAAAGAAGCCGCCGGACTTTTTCCTTAATTCACGCAAATCCAGCCGCAAACGGCAGCACATAGAGCGTACATCGCTTGGCTCCATATCACTGTTAATATAATTAGAAAAATAGGGCGTTCCGTACTTTGACGTCATTTCAAACAACAGGCGGTTATTCTCTGTATCAGACCAGTCGAACTCCCTGGTAATGGAATAGGTAGGGATTGGATATTGAAATCCTCTTCCATTGGCATCGCCCTCAATCATGATTTCCAGAAATGCCTTATTTACCATATCCATTTCCTGTTTGCAGTCTTTATATTTAAAGTCCATTTCCTCGCCGCCTACCAGCGCCGGAAGCTCTGCCAAGTCATTGGGCACGGTCCAGTCCAGCGTGATGTTGGAAAACGGCGCCTGCGTTCCCCAGCGGCTTGGGGTATTAACGCCATAAATAAAGGATTCGATACACTTCTTGACCTGTGGATAGGTCAGCTTGTCCACTTTTACAAAAGGCGCAAGATAGGTGTCAAAGGAGGAAAACGCCTGTGCTCCTGCCCATTCATTCTGCATGATTCCTAAAAAGTTCACCATCTGATTACATAATACAGATAAATGCTTTGCAGGTGCAGAGGTAATCTTACCCGAAATACCGCCTAATCCCTCCTGTATCAGTTGCTTTAAGGACCATCCTGCACAATATCCGGTCAGCATGGATAAATCGTGAATATGAATGTCTGCATTGCGGTGCGCCTCTGCAATCTCTTCGTCATATATTTCAGAAAGCCAGTAGTTAGCAGTTACTGCCCCGGAATTGCTTAGAATCAGCCCGCCTACGGAATAGGTAACGGTGGAATTCTCCTTCACGCGCCAGTCTTCCACCTTGACATAGCTGTTTACAATCTCCTTATAATCCAGAATGGTGGACTTTATATTGCGCATTTTTTCCCGCTGCTTCCGATACAGAATATATGCCTTTGCAACGTCGGTATAACCTGCCTGCTCTAAAACTGCTTCGACACTGTCCTGAATATCCTCCACATGTACCTGGCTCTCTTCCATTTTATCCTGAAACTTTGCAGTGACACGCAAAGACAGCAGATTCAAAATGTCCTCGGTATATTCCTTTTGTGTCGCCTCAAACGCCTTTCCGATTGCCCCTATGATTTTATTCAAATCAAAATCTGTAACTTTTCCGTCCCGCTTTACTACATAAATCATATCTCTACACCCTTTCTTCTCCTTCCGTTCCACACATGACCTTAATACGCCGCTAATGGTTTTATTGTAACAGATATGAGATAGGCAGTCAACAAAGACACTATATGTATGTTTATGTTTTTATGCATACAACAACATATAGTGTCTTTATTGCTACTTCATACTATTTTCCAAATTCTTGTACAGCTCTACCGGTACAAAAGCCTTGACATAAATTCCGCTCTCCCGATAATCCTCCTCTAACAGTTCGCCATACTTTCGGATAATCGTCAACTGCCCGCCCTGGTCATATGGAAAAATTCCTTCTAACAGCATCTTGTCCTCTCTTAAAATTTCCTCCAGAACTTCCTTGAATTCTGCTAAGCCTTCTCCGGTTCTTGCAGAAATTCTAAGCGTCTTATCTGCTTTAAAATCATGAAGAATCTCCAGTTCTTCTACCTTATCCAGCTTATTGAACAGGGTTACGATTTTTTTCTCCTTTACACCCAGCATATCCAGTGTTTCGTATACAATATGCATCTGCTTCTCTTTCTGGGCGTTAGAGGCATCTACCACATGGATAATCAGGTCCGCATACTTTGCTTCCTCTAAGGTGCTCTTAAAGGCTTCCACCAGATGATGGGGCAGCTTTCTTATAAATCCTACCGTATCTGTGAGCAATATCTCCTGTCCGCTGTCCAGCTTTAGATTGCGTGTCGTAGGGTCTAAGGTGGCAAACAATTTATCCTCTTCTAAGACATCTGCGTTGGTAAGATGATTTAAAAGTGTTGACTTTCCCGCATTGGTATAGCCTACAATGGCTGCCACCTTGGTCTGATTCCGGTTTCTCTGACCTCTTGTGACCTCTCTGTGCTTGCGTACCTCTGCCAGCTCCCGGTTCAACTGTGCAATCCTTGTTTTAATGAGACGGCGGTCCATTTCCAGCTTCTTTTCTCCCGGTCCTCTCGTTCCGATTCCACCGCCCAGACGGGACAATGAGATACCAAGACCGGTAAGACGGCTCAAACGATATTTTAACTGCGCCAGTTCTACCTGAATCTTACCTTCACTGGTGGATGCCCGGGCTGCGAAAATATCCAGAATAATCAGGGTTCTGTCCATTACCTTCGTATCCAAGGCGTCCTCCATATTTCGTATCTGTGCCGGAGATAACTCGTCATCACAGACAATTCCGGTAGCGCCAAATTCTGTAATCATCTGACGGATTTCCTGAAGCTTCCCGGTTCCCACGTAGGTGCCGGGATGAATGGAATCCCGGTTTTGGATTGCAGTTCCTGCCACCTGGGCTCCTGCTGTTTTTACCAGTTCTGCCAACTCCAGCAAAGAGTCCTCTGCATCGTCTCCCTCACTTAGGCTTACACCTACCAGTATTACTTTTTCTTCTACTTCTTCTATTTTGAATGGTTCTTTCATAAGCGCACTCCTCTCTAACTCTTTCTGCTTTATTAAATCTAAATTCAACTTTTATCCATGGATTTATTGTAGCTTTCTGTGACATTTCTATTAATCTACAGTCTTACCACTTTTGTTCCGACCTTTTCCACAAAGGTGTGGTCATGTTCCACTAAAATCATAGTCGGTCGGTACTTCACAATTAAGTCCTCCAACTGCATTCTGGAAAAAACATCAATAAAGTTTAAGGGTTCATCCCAGATGTATACATGTGCCTGCTCACAGAGGCTTCTTGCTAACAGTACCTTTTTCTTCTGTCCTTCGGAAAAGTCCTCCATCCGCTTTTCAAAATGTCCACGGGAAAAGTCCATCTTCCGCAAAAACTGCTTGAACAAGGTCTCATCTACCTTTTCCTGAATGATATAGTCCTGCAGCTTTCCCTGCAAAAAAGAAGTATCCTGCGAAACATAGGAAATCTTAAGTCCGCTTGCTAATTCCAATTTTCCCGCCGTGTCCAAAATCCTCTCTGTGTCCCTTGTTCCCTCTGACTCTGTTATTCTCTCCGCTGCCGTTTCTTCCTCCGGCTCTGTTATGCTCCCTGCCGCCTGCAATATTGCCTTGATGACAGAGGACTTCCCACAGCCATTATGCCCCTCTAATACCAGACACTCTCCCTGATGCAGTGCAAAGGAAATCCCGTTACAAATCTCCTTTTCTCCATAACGAAGAGCAAGTTCCTTTGCCTCTATCAGCAACTCTTTATGATGCTTCGCCTGCACCAGCCGGATGTCCTCCTGGGACTCGATATTTTTTAACAATTTTGACTTTTCCTCAAGCTCCGCTTCCCTGCGGCGTTCCAGATTCTTCCGGCGGCTCTGCATTCTTCTGGACTTCTCGCCTACATAGGCTCTGGTGTCAATACTCTTTTCATATTTCTGGGACTTTCTTCCTATCTTGGTGGATTCCACCTTATCTGCCCAGCCTCCCGCCTGTCTTGCTGCTGCACTCAATCGTCTGATATCCTTTTTGAGTCTCTCATTTTCCGCCAGTTCAAAAGCATCCTGCCGCTGTTTATTTTCCCACCAGCCGGAAAAATTACCGGCTGCCACTTCAATATTATTTTTATTGATAGAAAGGACATGGTCGATACAGCCATCTAAAAACGTTCTGTCGTGAGACACCAGAATAAATCCCTTTTTGCGCTTCAGATAATCGCAGACCAACTGACGTGTTTCCATATCCAAATGATTGGTGGGCTCATCAATCAAAAGAAAACGGTTCTCTTTTAGGAACAATACCACCAGCAGCACTTTGGTCTGCTCTCCGTGACTTAAGGTATCAAAGGGGCGAAACCATACATCCTCGGTTCCCTTTAAATAAGACCATTCCCGGCACAGCTCCCAGAATTCGTACTGGGGATAAATCTCTTCCACAATCTCAATGGTCTGCCTGGTCTTATCCTGCACTTCATAGGGAAAATAGTCAAATTCCACACTCTTTGAAATGGTTCCTGTATACTCATATTTTCCCAAAAGTAAATTTAAAAATGTAGTCTTTCCTCTTCCGTTTCTTCCAATAAATCCCAGCTTCCAGTCCGTATCAATCTGAAAAGACACATTCTCGAAAATGTTTTCATAGCTTCCCTCATAATAAAATGTTAAATGATTCACATCTATTCTGGACATATCCATCACACTCCTTTTTCGGATGGATGCCCCGTTCTAAGCATTTCATGTTCAGTCTGCTTCATCGCGCAATTTTTGTTCTATAGGAATCGTAATTTTACGCTTTAACGCAACACGGGTATTTCCTATAGAGCAAAAAGAGATGTAAGAACTTCTTACATCTCTTTCGGCATCATGATAAAAAGATATTAGAATTTCCTGCTAACGGGGCATACCAATACTCTTAACCGTTCAAAGAGACAGAACCGCTTACGCAGTGTGCCTGCATGACTATTTATCATACATCTGCCTTTTTGAATCCATACCTATCGATATGCTTCTTTCATTCATTGAATTAACAGGAAATAATAATCATCTTTTCACCACCTTTCTATTCACAAAACAGATATTATCTTCTGCCTTGCACTTAAACTATACTTATCATAGCCCGATAGGAAAATTATGTCAAGAAAAATTTTTTCACTTGATTTAGGACAAGTTCAAAAACAGATTGCCACTGTCAGCATGGCTTCATACTGCACTGCAAATATCTCTGCAAAGTCTTCCACGCTTCTGTTGGTAAATGCCATGTGCCCCCATTCCCCTCTGTGCAACTATGTAAATAACGCAGGGTACACTAACTGCTGTTCGTTGTAATACATGGTATTGTGCACATTATAGATATACGTTGCTACTGCCTGATATAGGAACACCATCTTTTGCAGGTTACAACTTCAATTCTTCTTTCTCTTCAACAATTTCCACTTTCTCTTTCGGAATTTTCCCCTCATAATAATATTTGTCACACCGATGTAAGCCTAATTTTTCTGCAACTTTACAGTCTGCTGTACCTATAAAATAATACTCTTCATTTTCTTTTTCCACATTAACTTTGATACCTTTTACGATTCCATAAGTTCTATACTCATATGCTTCTCGGATTTCATTCGGCAAAATTATTTTACTATAAACTCCACTATTATATTCATCAATAAAAGTTGCATCAATTATTGCCCGATTCGTTGTAATTATAACTAAATTTCCATCATTATCTCCATTCAATTCATACTCGTTACCATTATATATACAAAACTCACCATTTTTTATCATTTTTTATTTTCCTTTCACTTCTATAAAATGTTCACCATCAAATATTGCAACAACAATATCCTTTCCGTTTACAACCTTATGCAATTCTGCCCCCTTATTAGGCTTAATTCTTGCACATAATTCCCACTCTGGTATAATCTCACCATTTCTTGCACCTGTAAAACCATTTAATGTACAAGGTGGACCGTCTAAATTTGTCCCACCAAATGCTTCTCCATACGGTATTTCTATTTTGTCCGTTTTATGAGTTTTAAATTTAATATATCCATATGTATCTCCGCCCTCTGGATATGGTCTTACTCCATCGCCTGTCACATAATCAAGCCTAGATGATTCTACAACATTGTCATCTTTTGCTGGTTACAACTTCAGCGCTTTCTTCTCCAAGTACTAACAGTAACACCTCATTTTTTTATACTCATCACATAGTATCCATTTTTGAATAATACTATCTACTTCTTTTAACTGTACATACAGATAATACTCATCTTTATCCCGCATAATCATTACGTGTATAAAGCATCACTTTATCTCCTTCAATAAGCGAACCAATATATGTATCTCCTTTGTAAATTACATCTGTTTGTTTTTAAAATACACATGCCAACTCTTCTAATTCACAATTTTCATATAACGTTCTTTTGTCTCAAATATTTTCGTAAATCCATCTTCTACAGATTTAGAATGATTTGAATACAACGCATACCTTCCATCGCTTTTTTGCCGAAATTCGTATTCATGTCCTTGATATATTGCTACCATATCTTTTTACAACGATGTATTTATATCTTGTATTGTCCGCAGCTCTACTCAATTAAAAATACATGATATCAATACTGCTAATATTGCTTCTATCATCATAATTAGAAACTATCTTTCCCCAACTATATTCATTCTGCTCTTTAATTCCCCATTCCTTTAATATATTATCATGTAATATTTTCCTTTTTCTCTCGTCAATTTCTGAAAATTCCTTATCACAACATATCAAAGATACTATATATATTCTTTCCTCTCTAAAGAATAAACTAACAATGTATTTTCTATCTTTAATATTTTGTTGTTCATCCAAATAAATAATTTTTATCCCATCTTGACTCTTATAAAATTTTGTCCTTTTAAACTGTTCAAATAAAAACCCTGGAAAAATAGCTAATTCATCTGATATTTTAATAAATCCATCACTAATATTTTTCATTCTATTTATAAATCTCCTTTATTTATATAATTTGATATTTTCTACAGGTGTCAATATTCCCTTATCAATTAAATCTTGAACATCCGGAACATAATATTGCGGCAAACCACCCTTTCCAAATTGAGGATTTGCTTCTGCTATTCCATATGCACTTGCAATATCTTCATTAAACAAATAACCTTGCATTTCCCCTCTATAACCATGTATAGGATTTTTTTCTACTTGTAATCCCTCAAATATTGTCGTTGCATCTCTACCCGACTGTTCAATAGCCTCCAACGTTGTAAAGTACTCTGTTCCATTGGGCTCTCCTCTATATAGGATTGTTCCCTTTCCAACTGTAACATCAGTATAATCATCTATTCCAGGATATTTTCCCGACCCTTGCCAACTTCTTGCAATTTCTGATGGTGTTTTACTATCTCCCGCAATCGTGTCATCCACTATCTTTATTTCATCCTCATCCAACACCTTATCCCGAATCACAATCCCATCCGCATTTTTAAACAACAGCTTATTCCCGGAAATACTCACTGTGATTCCCGCCGCAAGACTTAACATAATCGTAACCGGCACCGGCCAGTCAAAGGCTTCTCCCAAGGCTCCTACTCCACATGCCGCCGTATTTCCTGCAAAGTCTATCAGCATTGTCTTTCCAAATGCCTTTAGTCCTTCCTTCAACCCAATCTCAGAGAACTTC
>CASFBK010000014.1 GCA_949292785.1 uncultured Eubacteriales bacterium
CGATGGTTAAGCGGCAGCAATACTATGCTTCGCTGCAGGAGGCAGCATAAGGTCGAACATTCTTGAGAAAAAAGTGTAAACCAATATTGACAATATCATTTCGATCCTGTGGGACATCAATCTCCATGCTACCATAACTACTGTTTACCCTTTTGGTCTTATAACCATTGCGATAATCATCACAATCTGAACGTTCAGACTTGGAATATCCAAGATGTTCATCCATCTCAGCTTCCATCATTTCTTTGATGGTTCCGCCCAGGAGATCCTTAAGGGCATCCTGAATATCCTGTGCGGATTCAATATCATACTCCTCAAGAAGCTGGCGAATAATGTTTCTTTTTCCTTCTGTCATTTGTACCTTGTGTACAGTTTTCTTTTCTCTTGCCATAATAATAGGCCTCCTATGATTTAGATTTTATCATAGAAGACCTATTGCTAATACCTATTTACAGAAAAAGTTTCATACTCTCTTATTCTCCAAAAACGGAAAGAATAAAATTAATTCGTCCAAATGGATATACAATTGGAAGCAGGTAAGCAGGTGCGTCCGTAGACAATGTAGTATGCTCCTGTACCATCGGTGGTTCTAACTGCAGTTCAACGGAGTGTTCATTTGACATATTTACTGCATAAAGACCATTGTGAAGATTCAAAAAATCTTCTACGGAAGCCAGAACGTATTCATCAAATTCTGTGAATTCTTCATCGACATATTTGCAGGCAAAAGCAATAGCGGTCTGTGGCTCCATATCCAATGCAGACAACAGAGAATCCGTTATTTGCTGAGAAACACAGAAGTTAGTAGGAACTTCCGGCATAGGAATAATCTCTAAAGGCGTAAAATCCTCTCCAATAAAACGAACCAGATTATTGAAGAAAAGAGTAAGATATGGAATCACTTGCTCGGAATCCTGTATGTTTTCTTTGGAACAGAAAGAGGAGAGAAGCTTATTTACCAGTTCCTGTTGTTCTATCGCTAAGTTCAAATCACAGATTTCATAAGAGGAACGATATTCTGCAACCAGATTTTCCAAATCAACATTGGAAATCCATCCTTTTTCTACTAATACCTGTCCAAGCTTCATGTAATCAGGAAGCTGAAGTTCTAATAATTCATTGACCTGCTTCTGGGTAAGGTAGCCAAGCTTTACTGCCAGTTCCCCAAAACGTTTGTCATAGTGTGTCTGCATGATATAAACATCTTCTACTTCATTTGCTGACATGTATCCGGCATGAATAGCCAAGGTACCGAGCTTTTGATGCGTAGAAGCCTGAATCTTAAGAGCCTCCATTAACTGTTCTGTGGTAATAATACCTTTGTTGATTAGAAAATTTCCGAAAAACTGTGTGTACATAACCTATCTCCCTTCAAAACGTTTTTTGACTATTCGCTCAATACTGGAAGAGGAATAAGGCTTTTGGATAAAGTCATGTGCACCTTCCATAATCGCAGCTTTTAATTGTGATTTTGTACCAACGGAAGAAACAATAATAATGTATGCATCTGGGTCAAACTGACGAATCTCATGTACGGCCTGAACCCCATCCTTTTCAGGCATAACAATGTCTAAAAAGACCAAATCAGGCTTGGATTCCTTATATACGGAAATCGCCTGCTCGCCATTGGCTGCTTCTAAAAAATTATCATAACCGCATTTTCGAATAATATCCTTTAATTGTTTGCGTGCTAGAATAGAATCATCACAAATCAAAATCTTTACGTCCTCCATAGTAACCACCGCTCCTTTAGTTTAGTCAATTTATATATACCTAATTTTACACTAAATGTCAGAAAGTTTCAATCTTTTCTTTTGTATAAATACTATTTGTAATACTTTTCGACAGTGCTATAATAAAAAAAAGAAAATTTTCAAACCGTCACATAATCATCACACAGAAACGATATGATGCATTTAGGGAAAGGAGATGGGACATGAAAAGAATATTAGTGGTAGATGATGAAGAAAAAATTCGCACCATTATTCGGAAATATGGAGAATATGAAGGGTATGAGATTACAGAAGCAAAGGATGGAGCAGAGGCAGTCCGGATTTGTGAGACGCAGGATTTCGACGTTGTGATTCTTGACGTGATGATGCCGGAATCCGACGGCTTTTCTACCTGTCGTGAGATAAAAAAAGGAAAGGATATTCCGGTTATTATGCTCTCTGCAAGAGGGGAAGAATATGATCGTATTCATGGATTTGAAGTTGGAGTGGATGACTATGTGGTAAAGCCTTTTTCCCCGAAGGAATTAATGATGCGGGTGAAGGTGGTAATCAGCCGTAATCAGGGAAAGGAAAAGAAGCAGGAACGGGATGTCTTTGTGAAGGAAGGGTTAGAGGTAGACTTTACCGGAAGAACGGTTTCTGTTGACGGAAAGCGGATAGATATGTCACCGAGGGAATATGACTTGCTGTTTTATCTGGTCAGAAATCGTAATATTGCCTTAGAGAGGGGAACGCTTATTAATGCGGTATGGGGATATGATTATTATGGAGATGAAAGGACGCTGGACACTCATGTAAAGCTTTTGCGCAGCAGTCTTGGAGAGTACCGTAAGTTTTTGGTAACATTAAGAGGGGTGGGATACCGTTTTGAAGTGTAAAAATCGAAAAATCAGGGAAAAAACCAGCATTAAATGGAAGGTCTTTTTATATTTACTAAGTTTTACCGTGGTTTTGCTTGCAATCTTATGGGTCTTTCAGATTTGTTACCTGGATACTTTTTATAAGTTTATTAAAAACAGAGAAGCACAAAAGGCATTGACACAGGTCGTGGATATTCTGAAATCAGGAGAAGAAGATGCAGAGTCAGAAATTGATTATCTTGCGGCAGAAGGAAATCTGTCTGTTTTGGTTACAGATACCGATGGAAATACGATACACAGTGCGGAATACATTTTGAATTCCAAAATGAGCACGATTCCCAAAGAAGAATTTGAATGGTATTATGAACAGGCAAAGGAACAGGGAGGAAAAGCCAAAATTGAGTTTGAAGGGAACCAAAATGTTACGATGCTTTCGAACCAAGAGCAGCCACCACTGCCGGAAGAGGCAAAAAAACTTCCGCCAGAGCGGGAGGATGACTTTTCTCAGAAACGAGGACAAAAGGCACAGTCTGCTGTTTATGTGGAAATCATGAATGATGGAACGAAAGATATGGTGGTCATGGTAAATTCCCAGCTCACGCCGGTGGATGCTACCGTAGATACCTTAAGAATCCAGTTTGTATGGATTTCAGTTATTTTGATTTTTCTGTCTTTAATGATCGCATTTTTATTATCCAGAAAAATATCAGGTTCTATTATTAAAGTAAATCTTTCTGCAAGGGAACTGGCAAAGGGAAATTATTCTGTAGAATTTTCAGGAAAAGATTACCGCGAAATTGCAGAACTGTCAGAAACATTGAATTTTGCGGCAAGTGAATTAGAAAAGACAGAAGGCTTCCGAAAGGAACTGCTTGCAAATGTTTCTCATGACCTTAGGACCCCGCTGACGATGATTATTGCTTATGCAGAGGGGATGCGGGATTTGCCGGGAGAGAATACACCGGAAAATCTACAAGTGATTATTGATGAATCCCGAAGACTCACCAATCTTGTAAATGATATGCTGGACATTTCCAAGCTTCAGGCAGGCGTATTAGAAAAAGAAATCTCTGTATATAATCTGACCGAGAGTATTGAGTCTGTGCTGGAACGCTATAATAAGCTGAAGGAACAGGATGGATATAGCATTGAATTTCAGTATGAGCAGGAAGTTTGGGTGGAGGCAGACGAATTTAAGATTTTTCAGGTCATTTATAACTTAATTAATAATGCCATCAATTATACGGGAGCCGATAAGCAGGTTTTGGTGCGTCAGAGGATAAAAGACGATATCGTACGAATTGAGGTCACAGATACCGGAGCGGGCATTACAAAGGAAGCATTACCTTATGTCTGGGAACGTTATTATAAGGTAGACAAGACCCACAAACGGGCAGTAATGGGCACCGGACTGGGACTTTCCATTGTGAAAAATATCCTGATACTTCATGAAGCAGCGTATGGTGTGGAAAGTGAGCAGGGAAAGGGCAGTACCTTTTGGTTTGAATTGCCGATTTATCAATAGTGGATTATGATAGGTAATTGCAACACAATTTCCTATCATATAAAAAAGCGAAGAATGCACGGCAGCATTTCTTCGCTTTTGGTATATTTTTTAGCGCTGGTCCATAGGAACATATTCCAGATGTTCCTGAACGTTCTTATAAGCAGGACGCATGATTTTTCCATTGTAATTCAATTCTTCTAAACGATGTGCGCTCCAGCCGGCAATTCTTGCAATGGCAAAAATCGGTGTATACAGCTCTAATGGCAAGTCCAGCATACTGTAGGCAAAACCGGAGAAGAAGTCTACATTTGGACTTACGCCCTTGTAAATCTTACGTTCTCTTGCAATGATTTCAGGTGCTAAACGTTCTACGGTAGAATACAGTGCAAATTCATCTTCGCGGCCCTTTTCCTTAGAAAGACGCTCCACGAAGGAACGGAACAACTCTGCACGAGGGTCGGACAAGGAGTAGACTGCATGCCCCATACCATAGATAAGACCGGCATGGTCAAAGGCTTCTTTATGTAAAAGAGCAGTAAGATATGCACCGATTTCCTCTTCGTCATTCCAATCAGTGATATGCTTTTTCATATCATCAAACATTTTTACTACCTTGATATTGGCACCACCATGACGAGGTCCTTTTAAAGAACCAAGAGAAGCAGCAATGGCAGAATAAGTATCGGTTCCGGAAGAGGATACCAGATGTGTAGTAAAGGTAGAGTTATTACCGCCGCCGTGCTCCATGTGAAGAATCAGGGCAATATCTAAAAGCTTCGCTTCCAGTGGTGTATATTTGCTGTCAGGACGCAGGAGATGAAGAATCGTTTCCGCAGTAGAAAGATTCTGGTCCGGCGTGTGGATAAAAAGACTTGCGCCATCGTGATAATGCTTATAAGCCTGATAGCCATATACGGAAAGTAACGGGAAAAGACTGATTAATTCCAGACATTGACGTAATACATTTGGAATAGAAATATCATCTGCTTTTTCATCATAAGAGTAAAGCGTGAGGACACTTCGGGCAAGGGTATTCATCATATCCTGGCTTGGTGCCTTCATAATTATATCCCGCACAAAACTGGTAGGAAGTGTACGATAGTTGGCAAGAACCTGGCAGAAAGAAGTTAATTCTTCTGAAGTAGGAAGTTTTCCAAATAAAAGAAGATATGTACTTTCCTCGAAACCAAAATGGTTATTGTCAGATAATCCACGGATAATATCTTTTACGTTATAACCACGGTAATACAGTTCTCCCGGAGCGGGGACTGATTTGCCATCCACCATTTTTGTAGAGCAGACATCGGAAATTTCAGTCAATCCAACAAGTACGCCCTTTCCGTTTAAGTCGCGTAAGCCGCGTTTTACATCATATTCCGTAAAAAGCTCTGGATTTATAGTAGCAGCCTGCCGGCTTAATTCTGCAAAATGTGCAATCTCAGGTGTAATCTCGCAAAAATAATTCGTGTTCATATAAAACCCCTTTCTGGACATTTTTCAAGTGCAGTGTTAAAGTATTACTAGGAAAAACACTGCCGATTGATTTATCATACCATATGTATTTATTTCAATACAAGAAAAATAAACAAAATTAATATTTTTTTTAGAATTAAATTGCAGGAAAGGAAAAAAATTATGGACATTCAGGAACTGATTGCAAAGGCAATCGAAGCAAAGGAATATGCATATGTTCCGTATTCCCATTTTCGGGTAGGAGCAGCAGTATTGACCGAAAGCGGGAAAGTATATACGGGATGTAATATTGAAAATGTGTCTTACGGTGCAACAAATTGTGCAGAGCGTACCGCTGTATTCAAGGCGGTTTCGGATGGAGAGCAGGAGTTTAAGGCAATCGTAATAACCGGGGATAACGGAGATTATCTGCCGCCCTGTGGAATCTGCCGTCAGGTGCTTTCTGAATTTGGGAAAGATTCCATGAAAGTCATTTTGGCAAACAGTACAGAGGACTATAGAGTGACTACACTTTTAGAATTACTTCCAGGTGCTTTCAGTTCCAAAAACCTGTATCGTCACTCCGGTCACAAGAGGGTTTAAAACTGCTTTCTGCCATAATAAGGATAATAATTTTGTTGATTTTTTAACATAAATGATATATACTATCCAAAGAATGTGTTTACAACCCATTTCTGTGCAAAAATATAGGAGTTTGCATTGACAGGCTTACCTATATTATGTTATATAAAATCATAAATTAGGAAGAGAGGAATAGTAAAAATGTCAAAGGTTGATTTAAGCAAGTATGGTATTACCGGAACTACAGAAATCGTTTACAACCCTTCTTACGACGTATTGTTTGAAGAAGAGACGAGACCTGAACTGGAGGGCTATGAGAAAGGACAGGTTAGTGAACTTGGTGCTGTTAATGTAATGACAGGTGTTTATACCGGTCGTTCTCCTAAGGATAAGTTCATCGTTGTTGATGAGAACTCCAAGGACACTGTATGGTGGACCTCAGATGAGTATAAGAATGATAACCATCCTGCAACAGAGGAAGCATGGAAAGCATTAAAGGAAATTGCAGTAAACGAGCTTTCTAATAAGAAGCTTTTCGTAGTAGATGCATTTTGTGGAGCTAACAAGGATACCCGTATGGCAATCCGTTTCATCGTTGAGGTTGCTTGGCAGGCACATTTTGTTACAAACATGTTTATTAAGCCAACCGCGGAAGAGCTTGAAAACTTCGAGCCGGATTTCGTTGTATACAATGCTTCTAAGGCAAAGGTTGAAAACTACAAGGAGTTAGGTCTGAACTCAGAAACAGCAGTTGTATTTAATATTACAAGCCGTGAGCAGGTTATTATTAACACATGGTACGGCGGAGAAATGAAGAAGGGTATGTTCTCCATGATGAACTACTATCTTCCATTAAAGGGTATGGCTTCCATGCACTGTTCCGCTAACACAGATATGAACGGTGAAAATACAGCTATTTTCTTCGGTCTTTCCGGAACAGGTAAGACAACACTTTCTACCGACCCTAAGCGTCTTCTCATTGGTGATGACGAGCATGGCTGGGATGATAATGGTGTATTTAACTTTGAAGGCGGATGCTATGCAAAGGTAATTGACCTTGATAAGGAATCTGAGCCGGATATTTACAATGCAATTAAGAAGAACGCGCTTCTTGAGAATGTAACATTGGATAAAGATGGAAAGATTGATTTTAAAGATAAGAGCGTAACAGAGAACACTCGTGTTTCTTATCCAATCGACCACATTGAGAATATTGTTCGTCCGGTTTCCTCTGCACCGGCTGCAAAGAATGTAATATTCCTTTCCGCAGATGCATTTGGAGTACTTCCACCAGTATCTGTTCTTACACCGGAGCAGACACAGTATTATTTCCTTTCCGGATTTACTGCTAAGCTTGCTGGTACAGAGCGTGGTATTACAGAGCCTACACCTACATTCTCTGCTTGCTTTGGTCAGGCTTTCCTTGAACTTCATCCAACAAAGTATGCAGAAGAGCTTGTGAAGAAGATGCAGCAGAGCGGCGCTAAGGCTTACCTTGTAAATACAGGATGGAATGGAACCGGAAAGCGTATTTCTATTAAGGATACCCGTGGTATCATCGATGCAATCCTGAATGGTGATATTAAGAATGCTCCAACAAAGAAGATTCCATACTTCAATTTTGAGGTACCAACAGAGCTTCCAGGCGTAGATGCTAATATTCTTGACCCACGCGATACATACGCGGATGCTTCTGAGTGGGATGAAAAGGCTAAGGATTTGGCTGGAAGATTTATTAAGAACTTTGCTAAATACGAAGGAAACGAGGCTGGTAAGGCTTTAGTTTCAGCTGGTCCACAGTTATAATAAAAAACCAAAAATTGACACGAATTTTGCATTGAAAAATGTGAGATAATAGAGTATAATCATTTTAGAAGCAAACGAATGATAAAATGATTCCTGGGATGTTCGATACCCTGTTATTTTGAACCTACATTTACGTTTATGGGATTCCTACATTGCCAATTGGATGTCAGGCCGCCGTTTGCAGCGGAAGACAGAAGAGCGGTTGCGGTTACCCACCTAGCATGGGCTAGGCGTCAAAATCACAGGAAACGGCATTTTGGGGTGAACTCAAATGAAAATGTATAAGATAACCTATACAAAAGATAGCTTGCGCACGAGTTACAAAGGAATTTGCAAAAGTACGAAAGTATAATACAAAAAGATAAAATACAAAAGAAAGAGGCTGCTTTTTAAGCAGCCTCTTTACCGTATAGGAGCTAAATCCCCATGACAGCCATGGGAATGAATCAGGATAGGAAAGATATATGAAGAAAAGAGATGCGGGAAGTATAAAGCGGTATGTCGTAGGTGGCGCCGTGCTGGTTTTGGTAATACTGTCAATCGGTTTGGGAAAGATTTTAATAGGACAAAAACAAAGCAATACATATAGTGGGGAATATGTAGCTATGAAAGAACTGCCTAGTCAGATGAGCTTCATGTATTATGAGGAGCAGGATTGGGAAAAGATAATAAAAGAAATTAATAACGGCAGAAACCTGCAGGGAAAATTGACCTATGGAAAGTTAGAAAGTCTGTTGAAGAAATTATCTTTAGATGAATACATTACTTATGAGAAAAAGAAAGATTTTCAGACGGTATCCAGAGAAACGTGGAATCAGATATATGAACAGATGTTGGACCTGCTGGATGTGAATCAGACGGTAACCGTAACAGATTTTGTTTTTTTGGACGGAAAGACAAAGGATAATCAGATACTGACACAGGAGGGCTATTATCAGGTGCCGGAGGGGATTTCATATTTTAAGCAGTATGATGCCTATCAGGTATATATCAAGGAAAACGAGATTATTGGTGTCAAGGATATCTCTCATAATGAAATTACATGGAAGAATGTATTTGTACATAGCACGGAAAAGGAAAAAGCGCAGATTTTGTATGAAAATCAGCAGATTTCTTTAGAAATTGCCGGATTGAATGAAAACATTACAGATACGATATGTGATATTGTTTGGAAAGACGGTGGAGTGAGTGCTATATACAAAAAGGAGGATATGATTCAGGGAAAGGTCTTAAGCTTTAATGAGAATCAGATTGAAATTTCCGGTTATGGAACATTGGAATATGAAGGGAAAATGAAGATTTATAAGACCTATGGAACAGTGGAACAGTTAGACGAGTCTAAGCTGGTAATTGGTAATCTTCAGGCAGATTTTGTAGTGGCGGAAAAAAAGGTTTGCGGAATCATCTTAAAGCAGCCGGCAGAAATTGAAAATATTCGTGTGCTGTTGTTGAATGAAACCTCGCCTTATCGGGAGAATCCGTTTTTTGTTTCTGATGTAGATTGCACTGTTTCCATCGGTGAGAGCCAACAGACCATACCGGCAGGACAGGTGATAACACCGTCAGCCATGCTTCCGGAAGGGAGCGGTGATTATGTAAAGATTACTGCCGGCTCCGAACAGGGAAGAGTATATTTCTCAGATGAAGCAGGTGGGAAAACCTCATTAGGATATCGGGGAAGTATTGAGGTACGCAGATATGCGGAAGGCTTTGGTGTAGTAAATGAAGTGACGCTGGAACAGTATCTGTATGGTGTGGTGCCTAGCGAGATGCCTGCTTCCTACGAATCGGAAGCGCTGCGGGCTCAGGCAGTCTGCGCCAGAAGCTATGCCTGTATTCAGCTTATGAAAGGTGACTATGCTGCCTTTGCGGCAAATATTGATGACAGTACCAATTATCAGGTTTATAATAAAAGCGCAGAAGATGAAAAAACCAATCTTGCAGTAGACGATACCATAGGAGAAGTGATAAAATATAACGGTGAAATTGCAGAGGCGTATTATTTTTCCACTTCTTGCGGTCACACAGCTGATATGACCATATGGAATCTTCCGACAGATGAGACAAATGGATATCTTGCCGGAATTACACTGTTGTCCGATGGAAGTGAACCGGATTTTTCTTCTGAAGAGGCTTTTGCCGCATTTATACAGAATAAGGATGTTGCAGCTTACGACAGTGATGCGCCCTATTTTCGCTGGAGGGCAGAACTGGATATGGCAGGAGGGTTAGAAAGCGTAAATCAGGCAGTGACAGAGCGGGCTCAGGCAAATTCTGGAAATATGCAGCTTCTAAAGGCAGACGGTTCCGCAGCAACAACTGCTGATTTGAGCGGATTTGGAGCAATCACCGGGATGAGTGTAGTGGAGAGAAGCAGTGGAGGCTGTGTGAAAAAACTACAGATTTCCTATGAGCATGGAACCGTACAGGTCATGAGTGAATATAATATCAGGTATATCCTTGGAAAGGCGCTGAAGAAGCTGACGGATAAGGATGACAAGGAAGTGAATATGGCGTTGCTGCCAAGTGCTTATTGTACCATAATTCCGGTAGAAAGCGGGTATGTTGTTTACGGCGGAGGATTTGGGCATGGAATGGGAATGAGCCAGAATGGTGCCAATGGAATGGCAAAAGCAGGGATGTCTTATATGGATATTTTGATGAAGTTCTATAGTGGTATTACCATAGAGAATATATATTAAACGGTAGAGGAAGAAATATGTGGAAAGCAATCGGGAGAGCAAGAATATTTTGGAAGAAATGCAAAGAGGATAATGTCAGTGCCTTTGCTTCACAGGCGGCATTTTTTATTGTGATGTCATTTATTCCATTTATTATGCTTTTTATTTCTCTTGTACAGTATACGCCGATAACAGAATCTATGGTAATGGAGATGGTGAATAAGGTAATGCCTACTTATATTTCGCCATTTCTTATTTCCATTATTCACGAGATGTATAATCGTTCCGTTGGAATTGTTTCTGTGACGGCTGTGGTGGCGGTCTGGTCTGCAGCAAAGGGAATTCAATACCTTACCAATGGACTCAATACCGTATATGATATTGAGGAGACCAGAAACTGGCTGCTTTTGCGTTTTCGTGCAATCCTTTATACGGTAATGTTTCTTATCAGTATTGTCGTATCATTAATACTTATGGTATTTGGACATAGTCTGCAGAAGCTTTTGTTAAAATATGTGCCGTTTATCTCAGAGATGACAGGAGGAATTATCCGCTTACGTTCCCTGATTCTGCTTGCCGTACTGATTGTGTTTTTTGCGGTGATGTTTAAAATGCTTCCAAACCGAAAGGCGACCATTCGAAGCCAGCTTCCGGGAAGTATTATGAGTGCGGTGGGCTGGTTCTTATTATCCTTTGGCATTTCTATTTATGTGGATTATTTCAATGGATTTTCCATGTATGGAAGCCTGACAACCATTGTGTTGGTGATGCTTTGGCTGTACTTTGGAATGTATATTCTATTGGTATCGGCAGAAGTAAACAATGTTTATGAAGAAAGATGGGCGGAGAAAAGAAATCGATAAAAAGCACTTGCACTTTTATTTTTGTCGTGCTAGAATAGTACCCATGGATATAAAAAGGCAATGAAGGTGTTCAGTAGAGAGCTACACTGCTTACAGAGAGAGAGGATTATCAGCTGCAAGTCCTCTTAAGAAAAGAAGGCAATCGAATTTCCCACCAGAGCTGCATATCTGAAATGAAAGATTGCGTAAGTAATCAGAGTAAGAATAAGATATGACGTATGTGCACGTTACGCAGGAAAGAAGAGTTTAAGAAGCATTTCTTAAGAAGCAGGGTGGTACCGCGGAATATTTCGTCCCTATGTTAGTCCCAGACTAGCATAGGGACTTTTTGTGCGAACCACAGATTGCGTTGCAATCTGCGGTCTGCTTATGAGTGAAAATGGCACCACTCATCACATAAAATAAAAGAGGAGAAAAACCATGAAAGAAAAACTGGAAAAAATCAAAGCAGACGCAGTCCGTGAGATTCAAAACTCCGATGGGCTGGAAAAATTAAATGAAGTCAGAGTTGCTTTCCTTGGAAAAAAAGGGGAACTGACAGCAGTATTAAAGGGAATGAAAGACGTTCTTCCTGAAGACAGACCAAAGGTTGGACAATGGGTAAATGAAACAAGAGAAAGTATTGAAAAGCTCATTGAAGAAACCAAGAGCAAAATGGAAGCCGCAGAACGTGACCTTCGTCTCAAACAGGAGGTCATTGATGTTACCCTGCCGGCAAAGAAGAACCGTGTAGGTCATCGTCATCCGAATACCATTGCCTTAGAAGAAGTAGAACGTATCTTCATCGGTATGGGATATGAAGTGGTAGAAGGACCGGAAGTAGAATATGATTACTATAACTTTGAAGCATTGAATATTCCTGCAAACCATCCGGCAAAGGATGAACAGGATACCTTCTATATCAATGATGAAATCGTGCTTCGTACCCAGACATCACCGGTACAGGTGCGTGAAATGGAAAAGGGAAAATTGCCAATCCGTATGATTGCACCGGGAAGAGTATTTCGTTCTGACGAAGTAGATGCCACACATTCCCCATCCTTCCATCAGATAGAAGGACTGGTGATTGATAAGAATGTTACTTTCGCAGACTTAAAGGGAACCTTACAGGAATTTGCCAAGGAACTGTTTGGAGAGGAAACCAAAGTAAAATTCCGTCCCCATCACTTCCCATTTACAGAGCCAAGCGCAGAAGTAGACGTAACTTGTTTTAAATGCGGCGGAAAAGGATGCCGTTTCTGTAAGGGAGAAGGTTGGATAGAGATTCTTGGCTGCGGTATGGTACATCCAAGAGTGTTAGAAATGAGCGGAATTGACCCAGAAGAATATTCCGGATTTGCTTTCGGTGTAGGTCTGGAGCGTATTGCACTCTTAAAATATGAAATTGACGACATGAGATTACTGTATGAAAACGATGACCGTTTCTTAAAACAGTTCTAAGTAGGAGGAAATTATGAATACATCATTATCATGGATAAAAGCATATGTGCCGGAATTAGACGTAACAGCACAGGAGTATACCGACGCAATGACCCTTTCCGGTTCTAAGGTAGAAGGATATGAAGAACTGGATGCAGATTTAGAAAAAATTGTCATTGGACAGATTGAAAAAATTGAAAAGCACCCGGATGCAGATAAACTGGTCATCTGTCAGGTAAATGTTGGAACCGGGGAAAATATTCAGATTGTAACCGGAGCGCCAAATGTGAAAGAAGGACAGAAGGTTCCGGTTGTATTAGACGGCGGAAGAGTAGCCGGAGGACATGACGGCAAGAAAACTCCGGGCGGAATCAAAATCAAAAAAGGAAAATTAAGAGGAGTTCCTTCCAATGGAATGCTTTGCTCCATTGAAGAATTAGGTTCTACCAGAGATTTTTATCCGGAAGCTCCGGAAAACGGAATCTATATTTTTGATGACGATGCAGTGGTTGGGGAAAGTGCCATTCATGCACTGGGACTGGATGACGTCGTAGTGGAATACGAGATTACCTCCAACCGTGTCGACTGCTTTGGAATTCTGGGTATTGCAAGAGAAGCAGCTGCAACCTTTGGAAAGGAATTTCATCCTCCGGTTGTAACAGAAACCGGAAACAGTGAAGACGTAAATGATTACATTAAGGTAAAGGTACACAATATAGACCTGTGTCCAAGATACTGTGCAAGAGTTGTAAAAAACATTAAAATTGCACCATCTCCAAAGTGGATGCAGCGGAGACTTTCTGCCCATGGAATCCGTCCAATCAACAATATTGTAGATATTACCAACTACGTGATGGAAGAGTACGGTCAGCCAATGCATGCCTATGACCTGGATACCATTGCAGGAAAAGAGATTAACGTACGTTGTGCCGAAAAAGGCGAGAAGTTCGTCACCTTAGACGGACAGGAGCGTACGATGGATGATTCCGTGCTGATGATTTGTGACGGAGAAAAGGCAATCGGTATCGCTGGTATCATGGGAGGAGAAAATTCCATGATTACTGATAATGTACAGACCATGTTATTTGAAGCAGCATGCTTCGACGGAACCAATATCCGTCTTTCCAGCAAAAAGGTTGGATTAAGAACTGATGCATCCGGAAAGTTCGAAAAGGGCTTAGACCCCAACAATGCCATTGACGCTATCAATCGTGCCTGCCAGCTTATTGAGGAATTAGGCGCAGGAGAAGTCGTTGGCGGTGTTGTAGATGTTTATGGAAAAGTAAAAGAAGGAAGAAGAATTCCTTTTGATGCAGATAAAGTGAACAAGTTACTGGGAACCGACATTGACAAAGAGACCATGATTGGTTACTTTAAGAAAATTGATTTAGATTACGATTACGAAAAGGATGAAGTCATCGTTCCGTCATGGCGTCAGGACTTAGAACGTCTGGCAGATATGGCAGAGGAAGTGGCAAGATTCTACGGATATGATAATATACCGACTACGTTACCAAGCGGAGAAGCAACCGCCGGAAAGAAGTCCTTTAAGATGCGCGTAGAAGACGTGGCAAAAGACGTGGCTGAATTCTGCGGCTTCAGTCAGGGAATGACTTACTCCTTTGAAAGTCCGAAGGTATTCGATAAGCTGTTATTACCGGCAGACAGTGAATTGAGAAAAACAGTTGTGATTTCCAATCCGCTGGGAGAAGATTTCAGTATTATGAGAACCATTTCTCTTAATGGTATGCTAACCTCTTTGTCTACTAACTTTAACAGAAGAAATAAGAACGTACGTCTTTATGAATTAGGTAATATTTATCTGCCAAAGCAGGTGCCGGTAACAGAATTGCCGGAGGAACGGATGCAGTTTACCTTAGGAATGTACGGTGACGGAGATTTCTTTACCATGAAAGGTGTGGTAGAAGAGTTCTTTGACCGTGCCGGACTTCATGGAAAAGAGAGTTATGACCCTGAGGCAGGAAAGCCATTCCTTCACCCGGGAAGACAGGCAAATATCATTTATGATGGTAAAGTAGTGGGGTATCTTGGCGAAGTACATCCGACCGTTGCGGAAAGTTATGCAATTAAGGACAGAGTGTATGTGGCAGTCATCGATATGCCTCAGATAGTAGAACTGGCAAGCTTTGACCGCAAATACGAGGGAATTGCCAAGTTCCCGGCAGTGACCCGTGACATCAGTATGGTTATGAGCAAGAATATACTGGTAGGCGATGTGGAAAAAGTATTTGATACCAAGGGTGGACAGTATTTAGAAAGCTATGAGCTGTTCGATATTTATGAAGGTGCACAGATTAAGGCAGGATTTAAGTCTGTAGCATATTCCCTGACCTTCCGTGCAAAGGATAAGACCTTGGAAGAAAATGATTATGCACCTGCCATGAATAAGATATTAAAGGCATTAGAAGAAATGGGAATAGAATTGAGGAAATAATGAACGTCAAAGATTTTTATTATGATTTACCCCAGGAACTGATTGCGCAGGACCCACTAGAAGACCGTTCCAGCTCCAGACTTCTGGTTTTGAACAAAGAAAACGGAGAAATGGAGCATACGGACTTTAAGCATATTATTAATTATCTGAACCCGGAGGATTGTCTGGTACTGAACAATACCAAGGTCATCCCTGCAAGACTTTTCGGAGAAAAAGAAGGAACTCAGGCAAAGATTGAGATACTTCTTTTGAAACGAAAGGAAAATGATGTATGGGAGACCCTGGTAAAACCAGGAAAAAAGGCAAAGCCCGGTACAAAGATTATTTTTGGACAGGGAGTCTTGGTAGGGGAGGTGTTGGAGGTTGTCGAGGATGGAAACCGTCTGATACAGTTTTCTTATGAAGGAATTTTTGAGGAAATATTAGACCGGTTAGGACAGATGCCCCTGCCTCCTTACATTACCCATCAGCTGAAGGATAAGAACCGTTATCAGACTGTTTATGCCAAGCATGAAGGTTCCGCGGCAGCACCTACCGCAGGGCTGCATTTTACCCCGGAATTATTAGAGCAGATTCGGGAAAAGGGCATACGGATTGCAGAAGTGACCCTTCATGTAGGTCTTGGAACCTTTCGTCCGGTAAAAGTGGAAAATGTGAAAGAGCATCATATGCATTCTGAATTTTATCAGATTTCCCAAGAGGCAGCCGACATTATCAATGAGACGAAGAAACAGGGCGGAAGAGTAATCTGTGTAGGAACTACAAGCTGTCGCACCATTGAGTCGGCGGCTTTGGCTGACGGAAGCCTGAGGGAATGCAGTGGATGGACAGATATTTTCATCTATCCGGGCTATCAGTTCAAGGTGCTGGATGCGTTGATTACGAACTTTCATCTGCCGGAGTCTACACTGGTCATGCTGGTATCTGCGCTGGCAGGAAGAGAGCATATTATGAATGCTTATGAAACGGCAGTAAAGGAGCAGTACCGCTTTTTCAGTTTTGGAGACGCAATGTTTATTCAATAAAAGGAGGTAGAAACAGGATATGCACGATATCCTGTTTTTTACTCTATAGGAAATATCGTATTGCATTAAAGTGTAAAATTGTGATTCCTATAGAGTAAAAAGCACTCCGTGCAGGATGCGCACTCGCACAAGTGGAATTATGTCGCAAGCGACTGTGCTCGGCGCAGCAAAGTGTGTTCCGCTTGATAGGTAATGTATATTCGCGAGAGTGTGCGGAGCACACTTTGTTCCTCTATTATAGGAAATATCGTATTGCGTTACTTTGTTCTGATTTTTTTCAAAATAACATATGCGAATGGAAGAAGGAAGAACATATAAGTTCAAGTTATAATAATTATGAAAAAGAAAAATGTCTTTTTTAGTTGAAATTCTTGCATAAATATACTATAGTAATACTAATAGACTTTAATATACTAAAGTAATCAGGAAGGAAGATATAGTATGAATTATCAGGTAGGTGTGATTTCCGGAGATGGAATTGGACCGGAAGTTGTACGGGAAGCAAAAAACGTTTTAGATAAAGTAGGAAGTGTGTTTGGACATCAGTTTTCTTATACAGAGATTTTAATGGGCGGTGTGTCCATTGATGCAACCGGTGTACCGCTGACCGATGAAGCCATTGCACAGGCAAAAAGTTCGGATGCAGTTTTGATGGGCTCCATTGGTGGAAACACAAGCACATCTCCATGGTATCAGCTTCCACCGGAATTAAGACCGGAAGCAGGACTTTTGAAACTGCGTAAGTCTTTAAATCTATTTGCAAATTTAAGACCGGCTTATTTATATGAAGAGTTGAAGGCTGCATGCCCTTTGAGAGACGATATTATCGGCGATGGATTTGATATGATGATTATGCGTGAGCTGACCGGCGGACTCTATTTTGGGGAAAGAACCACAGAGGAACGCAATGGAGTCATGACGGCAATCGATACGCTGACTTATACGGAAGAGGAGATTCGCAGGATTGCAAAGCGCGGCTTTGATATTGCCATGAAGCGCAGAAAGAAAGTGACTAGTGTAGATAAGGCAAATGTACTGGATTCTTCCAGACTTTGGAGAAAAGTAGTAGAAGAAGTGGCAAAGGATTATCCGGAAGTCACTTTGGAGCATATGCTGGTAGACAACTGTGCGATGCAGCTGGTAAAGGACCCAAAGCAGTTTGATGTTATTTTAACAGAGAACATGTTCGGTGACATTTTATCCGATGAGGCAAGTATGGTGACCGGTTCTATCGGAATGTTATCCTCTGCAAGTCTCAATGATACCAAGTTTGGATTGTATGAGCCAAGCGGTGGTTCCGCACCGGATATTGCAGGAAAGGGAATTGCCAATCCGATTGCAACCATTTTAAGCGCCGCCATGATGCTTCGTTATTCCTTTGATTTAGATAAAGAAGCAGATGCAGTAGAACAGGCAGTAAAACAGGTGCTGAAGGAAGGATATCGTACCATAGATATTATGCCGCAGGAAGAAGATAAAAAGGCAGAAGTTACACAGGTCGGCACGGTAGAAATGGGAAGACTTATTTCAGAAAGAATTAAATAACTAAGAAATACGGACGGCAAAGGCGCCTGCCAGGTGCGTTTGTCATGTCTTAGAAAGCGAGGTTATAATATGCAGCTGACAGGAGCACAAATTGTAATTGAATGCTTGAAAGAGCAGGGTGTGGATACTGTCTTTGGTTATCCGGGAGGAGCCATCTTAAATGTATATGATGAGTTATACAAGCATAAAAATGAAATTAAGCATGTATTGACATCACATGAACAAGGTGCATCTCATGCGGCGGATGGGTATGCGCGTTCTACCGGAAAGGTGGGGGTATGTATTGCAACGTCCGGACCGGGAGCAACCAATCTGGTTACCGGAATTGCGACTGCATACATGGATTCTGTACCTATGGTGGCAATTACATGTAATGTCGGAGTTTCCCTGCTTGGAAAAGATAGTTTCCAGGAGATTGATATTGCAGGAGTAACTACCCCGATTACAAAGCATAATTTTATCGTAAAAGATGTTGCTAAGTTAGCAGAGACGATTCGCCGTGCCTTTCGGATTGCCCAAAAAGGAAGACCCGGTCCGGTGCTGGTGGATATTCCGAAGGATGTTACCGCAAATAAGACGGAATTTGAGCCGATAAACATTCAGCCCGCAGAACGATTCAGTGAAGAGATTACGGAAGAAGCATTGCAGACAGCAGTGGATATGATACATAAGGCAAAGAAGCCGTATATATTTGTTGGCGGCGGCGCTGTTATTTCCGAAGCCAGTCCGGAACTGATGGAATTTGTAGAAAAGGTGCAGGCTCCGGTAACGGACTCTCTGATGGGAAAGGGAGCCTTTGACGGAAACCACAGATTATATACGGGCATGCTTGGAATGCATGGGACCAAGGCATCTAACTATGGCGTAAGTGAATGTGATTTGCTGATTGCCATTGGTGTCCGTTTCAGTGACCGTGTCATTGGAAATGCTAAGATGTTTGCAAAAAATGCCAAGATACTTCAGTTTGATATTGACCCGGTAGAGGTAAATAAGAACATCCTTACAGATGCTTATGTCATCGGAGATGTCAAAGAGATTCTAACAAGACTGAATGCAAGAATAGAGCAGCAGAATCATGACCAGTGGATAGCAAAGATTTTAGAATATAAGGAAAAATATCCTTTGACTTATCATGAGGCAGGATTAAGCGGTCCTTATGTAATCGAAGAGATTTATGAACAAACAAAGGGTGAAGCGATTATCGTAACCGAAGTAGGTCAGCATCAGATGTGGGCAGCACAGTTTTATAAATACAGTAAGCCACGTACTTTGATTACTTCCGGAGGACTTGGAACCATGGGATATGGTCTGGGTGCTGCCATCGGTGCACAGATAGCCAATCCTAAGAAGCAGGTAGTCAATATTGCAGGAGACGGATGCTTCCGTATGAATATGAATGAGATTGCTACCGCAGTGCGCCAGAATCTGCCTTTAATACAGGTAGTCATCAATAACCATGTACTGGGAATGGTGCGTCAGTGGCAGACGTTGTTCTATGAACAGCACTATTCTGAAACAGTGCTTAACGACAGTGTGGATTTTGTCAAGCTGGCAGAAGCCATGGGAGCCACCGGATATCGTGCCACCACACAGGAAGAATTTAAGGAAGCATTTAGCAAAGCGCTGGTAAGCAAAACACCGGTACTGATTGACTGTATCATTGACAGTGATGACAAGGTATGGCCAATGGTAGCGCCGGGAGCGGCTATTAGTGAAGTATTTAGTGAAGAAGATATGCAAAAAAAATAACATTTACATAAAGGTAAATTGAGGAGGAAAAAAATGAGCAGAGTTTACAATTTTTCAGCAGGACCAGCGGTTTTACCGGAAGAGGTCTTAAAAGAAGCAGCAGATGAAATGCTGGATTACAAAGGAACAGGAATGTCCGTAATGGAAATGAGCCATCGTTCCAAAGCATATGACACCATTATCAAAGAGGCAGAAGCAGATTTGCGTGAGTTAATGAATATTCCGGACAATTATAAGGTAATGTTCTTACAGGGCGGTGCTTCTCAGCAATTCGCAATGATTCCTATGAATCTGATGAAGAATAAGAAAGCTGCCTACATTGTAACAGGACAGTGGGCAAAGAAAGCATATCAGGAAGCACAGATTTATGGAGAAGCAGTAAAGGTAGCATCCTCCGAGGATGAAACTTTCTCTTACATACCGGATTGTTCTGACTTGGATATTCCGGAAGATGCAGATTATGTTTATATCTGTGAAAACAATACCATCTACGGAACCAAGTTCAAGACCCTTCCAAATACCAAGGGACATATTTTAGTAGCAGACGTTTCTTCCTGTTTCTTATCTGAGCCGGTAGACGTAAGTAAATACGGCGTTATCTACGGTGGAGTTCAGAAGAATATCGGACCTGCAGGTGTAGTTATCGTTATCATGAGAGAAGACCTGATTACAGAAGACACCCTCCCGGGAACACCGACCATGTTAAAATATAAAACACATGCAGACGCAGATTCTCTTTACAACACTCCGCCAGCTTATGGAATTTATATCTGTGGGAAAGTATTCAAATGGCTGAAGAAAATGGGCGGTCTGGAAGTAATGAAACAGCGCAACGAAGAAAAAGCAAAGATTCTTTATGATTTCTTAGACCAGAGCAAGATGTTCAAGGGAACCGTAAGAAAGGAAGACCGTTCTTTGATGAATGTTCCTTTTGTTACCGGAGATAAGGACTTAGACGCTAAGTTCGTAAAAGAAGCAGAAGCAGCCGGATTTGTAAACTTAAAAGGACACAGAACCGTAGGCGGTATGCGTGCAAGTATTTACAATGCAATGCCAAAGGAAGGCGTAGAAAAGTTAGTTGAGTTTATGAAGAAATTTGAAGAGGAGAATTAGGATGTATCAGTATCATTGTTTAAATCCAATCGCAAATGTAGGATTGGACTTGTTTGATGAAAATTATAAAAAAGTAGATGAAATGAAAGAGGCTCAGGCGGTTTTAGTAAGAAGCGCTGCAATGCATGATTTAGAACTGCCGGAAAATCTTTATGCCATTGCAAGAGCAGGTGCAGGCGTAAATAATATTCCTTTAGAGAAATGTGCAGATGCCGGAATTGTTGTATTTAATACTCCGGGTGCGAATGCAAACGGCGTAAAAGAACTGGTATTTGCAGGTATGCTTCTTGCTTCCCGTGATATTACAGGCGGAATTAACTGGGTACTGGAAAATAAGGACAGCGAGACGGTAGGAAAAGATGCAGAAAAGGCAAAGAAAGCCTTTGCAGGAAATGAAATTGCAGGAAAGAAGCTGGGAGTAATCGGACTTGGTGCTATCGGTGTAAAAGTAGCAAATGCAGCTACCCATCTTGGCATGGAAGTATATGGTTATGACCCATTTATTTCTGTTAGTGCAGCATGGAGTCTTTCCCGTAATGTAAAACACATCAGTGCAGTAGAAGAAATTTATCGTGAATGTGATTATATTACCATTCATGTCCCACTGTTAGATGATACGAAAAAGATGTTAAACGAAGCAGCTTTCAATCAGATGAAGGACGGCGTCGTTATTCTGAACTTTGCAAGAGACCTTTTAGTAGACGAGGAAGCTATCTTAGCGGCAATCAAGGCAGGAAAAGTAAAGAAATATGTATCTGATTTCCCAAATCTGACCACAGCCGGACAGGAAGGATGTATTGTAATCCCACACCTTGGAGCATCTACCGAAGAATCTGAGGATAACTGTGCAGTAATGGCAGTAGAAGAGGTAAGAGACTTCTTAGAAAACGGAAATATTCGTAACTCTGTCAACTTCCCGAACTGTGATATGGGTGTATGTGCCACAGCAGGAAGAGTCGCAGTGCTTCATAAAAACATCAAAGGTATGATTAGCAAATATACTGCGGTAATGGAAAATAATAATATCAATATTTCCGACATGACCAATAAGAGCCGTGGAGATTATGCATATTCCTTAATCGATATTGATTCTCCTGTAACAGAAGCAGCGGTAGAACAGTTAAGAGGAATTGAAGGTGTATTAAAAGTAAGAGTAGTAAAATAATTCTGAAGGATACGGAATAAAAGTAATTAAAAAAGAGGCAGCTCTCGTTTTTCGGTGAAAGCGATGAGCTGCCTTTTTCTAAAAGCTTTTTCTAAAAAGTTAATGATATTTGTGATTGTAATGGACAAGAATCAGATTCAAAGAGCGGTATTCGTTTACCATCTGCTTATAAGTATCTGACAGGGAAGCACAGGAAATTTGTGTTTCCTTAATAATTTCGTCATAGTGCGGTTCTAAAGAAGCAAGGAGCTTGTTATCCATAGAACAGATACGATATTTGTCCCACAAAAAAGCAAGCAGTGATTGGTGGTGCGCACCAATATCAGAATCCGTTGTCAATGTATTGCTGAACAGATAAGACAATGCGACTACTTCTGAAAGCGGCTCAGGGGAAAAGGGAATCGGTTTGTTTGTTGTCCAACTGTCTAAAATCAGGAAAGATTGTTCAATGGTTTGAAGAATCTGTTCATCTACATTTCCCTTTAAAATATTTTTTGTAATTTTCTGTGTAGAATTTTTGTAAATATCTTTTAAATAAGAATCGTAATCCTCCATATTCTGAATGCAGGAGGAAAGAGAAATCTTACCGATATTGTGAAGCAAAGCAGAAATTTCCGCTATCTTACAGGAAGCAGCATCAAAGGCAAGAACTTTTGAAAGATTGCGGCTTACCTGAACAGCATAACTGGTATGAAGTGCAGAGTATTCATTGCGGAAGTCTATTGCAAAAATAAGCAGGAGCAGATAGTCGTGTATCTGTTCCTCTGTAAAGGTCAGAGTCTGCATATATTCTGCTAATTCCTCGTAATAACTACCGGTATGCAGTCCATCTAAAATATGATATTTCGTGTCTGTCCGCTGAAACCACTGAATATCTTCTTCAGTAAAAACAGAATTCTGATATCCTTGCAGAAATGGTTGCAAATGTCTTGAGTCGTTAAATTGGCAAAAAATATCAATACGGTCAGCAAGATATAAAATACGAGCCAGACTGCGATGATAATCATTAATGGGAACAGAGTAGTATTGAGCGTTGCAATGATGATGATATAAAATAATATTGGCATATTCCTTTAAAGGCGAAAATGTCTGAAAAAGAAGATAACCAAACACTGTGTGTGCCATAGAATCATTCTGGTCAAAAGAAAGCATCGCATCGATTTCTGCCTCCTTATATGCTCCAATATCGTGAAGCAGTCCCAGCATAAAAATATTCTGTTTTTCCACAGGAGAAATTTCGGATTTATCCTTGAACATCTGCATAAGTATGTAAGCCACGCGTTCCCCGTGACTATTTAAACGTGGCTCAATATGCCGAAAAGTATGACTGATAATGCCAGGGATATTAATGATTGATTCCTTCAATAGTGTCACCCCCATAAGTTTATCACGTAAAAAATAGATATATTAATATTATAGTGAATTTAAAACCGGGTGTCAATGAACATGGTTGCAGAGAAAATCAATCTGTGTTACCATATTGCTACGCAATACTACTCAAAAAGAAGGAGAAAAAGCATGTTTGGTGTGATAAGCAAAATAGGCGTTGCATTGGCAGAAACAGGAAGTCAGGATATTGCCGATTTAAAAGAATTAGAAGAGATGGCGCAAAGTGGTGCGTTAAAGTCTTATTTAGAAAGTCTGGTGCCGGGGATGCTGGGATTTGCATTGCGGGTACTGATTGCTGTCATCATTTATTTTATTGGCGGCAAAATCATTAAGTGGCTGCGGAAAATATTGAGAAGGGCTCTGGAACGCTCTAATGTAGATAAAGGCGTATGTCAGTTTCTGGACTCCTGTGCCAAGATGCTGTTATATTTTATTTTAATTATGATTGTTGTAAATCAGCTGGGGATTGAGACTACATCTGTAGTAGCAGTATTAGGCTCCGCCGGACTTACCATAGGACTTGCATTGCAGGGAAGTCTTGCCAATTTTGCAGGTGGTGTATTGATTTTATTATTCAAGCCCTTTAAAGTAGGAGACTATATCATAGAAGATACTCATAAGAATGAGGGAACTGTTTCTGAGATTATGATTTTTTACACAAAGCTGATTACAGTGGATAATAAGGTGATTGTGATTCCAAACGGAACTCTTGCCAATGCCAGTCTTACCAATGTAACGAAGCAGGAAAAGCGTCGGTTGGATTTATATGTAGGAATCTCCTATGAAGCAGATATCAAAACAGCAAAAAAAGTGCTACAGGAGCTTTTGATGCAGGAGCCTGCACGTATCGCAGAGGAAGAAGTAACTGTTTTTGTAGATGCATTGGAGGACAGTAGTGTGAAGCTGGGCGGAAGAGTGTGGCTAAAGGCAGAAGAATACTGGCGGGCAAAGTGGCGTTTGACGGAAAGTATGAAAGAAAAACTAGAGGAAGCAGGAATTGAAATTCCATATAACCAGTTGACTATTTCAATGAAAGAGAAAAAATAGCACAAAAAGAACCTGGTTTTCATTGACATCTATAGTAAAATATGCTAATCTTAAATACGTGGCAGATACAAACTGCATATATTTTTATGTATTTAGGAGGAAGTGTTTCATGCAACAGGGAACGGTAAAATGGTTTAATGCAAAGAAGGGTTACGGATTTATTTCCGATGCAGAGGGGAATGATGTATTTGTACATTTTTCCGCATTGGTCATGGATGGATTCAAGGAATTAAAAGACGGGGAAGCAGTAGAATTTGAAGTTGTAGATGGGGACAAAGGACCACAGGCTTCTAATGTAAGACGCATAGCTTAATTCATGAAATTATTCAAATAAAAAGACGAACCAGAGGTTGCTCTTAGGAGCAGCCTCTTTGCGTAAACGGAATATTGTGCTATAATTGAAAAATAAATGGAAATAATAATAGAAAAAAAGGACGAATACTATGAATTTAGAAAACTGTAAAGCGTATGAATTACTTGAAACAACGAAGCTGGATGATATACAATCCACAGGATATCTTTTACGACATAAGAAGAGCGGGGCGAAAATCAGCCTGATTTCCAATGAGGATGAAAATAAGGTGTTTTATATTGGATTCCGTACACCGTCTTTAGACAGTACCGGAGCTGCACATATTTTGGAACATTCCGTATTATGCGGTTCTAAGAAATATCCGGTAAAAGACCCATTCGTGGAACTGGTAAAGAGTTCCTTAAATACATTTTTAAATGCCATGACCTATCCGGATAAGACCATTTATCCGGTGGCGAGCTGTAATGAGAAAGATTTTCAAAATCTGATAGAAGTATATATGGATGCTGTATTTCATCCTAATATTTCAGAGCATAAGGAGATTTTCTGTCAGGAAGGCTGGCACTATGAGATGGAGGATATTAATGCGCCGCTGACCATTAACGGTGTGGTATATAACGAGATGAAGGGTGCCTTTTCCTCCCCGGAAGAAGTGCTGAGCAGGGAAATCTTAAGTACGCTATACCCGGATACCTCTTACTTCTACGAATCCGGCGGAGACCCGGAAGTGATACCCACACTTTCTTATGAGAAGTTCTTAGCCTTCCATCAGAAATACTATCATCCATGCAATTCCTATATTTATCTGTATGGAAACATGGATATGGAAGAAAAGTTAAACTGGATGGATCAGGAGTATCTGGGAAAATATGATGCTATCGAGATAGATTCCAAGGTAAAATGGCAGGAACCGTTTGAACAGGTAAAGGAAGTAAAAATACCTTATAATATCGCAAGCGGGGAAAGCTTAAAGGACAATACCTATCTTTCTTATAACATCAGTACAGGAACGATTTTGGATAAAGAACTGTATGTGGCATTTGACATTTTGGATTATGCCTTGTTAAGTGCGCCCGGAGCACCATTGAAGCAGGCACTTTTAGATGCCGGAATCGGTAAGGATATTATGGCATCCTTTGATAATTATACGCTCCAGCCAATGTTTTCTATTGTGGCAAAGAACAGCAATATAGAGAAAAAGGAAGAGTTCCTTTCCATTATCCGCAGCGTGTTAGAAGAGCAGGTGAAGAATGGAATCAACAAAAAATCTCTTCTTGCAGGAATCAATAGCTTTGAATTCAAATATAGAGAAGCAGATTTTGGACAGTTTCCCAAGGGACTTTTGATGGGAATTAAGTGTCTGGACAGTTGGATTTATGATGAAACACAGCCATTCCTGCATCTGGAAGCATTAGAAGTTGTTGAGTTCTTAAAGAAACAGGTAGAGACAGATTATTTTGAACAACTGGTACAGAAATATTTATTAGATAATACCCATGCGGCAGTCGTAATCGTAGAGCCGCAGTATGGACTGAATGCCAAAAAGGAAGAAAAACTGGCGGAAGAATTAGAGACTTATAAAAATTCCTTAAGTGAAGCAGAGAAGCAGGAGATTGTGGATTTTACGCATCATTTAAAGAAATATCAGGAGGAGCCGTCTGCACCGGAAGACCTGGATAAGATTCCGACACTGACAAGAGAAGATATTAAAAAGGACGCAGAAAAGCTTTATATCCGTGAAAAGTATCTGGATGACACATTGATGCTTTGTCATGATGTAGACACCAACGGAATTGCATATTTCAGCCTGATATTCGACGTGACGGATATACCGACACATCTGATTCCTTATATGGGATTAATGAAGGCAGTATTGGGCTACGTGGATACAGAGCATTACACCTTCCCGGAGCTTGCCAATGAAATCAACCTTCATACCGGCGGAATCTTTTCTAACATTGGTTCCTATGCCCATGTAGAAAAAAATACCGTCAGCCTGAAATATGAAATCAAAGCAAAGACACTATATAAGGCAATTCCAAAGACCTTAGAAATTATTCGTGAGATTCTTACCAGCAGCAATTATTTCAAACAGGAGCGTTTGTATGAGATTCTGGCACAGCTGAAATCAAGATTACAGATGAGCATGAGCGGCGCCGGACATTCCATTTCCGCCATGCGTGCCATGTCTTATTTCTCTGTCAGTGGAAAATATTCAGATATGACAGAAGGAATTGAGTTCTATCAGTTAATCAAAGAACTAGAAGAGCACTTTGAGGAAAAGAAAGACCAGTTGAGCAAGACCTTAGAAGAGCTTGCCGGCTATATCTTCCGCAAGGATAATCTTATGATAAGTGCAGGAGCACAGCCGGAGGGACTAGAAGCGCTGGAAAAAGAAATTCCAAAGGTAAAACAGATTTTAAAGGATGCACCAAAGGAAAGAAAGCCGGAAGGCTTAACACTAGAAAAGAAAAACGAAGGATTTTTGGATGCTTCCCAGGTACAGTATGTGTCAAGAGCCGGAAACTTCAAAAAAGCCGGATACGAATACACCGGAGCACTCCGTATCTTAAAAGTGCTTTTAAGCTATGACTATCTCTGGATTAATATCCGTGTAAAGGGCGGCGCCTACGGCTGTATGAGTGGATTTACCAGAAGAGGAGATGCATATTTTTCCTCTTACCGCGACCCGAACCTTTCTAAGACCAATGAGATATATGAAGGAATTCCGGAATATTTAAAGACCTTTACCGTAGAAGAAAAGGAAATGACAAAGTATATTATCGGAACCTTTAGTGATGTAGATGCGCCATTGACGCCGGCTGGCAAGACAGGAAGAAGTGCAACGGCATATCTGACCGGAGTGACCTATGAGATGATTCAGAAAGAGAGACAGGAAATCCTGAATGCTACACAGCAGGATATCCGCGCACTTTCCGGTATCGTGGAAGCAATTTTAAAGGAAGAAGCGCTCTGTGTCATTGGAAATGAAGAGAAGCTCAAGGAAGAACAGGGATTATTTAAAGAACTGAAAAATCTGTATTAATCATTTATGGGAGAAAAGTATGAATCAAAATTTTAAATCAGGATTTGTAACGTTAATTGGAAGACCAAATGTGGGGAAATCTACGCTGATGAATCGGCTCATTGGTCAGAAAATTGCCATTACCTCTAAGAAGCCGCAGACCACAAGAAACCGTATCCAGACAGTATATACCGATGAAAACAAAGGACAGATTGTCTTTTTGGATACGCCGGGAATTCACAAAGCGAAGAATAAGCTTGGAGAATATATGGTAAATGTAGCGGAGCGAACCCTGAATGAAGTAGATGTAGTGCTTTGGCTGGTAGAACCTACCAATTATATCGGAGCCGGAGAGCAGCATATTTTAGAGAAGCTTCGGAGAGTGAATACTCCTGTGATTCTGGTTATCAATAAAACCGATATGGTAAAAAAAGAAGAAATCCTTTCTTATATTGATACTTACCGGAAGGAATATGATTTTGCAGAAATTGTTCCCCTGTCAGCATTACGCGGAGATAACACGGATGTTCTGATTGATTTGATTTTTAAATATTTGCCGTATGGTCCCATGTTTTATGATGAAGATACCATTACAGACCAGCCGGAGCGACAGATTGTAGCGGAATTGATTCGTGAAAAAGCACTGCATGCCTTAAGTGAGGAGATTCCACACGGAATAGCAGTGACCATTGAGCGAATGAAAGAGCGGGAGAATGGAGGTATCATTGACATAGATGCCACCATTATCTGTGAACGGGATTCCCACAAAGGAATTATCATCGGAAAGGGCGGTGCCATGCTTAAAAAGATTGGCACCAATGCCCGGTTTGAGATAGAACGCCTGTTAGACAGTAAGGTGAACTTAAAGCTTTGGGTGAAGGTGAAAAAGGACTGGCGGGACAGTGACTTTCTCATTAAGAACTTTGGCTACCGGGAAGAGGAAGACTACTAAAAACTTCCTGTAAATTTGCCATTTTTTATCTGGTATATCTATCATGTTCAGGGACAACCTAATAGTACAGAAGAAAAAGTACAAGGGGGAATCGAACATGATAGAACCGGAATGGATGAAATTTGAAAGTACAGGAAGAGTTGCAGATTATTTAAGCTATAAAGGACATTCGGATGGTGCAGCCACATCATCTATGATAGAACAAGAAGAAAAAGGCAGGAGCGTGGCAGGATATGGGGCAGACCATAGTGCTGACGGGCATGGTGTTATCAGCGGTCCCGGTGGGCGAATATGATAAAAGAATAACGCTTCTGACCAGGGAAAGAGGAAAAATATCGGCATTTGCCAGAGGTGCAAGAAGACCAAACAGTCAGATGATGGCAGCCAGCAATCCTTTTTCCTTCGGGCAGTTTGAAGCCTACGAGGGGCGCAGCTCTTATACGGTGGTAAAAGCGGATATTTCCAATTATTTCAGGGAACTCACCATGGACCTGGATGGAGCCTATTATGGCTTTTATTTTATGGAAATTGCAGATTATTATGGTCGTGAGAACGCAGATGAAATACATATGTTAAAACTGCTGTATCAGTCATTGCGGGCGTTAGAAAACGTTCGTCTGGATAATCGTCTGATACGGCGAATTTTTGAGTTAAAGGCAATGGTAATCAACGGAGAATACCCTAACGTATTTACCTGCCTGAAATGTGGAACGAAAGAGAAGCTTAAGTATTTTCATGTAAAAAGCGGCGGAACCCTGTGCAGTGATTGTGCCAGAGGCGTACCGTCTTTTTCTATGGAGGAATCAACGCTTTATACCATGCAGTATATCATTACATCCAGTATTGAAAAGCTGTATACCTTTACCGTATCAGAGGAAGTTTTAGAGAATTTGGAAAAAATTATGAATGAATATATGAAGAATTATATTGAACGTAAATTTCATTCTCTCCAGGTGTTAGAAGAAAATCAGGGGTTCGCGGCAGGAATGATGTTAGAAAAAGATGGAAGATAGCAGTTGCAATAAATGGACGGAAAGAGTATAATATTTAAGATTCACGTTTAGACTTTAGGAGGATTGTTATGAAGAGAATAATTTCCATCAGTCTGGCATGTGTTATAATAGCCGGATTGTTGACGGGATGCGGGAATTCCCTTGATGTAGATTGTGACACCGTGTATGTAGAGAAAAAGGGGACAATCATTGGAGCAGCAGTTCAGAAGCTGGATAAGGACTATTACAACGAGGATGAATTGGAAGAATTCATTGACACAAAGGAGGAAGCCTATCAGGAGGAGCATGGTAAGAGTAGTGTAAAGGTCAGCGACTTTTCCGTAAAAGACGGTGTTGCAGAGCTTTTGGTGAAATATGCAGGATATGAAGACTATCAGGAATTTAATAATGTTACATTATTTGCAGGAACGGTACCACAGGCGCTGGCAGCCGGTTATGACTTTAATACGAAATTCGTTGAGATAAAGGATGGAAAAGCAGCTGGTGAGGTAGAAAGCAGTACGATTACGGAATCGGATTATAAGGTTGTTGTTTTAAGTGAGAAGATAGATGTAAAGGTAGATGGAACCATCAAGTATATGTCATCTGATTATACTTCCCTGAAGGCGAAGGATACGGTTTCTATTACTCTTCCGGAGAATGCAGAGGATGGAGCAGAGTTAGCTTTGGTATACGTGGTATATGAAGAATAAAGAGCATTAGAAATGAAATAGATAGAAAGAGGTAACGGTATATGGAAAAGACAATGGAAAAAATCGTAGCATTAGCTAAGGCAAGAGGTTTTGTATATCCGGGTTCTGAGATTTACGGCGGATTGGCAAATACCTGGGATTACGGAAATCTGGGTGTAGAACTTAAAAATAATGTAAAAAAGGCGTGGTGGCAGAAGTTCATCATGGAGAATCCTTATAACGTAGGAGTAGACTGTGCCATTTTAATGAACCCGCAGACATGGGTAGCTTCCGGCCATTTGGGCGGATTTTCTGACCCGTTGATGGATTGTAAGGAATGTCACGAACGTTTCCGTGCGGATAAGATTATCGAAGACTTCGCACAGGAAAAGGGAGTGGAATTAAAAAGCTCTGTAGACGGATGGAGCCAGGAAGAAATGGTGCAGTTCATTGAGGACAACCAGATTTCATGTCCGACCTGTGGAAAACATAATTTTACAGATATTCGTCAGTTCAATCTGATGTTCAAGACCTTTCAGGGTGTAACAGAGGATGCCAAGAACACGGTATATTTAAGACCGGAAACCGCACAGGGTATTTTCGTAAACTTTAAGAATGTACAGAGAACTTCCCGTAAGAAGATTCCTTTTGGTATCGGACAGATTGGTAAATCCTTCCGTAACGAGATTACACCGGGTAACTTTACCTTCCGTACCAGAGAGTTTGAGCAGATGGAGCTGGAGTTCTTCTGTGAACCGGGAACCGATTTGGAGTGGTTTACATACTGGAGAAGCTTCTGTATCAACTGGTTAAAGACACTTGGTATCAAGGATGATGAAATGCGTGCAAGAGACCATGACCCGGAAGAACTTTGCTTTTACAGTAAGGCAACGACCGACATTGAGTTCTTATTCCCGTTTGGCTGGGGAGAACTCTGGGGAATTGCAGACCGTACCGATTATGACCTGACACAGCATCAGAATACCTCAGGACAGGATATGACCTATTTTGATGACGAGAAGAAGGAAAAATATATTCCATATGTAATTGAGCCATCCTTAGGAGCTGACCGTGTGGTACTGGCATTCCTTTGTGCCGCATATGATGAAGAAAACATTGGAACAGAAGATAAGCCGGATATGAGAACGGTACTTCATTTCCATCCGGCACTGGCACCGGTGAAGATTGGTGTGCTTCCGTTGTCCAAGAAGTTAAACGAAGGGGCAGAAAAGGTATTTGCACAGCTTTCTAAGAAATACAACTGTGAATTTGACGATAGAGGAAATATCGGAAAACGTTACAGAAGACAGGATGAAATCGGAACTCCATTCTGTATTACCTATGACTTTGAATCTGAAGAGGATATGGCAGTAACGGTACGTGACCGTGATACCATGGAACAGGAAAGAATAAAAATTGAAGACTTAGACGCTTACTTTGCAAAGAAGTTTGAGTTCTAAGCTCGTAAAAGGGCATTCTGATAAAAATCAGGATGCTCTTTTGGTATATTTTAAGTCTGTTACTTCTTATTTTATAAGTGTACCTTTACCATAATTTGGAAAGAACAATATATAGTAGAAATGATGTAAAAAACATCTAAATGTGATAAAAAATTGCTGTTTGTGACAAAAAAATCACAAAAATAGGCTTGCTATTATTGGATAATATGTTAAAATATAGATATGTGCAGAGCACTTAATTGGTGTATTTGACCCGATAGCAGATGCAAAAGTCAGTCAGGACGATTTTAGCTTGATGCAAACGCGGGAATAACCCAAACTAAATTTTAGGAGGAATTTCAAATGGCTAACAAGTGGGTTTATTTATTTACAGAAGGAAATGCAAATATGCGGGAACTTCTTGGGGGCAAAGGTGCGAACCTGGCGGAGATGACAAATATCGGACTTCCGGTACCGCAGGGTTTTACCATTACAACAGAGGCTTGTACTCAGTATTATGAAGATGGAAAAGAAATCAATGACGAGATTCAGGGACAGATTAACGAGTACATAGGCAAGATGGAAGAGATTACAGGAAAGAAATTTGGAGATAAAGAAAATCCGTTGCTTGTATCTGTTCGTTCCGGAGCAAGAGCTTCTATGCCTGGTATGATGGACACGATTCTGAATCTTGGTTTAAATGAAGATGTAGTAAATGTAATTGCTGAAAAATCAAACAATCCACGTTGGGCTTGGGATTGCTATAGACGTTTTATCCAGATGTATTCTGATGTCGTTATGGAAGTCGGCAAGAAATATTTTGAAGAATTAATCGATAAGATGAAAGCGGACAGAGGGGTAACACAGGACGTTGAACTGACCGCTGAGGATTTAAAAGAACTGGCAAATCAGTTTAAGGCAGAGTATAAGTCAAAGATTGGAGTAGATTTCCCGGATGATCCGAAGGAACAGCTGATGGGAGCAATCAAGGCTGTATTCCGTTCCTGGGATAATCCTCGTGCAAATGTATACCGTCGTGACAATGATATTCCATATTCCTGGGGAACTGCTGTTAATGTACAGTCTATGGCATTTGGTAACATGGGAGATGACTGTGGTACCGGTGTTGCATTTACCCGTGACCCGGCTACCGGTGCAAAGGGTCTGTTTGGAGAATTCCTGACCAATGCACAGGGAGAAGACGTAGTTGCAGGTGTTCGTACTCCTATGAAGATTAGCGAGATGGAGACAAAGTTCCCAGAGGCTTTTGAACAGTTTAATGAGGTTTGTAAGACATTGGAATCCCATTACAGAGACATGCAGGATATGGAGTTTACGGTAGAACATGGTAAACTGTATATGTTACAGACGCGTAATGGTAAGAGAACTGCACAGGCTGCATTAAAGATTGCCTGCGATTTAGTGGATGAAGGCATGAGAAATGAAGAAGAAGCAGTTGCAATGATTGATCCTCGTAATCTGGATACTCTGTTACATCCACAGTTTGACGCTGCGGCATTAAAGGCAGCAGTACCAGCCGGCAAAGCACTTGGAGCATCTCCGGGAGCTGCATGCGGTAAAATTGTATTTACTGCAGAAGATGCAAAGGAATGGGCCACAAAGGGAGAAAAGGTCGTATTAGTACGTCTTGAGACTTCTCCGGAAGATATAGAAGGTATGAAAGCAGCACAGGGTATTTTGACCGTACGTGGTGGTATGACCAGCCATGCGGCAGTTGTAGCACGTGGTATGGGAACCTGCTGTGTATCCGGTTGTGGCGATATTACCATGGATGAAGAAAACAAGAAATTCACCTTAGGCGGTAAAGAATATCATGAAGGTGACTATATTTCTTTGGATGGTTCCACCGGTAATATTTATGACGGACAGATACCGACTGTAGATGCAACTATTGCAGGTGAATTTGGAAGAATTATGTCCTGGGCAGATAAATATAGAAAATTAAAAGTAAGAACAAACGCAGATACTCCTGCAGATGCAAAGAAAGCCCGCGAACTTGGTGCAGAAGGTATTGGACTTTGCCGTACAGAGCACATGTTCTTTGAAGGCGATAGAATTGATGCATTCCGTGAGATGATTTGTTCCGATACCGTAGAAGAAAGAGAAGCAGCACTTGCTAAGATTCTTCCGGTACAGCAGGGAGATTTTGAAAAACTCTATGAGGCTCTGGAAGGAAATCCGGTTACCATTCGTTTCCTGGATCCACCTCTTCATGAGTTCGTTCCTACCGAAGAAGAGGATATTAAGAAGCTGGCAGATGCACAGGGCAAGTCTGTAGAGACCATTAAGGCAATCATTGATTCCTTGCATGAGTTCAACCCAATGATGGGACACAGAGGATGCCGTCTTGCAGTTACCTATCCGGAAATTGCAAAGATGCAGACCAGAGCAGTGATTCGTGCAGCTATCAATGTTCAGAAGGAACATGCTGACTGGAACATCAAACCGGAAATCATGATTCCGTTGGTGGGAGAAGTAAAAGAATTAAAATATGTGAAGAAAGTAGTTGTAGAGACTGCTGATGAAGAAATCGCAGCAGCAGGCGTGAAACTGGAATATGAAGTTGGTACCATGATTGAGATTCCAAGAGCTGCATTAACAGCCGATGAAATTGCAAAAGAAGCAGACTTCTTCTGCTTCGGAACCAATGACCTGACTCAGATGACCTATGGCTTCTCCCGTGATGATGCAGGTAAGTTCTTAAATGCTTACTATGATGCAAAGATTATGGAGAATGACCCGTTTGCAAGACTTGACCAGACAGGTGTTGGTAAGCTGATGGAGATGACCATTAAGTTAGGAAAACCTGTAAATCCAAACTTACACATTGGTATCTGCGGTGAACATGGTGGAGACCCATCTTCCGTAGAGTTCTGCCACAAGATTGGTCTGGATTACGTTTCCTGTTCTCCATTCCGTGTACCGATTGCACGTTTAGCAGCGGCACAGGCAGCGATTGCTGAGAAGTAATATATTAAAATCAATGAACTGCTCTTTATGTTTCGGCATAAAGGGCAGTTTTTTGCGAGTAATGAGGAAGTACCGTGCCTGCACGGGCGTTTGAAAATACCGCGAAAGTCTGGAAGTGAAGCTTTCAGAACATAGGAAATTTAAGCTCTGGTGGAGATTTTGAGTTTGGGATTGTAAGTAGAGATGTAATACTTAGACTTGAAGCAAATCTGTTGGTATGTTAAAATATAACAAAATGAAGTTGATAAATTAGAATTTTGGTAAGGAAGCATACAAATGAGCAAGAAAAGGTTTAGTATGATTTTAGTTGTATAATAAGGTGGTGAATAAAATGATTAATTATTTTTATTGTATTTTTTTCTCGTTATTTATATCTACAATAATATATGAAATAAGAATTTTTTTAATAACTGACGGAAAAAGAATAAAGTTAGTAAAAGAGGCAATTGAAAAAAATCATGTAATTAAGGGTAAATTAGTTCGAACCAAAACAGTTAAAAGAGCAGATCCTGATAGACGAGATGACAACGACTCATATGAACTTTATAATATGGGAATATATGAATATGAATATAATAAAAAGACATATAAAACTAAAATTATCAGACGATTACGAGGATATCCTTTACAAAAAGAAATAGATTTATTTTATGTAAAAAATCCTAAAAAAGCAACAACTGAATCTTCCCTGGGTAAGACAGAAATTAGCTGGTTAAAATATTTTATAATAACATTTATAATATTATATATATTACTTATAGCAATGTAGATACATAACTTATGTCCCTTGTAATCAGGAGAAGGTTTAATTACGTATAAAATAGCCCCTCTGTATCAACTTCCTTAGTTGATGCGAAGGGGCTATTTGTATATCTGGTTTTTGAAGATTAGCCAGGAAACATCATAAGTAACTATTTATTTTTCAGCAAATTATTTATTTCATCCACCATTCCATTAATGCTATTTGCCTGAGTTGTCATTTCTGAGATATCATTTACATTTGTTTCCACCATTGCATTGATAGAAACAAACTGCTCATTTTCATTTCTAATACTTTCTGCAATATCCTGATTGATGGACACTGTATTTTTAATAACGTCAGACTGTTTGTTATGTGCATCCCCCATTGTATTCACTGCAGTTACGGTTACATTGAGAAGCTCCGTCATATCCTGCATTCCTTTAAATACATTATTATAATATTCGCTCTGTTTATTCAGCTTTTGAGAATTTTCTTTTACATGGAGGGTTATTTCCTCAACATTATTTTGAACTCTTGCAATAACAGTTTCTACTTCATCTAAGGATTCTTTTGTGCTGTTAGCCAGTTTACCTACCTCCTGTGCAACGACTGCAAATCCTTTTCCGGCTTCGCCGGCGCGGGCAGCTTCGATGGAAGCATTCAGTGCAAGTAAGTTGGTGGAAGCGGAGATTTCATTAATAAGATTCAATGTAACTCCAATTTCGTTTACGGCATCTGATAATTTTTGCGCCACATTTATCGTTGCCGACATGGATGTTGAAACTTCATTGTTAATAGAATGTAAATCATTTAATAATTGTTCGTTATCCCTGGATTTATCCAATAAATCCTTTGAAGTTATTTCTACTTTTTTTACGTTGTCAGCAACAACTGTTTCCCACTTGTTTAGTTCCGTAAGATTCAACATACTTTCTTCTGTTTTTTGACTCAATAAATTACTGCTTGCTAATAATTGTTCGCTTGTTGCAGACAATTCTTCTGCGGAGGCACTTTCATTTTCGGTAATGGAAGAAAGCGTTGTTCCGGCAGAATACAGATTTTTAGATAAGGTTTGAACAGAAGATAATACTTTTCTTACCTGTTCGTTGTTGCGCTCCATTTCATCCCTTTTTGCAGTGATCAGGAAGCGCTGGATTAAGTAGGTTAATAATACGGTTGTTGGTAAGGAGAGCGCCACACAAACAACGCGGTCAAGCATATTGCCTATAAAAAATTCATTTTGTATTGGCAGATGTATTTCGCTCCAAAGAAACCACGATATAACTACAGAAGCAGCAATTTCTATTGAGGTCGCTGCGACCATTTTATAATCCAGAAAAAACGAGGTCAGTATTACAAAAAAGAATGAAAAGCCCCAGAAATCAGTAGCAGGTATCATATAAAGGATAAAGTTAAACTGAATGAACATAATTAAAACAAGAAAAATCTTTCCGGCTTTCAATTTATTTTTGTCAACCAGACCGTTTCTAAATCCGGTTCGCACAAAATAAATTCCGGTAGCCAGATATATGAGACAGGTGATATCAAATATTATTAATGCAAGCCAGCTGACGGATGGAAACCAGCCCATTATCTTTCCGAAAGTATAAAGCAGTCCGGCACATTGACAGGCTCCTGGCACTAAAAGCAGAACCAGAACATAAACTTTGTTTATGTATTCGTCTATTGCTGATAAAGATTTTTTTGAAGTATCATTTTCAGTAATTTTCATAAAATTCCCTCTCCTTTTATAACGTCTTTTGTTATATTATACAATGAATTAAAAACAGAAAGAAAAGAAATTTATTATCTGGTCAAAAATAACCCTTAATTGGTCATTGCATTTTCTGAAAATAAGAAGTAATATAAAAAATAGTATACATTTGTGGGAAATAGGAGAATAGAATGAATATTATAAAAAAATACTGGGATTCAGTTTACATATATGTATTACTTCTGGTTCCCGGTTTATGCATGTGCGCAGGAATATTCTGGACAGTCTGTAAATGGAGGGGACTATATCCGAATTTAGCATGGAGTGAAATTATAGTGTTTGATGGCAGTCAGCTTGTATATCTTGCAGTTGCCTTATTTTTTATATACCGGAATAAAAAAGATTCTTCTTATATTTCTGAACATTTAATGTATGTAAAAGGTTTTATCATTTTTGCATTATTCCTGCAATATAATTTTATCCTATATTTGTTTTCGTCCGTTTATGTATGGGAATGTACCTTTCTCTTTTTTGCAATTATTGTATTTTTGTTTGACAGTAAATTGATGCTTTTGAATATAATGTCATATTTCTGTTCCTTGCTGGTGGCACATATTTTAAGACCGGAGAAATTCCTTCCCCTGGAACAAGCGAATTTACCGGAAATAATTGCATATAGAGTGGTTATTTTTATCCTTACTGCGTTTTGCATTATGATTATTGTATATTTTGTTGAGCGTTTTCTGATGCAGGCGAGAGAAAGTAATGAGGAAAATATACACCTGATGAAAAAACAGCTGGAATATTATAAGGACATGGAGTTTTTAGATACGGAGATTAGAAAATTCCGTCATGATATAAAAAATCATTTTATTTGTATGGAGTCGCTTTTACACAATGGTAATGTAGAAGAACTGCAGCAATATTTTTCAGATTTGCAACAGTCAATTTCATTTCAGAAAAAAATGTATTTTTCCGGAAATGAAATCGTGGATGCCATCCTACAGCATGATTTGCCACATTATTGTAAGGAAGAAGTGAATGTTACAATATACGGAAATCTGCCTTGTATTGGGAACGTTTCTGCAATGGATTTATGTACTCTGTTTTCAAATCTTCTTTCAAATGCCATTACTTCCGCAAATCAATGCGTTGGCATTTCAGATTCCCAGCTTACGATACATTTTTCGAGCGGAGAAAAATATTTTTCCATTGCAATGTCAAATAGCATTCTAAACAAGAGTAGTATAAAAAGCAGAAAAAAGCAGGACAGGAATCATGGTTTTGGCATTAATAAAATAAAAAATGTATTAGAGAAGTATGATGGAAGATTTGAACTGAATGTAGGGCAGGAAATATTGACAATAAAAGTATATCTTCCTATTTAGATATTACCATACAAAGGAGAATTAAATGAAAATAGTATTATGCGATGACCAGAAAAGTGTTTCGGATGAATTGGGGCGTTTCATAAAAAAGTTTGATGAAAAAAATCAGCAGCAGAATGAATTTTTGTATTTTTCAAAGCCTTCCACATTATTTGAATATATGCAGGAAGAGACAGTCGATCTTATCTTTATGGACCTTGAATTTTGTAATGCGTCAGATGACGGAATTATCTGGCTGAAAAAAATAAAAATGCATTTTCCACGTACTGTTGTTATTATTCTTACAGCATATGAAAATCGCTATAAAGAGGGATATGAAGCAAGGGCTTTTCGTTTTATGACAAAGCCGATTGAAGAAAAAGAGTTATTTGAGTATCTGCGTGTTAGCATGGAGGAGCTTTGGCTTACAAAAAGTATTTCTTTAATGAGACGTGGGATTCCATATAATATTTCAATTCGGGATATTTGTTATTTTTCGGCTCAGTCCGGTGGAAGTGAGTTATGGACCACAACAGATATGTATTGCTGTGAGGAAAGCCTGTTACAATGGGAGCAGCGGTTGCCAAAGACTATTTTTTTCCGCTGCCATAGCAAGTATCTGGTGAATCTGGCTCGTGTGACCAAGTTTGAAAATCAGGTTTTAACCCTGGTTGATGGAGAGAAGATACCGGTTTCGCGCAGAAGATGGAAAGCATTTCAACTGGCATATATGAAGTTTGATACAAAAGATTTTTTGTAAAATCTTTGTAAATTTTAAGAATTAATTAAGTGGACTATTTGTCGAAATCTGGTATAATATTCTTTAGTTGCAGTATGAGGAGACGAGGCATGAAGGAAAAGAAGAATAAAAAGATTTCGGCATATTCGTATATCGCTTTGCCATTATTAGCATGTCTGGCAGTAAATTTTCTTGTGTATTCAATTATCGCACCGATGACAGACAGCTGGAAACATTATGATTTAACCACGGCTTTTGACCGGGCGGTTCCTGTGATACCGGAATTCGTAATTATATATTTGGGATGTTATATTTTCTGGGTGGTGAATTACATCTTAATTGCAGCGCAGGGAAAGGAATATTGTTATCGTTTTGCAACGGCAGATATTATGGCTCGATTGCCCTGTTTGCTGTTTTTCCTGTTTCTGCCAACGACAAATGTGCGACCGGTGCTGGCGGATGGCGGTATATGGGAGTTTGTTTTACAGTTTGTATATGATATGGATGCTCCAACCCGGTTATTTCCATCGATACATTGTCTGGTCAGCTGGTTTTGCTATATCGGAATCCGGGGGCGAAAGAATATTCCAAAGTGGTATCAGATATTTTCCTGTATCTTTGCACTGCTTGTCTGTGCCTCTACACAGTTTACAAAGCAGCATTATATTGTAGATGTGTTTGGCGGAATCATTATTGCAGAAGTAACTTATTATATATCATTCCACACAAATTGTTACCGCCTGCTGGAACGTATATGTGATAGGATATGGGAAAGGATTTATAAGCGTGGAAAGTAAGAAAAAGAAGATTGGAAATGTGTTGTTTCTTGGGATTGTATTTCTGCTGACACTTTATAGTGTGTTTCACGGGGAAGACCTGCATGCAGTTGTAGAAGCAATACGTGAGGTCAAGCCTGGATATATCATAGCAGCGGGAGCAGCAGTTATATTTTTTATCTGGGGAGAATCCATTATTATCCATTATATGTTCGGAACCTTAAGTATTAAGACAAAGAAAAGAACCTGTTTTCTGTATTCCTGTGTGGGCTTTTTTTTCAGTGCAATTACACCGTCAGCGACCGGTGGACAGCCGGCACAGATTTATTATATGCGTAAGAATAAAATTCCAATTCCAGTGGCTACATTGGTTCTGATGATTGTTACAATTACATATAAATCAGTATTAGTCTTTATTGGTCTGTTTGTAGCATTTTTTCAAAAGGGATTTGTACATCGGTATTTAGAAGGGATTCTTCCCATATTTTACCTTGGAGTAGCATTAAATGTATTCTGTTGTATTTTCATGTCGTTTTTGGTGTTTTCTCCGAATCTTGCCAAGAATATGCTGATAAAGGGGATGCATGTGTTAGAGCGTATTCATCTTATGAAGAAGAAGCCGGAACGTAAAGTGAAATTAGAAGCTTCCATGGAACATTATGAAGCAGCGGCAGAATATTTTAAGAGTCATAAGAAAGTAATCGGAAATGTATTGATGATTACTTTTCTGCAACGATTTGCGTTGTTCTTTGTAACATGGTTCGTTTATAAGGCATTTCGTTTAAGTGGAACCGGCATATATGATGTGGTAATGCTGCAGGCAGTAGTATCCGTGTCGGTAGATATGCTTCCGTTGCCGGGAGGAATGGGAATTAGTGAGAATTTATTCCTGATAATTTTTAAAGGTGTTTTTGCCGGAAGTCTTTTGCTTCCGGGAATGGTGTTAAGCCGGGGAATTGCATATTATGTACAACTGCTGTTTAGCGCGGTGATGACAGGTGTGGCACATTTTACGATAGGATATTCACAAACAGAGTGATGAGAAAGAAACGGGGAAAGAGAAATGATAGGATTTTATAATTATTCGGTAATATTAACGTATGTTAGTCTGTTGTCTTCTGTGTTTGGAATGACACAGGCAATTCATGGAAGATTCAAAACAGCGATTTTTTGTCTGGCATTATCTGGTCTGTGTGATATGTTTGATGGAAAAATCGCCCGGGCAATGAAGAACCGGACAGAGGATGAGAAATCATTTGGTATCCAGATAGATTCGCTGTGTGACATGGTCTGTTTTGGAGTATTCCCGGCAATGATTTGTTATCTTCTGGGAGTACGCGGTGTAATTGGAATGATAGTAATTGCCATTTACTGTATCAATTCAGTGATACGTCTGGCATACTTTAATGTGATGGAAGCAAAGAATGCATTGGTATCGGAAGATGGAGAGAAGTTTTATAAGGGACTGCCCATTACCTCAATGGCTATCGTGCTGCCTCTTGTTTTTATGGTTCAGTTTTTTATACCGGATTATGCTTTTCGTATCTGCCTGTATGCAGCGTTGCTCATCGTAGGTATTTTGTTTGTGGTTGATTTTAAATTAAAAAAGCCAAAGAATTCTACCTTGGCAGTATTAGTGGTAATCGTTGCTATTGCTTTGGCTATAATGATTACATTTACACAATATAGGGTAGAGTTCCGTGCAATCTGGCCGTGGATGCAGATGGTACGAAGATAGAAAGGAAGAACAATGAAGTACATAGATCGCAACGGAAATATCACCATAGAAGATTCCGGACAGGATAAACTGTTGTACTGGATGTATAATAGTCCTATTGGCAGAAAACTATTAAAAATTTTAATAAAGCCCGGTATCTCTAAGGCGGCGGGGTGGCTCTTGAATCAGCGGTGTTCTAAGATATTGATTCAACCGTTTATTCGAAAGAATCATATTGATATGAGCCTTTATGAAGAAAAGGATTATGAGTCTTACAATGATTTTTTCATCAGACAGATACGAAAGGAATGTCGCCCGATAGAAGGAGATGAAAATACGCTTATCAGTCCTTGTGATGGGAAATTAAGTGTTTATCCGGTGGAAGAGGATAGCCGATTTAAAATAAAAAATACAGAGTATACATTGGAGTCCCTGCTGCGTTCTAAGAGGCTTGCTAAAAAATATCAGGGTGGTTATGTATGTGTCTTTCGATTGACGGTAGATGATTACCATCGTTTCTGTTATGTGGATAATGGTAGAAAGTCTAAAAATTATCGTATCCCGGGCGTGTTCCATACGGTGAATCCTGCTGCCAATGATGTGTGTCCGATATATAAGGAAAATACCAGAGAGTTTTCTTTGCTAAAGAGTGAACACTTCAAGACGATTCTGATGATGGAAGTGGGAGCGCTTATGGTAGGAAGAATTGTGAATCATCAGGAAGAAGCCAATGTGTCAAGAGGAATGGAGAAAGGAACCTTTGAATTCGGCGGTTCTACTGTGATTTTGATGTTACAGAAAAATGCAGTAACATTGGAAAAAGATATATTGCAGAATACCCAAAATGGCTATGAGACCATTGTGAAGATGGGAGAGCAGATAGGAAAAAAATGGCAGGTCTAGGATCTGCTTTTTTTATATCAAATTTCGATTAAAAGGTGTTAAATTTTTGAAATATGATACTACATTTATTGAATTATGATGAGGATAGAGGTATAATATATTGTGTATGAGTATTACGAAAGCAAGGGAGGAAATACCAATGAAGAAAAACAGAATTGGAATGATTACAATGCTGTTACTACTAGCATTTGCCTTGGTTGGATGTGGAAGTGCTAAAAAGGAAACGGGCAGTGTTTACTACCTGAATTTTAAGCCGGAAGTGGCAGATGTATGGGAAGAAATTGCAAGCACCTATACAGAGGAAACCGGAGTGGAGGTAAAGGTAATTACAGCGGCAAGCGGTACCTATGAGCAGGTATTGCAGTCCGAAATTGCAAAAAGAGATGCACCAACATTGTTTCAGATTAATGGACCGATCGGATATGAAAGCTGGTCTGAGTTCTGTCTCGATTTGAAAGATACAGATTTGTATAATCATTTGCTGGATAAAAGTCTTGCGGTAGAAACAGAGGATGGCGTATTTGGAATTCCATACGTAGTAGAGGGTTATGGTATTATCTATAACGAAAGTATTATGAATAAATATTTTGCACTGCCGGATAAGGCAGTATCCATCTCTTCTACGGACGAGATTACCAGCTATGATTTATTAAAAGCGGTTGTAGAGGATATGACGCTGCATAAGGAGCAGCTTGGAATAGAAGGAGCATTTGCATCTACTTCTCTTGCATCCGGTGAGGACTGGAGATGGCAGACACACCTTATGAATATGCCGATTTATTATGAATTCGCGGATAAAGATGTCAGTGATTTGGATGAGATCGATTTTACATATGCGGACAATTTTAAAAATATTTTTGATTTATATGTAAATAATTCCACCACTGAGCCTTCTCAGTTGGGAAGCAAGACGGTAAACGATTCCATGGAAGAATTTGCGCTTGGAAAAGCGGCGATGGTTCAAAACGGTAACTGGGCATGGAGCCAGATTAGTGCCGTAAGTGGAAATGTAGTTTCCGAAGATGATGTGAAGTTCCTGCCTATCTATATTGGTGTGGACGGAGAAGAAAGTCAGGGAATCTGTATTGGTACAGAGAACTATTTTAGTGTGAACAGCTGGGCATCTGAGGAAGACCAGAAAGCGACCATTGACTTTGTGGAATGGCTTTTTACTTCTGATATTGGGAAAGATTATGTAACTAACAAGCTGGGATTTATATCACCGTTTGATACCTTTGATGATGATGAGCAGCCGACGGACCCACTGGCACAGCAGGTAATTGAGGCAATGGCAGATGAAAGTCGTCAGAGCGTGGCATGGAACTTTACTGCATTCCCCGGACAGCTTTTTAAGGACCAGTTCGGAGCAGACCTTTTAGCTTATGTGAAGGGTGAAATGACCTGGAGTGACGTGGTAAGCGATGTAAAGACACAGTGGAAGGAACAAAAATAATCTGTTTATCAGAAGATTGGAGCGAATAATATGAAGAAAATATTTGGAACCATAAAGGGGAAAGTATCCATTATGATGATTTCCACTTCCATTCTGCTGATAGCTGGAATTTTGATAGCGTCCAGAATTGTAAGTGAGAAAAATGTAGTTTCACTTTGTGAAAATTATTTATATGATGTGTGTATTTCGGCGTCAGATACTTTGTATGAAAGTTTCTGGGGAGATACAGAACGAACAGATATGTCAGTACGTCTTGAATTTATTTTAAATAGTGTTGGTATTGATGGAATGAAGTCCAGTGAAGCGTGTCTGGTAGATACAGATGGAACCTATCTTTACACGAAGGACCGAAGCAAGATGGGAACCGTTATTGAAGGAAACAGTGTTATTCAGGAGGTTTTAGATACTCTGAATAACGAAGGCGTCATCACGACTGCTGATGTGCGGGAGTGTACTGTAGATGGAGAAGAGAAATATGTAGCCTTCATGTGTACTGTAAATAATTGGGTATTATTTGTACAGGCAGATAAGGCAGAAGTAATGGAGCCAATCAATACCATGAATATGTACTGTATGATAGTGGGAGTGATTCTGGTAGCAGTGATTATTCTTATCGGTTACATGATTACTTCTGTGATTACAAGACCGATTCGCCCATTGACAAAGGTAATTCACTCTATCTCCGAGTTTGACTTATCCATGCAGGAAAAGATGCCAAAGACCAGGGACGAGATTGGAAATATGGGACTGGCAGTCCTGGATATGAAGGATAAGCTGGCGGAGATTGTGGCAAAATTAAGTGCAATTTCCGAAAAGCTGTTAAATAGTTCCGAAGAGTTAAGTGATATTTCTAAGGAAGTAAATATGGCTTCAACAGATAACTCTGCAACAACGGAAGAGCTTGCGGCAGGAATGGAGGAGACCTCAGCATCTTCTGAGTCCATTAACGAAAGCATTGCGGATATGCAGGATAACGTCATCAATGTAACAGGCAAGATTAAAGAAGGAACGCAGATGACGTATGATATTATGGAGAAGTCCGAGCAGCTGGCAAGCCAGAGTGAAAAGGCAAATCAGAATACCATGCAGATGTATGATGCCATTCGAAAGGTGTCAAAGGATGCGATCGAAAAGGCGTCTGCGGTAGATAAGATTAACGAATTAACCGGCACGATTCAGGAAATCGCAGAAGAGACTACATTGTTATCCCTGAATGCATCTATTGAGGCGGCAAGAGCAGGAGAAAACGGAAGAGGCTTTGCAGTTGTGGCAGACCAGATTGGAAAACTTGCGGAGCAAAGCTCTAGTACTGCCACCAGTATTATTGATATTGTAGACCAGGTAAATGAATCCGTACAGACTTTAATGGATTGTCTGAAACAGACTCTGGAGTTCCTTGGAACAGAGGTCACCAAGGATTACAGTGATTTCCTTGCGTCTGGAAGGGAATACAAAGAAGCCGCAGAGCAGATACAGAACTTTATGGTAGAAGCGGAACGGGAAGCAGAGGAACTGGAAAAAGGAATTACTGTCATCACAGAAGCAATCGGAGGAATCAATACCACCATCAACGAATCCGCAGAGGGTGTATCTGATATTGCAGGTAAGACCACAGATGTCGTAAATTATACGGAAAATCTCTATGAAATGACAAAAGAATGTAGAGAATTGTCCAAGCAGTTAAATGAAATTACTTCCGGATTCAAGATGGAATAGGATAAATGGAAGCAGGATAATAAGAAAAGCGATGTATTGCTAATCAAAGTAGCAGTACATCGCTTTTTAATATAACATTTGATATAATAACAGCTCTTAGTTGTGATATGTATTTTATTCGCAACAATTATTTTGTAAGTCTCATGATATCTTCAAAGAAATCAGGATAGGAGACCGTAACAATCTTTTCATCATCAAAGGTCGTAACACCATCTGCGTTAAGTCCTGCAATGGCAAATGACATAGCAATTCGGTGGTCCATGTGAGTTTGGATGCAGGTGCCGCGAAGGGGAGCGCCACCCTCGATTATCATACCATCATCCGTAGGGGTAATCTTACCATCCATAGCAGAAAGATTTTCGGTAACAACAGCAATCCGGTCCGATTCCTTTACCCGTAATTCCTGTGCGTCGGTAATCGTAGTGGTTCCTTCGGCAAAGGCTGCCATTACTGCAATAATAGGAATCTCGTCAATCAGAGTCGGAATTAAGTCGCCTCCAATGGAAGCACCGTGCAGCGAACTGCTTTTTACCAGAATATCAGCAACCGGTTCACCGGATACGGTTCTTTCATTCAAGAGTGTAAGGTTACCGCCCATGGCAAGGGCTGCCTGTATCATACCGTCTCTGGTAGGATTGATACCAACATTTTTAATCAAGATTTCCGAGTTTGGAGTAATTAATCCTAACGCAATAAAGTATGCCGCAGAGGAAATATCTCCCGGAACCTGAATCTGTTGTCCTTTTAAGTACGGTTCCGGCTCAATCGAGGCAGTTGTACCACAAGAAGTAACGTTGGCACCAAAGCCGGAGAGCATGAGTTCCGTATGATTACGTGACAGTACCGGTTCCGTCACGCTGGTTACGCCATCAGCATATAATCCTGCAAGAAGCACCGCAGACTTTACCTGAGCAGAAGCAACCGGAGAATCATAGTGAATACCGTGCAGTTGTCCGCCGGAAACCGTAAAGGGAGCACAGTCATTGTTATTCAGGCTCTTAAAGCGTGCGCCCATGGCAGAAAGAGGAGTAAAAATGCGCTTCATAGGGCGTTTCTGGATAGAAACGTCACCATTTAAGGTGCTCTCAAAGGGCTGCCCTGCAAGAATACCGGAAATCAGACGAGTTGTAGTACCACTGTTTCCAACATCCAGAACCTGTTTTGGGGCATGTAATCCGTGAAGTCCCTTTCCGTGAATCAAGATTTTATCCTGTTTGTTTTCGATTTCTATTCCAAGATTACGAAAACAGGAAATCGTAGAAAGACAGTCTGCCCCCTGAAGGAAGTTTGTAACCTCTGTTAATCCATCGGCAATAGCGCCGAACATAATAGAACGGTGGGAGATGGATTTGTCTCCCGGAACAGAAAGTTCTCCTTGAAATGTATAGTTATTTGTAATTTCCATATAAACACCTCTTATCGTTCATAAACAGTGTAGTGATAATCACGAAGAAGTACCAGTGCTTTTTGTAAGGCATCTTCCTCATAAAATTCAATATGTAACACACCGTCCTGAAATTCTCTGTTATGAATAATACCAATATTTTTGATATTGATATGGTTTTTCGCTAGTATAGTAGCAAGTGTTGCAATTCCGCCGGTCTCGTCTACCAGGTCACAGTAGACCTCGAAGATTTTCGGGATAGGTCCCGAGCTTTTCAGACTGAAAGAATCCCTATAATCCTTAGCGGACTGGAAAAAATGAAAAAGCTCTGATTCATTTTGAATGGCAACTTCTTTTTTTATCGCTTCCAGAGCATCAATAAAGGAATTCAGAAGTCTAAGTATCTGTTTTTGATTCGTCAGACAGATTTCCTGCCACATTACCGGAGAAGAAGATGCAATTCTTGTAATATCTCGAAAACCGCCGGCAGCAATGGTTTTCATGGTTTCCTCCGGGGTATCCAGCTCCTTTACCAGATTCACCAGGGTGGCCGCCAAAATATGGGGAAGATGACTAATAGCGGCAGTAACATAGTCGTGTTCCTCAGAATCCAATATCAGCGGAATGGCACCAAGGGAACGGATAAATTCCTGAAAATCTTTTACCAGTTCCGGGGAAGTCCGGCTGGTGGGGGTCAGGATGTAATATGCGTTTTCCAGTAAGTAGGAAGTGGCACTGGCATAGCCGCTTTTTTCAGAACCGGTCATGGGGTGACCGCCGATAAAATATGGCTCCATAGGGGTGCCTACTACATCTTGATGTATGGAAGCCTTAACGCTCCCAACATCTGTGATGATGCAGGTTTGACTTGCAAAGCTCGACAATTTTGCAAGAAATTCTGCATTTTTCTGTACAGGTGCGCATAAGAAAATATAGTGGCAGGAAGCAAAGTCATCACTTAACATATCATAAGATTTATGGATGGTTCCTTCCTCGACCGCAAGGGCAAGAGAAGCCTTATCAATATCATATGCTATTAAAGAAATTTCGGGGTATACCCGATGAATGGTCTTTGCAATAGCACCGCCAATTAAACCAAGACCAATAAAACCGATTTTATCCGGCTGCATAATTATTTCCTCCAAGTCAGTGCAAATATGTAAATAAAATTTTTCATAATTGTACTTATCATAAGTGATAAAAAAGAAAAAGTCAACACTTTGACACTTCAAAGTGAAAAAGTATCATGTGAATTTTGTGTGTTATTTGCAAAACAAAAAAAGAAAAGTATACAATATTTTTAATAAAATAAAAAATAAAACAAAATAAATTAGAAAAAATGAACAAAATAGTTGAAAATATAAGAACAATTTAGTAAAATATATACATCATATAAAAATATTAGCATTGGGGGAATTGACATGAACGTTTACACAACAGACAAGATAAGAAACATAGCCCTTCTGGGACATGGCGGATGCGGAAAGACCACATTGGTTGAAGCAATGGCTTATCTTTCCGGTATGACCACAAGAATGGGAAAAGTAAGCGACGGTAATACCATCAGCGACTATGATAAAGAAGAAATCAAACGTCATTTTTCCATTAATACAACGGTAGTTCCAATTATTTGGGAAGACACCAAAATTAATGTTCTGGATACCCCGGGATATTTTGGCTTTGTAGGGGAAGTGGAGGAAGCTGTCAGTGTGGTAGATGCAGCCGTGATTGTAGTATCCGGGAAGAACGGAATTGAAGTAGGCACACAGAAAGCATGGGATATTTGTGAAAAATATAAGATACCAAGAATGTTTTTCGTGACAGAAATGGATGATGATAATGCGAGCTTTCGACAGGTGGTAGAGGACTTGCAGGAGATGTATGGAAAGCGGATTGCACCGTTCCATCTTCCTATCCGTGAAAACGAAAAGTTTGTCGGTTATGTAAACGTGGTGGCACAGACCGGAAATCGTTGGAATGAGAAAGGAGAAGTGGAGGATACACCGATTCCTGATTATTCCAAACCAAATCTGGAAATCTGCAGGGAAGCATTGATGGAGGCAGTAGCAGAAACCAGTGAAGAGTTTATGGACCGGTATTTTGCAGGAGAAGAATTTTCCGAATTTGAAATTCGTACCGCACTGCGAAACAATGTGGCAGATGGCAGCATTGTTCCCATTTCCATGGGCTCCAGCGTTATGGCACAGGGCGTGTATACATTATTAGATGATGTGCTCAAGTATCTCCCAAGTCCGGAAAAACGCTCCTGTAAAGGGGTAAATATGAAGACGAATGAAGTCTTTGACGGCGACTATGATATTGGAAAGCCGAAGAGTGCATATATTTTTAAGACCATTGTAGACCCCTTTATCGGAAAATATTCTCTTATTAAAGTGAATTCCGGTGTATTAAAGACCGATGATGTATTATACAATTCCGAAAAGGATATGGAAGATAAAATCGGAAAAATCTATGTGCTGTGCGGAAATAAGCCTACGGAGGTGCCAGAGCTGCATGCAGGAGATATCGGTGCGCTGGCAAAGCTTTCTAAGGTCGGAACCAGAGATACCCTTTCTACGAAAGCAGCTCCGGTAATGTATGGAAAGACACAGATTTCCACACCTTATACGTATATGAGATATAAGGCAAAAAATAAGGGAGATGAAGATAAGATTTCCCAGGCATTACAGAAGCTGATGCAGGAAGATTTGACCCTTCGGGTAGAAAATGACAGCGCCAATGGTCAGACCTTGATTTATGGTATTGGCGACCAGCACTTAGAAGTAGTGGTAAGCAAGCTGTTAGAACGTTATAAAGTAGAAATCGAGCTGAGCCGTCCGAAGATTGCGTTTCGTGAAACCATTCGTAAAAAAGCCGATGTGGAATACAAATATAAGAAACAGTCCGGCGGACACGGACAGTACGGTCATGTAAAAATGACGTTTGAGCCAAGTGGAGATTTAGAGGAACCGTATGTATTTGAACAGCAGGTAGTAGGCGGAGCAGTTCCGAAAAATTATTTCCCGGCAGTAGAAAAGGGGCTTCAGGAATCTGTATTAAAGGGACCGATGGCAGCCTATCCGGTAGTAGGAATCAAAGCCGTATTGTACGATGGCTCCTATCATCCGGTTGATTCCTCTGAAATGGCATTTAAGATGGCGACGATTCAGGCGTTCAAAAAGGGAATCATGGAGGCTTCTCCTGTTTTACTTGAGCCCATCGCAACTCTGAAGGTAATCGTACCGGATAAATATACCGGAGATGTAATGGGAGACTTAAATAAGCGTCGTGGCAGAGTGCTTGGAATGAATCCGTCAGATAGTGGAAAGACAGAGATTACTGCTGATGTGCCATATATGGAATTGTATGGATACATGACAGACTTACGTTCCATGACGGGAGGAAGCGGCGTATTCTCCTATGAATTTGCCAGATACGAGCAGACGCCAAGCGATATTCAGGAAAAAGAAGTGGCAGCCAGAGCAAATAAGTTAGAGAAGGAAGAAGGATAATCGAATAAAGGTAAAATCCCCGCAGAAAAGATAAGTTTTGCGGGGATTTTAAATGTAATGGATTATTGTTTAGAATTGGTGATGACCCCGCAGGCAATCATGGCTCCGGAGTTTCCGGAAGGCTGGGTATGAAAATCATCAGGATTTTCATGTATGATGACAGTTCTGCCAATGATTTCTGAAAGGGAGAATCTCTCCGTATAATACAGCATCCACGCAAAACCATTGCTGGCAAACAACGGCGGCATATCTCCGGCGTGTTCCGGGTGCTGGCAGGAATGAGGGTTAAAGTGTGTTCCGGCATTGGCAAAGGGCTCCGTATCGGTGCCGGTGCAGCTTTCGCCCTCATGAATATGAAAACCATGGATGTAAGGCGCGCAGGGATTGGTGCCGGAGGGCAGACCATAGATTTCTGCATTTACGAGAATGCCGTTTCTTACAGTGTAAAAGCGTACTATTCCGGAAATAGAGGAAAAGTTCGGGGCACCGCTTATCCTTGCATGAGCTTCCGGCATCTGGTATAGTACGGTTTCTAAAAAGGATAGTCCCGGATTTTCGTAGGAGTCAGTATTTGGATTTGTTGTCATAGGAATCTCCAAAAAAGATTGTTCGGTGTAATATATGCTACTAGGAGAGAAAAGTGTCAAAAGATTATAGGAATCTGTGTATGAAATTATATGTCAAAAGCCCACATCGCAGTTGCGATGCGGGAATACTGCACGGAAATTGCATCTGGAAAACAAGTTTTCCGAGTGCAATTTCGGGCAGTTTGTCCATGCTGCTATTGCAGCATGACCTTTTGACATTGATTTATGATACCTGTGACCGTCTATTTTCCGATGCCATCTTCTGACACTTTCTCTTGACAAATTTACCCCTTGTGATAAAATTTTAAAAGTATAGGTGTATACATAAAAGGATTGAAAAAGATTGGCTGTTGAGCCAAATTTAGGAGGAATAGAAAATGGCAGCACCATATAATCACAGAGCCGTAGAAGAAAAATGGCAGAAAGTCTGGGACGAAGAAAAGGCATTTGCAGCAACCGATGATTATTCAAAGCCGAAATATTATGCGTTGGTAGAGTTCCCATATCCATCCGGACAGGGACTTCATGTAGGACATCCAAGACCGTATACCGCACTTGATATTGTGGCAAGAAAGAGAAGAATGCAGGGATACAATGTATTATATCCAATGGGATGGGATGCATTTGGACTGCCTACAGAGAATTACGCTATCAAGAATAAGATTCACCCCAAGATTGTAACCAAGAATAACGTAGGAAGATTTAAGAACCAGTTACATTCTCTTGGATACTCTTTTGACTGGGACCGTGAAATCAATACCACAGACCCGGAATATTATAAATGGACACAGTGGATTTTCTTAAAATTATTTAAAGAAGGACTTGCCTATAAGACAGAAATGCCAATTAACTGGTGTACTTCCTGTAAGGTGGGACTTGCTAACGAAGAAGTAGTAAACGGTGTGTGTGAACGATGCGGCGCACCTGTTGTAAGAAAAGTAAAGAGTCAGTGGATGCTCAAGATTACAGAATATGCAGATAAGCTTCTGGAAGGCTTGAATGATGTTGATTATATCGAAAGAGTTAAGGTCTCCCAGAAAAACTGGATTGGAAAGAGTCAGGGAGCAGAGGTTGATTTTCAGATTGCCGGAAAGGAAGATAAGCTTACTGTTTATACCACCAGACCGGACACCTTATTTGGAGCAACTTATATGGTTGTTTCTCCGGAACATCCTGTTTTGGATAAATATAAGGATGAGATTAAGAACTGGGATGAAGTAGTTGCATACCGGGAACAGGCTGCCAGAAAGTCTGATTTTGAACGTTCTGAGCTTGCAAAAGAAAAGACCGGTGTAGAAATCGACGGCTTAAAAGCAGTTGATCCGGTAAATGACAAAGAGATTCCTATCTGGGTGTCTGACTATGTATTGATGAGCTATGGAACCGGAGCGATTATGGCTGTTCCGGCGCACGATACCAGAGACTGGGAATTTGCCAAGAAGTTTAACCTGCCGATTATTGAAGTAGTAGCCGGTGGTGAAAATGTACAGGAAGAAGCCTACACTGATGTTGCTACCGGTAAATTAGTAAATTCAGGATTCTTAGACGGACTGGAAGTAGCGGAAGCAAAGAAAAAGATAATTGAATTTTTAGAAGAAAAAGGAATTGGAAAAGGAAAGACTAACTTTAAGTTAAGAGACTGGGTATTCTCCCGCCAGCGTTACTGGGGAGAACCGATTCCGATTGTAAAATGTGATAAATGCGGTTATGTGCCGATTCCGGAAAGTGAACTTCCACTGGAACTTCCGGAAGTAGAAAGCTATATGCCTACCGATAACGGAGAATCTCCATTGGCAGCCATGGATGAATGGGTAAACACTACATGTCCATGTTGTGGTGGTCCTGCGAAGAGAGAAACAGATACCATGCCGCAGTGGGCAGGTTCTTCCTGGTATTTCCTTCGTTACACGGACCCGCATAATACAGAGGCTTTAGCAAGTCCGGAAGCGTTAAAATACTGGCTGCCGGTTGACTGGTACAATGGCGGTATGGAACATACCACCCTGCATTTACTGTATTCACGATTCTGGCATAAGTTCCTGTATGACCAGAAGGTAGTCCCGACACCGGAACCATATCAGAAGAGAACGTCTCATGGAATGATTTTGGGCGAAAATGGTGAGAAGATGTCAAAGTCCAGAGGAAATGTGGTAAATCCTGACGATATCGTAATGGATTATGGCGCAGATACCCTTCGTACTTATGAGATGTTCATCGGAGCCTTTGATTTAAGCGCCTCCTGGTCTGAAAACGGTGTAAAGGGTTGCAGAAGATTCTTAGAACGTGTATGGAAGCTGCAGGATGTTTTAGTGGATGGTGATGCCTACAGTGAAGAGTTTGAGACAAAGATGCATCAGCTGATTAAGAAGGTAAGTTCTGATTATGAGAACTTAAAATACAATACAGCCATTGCAGCGTTGATGTCTATTTTAAATGATTTCTCAAAGGCAGGAAAGATTAACCGTGCAGAGTTTAAGACATTCTTACTGTTATTAAATCCGGTAGCGCCTCACATGACAGAAGAGTTGTGGTCTATCTGCGGATACGAAGGAAGAGTATATCAGAATACATGGCCGGAGTATGAGGAAGCAAAGACGGTAGAAAATACCGTAGAAATTGCAGTACAGTTGAATGGAAAGACAAAGACAACCATTACTGTTTCGGTAGATGTAGACAAAGATACTGCCATCGCAGCAGGAAAAGAAGCTTTGGGAGATAAGCTGACCGGAAATATTATAAAGGAAATCTATGTTCCGGGCAGAATTATCAATATTGTTGCAAAATAAAAGGTTCTGTAAAAGAGAATAGCAATACCATAAAAGGACTGCGGCAGGATGATGCCGTAGTCCTTTTTGAATGTACAATTAACGTTTCATATTTTTCATCATCTGCATTAACAAATCTACTTTTTTCTGCTCTTGTGGCGGCATACTCTGTTTTAAAACTTCAATAATCATATCCCGTTCGCCGGAAGAAAAATTTACGCCCTCCTTCTGGGCGGTCTCTGAAGCGTTTTTTAAGGAGGCTGCCATTTCCTGCGGACTTCCGGTGGAAGCGTTATTCTGAGCAAGCTCCATTAAGAGCGCGAGTTTTTCGGGTGAAATGTTTTTAAGCTGTGGGTTATTTAATAAATCGGCTGGGTTCATATTACTCCTTTCTGGATGGGTTATTGTGAGAATAATGTTTCATAAGTAGAAAACATCTGCACAAAGTTAATAAGGTTGTCAACGGTTTCTTTTTCATAATCGTTGCAGTAGTCACGGATTGCATTCAGCATCTGCACCGGACGTTCTTCGTCAGAGCTGTCTTCCGAGCACATACGCAGATTATTTACAGGATTTTGAAATAGTGCCATAGTGCGTTGTAATTCCATGAATTTTACCAGCATGGCCATGTCTTTCTGACGGGAAGGATTTAGATAGGGAAGCGCAGATTTTATCATTTGAAGATGTTTATCCTGAATCAGTGCATCAAGGTTTTCCATTTAATATCATCACCATTTTTTATTTTAATTTATGAAGAAAAGGCGGGAGATATAACCAGCTTTTGGAAAAAGCATATATTAGTAATGGAGGTGAAAAATTATGGGTAGATTAATTATAGATGGTAATAGCGTATATGAGATTGATGAGGAGTGTATTCGGAGAAAGGAAAAAAAGAAGCAAGGGAAAAAAGAAGGAGAGAGGCAGAAAAAAGAAAAGAAACAATAAGAAAAACCCGGGATTCCCGGGTTTTTCTTTAAAATTTGATTAGCAGAAGCTGTTGCATCCACAGCTGTCGCCGCCGAAGAAACCGTTGTTGCCATTTCCGCAGCAGAAGAGCAGTAAGATGATCCAGATACAGCTGTTGTTGCCGCATCCGCAGCCATCACCGAAGAAACCGTTACCATTTCCACAGCAGGAAAGTAACAGGATAATCCAGATAATAGAAGAGCATCCGCATCCTCTATTTTCGTTGTTCTCACATCCACATCCACAGTTTGTTGCAGCTAAATCACTCATGTTTAAATCCTCCAAAATTTTGATTACAATGTATCATATGAACGGAGCTTGTATGTGTTTACAGGTGTTTGAAAAAAATTTTGTAAATTATGCAATAGTCTGATATAATTTTATTTAAGAAAAAGCAAGTAGTGGGAATTGGGGGGCTTTGCCTATGGATACAGTAGTGATTGTAGATAATAGCAGGAAGATGATTGAGAACTACAGCAGGATGTTAGAAGCCTGTAAGGAGAAATTTTATTGCCGGTATTTTGAATATCCTGAAGAAGCAGTGGATTATATCCGCAAAGAAGGGGCAGCGGTTTTGGTGTGCGAGCTGGAAATGCCTGTTATGTCAGGAAAAGAAGTATTTGATATTGTGGAAATGATTTCCCCTGCCACGGTGAAGATTGCCATGTCACAGGTAACGGATGTTCGGGAAACATTAAAAATTGTGAATCAGAGCCGAATCTTTAAGTTGATTTTGAAACCGTTTTTCTTGCCGGAAGACCTTGTAGAACCGATAAAATCGGCATTGAAATATTATAAGCTCTTGGAAAAGAACAAAAATCATACTGAAATTACGATAGCTGCATTGGAGATGCCGGATAAGAAGACAAAGGAACTGGTCAGTGAACTGGAGAAAAAGAAGCAGACCTATCATAATATTTGTAAGACCGTAAGCGGTATCATAAAAGGAAATTTAGAATGCGGCAATATAGGACTTTCGGAACAGGAAAAAGCGGAAGTTACAAGAATTTTTGAAGGTATGCTTCAGGAATTTATGCGTTATTTCATGTTTGGAGTCCAGAATTACATTTTTCACATTAACTACCTGATGAATTTGTTTCATTCTCCGGAGGAACACAGAACCTTTCAGCTGAAGAATAAAAACAGCCAGGAAATACCAAATGAAATTCTTTTGAAGATAGCATATACTATCTTTATAACAGGATATATTTCCAAGGAAGTTTTTGGACAATATCAGTTAAAGGCTTTCATAGAGAAGAATGAAAAAGAATATATACTGGAGCTGCTCTGTAAATTTCCGGAAAAAGATGGAAAAGTGGTAGAAGTCATCCTGCAGCTGGAAGAAGAAATGCTTAACATTTTAGCAGAGAAGACTTTGAAAGAAATGTCAGGAGGCATACTGGCAGAGAAAGTTTACTATAAAAAGGGAGAAGTATCTGATGAATGAAATTATAAAAGAATTGTATACGATTGAAGAGCGTGCCAGTCAGATTATAGAGAATACACAGCGCAAGAAGCAGGAACTGCAAGATAAGAAAAAAGAGCGGGAAGAATTGATTGAGAAAGAATTACAGGGGGAGATGGAGGGACGGCTGACGATTCTGCGGACACAGATGGAAGAGCAGGCAGAAAAAGAGATTCAGGAAGCAATACAAAAGAATGAAGCTTCTATGGAAGCGCTGGACAAGAAATATGACGGAAATTATGAAGAAAAGGCGCTGGAGATATTGAAACGAATCACAGAGGTATAAGAATGGCGGGAGAATTATTACAGTACAGTGGTCTGATTACGAAAATCAAAGCAATGGAAGGACGGCTTCTGACCCGGGAAGAATATGAACATATTCTGGAATTCCAGACCGTTCATGAAACGATTGCATATTTGCGGGAACAGCAGATTTATGGGAAAATCTATGGTGGACATGACGAGATTCAGCATCGTGGACAGGTAGAGGCTCTGATTTATAATTCCATACGAGAAGATTATCAAAGTATTTACCGTTTCTGTAATCCATTGCAGCGAAGTGCGCTTCGGCTTTATGAAAAGCAGTTGCGATATGAAAATGCCGTGCCGGAGTTAGATACCGGCTATTTTACAGAAGTATGGAAACGGATTGGAAGCTTTCGGCAGCAGCGAATGAAACGGATTCTGCGTGAAGTATTCGGAACCCAGATAGACTGGCTCAATATTATGTGGATGTACCGGGCAAAACGTTTCTTCGGACAGAGTGAAGCGGAGATTTCCGGTATGTTGATACCTGTTCACTATAAGTTGAAAAAATCAGAGATTCAGCATATGGTGGAAGCACAGAAGCTGGACGAGTTTTTGGAAATAGTAGAAAAGACCGTTTATTTTAAGGGAAAGGATGCGTTGTTACAGCTGCAGGATGAGGTTTCCTATCATCAGGTAATGCGGAAAATGTATCGGCGTTTATGCAGGAAATATCCCGCAAGTCTTGCACCGGTTTTTGCTTATTTGTATCGCAAGGAACAAGAGATACAGAAATTGACAACAGCATTAGAGGGAATTCGATATCAGGTACCGGAACAGGATATTCGGACTTTGATTTTGCAATAATTGTATACAAGGATGCGAGGAGGAAATATTGTGGTAGAGAAGATGAAGTTACTGCATATTACCGGACCAAAAGATGACATTGACCGGGTAATGAAGCAGTATATCAGCAGATATGAGATTCATTTTGAAAATGCCATGACCAGTCTGGGAAACTTAAGCAGTATAAGTCCCTTTGTGGAAACCAATGTTTATAAGGAAACCTGGCAGGAAGGTCAGAAGTTAAAGACATATTTGCAAGGTGCCAAGCCTTATTATGAAGGTGAATGTACCATACAAGAGGCAGATGAAATCATTCGTGGTGTCAGTGCCATGATTGCAGAAAAAATAGAAAAGCAGAAACAGTTAGAAGAAGAGAACCAAATGGTAAAGAACCGGATGGCAGAAATTGCCCCCTTTATTGGTTTGGATTTTGAAGTTGGGAAGTTACGGGAATTCCATTTCATTGATTATCGGTTCGGTAGAATTACTTTAGAAAATTATCATAAGCTTCAGGAGTATATTTACAAGAATCCATATACGCTGTTTTATGAATGTAACAGTGACCAGAAATATGTCTGGGCGGTTTATTTTGCGCCACATGTGCATATGGCAGAGCAGGAAGCGGTATATGCATCCTTTCATTTTGAAGACATTCCCATACCGGAAGATTTTGAAGGAACGCCGGGAGAAGCATTTGCCCAGGAGGCACAGCAATTAGAGCAGAACAAGACGGAGTGGAAGCGATTACAGCAAGAAATCCAGGAGACCGTAAAACAACAGGAAAAAGAGATATGCCTTGCCTGTGAGATGATGGAATCCTATTGTCAGAACTTCGAGATAAGAAAGTATGCAGCCTGCATCAGAGAACAGGATGGAGAAGAATCTTATATTCTTTATGGCTGGATGGCAGAAAAGGATGCCGTGAAACTGGAACAGGAAATGGAACAGGATGAAAAGATTCATCTGGTGGAAGAAGATGTGGACGAGGATTTGAGTGTGGTTCCGCCTACCAGATTAAAGAATCCAAAGCTGTTAAAGCCTTTTGAGATGTTTGTTGAAATGTACGGACTGCCTGCGTATAATGAGATGGACCCGACGGTGTTCATTGCGCTGACGTATACGTTAATGTTTGGAATTATGTTCGGTGATGTAGGACAAGGTCTGGTATTGGTACTGGGAGGCTTTCTGCTCTATCGAATCAAGGGAATGCGGCTTGCCGGAATCATATCCTTTGCCGGAATTTGGTCTGTCTTTTTTGGCTTCATGTACGGAAGTGTTTTCGGATTTGAAGAATTACTGCCGGCAATATGGATAAAGCCCATGGATAATATTATGAATGTGTTGATGATGGCAATTGGTTTTGGTGCACTGCTCATTTTGATTGCAATGGTACTAAATATCATAAATTCCATCCGTTCCAAAGAGTATGGAAGACTTATTTTTAATCAGAGCGGCCTGGCGGGGCTTATCTGTTATGGCTTTGTGGCGGTATGTGTGGTTCTGTTTGCGACCGGACACGGGCTTCCGGCAACGATTATCATCGGAGTTGCAGTAGGAGTTCCGTTGATTGCCATTTTATTAAAAGAACCACTTAGTCATTTAATTGAAAAGAAAAGACCTGTGTTTCCCGACGGAAGTAAGGCGATGTTTCTGGTAGAAGCACTGGTAGAATGTTTTGATGTGGTCTTAAGCTATGCGACTAATACCATTTCCTTTGTCCGTGTAGGCGCCTTTGCGTTAAGCCATGCGGGCATGATGGGCGTAGTAATGACGCTGGCAGGAATGGAAAAAGGAAATCCAAACTGGGTAATCATCGTACTTGGAAATATTCTGGTAGCGGGTCTGGAAGGACTGGTGGTAGGAATTCAGGTACTTCGTCTGGAATATTACGAAATGTTCAGTCGTTTTTATAAAGGAAATGGAAAACCATTTGTGGCATTTAAAAAGAATAAACAGCAATAGGAGGAAAGCAATATGACAACCAAGATTATCATTGTAGCAATTTTATTATGCAGTATTATCGTACCTTTTGGAGGATTTTTACTTAGTAAGAAGAAAGAGGGCGGCTTCAAAGCAGCTCTTGCAAGTAATCTGTTCTTCTTTTTCGGAACGGTGATGGTGGCAGATGTATTATTATTCAGCGGGAACGTTCATGCGGCAGGAGAGGCAGCCCAAGCGGCAGCGAGCACAGAAGGATGGAGATATATGGCGGCAGCTTTATCTACCGGACTTTCCTGTATCGGAGCCGGTATTGCGGTAGCAAGTGCGGCAAGTGCAGCCCTTGGTGCGTTAAGTGAAGATTCCGGCATTATGGGTAAGGCTTTGATTTTCGTTGCGTTAGCGGAGTCCATTGCGTTGTACGGATTGTTGATTTCATTTTCCATTCTGGGCTAACAGGAGCCGGACCAAGGAGGCGTTCATATGAAAATGTATCTGATTAGCGATAATAAAGATACTTATACCGGAATGAGACTGGCAGGTGTAGAAGGCGTTGTCGTACATGAGCGGGAAGAATTAAAAGAAGCATTAGAAGAGGTCTATAAGGATAGTGAAATTGGAATCGTGCTTCTGACAGAAAAGTTCGGCAGAGATTTCCCGGATTTGGTGAATGAGGCAAAAATGGGACACCGGCTGCCGCTTCTGGTAGAGATTCCGGACCGGCATGGTACCGGAAGAAAGGAAAGCTTTATTACAGATTATGTCAGTGAAGCCATTGGACTTAAAATTTAAGGAGAGGGCAAAATGCAGATAAAAGAAAAACTGGAAGTATTCCGTCAATCTGCCATAGAAGTGGCGGGGCAGGAGAGTAAGACAGAACTGGAAGAATATGAGAAAAGCTATCAGCAGGAGCTGGAATGGTTTCGGAAAGGGAAACAGCAGGAAATCGAGAATGCATTTCAGATGGAGCGCATGAAACTAAGTCGGGAGATGAATCGGAAAGTGTCTGCGGAAATCACAAGACAGAAACGGATTCTGGATGAACGACAGCAGCAGAAAAAGCAAAAGCTGTTTGCGGTAGTAGAGCAGAAATTAGCCGAATTTCAGAAAACGGAAAGCTATGAAGCATATCTGATTGCACAGATAAAAAAAGCGGTTGTTTTCGCGAGAAACGAGGAAATTATTATTTACATTAATCCAACAGATGCAGAAAAGAAGCAGAAGCTGGAACAGGAAACAGGCGCGGTACTTACGATAAGTAAAATGGATTTTGGCGGCGGTATCCGTGCTGTAATCCATTCTAAGAATATTCTGATTGATGAATCCTTTGCCACCAGGCTGGAACAGGAAAAGAATTCATATACGTTTTAGCAGGAGGAGCCTACTTATGAATGTAACAGGAAAGATATATGGAATCAACGGTCCTATCATAACCATGCAGGGGAATTTAGGGTTTAAAATGTCAGAAATGGTCTATGTCGGAGAAAATCGTTTGGTGGGAGAAGTAATTGCTTTGACCAGAGAAACCACGACTGTACAGGTCTTTGAAGAGACCACCGGACTTCGGCCGGGAGAAAACGTAGAAGGGTCCGGCAGGGCGCTTTGCGTTACACTGGCGCCTGGAATCCTTACCAATATCTTTGATGGAATTGAACGCCCGCTTCAGTTAATTGGAGAAGAAAACGGAGCATATATTCCCCGGGGAGTAAAAGTGGATTTGCTGGACAAGGAGAAAAAGTGGGAGACTCGGATTCTTGTAAAAGAGGGCGATTGGATAAACGGCGGAACTGTCATAGCTGAGGTACCGGAAACGTCAGCTATTGTGCATAAGGTAATGGTGCCGCCGGAGGTGGAAGGAACGGTAGTATCAACCGCAATGGATGGAGAATATACCATAGAAGAGACGTTAGTTACCATACGCACGCAGGCAGGAGAGGAACGGGAGCTTACCATGTCTCAGCAGTGGCCGATTCGTATTCCGAGACCGATTCAGAAACGCTATCCGGCAGACCGCCCGCTGGTAACGGGACAAAGAATTTTAGACACACTGTTTCCGATTGCCAAAGGCGGAACAGCAGCGTTGCCGGGAGGATTTGGAACCGGAAAGACCATGACCCAGCACCAGCTGGCAAAGTGGTGTGATGCGGATATTATTATTTATATTGGCTGTGGGGAACGTGGAAACGAAATGACCAATGTATTAGAGGAGTTTTCCCAGCTCATTGACCCCAAAACAGGAAGCTATTTGATGGAGCGAACCGTGTTAATTGCCAATACCTCAAATATGCCAGTAGCGGCAAGAGAAGCAAGTATCTACACGGGACTTACTTTGGCAGAATATTATCGTGATATGGGCTATCATGTGGCGATTATGGCAGATTCTACGTCCAGATGGGCGGAAGCCTTACGTGAGCTGTCTGGAAGATTAGAAGAGATGCCGGCAGAGGAAGGATTTCCGGCTTATTTGGCATCCCGGCTTTCCGCTTTTTATGAGCGCGCAGGGTATGTAGAGAATTTAAACGGAACAGATGGAAGCGTTACCATTATCGGAGCGGTCTCACCTCAGGGTGGAGATTTTTCAGAACCGGTAACACAGCACACCAAGCGGTTTGTACGCTGCTTTCTTGCATTGGATAAGTCCCTTGCCTATGCAAGACATTATCCGGCAATTAACTGGCTTACCAGCTATACAGAGTATTTGACCGATTTAGCGCCCTGGTATGCAACGAATGTAGGTACAGACTTTATTTTATGCCGAAATGAACTGATGAATATTCTTACCACCGAAAGCAGGTTAAATGAAATTGTAAAGTTAATCGGAAGTGATGTGCTGCCCGATGACCAGAAGCTGATTTTAGAGATTGCAAGAGTGATTCGTCTTGGATTTCTGCAACAGAATGCATTTCATGCAGAGGACACCTTTGTTCCTATGGAAAAGCAGCTGAAAATGATGGAAACCATTTTGTATCTCTATCAAAAATGCCAGAGCCTGATTGGCATGGGAATGCCTGTGGCAATGCTTCGGGAACAGAATATTTTTGAAAAAATCATAGCCATTAAGTATGATGTGGCAAATAAGGAGTTGTATAAGTTTGAAGAATACAGGCAGATGATAGATGACTTCTACCAGAACCTGATAGAAATCAACGCATAGGAGGAGAAAAATGTCAATAGAATATTTGGGATTAAGCGAAATCAATGGTCCTCTGATTGTGTTAGAGGGAGTACAGGATGCCTTTTACGAGGAAATGGTCGAATTTGTAGTAGAAGGAAATCAGGTGAAAAAGGGAAGAATCGTAGCCTTAGAAGAGGACAAAGCCGTGATACAGGTCTTTGACACCACAGACGATATGTCCTTAAAAAATACCCATACCAGACTAACCGGTCATCCTATGGAAATCGGGCTTTCCGAGGAAATCTTAGGAAGAACCTTTAATGGAATGGGTGACCCGATTGACGGACTCGGAAAGATTAAACCGGAGGTAGTGCGTGATGTCAATGGACTACCTATGAACCCCTGTACCAGAGAATATCCAAGAAATTATATCCGAACCGGGATTTCAGCCATTGACGGACTGACAACACTGATTCGTGGACAGAAGCTGCCTATTTTTTCCGGTAACGGTCTGCCTCACGACCAGCTTGCGGCACAGATTGTAGAGCAGGCATCCTTGGGAGAAGGTTCTGAAGAAGAATTTGGAGTTGTATTTGCGGCAATGGGTGTCAAATATGATGTGGCAGAGTTCTTCCGTCGGAGATTTGAGGAAAGCGGCGCCGCATCTCATGTAACCATGTTTTTAAACCTTTCTAACGACCCGGTGGTAGAACGTCTGATTACACCAAAGGTTGCATTGACTGCGGCAGAATATCTGGCATTTGAAAAAAATATGCATATTCTGGTGATTTTAACAGACATGACCTCTTATGCAGAAGCTATGCGTGAGGTTTCTTCCCTCAAAGGAGAAATCCCCAGCAGAAAAGGATATCCGGGATATCTGTATAGTGAACTGGCATCCCTTTATGAACGTGCAGGAATTGTAAAAGGACGGGAGGGAAGCGTGACGCAGATACCGATTCTTACCATGCCAAATGATGATATTACCCATCCAATTCCGGATTTGACCGGATACATTACGGAAGGGCAGATTGTACTGGAACGTTCCCTGCACCAGAAAAATGTTTATCCGCCTATCAATGTGTTACCGTCATTGTCTCGTCTGATGAAGGACGGAATTGGAGGTGAATATACCAGAGAAGACCATCAAGATGTGGCAAATCAGTTGTTTTCTTCCTATGCAAGAGTGGGAGAAGCGAGAGACTTGGCAAGCGTTATCGGAGAAGACGAGCTGGCCGATACGGATAAGAAATATCTGGAATTTGGAATCGCCTTTGAGCAGCAGTTTGTGGCGCAGGGCGTCACAGAGAATCGTTCCATAGAAGAGACGCTGGATATTGGCTGGAAGCTACTGCATATTCTTCCGAAGGAAGAGCTGGATAGATTAGATACCAAGATATTGGAGAAATACTGGGAGGAATAAAGGATGGACCCAAAAGAATTTCCCACAAAAGGAAATCTGATATTGGCAAAAAATTCCCTGGCATTGTCCAAGCAGGGATTCGAACTAATGGATAAAAAAAGGAATATTCTCATCCGGGAACTGATGGAATTGATTGACGAAGCATCTGATATTCAAAGGGAGATTGACGTTACCTTTACCAGCGCCTATCAGGCGTTGCAGAAGGCAAATATTCAGATGGGCATCCATGAGGTAGAGGCTTTGAGCCAGAAGATTCCGGTAGAAAACTCCATTACCATTAAAAGACGAAGCGTTATGGGGACAGAGATTCCAAAAGTGGAGTATGAAAAACAGGAATTGAAGCCTTATTATGCTTTCTATGGAACGAAAATGGCATTGGACGAAGCCTGCCAGAAGTTTCAAAAGGTAAAGGAGCTGACGATACGGCTGGCACAAGTGGAGACTTCTGCGTATCGGCTTGCCTACAATATCAAAAAGACCCAGAAGCGTGCAAATGCATTACAGAATATTACCATTCCAAGGTACGAATCTCTGGCAAAAAGTATACAGGAATCCTTAGAAGAAAAGGAACGAGAGGAATTTACCCGGTTAAAAGTAATTAAAAAAATGAAAGGGAGAGCATAATGGCAGATAATATCGGAAATCAACAAATACCGGCATTTCGGGTAATTAATGAAGTAAAAAAGGCAGTAATCGGCAAGGATGACTGCATTGTAAAGGCAGTAGCGGCTATTTTAGCGGGAGGTCATATTTTGCTAAATGACATTCCGGGAGTAGGAAAAACCACACTTGCCATGGCTCTGTCAAAATCCATGTCCTTACAGCAAAATCGAATTCAGTTTACGCCGGATGTTCTTCCTTCTGATATTACCGGATTTTCCATGTATCAAAAAGAAACCGGAGAATTTGTGTATCAGCCTGGAAGTGTGATGTGTAATCTGCTTTTGGCGGATGAAATCAATCGTACCTCCCCCAAAACCCAGTCCGCATTGTTAGAGGTCATGCAGGAACATAAAGTGACCGTAGATGGTGTGAGCCGAATGGTACCAGAGCCTTTTATTGTAATCGCAACCCAGAATCCCTTTGGAAGCGCCGGAACCTGGATGCTGCCGGAGGCGCAGTTAGACCGATTTATGATATGTTTAAGTATGGGATATCCCAGTATGGAGGATGAAATTGCAATTTTAAAAGGAAACCGGGAGCAGGAAGAGATAAACAGTATTATCTCAAAAGAAGAGTTGAGAAAAATGCAGAAAACGGTGGTAAATATTCAGGTACATGATGCTGTTTATCAATATATCGGGGAACTGGTACATAGAACAAGAAATCATGAAATGATTGATTTGGGCGTAAGTCCAAGAGGGGCTCTTAATATTGTGCAGATGGCAAAAGCACTGGCATTTTTGCGCCAGCGGGAATTTGTGATTCCGGAAGATGTTATGGATGTGTTTGACTGTGTCTGTGAACATAGAATTGTTCTGAATACAAAGGCAAAAATTGCCCGCAAGGATGCAGGAAAAATATTAACAGAAATCATACAAGAGGTAAAGGCACCAAAGGCGGTCGGTTAGTATGAAATATCTAAGCAGAATGGTATTGTATCTTGGAATTGCGACAGTAACTTTATATACGGCGGTCATCTATAATAGTAAGGGAGTGTTATTGCTTTGCGGGATGGCAATTTTACTGCCCCTGTTTTTTTCTTGTATGCTGTTGAGGACTCGTGGAAAAATAGAATATGACCTTTCTTTTCCGGAGGTCGTACAGACCGGTTCGGATATAGAAAAGATAGGAATTGAAGTGAAGAATACCGGAAAGATGCCGGTACTTATAAAAAGTAAGCTGTTATTTAACAACCCAAGAGATGGGAAAAAACATAAAGAAAAGATAAGCGGTAAAATAGGAGCAGGAGAAAAGAGACTGGTCTCTGGAAAATGGAAAGAAGCAGAGCTTGGAATGTGGCAGATATCCTGTGAAAGTATTTGGATTTATGAGACATTTGGGTGGTTCTGTGTGCGAAAAAGAAGAAAAAGAACAGGTGCGGTTATGGTTTTTCCGGAATGTTTTGAAACCGGCATTAAGGTGGGGATACGAACCAGAATGTTTTTTTCGGATGGAGAACAGTATCATCCGCAGTGGAATGGGGATGACCCCGCGGAAATATTGAAATTGCGGGAGTATCGTGAGGGAGACCGAATGAACCGAATCCACTGGAAGCTGTCTGCCAGAACCGATATGCTGATTGTAAAGGAAATGAGCATGCCATTAGGCTGTAATGTGGTCTTATTTTTGAACACAGACAGAAAAAAGGACGGAAGGGCTTATTGGGAGATTGTACATACGATTTCAGCAGGAATGTTAGAACAGGAATGTTTTCATTATCTGGCATGGCGGGAAAAGAAGGAAGAAAAAATGGTGCGTAAGGCAATTCGGAAGGAAGAAGATTTGTATGAGTTCTGGATGGAACTGCCGGAGCATGAATTTGAAAAGGGAGATTTGAAGCAGCAATATTCGCAGGATTTTCTGGGAGAGCAGTATGTATCTTATCTGGAGTTAAATGAGAAAATGGAGCTTTACTGTAATGGTACATGGATACAAAGATTTTCAGAAGAAAAAATGCAGCAACAGATGCAGGAGATGGAACTGATTTTATGAAGGAAGAAATATTGCAAAAGAGCAAAGCTCTTTGTCTTGGTACCGTCATATTAGGAATCTGCGGGAGCATTACTTCTGTGGTAGAAGCAGATGGCGCATGGAAGATGGCTGTGATTGCTGTTTTCATTAGTTGTGCAGTGTATCTTATCGGATGCTTTGGACGAGGACAAAGATATCTGATAACTCTTGTGTGGATGACAGGAATCGGCATATTTTTAAAGACGAACTGGGAGGTGCTGGAATATAGCGCCCGGGGCTTGGGAAACCAAATCATTCAAAGGATTAATAGCTATTACCATACAAATTATTTATTATGGTATCAACGGGGAAAGCCGGGAAAAACGGAAGTGATATTTCTTCTGATTTTTCTGATACTTGGAATGTTAGAAACCGTTTTTTTCTGGATGAAGAGAAAACGGGCAGGGCAGGTAGCGGTATCTATCATTCCGGTATTAGTATTAGGCGGAGGACTAATGCTTGGAAAAGCCTGTTCTTTCTGGGGGATGTTCTGGTTCTTACTGACCGTATTTTTGTGGAAATTAATTCCGTTTCAAAAGGAAAAATGGAGAAATGCTGCAGCGACCGGGATTGTATTTCTATTGGCGGCATTCATTGCAGTTAGTCCTTTTGCCGGGAAAATGATGGAGCAGTACCATATGGTATGGTATCAAAGGCAGTTAGAGCTGGAAGATAAAATGCTTGCCTTTGGAGAAAAATATTTAAATCTGAACCGTATTTTGGCAGGAGGAGCACAGAAAGAGCAGACGCTTAGTAATCAAAAGCCGCAGCAGAATGGGAAAGAAATGTTTCAGATTACGGTATCGGAAAAGCCCGCCTCGAATATTTATCTGAGAGGATTTATTGGAGAAGTATATGAGAACGGAAGCTGGAGTGCGGGAAGCGAACAGGAATTTTCTGATTTTGCACAAAGTCAGGGCTACTCGTTAGAGGAGTATACCAGAACGATTCAGAATATGCCCGGAAAGCTTATGGCGCATGGAGCGGTGCCAACGGAGATGACCATTGAGACGATAAGTGTCATGAGTGGATATACCTTATTTCCCTATTATGTAGAACTGGAAGAAAATATGCAGGCATTAGGTGACGGAGCGTTGAAACCCTCCGGAGAGAAGGAATATACGGTAACGCAAATGGCAGAATCTGATGAGGCAGCAAATATTTCCGAGAAGGAAATGGAACAGTGGGAAAGCTATCAGAAATATGTAAAAGAGCATGACTTAGGATATCCAAAAGAGGAACTGAGCCGTTTGGCGGGATTAATAGAGAACGTAAAAAACGGAGAAAAGGAAGTATATTTGAATGGATATACAACCGTAAATACACCATTTTCCTTTCAGGAACGAATTGTAAAAAGTCTGCTGTGGGAAGATACCAGCTACAGTATGGAATTAAATGAAGTTCCCGAGGGAGAGGAGTTTACGGAATATTTCTTATTTGACCAGAAAAAAGGATTCTGTGTACATTATGCTACTGCAGGTACACTTATGTTTCGTATGCTTAATATTCCTGCGCGCTATGTTTCCGGATATGTGGTAAGCCCCTCGGACTTTCAAAGGGATAGTGATGGGAATTATACTGCGGTTGTAACGGATGAAAGTGCACATGCATGGACAGAAATATTTGAAGAGAGTGCAGGCTTCTATCCGGTAGAAGTGACCCCATCTGCGGCAGATACAGTCCGGGAAGAAGAAATACAAGAGGAATCAGAGGAAGAAAACAGACTGGTAGAAGAAAATGGCCAGCAGCAGACAGAGTCGGAACAGCAGACAGAGTCGGAACAACAGACAGAGTCAGAACAGCAGACAGAAACAGAACGACAGCAGGCAGAGAAAGGAACGCAGGAAGAACAGAATTCTATGACAGGAGGCAGAGGGCAGGCGTCTGGACTAAAGAGTCCTGCAAAAGGGCAGGAGCATGGCGTTGAAATAGAAAAAGTATTAAGAGTCATAGCCATATTGTCAGCTTTTATAGCAGGATGCGCAGGGGTGGTATTTGCGGTAAGAGTGCGAAGAAATCACGTGAATGAAAGAAAGTACAAGCGGTTTCATCAAAAGAACCGGGCGAAGGGAACCCTTGCTCTCGGAGCGGAAATTTATCGTATTCTAAAAGAAATGGGATATGGGAATCGAAAGAAAATGACCGATTTGGAATATGGTAAATGGTTAGAGCAAAATCTTGTTTTGGAACAGGAAATGAGCTGGAAAGAATTTATTGCATTACAACAACAGGCGGTTTTTTCGGATAAAGAAATTTCGATGGAACAATGGCAGAAGCTGTTGGATTTATATGAAAGAATGAAGGTAGAATTAATTCGCGGAAAAAGCCGTAGATTAATTTTATATTGGAAATATGTTAAAATACTCTCTTGACAATGTATAATTGCATACAATATTATAAATAGTATGATTGTATACAATTATACATGAATGAATATACAAAGAATTGTATCAATAGTAATTTAGTCAAGAGGAGTGTTAGCTATGAGAGAAGTTGTAATGAACAACCATACGAATCTGTTACAGTTAGAGGAACATTTCTACCAGCTGGTAGATGTGGAGGAACCCAACGTATTTCGCAATCTGTTTCCTTATGAAGAGATACCCAAGATTGCGTTTAATGACCGTATTGTTCCCCATAACATGCCGGATAACATCTGGATTACTGACACTACTTTCCGTGATGGACAGCAGTCGAGAGCACCTTATACCACAGAGCAGATTGTAACAATTTACGATTATATGCACAGACTGGGCGGACCAAAGGGATTGATTCGCCAGAGCGAGTTCTTCTTATATAGCAAGAAGGACCGTGATGCAGTGTACAAATGTCTGGAACGTGGATATGAATTTCCGGAAGTCACCAGCTGGATTCGTGCAAGTAAGCAGGATTTCCAATTAGTAAAGGAGATTGGACTTCGTGAAACCGGAGTTTTAGTAAGCTGCTCTGATTATCATATTTTCTATAAGATGAAAATGACAAGACGTGAAGCAATGAATCATTATTTAAGTGTCATTCGTGAATGTTTGGAAACCGGTATCAGTCCAAGATGCCACCTGGAAGATATTACACGTTCTGATATTTATGGTTTTGTCATCCCGTTCTGTCTGGAGTTGATGAAATTAAGCAAAGAGTATAATATTCCGGTCAAGGTACGTGCCTGCGATACCATGGGATATGGTGTCAACTTCCCGGGAGCAGTGATTCCAAGAAGTGTACCGGGTATTATCTATGGACTTACCACTCATGCCGGCGTACCGTCTGAATTGATTGAGTGGCATGGACACAATGATTTCTACAAAGCGGTAAACAATTCCACTACTGCATGGCTGTATGGAGCCAGCGGTGTCAACTGCTCCCTGTTTGGAATCGGAGAGCGTACCGGAAATACGCCGTTAGAGGCAATGGTATTTGAATATGCTCAGTTAAAGGGCACATTGGACGGCATGGAAACCACTGTTATCACAGAGCTTGCTGAATATTTTGAAAAAGAGCTGGATTATCATATGCCGGAAAGAACGCCTTTCTGTGGTAAGAACTTTAATGTGACAAGAGCAGGAATTCATGCAGACGGACTTTTAAAAAACGAAGAGATTTATAATATTTTCGATACAGATAAGTTCCTCAATCGTCCGGCATTGGTTTCAGTATCTAACACCTCCGGGCTTGCCGGAATCGCGCATTGGATTAATACTTATTATCGTTTGCCGGAGGAACGCAGGGTAGATAAAAATTCTGAACTGGTAAAGGCGGTAAAAGAGTGGGTAGATTCCCAGTATGACGAGGGTCGTGTTACGGTAATTACAGATAATGAATTGGTAGTTGTGATAACTGACAGTTGTAATAAACTGGGAATTGTATTATAACTATAGGGAGGGCTTTTTTTGAGCGAAGATAATCATTCACTGGGACAGCGTGTTTTTCATAGAATTCGTGAGGATATTCTGTCCGGGAAGTATAAAAAGAATGAAGAATTGAAAGAAAAGACCATCGGCGAAGAACTTGGAGTCAGCAGAACTCCGGTAAGAGAGGCATTGCGCCAGTTGGAACTGGAGGGGCTTGTTACTATAATTTCTAACAAGGGAGCTTATGTGGTAGGATTTTCCGTAGAAGACATACAGGATATATATGAAATACGTTCCGTATTGGAGGGACTATGTGCAAGACGCGTTGCCGTCCGGGTGACAAAGGAACAGTTAGAAGAACTGGAAGAGAATCTTTTCCTTACGGAGTTTCATGTGGAAAAGGGACATGCGGAGCAGGTGGTAGAGCTTGATACAAGATTTCACGAGATTTTGTACGAAGCATGTCAGAGCAAGGTGTTAGAACATGCACTGCGGGATTATCACCATTATCTGGAAAGAGTCCGTAAGGTGACGCTGGCGTCAAAAAAACGTTCGACAGAATCCAATAATGAGCATAAGCAGATTTTAGAAGCCTTAAAGGAACGGGATGCCAAAAAGGCAGAAGCGTATGCCAATCAGCATATTCTCAACACCATTAAAAATATTGATACCTGCGGCTGGGACAAAATTGTAAACAGCCCGGAAAAATAGATAGCAGACAAAAAAGACAATTTACAGGAGGACTATTTATGGAAAAAATCAAAATGACAACACCATTGGTAGAAATGGATGGAGACGAAATGACCCGCATCCTTTGGAAAATGATTAAGGATGAACTGTTAGAGCCTTTTATCGATTTAAAAACAGAGTATTATGATTTAGGGCTGGAACATAGAAATGAAACCAATGACCAGGTAACCTTTGATTCTGCCAATGCAACCAAGAAGTATGGTGTTGCCGTAAAATGTGCTACCATTACACCAAATGCAGCACGTATGACCGAATACAGCTTAAAAGAAATGTGGAAAAGCCCGAACGGAACTATCCGTGCTATCTTAGACGGAACCGTATTTCGTGCACCAATTACCGTAAAAGGAATTGAGCCATGCGTTAAGAATTGGAAAAAGCCGATTACCATTGCACGTCATGCCTATGGTGATGTATATAAAGCATCTGAAATGAAGATTCCGGGACCGGGAAAATGTGAACTGGTCTATACTGCAGAAGACGGAACAGAAACCAGAGAATTAATTCATAACTTTACCGGAGCAGGTATCATTCAGGGTCAGCACAATCTGAACAATTCCATTGAAAGCTTTGCAAGAAGCTGTTTTAATTATGCATTAGATACCAAGCAGGACTTATGGTTTGCAACCAAGGATACCATTTCTAAGAAGTATGACCATACCTTCAAGGATATTTTCCAGGAAATCTATGATAAAGAGTACGCTTCTAAGTTCGAAGCAGCCGGCATTGAATATTTCTACACCTTGATTGATGATGCGGTAGCGCGTATCATGAAGGCAGAGGGCGGATTTATCTGGGCATGCAAGAACTATGACGGAGACGTTATGAGCGATATGGTATCCAGTGCCTTTGGTTCTCTGGCTATGATGACTTCCGTACTGGTATCTCCGGATGGATATTATGAATACGAAGCAGCACACGGTACCGTTCAGCGTCACTATTACAAGCATTTAAAGGGAGAGGAGACCTCCACCAACTCCGTTGCAACTATTTTTGCATGGACAGGAGCATTGAGAAAACGTGGAGAGTTAGACAAACTTCCGGAATTAAGCGCGTTTGCCGATAAGTTGGAACAGGCGTGTCTGTCCACCATTGAATCCGGTAAAATGACAAAAGACCTTGCACTGATTACCACCTTAGAGAATCCTACGGTATTAAACAGTGAAGGCTTCATCAAGGCAATCCGTGAAACCTTAGAAAAATCTCTGGCTTAAGAGAGAGACCGGATATGCCGTGAAGGAAAGATAGAAGAAAGAAGAGGAAACAATCATGATTTTAGCCTGCCAAAATATCAGTAAGTCCTTTGGCACAGACGAAATCATACAACATGCGTCTTTTCATATTGAAGCAAATGAAAAGGCTGCGATTGTAGGAATTAACGGAAGCGGCAAGACCACTCTGCTTCGAATTATTATGGGAGAAATCTCTGCTGACGAAGGAGAGGTAGTTCTTGCCAAAGATAAGACCATAGGCTATCTGCCACAGAATCCGGACGTATCCGGTAATCATACCATTTATGACGAAGTGCTTTCTGCAAAGAAAGCACTTATTTCCATGGAAGAAAAGCTCCGTGATATGGAGAGCAGAATGCATGAATATCAGGGACAGGAATTAGAGGATTTCATGGAGAGCTACAACCGTCTGAATCATGAATTTGATATGCTGGGCGGTTATTCCTATCAGAGTGAGATTGTGGGAGTATTAAAGGGGCTGGGCTTTTCCGAGGAAGAATTTGGAAAACATATGCAGGAGCTTTCCGGTGGACAGAAAACTCGTGTCTGTCTGGGCAAGCTTCTGGTGACAAAGCCGGATGTAATCCTGCTTGACGAGCCTACCAACCATCTGGATATCAATTCTATCGCATGGCTGGAAACTTTTTTGCTGAATTATAAGGGAGCGGTAGTTATCGTATCCCATGACCGCTATTTTCTGGACAAGGTCGTAAGTAAGGTAGTGGAATTAGACCGCACGAAGGTATCTGTTTTTCAGGGAAATTACAGTGATTATGCTACGAAGCGGGCGCAGGTGCGGGAAGCGCAGTTAAAGCAATACTATAACCAGCAGCGGGAAATCAAGCATCAGGAAGAGGTAATCGCAAAGCTTAAGTCCTTTAACCGGGAAAAGTCTATCAAGCGCGCGGAAAGCCGGGAAAAAATGCTGGATAAAATAGAACGTCTGGAAAAGCCGGTAGAGGAAAATACGGACATTCACCTTCATTTAGAACCCCGTATTGTCAGCGGAAACGATGTGCTCGCAGTAGAACATCTTGCAAAGGCGTATCCGGGACAGCAGTTGTTTTCTGATATTTCCTTTGAAATCAAGCGCGGGGAACGGGTAGCGCTGATTGGGGATAATGGAACCGGAAAGACCACCATACTAAAAATCATTAACGACATGATAGAGGCAGATGCAGGAACCATAAAGCTTGGCACCAATGTAAATATTGGATATTACGACCAGGAGCATCAGGTCCTCCATTCGGAAAAGAATCTGATGGAGGAAATCTCCGATGCATATCCAACTCTTACCAATACAGAGATTCGCAACGTTCTGGCTGCATTTTTATTTACCGGAGATGAGGTGTTTAAGCAGATTTCTGATTTGAGCGGTGGAGAAAAGGGACGTGTGTCCTTAGCAAAGCTGATGCTTTCTGAAGCTAATTTCCTCATACTGGATGAGCCGACCAACCATTTGGATATTACTTCAAAGGAAATTTTGGAACAGGCATTAAACAGCTATATCGGAACCGTTTTCTTTGTATCCCATGACCGTTATTTTATTAACAAAACAGCTACCAGAATCCTGAACCTTACCGGAGAGACCATTGTAAATTATATCGGAAACTATGATTATTACATGGAAAAATGCCGGGAGCTTACCAAGGTCTATGTACCGGAGAAAGACAGCGAAGTGAAGCCGGAGACAGAAAGCATTAATAAGCTGGATTGGAAACAACAGAAAGAAGAACAGGCAAAGCTAAGAAAAATCGAGAACGAGCGAAAAAAGACAGAAGAAAGAATCGAAAGCTTAGAAGCGCATATCAGCGAGTTAGAGGAATCTTTTTCTGATGAAGAAATTGCCACGAATTCTGCAAAGTTGCAGGAAGTGCACGAAGAATACGCTAAGTGCCAGCAGGAATTAGAGACACTTTATGAAAAATGGGAAGAGCTCATGGAGTAATGGGAATAACAGTTCAGAACGAGTCATTCGCAGTATGTTAATTCTTTAACACATTGACAGTCTACCCAGGATTCATTATAATAAATATAGTATGTGCATGGGAGAAATGCAGTTTAGGAGGAACGTCAATGGAAAAAGAAATATCACAGGCAGTAATCCGCAGAATGCCCAGATACTACCGTTATTTAGGGGACTTGTTAGATGATGGTGTAGAACGTATTTCGTCCAATGAACTAAGTACGAGAATGAAGGTAACTGCTTCCCAGATACGTCAGGATTTGAATAATTTTGGTGGGTTTGGACAGCAGGGCTATGGCTATAATGTAAAGTATTTGTACGATGAAATTGGAAAGATTATGGGCATGAACCAGAAGCACAATATTATCGTGATTGGTGCGGGAAATCTGGGGCAGGCACTTGCAAATTATGTGAAGTTTGAAAAAAGAGGATTTGCTATCATTGGTTTATTTGATGTAAATCCGGCATTAAAAGGAGTTTCTGTCCGGGGGATTAATATTCGTATGATGGACGAATTAGAAGACTTTTTAAAGAACAATCAGGTAGATATTGCAGCACTTACCATGCCCAAGGGTAAGGCAAGTGAAGTGGCAAACATGCTGGTAGACTATGGAATTAATGCTATCTGGAATTTTGCACATCTGGATTTGGAGCTTCCGGACCATGTAGTGGTAGAAAATGTGCATCTTACAGACAGTCTAATGCAGCTTTCCTATAATATCGCAAATCATGGGAAAACAGAGGATAAGAGATAGAAAGTGATAAGATGGGTGGAAGAAAAGAAAAAAATTATGGGTTTGAAGCAGCACTTCGGGGAAAGCAGATACCTTTGTTGATTTTAGACCAGAAGTGGCACAATCTTTTTTCAGATGATGGAAAGCCAAAGAATGTGGTGAAGCTGGAAAAGAAGGCAAAGGAATATCTGCGCAGACAGAGCAGGCTCAATCAGGATATCAAGGATTTAAAGAACCTGAAAGAGAAGCTGATGAAAAATATCATGGCTAATATGGATGAAATCGGGAAAGAGCAGGAATCTAAGAAGCTTCGGGAGGACCGAAGACTAATTTCTGAGATAAACGAGAAGCTGCGTGCGGCATTTGCAGAATTGGAGGAGCTTCCGGAAGAACTCAATGCAGTCAACGAATCTCTCATGATAGAGACCATGGAGTATTGTTATGAGAAAATGCGTAACAATGAGAGTGAAAAAGAAGTCATTCAAAAATGGTTAGAACAGATTCGGGAAGAGGTAAAAGAAAAGGCAGCACGCAAGCAGCTGGTAGAAGATAAGAACAGGGAGATTTATTCCTATATGCATGATATTTTCGGCGCTCATATTATTGATATTTTTGACTTAACGTATGAGAAGGAACCTTCCGGGAAAGAGGAGGAAAAGAGGCAGTCTTAGCAGAGTGTATTGTTAGGCGTGTCTCTTTTTCATATCATTTAGGAAAGAACTTGTTGTACGAATGTATAAAGGTGTTGACTTTTCAGATATCATGAGGATTCAGATAAAATGTGATAGGAGGAATGGGTATGAATATTCTGGTGGACAGCAGACAGATGAAAAATTGTGATAATAATACAATTCATCACTTTGGAATTCCCTCGTTAGTATTAATGGAACGGGCAGCACTGGGAGTTGCAGAAGAAATTGAAAAGAATGTGCAGGCGGGAAACCGGGTGCTTTTGGTGTGCGGAACCGGAAATAACGGCGGGGATGGTCTTGCGATAGCAAGAATGTTGTGGCAAAAAGCTTATGACGTGACAGCGGTAGTGATTGGAGATTGGCAGAAAGCCTCAAAAGAGACAAAGCAGCAGATGGAAATCTGCGAAGCATACGGAATTGAGCTTCAAGAGCAAATTCCAGAAGAGAACTTTGAGGCAGTAGTAGACGCTCTCTTTGGGATTGGACTTAGCAGAGAGTTACAGGGAAAGTATTTTGAAGTCGTAGAACAGATGAATAACATAAAGGCTTATAAGGTGGCGGTAGATATTCCATCCGGAATTCATGCAGACACCGGAGCCGTGATGGGAATCGCCTTTCGTGCAGACATTACAATTACCTTTGCCTTTCAGAAGATGGGATTACTTCTTTATCCGGGAGCGGAATATGCAGGAAAGACAATAGTAAAAGAAATTGGAATTACCAAAGATAGTTTTTTAGAAGAAAAAGTCACTGCTTATGAAGTAAAAGAGAGGGACTTGGAGAAAATCCCGAAGCGCAGGGATTATTCCAATAAAGGAACCTTTGGCAAGGTGCTGGTGGCAGCGGGGCACAAGAATATGGCAGGCGCAGCATTTTTAAGCGGGAAAGCAGCCTATGCCACTGGGGCAGGACTGGTGAAAATCATGACAGAGGAAGCAAACCGCACCGTTCTTCAGCAGCTTTTACCAGAGGCAGTGTTAGAGACCTATGAGCCGGGACAGGAATGGGAAGCATCATTAAAAAGCAGTATGGAGTGGGCAGATGTCATTGTGGCAGGCCCGGGAATCGGTACAGCAGAAACTTCCGAGAAGATAATAAAAGTGATTTTAGAAAATGCAAAAGTACCGGTGATTTTAGATGCGGATGGCTTAAATATCGTGGCAAATCATACCGAGTGGCTGAAGGAGCGAAAGGCGTCGGTCATAGTGACACCACATTTAGGAGAAATGGCAAGAATCACCCAAAAAAGCATTTTTGACATACAAAAGCAGTTATTGCAGGTTGCGCGTGAATTTGCAGAAAGGTATAATGTTATATGTATTCTAAAGGATGCCAGAACCATTACGGCATTGCCGGATGGAACGGTTTTTGTCAATACCAGTGGAAATAACGGAATGGCTACGGCTGGTGCAGGCGATGTTCTGACCGGTGTCATAGCAGGACTGATTGCACAGAACATGGAACTTGAAGTGGCTGCTCTCATTGGAGTATATCTCCATGGAAAAGGTGCAGATGAGATTGTGGCACAAACCGGAACCTATGGCATGATGGCACAGGATATCATCGAAGGTGTCCGTCAGGTGATGAAAAAGACGGACAGGAAAGGAAATTAGAATGAAAACATATAGCAGAGTTTATGCAGAAATAAATCTGGATGCAATTCTTCACAATATGGAACAGATGCGCAGACTGCTTAAGGAAGATACAAAAATCATGGGAGTTATTAAGACTGATGGCTACGGACATGGTGCCGTTCCCATTGGCAGGGAATTAGAGAAATTAGAGTATACCTGGGGATATGCAACTGCAACTGTAGAGGAAGCCGAAATCTTAAGAAGAAATGGTCTGAAAAAGCCGATTCTCGTGCTCGGAGCAACCTTCCCGGAGCAGTATGAAGCAATGGCAGACTTAGAGCTTCGTGTCAATGTATATTCCATCGGGCAGGCTGAGCGGATGGAAGAGGCAGCAGCAAAAATGAATAAGAAAATCATAGTACATGCTAAGATTGATACAGGCTTAAGCAGACTGGGATTTCAGGTAACAGAACAAGCGGCAGATGAAATAGCACGGATTTCTAAGATGCCGCATATCATAATGGAAGGAATCTTCACTCATTTTGCAAAATCAGATGCCAGAGATAAGACCATGGCAAATCAGCAGTTAGAAATCTTTGCAAAGATGAAGCAGATGTTAGAGGAAAGACAGGTAGTAATTCCGATGATTCATTGTTCTAACAGTGCTGCAATCATTGATATGCCAGAGGCAAATATGAATGCTGTCCGAGCGGGAATCAGTCTTTATGGTATGTGGCCTTCTGACGAAGTAAAAAAAGAAAATATCAATCTGGCGCCTGTTATGTCTCTAAAGAGCTGCATTGTCTTTTTAAAGGAGTTAGAAAAAGGAAGAGTCATTAGTTATGGCGCCACTTATGAGACCAGTAAAAAACAGCGGATTGCTACTATTCCTATCGGATATGGTGACGGTTATCCAAGAAGTCTGTCCAATAAGGGATATGTATTGATTCATGGAAAAAAAGCGCCTATCTGCGGGCGCATCTGCATGGACCAGTTCATGGTAGATGTCACAGACATTCCCGAAGCGAAGGAAGGGGACATCGTAACGCTTGTAGGAAAAGACCATGGAGCGGAAATTACCATGGAAGAAATTGGAGACTTATCCGGAAGATTCAACTATGAATTTGCCTGTGATTTAGGAAAACGAATTCCAAGAGTTTATGTGAAAAATGGAGAAGTGATAGAGACAAGAGACTATTTTGGAGAATAAACTGAATACACACGAAGAAATTGGGAAGAATAGGAAATAACCTATAAAAGTTTTGGAGTGTGATAACGTGATGATTCATAGAGGGGACATTTATTATGCAGACCTGCGTCCGGTGATGGGCTCAGAGCAGGGAGGCATACGTCCGGTACTAATTATACAAAATGATGTTGGAAACAGACACAGCCCTACGGTGATTTGTGCAGCCATCACATCAAAGATGAATAAGGCAAAGCTGCCTACCCATGTAGAATTAGATGCAACAAGGTATGATTTGGTGAAAGATTCCGTAGTATTATTAGAACAACTTCGCACCATTGATAAACAGCGTTTGAAGGACAAAGTATGCCAGTTGGATCATGAAATTATGAAAAAAGTAGAGAAAGCCCTGAGAATCAGTTTGGAATTATATACATAAATCTTGACTAATATATCCTAAAATGGTATATTTCAAGTGTTTATTGTGTAAAGAGCAAAGCTACAAAAGAAAAAGGAGAAGAAAAAAGAAATGGATGACGGCGGGAGTACGGTCATAGGATTTATTATATTTTTAGTATTACTGATACTGGATGGTATTTTTTATGGTTTTCTTACAGCATTAGAAGAGATTACCGAAAGCCAGATTGAAAAACGAAAGGAAGAAGGAAATCGACATGCAGCATGGCTGTTAAAGATTTTTGATTCTCCCTATAAGACCAGGCATACCATTCAGATTACGGCAAATTTTGTCAGCGTTATTTTTGGAATTTATCAAGTGCGTTTACTGGGTGGACTATTGATAAAAAATCTGCTTGAGGAGAGCGCACAGATTTATCTGTATGTTCTGTGTTATGCAGGTGCTGCAATTATCGGAATTTTTATTTTTACGGCAGTAGGTGTAATTGCTCCGCAAAAAATTGCAGCAAGACGGCCGGAGCAGTGGTTATTCCGGCTGGCAGGAATCGTACATGGGATGACAGTGATATTAAAGCCATATTCTTATCTGGCAGAGAAGGTTTCTAATCTTGTGGTACGGTTGTTTGGAATTGACCCCAATGCGAGTATTGATGATGTGACAGAGGAAGAAATCATTTCTATGGTAAATGAAGGTCATGAGCAGGGCGTACTACAGGCAAGCGAAGCAGAGATGATTCATAATATTTTTGAATTTGATGACAAAGAGGCAAAGGATATTATGACCCATCGGAAACATATCGTTGCTATTGATGGAAGCCTGCCCCTTGCACAGGTGCTGGAATTTATGCTTGATAAGAACAATTCCAGATTTCCGGTATATCGGGAAGATATTGATAATATTATCGGAATTATACATATTAAAGACGTGATGATACAAAGCCGTGATGAACAGTATCTGAACTGGGCAGTTCAGGACATTCCGGGACTTGTCCGTGAAGTAGTGTTTATTCCGGAGACTAGAAATATCAATGGATTATTCAAAAATATGCAGTCTCAGAAGATACATATGGTGATTGTAGTGGATGAATACGGTCAGACTGCCGGTCTTGTGGCAATGGAAGATATTTTAGAAGAAATCGTAGGAAATATCTTAGACGAATATGACGAAGAGGATACCATGATTGAGGAACAGCCTGATGGAAGTTATATTATGAACGGAATGGCCTCTTTTGACGAAGTATGTGAGATACTGGGCGTAGAGCTAGAGGAAGAAGAATACGAGACCTTAAATGGGTATCTGATTTCTTTGATTGATAAGATTCCGGGAGACAACGAGCAGTTTGAGGTAGAAGCACATGGATGGAAGTTTCATGTGGTAGCTGTGAAAAATAAAATGATTCAGACCGTAAAAGTGTCAAAAATAGAGGTTTTGCCTGAAGAGACAGAAGAAAGTCAAAAGACAGACTCTTGCCAGAATGAGGATAAAGTGGTAGAATAGCAAAGGTTGACTGCGCCGGAACAGGTGCAGTTTCGGAAATGTGATCGTAGATAGAGAGATACGATTGCAATAATTAAGAACGAAAAAGAAAGTAAGAAAACAGAAAAGAGGAATAGGATATGTCAGGACATTCTAAATTTGCCAATATTAAGCACAAGAAAGAAAAAAATGATGCAGCAAAAGGAAAGATTTTCACCGTAATCGGAAGAGAAATTGCCGTAGCAGTGAAGGAAGGTGGAGCAGACCCTAATAATAACAGCAGACTGCGTGATGTAATTGCAAAGGCAAAAGCCAATAATATGCCAAACGATACCATTGAAAGAGGTATCAAAAAGGCAGCAGGAGATGCAAACTCCGTTAATTACGAATTCGTATCTTATGAAGGATACGGACCGAATGGAATTGCTATTATCGTAGATGCTTTAACCGATAATAAGAATCGTACCGCTGCAAACGTAAGAAGTGCATTTACAAAGGGAAACGGAAATGTAGGAACCCCTGGCTGTGTATCTTATATGTTTGACAAAAAGGGTCAGATTATCGTTGACAAAGAAGAATGCGACATGGATGCAGATGATTTGATGATGATAGCATTAGATGCCGGAGCAGAAGATTTCTCAGAGGAAGAGGACAGCTTTGAGATTATTACAGACCCGGATGCATTTAGTGATGTACGTCAGAAATTAGAAGAAGAAGGAATTGCAATGGTATCTGCAGAAGTGACCATGATTCCACAGAATTATGTAGAACTGACCGATGAGAATGCAGTGAAGTCCTTACAGAAGACCTTAGACCTTCTTGATGAAGATGATGATGTTCAGGCGGTTTATCATAACTGGGACGAATAAAAAAATGCAGCTCGCTAGCATTTTTTTATGAGAACCTGCTTCTAAAACCTGCTTTTGGTTTTAGAATGGGAGGAGGAACTATTTCCAGAAGTGCTTTTCTTCTGGAAGTGGGATGAGATTGAAACCTGCGAGTGAATTTTTACGAAGACCTGTTTCTGGAAGCGTTTTTGCTTTCAGAAGTGGGATAAAGTCTGGAGCCGGAGATTTCCGGTTCCTTTTTGGTTAAGCAACTTTTTATTGACAATATATGACAAAACAATTATACTTGAAAACAGTTTGAGAGGGATAGGAAAAATAAGAGGGATTAGGGGGATTTATCATCATAGGTTATCATTCGATAACCACTAATTCAGTAAAATATCCGAAAAAAG
>CASFBK010000015.1 GCA_949292785.1 uncultured Eubacteriales bacterium
CCAGCTTTTCTATCAGTCCTTCCAGCTTTTCTTTGTATTCCCATAACAGATTATAAATATCATTGTATTTTATGACAAATCCGTTCATACTTCCCTCCCCCTGTATGATTCGTTTTATAGTAATTACCTATTTGCATAGAAAAGTTATGCCTTTTTCATAGACCTATTATATTCTAATTTTATTTTCAGGATATTTTACTGAACTAGCAGGTTATCGAATGATAATCTTTGAATATAAATCCCCTAATCCCTCTTATTTTTCCTATCCCTCTAAACTAAAATTTATTGTAATATTTTTGACATATATTGTCAACAAATGTTTATAAAGAGAGCGTGATCAATGCCCTGCACTTCCACGCTCTTTCTACTAAATCATTTTCCCGCTTCCGTCTTTACTAACGGATGCTCTTCTATATATTCTTCCAAAATTCCTGCCGCGATTCTTACCAACTGCTCACAGGGGCGTTTTTTATAATACTCCCCGGTGCGCCGCTCCGGTGTCGGTTCTTCCCTTTTTTGGGAAAGCCCCAGCAATTCCCGACAGACAATAGAGCCGTTTATCTCCTCATACGCCTTGGCAAGCTCCTGCACTCTTGCGTAGTGCTCTGACTTTCCCGCAAATTCCTTCGGGTCATCATAGCCGTACAAAATACCTGCTACCATTGCCATCCCGCTGACTGCTCCGCATACTTCCCGCAGTCTGCCCAGACCTCCGCCAAAGGAGGAACTGAGGCGCGCCGCCGTTTCTCTGTCCATGTTGTACATATCCGAAAAAGCTAAAAAAACTGCCTGTGCACAATTATAACCGCTTTTAAAAAGCTCTCCTGCTATCTGAGCGTGCCTACGATTCTCATATTCCATCTTCATCCGACCTCTCTGACTTGCACTTTGCAATATCCGTATATCTTTGCCTGCTCTACCCCTTTAAGAATCCTTCAATGATTTTCTCTTCTGCCTGCTGTTCTGTCAATCCCAGCGTCTGAAGCTTCAGTATCTGTTCTCCCGCAATTTTTCCTATGGCGGCTTCATGAATCAGGGAAGCATCAATGTCACCTGCAAACAATTCCGGTGCTGCGTTTACTCTGCCTTTTCCTACTAAAATCGCATCACATTCCGAATGTCCGGTACATGGACAATTTCCCTTGATGACAGAATGATACTCCTGATAGGATTCTCCCTTAGCTACGGAACGAGATACCAAATCCACGCCGGAGTCTTCTCCATCCATAGACACATCAAAGTCACTTTTTGCCTGCTCTTTTCCATCTGTCATAACACGTTCCCGAATAATCAGACGTGCTCTTGCTTTCAATGAAGCTGTTGTCTTGCGGTCACTTTGGTCTACTCCGCCAATCTGAAGGGTATCCATTTCCAATACGGAATCTTCCTCCATGTAAATATCCGTAACCGGATCAATCTTTCTTAAACCTTTTCCAATTCCGGTTCCAATATGCTTTTCCTGATACAGCACATGCGCACCTTTTTCTAAGAAAAAGCGATGAATGCCATTATGCTTTGCCACGCCTTCGTTATCGGTATGTACACCACATCCGGCAACAATCGTAACATCTGCTCCGGCACCCACATAGAAGTCATTATATACTAAGTCGTCTACATTTCCATGGGTAACACATGCCGGAATATACACAGTTTCCTTCTGCGCCTTAGAACTGATATGAATGACAAGTCCCGGACCATCTGTCTTAGATTCAATGATGATATTTTCGGAAGACTGTCTTCCTGCACATTCTCCATCTTCCCGAATGTTATAAGCACCCTTGAATTCTCCCTTAAAATCAGACACTTCGCTTAACAGCTTTTTGGTAATATCATTCATGGTCAAATCCTCCTTCCAGGTCTTTTCCCAACGGACATCGGCTTGCCTTCTCCTGGCTTAACAGTTCCGGCAACACCTCATCTCTGTCACCTGCCCGGCGCACTTTTCCATCTTCAATTACCACTACATAATCTGCAATTTCAAGAATTCGCTCCTGATGGGAAATAATCAGCAAGGTCTCTCCATATTCCTTTTTCAGCTTCTGAAATGCATCAATCAGGCAGGAAAAGCTCCACAAATCAATTCCGGCCTCCGGTTCATCAAAAATCAGAACCTTTGCACCCTTTCTTGCCAAAACGGTTGCAATCTCAATACGTTTGCTCTCTCCACCGGAAAGGCTGGCATCTACGCCGCGGTCAATATATTCCTGGGCACATAACCCTACCTCTCCTAAAATACTGCACGCCTTTTCTTCCGGCAGCTTTTCTTCTGCTGCCAGCTCCAGCAAATCCCGAACTGTCAAGCCTTTAAACCGCACTGGCTGCTGAAAGGCATAGCTGATTCCTTTCTGTGCACGCTCGGTAATACTGCATCCGGTAATGTCCTCTTTATTTAAAATAATCTTTCCTGACGTAGGCTGTTCTAATCCTGCAATCAGCTTGGCTAAGGATGTCTTTCCGCCGCCGTTCGGTCCTGTTACGACTGTCATCTTTCCTTCCGGAATGGTAAGATTAATTCCCTTTAAAATCTCTTCTCCGCCTGAAAGCTGCCACTTCAGCTCCTTTAATTCCAGCATATTTTAAACCTCCTTATGCTTGTCAACCAGATATTCGCCATTCGGTTAGATTACATGCAGATTTTTCAGGGAAACATCCATGATTGGCGCGGAATGTGTCAGAGCACCACTGGAAATGTAATCTACTCCAAGTGAAATATAATGAGCAATATTTTCCTTCGTGACATTTCCGGAACACTCAATTTCTGCTTTTCCATCAATCAGGGCCACTGCCTTTTGCATTTCTTCTACGCTCATATTATCCAGCATAATAATGTCTGCGCCGGCTTCTAAGGCTTCTGCTACCATATCCACGTTTTCACACTCTACTTCGATTTTGCGTACAAAAGGAGCATATTCCTTTGCCATAAGCACAGCCTCTTTTACACCGCCTGCTGCACCGATATGGTTGTCCTTTAATAATACACCATCAGAAAGATTGTAGCGATGGTTGTAACCGCCTCCGGTCTTTACTGCATATTTTTCGAAAATACGGTTGTTTGGAGTGGTCTTTCTGGTATCTAACAATTTTACCTTGCTTCCCTCTAACAGCTTTGCTACAGAATTGGTGTAAGTTGCAATTCCACTCATACGCTGTAAATAGTTAAGGGCGGTACGTTCTCCTGACAAAATGGCTCTGATGTCTCCGGTCACGGTTCCAATGATTTCACCATTTTTTACGGCATCTCCATCTTCAAAGTTTAATTTCACACAAACATTTTCATCTAACAGCTCAAATACCCGCTTGAATACCCACAAGCCTGCCAGTACACCATCCTGCTTACAGATTAACTGTGCCTCTCCTTTTTGTGCCTTTGGCATAACGGCATTTGTGGTCACATCTTCACTGGAAATGTCTTCCCGCAATGCCTGCAAAATCAAATCATCCACATTTAATGTCATGGTTATGCTGTTGTTCATATTCTTTTTTCATCCTTTCTATTTCCTGACGTACCATCTGCTTATTTTCCTGATTGAATTCCTCTAAGTCCACATACTTTTCCGGCGTAAAGAGTTCCCCGGCTGCCTTGTAATTTCCTGACATATTTACTTCCGATGCTCTAAGCTCCTGTGTCTGTTTCTTCTGCTTTAACACATCCTCTGCGGCACGCTCTGCAAACACAAGACTTTCCAACAAGGAATTGCTTGCTAAACGATTCGCTCCGTGCACTCCGTTACAGCTTGTCTCTCCGACGGCATATAAGTGCTTCATAGAAGTACGTCCCTCTAAATCAGACTGAATTCCTCCCATAAAATAATGCTGTCCCGGTACGACCGGAATACATTCTTTTGTTACGTCATAGCCCTCTTCTAAACACCGCTTATAAATATTGGGAAAATGGCTTAAAATATCTTCTTTTGCAATATGTTCCATAGACAGCCATACATAAGGCTTTCCATCCTCTTCCATCTGTTTATGAATAGCTGCGGTTACGATGTCTCTTGGCTGCAATTCATCTACAAACCGCTCCATTTTGGCATTATAGAGCACAGCCCCCTCTCCACGCACTGACTCGGAAATCAAAAAGCTTCTGCCTTGCTTTTCCGTATACAGGGTAGTGGGATGTATCTGCACATAATTCACATCCTGCAAGCTAATCTTATGCCGCAGCGCGATGGCAATGGCATCTCCCGTAATATGAGGGAAATTCGTGGAATGACGGTATAATCCTCCGATTCCGCCACAGGCAAGTACCGTATCAGGAGCTGTCAGAATATCCACTTTGCCATCCGGCATCTGAATTACCAGACCGTAGCATACATTGTCCTTACACAGAATGTCCAACATAGTGGTATACTCATACAGCTTGATGTTCTTCCGCTTCTTTACCTGCTCTAACAATGTTCCGGTAATTTCTTTTCCGGTAATATCTTCATGAAAGAGAATTCTTGGTCTGGAATGTCCGCCCTCTCTGGTAAATGCCAATTCTCCGTTTCTTCTTTCAAATTCAACGCCATAGTCAATCAACTTCTGGGCAATATGCTGAGAACTGCGAATCATCACTTCCACAGATGCCTTATTATTTTTATAATGCCCCGCCTTCATGGTGTCTTCAAAATATCCATCAAAATCCTCTTCTGACCGCAGCATGCACATGCCGCCCTGTGCCAGAAAAGAATCACTGCTTTCTGCATCTTCCTTCGTTATAATTGTTACCTTCGTCTCTTCCGGAAACTGTAAAGCACAGAACAACCCAGCCGCACCTGTTCCAACAATTATAACATCTGTTTCTCTTTCCATTTCCTCACCTACTTTGCCAGCTCCAGCATTCTGTCAAGTGCCTTGACGGAACTCTGCCGTACTGCTTCCTCCAATTTCACTTCACCGCTGCCCTGTTCCAGACAGTCTTTTACTTTTTCTAATGTAACCTTTTTCATATCCATGCAGCACTGTCCGGATATAATTTCGTAAAATGTTTTTTCCGGGTAGCGTTCCCGCAGCTCATACATCACACCGCTTTCTGTCCCAATCAAAAAGCTCTGTGCTTCCTCCTGACCTGCATATGTAATAATTTCTGAAGTGCTTCCGATAAAATCTGCCAGCTCCACTACTTCCTTTGGACATTCCGGATGTACCAAAAGCTTCGCCTCAGGATGTGCCGCCTTTGCCGCCTTGATATTCTCTACATTGAACTTCTGATGTACCGGGCAACAGCCATCATTAAAAATAAAGTGCTTCTCCTGCACCTTTGCTGCAATATAGCTTCCTAAATGCTGGTCCGGAATGAAGAAAATATTTTTGTTTGATAATTTTTTAACAATCTTCATAGCATTTGCACTGGTAACACACACATCCGAATGTGCCTTTAATTCTGTGGTGGAATTGATATAACAGACCACTGCCACATCATCATATTCCCGGCGCACACGCTCAATATCTTCTACATTTGCCATGTGTGCCATAGGGCAATCTGCCGTTGTATCCGGGAGAAGCACCGTTTTCTCCGGGTTCAGTATCTTGGCGCTTTCTCCCATAAAGGAGACTCCTGCAAAACAAATCGTCTTCTGCGGGATTTCCGTAGCAATTTTACTTAAGTAATAGGAATCCCCTACATAGTCCGCTATTTCCTGTACTTCATCTTCTACATAATAATGGGCTAAAATCACCGCATCCTTTTCTTGTTTCAGAGCCTGTATCTGCTCCTGCATTTTATTCATGTCAGCCTCCTGCTTATCCTTTTTCCGCTCATTATAGCACAATACTGTCTGACTTACAACCCACTTGTAAGCCAGACCTCAAACTCTTTCTCCCGAAAGAAATATTATTTTTTTACCCCTTTTCCGTCTCGGTTTGCTACCCTTAAACGATGCAGGGCAATTTCTTTTCCCTTGACTTCAATGTTCTTTTCTTCCTCTTCCCCTAATAAGTACACGGATTCCAGTTTATCCTTCGGGTCTATCTTCATACCGCGGACACCTACTGCGCCCTTCTTTTTCTCCGGTACATCTGCTGCGGCAAAACGCAGATACATTCCCTTCTCGGTGCCCATAACAATGGTTTCGCCCTCTGCTCCACTTACCTTCTGTATCATGAGAACAGAAGCGCCTTCACTTAGCTTAGTAGCTGCCGTGGTACGCTTAGAAACATCGAACTCTCCGCCATCTACCTGCTTTAGCATACCGTCGCTGCTGGCAAATAAAAGCTTATGACCAAGCAGATTTCCAATACTTTCGATGAAAACCATGTTTTCCTCACTACTGCTGTAGTTACTTACATTATCAATGGGCGTTCCCTTATCCCGGAACTTTCCATACGGTAAGTCTAATACCTTTACCATATGCATCTGTCCCTTGTCGGTAAAAATACACAGCCTGTCGGTATTCATACAATGGATAATGTATTTATTTTCTGTATCGGCAGCCTCCTTATTTCGCTCATACGTAGACACATCAATGGTCTTGGCATATCCAAAGCGGTCCATAAGAAGAATGACCGGAATCTCTTCTATCTTCTTTTCCTCAAATACTGCTTCTGCTGCATTTTCAATGGCAGTCTTACGTGGAACTGCATATTCTTTCTTAAAGCCTTCCAGTTCCTTGATGATAACCTTTGCCATGGCTGCACGGCTGCCTAAAATCTCTTCGTATTTTTGAATATTCTGTAAGGTGGTCTCATGCTCCTTCATCAGGGCTTCGATTTCCAGACCTATGAGCTTATAGAGACGCATCTCCAAAATTGCAGTTGCCTGACGCTCGGTAAAGTTAAGCTGTTTCGCATCTGCCTCGGAGCCTTTATAACGGAATTCGATTTTTTCTGTATTACCGTTCATTAAGCAGTCCTTGGCATCTTTGATATTCTTAGAACCTCTTAATATCTCGATAATCAAATCAATCACATCACATGCCTTGATAAGACCTTCCTGAATCTCTTTTTTATCCAGTTCTTTTGCTAACAGTGTCTTGTACTTTCTGGTGGCAAGCTCATACTGGAAGTTCACATGATGGCGTACAATGGACACCAGTCCCATGGTCTCCGGTCTTCCCTCTGCGACTGCAAGCATATTAACACCAAAGGTATCTTCCAGACGTGTCTTTTTATAAAGCATGTTCTTAAGGTTCTCTACGTCGGTTCCTTTCCGCAGTTCCAGCACAATGCGGATTCCTTCTTTGGAGGACTGGTTGGAAATATCTATAATATCGTTTGTCTTTTTGGTTTCTACCAGACTGTAGACATCATTTAAGAACTTTCCGATATTGGCGCCAATCATGGTATATGGAATCTCGGTAATCACCAGACGCTCTTTTCCACCTTTTACCTGTTCTACTTCTACTTTTCCCCGGATTTTGATTTTCCCCATTCCGGTTTCATAAATATTAAGAAGCTCGTCCTTATTTACTACGATTCCTCCAGTAGGAAAGTCCGGTCCCTTAATGTATTCCATCATTTCCTTTGTGGTAATATCCGGGTTCTTCATATATGCCTTGACCCCTTCTACTACCTCTCCGAAGTTGTGAGGGGGAATACTGGTTGCCATACCCACAGCAATACCGTCTGCTCCATTAATCAAAAGATTGGGAACCTTTACTGGAAGTACGGAAGGCTCTTTTTCTGTTTCGTCAAAGTTCGGTACGAAATCTACTACGTCCTTGTCAAGGTCTGCAAGGTATGCTTCCTGGGTAATTTTTTGCAGACGTGCCTCCGTATAACGCATTGCCGCAGCCCCGTCTCCTTCGATGGAGCCAAAGTTACCATGTCCGTCTACTAAGGGCATTCCTTTCTTAAAATCCTGCGCCATAACGACCAGTGCTTCGTAGATAGAGCTGTCACCGTGAGGGTGATATTTACCCATGGTATCTCCCACGATACGGGCACATTTACGATAAGGCTTATCATATCGGATTCCCAACTCATGCATATCATAAAGTGTTCGGCGCTGTACCGGCTTTAATCCGTCTCGCACATCCGGCAGGGCTCTTGCAATAATAACACTCATAGCGTAGTCAATATAAGACTTCTGCATGATTTCAGAATATTCGGTTCGTATAATCTGTTCATTTTGTTGCATAACAATTTCCTTTCTATGAGAATTTTAGAGGGTGTCTGATTGATTCTCGTTGAAAAGGTCCAATTGCAAAGCAATTCGGACTAATTGCACAGCAATTGCACTCGGAAAACTTGTTTTCCAGATGCAAATGCTGTGCAATGTTCTCTCGGTGCATATGCACCGAGGGCTTTTCAGCGAGAAGCTATTTCTCCAACCAATCTTACTATACATCAAGTTCTGCATCATGGGCATGTTCATGAATGAATTCTCTACGTGGTGGAACTTCGGTTCCCATCAACATTTCCGTTACATCAGATGCCATTCTTGCGTCTTCGATTTCTACTTTTTTAAGGATTCGTGTTTCCGGGTCTAAGGTAGTCTCCCAAAGCTGCCCCGCATCCATTTCACCAAGACCTTTGTAACGCTGCAAGGTAAATGGTCCCTTATGGGTCTTACGATATTTTTCTAAGGCTGCATCATCATATAAGTATTCTTCTTCTCCTTTGGACGGAATCGCCTTATATAACGGCGGCATCGCAATATAAATATGCCCTTCAAAAATAAGCTCCGGCATAAAACGGTAGAACAAGGTCAGAAGCAGAGTGGAGATATGTGCTCCATCCACGTCGGCATCTGCCATAATAATAATCTTGTCATAGCGGAGCTTGGAAATATCGAAGTCATTGCCATATCCTTCGGAAAATCCACATCCGAATGCATTTATCATAGTCTTGATTTCCGCATTTGCCAACACCTTATCAATGCTTGCTTTTTCTACGTTCAATATTTTACCACGAATGGGGAGGATTGCCTGAAAGTTACGGTCACGGGCTGTCTTTGCAGAACCACCCGCAGAATCTCCCTCTACGATAAATATTTCACAAATAGAGGCATCTCTACTCTCACAGTTTGCCAGCTTTCCGTTGGAATCAAAGGAAAACTTCTGCTTGGTCAGCAGATTCGTCTTTGCCTTTTCCTCCGTCTTACGAATCTTTGCCGCCTTTTCTGCACAGGCAATAACATTCTTTAAGGTATCCAGATTCTTGTCAAAATAAAGCTGTATCTCTTCTCCGGTCACTTTTCCGGTAGCCCTTGAGGCGTCCTGGTTGTCCAGCTTCGTCTTGGTCTGTCCTTCAAATCGCGGCGCAGGATGTTTGACAGAGACCACTGCGGTCAGTCCGTTTCTTACATCCGTTCCGGTAAAGTTGGCATCTTTTTCCTTTAGAATACCAAGCTCCCTTGCGTAATTATTGATTACCGTAGTAAAGGTTGCCTTAAATCCCGTAAGGTGTGTTCCGCCCTCGGCATTGTAGATATTGTTACAGAAGCCTAAAACATTTTCATGAAATTCATTGGTATACTGGAAGGCTGCCTCCACTACAATTCCTTCACTTTCTCCCTTAAAGTACACCACATCATGCACTACCTCTGCATTTTTGTTCAAATCCTTAACAAATCCGCTGATTCCTTCCTCTTCATGAAATTCAATATGTTCTGTCTCTTCCCCGCGCTTATCTTCATATATAATCGTTAAGTTCGGATTTAAGTATGCGGTCTCATGCAGACGGCTTTTTACGTCATCTTCCTTGAATCTTGTCTTTTCAAAAATCTCCGGGTCCGGTAAAAAGTTAATCTTGGTTCCAGTCTTTTTGGTGTTGCCCAACGTCGGAAGCAGACCATTTTCCAGCTCTACCACCGGATTTCCCTTTTCATAACGGTCATGGTGGATTTTTCCATCCAGATATACTTCTAAGTCCAGATAAGTAGACAGTGCATTTACAACAGAAGAACCTACCCCATGCAGACCGCCACTGGTCTTATAGGCATCATTGTCGAACTTTCCACCTGCATGAAGCGTGGTAAATACCAGACGTGCCGCTGATACTCCCTTGGCATGCATTCCTACCGGAATACCACGCCCGTTGTCCTCTACGGTACAAGAACCATCTGCTTCTAATGTCACCTTTATGGTATCACAGTATCCTGCCAAATGCTCATCCACGGAGTTGTCCACAATTTCGTAAATCAGGTGATTGAGTCCCTTTCTGGATACACTTCCGATATACATACCCGGTCTTTTCCGGACAGCCTCGAGCCCCTCTAAAACCGTAATATTCCCGGCTCCATACTCCTGTTTCTTTGCCATTTCCTTCTTCCTTTCCTGCTAAATCTATATGATTTCTGTTTTTATTCTCTAATCGATAGTATGTTCTATTTTTCCTAAACGTTCCTAGTATAACACAATATTTTGTGGTTTGCAAAATTTTTCCACAAAAAAAGGTTGTCAAAAAACAACCTTTTCTTCCTATCCAACTGTCTTTTACTCCTATTGTCCTATTTCTTCCCACAAGTCTTCATGTTCTGCCTTTTTATCACGGAGCATCAGCTCTGTAACAGCTTCTCTTACCGGCATATTTTCAAATAACACCTGATTTACCTGTTCAATAATAGGCATGGAAATATGATATTTTTCTGCCAATGCCATGGCTGCTTTCGCAGAATAAACACCTTCTACTACCATCTGCACTTCATCCATGGCTTCCTGCATGGTCTTTCCCTGACCGATGAGAATTCCTGCACGGCGGTTACGGCTGTGCATGCTGGCACAGGTAACAATTAAGTCCCCAATTCCCGTAAGACCACTTAAGGTTTCGTATTTCGCTCCCATTGCCATAGCAAGACGGCTGATTTCAGCAATTCCTCTGGTAATCAGAGCCGCTTTCGTATTGTCTCCATAACCAAGCCCATCTGCCATACCTGCCGCAAGAGCAATCACATTTTTCAATGCTCCGCCTACCTCAATTCCCAGCATATCCGGACTGGTGTAAATACGAAATCTTTCATTCATAAATATATTCTGAACATACTCTGCTGTCTTTTTGTCGTGTGCCCCTACAACACAGGTGGTCGGAAGACCTCTTCCTACCTCCTCCGCATGGCTTGGTCCTGACAAAATTGTTACATTCGCCTGCGGTACCTCTTCTTCAATCACATCAGACAGAATCTTCAGGCTGCTCTCTTCAATTCCCTTTCCCACATTTACAATAATCTGTCCTTCGGCAACAAATTTGCTCATGCTTTTCGCTGTACTTCTGGTATGTACAGAAGGAACTGCCAGTACTAAAAGGTCTCTTCCTGTAATCGCCTCTTCTAAGCTTGTAGTCAAACCAATTTTTTCAGAAAGTTTTACACCGGGCAGTTTTGTCACATGCTCATGTTTTTCTCTTAACATCCTGATTTCGTCTTCTAAAATAGACCAAATCGTCACCTCGTGTCCATTTTTTTCTAATACGCAGGCAAGGGCAATTCCCCAGCTTCCTGCACCTATCACACTTACTTTTGCCATAATTTCCTCCACTCTTTCTGCTCTGCCTATTTCTCTTTCGTCTTATGAAGGGAAAGCTTATTCTCTGTTCCACTCAGCAAGCGCTTGATATTTGCTCTATGACGCCATAAAGCCAAAAGCGTAAACAATCCGCCTACCACATAAACTTCCGGTAATAAATCCGGAGCCACCCTTAGCCAGTCCATCTGTCCAAATACAATAAGCTGAATAAAGAAGCTCACTACGACCAAAATAGAGCCCAGGGAGACATATCTGGTAATTGCTACTGCTCCAATAAACAGAATCAGACAGATTGGCGCCATAAGTGGACAGAATGCAAGAATAAAACCTGAAGTACAGGCAATTCCCTTTCCTCCCTTAAACTTCAGATAAAATGGAAAGTTATGTCCCAGCACCGCACCGAAGCCTGCATACATCTCTAACAATTTGGCCCCATCGGGATATTTTTCATGGAATAACAACCAGGCTGCCAGCATTGCAAGCATTGCCTTTCCCAAATCTCCAATAAATGTAATAAGCCCTGCTTTCCATCCTAAGGTACGAAGTGCATTGGTGGTTCCTGCATTTCCACTTCCCTGCTGACGGATGTCAATATTGTGAGCCTTTCCATAAATATAACCGGTCTGAAACAGACCAAAGATATAGCCAATTACAAGGCAAATCCCCCGGCTTAAAATCATTGTTAATCTTCCTTTCTCTCACGTATAATAAATTTTAATGATGTTCCTTTGAATCCAAAGGCATCTCTTATGCGGTTCTCCAGATATCTGGTATAGGAAAAGTGCATCAGTTCCTTATCATTTACAAAAATCACAAAGGTCGGCGGCTTTACTGCTACCTGAGTAATATAATACAATTTTAGTCTCTTTCCCTTGTCCGACGGCGGCTGCTGCATTGCCACTGCCTCTGACATGATTTCGTTAAGCACTCCGGTTGCCACACGCATGGAGTTGTTCTCTAATACCATGTCAATCATTTCAAAGAGCTTTCCGGTACGCTGTCCGGTCTTTGCTGAAATGAATAAAATCTCTGCATAAGGCATGAAGCTTAAGATTTCCCGGATACGCTCAGTATGTTTGTAAATGGTCTTATCGTCTTTTTCAACGGCGTCCCATTTATTGACAGCAATGATAATACCCTTTCCGCGCTCATGGGCAATTCCTGCAATCTTTGCATCCTGCTCTGTCACTCCCTCTGTGGCATCAATTACAATAATGACTACATCGGCGCGCTCTACCGCAGTCACCGCACGAATGATACTGTAACGCTCCAGTTCTTCCTTTATTTTATTCTTACGCCGCAATCCTGCCGTATCAATAAATACATATTCCGTACCATGATATTTGATTGCGGTATCAATGGCATCTCGGGTGGTTCCTGCAATATCAGATACAATCACTCTCTCCTCTCCACCCAGTTTATTAATAAGAGAAGATTTTCCTACATTGGGCTTTCCGATGATGGCTACTTTAGGTCTGTCATCCTCTACCTCATCTTCTACATCTTCCGGAAAATACTTTGCCACTTCATCTAACATATCCCCCAGTCCCAGACGGGAAGCTGCTGAAATCGGAATCGGGTCACCGATGCCAAGATTATAGAATTCATACACATCCGGCATGAACTTTTCAAAGCTGTCTACCTTATTTACCACCAGTATGACAGGCTTCTTGGAACGCCGGAGCATATCCGCCACTTTAGAATCCGCATCAACCAGACCTTGCCGCACATCGGTAATAAAAATAATCACATCTGCCGTATCAATGGCAATCTGTGCCTGTTCCCGCATCTGGGATAAAATGATATCCTTACTCTCCGGCTCAATTCCTCCTGTATCAATCAGGGTAAATGCCATATTAAGCCAAGTTACATCTGCATATATTCGATCTCTTGTAACGCCGGGCGTATCCTGTACAATAGAAATACGCTCTCCGGCTAACACATTAAACAATGTAGACTTTCCCACATTCGGACGTCCTACGATTGCAACTACCGGTTTACTCATATTCTTTCCTCCTAATCAGACAGGACACCAAATCCTGACCGCTTGATTTTACAATATCTATCGGAACTTGTAAAGTTTTTTCCAAATCTTCCAGCTTCACATCATCGAGAAAATCCCGCTCTTCACTTCGTATCAGATTACAGGGGAGCAACAGCTTTTCCCCTAAATCTTTGTCTTTTAACTGAGCGATTAAATCCTGTCCGGTCAACAAGCCTGACACGGTTATCATTTCCCCGAAAAAATGATTGACAATAGGTACCACCGTTATCTCTGCCTGTGGAAACTTCTCCATAAAGTTTTCCGCCAGCTCCTGCAAAGTAGGCGCCGCCAGCAATCCTGTGGCAATGGTAACATGGTAAGCTCCTTTTTCCACGTCACTCTCTTTCGTCTGAGAAAGCGCTTCTGCAAATTCATCCCGCAATAACCGCAGCATTCCCACTCCATTTTCTAACTGCAGATAGCCATCGTAATTGTCCTCCGCCGGAAGCTCCCGCTCCGCTAACAGATACCATTCGTCACTGGCATGAACAAAGTGCGTATCCCACTCCTCCATACACTGTTTCTGATATCCCTCAATCATATCAATTACCTGCTCGGCATCTTCCTTATTAAATGGCTCTAAAGGATACAGCCCTTCCCGATACTTACTTAAGCCCACCGGAACGATAGAAACACTCTCCATCACCGGCATATACTTTATTAATTCCCGAATACTCCGGTCCAATTCAGCTCCGTCATTGACTCCCTTACAAAGTACAATCTGCCCATTCATCGGAATCCCCGCTTCATAAAGCCTGTCCAGCTTTTTCAATGCATCTCCTGCAAACCGGTTGTTTAACATCTTACAGCGCAGCTCGGGATTCATGGTCTGCACTGACACATTGATAGGGCCAAGCTTATACTCAATAATCCGCTCTAAATCGTGTTCCTTCATATTAGTAAGTGTTACATAATTTCCCTGTAAAAAGGAAAGCCTGGAATCATCGTCCTTAAAATAAAGTGTCTCTCGCATTCCTTTCGGCATCTGGTCAATAAAACAAAAGATACATTTATTATGACAGGACTTGTAATGGTCCATCAGACCGTTTTCAAATTCAATCCCCAAATCATCTTCATACTCTTTTTCAATCTCTAACTCCCATTCTTCTCCATTCGGCTTTCGCACCACTACTGTTAGATATTCTTCATTGGTATAAAAATGATAGTCAAAAATATCCTCGATTGCATGGTCATTCACGGAGACCAACACATCTCCCGGTTCCACCTCTAATTCCTCTGCTATACTTCCCGGTAGAACTTTATATACAATATGTTCTTTCAAATCGTTCTCTCCTATTTCATCTTAAACATACTTTTTTAGTATAACAGAATTTAAGGAAATAGTAAATGCCATGAAGAATCCCTTTTTCTTTGGTGATTCTTCATGACATCCTATGCTTCCTTAGGCAAATACCTGCTCTTTTTTACGGTCTAGTTCTTCTACAATTCCAAGAATCTTCTCAAAGTCTCCAATCAGCTCCTGGGAAAGCTGGCATGCACGCTCCATTTTCTCCTGTGCATCTCTATCATTTTCTTCCCATACTGCCTGAATTGCACTTTTTCCGATTTGATGTAACTCCTTATGCTTTGCTTCAATTCCATCCCACAGCCCCTTTATCTCTATATGCTTTGGCTTCATGGCATAATAAAAATGTCCGAATCCACATTTAGAAGCATCTGTCTGAAGCGGAACGACCACACCTTCTGTTACAATCTTCTCTAAGGTACTTACCCAGTTTCGATGAGCTGAGATAGCCGCCCGAATGGCACCAGCAAACATCTGATTATCCAGCATATAGAACACATCCTCTGACATTCTTCCCATACGCTTTGCCGTTTCATCCAGTTGATTTTCGATAGAAGCCACCGGCTTAATGATTTCTTCTAAGGAATCGCTTATCTGCTTCATGGTCTTTGCCTGTTCATTCAGGATTCCGGTCTCTTCTTCTACTTTTACTGCCTGTTCTTCTAACTGAACAACGGAGCTGTATATTTCCTGACTTGCTGCCGCTGTAGTATTGATTGCTTCTGAAATCGCTTCCACATTTTTCCTATTTGTAATATTTTTCTCATGTACCTTCTTAAGATGCTCGTTAATTTCTTCCAAGTATACTACTGTCTCATCAATGCTCTGGGAGCTCTGTTGTGATGCCTCCTGAATACTTGTCACAAACCCATCCATATTATCAGTAAGACTTTTTGTCTCGTCTGCCAATTTCCGAATCTCCTCTGCTACAATAGCAAAGCCTTTCCCTGCCTCCCCCGCTCTTGCCGCTTCAATACTTGCATTTAATGCCAAAAGGTTGGTCTGTGAGGAAATTCCATTGATAGCGGCGATTACTTCATTCATATTAAAGATGACTTCCAGTAGCTTCTCCATATCAGACTTCATCTCCATGGAATTATCAATGGTCTTACCGGAGACTTCCATCACCAGCTTCAACTGACTCTCGCTTTCCTTAATTCCCTTTAAAATCTCTTCAGAGCTGTCCGAAACGGTTCCAATATTTTCCGTCAGATTCTCATGGGCAGCAGCAACTTCCGAGGTACTATAACTTGCCACTACTGCAATTTCCTGAATCTTCTCCGCCGCCTGAGAAAGTTCTCCGCTCACTCTTGTTACCAGCTTGGAATTATCATCCAAGGACAAATCAAGAGCACTCATTTTCATCAAGGCATCCAATATTGCCTGCACAGCGAGTTCAAATTCCTGCTTTCCCTGCGCTAATCGTTTCTGAATCTTTTCTGCTTCCGGTACTCTGCCATTTACTACCGGGGTCATGGAACTGATATTTTTTATTATCTCTTCGTATTTCTTTGTGCCATTCATCATACGTACATCCTCCAATCCTTATCCTCTATGTAGCATTTTAGCACCCAGATAATTTTTTGTAAATAGGACCAGACCGACTCTATGATATGACATCCTTGGCGGAGCATTTTTATATCATAGGAAAATCCGTACTTTTCTAAAGCATGACATTCCATATCAGAACAAAGTGTGCTCCGCACACTCTCGCGAATATGCATTACCTATCAAGCGGAACACACTTTGCCGCGCCGAGCACAGTCGCTTGCGACATAATTCCACTTGTGCGAGTGCGCATCCTGCACGGAGTGCTTTTTTTTTTCACTTTAACGCAACACGGTATTTCCTATAGAGTAAGAAAGAGAGCCTCCTTCAAGGAGACTCTCTCTTTTACCAAACGTATTTCAAAACTCTAAATTAGTTCTCACCATACAAAGTAATTAACTTATTCAGGTATTCATAACGTTCTTTTGCATATTCTTCAGACTGTGCAAACAGTTCTTCTGCTCTTTCCGGATTGAATCTTGCAAGGGCATTGTAACGAACTTCTCCGTTCAAGAATGCCTTGTAATCTCCGGTAGGTGCCTTGCTGTCTAAGGAGAATGCTGCTTTTCCTTCCTTCTTCAATTCTGGATTGAAGCGGAATGTATGCCAGTAACCAGCTTCTACAGCGTTCTTCTCTTCGGTCTGAGCTTTGCTCATACCAATCTTAATACCATGGTTGATACATGGAGCGTAAGCAATAATCAGGGATGGTCCCGGATAAGCTTCTGCTTCTGCGATTGCCTTAACACACTGGTTGTAGTCAGCACCCATTGCAATCTGTGCAACGTATACATAGCCATAGCTCATTGCGATGGAAGCAAGGTCTTTCTTCTTCACTTCTTTTCCGCCTGCTGCGAACTGTGCAGTTGCTCCAACCGGAGTAGCCTTAGAGGACTGTCCGCCTGTATTGGAGTATACTTCGGTATCGAATACCATTACGTTGATATCCTGTCCGCTTGCTAATACATGGTCAACACCACCGAATCCGATGTCGTATGCCCATCCGTCACCACCGAAAATCCACTGGGACTTCTTAGCAAGGAAGTCTTTCTCAGCAAGGATTTCTTTGGATGCATCACATCCGCAAGCCTCTAATGCTGCGATTAACTTATCGGTAGCTGTTCCGTTGAGAGCACCTACAGTATAAGTATCTAACCACTCTTTTCCGGCAGCTGCAACATCTGCGTTCTTGCCATCAGCAACTAATGCTTCTACCTTTGTTCTTAATTTTCCTCTGATTGCTTTCTGAGCTAATAACATACCATATCCAAACTCAGCAGCATCTTCGAATAAGGAGTTAGACCATGCAGGACCCTGTCCTTTTTCGTTTACAGTATAAGGTGTAGAAGGTGAGGAGTTACCCCAGATAGAAGAACATCCTGTTGCATTTGCAATGTACATTCTGTCACCGAATAACTGTGTAATTAACTTAGCGTAAGGTGTCTCACCACATCCACCACAAGCTCCGGAGAACTCAAGTAATGGCTGTTTGAACTGAGAGCCTTTTACGGTTGTTTCTTTGAACTTCTCAACAACTTCCGGCTTCTTCTCTACAGTTAAACCAAAGTCGAAGTATTTCTGTTCTCCAACGTTTGCTTCGCAGTTTGCCATGGAAAGTGCTTTTTCGCCTTTCTTTCCTGGACATACGTTAGCACAGGAACCACATCCGGTACAGTCAAGTGCGGAAATGGTCATGCTGAACTTGTATCCTGGCATTCCTGTCATATCAAGCATCTGCATTCCTTCTGGAGCCTTAGCAGCTTCTTCTGCTGTCATAGCAACCGGACGGATTACTGCATGAGGACATACATAAGAACAGATGTTACACTGGATACAGTTTTCCGGATTCCATACCGGAACGTCTACTGCAATACCACGTTTTTCAAATGCAGAAGAACCGGATGGAGTCTGTCCATGCTCATATTCCTTAACAACAGATACCGGAATCTTATTACCTTCCTGAGCATTTACAGGAATCTGGATGTTATTAACGAAATCAACAACGTCTTTTCTGTCACCTGTTGCTACCATTGCAAAGCTTTCATCCTGAGCGTCTTTCCAGCTTGCTGGTACATCAATCTTAACAACTCCGGTTGCTCCGGCATCGATAGCATCGTAGTTCATCTGTACGATTTTATCACCTTTCTTGCCGTAAGTAGCCTTAGCAGCTGCTTTCATCAGTTCGATTGCTCTTTCTTCCGGAATGATAGCTGCCAGTTTGAAGAATGCAGACTGAAGTACAGTATTGATACGTCCGCCAAGTCCGATTTCCTTACCAATCTTAATACCGTCGATGGTATAGAACTGGATATCGTTTTCAGCAATGTATCTCTTAACCTGTCCTGGTAAGTGAGTTTCTAATTCTTCCGGTGTCCATGAGCAGTTCAGTAAGAAGGTTCCGCCTGGTACTAATTCCTGAACCATGTTGTACTTACGAACGTAAGAAGGATTATGACAGGCTACGAAGTTTGCCTGCTTAATTAAGTAAGTAGACTTAATTGCTTTCTTTCCGAAACGTAAGTGGGACATAGTAACACCACCGGACTTCTTGGAGTCATAGTCAAAGTATGCCTGAGCGTACATGTCTGTGTTGTCTCCGATAATCTTGATGGAGTTCTTGTTCGCACCAACAGTACCGTCAGCACCAAGTCCCCAGAACTTACAGTTGATGGTTCCTTCTGGTGTTGTTACAGGGTCTTCTTTTACTTCAAGAGACAGATTGGTAACATCATCATAGATACCGATTGTAAATCTTTCTTTTTCTGTATTGTTGTATACAGCAATAATCTGTCCAGGAGTTGTATCCTTAGAACCTAATCCGTAACGTCCGCTTGTAATCTGAACGCTTTCGAATTTTGTTCCCTTTAATGCTGCAACTACGTCTAAGTATAATGGTTCTCCAAGAGAGCCTGGTTCTTTTGTTCTATCTAATACAGCAATTAACTTAACAGTTTCAGGAATAGCTGCTACAAGAGCTTCTTTGCTGAATGGTCTGTATAACCGAACCTTAACAACGCCGACTTTCTCTCCTCTTGCCATTAAGTAATCAATTGTTTCATCAATGGTATCACATACGGAACCCATAGCAATGATAACCTTTTCAGCATCAGCAGCTCCGTAGTAGTTGAACAGCTTGTAATCTGTTCCTAACTTTTCATTTACTTTGTCCATGTATTTCTGTACGATTGCAGGCATTGCATCGTATGTGGAGTTACAGGACTCTCTGGTCTGGAAGAAGATATCCGGGTTCTGTGCAGAACCATCCTGACGTGGATGATTTGGATTCAATGCATTCTTACGGAATTCATCGATTGCATTCATATCAACCATATCTTTTAAATCTTCATAATCCCATGTCTCGATTTTCTGAATCTCATGAGAGGTTCTGAATCCATCGAAGAAGTTGATGAAAGGAAGCTTTCCTTCCAATGCAGCACAGTGTGCGACCGGAGTCAGGTCCATAACTTCCTGTACGGAAGATTCACACAGCATTGCTACACCGGTCTGACGACAGGCATATACGTCGGAATGGTCTCCGAAAATATTTAACGCATGGCTTGCTACACAACGAGCGGATACATTGAATACTCCCGGAAGTCCTTCACCTGCAATTTTGTAAAGGTTTGGAATCATCAATAACAATCCCTGGGATGCAGTATAGGTGGTTGTTAAAGCACCTGCTGCCAAAGAACCGTGTACAGTACCTGCTGCACCTGCCTCAGACTGCATTTCAGTTACCTGAACGGTCTGTCCGAAAATGTTCTTTCTTCCCTGTGTTGCCCATTCATCTGTAGCTTCAGCCATAACAGAAGACGGTGTGATTGGGTAGATGGCTGCAACATCTGTGTATGCATAAGAAGCATGAGCTGCTGCATGGTTACCATCCATGGTTTTCATAGATCTCTTCATTATATTTTCCTCCTACCTGAAATTAGGCATATCTGCCCTATGAGAAACAGACATGCAGGTTATTTGAATGTTGATAAATTTTTTCACATTCTCTACCTAAAACTATACTCAAATTGTAACAAAAAATCAATAGCTTTTCCCGCTATTTTATGTATTTTTCTTCAAACACCGATAGAGGAATGGGACGTTCAAAAAGAAACCCCTGTCCATATTCTAAACCACATTTTGTCAGGAACTCATACTGTTCTTCCGTTTCAATCCCCTCCACTATGACTTTCTCCTTGGCACTATGTATGAGCTTTCCCATATATTCGATAAACTGCCTTCCCTTTTTACTGCTTTCCATGCTTAAAAAGCTCTTATCAATCTTTACTACGTCAGCAGGAATATCCATCAGCATGCTTAAGGAAGAATAGCCCGTTCCAAAATCATCGATTGCCACCTGAAAACCTGCACTTCTAAGCTTTTCCATGTCTAATTTTACCAAATCATATCCGGAAGAAAAAAGACTTTCCGTTATCTCGATTTCGATACAGGCTGGTGGAATTTCATAGGCATTGGCTCTTTCCACGACTTTGCGGTAAATCCCTCCGGTCTCAAAATGCTTTCTGGAAAAGTTTACGGAAATCACCGGCAGCTGCTTTCCCTCTTCCATCCAACGCTTCATTGCTTTCAGCACCTGCTCATATACATAGAAATCCAACTTTATGATATCTCCTGACTTTTCCAGCGCAGGAATGAAATCATCCGGGCACTCTATTTTGCCCCTTTGATTTTTCCAGCGTATCAATGCTTCTCCGCCAACAAATTTTCTCTTATCCAGTTGAAACTGCGGCTGAACATATACCATGAGCTGCTCTTCTTTCAATGCCTTGGGGAATTCTTCTATTACCTTTTTCTCTTTTTCCCTTTGCTGACGCAGTTTCTTTTCGTATACCCTGCAAAATATACTGTCGTTTCCCTTAATGCTTTTTCTGGTCAGATTCGCATTTTCAATCGCAATTTCTAGGTCTTCTTCCGGACTTTCCAGAAAATAAATTCCGGTAGATAATTTCACATTTTCAGCAATGTATCTTTGTTTCTGCTGACTGCTGAAGCTCATATTTTTCTTTACTACATACTGCAAAATACTTTCCCTGTCACTGTCCCACATAAAGCTGATGAACAGGTCCGAATACAGACGACATGCAATCGCATTGGGATTTTCCATGATGGATGCAGCAAAGCTTTTTAATATTCCATTCCCTGCTTCCTGCCCATAGTTATCGTTGATATAGGAAAAATCATTAATATCCGTATATATCACTGCATACTGCATGTTTTTATCTGGATTTTTCTTTATTTCATACACTTTTTCCTTAAACGCTTCTTCGTTATAAAGTCCGGTAAGCGCATCCCTTTTTTTCAGCTTTCGTATGGTATGCTGCTCCTCTTCCTGTTGACAGCGCACTGCTACAAAAACAGAAAGCAGTCGGATTAATTCTCTAAATATTTCCTGCTCAAATTCACTCCAGTTTCGGCTTTTCTCCATGTCGCAGAACATCACATACCCTCTGCCGCGCTCTAAATAGGAGAACGTTCCTCCGATTACCGCACATACTTCTCTTTCCCGAAATATTTCTTTCTCCTCCTGCGTCATGGACGTATCGCACTGGCAGTCAGTAATACACAGGATTTCCTGTTTCTCCATTCTTGCACACACTTTTCTCCATTTAGCGCTTTCTTCCGGAATTCTCTTTTTCGGCAATATCCCCCGCTTCCTGCCCCACGAATTCGTTCGGCATATCTCTTTCTTTTGTTCATTCCATTCAAATACCAGTACCGCTCCTAAGTCGTACTGCCTTCCGATTCTTTCTACCAGCAGATTCAGGGAATTATTTACATCCTTCGCATGAGATAACAACAAAAATGCCTTCGTTAAAAAATCAAAATCCTGCGCCTTTCCTGCCCGGTACTGACTGTTCCTGCTTTCTATCCCTTTTTTCTGTATTTTCCACTGCGGATCTAAGTATTCTGCTATACTGTACTGATTCTTTCCTGCCTTCTTCGCCCGATACATTGCCATATCCGCCTTAGAAAACAGCGTAGTATAATCTGCTTTTTCCTTTCCAACAAGAGCAATTCCCACACTGCAGCTTATTTCAATCGTTTCCCCCTCGCTGTTGTATTCCTGCCTTACTACTTCGCATATCCCCCGGGCTTTTCTCTTTGCCTGCTCCTGTCCGGTATTCTTCATAAAGGCAATAAATTCATCCCCGCCCACTCTTCCGATTACATCACTGACTCTGAACATTCCCGTTATCTTCTCAGCAATATTGACCAGTACACTATCTCCAAATAAATGTCCAAAGGTATCATTAATTGTCTTAAAATTATCTACATCTATCAGGAAAAAGGCATGTTCCCCCTCCGGCTCCGTCCGCAAAAATTCTTCAATGGCCGACCTGGCAGCGACCCTGTTTAATAAACCGGTAAGGGCATCGCACTTTAACCGTTTTGTCAGCTCATATTGCTTTAACTTTTGCTTGGTAATATCTTCTGTTCTTCCAAGTACCCGTACTACTTTTCCATTTACCCCCATGATACTCTTATAAATCGTACGGTGCCATCTCCATTCTTCCTTTTCTCCCTCGTTAAATTTTATACGATATTCTACCGTACCTTCATCCGATTCCCCGGATACCTCGTCTATAATCTTACAAACCTTTTCTAAATCCTGAGGATGAATCAATTTATTGATTTCATTTCGATGGATGATTCGTTTCTTTTCTCGTTCTGATTTCGGAAAGAGCTTTGACCTTTTGGGAAATAAAAAAATCTGCTCTTTCACATCATACTCAAAGGCAATTTCATTATTTATTTCTTCTAACATTTTGTATCGTTCTGATTGCAGATAAAGCTCCTGCTCTATCTGTTTGCGTTTATGAATATCCCAGATAGAAACAAAGTAACACGGCTCCCTGTCCTTATAGCAATAAAACTTCATCTTGGTAGCAAGCCAGTGAATCTTTCCCTGTTTGTCATAAATACGGAACTCACCCTCCCGCATTTCCCCACTGTGCAATGCTTCTTCAGCTATTCTTCGCAAGCTGACAGTATCTGCTTTGTATACAATATCATATATATCATTTGGCATCTCCCGAATCTCACTTTCGGTATATCCGCTGGGCTCAAAAAATTCATCATTGGCACTGATGACTTCCCAGACTTCGCCTCCACGTATTAGCGCACATCCACTTGGCATTTGCTGAAGCATATCTTTGATTTCACTGTAACCCATATCTTTCTCCAATCCTGCTCTCCATATCCCCTTGGTTATCGTCTAGTTAAAATCCTCTATTTATAAATAATAACAAAAAATTCGGTTTTTTTCAATAAATTTTCAATTATTTTGCACAAATGGCATTTAAAAAAAATACAAAACTTTTTTCCAAAGAGCTTGCAAAATAGGATATATACGGTAAAATAGAAAGGACTAGGCAATTTTTCGCACATTATAAATAAGTAGAAAGGTGTATTAGAATGATTAGTGCAAACAATGTAACTTTACGAATTGGCAAAAAAGCTTTATTTGAAGATGTGAATATTAAATTTACAGAAGGAAACTGCTACGGTCTCATTGGTGCCAACGGTGCTGGAAAGTCTACGTTCTTAAAAATCTTAAGCGGACAGTTAGAGCCTACCAGCGGAGATATCTCAATTACTCCGGGTCAGCGTCTTTCCTTCTTACAGCAGGACCACTTTAAATATGACGAATTTTCTGTTCTTGATACCGTCATCATGGGAAATCAGCGTCTGTATGACATTATGAAGGAAAAGGATGCTATTTACATGAAAGAGGACTTCTCCGATGAAGACGGTATCCGTGCCAGCGAGTTGGAGGCAGAATTTGCCGAAATGGACGGATGGAATGCGGAATCCGACGCTGCCCAGTTATTGAACGGACTTGGTATTGAGACCGAGTTCCACTATTCTCTGATGAAAGACTTAACCGGTGCCCAGAAGGTGAAGGTACTGCTTGCTCAGGCATTATTCGGCAACCCTGACATTCTGCTTTTAGACGAGCCTACCAACCATCTGGATTTAGATGCGATTGCATGGTTAGAGGAGTTCTTGATTAACTTCGAGAATACCGTTATCGTAGTTTCCCATGACCGTTACTTCTTAAACAAGGTCTGCACTCATACCGCAGATATTGACTACGCTAAGATTCAGTTGTATGCCGGAAATTATGACTTCTGGTATGAATCCAGCCAGTTGTTGATTAAGCAGATGAAGGAAGCCAACAAGAAAAAGGAAGAAAAAATCAAAGAGTTACAGGAGTTTATCTCCCGTTTCTCCGCAAATGCTTCCAAATCCAAACAGGCTACCTCCCGAAAGAAAGCACTGGAAAAAATTCAGTTGGATGAAATCAAACCTTCCAGCCGTAAATATCCATACATCGACTTCCGTCCGAACCGCGAAATCGGAAATGAAGTGCTTGCAGTAGAAAACTTGAGCAAGACCATTGACGGTGTAAAGGTTTTAGATAACATTTCCTTTATTGTAGGTCATGATGACAAGATTGCTTTTGTAGGTGGAAATGAGCTTGCAAAAACTACATTATTTAAGATTCTTGCCGGAGAAATGGAACCGGATGAAGGTACTTATAAGTGGGGCGTTACGACTTCCCAATCCTATTTCCCGAAGGATAATACAGAAATCTTCAATAATGACCTGCAGATTGCAGACTGGCTGACCCAGTTCTCTGAAATCAAAGATGCTACTTATGTCCGCGGTTTCCTTGGCAGAATGTTATTTGCCGGAGAAGACGGTGTAAAGAAAATGAAGGTATTGTCCGGTGGAGAAAAGGTGCGTGTACTGCTTTCCCGTATGATGATTGAAGGCTCCAATGTACTGATTTTAGATGAGCCTACCGACCACCTGGATATGGAGTCCATCACAGCCTTGAATAACGGACTGATTAAGTTCCCGGGCGTTGTATTATTTGCTTCCCGTGACCATCAGGTAGTACAGACTACAGCCAACCGTATTATTGAGTTTTTACCCAACGGAACCTTAATCGATAAGATTACTACCTACGATGAATACTTAGAAAGTGATGAAATGGCAAGAAAACGTCAGGTATACTCTACCAGCGATGACCAGGAATCTGATGATTAATCTTTAAAACCAACCTAATATAAAAGAGTTCTCAGCTTGAGAACTCTTTTTGCATACATGAATATAGAAATCTTGCACCAAAATGCTTATACCAAGTATGCCCTTAACAATTCCAGCGTATTCCTTGCGCCGTCCACATGACTTCTCTCATACCCATGAGAAGCATACACACCTGCTCCAATCAATCCGTGGCGGCAGTCATAGCCAGCTTCTAAGGCTGCGTCTGCATCGGAACCATAGTGTGGGTATACGTCTACCGCAAAATCGATGTTATGCTCCTTTGCCGCTTTTATCAGATTTGTTACCACCTCATAATTATAAGGACCTACACTGTCTTTTGCACAGATAGACACCTGACGCTCACTGCACTGTAAGCTGTCGCCTACACAGCCCATATCCACAGAGAGAATCTCGGTCACCCCCTCCGGCACCGTACCGCAGGCACCGTGTCCTACTTCTTCGTACACCGTAATATGATGATAAATTTTTCGTTTTGTTGTAATATTTTCTTCTTTTAAAAATTTCGCGAATCCTAACAAAATTCCAACACTCAGCTTATCATCCAGAAAACGGCTTTTAATATAGCCCTTTTCGGTAATGGTAGTTCTTGGGTCAAATGCTACAATGTCTCCCTCCATGATTCCAAGCTCTCTGGTCTCTTCTTCGGAAGTTACATGCTCATCTAACACAACTTCCATGTTATCATAACTTCGTTTGGTATCGTTGTAATCTCCATTTACATGAATGGATGCATTTTCTAACTGGAAGGTTCCCTCGTATTTCCCATCAAATCTGGTAATAATGCGGCAGTTCTCGGCTTCTGCGTTATTGGGATTCATGCCACCCAATGGAGACAGCTTCAATCTTCCGTTTCCTTTAATCTCCCTCACCATGGCTCCTAAGGTGTCCATATGTGCTTCTAATAAAATAGCATCTTTCTCGTCTGTGCCGCCAATCTCCACCAGTACACCGCCCTTTACAGTCTTTACCGGATGGTAGCCCAGTGATTCATAGGCACGGATGACATAATCTGCTGCTTCCTTTGTGTAGCCGGTAGGGCTGTCTATAGACAAAATATTCTTCGTCTGCTCTAATACATAATCCATATATTTTTCCATTGCGATTCCTCTTTTCTATTATTTACTGAATTTAGGCGTTCATTTTCTGTCTCGCCACAGGATAAAATCTATCTTTTTTACATCACTTATTCTTCTCGAATACTTAAAAACGCTCCTAAATTTCCCCGTTTTCCCTGACTTGCCCGATGGGAAAACAACAGCTTATCATTACAACAGGTACAGATATTCGTAACTGCCAGATGTTCCGGCTTTACTCCCGCCTCTAATAAAATTAACTCGTTCGCTTTCCATAAATCCAGCTGATACTTTCCGTTTCCCTTATCCATGAGAATCTCTTCTTCCTGTCCGCAAAATTCCCGCTTGAATTCTACTGCTACGTCCTCACTTACCTCATAGCATGACTGACAAATGGATGGTCCAATGGCACAAATGACATCTGCCGGATTCGTGTCAAATTCCCTTTTCATGGCTTCTAGTGTTACCTTTCCCATGCGCCCTACGGTGCCACGCCAGCCGGAATGGGAAAGTCCGATTGCATGATGCACCGGGTCTACAAAATACAATGGAACACAGTCTGCATAAAAGGTAGATAACACGATTCCTGGCTCATTGGTAATAAGTCCATCCACGTCCGTATAGCCCCGTTCTCTGGTCAGTCCTTTCCCTGCATCTTCCCGCCCTACACGCTTTACATTGGTGGTATGGGTCTGGTCTGTGAACACAAATTTCTCATATTCCGTTCCCAACGCCTTTGCTACCCGCCTGAAATTTTCTTCTACCGCTGCTCTGCTGTCCCCTCTGGTAAAACTAAGATTCAGACTTTCAAAGATTCCTTCACTGACTCCTCCCTGTCTTGTGGTAAAACAGTGCTTTACCATACCAATCTGTTCTAATAATGGATAAACCAGCATGGGAAATCCCTCGACTTCTCTTATCTTAAGTACCTGCTCTGATGTGGTCTTCTTGAATACCATAACTGCTCCTTTCCCACTGCCTTTAATCAAAAACGCAGACACCTTGTTGTGTCCGCGTATTCCATCTCATGCACTTTTCTATCATTATTTTACGACTTACATTATATGTTGTATCATCCACTTTGTCAACAATAGAAAACCTTATCAAATTATATTTTTCCCTTTGCTTTTAAAATTCCCTCATTTTCTTCCTCCGTATTTTTCAGTTTACATATAGACTGTGTCATGGTTCCCATGCCATATGGTTATTATAAAATAAAAAACCTCTGTTTTCTGATAGCATATTATCAAAAACACAGAGGTCACGTATGTAACTATGTTACATTACAAAAGCTTTTTCAATTTTTCCTTATTTACAATGTCAATTTTTCCCCTTTTCAGCTCCACTACTTTTTCCTGTGCAAGATATCTTAAAACCTTTGTTACAACTTCTCTTGCACTTCCAATATACCTTGCAATTTCATCATGGGTAACAGTTATCGTCATACTTTTCTGCCGCTGCATTTCATCCCAGAGAAAAGCGGCAACTCTTTGGTCAATCCGCAAAAATAATATTTGCTGCATAGTCCACATTACATCGGAAAACTTTTCTGTCGCTGTTTTATATAGATACAATTCAACATATAGATTCTTATCCTTAATTTGATGCAGAACGGAAGATGGAATAATTATAACTTCTGTTGGCTCCATTGCTTCTATCAAAACATCAAAGATAATAGAATCCATCAGGCAGGAAGCAGACAAAACACATATTTCTCCCTCCTGCACCCGAAACAGTGTTACTTCTCTCCCCTCTTCGGAAAGAATATAGGTTCTTAACTGTCCGGCTCGCACTGCCATTAGCCCTTTACATTCTTCGGTTGTTCTATTAATAACAACACCTTTCCCATATGTTTCAACTCTTGCATTCTCTTTTACCATTTCTTTTTCTTCCGGTAACAGTTCCTTCCAAAATGGAAATATTTCTTCTAGTGCTTCCCTTACAATCGCCATTTCGTTGCTCCCTATATCTATTCTATACTTAAAGTCATCATTACTCATTTGCTATCCTTGATACTCAAATGCATTGCGAAATAATGTCACATCATTTCCCAGAATCGCCACCACATCAAAACGACATGCAGTGCCTTCCTGTATGCCACGTTTCAGACAATAATAATTCGCTACTCTGCAGATAGTCCGCTGCTTACTATAACTAACCGCTTCCTGGGGCGTTCCGTGACTGATATTGGTTCTATATTTCACCTCTACAAAGACCAGATACTTCCCTTCTCTTGCAATAATATCAATTTCACCATATCTGCTGTAAAAGTTGTGCTCCAATATCCGATATCCTTTTTGTTTCAGATATTCCGCTGCTTTTTGCTCTGCCAAATATCCTTCTGCTCTGTTTCCCCTTTGCGTTATATCCCTTTTCAGATTTTCTCCTCCTCACTCTAATCCCTTACTTTTTCCCGCAGCTTATCCATATCATCCACAAATACCAGTATTTCTGCCACTACTTCATACAATTCCGGCGGAATACTGTCTCCGATTTCCAGCTTTGACAATGTATCTGCCAGTTTATCATCCCGATAGAATGGAATTTCTGCTTCTTTTGCCTTTTCAATAATCTTTTCTGCTATTATCCCCTTTCCTGCCGCAATAATTTTCGGTGCCGCTTCCCCCGGTTCATAGGCTACAGCTACGGCTGTCTTGGGTTTTTCCCCCGGCATCTGTTCTGTAATCACCGGTTCTTTTGTATTTTTGTATCTGACATCTGCCATGGCTGTCTCCTCCTTCCTGATTTTTTCTTATGCCTTTACATCAAAGGAATATCGCTGAAATCTTCCTATTGGTTTTTCTTTTTCTAAAAATTCTTCTACAAAATCCTGCTGTTTTTCCCTGTTTTCCACGTCAATTTTACATTGATAACCTTTTTCTTCTAATTTTTCCTGTAAGGCATCCATATGCTTCAAAATCAGATCATAAGAACCGTTGTTCTCCAAATAAAACGTTGTTTCCACGGAAGTTCCTAACATCTTAATATAAATATCTGTTGCTCCAAGGTGCTCCATATCCAAATGAAGCAATGCAGTCAGCTCTCCGTCTCGCTCCATAAGACTCTTCTTATTGGTATACACATAGAGGTCACTATGGGCGTTCTGATTCTGTAACTTCAAGGGAAGCTGTACATAAGTATACATCTGGTTCAACTGATTCATAAACTCCAGATTGCTCTGTACCCCCTGGGCGGACTTTGCAAGTGCCGCTCCCTGTTCTGTTCCTGTCTGGTTCAGTACCTGCTGTAATTGTTCCATCTGTCTTCCCAAACGCTGATATAGCTCCTTGACTGCTCCTTCTTCTTTCAGATTTTCCGGTGTGGTAAGCCACTGTTCTTCCATAGCACGCTTCAAAACTTCCTTGTATTCATCAGAAAAGAAGAGCTTTTGCATGGCGGCACTGGTATAATTCTCACTGTTTTCCACAGATGCTACCATCTGTTGAAGCAATTCACCTGCCGTCAGCTCGGGATTCAACTGACCGTTCTGAAATAATATCTTATTTTCTACTGCTCCGGAAAATTCCTGTAACAGAGAAGTAAGATTTGCCTGCTGACCGGAGGATAATATATGATTTAAGCTTCTTCCATCGGCTGCATTTTCCGTTACAGTATTTCCTTCTGCCAGTTCTGACAGAGGCGCTTCTCTTCCCGCTGCAACCTTTCCTGCAGAATTCTCTGCCCCGTTGCCACCTGCGGACAATCCCTCTTCCATTCCTCCATTCTTAAGACCATTGAAAAGACCATTCCCGCTCTGTGCCTGCGTTCCTACTCCGCTTTCCTCCTGTGTCAAATCCTGATGAATGATTACCCCCTCTGCTGCGTCCACCTGAGACACTGACAGGTTAGCTAATGCTTCATTCTGCACCAGCTCAGCGGTTGCTCCCATGGTCTGTGCGGCACTGACCGCTGCCTGAACACTTCCATCCGCCCCGGTCTGTCCGCCTACTAAAATTCCTATAATCTGCTGTTGGAACTGTAGGAGTGGTTGTGCATTTAACGCATTTTGTCCCTGTATCCCTGCGCCTCCCTGCAGGTTTACATTGCCCTGTTCACCGGCATAAAGCTCCTCTGCCATGTCGGGAAGTCCATCTATCAGCTCCTGCATTTCCGGCAGAAATGCCTGCTGATTATTACGGTAATTTTCAAACTGCACAATGGTGCTGTCATTGATTTCGATTCCGGCTTTCTGCATCTGCAAAAGAGTCTGTACCTCTGTTTCGGGAAAACGTGCTATCAAACGCGACATCTGGAGCAGACTTGCCTTATCTACCGGCATTTGCTCTTTCATCATTTCGCTTACCATAGAAAGGTTCTGCTGGGTCACTTTTAATCCCGCCGCCTCTAATGCCTTTAATAAGGTCGGGTTCTGAGCGCTTTCCCAATTCACAGGGTGAATGGCAATCTGGTCTCCGCTGTTTGCCTTTACCTCAAACAGCATGGGCATTCCTTTTTCTAACTGCACTCCATTTTCCATTCGTGCAGTTATGGTCTGTCCATCGTTTAATCCTATGGTGACCTGTCCGTTTTTTATGTCTAATACCGTTCCTTCAAATACTTTCCCCGGTGTCAACTCCTGAAGATAGGCAGAAGTCGGGCGTATGGTATCTTTTACCGCATTCATGGTCTGGGTATTCGATGCCGTATTATTTTGATATTGATTAATTCCTTCGATGATAGACATAACTTCTCCCTTCTTTTCTCTCTTATTTTTCCAATAAGACTGGGAGACTCAGAAATCCCGGTTCTTCCCGGCTTACTGGAAGTGTGTAATAAAGCTCTGACGGTGAATTGGCGACGAACCGTACTTTTTCAATGCCTCAATGTGTTCTTTCGAACCGTATCCCTTATTGGAAGCAAATCCGTACTCCGGCATGACCTTATCATATTCCACCATCAAACGGTCTCTGGTAACTTTAGCAATAATACTTGCAGCACCAATGGAAATACTCTTGGCATCTCCCTTAATAATGGGCACCTGACGAATCGTTACCTCCGGAATGGTGACTGCATCGTTTAATAATATATCGGGTGTTACGGCAAGATTTTGAATAGCCTGACGCATCGCTTCGTATGTTGCCTGCAAAATATTGATTTCATCAATTCTTGCAGGGCCTACCATTCCAATCCCGGTTGCCACCGCCTGTTCCATAATAATGTCATAAAGCTCTTCCCGCTTTTTTTCACTTAGCTTCTTAGAATCGTTAATATATAATATATTACAGTCTTTGGGCAATATTACCGCCCCTGCCACTACAGGACCTGCCAGTGGTCCTCTTCCCACTTCGTCAATCCCACATACATACCCGTAAGCTTCATATTCTTTTTCATATTTCTTTAATGCTTCTATTCTCGCCCGTTCCTTTTCCAGGTTATCCAGACGCTTTTGTGCCTGCTGTACCATTTTCTGTACACCTGCACGTTCATCGTTTTTGTATTCTGTAATAAAAGAAGGCAGCATCGTTTCCTCTGCTGCCTGCAATTCTTCTTTTATTACCCCAATTTTCTTTAACTCGCTCACACTTTTCTCCTCTGTCTTTTACTTGTGCTTAATAAATCCAAATCTGGAAAATGGATAAATTCGAAGCCATGCTCTTCCGACGATATCTTCCCGCTTAATATTTCCAACACTCGGATCCCTGCTGTCTGAGCTGGCATTCCGGTTATCTCCCAGTACAAAATACTCTCCTTCGCCAAGCGTAATGGGCTCCGCAGCAATTCCCGGTTCCTTTATGACTTCCCGTCCATAAGACTCTTCTAATTCTTCCCCATTAATATAAATGGTTCCATTCGCATCAATCTGCACGGTCTCTCCCGGCAAGCCGATAATTCGTTTGATATAATAAGTGTCTTCCTTATATTGATATGGAAAAACAATAATGTCAAATCTCTCCGGGTCCCGAAAACGATATGAAATTTTATCTACAATCAGATTGTCCCCGTCGCTAAGGGTATATTCCATGGAAGTTCCGATTACTTCGGTCCTCTGCCCGACATAGGTAATCACCAGATAAGTAATCACAAATACCGCCACAATGTATAAAATAAAACTAACTGTTTCCTTCAAGTTAATTTTCTTCTTCTCTTTTTCCATTTCACTTCTCTTTTCTATCTATCAATTCCTATCGATTCCATTCTACCCTTATCCTTCTGGAAATTCAAGGGTTATTTTTCCCAGACGACCGCTGCGAAACTCATCAATCACAAGTGAGGCTGCTTTACTGTAGTCCAGTTCATTGCCTTTTTGCACGCAGTTACGGTTTCTTGCGACCTGCTCTAATATTTCTACCGGCTCTTTCTCTTCCTCCAGCTCATACCTGGCTGATAGAATTCCCGGATATCTTTCCTGAATAATATGAATTAATGCTAAGGAAAGCTCGTCAATATTTAAAATCTCATCCTTAATAGAACCAATCAATGCCAGACGCAAGCCCACTGTCTGGTCTTCAAACTTCGGCCACAGAATTCCCGGTGTGTCTAACAGCTCTACGTTCTTATTCAGTCGTATCCACTGTTTTCCCTTTGTCACTCCAGGCTTATTTCCCGTCTTGGCACAGGCCTTTCCTGCATAAGTATTGATAAAGGTTGACTTTCCTACATTGGGAATCCCTACTACCATTGCCCGCACCGGACGATTCTTGATCCCTCTTTTTCTGTCCCGCTCTATCTTTTCCTTACACGCTTCCATGATGACGTCATTAATGGCTTTCATCCCTGCCTTACTTCTCGCATCCAGCTTTACCACATAAAAGCCCTTTCCACGAAAGTATTCCGACCATTTTCTGGTCTGCTCATCACTGGCAAGGTCTGCCTTGTTCATCAATATTAATCTTGCTTTCTGTTTTCCCAGCTCGTCTATATCCGGATTCCGGCTGCTTAAGGGAATTCTGGCATCCACCAGTTCAATCACAAGATCAATCAGTTTTATATCTTCCTGCATCTGACGCTTTGCTTTCGTCATATGTCCCGGATACCATTGAAAATGCATCGTATCTCTCCTTGCTATTTCAAAAAGCCAAACTTTTCCCAGGGGGAAACTACAAACCAGGCTTTTCCCACAATATATTCCTTTTTTACGTTTCCAATGCTGGCATACCGACTGTCTTCGCTATTGTTTCGGTTATCGCCCAGCACAAAATATTCATCTTCGCCTACGGTAATCTCATCTTCTGCCAAAAGGGCATTCTCAATATTAGAAACACTTGCTTTTTCCGCAAACTGTTCTCCATTGACATAGACCACACCATCTTTTATCTGCACCTTGTCCCCAGGTCCTGCAATCACGCGCTTGATATAATAATGGGACTTTTCATTTCCATTTGGCAAAAACACAATCAAATCATTCTGCTTCGGACTAAAAATCTTATATTTAAAGCGATTTACCAAAATCTCATCACCGCTCTCTAAGGTAGGCGACATCGATGCTCCTACTACCGTTATACGAAATCCCACAAAAGAAACCAGCATAACGGCTATCGCCATCACCAGCAGAATCTCTCCTGCCCAGATACCAATCTCTTTTAGCAGTTTCGTATTCACTTTTCTTTTTCTACGATTAAAATTCAGTCCACCGGATCTTCTTCTCATATCTACTCCATCTTGCAAGAATTGTACACTTATGATAAAAGGGACAACTACAACTGTACTTGTCCCTTTCCTTCTTCATTCATGTTCGGAATTATTTTACTAATTCTTTTACTTTTGCTCTCTTACCAACACGTTCTCTTAAGTAGTTCAGTTTTGCACGTCTTACTTTACCGTAACGAACGATTTCTACCTTTTCAACGTTTGGAGAATGTAATGGCCATGTCTTCTCAACACCAACACCATTGGAGAACTTTCTTACTGTAAAAGTCTCTCTGTTGCTTCCGCCCTGTTTCTTTAATACGATTCCTTCAAAAACCTGAATTCTTTCACGGTTTCCTTCTTTGATCTTACCATAAACTTTTACGGTATCACCTACGTTAAATTCAGGTACTTCTGCCTTTAACTGTTCCTGTTCAATACTCTTAATAATTTCTGTTGCGTTCATTTTGTGACCTCCTATTTAATTAGATGTTCTTAATACACACGGTAACAGAGGACCATCATTTTCTTGTCTCACAGATTGATATTTTACCACAGCCTGCTATATATTGCAAGTCCTTTTTCTCTTTTTCCGTTAATTCTGCCTTTTCTAATAAGTCCGGACGACGTTCTAGTGTTCGCTTGATAGACTGCTGTCTGCGCCACTCTTCTATTTTCTTATGATGTCCGGACATAAGAACCTGTGGCACCTTCTTTCCATTCCATTCCTCCGGTCTGGAATATTGAGGATATTCTAACAGATTTCCCTCAAAGGATTCCATAGAGCCGGATTCATCATTGGTAAGGACACCGGGAACCATGCGGGAAATAGCATCTACCATCACCATTGCCGGCAGCTCTCCTCCGGTCAGCACATAATCACCGATAGACATATAATCCGTTACTATCTCTTCTAATACGCGCTCATCAATTCCTTCATAATGACCGCAGAGTAAAATAATATCTTCTTCCCTTGCAAATTCTTTTGCCGCTCCCTGGGAAAAGGTACTTCCCTGAGGTGTCACATAAATACAGCGGGGCTTCTTCCCGATACGCTCTACCACAGACTTCCACGCATCATAGACCGGCTGCGCCTGCATCAGCATCCCTGCACCGCCGCCGTAAGGATAATCATCTACCTTATGGTGCTTATTCGTGGAATAATCCCGAATGTTGATGGCTTCTATATGCAGAAATCCTGCTTCCACCGCTCTGCCAATGATACTGGTATTCAGTCCGTTCATTACCATTTCCGGAAATAGTGTAAGTATATAAAAATTCATCTGCTCACCTATTCTTCTTCATCTAATCCGGGCATTACAAATACTTCCATTACCCGATTCGTCATATCTACCTTACGGATACATTCCTTGATGGCAGGAAGCAATAATTCTTTCTTACCGGAACGCTTTATGACATACACATCATTGGCTCCGGTCTGGAGCACATCGGCAATCTCACCGATTTCCTGACCATCTTCTGTTACCACCTTCATATCAATTAAATCTGCAATAAAATATTCATCCTTCTCACATTTCACTGCATTCTTTCTGGTGACAAACAGACTCTTTCCTTTATATTTTTCAACGTCATTGATATTGTCAATGTCTTTAAATTTCAAAATCACAAGATTCTTAAAATACTTTACCTGCGTAATCTCCAGCTCTAACTGTTCTTTTCCGGTATCTAATATTACCTGCTTCAGCTTTTTAAAACGCTTTACATCATCTGTAGTGGGAAATACCTTTACTTCGCCACGTACCCCATGGGTGTTGGTGATAACACCTACCTGTAATAAATCTTCCATATCCTATTCCTCAAACAATCATATCCGCTTAACAATCATTTTCATTCTTTTCACAAAAATGGTGCATTTAATATAGTGCATTTAATAATATAGGAAGCGATGACTCGCTTCCTATATCTACATGTTACTGCATAATATCTACGATAACTTTTTTGTCACTCTTAGCTGCTGCTGCTTTTACAACAGAACGAATGGCTTTGGCAATACGTCCCTGTTTACCGATTACTTTTCCCATATCCGGCTGGGCAACACGTAATTCCAAAACAATGGACTTTTCGTTCTCAGATTCCGTAACTACGACTTCTTCCGGATGATCCACAAGTGCTTTCGCAATTACTTCCACTAATTCTTTCATTACGTCACCTCACGAATCTTATTTTTCGATACCGGCTGCTTTGAAGATCTTTCCTACCATTTCTGTAGGCTGAGCACCATTTGCTAACCATTTCTTTGCTAATTCTTCGTTTACGTGGAATTCACTTGGATCCTTAGTTGGATCGTAAGTTCCGATTTCCTCGATGAATCTTCCATCTCTTGGAGATCTGGAATCAGCCACAACGATTCTATAGAAAGGAGCTTTCTTCTGTCCCATTCTTCTTAATCTGATTTTTACCATTACTTTCACCTCCTTAGGGTTTTCTTCTATTTTGTAATCAGAGAAATCTCTGTTACCTGCTTTATAATCCAAATGGCAGTTTAAATCCACCCCGGCGCTTTCCTTTGCCGCCCATCAGTCCCGGCATCTGCTTCATCATCTTTCTGGTCTGCTCGAACTGCTTTACCAAACGGTTGACTTCACTGATGTCTACACCTGCACCGTTTGCAATCCTGCGCTTTCTGCTCGGATTTAAAATGGAAGGATTGGCTCTTTCCTTCGGTGTCATGGAATAAATAATTCCTTCGATTCTCGCCATTTTCTTCTCGTCCATGGCATTTTCAATTTCTGCTATCTGGGAACCGCCAATTCCCGGCATCATACTAAGTACGCTGGATAAGCCGCCCATCTTCTTCATCTGGTTCATGGACTCTAAGTAATCATCGAATCCAAACTCGGCTTTTTTCATCTTGCGTTCTAGCTCTTTTGCCTTTTCTTCATCTATATTTTCCTGGGCTTTCTCAATCATGGTAAGAACATCGCCCATACCAAGAATTCTGCTTGCCATACGGTCCGGATAGAACTGCTCCAAATCTGACAGCTTCTCGCCCATACCAACATACAAAATCGGCTTTCCGGTAACGGAACGGATGGAAAGTGCTGCACCGCCTCTGGTATCGCCATCTAGCTTGGTAAGTACCACTCCGTCAATTCCTATTTTTTCATTAAAGTTTGACGCTACATTTACTGCATCCTGACCGGTCATGGCATCTACTACCAAAATCGTCTGGGTAACATCTACGTTAGCCTTTATCTCCTGAAGCTCCTGCATCATCTCTTCGTCGATATGAAGACGACCAGCGGTATCTAGGATTACCACATTGTGCCCTTTTGCTTTGGCATGTTCAATGGCTGCCTTAGCAATATCTACCGGCTTATGATTGTCACCCATGGAGAATACTTCTACTTCCTGCTTCTCTCCATTAATCTGTAACTGCTGAATGGCTGCAGGACGATAAATATCACAGGCAACAAGCAGGGGCTTTCTTCCTTTCTGCTTCAGCTTTCCGGCAATCTTTGCTGTGGTAGTGGTCTTACCGGCACCCTGAAGTCCTGCCATCATGATAACCGTAATCTCATTCCCCGGCTTTAATGCAATCTCTGTAGTCTCAGACCCCATGAGGCTTACCAGTTCTTCATTTACAATTTTTATTACCATCTGTCCCGGATTCAGACCGTTCATGACATCCTGTCCTACGGCTCTCTCCTGCACAGCCTTGATAAACTGCTTTACTACCTTAAAATTGACATCTGCTTCTAATAATGCAAGCTTTACTTCCTTTAGCGCCGCCTTAACATCATTCTCTGTCAGCATTCCCTTACTCCGCAGGGACTTAAATACATTCTGTAATTTTTCAGATAAGCTGTCAAATGCCATACTTATAACTCCTCTAATATCTCGTTGGATATGCTCTCTATCTGCGTCATAATCTCTGCTTCATTCTGATTCTGGTAATTGCGGACCAAGGTACGAATCTGCATAATCTTTTCCTTGGTATTTAAAAAACGTTCCAACAAATGAAGCTTCTCTTCATAACCCTCTAAAATCCGGTCACAACGCTTCACCAAGTCATGTACGCCCTGGCGGCTGATACCTGCTTCCTCTGCAATCTCGCTTAACGATAAGTCGTTCAGTACAAAATCTTCGTATATATTTTGCTGGTGTTCTGTCAGCAATTCTCCGTAAAAATCATAGAGAAATGTCTGCATTACCTTTTTTTCCATTACAATCACCTTTGCTATCATACACGAAAAAAATAAGGGTGTCAAGTATTTTTTCTTGACACCCTCACTTTTTATAGATTTTTAAACCGACTAACTTCATCCTTCAAGGTATTTGAAATCTGATTGTTCGTATCCATGTTACTATTGATGTGCTGCATGCTGTCTACCAGTTCTGCCGCTCCTGTAGCCACGGACTCTACTGCTTTTGCACTGTCGTCAATCGTAAGTGAAATGGAATTAATCGATTCCACCATCTGTTTCATAATATCACGCAATTCTTCTGTCTCATTGGAAAAATGATGTAATACAGTACCGAACTTTGACGCATCTTCATCATACCGCACTCCGGTGTCTACCATACTATCGTAATCGGAAATCACTTTTTCATTGACATAGCGAAGCATTTCATCTGCATTCTCTGCCAGTTCTTCGACTGCTCCGGTTACCATCTTACTGATTTCCTGAATACTGTTTGCTGTTTCTCTACTGTTATCTGCCAGCAAGCGAATCTCTTCTGCAACTACAGCAAAGCCCTTTCCTGCTTCTCCGGCTCTTGCCGCTTCAATGGACGCATTCAGCGCCAACAGATTTGTCTGGCTGGAAATATCCAAAATGTTATTTGTCAATTCGTTAATCATGGTAACTTTTTTACTATGTTCCATGGATGCTCTAAGAACCTTTGTCATCTGCTGTAACATATCACTGGTATTTTCCTTGCTGATATTTGCATTCCGTTTCAGCTCATTGGCGCGCTGCTGTACTTCCAACGCATACTTTGCAAAGCTCTCTGCTTCTTCCTGCATCTGCACTACGGCTTCATTCACTCCTGCAATCTGTTCGTTAATTCCAGAAGAAGTAGCCGCTACTTCTTCCATGCTTGCAGAAAGCTCTTCTGTCGCTGCTGAAGTATCGTTTACATTTCCGGTAACGCTGCTTACCTGTCCGTTTACCGCGTCTACAGAGCTTTGCAGCTCTACGGAATATCCCTTGACCTCCTTCATGATTTTTTGAAGACTGTCAATAAAGGTGTTGATTCCATATACCATCTGCCCGATTTCGTCCTTTGACTTTGTCTTAACACGAAGCGTAAGGTCGCCTTCTCCATTCTGAATGCTATGTACAATGTTATTCAGTTGTTTCGTTGCAGATTGTACCGGATTTGATACACTGCTAATAATATAAAACACACAGATAATTGCAAATGCAATATACAATACGATACAAATTATAATCGTTACATATGCCTGCCGTATCGATGCATTCTGTTCTTCGATTGCCTGATCCATGAACTTTTCAATCATATTGTTCATATCTGTCAGAGCGGTGTCTAACTGTTCCTTCAAATCAGCCAAAGTCGTATTCATAATGTTATAAGCTTCCTGCTTTCCTTCCTCATCCAGCATGGACTTTTTTAGCACCTCTGCATACAGCAGATTAAACTCATCCATGTTTTTCAGAAGATTATCGTAAAGCTTCTTTCCTTCTGAAGTTTTAGACATTGTTTTTTGCATTTTTTCCAGACCTTCTTCTACTTCCGTAGACATTGCGGATACTGATACAATATTCTGTGTTACAACGGCCTGATTCGTGGTCATAATCATGTCATACAATGCCAGTTCCTTCTTCAGATAAACATTCTGAATCTCATTTACCAGCTTGAGGTCTTCTACCTGAATCTCCGTTACCTCTTCACTGTTTTCCTTCATCATGCCAACCTGTTTATAATTCATTATAATACCTACAACAAAAACAAAAGTCAGTATCAGAAGCACTAAAATGATTTTTGTGCTGATTTTCTTCATAAGACATTTCTCCTTCTTCCTATGCACTTATAAATTCTGGAACTTACCGACTTCTTCCTGTAATGTTGTGGAAATTTCTGCATTCTCACTCATGCTGTTATTAATGGAATTCATATTTTCTGCCAGTCCGGAGGCACCTTTTGCAACCGCTCCGATTGCTTTTGCACTTTCCTCTATGGTAGTACTGATGGTTCCCACTGAAACTACAATTTCTTTCATAATGTGACGAAGCTCTTCCGTCTCATCTGCAAAATTTTGCAACACCATACCAAATCTGGTTGCGTCCTGGTCGTAACGCTCTCCGGTTTCTACCATGCTGTCATAATCACCCAGTACAGTCTCATTAACATAACGCATCATTTCTTCTGCGTTATCTGCAAGACCTTCTACCGCATCTGTTACCATTTTGCTGATTTCCTGAATGCTATTTGCAGTTTCTCTGCTGTTATCTGCCAGTATACGGATTTCATCCGCAACTACGGCAAAGCCTTTTCCTGCCTCACCAGCCCTTGCGGCTTCGATTGAGGCATTCAACGCCAGTAAGTTAGTCTGACTTGATATTTCCAGAATGTCATTGGTCAAATCATTAATTCTGGTTACCTTCTTACTGTTCTCCATAGAAGCCTGTAAAAGCTCTGTCATTTCGATTACCATATCTCTGGTATTGCTCTTACTGATTCCGGCTTCCTGCTTTAACTGATTGGCTCTCTTCTTTACTTCTTCTGCATAGGCAACACACTCTGTTGCTTCCTGCTGCATCTGACGCACTTCCTGATCCACAGTCTCTACCTGTTCATTAATTCCACTTGAAGCGGTAGACACTTCCTGCATACTTGCAAACAGTTCTTCGGTTGCTGCAGAGGTATCACTGGCATTCTCCGAAACCTTAGTCACCTGCCCATTTACAATATCTACGGATTCCTGTAACTTGAGGGAGTAGCCTTTTACATCCTTCATAATATTCTGAAGACTGTCAATAAAGGTGTTGATTCCCTTTGCCATCTGACCGGTTTCATCTTTCGTACGGGCGTCTACTCTGAGTGTCAAATCTCCTTCCCCGTTCTGAATCCCTTTGATAATATGATTCAACTGTCTGGTGGCACGTTTCATCGGTGCTGAAACGCTTCGGATAATATATACGGCACATGCTGCAGCTGCTGCAAGATAAATTACAATGCATACTATTATAATCTGATATGCCTGCTGAATCCCACTGTTTTGCTGTTCTACCGCATTTTCCATTGTTTTTTGAATCTGCTCATCTAATGCATCTAAATCTGCCTTTACCTGCTTGTCCAGGTCTACCAGCTGGGAGGTTGCTGTACGAAAAGCCGCCTGTTTTCCGGAATTATCCATACTTTTTTCCTTAATTCGCTCATAGACCTCGTTGTAGGTAGCAATATCCTGTGCCAGCAGCTCTACCCCTTCTTTTCCTTCTTGACTGGAGGCAAAGATTGTCTGCATTTTTTCAAGTCCGTCTGCAACATTGCTATCAAGCGCTTCAATCTCCGTTACAAGCTGCTGCATGTTTGCTTCATCACTGGTCATCATAAGTTCATATAGCAGCGTTTCCTTTTCCTGATAGGAAGCCCGAAGATCGTTCACCTGATATACATTAGACACCTGATTTTCCGTTACTTCTTCACTGTTTTTCTTAATCATCCCCATCTGCTGTACATTCAACAGAATGCTGACGCCAAATACAGCCGTCAACGCAACAAGTACGGTGATGATTTTTGCACTGATTTTCTTCATAATCTGCCTTCTCCTTTGAAATGATTGTAATTCTCCCTTTACATCCATTTTCCATTGACAGATTTTATTCCTGTTTTATAAGTTCGTTCTTACCAGTTTTGGTTTGTAACCATCTCGTTCTAACGCATCCATGATCTGCTTCTTATGTTCTGTTCCAAATGCTTCTAATGTAATACGCAATTCAACAGCTGCATTCCTGTTGGTAGATACAAACTGATTATGCTCTAATTTTATAACATTTCCCTGCACTTTTGCAATAGTTTCCGCAACTTTACTTAATTCTCCCGGCTTATCCGGCAATAATACGGATACCGTAAAAATACGGTCCCGGAAAATAAGTCCCTGCTGCACCACCGAAGACATGGTGATAACATCCATGTTTCCGCCGCTTAAAATAGATACAACACGCTTGTCCTTTACTCCAAGATGACGAAGTGCCGCCACCGTCAGCAAACCGGAATTCTCTACTACCATTTTATGGTTTTCCACCATATCAAGAAATGCTACAATCAGTTCATCATCGGCTACTGTTATGATTTCGTCTATATTTTCACGAATATACGGAAAAATTGTTTCTCCAGGTGTCTTGACCGCAGTACCGTCTGCTATGGTATTTACCTGGGGCAGAGTTACTACCTTTCCTGCCTCAAAGGATGCCTGCATACAGTTGGCTCCTGCCGGTTCTACGCCAATCACTTTTATTTTTGGATTTAACAGTTTTGCAAGGGTGGATACTCCCGTTGCAAGTCCACCACCTCCAATCGGTACCAGAATGTACTCTACTAATGGAAGCTCTTTGAAGATTTCCATGGCAATGGTTCCCTGACCTGTCGCCACTGCAAGATCGTCAAAAGGATGGATAAAGGTATATCCCTGTTCCTCTGCCAGCTCGTATGCTTTCTGACATGCTTCATCATACACATCGCCATACAAAACCACCTCTGCACCATATCCTTTGGTGCGGTTTACTTTAATCAAAGGTGTGGTCGTAGGCATTACGATTGTGGCTTTTACTCCAAAGCACTTTGCCGCATAGGCAACGCCCTGTGCATGATTTCCGGCAGAAGCGGTAATCAAACCTCTTTCTCTTTCTTCCGGACTTAAGGTACTGATTTTATAATAAGCACCTCTTACCTTATATGCACCTGTAAACTGCATATTTTCCGGTTTCAGATATACCTTGTTTCCTGTCTGTTCGCTTAAGAAATCACTGTATACCAGTTTTGTTTCTAAGGTAACCTCTTTTACAATTTTACTTGCTTCTTCAAATTTTTCCAAAGTCAACATATTCATTTTACAATCCCTCGATTTCTTTGTCTGCATTATTCCTTGTTCTTATTTGTCTTATTTTGTGTCATTTGTAGTAAACAGTGCATTTACAAACTGTTCTGAGTCAAATTTCTGTAAATCGTCGATGGTTTCCCCTACTCCAATGTATTTTACCGGAATCCCAAGCTCTGACTGAATCGCTACCGCAATCCCTCCCTTGGCAGTTCCATCCATTTTTGTAAGAATGATTCCTGTAATATCCGCCACCTCTGAAAATTGTCTTGCCTGTGCAAGGGCGTTTTGTCCGGTAGTTCCATCCAGAACAACCAGAGTCTCCCGATAGGCCTCCGGATATTCCTTTTCTAAGATACGATGAATCTTTTTTAACTCTTCCATCAGGTTTTTCTTATTGTGCAGTCTTCCTGCCGTATCACATAACAGTACGTCCGCATTTCGCGCCTTTGCTGCTGCTACCGCATCATACACCACGGCTCCCGGGTCTGCCCCCTCCTGACCGCCAATCATATCCACACCGGCACGATTTGCCCATTCAGAAAGCTGTTCTCCTGCTGCTGCACGGAAAGTATCTGCCGCTGCAAGCACTACCTTTTTCCCCTGGTCTTTTAACTTGCCTGCCAGTTTTCCAATGGATGTCGTCTTTCCTACTCCATTTACTCCGATTACCAGCACTACAGACTTCTCTTCTTCAAAACGATACGCCGTCTCTCCTACATTCATCTGTTCTTTGATGCTGCGTATGAGAAGCTCTTTACATTCTGCCGGCTCCTTAATGTGTTCTTCCTTTACCTTTGCTTTGAGATTCTCAATAATCTTCATGGTGGCATCGACACCAATGTCTCCCATAATTAAAATCTCTTCGATTTCTTCATAAAAATCATCATCAATACTGGAAAATCCGCTGAAAATCGCATCAATTCCAGATACTATATTGTCTCTGGTCTTAGATAATCCCTTAACCAGCCGGCTAAAAAAGCCCTGTTTTTCTTCGCTCATATTCCTACCTCTCTACTTGTCCAGTTCTTCTTCTATCAGATTTACAGAAACCAACGTGGAAACACCCTTTTCCTGCATGGTAATACCATACAAACGGTCTGCCGCTGCCATGGTTCCCCTTCTATGGGTAATGACAATGAACTGGGTATTCTTGGTCAGCTTATGTAAATAGTTAGCAAATCTACCTACGTTAGAGTCATCCAATGCCGCCTCAATTTCGTCTAACAGACAAAACGGTGATGGCTTTAAGTTCTGAATGGCAAACAACAGAGAAATCGCTGTTAAGGACTTCTCTCCACCGGAAAGCTGCATCATATTCTGCAATTTCTTTCCGGGCGGCTGTGCAATGATACGGATACCACATTCCAGAATATCCTCGCCCTCTACCAGCTCCAGTGTCCCTTTTCCACCGCCAAAGAGTTCTTTAAATACTTTATCGAACTCCGTCTGAATCTCCTGAAACTTCTCCATAAACTGCCTGCGCATTCCGGTATCCAGTTCCTCAATAATGTCCATAAGGGTCTGCTCTGCGGTAACTAAGTCATCATGCTGGGTCTTCATAAAGGTATATCGTTCGGACAAATTCTTGTAATCCTCAATGGCATTGACATTGACATCGCCTAACTTTCGGATATCATCTTTAATCTGTGCAATCTGCTTCTTCATCTCTGCCGGATTGTCGTATTCTTCATTCCGAAGTTCCAGTGCATTGTGACGGGTCAGTTCGTACTCTTCCCACATGTAGTTGGTCTGACTCTCTATAGACTCGTTCAGCTTCTCTTTCTGACTGTTCAAACGGAAGGATTCCTTGTCCAAATCATTGATACGCTTCGACAATTCCTCCTGTTTTTGGAAGAATCCCTTATATTTTACGGACATCTCTTCCCGTTCTTTCTGGCTGTCAGAAAGCTTCTGCTCCAGTTCTCCATGCGCAGAATCGGAGGCTTCCATGGTCTTTTTTATCTCTTCAATGTCATGATATTTCTTATCTACATCTGCCTGAGAATCCAGTTTTTCCTGTTCTGCCTGATGCAATTCCTCTTCTAACTTTCGAATCTCTCCCTGCACACGTGAAATGTTTTCCCGGATAAACTCTGCCTTCTGCACCAGGTTCGCTTCTTCTAACTGCACTCTGGATACATCCTTTTGGCTCTCCTCCGAAAGCTGGTTCTGTTCTTCTAAAATCTTCTGGAAGTTGCCGCTTTCTTCTTCAATTTCCTTTTCCCGCCTGTCAGCCTCCGCAATCTCTTCCTGAATCTGCTGACGATTCTGAGTGATTTCCGATAATTGTTCTTCAATCTCCCGGCTTTCCTGAATCAGTCCGCTATATTGACTGTCGTTTTCTTCTTTCTGCTCCCTGGCACGTTCCATATTCAGTTTTGCCGTATTGGAATTTAACATTGCCTGCTTTAAATCTTCCCGCAGCTGTTCTAAATCTTCTTTTAAAAGTTCTCTTGCGGTAGCAATTTCTTCCATACGGTTTTTATGCTTCCCGATATTTTCTTTTAACTGGGCTACTGTCTTTTCGAGTTCCTCGATTTCTCTTTTTCTTCCTAAGAGATTACTGGTGTTCTTAAAGGCTCCACCTGTCATGGAACCACCGGGACTTAGGGACTCGCCCTCCAATGTTACGATTCGAAGGGAATACTGATATTTCCTTGCCAAAGCAACTGCATGGTCTATGGTATCTACCACATAGGTTCTTCCCAGCAGGTGGCTCTTTAATCCATCATATCTGCTGTCAGCCTGTACCAGCTCACTTCCGATTCCAATCACGCCCTGCTCTTTTAAAGCATTCTCATTAATCTGAGGCTGTTTTTTCCCCACACTGGTCAAGGGCAGGAAGGTTGCTCTTCCGTATCGATTCTGCTTCAAATATTGAATCATCCGCTTTGCCGTCTCTTCATCACTGGTGACAATGTTTTGAATACTTCCGCCAAGAGCGGTCTCTATTGCGGTTTCGTATTTCTTTTCTACCTTGATGAGGTCTGCAACCACACCCAGAAGTCCGTTTTCCTTCTCTTTCTGCTCCATGACGCGGCGAATAGAATTGCCATAACCGTCATAACGCTCGGCGATATTCACTAAAGACTCCAGTCTGGACTGTTCTCTGTGATAGCGGGTAGTATCCTGCTCCAGCGCATTCTTTACTTCTTCCTGCTTGGTCTGCCATTCCCGCCGGTTGCTTTCCAGCTTCTGTTCTTCCTCTATCAGTCTGGTGTATTCCGCCTTTGCTTCTTCATAGCGCTTCTGACATTCTTCTACTACTGCCTGCAGCTCTTCTTCTTCGCTTTTTTGTTCTAACAATCGCTTGCTCAACTGCGCCTTACGAATGTTGACCTGCTCTTGCATGGTGTCATAACGCTGCTGTCTTGCTTTGGTGGAAGCCTTGTGATTCAAAAGCTCGATAATCTCGTTCTTTCCTTCCTCCATCCCTTTGGTACAGCGTTCAATCTCGTCTTGTATCTTTTGGAAGTGCTCCATGACTCTGGCTTTTTCTTCTGCCATTGCCTGCATCTGAACATCCAGCTCTGTCTTGTCCTTCTCGTAGGCAGCTTTCTGCTCCTGGCGCTGTGCTTTATCCTGATTAATAGCTTCCTGTCTGGTGCGGAAATGTTCTTCGCTCTGCTCTGCTGTGTGAATCTGCTCCTTTAAGACATTAATCTGCCCCTCCAGCTTTCCTTTCAGCACAGTGGTATTCCCTATTTCTTCCCGCAAAGCAGCAATGTGCTCATCTGCCGCTTCCATCTCCTGTTCCATCTGCTCATATTCTGCTTTGATATTGGTATAGGAACGATTGGATTCTTCCAAATCCTTTCCCACAATTCCTATATTTTCTTCTACCGTTTTTAACTGAGCTTCCATCCGTTCCATTTCCATCAGGAACATATTTACATCGTAGGTCTTTAATTCTTCTTTTTTCTTTAAATAAATCTTCGCCTTTTCTGACTGGCGCTCCAAGGGGCCAATCTGCTTTTCTAATTCAGCTAAAATATCATTGACACGTACCAGATTCTGACGCTCGTCCTCTAACTTCTTCTGCGCCGTTGCTTTTCTTCGCTTATATTTTACAATTCCGGCTGCTTCGTCAAAAAGTTCACGTCGTTCCTCCGGCTTGCCGCTCAGGATACGTTCAATCTGACCCTGACCGATAATAGAGTACCCCTCCTTACCGATACCTGTGTCATAGAAAAGCTCATTGACATCCTTCAGGCGGCACGCTGTTCCGTTAATGAGATATTCACTTTCTCCGGAACGATATACTCTTCTTGCTACGGTAACTTCATTGTAATCAATATTCAGGGAACGGTCTGCATTATCCAGCGTAATTGCCACATACGCATAGCTTAATGGCTTACGGTTCTCCGTACCGGAGAAAATAACATCCTGCATGCTGGCACCACGCAGCTGTTTTGCCCTCTGTTCTCCCAATACCCACCGGACCGCATCTGCTACATTACTCTTTCCACTTCCGTTTGGCCCCACAATGCCGGTAATTCCATTGTGGAATTCAAACACAATTTTATTGGCAAAGGACTTAAATCCATGCACCTCTATACTTTTTAAATACATAACTCCTCCTGTTAGGAACTACTTTCCTGCTGTTTTAATGCTAAAAGGGTGTGGTAAGCCGCCTCCTGCTCCGCACTCTTTTTCGTTCTGCCTGTTCCCTTGCCGTAAGCCACTTCACCAATTCTGGCTTCTACTACGAACTTCTTATCATGATCCGGTCCTTCTTCCCGAATCAGCTGATAACTCAGTTCTCCCTCGTTTTTGCCCTGCACCACTTCCTGCAGGATAGTCTTGCTATCGAAAAAGAGCTGCTTGTGTTCCATATCGTTTAAAATAAAACGATGAATAAACTCTTTTGCACTAGCAAAACCACCATCTAAGTAAATTGCTCCTATGACAGCCTCCATTGCATCGGAAAGAATGGACTTACGTTCTCTTCCCCCTGTCATATCTTCTCCCTTGCCAAGGAAAAGATATTTTCCAAGCTCCAGTTCTCTGGTACAGAATGCAAGGGTAGGCTCACACACCATACTTGCCCGTAATCTGGTCAGTTCTCCTTCCGGATACTTGGGATACTTGTGAAACAGAAATTCACTGCTTACGATTTCTAATACGGCATCTCCTAAAAACTCCAAACGTTCGTTATCTGCCTGTTTTCCCATGTGATGTTCATTGGCATAAGAGCTGTGAGTCAGTGCCTGCTGTAACAGCCTGCTATTGGAAAACTCATAGCCAATGCGATGTTCAAATTCTTTTTGTAGCTTCATATTTTTCCTTCCTTGCATATATGGTCTTAATATATGACGAAAAGGGTAGCCTGAAAAAACGCTCTCATTACGCATCTTCAGACACCCTTATTCCTCTTTTACCGTATACAGTTCAAATGCAACAATTAGTTCATTGCATTTTTAATCTGCTCTACTGCATCGCCAACGGTAACAATTTTCTCTGCTTCTTCGTTTGCAATTTCAATATCAAATTCTTCTTCCAATCCCATGATAATCTGGAAAATATCCAGAGAATCTGCTCCTAAATCATCTACGAATGTAGTTTCCATTGTAATTTCTTCTACGTCTACATTTAATACTTCTGCAATGATTTTCTTTAACTTTTCAAATTCCATGATAATTCCTTTCTACTCCTCTTCCATGGGAGATGTTCCAATATTCTTTCTAATTTTTTCATTAATTTCCTGTTCCTTAAAGGTAACACATTGGATAATGGAGATACATACCTCTTTTGCCTTTGAACTTCCGTGGGTCTTGACCACAAGTCCGTTTAAGCCCAGTAACGGTGCTCCGCCATATTCTGATGCATCAAAGGACTTAAGTGTAGCTTTCAACGCCGGCTTCACCAGCAAGGCTCCTATCTTGCTTCTTAAGGTTGTCATCATTCCCTGCTTTACCTTGCTCATCAGAGTGGCTCCTACGCCCTCATAGAGCTTTAGGATAACATTTCCTACAAATGCCTCACAGACAATGACATCTGCTTCTCCATATGGAATATCTCTTGCCTCGATACTTCCAACAAAGTTAATATCAGGACAGTTTTTCAGCAGCGGGAAGGTTTCCTTTACCAGAGCATTTCCTTTTTCTTCTTCTGCTCCGATATTTACGATAGCAACCTTGGGATGTTTTACTCCCATAACATTTTCCATATAAATGGAACCCATTTTGGCAAATTGTACCAGGTGAGACGCTCGTGCATCAACATTAGCTCCGCAGTCAATCAGCAGGGATACGCCCTTTTCCGTCGGAATCAGAGGCGCCAGTGGTGGTCGTTCCACTCCCTTGATTCTTCCTACAATGACTTGTCCGCCGACCAATATTGCTCCGGAACTTCCTGCGGATACAAAGGCATCTGCCTCCTGTTGTTTTACCATATTCATTCCTACTACGATTGATGACTGTTTTTTCTTACGAATTGCCATAACCGGTGGTTCTGCCGTCTCAATGACCTCGTCTGCATGAATGACTTCAATCTGAGAACCCGTGTAGGAATTTTTCGCCAATTCTTCTTTTACTACCTCCTGCTGACCTACAAGGAATACCTTGATGTCCTGGCGCAGTGTAACAGCTTCAATGGCGCCCTTCACAATTTCTGCCGGTGCATTATCCCCACCCATGGCATCTACTGCTACTTTTATCATTTCCTGCATGAAATTTCCTCCTTACGCTCCTTGAAAAGGATTTTCCTTGCGGAATATTTTTCCTTTTCAACGATGCCTACTAATGAATATACTATAAGTATATAGAGAAATCAATATAAAAAATCAGTTTTTAAATTCACGATTGCGCTCCATCTCAGCTGCCCGGTCTTCTTCACTCATATATTTCCAGAAAACTTTCTCTAAAACAAAGGATTCCAATAGTGTAAATAAGCCCGGAACAAACAATATGGATATAGGAAATACATACAAAGCGAATGCGGCTGCAACACCCAGTATAATCAGCAGTACGGTCCATCCAAGGTTTGCCACTGCAATCAGTGCAGCATTTTTCATAGACTGTTTTCTGGTATTCTCAAACCGCGCCATATAGGCAAACAAATAAAAGGTCCATGCCATAAGGAACACTGCCATTATCAGGAACACTACCACTAATGCACCAAGCTTGCTTCCATTCTTTCCCCACTGAGACATAAGATAAATATCCATTCCAAGCACAACGGATAATACCAGCACCAGGATCCATACCGGTGTGGTCTGTTTAAAATTATCTTTAAATGCAGTCAAATAATCCTTAAAGATATATCCTCTGTCATTTCTGATTACTTTATTTACCGTATAATACAACGCTGTGCCTGCCGTTCCTATGGTAAATATGGGAATTGAACAGATAAAAAACAAAATACTCAGACAGATAATATCCGTCACCTTTCCCAGGGCTTTCATAATTCCCCCATCTACATTAAATATTCCCAATTTCTCCATTCCTTTCTTATGTAAATTCTATTATTTATTTTCTACTATCCTGACAGAAAAGTCAATGTATCATTTTATTAAAATTTTATTACCAGCAATCTGTTGTTCTGAACAGAAAAAAAGAACCGCTATTGCTAACGGCTCTTTGTTGTCTCTCATTAGTCCTGAGGAATAATCTCTTTTTTATTATAGCTTCCACAGTTCTTGCAAACTCTATGAGGCATCATTAATTCGCCACATTTGCTGCACTTTACTAATGTTGGAGCAGTCATTTTCCAGTTTGCTCTTCTCTGATCTCTTCTTCCTTTGGAAGATTTATTTTTTGGACATATAGACATGGTCACACCTCCTTAAATTTGTTAAAAATATCCTGGATTGCCGCCATTCTTGGATCCGGTTCTGTTTTCTGGCACTGACACTCTGCGATGTTCAGATTGGCTCCGCACCGTTTGCAAATACCTTTGCAATCCTCCTTACACAGAACCTTCATCGGCCAACTCACCAAAATTTCTCCAAAAATAAGTTTATCTACATCCAGATTCGTACCTATCATGTAGTCTGTCTCATCCATACGTTTCTCTTCCTCCCGGTTGGTAAGGTCTAACTCCTTATCAATCGGTATATGAAACTCCTTGTCTACCTCTGTAAGACAACGGTCGCATGGAATCGCAATTGTAACCTCCGCTTCACCTCGAATAAACAACCGCTTATTCTCTTCATTGGTAAAGTTCAGTACAAAAGGTGCTTTCTTTACGATGGGAAACTCTCCCAGTCTTGAGTTAAAAGACATTAATTCAATTTCTACCTGCTTGGACACTTCCTTATTCTCACAGGAAATAATGTCTGCTAATTCTATTTTCATGGCAGTCTCCTATCCACACTCGATATATTATACACAGGTAAATCCCGTTTGTCAATCACAAAATATTTTATTTTACCAGCGCTACGGTTTCTCTTGCAATAGCAAGCTCTTCATTTGTAGGCAGGCAAATAACCGTCACCTTAGAGTCCGGTGTAGAGATAATACGTTCTTCTCCACATACTTTATTTGCTTCTTCATCAATCTTCACACCAAGATATTCTAAATGCTTGCATATCTTCTGACGGGTATTCACTCCGTTTTCTCCGATTCCACCGGTAAAGCAGATAACATCTACACCATTCATGACAGCAATATAAGCACCGATGTATTTTATTACATGATACCGGAATACTTCCAACGCCCGGATTCCTGCCGGGTCTCCTTTTTGTGCTGCAGCTCTTAAGTCACGTACATCACTTGAGATATGGGATAATCCTTCCATACCGGACTTCTTGTTTAAAATCTCTACCATCTGTTCCAGATTCAGATTTTCTTTCTTTGCAAGATATTCCATTGCTCCCGGGTCAATATCTCCGGAACGTGTCCCCATTACCAGACCCTCTAACGGAGTAAGACCCATGGAGGTGTCTACAGACTTTCCGTTTTCAATGGCACATACGGAAGAGCCATTTCCTAAATGACACACGATTGTCTTTATCTGGTCATATGGCTTTCCAACCATTTCCGCTGCACGTTTGGAAACATAGCTATGTGAAGTTCCGTGGAAACCATATTTTCTTACTTTATACTTTTCATAATAATCATAATCTATTCCATAAAGATATGCTTTTTCCGGCATGGTCTGATGAAATGCAGTATCAAATACGCCTACCATTGGTACATTTGGCATCAGCTCTTGACATGCCCGGATTCCAATTAAGTTCGCAGGATTATGTAACGGTGCAAGGTCGTTACATTCTTCTACTGCCTGTAATACTTCTTCTGTTAAAATTGTGGAAGAAGCAAACTTTTCTCCGCCATGTACTACTCGGTGTCCTACTGCTCCGATTTCAGATAAATCCTTCAAAACGCCGGTCTTAGGATTTACAATCGCATCCAGAACCATCTGAATCGCCTGCTTATGGGTTGGCATTGGTGCTTCTGTGACTTCTTTCTCACCATCTGCCTTCTTATTTTGATATACCAGTCTTCCATCGATTCCGATTCTCTCGCAAAGTCCCTTTGCCAGAACTTCCTCCGTATCAGAATTGATGACCTGATATTTCAGGGATGAACTTCCGCAGTTAATCACTAATACGTTCATTGTTATATCTCCTTTTCTCATCGCTGCTTTAAAAACTATTATAAACCAATCCTATTTTGTATACAATAGCATTTTTATACAAATTTTATTTTAAAGACCACACGACCTTTCCCTTGGTTTTGGCTACTTTTTTATATCCTTGATAATTTACAGAAAAACACATATAATTTAGTTACTATTTAGCAGATTCGGAGGAATACCAGCCCATGAATGTATTAGGAATTATTGCAGAATACAATCCCTTTCATTTGGGACATGCCTATCAGATAGAGACCTTAAAAAAAGAAACCCATGCAGACTATGTTATCATTGCCATGAGTGGAAATTTTGTTCAGCGCGGCGCCCCCGCCCTGGTGGACAAATATACGCGTGCCCGAATGGCGTTAGAATGTGGCGCGGACCTGATTTTCGAGCTTCCGGTATTATTCTCTACTGCAAGTGCGCAGTATTTTGCCATAGGTGGGGTTTCCCTGCTTGAGAATACCGGTGTCGTTACCCATCTGGGATTTGGTACGGAACATGAAAATCTTACTCTCCTAAAGGAAGTTTCGGATATTCTCATGCAAAATCCTCCTGTTTTCCAGACACGGCTTCAACAGGAATTAAAAAATGGTCTTTCCTTTCCTGCTGCGCGGGCGAAAGCCTTAGAGGCTGTATTTGCCTCTAAGGAGCACAGCAATCTTCCACAAATACAGGAAATGCTTGCTTCTCCCAATAATATTCTTGCCATTGAATACTTAAATGCAATATCTCTTTTAGAGTCATCCATGGTTCCCAGCCCGCTCCTTAGAAAGGGAAAAGGATATCACGATACCGCTATATCCGAAGGCTTCTGTTCTGCTTCTGCCATACGAAAGCATCTGCAAGGAGGCAAAACCGCCATTGACACCACTGCGATGCCGGAATCTGCCCTGCAATTACTGACGGATTACCCTCACGCTTTTTTATTTGAAGATGATTTTTCCCAGTTGTTACACTATAAGCTGTTAACGGAAACTGTAGAGACACTTGCTGATTATGCTGACAGTTCCCCGGAACTTGCGAACCGTATGCTGAATGCCCGATACTCCTTTGCCTCCTGGTCACAATTTTGTGAACTGTTAAAAACCAAAAACACTACCTATACCAGAATCAGCCGCCTGTTCCTGCATCTGATATTGAATATAACGTCCGATGATTATAAAATATTTCAAAAGCAGGCGCCGGATTCTTACCTGCGTGTTTTGGGATTTCGCAAGTCTGCTGCTCCGCTTCTTTCCGCTATCAAGAAATCCGCCGGCATGCCCTTGATTACCAGTGCTGCTGATGCACATCATCACCTATCACCAGACGCACTGTCTCTCCTTCAGATGGATATTACCGCTTCTGACATTTATCATCTGATGTTAAAAACAAAGGGAAGTCAGCAATTACGCAACGATTACAGACACCCCATTGTAACTATAGATTGCATCAAATTATGACGCTCTGTAAAAAAGAAAAGGTATTCCCAAGTCTGAACTGACTCAAGGAATACCTTTTTCATGTTTTCTTAAATCTTAGTGATGGAATAAACGAATTCCGGTAAAGCACATTGCCATGTTATATTTGTTACAGGTATCAATTACATTGTCATCACGGATAGAACCGCCTGGTTCTGCCACGTATTTGACACCGCTCTTATGGGCACGTTCAATATTATCTCCAAATGGGAAGAATGCATCAGAACCAAGTGCAACATCACTCATCTGGTCTAACCATGCACGTTTTTCTTCTCTGGTGAACACTTCCGGTTTTACCTTAAAAATCTTCTCCCATGCACCGTCAGCCAGAACATCCATGTAATCTTCTCCAATATACAAATCAATGGAGTTGTCACGGTCTGCTCTTCCGATTCCGTCTACGAACTGTAAGTCAAGTACCTTTGGCGCCTGACGCAAGAACCAGTTATCTGCCTTCTGACCTGCCAGACGGGTACAGTGAATTCTGGACTGCTGTCCTGCTCCGATTCCGATTGCCTGTCCGCCCTTTGCATAGCAAACGGAGTTAGACTGGGTATATTTTAATGTAATCATAGCGATTGCAAGGTCAATCTTTGCAGATTCCGGAATTTCTTTATTTTCTGTTACAATATTATCAAAGAAATCTTTATCAATCTTTAACTCATTTCTTCCCTGTTCAAAGCTGATTCCAAATACTTCTTTATGCTCGATAGGAGCCGGCACATAATTCGGGTCAATCTCAATGATATTATAGTTTCCTTTTTTCTTCTCTTTTAAAATCTCCAATGCTTCCGGTTCATATCCCGGTGCAATCACACCATCCGAAACCTCACGTTTGATAATCTTTGCAGTTGCTACATCGCAGACATCAGAAAGAGAGATAAAATCTCCAAAGGAAGACATACGGTCTGCTCCTCTGGCTCTTGCATATGCATTGGCAAGTGGCGTGAATTCTATGTCCATATCGTCTACCCAATAGATTTTCTTTTCAATATCCGTTAATGGAAGTCCTACCGCAGCACCTGCCGGTGATACGTGCTTAAAGGAGGTTGCCGCCGGAAGTCCGGTTGCCTGCTTTAATTCCTTTACCAGCTGCCAGCCATTAAATGCATCCAAAAAGTTGATATATCCAGGCTTTCCACTTAATACTTTGATTGGAAGTTCTCCATTCTCCATATAAATTCTGGATGGCTTCTGGTTCGGATTACATCCATATTTTAATTCTAATTCTTTCATGTTTTCCTCCATATGATCTCTATTATATACTATATCTTATTTGTTTTTGTTTACGATTCTTGTCTCATACTTTCCTGTTGCAATTTCAATATATCTGACGAACAAGGATACCTTGTTGTCTTCGTTCAAGCTGTTCCATACTTTTTGCGTAAAGCTGTCAATGTCACCTTCCATTGCCACTAACTTCGGTTCTCCTTCAAAGCTTGGCAGTGGATTGCCATCCTGCATATAGGTGTGAATAAAATGCCCTTCTCCGTTTACCGGATTTTCATAAGCAAAGGTATAGCGGTTACATGCATCCGGGTTACCATTATTGCTCTTTAATATGGACATTGCATAATTGTAGCTATTGTTCTCTACATGCATAATACCAGAGATACGTGGAGTGAAATTTGGTCCATCCGGTTCAAATTCACGGGTACGAAGCGCCTGTTCAAATGTCTGCTGCTTGTCCATTAACTCATAGATAGTGTCCGTCTGGTCACCATTGGTTACAATTGTTTTATTTCCCAGCACTCTTACCGGTGCATAAATAATTAAGCTTGGGTCGCTTAATTTTGACGGGTCAAATGCCTGTGTCCGAATTCCTTCTCCTTCTTCAACAAATACACGATTTCTACTATTCTCGCTTCTGCCCATGATAAAATAAGCTGTAATAGCATATTTTCCATCTGCTGACTTTCCAATTACAATTCCTCTTCCAGGATAGGAATTTCCTTTCAATTCCGTTTCCAATGATAACATTTTCATGCCTGACGTCCTCCTTCTATGTATACTACATCTTTTTTATTGTAACATGGGTTTTTTTCTATGACAAGGATGGGCGTATATAAGTGATATTAAAAAAATTACTATATTTTATAAGTTGTGTTTATATTTTATCCATTAAAACTACATGACCTTTCCAAATGATATAACTACAAAAAGAAGATATTCTCTCTGTTGTCATCAACACTGAAAATATCTTCTCTTTCTATGTAATTATGTATTGTTCTTATTCGTCTGTACGCGTTGATTCTGTACACACTCTATGCAATATTACTTTTTGCTGCCTTTTCTGCTAATCTGCTGTTTCTTTCATCCAAGAGCTTGTCAATCGCATCTACCAGCTTTCCAATCTCAGGCTTCGTCAACTGAGCATCTGCACCGAGTGCTTCGCCCTTTCTGCGTAAATCTTCATTTACCATGGATGAGAAAATAATCAATGGAATATGCTTCAGATTTTCATCTTCCTTCACCAGCTTCGTCAATCTGTGTCCATCCATTCTCGGCATCTCAATATCTGTAATAATCAGATGAACCTTGTTGTCAAGATTTCCACCGTCACGGAATTCGCAAAGCTTTTCCCATGCTTCCTCTCCATCTGCACATATAACCAGATGTGTGTATCCTGCTTTCTTCAGACAATCCGTAATCAACTTTGATAATAACGGAGAATCCTCTGCAATTACGATTGGAGATTCGCTTCGGTTACGCTCTCCAAGCTCTGCCATATCAGATACCTGCAATCCGGTCTCCGGACTGATATCTGTTACAATCTTTTCAAAATCAAGAATAACGATTAAACGATCCTCTAACTTAATAACTCCTGTAGATACTCCACTTCCTTCAATATTGATGGTGGAATCCGGTTTAATAATATCTGCCCAGGATAATCTGTGAATTCCGCAAACCTCATCTACATGAAATGCAATATTTAACTTATTAAAATTGGTAATGATAAACAATCCATCCTGTTCCATATTCGGGATTCCAAGACAATTTCTCAGATTGATAACTGTTATCATAGTATCTCTAGGCATAAATATACCCTCCACACTTGGGTGGGCATTCGGAATCGGAGTTACTGGCTGATATGTTAAAATTTCACGAATCTTAGCAACATTAATACCATAATGATTTCCCGCCAAGGTAAATTCCAACACCTCCAGTTCATTTGTGCCATTCTCTAAAAGAATATTTGTATCCATAGTACCTTCTCCTCTCCGGCATCTTGCTCATACCGCTTATCTGTCCGTGGTGTGCACTCGTTCCCGCACTGCACATCGCTTATGCGAATATTATATCACATCATTTTCCAAAAATATATAATATTTTTTATATTTTTTCAAACTTTTCCAATATATGACCACTTTTTACATGGTGGCATTTCCATTGACTCCGTTTATCTGAACACCAGCCTGCACAGAACTAATCTCTGCCGTCTCTTCTAATGGCACTTCAAAAATAAGAACTGCCTCTTGGGTTGCTCCTGGCGCTAAAGTCGCTGAATAGGTCGATAAATCATCCGGCAACAATGTAACCTCATTCTTACGGGCAGAAGTTCCATTTAATGATAATGTAAATATGGGTTTCATATTTAAGATATTACATACTGCTTCTTCACTGCCTGTATTGGTAAGTGTATACTTCATGACAAAATAAGTATTGCCTTCTGACGCTGCCATGGAAAAATAGTCGCTTTCTTCATAGTCACTTTTCAGTTCATATCCCATATATTTTACTTCTACTCCCGGTATCCCGAGCGCTTCCGTCAGGCTCACTTCCTGTCCGGCCTCTTCTTCCGATTGTAACGGTTCCTGTGTATCATCCGGCTTGTCCTGACCTTCTTCGTTGATATCTTCTTCCTCCGGAACTACTGTCTCTTCTTCGTCTGCTTCTTCTTCCTCAGCTGCAACATACGTCAACCCATCCTGCTGACGCTTATTGAACTTCGCCACTGTCCCGGCAGAATAATTTACAATGATTGCTTCCTCACTCTCCGTCAATGTGGTCAATTCTTCTCCACAGCCCGTCAGAAGCATCCCTGCCACTATAATGACTGCGCCTTTTTTCATGAATCCTTTCATAGGCCCTCTCCTTTTCTACGCTGTCTTTCATCCAATATAATTTTATTCTACCATTATTTTCATTGCCTCGCAACTATTTTAACCGTTCTTCCCATCTAACTCAAACCAGAACTCTACACCGTCTTCGTAATTGATAACACCACAATCCCGGTGAAAAGATTCCATAATTGCCTTTACAATAGAAAGTCCGATTCCATTTCCGCCATATTCTCTGGTTCTTGCCTTATCTACCTTATAGAACTTCTCCCAGATGTGCTCTATCTCCGGCTCCGGAATTGGATTACCTGTATTGAATACCCCTATTCTTACGATATCTCCTGTTTTCTTTACCGTAATGACAATTCGTTTTTCTCCTAATGCATAATGAATGGCATTGCTGATATAATTTGTCAATACCTGTTCTGTCTTGAATTCATCTGCCCATACATACATCGGCTTTTCCACCTGAAAAGTTAAGTCTATCCCATTTTGTTCCCGTAATATCGCCGTTGCATTGATGACTCCCTGAATCACTTCCACCACATCAAACCGTTCAAATACTACCTGTTCGTTTCCTGATTCCAGTTGATTTAAAGTCAGCAGATTCTTCACCATTCGATTCATTTTTTCGGCTTCATCTATAATGACATCGCAGTAAAATTCCCGACTTTCCTCATCATCGTTAATACATTCCTGCAAGCCTTCCGCATAGCCCTGAATCAATGCAATCGGGGTCTTTAATTCATGGGACACGTTAGAGATAAATTCCTTGCGCATTTCATCAATCTGCTCTTTTTTCTCAATGTCAATTTTCAACTGGTTATTGGCGCTTTTTAGCTCTGATATGGTTTTCTCCAAAGTTTCTGACATCTGGTTCATATGTTCTCCTAAGAAGTCAATCTCATTTTCGCCCTTGCTTTGAAACTTGGCTTCAAAGTCCAGATTTGTCATTCTCTTAGAGATTTCTGCAAGCTGCAGAATCGGATTTGTAATCTTTTTTGTAACAAAATACAGGATAATGGCACACACAATAACAGAGGCAATTCCAACATACGCCAGAAAACGGTTGGCAATTTCAACGCTTTCCTTAATGCTCTCTAAGGCAGTCCGCAGAAGAATCTTATTTCCATCCTGCATCGTTCCCCACATCACCAGATAATCTGATTTCAATCTGGTATCCGCCGTCTTTTCTATGGTATAATTTTCTGCATTTTCTATCACTACCGCATCCTGGCTCTGAGCAGAGAACATAATCTCTAAGAATTGCTCCAGCAGCATGTCTTTATTCGAAACATTGGATTGCATAATGGTTCCATTGGAACTGATAACCATTAGTGTAATATTACTGTTGGCACATATCTTTTCCAATTCAATCTGAAATTCTTCTGTATCTCCATCTCCATTGGCATAAGCCGCATCTACGGTCTGAAAGGTCTCAATCAGAATATCTTTCTTATGGGATATATAATAATCCGCCAAAAGAGTAGTATTAATAAACCAGCACAGTAATACTGTGCCGGCTACAATGCTTATCATAATGGTTGTAATTTTCCTGGTTATGGAGTGTTTCATTCTTCTACCTCAAACTTATAGCCCATTCCCCAGATGGTCTTAATATATTCTCCCCGGTCACCTAACTTACTACGAAGTTTTTTCACATGCGTATCAATGGTTCTTGCATCTCCAAAATAATCATAATTCCATACGTGATTCAGAATTTTTTCTCTGGAAAGGGCAATTCCCTTGTTCTCCACAAAATAGGTAAGCAATTCAAATTCTTTATAGCTTAATTCCAGTTCCTTTCCATCTACCGTTACCTGATGCGCCAAACGGTCAATGGTAATGCCGCCAAGCTCCATAATTTCCTCTTCGCCCTTTTTACCGGTTCTGCGCAAAATAGCTTCTACCCGGGCTACCAGTATCTTGGGACTAAAGGGCTTTGATATATATTCATCTGCTCCAATATCAAACCCCAGCAGTTCATCACTTTCTTCTCCCTTGGCAGTCAGCATGATAACAGGCACCTTAGAGGTCTCACGAATTTCTTTGCAAACATCCCACCCATTTATCTTAGGCATCATCACATCCAGAATAATCAACGCAATATCTTTATTGGCATAAAACTTATCCAACGCATCTTCTCCGTCTTCTGCCTCTAACACTTCAAAATTTTGTTTTACCAGAAAATCCCGTACCAGCTTACGCATTCTGCTCTCATCATCTACTACTAATATTTTTAGCTTTTCCATCTGTTATCACACCTTCCACTCTCACTTGTTCCATATCTTAACACACAAATATGTAGAAATTGTGAATCTTACGGTGTTATTTCTAATTCACGTTCCTTTTCCTTTACGGTCTGTTCCCTCGCTTCTAGTTCCTGCTGCCACTGTGCATACTTGTCTATCAGTTTGTTTTCGTAATTTATGATATTCGGCTGGTCGCTCGTCATTGTAATAATCAATATTCCAATCACTACAATAACAAGAAACAGATTCACCAGCAGACTTGTTCGTAAATTCTTTTTTGTCTGTGCCAGTCTCTTTTCCATTCTTGCTCTATCTGCTGTTTTTTCCCGCTTTGCCTTCCGTACTTCTGCTTCCTTCAAAAGTATCTCTGTAGGAATCGCCTCTATTTCCTTTTCGTTTATGCCAGGCGCGGCTGCCAGATAGTCCCGTAATTCTTTTAAGAAACTAATCCCTATCGGTGTTTCAAAAAGCTGTTCTGCAATGAGCTTATGATACAGCTGCAACACTTTTTCCGGATTCTCCATATCGGTATTCTCTTTGATATACTGTACCCCATCTGATTCCCGCTTTGCCTGTTCTGCGATTTTTTCATCGGTAAAATAGAATCCTTCTATTATCCTTCCCTTTTCTTTCATGCCATTTCCTCACTTATTTTTCCCAACAATTTTTGCACAGATTTTCTATAAATTCTTCTAAAAGCATAGGTTTTCCATACAAATACCCCTGATAATAATGGCATCCAAGTTCATCTAGTTTTTGACGCTGTTCCTCTGTTTCTACATACTCTGCAATCACTTTTATTCCCAATTTTCTGCCTAGCTCTACAATAGATGCCACTATCTTCTGATTGGTTTCTTTCTCTAAAATATGACGCACTAAAGAACCATCCAGCTTCACCACATCAAAATTATCGGATTGCAGATAAATCAAAGAAGTATGTCCCATTCCAAAATCATCGATGAGCAGCTTATGTCCTTCTTCCTTTAACTGCTGTATTTTCCTGGTTACCATTTCCGAATTCGTCAGAACATCCTGTTCCGTAATTTCTAACCATAATTTTTCTGCCGGTATCTGATATTCCTTTCGTTTGGTTTTTATGTACTCTTCAATTTCCCAATTCAGGGAATGTGCTGTGATATTTATGGATATCTTGAAATCTTCTTTATAGCTTTCACGTATCTGACGGATTGCTTCTACTGCCGTATCAATGATTTGCTGTTCCAGTTCCGGTAAAATACCACCTTCTGTTGCAAGATATATAATAAGAGGCGGATAAATGAATCCATAATCCGTATGCTGCCAGCGAAGCAGCGCCTCTCCTCCGATATATTTTCCCTGCCGGTTTACCTGGGGCTGATATAGCAGATATAATCTTTTATTTTTCAAATCTGCCTTTAATTCCTGAAGGAGCATTCGTGCAACCATGCCGGAATCGTCAAAGCGATGGAAAAAGTCCGCATTTTCTCCCTTTTTTTCACATTCCTGCAATTCACTTACCAGATTCTTAATCTTCTCTCCCATCCGATAATCATAAATATCCTCATACATTCTTAAAAACGGAACATACATGGCAATTCCTAATACAACAATGAATAATTGCAGGATACTTCCTGCAACAGATTCTGTTGCCATATATCCGCTAAATATAATCGGCATAGTCCAGCTGATTTCATGGGTAACACATGGAACCAGTCCCAATACAGTTGCTCCATAAGACACCAGTAATGCCATAATGGGAACACATACAAACGGAATTGCCAGAACCGGATTTAAAATAATGGGAATTCCAAAATTCAAGATTTCATTTGAGTTGAATATCACAGTAGGCAATGCAATCTTTCCAAGGCTGCGCATTCTCTTTTTCCGCGCAAAGATAAATATTCCAAGCAATACACAGATTGTTGTTCCGCATCCGCCCATCATAACAAAGGTATCAAAGAAACTCTTGCTGAAAATAACATTTTCACCAATCGCCGAAAAATTATCAAGAGCTACCGTCTCCATCATATGGCTTCCATGGAAACCAAGCCCCCATAGAACATGTACCAATACAGTATACAACAAGGCGGAGAGAAAACCATTTCCCGTTCCTTCGAATCCCTTATAAGCAAGTCCTGTCAGCAGTGTATACACACTTTCCTCCCCCGACAACGTTGTTACTATATATTGTATCAAAGCAAAACTTCCAATGGTAATGGCCGCAGGAAAAATGCTCTGAATCGCATTTGCAGGAATTGTTTCCATTCCTACCGTATATTTTTTCAGAGAAATACGTTCTATCTCTTTCAGTTTTGAAAACATAAAGCAAGACAACAGTCCTACAATAAGCGCAAAGAAACAACCGGTATTCCCCAGAATATACAGCTTCGTCCCTTCGTCTACCGTTCCAATCTGTGTTCCAAAGCTTGCAATCGCCGTTACAATATAGAAAATTATCTTATCTATTTCTTCCCCTTTTTCCATGGCATAGCTGATACTCAAAGAGATTACAAGTGCCATGGAAAACATTCCAAAGGTTCCCTGATAAATGCTTTCTAAAAGCTTAGAAATTATGGCAAACTTCTCTGTTATAAAAAAGCGAAAAGCTTCATTGGGAAAATACAAAATTGCGTATGCGACTGCTCCCACTACCAGAATGGGCACTATCATGGTTAGCCCTCTTCGCACAACAGACAGCAAATGGCTGCTCTCTATTTTATAAAAACTTTTCATCATATGCTTCTTTATATTTCTTTCCATCGTTTGTACTCCATTTTATATTCCACCATAATTGCTTCACTATTTGATAGTATACCATAACAAGCAAAAACTTCCAATTATTTCTCTTTTCTTTGTACAAAAAACACAAGAAATTGATATATTTCTATGAAAATAAAAAGAGCTCAGTATCATCATACTGAACCCATTCCTATACATTAGTGGAGCTGAGGGGAATCGAACCCCTGTCCGAAAGTCAATCCACTATGGCGTCTCCCATTACAGTTATTCTTTTGACATTCCCTCTACTGCACGCCGGATAACAGGCTTACAGCTTCAGTAGCTTCATAATACGCCCATATGCGCAAAGCTTTGCATAAGTCGTTTCCCACATGGTCGAAGCCGGGATCTTAAACTGTGGGTGGTCTAAGGCCGACTGCTGCAACTAGGCAGCGTATGCTAAATTATCTTCAGCGTTTATATTTAGTGTTTCCGTTGATGAGGCGGTCGAGCCCGCCAATGGCTTCCATAGCTTCACAACCCCCGTCGAAACCAGTACAACCCCTGGTTTGATGGCTGATGTTGTTTAGCAGTATATTATTATATCAATAGCATCAAAAAAAGTCAAGAAAATGCTTTTATAACTTTAGATATAATTTTCCAAACTGATACAAACACTGCGTATCTTAGTTCTCTAAAATACGCAGTGCTATATTGCTTTTTTATTACTTTTTCTTTAAAAGCCGCTTTCCTGTACCTTTTCCGAAAAATCCGGTAGCGTAACCGGCTCCTACTCCTGCTACACCTACTGCCACTGCAATACCGCCTATCATTAATGGTTTATTGGCACTCCAGGAGGCGATTACTGCTGCTTCTGAGATTTCTACACTGATTACTTTCCTTGTAGTGTTCCCCGCCAAATCTTCTGCACTTACTTCAATCGTATGTGTTCCTTTTTGACTCAAGGTTTCCTGATAGCTATTCGTTTCTGCATCAAATGCCTTCTTTTCACCATCTACCAGAACTTCTTTCATGATATCCTTCGCATCTGCCAGAGATACGCTCCATGCGATGTCGCTATCAGACTTCATTCCATCTTCAACACCATTAAAAATAACCTTAGGCTCTGTATTATCCACGATAAATTCTGCCTGTGCTATCGCTTTATGTCCCACTTCATCGGAAACGTCCATTCTGAATACATACTTTCCTTCCTCTGTTACCTCAGATACTCCATCATATTCATCACTATTTAAGTACATGGAGATGGTAGGAACCGTCAGGTCATTTATCATCTCACTCAATTCATATGGCAGCTTAAATACCTGATAATACTTTCCGTTTATTTCATCTACATGTCTGATAACCGGGTCAGAGGTATCAACCGTTACTGTTTTTCTCGCAGTTGATTCATTTCCTGCCTTATCTACCGCTGTAATAATAGAGGTGTAGATTCCTTCTTCTTTCAACTCGTAAGACAGAGAGGATTCCTTTCCACTGTTTACCCAGTTTCCTACGTTAATATCTGTCACATTTCCTTCTGCATCCTCTTTCTGCACCTGAATGGATACATTGTTGGTATCAAAATAAGATTCTACCACATCGCAAGATAATGTAATCGCATTTCCTGTAATCAGATAGTCTCCTGCGCCATTGATACTAACCTCCGGCGCTGTCTTATCTACCGTAAAAATCAACTGCTGTACCGCCGCCTGATTTCCTGCTGCATCCTTAGCCTGAACTTCAATCTGATAGGTTCCGTCCTCACCAAAGCTTCTTGACAGACTGCTGCTCTTGCCCTGATTATTCCAATTTCCAAAGTCTACATTACCAGTCTGTCCATCCAGTGTTCTGGTTACATTAATTGTAACTGTATTGGTATCAAAGAAAGACTCTTCCACATTTACTTCTACCGGAACATCGGAAGCATGATAGGAATCATTCTGCGGTCCGTTGATTTCTATCTTAGGTGCAGTCTTGTCAATCGTAAACGATATCTGTTTTGGAACTGCTGCATTTCCTGCCGCATCTACTGCATTTACAGTTACCACATACATACCGTCTTCTGAGAAAGCATAGCTTTTCTTAGAAGACACACTATCAGAAACAAATTTCTCCATTCCGTAATCACTGGTAACTCCATCAATCGTTCTTGTTGCAGATACAGTTACATTGTTAAACTCATAAATCTGTTCGTCTACTTTTACGGTTAAGCTTTCTGTCTGATTGGAAAATGAACCATTTTCTATTCCACTAAATGAAATCACCGGTGCCGTCTTATCAAAGTAGATTACTTCTGACTTCTCTGACTGATTTCCTGCATTATCCGTAACCTTTACCTGTAACGTATACCCTGCACTGCTTGCCGCTTCTTCTGTTATCTGAATATCCTGTTGGTCCATATATACCAGGTCTGTATGACTGTTATCCGTAAAATCATTCTGATATACAGTCTTACCATTTAAGATATATTCTACATTTCTCAATCCGGATTGTTCATCCTGCGTAATTACATGGAAGTTCACATCTCCTTTTTGCCATTTCGTATTATCTACATCTGTGGTAATGGTAATTTCTGCCTGTATACTCTCATAAATAATCCCGTCTGATACACTGACTTCTGAGGAATGTCCTGCGTTGTCCACAGCATAAGCGGATACGGTTCCCTTAAAGTTCTCCGGTAATTCCACTTCTGCAGTCGCACCCTGAATCATCATCACTTCCCCGTCTTTTCCACCCTGTGTATACCATACCGCATATTCTTTCACCTGAGACATACTGTCACTACTCTGAATTACCGCCACAACCCTTTCGTTGCAAAAATATCCAAAGGTGATGAAATTAATAACATGTGCCAGTACCGAATCATTTTCTGTTCTGAACGTTATGGATGGACCGTTGGGCGCTCCTGTATCTACATAAAACTGTTGTTCTGCTACTTCGCTGACTCTTCCTGCTTCATCCTTTGCATAAGATTTTAAAATATAAGAACCCTGCTGGGTAATTTCAGGCGGATTACTTCCGTCAAAAAGTATTTCCGGTACTGTACTTTCTTCCTGTTGTATATCATATAGCTTATAGTAGGTAAAAACTTCACTTCCGCTATCCTGTGCGGCCGGTTTCAATGTAATCTTTGGCAATGTTGCATACCAGCCATTTTCTCCATCCGGCTTATTCACCAATATTTCCGGTACAGCCGGATCTTCCTTATCGATTTTCATCTCATATATAATGGTTTCTGATTCTTTTCCTGCATTGCTGACTGCCTTCATGTATACAAATTTTTTCAATGTTTTCCCATCTTCACAGGAAATGGTTATCTGATTACCACTAGTACATTCCTGCCAGTTCAGCGTACCATCTGCTGCATCAACCTGTTGAGAAGAAATCGCATACCAATATTTTGTTCCGGAAATCTGGGTTGTGTTATTCTCCAGATTTAATGTTACATCTTCTGTTACCCACTTTCCACTATCATATCCTGATGCTGTCAAAACCGGCTGTTCCTTATCAATCTTAACGTTATCTGCTAATTTTAATGATTCACCATAGAGAAATGTTCCCTGTTGATTTGGGTCAGCTATCTTAAATCGAAGGCTTACACAATATTCTCCTGATTCACTAAATGTATAAGAATATACATTTCCCTGTTGGTCCATATCCTGCCACTTTGTATCGGTCTGTCCATTCAACACATATCCTATTTCTAATCCTGCATACTGTCTTTCCGAGTTATTCTCATAGGTAAGTGTTACTCCATCCGATGTGGTCCATGTTCCCACTGTATACCCGTCAAATGACACATTCGCAATTACAGGTGTCTCCGGTGTTCGGCAATAATATTCTTCTACTACTTTACTATCTGCATGGTTTTCTTCACTGGAATATGCCTGTAATACTGCATAATTTTCTGTTCCAAACAATTCATCGGCTGAAATCGCAACAGTTGTAGCGGCTCCTTCAAATTCCATTGAAAAATCATTCCATGACTCCGGTTTTTCGAAAGTTTCTAATCCCAGATATCCATAGTAGGTTGTATCCACATCTTTCGCAGAGGTAATCTCTACCTTACCGTCTGCTGCAATCATTGTATAGGTATCACCTGAGGTTGTAATGGACGGAGTGTCTGCAAAAGGCGCAAAGCTAATTTCTACGATTCCGTCCTGCTCAAAGCGCATTTCATATGCATTAGCTTTTATCTGCCCCTTTTCTTCGCTTCCATTCACCAGCAAAGACTTTACGCCCTTGTTTTCGCCCGGTGTTATTGTCATTTCCAAATTTACTTTATCTTCTGTTACGGAAGGAATATTGTATATGATATATGGGGTATCAGCGCTTACATATTCCTTATCACCAATGGTTACCTTTCCATCTCCATTTACAGATAACCGTAAATCATAAAGAGCCTTCCAGTCCGCACTGGTTCCATCTCCATAAAATGTTTTGTCTGGTTCTTCCTGATATGCTTTTTGGGCAACGACAGAAACAATGTATTTTGCATTGGTAGATACTGCGTCTGCTTCCTCATCTATGTAAGTACCGTTCTCTTCGTTACACGCCATTAAATAATTTTCATCCAAAATAATATTTTTCCGCCCATCTACTTCTTTTTGGATAATTAATCGATAATCCTCCAAAGAATAGTCGCTTCCTTCTGGAATCTCCGGAGAATCCCATGATAAGACCACCTCATTATTGTATGTTTCCGTAGCATCCTGTCCTCGGACTACATTTAATCCGCTTACTTTGAGTTCTTTCGGAATACAGATGAGTTTGATAGCACCGACAGGATCTTTTTCTCCTGCATTATATGTAATTATTCCGTCTGGTTCCATTGTATACTGGTCATCGTTTAATGTTTCCCCATTCTTTTGTACGGACTCCATAACGAATTCTCTGTTCATCTCATATACAATGCTTACTTTTGTTATAATTTCTTCATTGAATGTCCACGTAGTAACGTCATTTTCCCAATTTGAAAAATCCTCTGTTTTATCTTCATAAGAGTATGTTTGGGAATCCTCTTTTATTTCTGCCACTGTGTACGTTACAGATTTTATCTTTCCCCCTGTAATCTCAATAGAATTTACCGGTTCTTCTGCATTCGTTTGCATTACCGGAAAATCCATTGGTATCGCCAGCATAATTGCCAATACTGCTGCAATCACTCCTGACACTATTCTCTTTCCCTTTTTCTTAACTTTCTTCTTTAATGACTCCCGCATTTTTTCATCCTTTCATAGTTTGCATTCTCTAAACTAAAATTTCTTTCCCTTTTTATCCACCTTATTTTCTTATCTTACTTCCTTCTGTTTTCTTATATATACTGCAATTCCTGCTGCACTAAAAAATGTCAACATTCCTGCTACATAAATCCCGGTAAAATCTCCGGTTTTTGGTGCTTTTGTTGTTGCTGTAGATGTCGTATTTGTTGGTTCTGTTTTTGTTTCGGTTACAGTAGATGTTGTATTTGTTGGTTCTGTTTTTGTTTCGGTTACAGTAGATGCCGTATTCGTTGGTTCTGTTTCGGTTACGGTAGATGTTGTATTCGTTGGTTCTGTTTCCTCAGTTGGCTCTGTACTATCTGGTGTAGATGTTGTATCAGCTTTTGGCACTCTCATTATGAATACAGGTGAAAATGATGTAAATCTTCCACTAAGCGTTTCATTTCCTTCTGTTGTTGGAATATACTCCCATGTTCCATCTTCTTTACAATGAAAAATATAATAAGTATAATCTCCCTTTCCTGCATATGGCGCATTAATGGTAACCTCTACTCCTTCGGCCGGCATAATATAACCTGATGGTAATGACAAGCCAAAATAGTCATTGTAAATAACCTCTTCATTTCTATAACCCATTACCTGCTCAAATAATTCTCTGGTTCTTGCATTCACTTTCTCTTTAAATCTCTGTTTTGCTTCTTCATCACCTGCCGGCACTGAATCCGTAGGCATATAATAATCCAACTGCTCCTTTTGTGCATCCGTCGCCTCTGCCCACAAATTAAATAAATGCCATGTAAAATCCAATTCTACCGCATTTCCATCAATCACTGCTGTGGCTGAATATGCATAATTTTGTTTTGAACCCTCGCTAGGTGTATCATCTACAACCGGACTCTCCGATGCAAACACTGTCATCCCCATAGATAACGTCATTACGCATGCTGTTACTAGTGCTAATAGTCTTTTTTTCATTTCTTTCCTCCATATCTTTCCTTTTTGTGTCATTGTTTTGTGTGATAATCTATAAAGTAAAGTTTAACTTTATATTCAAAAATCATCTCTAATACAAATAAAAATCTGTTTCCTCCTCCGTTTGTTACTTGATAATATCGTCTTTGTTTTGCTCTGATTGCATTATTACTTCATCCGAATGAGTAATTACAACATCTTCCACCACTTCAAACTGAATTTGCGGCTGCTGCAATACTGTCGTCTCCTCTTCCACCTTCTGATTCAATACCGTTGTTTCGTCCACTAACTTCTGATTCAGAACAACTGTCCCATCATCCACGTTTTGGTGTAACACAACTGTCTCGTCATTTACTTCTGGATGTAACACAACCGTCTCATCCTTCATGTTTTGAACATTTCCCGCTATCTGCTTCTTGGTCTTTGGCTGTAATCTCCCGGTTGTTCTGCCTCTCTTTGTCACAATCTTATCGGTATTCTCACGGATGGCGCGTTTCTTGTTTTTTCCCTCGTACCCTTCCTTTTGAATCTTACGAATACTTCTTTTTGCAGTAATGCCGGTCAGCTCTCCTATTACTGCATAAATCCGTAAAACAAAGAAGAGAATAACAGCTCCGATTCCAAACAAAACGGCTCCAATCGCTCCTCCATAGAACATGATTTCATTTGCCAACTGTCTTACCTCCCATACTTTTGAAATAACGGTTCTAACTTTTGCACCAGTTTTTTCCACTTAATGTCATTGGAAATATCCTGCACCTGTGTTCCTTTGTCATACACCGTCAAAATAGCATCTGCATTCCAATTCTCAATATTGCTGTCTTTCGCCGAAGCTTCATTACAGAGCAATGACAAATATCCAATATAAACGTCTTTATATTTATTCCCGAATTCCTGAATTCCCGCTTCATATTTCGCCTTGGCAGAATCCAAATTTCCTATTTCTTCATACATTTCAGCAACATCACATATGTACTTACAGCGTTCCTTTTCCTGATCGTCATCTGAAATAATAGACAAGATTTCTTCACAATATGCGATTGCCATATTATAATCATTTTCCCGCTCTTTGCGGTCTTCTGTCTCTTTCGCCCGCTCCCGATATGCCTTATATAAAATATCACTAAAATCAACGGTATATTCCACAAGCATTTCGTCTCTGTCTAGCTCTTCTACTTCTTCTAATGCCTTATCTGCCACTCGAATTGCCAGGTCAACAGCTCCGTCTATGGAACCCGGATACGTCATGTAAATATCTCCTATAATTTTATAATTGAGCATCTTCGCTTCGGATAACACCTGCTTATCATTATAATCTTCAAAGTTCTGCATCGCCTCTGAAAGCTCCTGCATATCACTTCCGACAGTGTTTAGTTCTGTCAGGGAAGATAATATTTTCTTATAATATTTCGCTTCCGGCACTTCCTCCTCATCCAGCATTTGAAAATAATATAAGCTATTGGAATAATCTTTTTCTTCATTCAGATAGGTCAGCGCTACCTGAAGAACAACATCACTGTTATCCTGGATATTTTGATATCCCGAATTGATATAGGCTCCAACTCTTGCCAATCCCTCTTCCGCATCCATATAGTTTACATACAGACTCAACATATCCAGATATGCTTCCGGATTCTTTCCATCCACATCTGTAATGGCTTCTACATATACCTCCGATGCCTTGGAATAGTCTCCATTTATTTTGTAAGTATTTGCCTTTTCAATCAAGCTTCGATAATCCTGCTTTCGGGTATCCTGAATCCCCTGATATCCCAATACCGATATCCCGATACTTACTGCCATTGCAGCCACTGTTCCGCTCCAAAGAAGCAGCCTTCCCGCCTGTTTTTTCCGATGTCCACTGTCCAGCTCATTATAATGCTCCAAAGCATAAATTAATTCGGAGCAGTTCTGATAACGGTCCTCCGGATTCGGCTGAATACATTTCAGAATGATTTTCTCCAGACCGCCGGATAATGCCGGATTCCACTCTCTAATCGGGCGCATTTCATAAGGCGGCTCACCTGGATTTTTCCCAGTTACAATGTGATAAATCGTCGCCCCAAGACAATAAATATCCGTTCTGGCATCTGTTTTATAAATCCCGTGTCCCTGCTCATCCCCGAACTGCTCCGGTGCCGCATACCCTCTTGTACCAAGTGCTGTTGTATCTGCTATATTTTCAATCTTATATTCTTTTGCTGTTCCAAAATCAATAAGCTTCACCCTGCCATCAGGCTGTAACATAATATTAGAAGGCTTCATATCACGATAAATAATGGGCGGATTTAAAGAATGAAGATAATCCAGCGCACTTGCTAACTGCTTTGCCCATTCAATTACATTTTCCTGGGGCTGCGCTCCTTCTTCTTTCAGAATACGGTCCAATGCAAGTCCCTGGATATAGTCCATTACAACATATACCGTTCCATCTTTATCTATAATATCTACGATTCTTGGCAATACCGGATGGTCTACTTTTTTCAATATATTTGCTTCCCGCTCAATTCCTTTTAACTGCATTTCTACACTTTGGGAACCGTCGTTTTTCAATTCCTTTACTGCCCATTGCTTATTCAGTCGGTTGTCCATGGCAACATACACAATGCTCATTCCACCCTGACCGATTTCTTTCAATATTTCGTATTTTCCATCCAGTATTAGTCCTACTTTTGACATACTCATTCCTCTATCTTATCGTTTTTATCAATATACAGCTTATATTGTCTTTCTCTTGTCTTTGTTTTAACATCTCTATAAATGCTAAAATATTGTTTTTCATTCCCTTTTCATTCGTGCTTGCTTCTGTGCAAAAACTGTTCCAGATTTCCAGCGGAGTGCACATGTGACGCAATCCATCCGAACAAAGCAGATAAACCGCATCCTCTTTTATCTCTCCACTATAAAATACCGGTTCCACTTTTTGGGATGCCCCAATACATTGTAAAAGAATGCTCCTTCTCGGGTCCTTCTCTGCCTGCTCCTCTGTCAGACGTCCGGCCGCTATTTCTTTTGCCACTAACGTCTGATCCTCTGTAATCTGATATAAGGTATCCGACAATTCATAAATCCGGCTGTCACCTACATGCACCACATAATAGATTTCTTCTATTACAAGCAATGCTGTTAAGGTCGTTCCGAGATTTACATGATGCTTCCTTCCAAATTCTCCCAGCTTTTCGTTTTCTTTTACTACAATGTCTCTCCATCTGTTCCGGAGCTTTTGCTCTTCTATTCCTTCATATAGCATCTGTGGAAGTTCCTCATGGAACCACTTGCCAAACCGTCCGATTACTTCTTTGCTGGCTACTTCTCCCTTTTCTAATCCTCCCATTCCGTCACAGATTACTGCGAAAAGGATTTCGCCCTGAGCTGTTCTTGCTTTTTTTATCAATATAGCGTCTTGATTTGTTTCTTTTCTAATTCCAATATCGCTTGCATATGCTGTAATATATCTCATCGTTTTCCCCTATAATAATTCAAATATAAACTCTTCGTCCGCTAACGAAATCTTCATTCCTTTCATCAACAGCTGTTCTTTTTCTCCCTTTAAAATAGTACCGTTTACATAGGTATTATTGGTAGAATCATTATCTTTGATATAACATGCTCCGTCCCGCTTGTGAATGATAGCATGTACCCTGCTGATTGCCACATTATCCTCCACGGAATAATCTACATCTGTTTTTGACTTTCCGATACGAAATACATTTTTATTGATAATAATTTTTTCCTGATTTCTGGTTCGAATTAATGCCGGCGTCGGTTTCTTCTCTACTGCTCTTTGAAATAAGCCTCTTTTTGTCTTTGAGGGTTCCTTCAGATTTCCGGATGGTGTCGTCAACACGGTGGTTTCATCATGTTCTCCAATTTCCGGATGTACTGCAAGGCTTCCGGAGGGTGCCGGCTTGGCTGCCTCTAGCTTAATTGGCTTAGGTTGACTTCCCTGCACGGTTTCTTCTCTTCTTGGAACCATAGAAGGCGCTGCAGGCGTATGAAAATTTGACAATGGTGGGGTTGGCGGCACCGCCGGCTGACTGATTGTGACCTGTGGCTGACTTTGTATCATCTTTGCTTCCTTTAAGCTCAACACCAATTCTTCAAAATTTTCTACTTCTATACAACGGTTATTCGAAATATATACCACCAGTTTTGCAATATAATAGATATCCTCTTCCTCTTTATAGATAATGCTCATCAACAGTTCTTTTAAAAACTCTCTTAAGGACCTGTTTCCCACTAATTCTCTATTTTCCGGAATACATAAAAAAGAAATATCTCTTGTCACAAAATCAACAAAAATATAATCCAGATTCAAATACAGATACTTTTCCTCTACGCCCTTGTTTTTCAGAAATCGAAAGGCTTCTATAATGGTTTCTAACAGCTTTAATACCTCTGCCTTTCCCATGGTCTGCGTGAGATATTTTCGTAAGGTAGCTTTATATGCGATATTATACTGAAATCCGTATTTTCCCTCTTCTTCTACCTCTTTAAAAGCTTCTATAATAGCAGGATGACTTCCTTTGATAATGTCAACTGCCTTTGCCTCTATATTTTTTTTATCCTTCGACCAATATATCAGAAAATTTTCCAGTCCATGATTTTTTACCTCGAATATATCTTCCATGCTTTTCCTCCATTTCCTATTTCCATATGTATATGATTGCTTCTATCCTGTCTGCTACCTCTTCTATTTCTCCGTTTTTAACTGATAAACGATATAATACCTTCTCTGCATCTGTATAATATACGTCCTGCGCCGCTACAAATACCTGACCCTCTGTCTTTACCGCATATTCTTCCTCATCCTTTTTGCGTACAATAAGACTGGTATCCGTACTATACGCTAACACTCCTTCTTCCTGATTCAAATCAAAGCTCCTGACTTTGTCGGAAATCTTTTCTTCTTTTCCATCTTTGTAAGAGTAAAGTGTCTCGTCTGCCAGATAATAAATACACTTTTGCTCAGGAAAATATTGATATCCTGCGCACTCCTTTGCCAGAAGTTTGGGTTCTTGCCAGCCTTCCTCTGTTTTCTCACAGCTATAAAGCTTTTCGCCTGCCAGATAAAAAATCAGATTATGATTCCACAGTTCTATCTCCTGCGCTCTTCCGAAATTTCCTGCTACTTTTTGTGATTCATTGTCCTTCAAAATATCATAGCTATACAGGCTGTTTTCTTTCAAATAATAATAGCAGGGCGCTGTGTTTTCTAAGGCTTCCGGCATGCCGTTTCCTAAAATCACTTCCCTGTCACAGATTTGCTGATATCTGCATGGTTCTGATGCATCGGAAAGCCAGTCCACATTGGTGGCAATCAGACGTTCCTTTCCTCCTTCATTGGTATCTACGTAATAAACAGACTTATCAGCCGTCTGTATTACAAATGATGCCAGATTGCTGTAATAGCCAAAGTACACTACCTCTGACCAATCACTTCCATAATTCTTCTTGTCCTGAATACAATAAATACTATAAGTAACCTCTGGTTCTTCTCCCTCTTGGTTCTTTCCATTGGACGGATTCTGCTGCTCACAGAACACCTTGCCATCTTCTGTCACTCCCAGAACTCTGGCGGGATTTTCCAATGTTACAATCTGGTTCACTTCACCGGAAGGCATGACCTCACAAACTACATATGCATCTTCCGCTGCCCGATAGGAATATGCCAGATAATCTCCATTCTGACTAATCACCGTCCCGTTTACTCCTGCAACATACCGCTTTAAGGTATCTTCTTCACCGAGACAATGCAGAGAATACATATTTTCTTCTTCCTGCGTCCAGTAATATACCTTAGATATGCTATCATCTGTAATTACAGATACAATTTCCTTATCTTCTAAAGCTTTCCTGTTTCCTTCTTCCGCTATCCGTTCCAGACTCTTCCCATCTGTCCCGGCATATAAAAAGATGTTTTTATTATAATCTGCATTTATCAGAATTCTCGCATCACTATTCGTTGAAGAAACATCCAGTTTCAATCCTTCACTGTTTTCAATGCACGCTTCACTTTCAAAATATATACTCTTATTCAAATAAGTAATTTTATTGGGATATATGTAATGAAAATAACCAAAAATACCAACCCCTGCTATAAGCATCATTCCTGCTATGATACTCAATATAAGAATTAGCTTTTTATGACTTTTTCGCGGTATCTCAGTTTCTTCTGACACCACACACTTCTCTTCCTCGTTATTCTCCTTTTCTTCCTTTTCATTTACAACATGATTTACTGATAGAACTGTCGTAGCATCTGCATCTATGATTCCCTGATACTGATAAGAATGTTCCGTTTCCATCTGTTCTTTTTGTTCTATTTCTGTCTCCTGTTGCGGATTTACCGATGCACCGCACATGGGACAATATATCTGTTCCCCTATTTCTGTTCCACATACTCTACATTTCATTTTCCACGAACCTTTCTTCACCACTTATTCACTTTGCAAACAAAGGGGTATACTTAGAAAAAGCCTCTTAATTCTCATTAAGAGGCTTTTGCCACATATTTAGCCTTTAAACTGGCTAGCGATGTCAGAATCTGTTGTCTCGATTGTCTGTGCAGTAGCTCTTAATGCATCTGCAATTTCACTAATAAGATCCTGCGCTTTTACAAAATTAGGTCTTAATTCTGTAAATCTTTCCGCATAGGACTGGCTTGCTGCACCTTCCCATTCTTCCTGCAATGTTCTTAATAAAGAATCCATTGTGCTGATTACATCACCAACCTTACCTGCTTCGTCATCATACTGTCTGGCACGCTGTCTCATTGTATCAGGTGTCATTCTAATCTGACCATTACTCATTGCTCTTCCCTCCTTGAAATATAAAAAATAATATATATTAAACCACTAAGCATAGCTATAAATATACCTATACCCGGTAATTTAATCTCCCAATATTCAGTTATTTCCCGTTATTTGGATACTTTACTGAAATAGTTGCTTATCGAATGATAAACTCTGAATGACTACCCCTAGTCTTTCATTATCGCAACTCGTCCCTCTTAACTCCGAAATTAATTATACAATTTCATTCTGATAAAGTCAACTATAATTTTCCATATTTTTCCAAAATTTTCTTTTATCAATCATCTAATACGCTCTTTACCTTAATCACCTCATTCTCTTTACAATAGAATCCCTCACCTGCTTCGATTTTTTTCTTATATTCTCTCGCAACAGCCATCGGAATATCTAACACTTTCTGATTTGACAGTTCATCAAAGATTAGCACGTGTCTGCTATCCTTTATATTTTTCAATGGCTCCGGCGAAGAATAGGTAATATTGGCATTCGGTACATTAGCCAGAAGTACAGCTACCTTCATGGACTTTAACTTACCTGTAATGCTTTTATATAAATCCATCCATGCCAGATTATTCTGCAGCATTTCCAACGCATCCATATTCTGAATCACCATAAGAAGCAACGGAGAATTCTCTAACACCTTATCATCTCCCGCTACCATTGCCTCATATCGTTCTTTCAATTCTTCTTCCCAAAGAGTCAGCAATTCCCCGATATAATTTGCATCCATGGTATACTTATCCACGATTTCCATTTCTGACAAAGCCGCATACTTTTTAGAAACATCATCAATGATTGCAACCTTAACCGGCGCATTTTCATTATTTTCCTGCAAGGTATGCAGTAAATGACGGACAAAATTTCCCCGTCCGGAATTTTCTTTTCCTACCATTCCAAGCACACCAAGATTGCACATATCCAGCACCACCGGCATAATGGTACTGTAATTCAATCCAATCATTACCTGATATGCTTTCTTCATTAATTCCGGATACTGCTCCATGACATAATTGCGGTCCAGTACTGCCGGGATTTCCGGAATACGCTTTGCCTTTGCTTTACTTCTTCCGTTTATCTCTGTCATGAACGCTTTCATTTCTTCTACACGTTCAATTTCCTTTCGCCCTGCAAACGCCAGATATGTCTGATATTCATATAAGGATTTATCAATATCTATAATTCCACGTCCCGATACATTGCGGGGCTGCATACGACAGTGGTCGAATACGCTGTTATATTCACTGGAATCATTACAATACAACGCAATTCTTTTTGAAAAATTGGACAAATACTTATAACCGATTCCAGAGGTCTGGGAATTCACTACCACTACGCTGATTCCTACTGCCAGACCCTCCCGGCAGAGCAGCAACAAATTATCATTGTCCTGAAGATACAATTCTTTTAATGCAGTCAGATTATCTACCATAATTACAATCTGAGGCAGCTCCCGGTAACCTGCATCCCGGTAAGAGCTAAAGGAACTGATTCCCATCTGGGACAGCATATCTTTTCTGCGGTAGATTTCTTCATTCATCATTTTAAAGAAGTTTTTCAACTTCTCGTCCTCAGAAGAAGTAATCACTCCACCTACATGATGCAAGCCTTCAAAGGTCTTTAAAATCATAGACGCAAAATCGAGAATATAAATATTTACTTCATCCGGCGCATAATTCATGGCAAGTCCCTTAATCAATACCTGTAACAAATTGGTCTTTCCATACTGGGAAGCGCCAACTGCAAAAATATTTTCCTGTGAAAAGTTTACAAATGTCTCCTTCTGCAGCTGTTGTTCCGGTGCGTCATAGATACCAATGACTACACCGATATCTGTCTCTATCTCAAATTCCGTTTTGCATGGCTGATAGTCAATGACTTCCCCTAAGGATGGCAGACAGATTCCCGGCAGCTGCTTGATTCTATTGTCTTCACAATATTTTGCCACATATTCCACGATTGCCTCTAACTGCGTTGCAGACTTTTCGGATTTCGGATTCTTTTGTTGGAAAATAATCTGGCTCTTTCCGAGCAGATTCACATCACTTACAGAAAATTCTTTTACAATATCCACCTGACTTTGGTCTGCCGCTGCTCCACTATAAGCAGACTGGAACAAATCAAATATTTCATTATTTCCTACCTGCAAATAAGCACGTCCCGGTTCTTTGATTTCCGCTGCCAACGGTGACTTCAACACTTCGTTACTGTCTTCTTTATTCTGCACCTTCAAGCAGAGCTTGAACTTAGAGTTACTCCAAATCTGGTCATCTACCACACCGGACGGCTTCTGGGTCGCCAGAATCAGATGTACCCCAAGGCTTCGTCCAATACGGGCGGCACTGATTAACTCTTTCATAAATTCTGGCTGGTCGCTCTTTAATTCCGCGAACTCGTCTACAATTAAGATTAAATGCGGTAATGCTACCGATGTTTCTCCTGCCTTAAACTTCTTAATGTATGCATCAATATGGTTTACATTATTTTCTGCAAATAATTCCTGTCGTTTTCTTAATTCTGCTTTTATAGAAAGTAGGGAACGGTCAATTTCCCTTCCGTCAATATTGGTAATTGCTCCGATTAAGTGCGGCAGCTCCTTAAACTGATTCACCATACCGCCGCCCTTAAAGTCAATAATCACAAATCCCACTTCATATGGATGGAACAGCGTTGCCATAGATAAAATATAACTCTGTAAAATCTCACTCTTACCGGAGCCTGTAGTTCCCGCTACCAGTCCATGAGGCCCATGGTGCTTTTCATTCAAATCAAGGCAGACAACTTCATCACCGCTTTTTACTCCAAGCGGTGCAGCCATGCTCTCATAAACCTTGGATTCCTGCCATCTTGCGGCAATATCCAGGTTATCAATATTAATAATTCCAAGCAGTTCATAAAGGGAAATACTCTTGGTAAGACTGCTTTCCAGACTTACCTCATCTACATAAACACAGCCTAAACGAAGTGCCAGATTCTCTGCCACCCGGTTTGGTATGGTATGATATGTAAATGGCTGCTTTTCTTCTCCATTTTCTGAGCTTACAACCACTCCTGTTGCAAAATCATCCTCCATCTTGAGGATTTTGTCACATCCTTTGGGAAGCAATTCTTCGTATTCCTCAAAGAACAGAAAGTGAAATCCATACTTTCCTGACTCCTCCACATATTTTGACACCGGATGCTTTGCCAATCCTTCTGCATCTGTCACAAATACAATGTAATGGGTTAAATGCTTTAAGGCTTCTTCCTTTAAGCCCTCTCTGGATGATAATTCCTCGTACAAAACCTCCAGGATAATTTTCCTGCTCTCTTCGTCATACATAAAGTTTCTGATATTACCGGCACCGCTTTTTACATTATGAAGCCAGCGTAGCCATGCATATTTTTCCTGTTCCTCTTCCCGGAACAAATAGTAAAACTTCACGTCATGATAAAAATGACGTACCGACAAATCAATGGTAATATTTTTCAGAATTTCATACTGCACTTCCGATGTTCCCACAATTCCGATACAGTTATTTTCTTTTAAATCAATGCAGACCGGAGCATTTTCTACATAACGGTAGGCATCTGCCAATTTTTCCGGATACTCGCTTAAATCGTCCTCCGTATCCTTGAATTCCTGCTTTTTGTAAGAAACCTGACTGGAAGACTCTATGGTTCCCGTTCCGATTCGGATGGTCAGATAATCGTCATCTTCCACATCCTTTTCAAACAATCTGCTGTCAAAGTTTTCTACTTCTTCAATTTCCCGATCAATGGAGATATACTTTTCCTCTAGGATTCTCAATTCCTTTCCCCGGATTTCCTTAATCTCCTTTTCCTTATCTTTGGCATATTGCAGATATTCTTTTCTCCGCTCCTTTATTTCTGCCCGGTAATCCTTCCCATCCATAAAATAGGTGACGATAGAGGTTGCAATCCCCATTCCCATCATGGCAGCACTGTAAATCACGAACATTCCGCCACCGCCCATGGCTCCTCGCAAAAATACCATCATCACCATGGATAACAGAGCAGGTATAATTGTCATCACAATATTTTTCTTTGGTGCTTCTTTCTTTGCCTTGGGTGCCAGAACTTCAATTTCCTCTTCCGGTATCACATATTTTATTCTGGTACTTCTCTGGAACTTTGGATACCTCAGCTGATTGTCCTCTTGAGAAACCTCTGTTTCTTTCATGCCATTCACCTGTATGGTCCCCGCATTTGTGGTAAACAATTTTGAATTTCGTATGTAAAAGGAATAACCGTCCAGCATAAAGAAATCCATATCATGAACTTCACGTTCTTTTTCTTCCATGCGGAACCCATTTACATAGACGCCATATCTTGCTCCGGTATCTTTCAAAGTATATGTTCCATTATTTTTTATTAAAGCAATGGTATCCTCCTCCACAAGCTCATCTTGGATATACAGGTTACAAAAGGGCTTTCCTCCAATGGTAATATTTTCATTTTCCGGCATCTCCACAACACGTTCAAAGTCACTGTACATATTATCAAAGTCAATGTAAAAGGATACCTTCATCAGCTCTGCATTGCTGCTTTGATATTTTAAAACAATTTCATCCCCGTGCTTTAATGTCTTTGCAGACTGTTTCATCAAACCATCTGCGATAAAATATACGGAATCACTGCATGCCAGCTTCCATGCTTCTCCCTGAGGAACCACTATAATTTCAAAATCATCAAAAAAACTGTCCCGGCTAAAACGCACATTACAGTTTTTAGTCGTCCCAATGCATACTCCGTCCTTATTTTTTCCATATAACACAATTTCCTGATAGATATGTGTTCCAAATAAAATGAGCTTATAATTCTGTTCCTTCATTTTCTTCCCCTATCTTGTAAAATTAATGATACTTCCATTTCTCAACTGATACTCTTCTATGGTCTTGTTCCCCTTTAGTAACGCTATGGGATTTTCGGTCTTTAAATAGCACTGTCTGATATCCTTTACATCAATTCCTAAATGATACCCCTGATTTAAGGCGGTCAGAAGTTCATTTGCCGTAATATCCAACGGTACTTCTATGTCATGTATTTCCTGCCGCTTATGTAAATAAAGTGACATAATAATTGTATTTTCCATATTTCCTCCTAACCCAGTAAATATGCTGTTGCCTGAAATAAATTACTTCTTCGAATATCCTCTAAGGTAATAGAACCGCCATTCAGATTTTCTTTGCCAACATATTCTGCAATGGTACAGTTGCATAATATATCGCTATACAAAATACGATTTTCATGGGATTCCTGATAATTATTGCAAATCCACAAAAGCTTTTCATCCTCGGAATAATCAATATTCCTTAAAAATTCTTCTGTTTTATAAACTGACAGGGCGTCCTGCTGCAACACAAGAATCACACGATAACATTTTGCCATCAGCTTTGTCTTAAATAAGGTCAGTTCCGAAGAAACATCAAATATGATATAGTCATATACATTTGCTTCCAGAATCTGACTGATAAAATAAAAATAATTTTCCTCTGTTATGCCATATGCCAAAGCTGATTGCCGCATAGGGCGCACATAGTCAAATTCTTCCTGTCCCAAGGCGTTTTTCAGATAGGATAATGCATGCTCGTCTTCGTTGACAATACAGGTTGCAAGTTCATCATAGGCATATGTCTTATCCTGCATGTACCATTGAAAATTCTGTACATTTTCTGCATTAAAATACAGGACTTTCTTTCCCTGTTTTTCCAAAGCAATGGATAGCCCAAGGGCTGTAGTTGTCTTTCCTGCTCCACCAATAGGGGAATACACCATAATCCCCCTGGTAATACGGTTCGCATCTGTATTAGACTGTATATTCAGCCTTCTGCTTATCTTTTCCGTAATGAACCTTACCATCTCATTTAGATTCATATATTTATGCAGCATACAAACCCGATTGTCATCCTGCTGCCCGGTTTCCTTTTCCTGCAGCACAAAGGTCAGCGTAACGTTCTGCTTTCTAACACACTCTGCATACTGTTCTTCATGAATAACCAGAACATCTATACTTTTGGGCTTTGCAAAATACTCCTCAAAATATTCCTGCTCTGTTATGGATTCTATTTCTGCCTTTTCTCCCAGTTCCTCCAACAGCTTCCACTCTAAGCCTTCCATAAACTTCGTATCACTATCAATCAATACAACCGATATACTTTGCATTTTTTCGCTCCTTACCCCACTTCATATTCCAAATCTGCAATCTGTATCATATCCCCTGTCTGTAACGGAATACATTCTCCATTCTTTACGAGAATTCCGTTTACATAGGTATGATTCAGACTTCCCATGTCTTCAATGAAAAACTGTCCATTTCTCCAGCATATTCTGCAATGTTTTCTACTGACAGAGCTGGAGCCTTCAATGACCTTGTGGGCATATTCCGGACTTTTTCCCAAAATACATTCCTCCATATCAATCCATATGTTCTGTCCATTGGTAATTCCACATAATTGGATACCCGCCCGGCTGTTATCCACAGCTCCGGCAGAACTGTATTTCTTCATTTTCAGATTCAGAAAAATATGTTCCGATGTATTTTTGCTGTCTTTGCAATCCTGATAGAGAAGAAGCAGTCCCTCATCCTGCTGGCACTGTGCCTTTTCAATGATTTCACATAACAATTCTTTTACAGCCAGTTCAAAGGACACCTGCGTCTCCGGGGTGGAGGAAATTGCCAGGGGAACACAAATCATATGTACGGAAAGTGCCTCGTCTAAAAATATGGAATCATAGGATAAGTCGATGGTTTCCGGCTGGATTAGTCCATTCATCTTAAAAGAATCCACATGCTTACATATCTCCGTAATAATCTCTATGATATGTTCCGGCAAAAGTTGTCCATTATAACGATATAGAGAATGATAGCTATTTATAGAATAACTCAGCCGCACCTTTCCGTTCCACATAGATTTATAACAGGGAATAAACGTATGCTCCGCCTGATTCTGCAAAATCTTATACGCTGTCTGATAGAAGAAGCGATTATCTGTCAGTGTATAGGTCAGCCGTTCGGAAGTACGCCCACACTGTACAATACTTTCACATACAAAATTACTCATTTTTGTGCTCCTTTTTATGCCATGATATTTCTTATTTCCTGAGTGATGCCGGAAAATTCTTCCACCTTTGTTTGAAACAGTTGTTCATACTTTTGGTCTAATTCATCGATTGCATCAAAAATTTTCTGCATCTGGGTTGCCGTAGTATCGTTAATATCAATTACTTTTCTGTGATATGTTTCGATATTATTTTTATAATTTTCTACATTTAGATTTCCAAACAAGTCTTCCATCCGATACCATACGTCCCATTTCCAGAACTTCCATGGTTCCTCGTCTTCTACTTCTTTTACTAACTGCAGCAATGTTGTGCGCATTTCATCACTGAAATCACGTTTGATGCTTGATACTTTATAATCTATACAATTCTTGCTGTCAGGCAACGGAATTTCAGCTTGCTTCTTCTGAGCAATTCGAACAGCCTCTTGTATCGCTTCTTTTTCCTCTTCTGTTAAAACGCCTAGTTTTTGTAAAAGCCAGCTTATCCAATAGGCGTCTCCCTCCAGATTTTTAAATAGATTTTCTAGTCCCTTTTCTTCATCATATTTTCCTATTTTATGAGAAATGATATGAAATATTATTTCCCCAAAAAATCCAAAATCTGTTCCTTCTAATATATCCCTTATTACTACTGTTATATTATCCCCACCTTCTTCATACCGGACAATATAAGCAAGCAACAGTCCAAGTTCTTCTGCATTTTCCGGGTCTAAAAGATAATTCCGAATCTCTTCTGACGAATATTTTTCCTCATAATCCGGCGGCTGTTTTCCCATACAGAAATTAAGAACATTTCCCAAATACTCCATTAATCCTGCTACTTCTTCCGGCTCCCCGGTATTTATGATATAGTTGATAAAATTATGTAAGGATGCCATCGCCTCTGACTGATTGCATTTGTCAAATTCAAAATCAGCGTTAAAAAAAGAATTCGGACTGTGGTTCTGTGGAAAGCTATCAACGCCATGCCCATTCACATAGAATTTTTCTCCATATATATCTGTTAGAAGAATGTTGACAAAATCGTAATCCAAAGCATAACAGGTTATCTTATCTTTGTTTTGCTCTATCAGCGGACCGTATTTTTCAAAAAAAGCCGGTGAAAATCCCTGACCATCAAAAGAAATACACTGTCCTACCTTATCAGAACATATTGCTACGTATTTTGCTTTGTTTCCGCCTTTTGAGTGTCCTACTACTGTAATATTGTCATATGGCTGACTTTCTACAAATGCAAGCGCTCTTAACTGCTGTTCCGTATCTGCCAGATAACCTCCTGCGAAATTATCGGGCCATTCTCCTGCTCCTGTGCCTCGGAATACCACATAGGTCTCGCCTGTTTCTTCATTATGCAGGCAGACGGAAATTGCATTTTTATCATCCACTTCCAAGTCAACCAGCTTTAAGTCGCACAACTGCTTGTTGTTTTGGATTTGTTCTAACATATCTGCCCATTCGTCACCGGAAATTTCGCCGTCGTAGGTTTTGTCAGAATTTCTTAATGCTTCTAAGGTGTCTTCGTCGATATATTCTAGCATTTCTCCGATTGTTTTCTTATTTAAATTATCCTCAGTCCATATAGCTTCAAACTCTCCTTCTTTTTTCATGTGCATCAGGTTACTTAAAAATAATAATTCTTCATCCGATAAATTTGCCATAATTCACTCCTCTTCATTTTTTCTCTGGTCTAAGGTACTCATAATACTCCATGTTATATATTTCTTCTACTAAAGTTCCTCGCGGAAAAACTTTTCCAAAATCCTTATATGACTGGATGTAATCAAATTTCTCATTACTTACTAATCGAAATACCATATAATCCAAATATAATTCTCTCTGCCTGAATTTTTCCTCCAACTCCTGTGCCTGTCTTTGAAATTCTTCCTCACTCATATCCGGCCTTGCATACCCATTAATATAAATCTGTATTCCTTTTTTTCTATTCAACTCTTCAATTTCTTCTATATTTGTATCTTTATTATATTCTTTCCCTACATTCCCAGATAATGCTCCAACCACTTTTATATCCGTTCCTGCTTCTTCCGCTATCTTTCGCAAATATTCTTGCATTTCTGTACTTTTCAATATAGCAAAATACCCATCCTCACAATATCCTTTTCCTTCTTCGTCCACCCGATAATATACCTCAAATCTCTCTCCTGCATACTCCCCGGTAGTTGCCGCAGCAAAAATCATATAGTCACCCGATATGATTCCCGGTATTTCTCCCCCTTTTACTACAAATTCTTCCTCATACTTTTCTCCTAAATAGTCCAGCATAATCTGAGCAGTATCTACAAAACTTTGCACCGATACGCTCATTCCTTTCTCCTGGATTTCCTTCATATAATCACTGGACAAGTTACATCCTTCTAATATTTCCATTTCTTTTTCTGTGGGGGTTCGATATACCTGCATTTCTACTTTCTCCTTTTCTTCTTTATTTTCTACTGTGTTTTCCTGTTTTTGTTCTGCTGTTTTAGAATCTTGACACCCTGAAAGACAGGTGAATCCTAATAACAATAATACGATTACTATTTTTGTTTTCATATTTGCTTCCCTTCTTGAATCTCTATGTAACTGAACTTATATTTAAAAATAGCTAATATGCATTCACTTCCCCAAATAAAAATACTTCTTCTTTTCTTTATTTCTCTGCTGAAAACATTCCGGCAGCTTTCTGATCTGCCTGCGCAAATGCCTCATCACCATTTTGGGTCAGCATTATGGTCTGGTCCACCAGTTCGCGCATCGCGCCCACTACATATAATACTTCCTCGTACATCGCCTTTGTCTGCTCGGCTGTTTTCCCTGCACTTTCTCCTAACAAAAGTTTCCGATTCTCGCAAATCTTAAGTCTCGTACTGATTGACTGCATCCTGCTTATTGATTCCTGTATTTCTCCACTGTCTACCTTAATCTCTGTTGTTCCCATACGCTCTCCTCTAATATAAATATGAATCCGTCTCATCTGCTTGCTCTACAAATTTTTTTATACTGTCTGACACATCCTTTGATGCTTCTTCTAAATTCAACATTGCAGAATATATCTTAGACGCCTTGTCACTAATGGCATTATCAATTAAAACATCCTGAAATCCATGCTCACTCAAATATTGCAGCTCATTTGAAAAGCTCTGCCCCAATTCCAGCACCTCATTGAAAATGTCATGAAACATTTTTGCACTACTTTCATATTCACTGTCGACGATAACAACTCCCATTTATCTCTTTCTCCTCTCGTTTCCTCTTTTCTATTTTCATTTCTTTTCCTATTTCTTTTTCAATTTCACTTCTGCCGCTCTCTTTCCTGACGTTCTCTTTCCTGACGTTCTCTCTCCTGGCGCTCTCTTTCCCGGCGCTCTTCTTCTCTTATTTCCTCAATCCGCCTTTGCTTTGCGCGAATAGCACCCTTTTGCTCTTCTATTTCTTCTTCAATCTCCCGTATTGACTTTTGGATTTCCCTGTCTATTTCATCATAATTGCCAAGCAGCTTTGTTTCTTCCGTACGACTGTAAGCATTCTCTAATCTGCCCGCAATAAGCTTTGAGATAGTGGTCCTGCTGTTGTACTGCTGAAACTTGGCTGCATAATTTCTCCGACCTATAATATACTGCCCCATATTATTAGCAATCTGTCCATTCTGGCGTTTTGCCTCTTCTAACTCTTGTTGTTTCTTTTCTAATTCCTGGATTTTTTTCTGACATCCACTGATTTCGGATTCCAACTGACTAATCTGACTCATACATTTCTCCTTTCCTAGAGATGACTCCCGGGAGAAATGTATATACAAGCAATAGAAAAAGTCTCCATGAACTTTCCATTGCCATGAATGAAAATAAATTCAGATACTCTGACTACCTTTAGACATGACTCCCCTTATTAATCATACTCTCAAACCCACATTTTTCTAAAAAAACTATAACATAACCAAACTGGAGATGCAACATTTTAATACAAATTTTTGACTTTGAACTCCCTCTCTGACTCTCTGCGCTGGTCTTTCTTGGCAATATCCTGCCGTTTATCATACAGCTTCTTTCCTCTTGCCAATGCAATCTCTACTTTTACAAGACTGCCCTTGAAATAGACCTGCAATGGCACCACGGTATAACCCTTTTCTGCCATTTTTCCCGCAATCTTATTAATCTCATGCTTATGAAGCAACAGCTTTCTTGGGCGCAACGGATCCTTGTTAAAAATATTTCCCTTTTCGTAAGGGCTGATATGCATTCCATAAATAATGACCTCACCCTTTTCAATCCTGATAAAGGATTCTTTTACAGAGCATTTCCCCATACGCAGAGACTTTACCTCCGTACCGGCAAGACTGATTCCAGCCTCGTACTTATCTTCAATAAAATAATCGTGAAATGCTTTTTTATTATTTGCAATTAACTTAATACTATCTTTCCCCATATCGTTCCTCTATTCTTCACTTTCCGGCAGTACGAAGTCAATGGTACGCATGAACTTGTCAGCATTGTCTACTACTACCTTTAGTTTCTGTCCCAGTTTATAACGTTTTCCCGTAGCTTCTCCTACCATCTCATAGGTCTCTTCTTCATAATGATAATAATCATCTGTCAGATTCGTTACATGAATCATACCTTCGATGGTATTCGGAAGCTCCACATAAATGCCCCAGGAAGTAATACTGGAAATCACACCTTCAAAGATTTCTCCAATATGTTCTTCCATGTATTCCACCTTTTTCAGCTTCTCAGTTTCCCGCTCTGCCTCATCTGCCCGGCGCTCCATCTCACTGGAATGAGACGCTACCTCCGGCAATATCTTTTCATAATGCTCTATGCGCTTTTCATTCAGCTTTCCGCGCAGATTCTCTTTGATAATACGATGAATCTGTAAATCCGGATAACGGCGGATTGGCGATGTAAAATGACAATAATACTGTGTTGCCAGACCAAAGTGTCCGGTGCTTGCAACGGTGTATTTTGCCTGCTTCATAGACCGTAAGGTAAGACGGCTGATTAGCGGTTCCTCCGGTGTATCCTCAATTTTACCTAACAGCTTCTGCAACTCCTTTGGATGAATCTCATCCTGACCGTTCTTAATGGTATATCCAAAGTTATTGATGAACAATGCAAGCTTCTGTATCTTCTCCGGATCCGGAGTATCATGGGTACGATACACGAACGGAAGTTCCTGCCAAAAATAATCCTGCGCCACCGTCTCATTGGCAATCAACATGAAATCTTCAATGATTTTGGTCGCCACATTCCGCTCATAGGGCTTTACTTCCAACGGCTTTCCCTGCTTATCCAGAATAATCTTGGTCTCTGGGAAATCAAAGTCAATAGAGCCTCGCTTTTTTCGTTTTTCCCGCAAAATCCCTGCCAGTTCCTGCATCAATTCAAACATGGGAACCAGTTCTTTGTATTCCTGGATTTCCGCTTCGTCATGTTCCACCAGAATCTTTTTCACGCTGGTGTAGCTCATGCGGCGGTCAACTCTTACCACCGTCTCTGCAATGGTGTGGTCTACCACATTTCCCTTTTTATCAATCAGCATGATACAGCTTAATGCCAGTCTGTCTTCTCCTGCATTCAGAGAACAGATTCCATTGGAAAGGGTATGGGGCAGCATAGGAATCACGCGGTCCACCAGATATACACTGGTTCCTCTCTCTAAGGCTTCCACATCAAGAGCACTACGCTCCTGCACATAGTTGGTAACATCAGCAATATGCACACCGAGACGAAACTTATCTCCTTCTCTTGTAATCGTGATTGCATCATCCAAGTCCTTGGCGTCTTCTCCATCAATGGTTACCATCTGCCAGTCGCGTACATCCATACGTCCTGCCATATCCGCAGTACTCACAGGCTTTGCCACGGTATCCGCCTGTTTTAACACTTTTCCCGGGAATTCCACCGGCAAATCATATCCCTTTACAATAGACATGATATCCGTTCCAGGGTCGTTCATGTGGCCGATAATCTCTATGACCTTTCCTTCGGGCTTACGATTCTTCTTGCCATAGTCAGTCAGTTCTACGACTACCTTGTGACCGTCTACAGCTCCCTTAGAACGCTCTAAGGGAATAAAAATATCCTGTACGAACTTCTGATTATCCGGTACTACGAAACCAAAGTTCTTGCTCTTTTGAAAGGTTCCTACTACCTGTACCGTTCCTCTTGCCAGAATCTTTACTACGGTTCCTTCCTTTCGCTTTCCTTCTGCTACCTTTCCGGTGGATAAGACTACCTGAACGGTATCTCCATGCATTGCACCGTTTACCTGGGTTTCCGGTATAAAAATATCTTCCTCTTCTCCTTCTACGGTAACAAAACCAAAGCCTCTGATATTTCCCGTAAAGGTTCCCACCAGAAACGTGCCTTCTGCCTTGGAGTATTTTCCACGTTTTGACAGTTCAATCTTTCCCTCTGCCATAAGAGCATTCAGTACTTCTTCCAGGTCTGGTCTGTCCTCTCTTGGTACATTCATAAGAATCGCAAGTTCTTTTATCTTCATGGGAACATACATGTCATTACACATCAGTTCATATACCGCTTTTTTTCTTTTCTCCAGTAATTCTTTCTCCATATTTTTCTCCATATTTAGTCTATATATGTTCAAGCAGAGAACAAAGTGTGTTCCGCACACTCTCGCGAATATACATTACCTATCAAGCGGAACACACTTTGCCGCGCCGAGCACAGTCGCTTGCGACATAATTCCACTTGTGCGACACATTAATAGCGTACACAGTTGTGCGCATCCTGCACGGAGTGCTTTTTGCTCTATAGGAATCACAATTTTACACTTTAACGCAACACGGTATTTCCTATAGAGCCAAAAAGACTGTCGGGAAATCCGACAGTCTTTCGTACTTAAAAACTTCCAATATTTAATACGGCTGCAATCACCAGAAACAGAATCACCAGCACTCTGGTAACCTTTACCAGCATTCCTTCTACGGAACGACCTTTATTCTTGCTCCAGTATGTTTCAGAGCTTCCTGCGATAGCACCAAGTCCTGTCTGCTTGCCTTCCTGCATTAAAACAATAACTGTCACTGCAATACTGATTATAATAAATACAATTGTCAAAACCGTTTTTAATACTGCCACTTGTCCATACACCTCCCAAGGGTTCTTTCATTCACAACTTAGGATATTGTACCACAGGAACAGCTTATTTTCAACTTATTTTTCCAAAAGTATTAAAATTTGTCAAAAGGATTCTTATACTCTGCCACACAACCTAACTGTTCTTCAATTCGAAGAAGCTGATTGTACTTAGCAGTACGTTCTCCACGACACGGTGCTCCTGTCTTTATCTGTCCTGCATTTACTGCCACCGCCAAGTCCGCAATAAACGTATCTTCCGTCTCACCGGAACGATGAGAAATGACAGCGCGAAAACCATTTTTATGGGCAAGCTCGATAGCCTCCATCGCTTCTGTCAGGGTTCCAATCTGGTTTACCTTGATTAAAATGGCATTGGCTGCACGCATCTTAATTCCCAAATCCAAACGCTTGGTATTGGTAACGAACAAATCGTCTCCTACCAGCTGTACCCGTTCTCCAATCCGCTGCGTCAACGCTTTCCATCCATCCCAGTCTTCTTCCGACAGCCCGTCTTCAATCGAGATAATCGGAAATTTTTCAATCAGCTTTTCATAATAATTTATCATTTCCTGCGTATCGCGGACTACTTCTTCCCCTTTTAACTTCGATTCTCCCGGGAAATGATACATGCCTGTTTTTTCATTGTAAAGCTCACTGGCTGCCGCATCTAATGCAATCTTAAAGTCTTCTCCCGGGGTATAGCCTGCTGCCTTTACTGCTTCCATAATCAGTTCCAATACCGCAAAGGTATCCGGCAAATCCGGTGCAAATCCGCCTTCGTCTCCCACTGCTGTGGAAAGCCCTTTTTGTTCGCAGATTTTCTTCAGATTATGGTAAACCTCTGCACACATACGAAGTGCCTCTTCCCATGTCTTTGCCCCTACCGGCATAATCATAAATTCCTGAAAATCTACGGTGTTATCTGCGTGACGTCCTCCATTTAAAATATTCATCATGGGAACCGGCATTCTTTTCGCATTGGTTCCGCCAAGATATTGATATAATGGCAATTCCATTGCTTCTGCTGCTGCTCTCGCAGTTGCCAGAGACACGCTTAACATGGCATTGGCTCCCAGATTGATTTTATCATCGGTTCCGTCTTCCGCAATCAGACATCGGTCAATTTCCACCTGATTTAAAGCATTTTTTCCTATTAAAATTTTGCTTATTTTATCGTTTACATGCTTTACTGCCTTTTGCACGCCCAGTCCAAAATAGCGTGGTTCACCATCGCGCAGTTCTACAGCTTCAAACTGTCCGGTAGAAGCTCCTGACGGCACCATAGCTCTTCCCTTCGTATGCTTTCCTGTGGTAACGGTCTGTACGGTAACTTCTGCCTCTACCGTTGGATTTCCTCTGGAATCTAATATTTCTCTTGCATGTACGTCTGTGATTTTCAAACAAAAGCTCATAATTTTCTCCTTCTATCTATACTGATAATTTCTTTTTTATCAGTATTTGCCAGATTGAAAAAATTATACAAATCACTTTTTATGATAGAACAAAGTGTGCTCCGCACACTCTCGCGAATATACATTACCTATCAAGCGGAACACACTTTACCGCGCCGAGCACAGTCGCTTGCGACATAATTCCACTTGTGCGACACATATTACACTTAGCGAGGTAATTTCGAGCTTAGTGTAATAGCGTACACAGTA
>CASFBK010000016.1 GCA_949292785.1 uncultured Eubacteriales bacterium
CACTGTTCAGTTATCAAGGTTTCTGTTTTTGCTGTCTCAAGCGACAACTTCTATATCTTATCACAGTCATTCGCTCTTGTCAACAACTTTTTTATTTTTCTTGTAATTTTTTGTCTTATCCGAATTATTATTCTGCAACAAATCTTTACATTTTTTTATCGCCGTTCTTAGCGACGAATGTTATCTTATCACGTTTGTCGTTCAGTGTCAACAAATTTTTGCGAGAAAAATATAGTAAGTTTTTACTTCCATTTTCAAGAAATTGTTTGAATTGTCTGTATTTTTAATAAGCCATTACCTCATATCCATCTTCCGTTACTGCCACCATAATTTCCCACTGGGCAGACAGTTTTCCATCCATCGTATATACAGTCCAGTTATTATTTCCATCAATATATATTTCATCTGTGCCCTGGTTCACCATTGGCTCTATGGTAAATACCATTCCCGGTTGAAATACCGCTCCGGTTCCTGCTTTTGATACAAAGCTTACATATGGTTCTTCGTGAAACTCAATTCCAACGCCATGTCCGCCAATCTGACGCACTACCGTATATCCATGCTGTAAGGCATACTTATGTACTGCATTTCCCATTGTTCCAAAACAATTTCCGGGATATACCTGTTTCAATCCCTCAATCATAGCCTCTTTTGTAACTTCTACCAGCTTTTTCGCTTCTTCCGACACGTTTCCAATGCAGAACATTCTAGAAGAATCTGAAAAATAATCATTGTATATCGTAGAGACATCTACATTTATGATATCTCCTTCTTTTAAAATTACGTCTTCACTTGGTATTCCATGACACACCTGACTGTTGACAGAGGTACATACGCTCTTGGGAAATCCCTGATAATTTAGTGGAGCCGGAATTCCACCTAATCGCTTCGTTGTTTCATACACAATGCGGTCCACCTCTTCTGTTGTCATTCCTGCCTGAATCTTTTGTGCTACGGTATCCAGAATCTCAATATTTCGTTTTCCACTTTCACGGATTCCTTCTAATTGCTCTATTGTTTTAATAATAATGTGTGGTTTTCGTAATCTCATTGTTTCTTCTTCTCTTTTCCATATATAATAGTATCTTATTTTTCTTCGTAGCTATTATACTACTTTTTTCTATCATGTGAAGCAAAAACTATCTAATATCCGCCAGCCTGCTCATTTTTGGCAAGCTTTACAATACGGCTGGTTCCAAGACGGCTTGCTCCCAGAGAAATAAATTCTTCCGCATCTGCAAAAGAGGAAATTCCTCCTGCTGCCTTTATCTTTACTTCTTTTCCAACATGCTCTGCAAATAATTTTACATCTTCAAAGGTAGCTCCTGCGGTGGAAAATCCGGTAGAAGTCTTAATATAGTCTGCTCCTGCTTTTGTAACTACTTCACACATTTTTGTTTTCTCTTCTTCTGTAAGCAGGCAGGTCTCGATAATTACCTTTAATATTTTGTCTTGGCAGGCTGATTTTAGTGTACGGATTTCCTGTTCTATCAAATCAAACCGCTTGTCCTTGACCCAGCCAAGATTAATGACCATATCGATTTCTGCCGCACCATTTGCAATGGCATCTTTTGTCTCAAACTCTTTTACGGCAGTCGTATTATATCCATTGGGAAAGCCGATTACGGTACATACCGCCATCTTTTCTCCCAGATATTCATGTGCCTGTTTTACATAAGAAGGCGGGATGCATACGGATGCGGTGCCAAAATCAACTGCATCATCACATATCTGCTTGATTTCTTCCCAGGTTGCTGTCTGTGTCAATAATGTATGGTCTACCTTTGAAAAAATTTCCTGTTTTTCCATAGTTTCCTCCTGTTTTCTCAATTCCAGCTATCAATACAATATGCTCTGAAATTCTGTTTCTATAACATTCTGTTTCTGTTACATTCTGCTTCTATGACATTCTGCTGATTGCTTCCTGTATATTTTCTACTCCGATGATTTTAATTCCTTTGGTATCTGTAAGTCCCGGTACACATACCTTTGGCAGAATACACGCGGTAAATCCCAGCTTCCTTGCCTCTGCCACACGCTGCTGTGCCATATTGACTGCCCGGACTTCTCCGCTTAATCCTACCTCACCAAAGCAGATTGTTTTTTCATCAATGGGTCTGTCACGGAAACTGGATGCCAATGCCATAACTATTCCAAGGTCGATTGCAGGTTCACTCATCCGGATACCGCCTGCAATATTGACGTATGCATCGCAGTTTGATAAAGAAAGCCCGGCGCGCTTTTCTAATACTGCCATCAAAAGATTGACGCGGTTTAAGTCTGTTCCTGCCGCGGTTCTTCTGGGGATTCCAAAGCTGCTGTGACACACTAATGCCTGAACCTCCAATAATACCGGTCTGGTTCCCTCCATGGAACATGCCACAACGGAACCAGACGCCCCTTCGGGTTTTCCATTCAGCATAAATTCCGACGGATTTTCCACCTCACGCAAGCCTTCTTCACACATTTCAAAGACGCCGATTTCATTGGTGGAGCCAAAACGATTCTTGACTCCCCGCAAAATACGATAGGCTGCATGCCGGTCTCCTTCGAAATAAAGTACCGTATCCACCATATGCTCCAGCACGCGGGGGCCTGCTACCACCCCCTCCTTGGTCACATGGCCAACGATGAATACCGTAACTCCCATTCCTTTTGCAATCTGCATCAAACGTCCAGTGGATTCTCTTACCTGTGAAACACTTCCCGGAGCAGAACTTACTTCTTCATTGTACATCGTCTGAATGGAGTCAATGATTACCACACTTGGCTTCTGCCTTTCAATGACCTGTCCAATCCGTTCCAGATTAGTCTCACACAACAACTGAAGGTTATCGGAAAAAGTCCCGATTCGTTCTGCACGCATTTTAATTTGCTGCAAGGATTCTTCTCCGGAAACATACAATACGCTCATGGTATCGGAAAGATTACGGCACACCTGAAGCAGCAGAGTAGACTTTCCGATTCCCGGGTCACCGCCTACTAATATCATAGAACCCGGTACGATTCCTCCGCCCAGTACCCGGTCTAATTCCGGGAACCTGGTCCTCATCCGTTCCTTTTCCTGCATATCAATTTCTGACAGTTTATAGGACTTTAAGTCCTGATTGCCGCCTGCTACACTTTTCAGCTTTCCCGCAGTCTTTTTCTCTACTGTTTCTTCTACAAATGTATTCCACTCTCTGCATCCCGGGCATTGTCCCATCCACTTGGATGACTCATATCCACAAGACTGGCAGAAATACACTGTAACATTTTTCCCCTTTGCCATTCATTTCCTCCTAAATCAAATAAAATTCCGTTTGCAAAATTCTCTGTACAAAAATAAGGGCTGTTGCCACGAAATAAGGGCTGTTGCAATACACAACAACCCCGTTTCTTTCTCTTTTATTGCTATTCAGCTGTCTTTTCAATCTTAACGCTTACCGGTGTGCCTTCGTTGAGCTCTACGCTTAAGTTCAGCTTGCCACCAAGATTTGTCTTCATTTGTCCTACATTTACGTCATCTACAAATACCTGGTATTCTGCTTCATCTTCTAACTCCAACGTAATCTGTGCGTCTTCTGTTCCTTCTACTTCAAACGCCACACCTGTGTCTGTTGCCTGCAGCTGGTGTACTGCGGTTCCCGGTACGGACTCATATACGAACATTCCATTTTTTTCTAACTTGGTAATCTCTTTAAATGTCTTTACCTTATATAAGTCTCCGCTGAACTCAAAATTCTCCACCTTTGATTTAGATGCCAATGCATAATTACCAAAACTGATAGCTCCGTTCTCTGTACGAATCAGTTCTTCTATTACAGCCATTTTATTATCCTCCTGTTGACAAATGTTCCTTTGTCCTACGTTCTTTTTATATCTCACATTATATAATAGTTTCTGTATTTTTTCCAGCTATATTTTCACAAATGCAATTTCTTTTTTCCGTAAAACCACATTTACCGTATCCTGCGCTTTTACCCTGCCTGCCAGCACTTCTTCTGCCAGTCCGTCTTCAATTTTGCTCTGTATCATACGACGTAACGGACGTGCTCCATATTTCGGGTCATAAGCCTTTTCTACAATATAGTTTTTTACTCCGGAAGTGATATTTAACGTAATTCCCATCTGGCTCTGACAACGATTAATTAACGTCTTGCTCAACAAGGTTACGATTTTCTTCATATCTTCCTTGGTCAGTGCATGGAATACAATGGTCTCATCAATACGATTTAAGAATTCCGGCTTGAAAATTCTACGCACTTCTTCCATAACACCATTTTTCATTAAATCATAATTGTGCTTCGCATCATCCACAGAAGCAAATCCCAAGCGCTTTGGCTCAATAATGGACTGCGCCCCTGCATTGGATGTCATAATGATAATCGTGTTCTTAAAGTCCACTTTCCGCCCCTGTGCATCGGTAATATGACCATCATCCAATACCTGAAGCAAAATGTTGAACACATCGGGATGTGCTTTTTCGATTTCGTCAAATAAAATCACGGAATATGGATTACGTCTTACCTTTTCACTTAACTGTCCGCCCTCTTCATATCCCACATATCCGGGCGGAGAACCAATCATTTTCGAAACGCTGTGTTTTTCCATGTATTCGGACATATCTACCCGAATCATAGCACTTTCTGTTCCAAACATAGCTTCTGCGAGAGCCTTGGATATCTCGGTCTTTCCCACACCGGTAGGTCCTAAAAACAGGAAAGAACCTATCGGACGATTGGGGTCTTTTAATCCGACTCTTCCACGGCGTACTGCCTTTGCCACTGCATTGACCGCTTCTTCCTGTCCTACCACACGCTTGTGAAGTACCGATTCCAATTTCTTCAGTTTCGCGGTTTCTTCTTCTGCCAGTTTTTTTACCGGAATTTTAGTCCACTGAGATACTACCTCTGCAATTTCATTTTCTCCCACCTGAGGCTTTTTCCGTCTGGAATCTTTTCCAGCCTTTTGGCGCAGCTTCTCGTACTGCTCTTCGCATTCTTCTTTTTCACTTTTCAATCTGGAGGCTTCGGCTAAGTCCATCTGCTGTACTGCCTGCTCTAATTCTTCCTCCATTTCCCGAATCTGCATCTGCAACTCCTGTAATGGTGCTGCAGCCTTTACGCCCTCTAAGCGCACCTTTGCCGCAGCTTCATCCATCAGGTCAATGGCTTTGTCCGGCAAAAACCGGTCCGAAATATACCGTTCGGATAACTTTACTGCTGCCTGCAAGCCCTCATCGGTAATCTTTACCTGATGATGTTTTTCGTATAAACCGCGTAGCCCTTCGAGAATCTTTATGGTCTCTTCCGTGGATGGTTCTTCTACCATGACTGGCTGAAAACGTCGCTCTAATGCTGCGTCCTTCTCAATGTACTTGCGATATTCTTCTACTGTGGTTGCTCCAATCAGTTGAAGCTCTCCTCTTGCAAGATATGGCTTTAATATATTGGATGCATCCATAGCGCCCTCTGCGCCGCCTGCACCAATAATGGTGTGAAGCTCATCTAAAAACAGCAGAATGTTTCCGGCTGCTACCACTTCCCGAATTACTTTCTTAATACGTTCTTCAAATTCTCCACGATACTTAGAACCTGCTATCATGCTGGATAAGTCCAGTGTTACCACACGTTTTCCTGCGACGGAATCCGGTACTACGCCCATGGCAATCTGTTGTGCGAGTCCCTCGGCAATGGCTGTCTTTCCCACTCCCGGTTCCCCAATCAGACATGGATTATTCTTTCCTCTCCGGCTTAATATCTGAATGACCCGGCGTATCTCCTGTTCTCTTCCTATCACCGGGTCCATCTGCCCTTCCTGCGCCAGTTTTGTCAAATCTCTGGAAAACTGATCCAGTACCGGAGTTGCCTCCAGATTTTTCTTTCTGGACTTTGCAGACTTTAAGTCTTCTTTCGAAAAGCTTCCCTCTTCTCCCATGGCAACCAGTAAATCAATATATAACTTCTGTAAATTGATTCCCATGGTATTTAAAAGCCGCACTGCCGCGGATTCATTTTCCTTTAAGATTGCCAAAAGAAGGTGTTCTGTTCCGATTTCTTCACTACGGAAACGCTCCGCCTCCTTTCCGGCATTTTCCAACACATTTTCTGTCCTTGGGGAATATCCGTCCTGGTCTAATACCAATATGTCTTCTCCCGGTGCAATCAGGTTTTGTATTAGCTCTAACAGCTTCTCTTCCTCTACCTTATTTTCCATTAAAACCTGTGCTGCCACTCCTGTTTTTTCCTGAATAAGTCCAAGTAAAATATGCTCTGTTCCGATATAATTATGATGCATCTTTTGTGACAAACGTGCAGCTAGTTCCAGTGCTTTTCTGGCTTTCTGCGTATACTGTTTCTGCATTGCTGTCCTCCTAATAATCTTCTTCAAATATTTCGTCTATCAACGCATGTACTTCTTCCTGTGAAATATTCTTACATACTGCTTTCGCCAAAATCACCCGCAAAGTCGCCTTCATCTCCTGTATTGCCTGTGCTTTTCCCTCTTCTAAAAAAATCACAGCTCCGTTTCTTCGGTCCAGCTTAATAAAACCTTCCTGGCGCAATACATGATATGCTTTATTTACTGTATGCATATTAATTCCAATACTTTCTGCCAGTTGGCGTACCGAAGGAAGGGACTCTCCCTCCTGGTACTGATTCGTTGCTATTCCAAATACAATCTGATTGCGCAGCTGCATATAAATAGCCTCATCACTATTAAAATCAATTTCTATATACATAGTATCACCTTTTACAGATCATCTAAATCGATTACTTCAAAATCGTCCTTTTCTTCTACTTCTTTTTCCGGCGCTTTCTTTTCCGGCTTTCTTTCCGGCTTTTTCTCCGGTTTCTTTTCTACTTCTTTTTCTTCCCAATCCACTTCTTTTTGGGACTTTTTCTTCCATAATCCACGCTTTGGCTTCTCTTCTTCCGGTTCCTCTGTAAGTTCTTCCTCCAGCGCTTCCGGTTCGTCTGCTTTCTTGCGGAATCTCTTTGGCACTTCCTTAAAGTCGTCTTCCCATTCATCCTCATCTTTTCCTCTGCGAAGAAACAGATTTACAATGATGACAACCAGAACTGCTATGATAAAAATCAATACCGCTATGGTCTTTCTTGCAAAGCTTTTCTCACTGGTATATTGCTCGTTTAATTTATCATATGAATTCTGCATACTCTTCATGTCAGCATTGAGCGCTTCTTCATCTACAGAGGTTCCTTCGCTCTGCTGCGTATAACGCTGGAGGGTTCCTTCGCTCTTATCATACTGATACCATCCTATATTTCCTGTATTATTGATGGCATATACCAGATAAAAATCGCTCAGGCTCGGTTCCTGATTTCCATATGCCTGCACTGCTCCATACTCACCAATCTCTACCATAGATGCAGCATACTGTTCCGATACTTCTGCATCCGCAGGTGGATTCAATATAATATAATAACCGTTTCCCATCTCGACCTTGGCAAACTGATAGATATTACCACTTTGCGCTTCGTAAACTGCCAGTGTATTTTTCACTTCTGTATCAGGGGTAGTAAGATATACCAAGACTACATCTCCCATATTAAACTGTAATGCTTCTACTTCCTGCCCCATGCAGTTGATTGTCGTTTTAGTGAAATCCTCCGGTACCCTGTCTGCCGGAATCGTTGCTGCCAGATGAAATTCTTTACCATTGAGAGTTATGACTCCAGCTTCCTCTTCCCCTGTTCCATCTGTCGGTTCCTCTTCCTGCGGTTGCTCAGCAGTACCACCCTTGGTTACTACAATTTTATAAGTTGCTTTTGCACCATTTTCTGCTTTTACAACTATACTAATGGTATTGCTTCCCTCTTTCAGATTGGTATTTCCGGTAATAGACTCTATGGTTGCTTTTGCATTAGACGGCTTTGCATCTACCGAAACTTCTGTCACATCTGAAGCTACCGTTGCAGTATAACTGGTGGTATTGTATTGAAAAGCAGGAGACAATGTTCCTGGTGAAATCTTCAGGGAGGAAAGACTGTTGTCACCTGACTGAGCTACTGCAACAGTTCCATCAGTGACCGTAAGCGTAGTTCCTCCTGCAGTCAATCCATCAGAACCGCTTACGGAAACAGACGCACTTCCTGCTGCTGTTGCTTTCAGTGTAATGGAAGCCCTTGCTGCTGATACTTCCACACTTCCGCCCTCGCCACCAGAGTATTCGGAGTCACTGCAGCTTACAAAGGACAGTTTACTGCTGTCATACTGAAAGCCCAATGTGGTGGAGACCTGTTCTCCATTTTCATTTTGTGCCGTTGCCGTTACTGTTACGGTATCTCCTATATTCAAGCTTGAGGCAGATACTGCTACCACTACCTTTCCACTGGCATACGCCGGCATGATAGGCAGTATCACAATCGCCATTATAATTCCCATTATAAGTCCTAAATATTTTTTCAAACCTTTCATTATACTGCTCCTTTCTTTATCTATCTATTATAAATTTTATCCCTATCCTTCGATATATAATCGCCCACTTTCACTTAGTAACATTATAGTTTTTTCTGTCTATTATTGTCAAGGCTTATCCTCTAAATATTGTGTATTCTCGACATTTTAAACTAGATATAGAAAAAGGGACAGTCCTAATAATACGACTGTCCTCTTCTATGAAAAACATATATTTACGAAAACCATACATTGATACAGAACATCAAAAACAAAAACATAGCCCCAATAAAAATGAGTCCGATGACCAGTCCGGCTGCCGTAGCACTAACAATCATACGTCTGGTCTCCTGCTTTGTCAGCGGTTCTTCCTGCAGGTATGGATTTTCTTGCTGTTCTTTTTCCCGTTCCCCGGGTTCCTTACGAAGCTCTGCTAACTCTTTTTCCTGATTTGCCAGTAATTCCTCTACATAACGGTCCTTCGAGTTAAAGCCTCCGAATTGCCACCTAGTCATAGAGATGGCACCTTACCACATGTCCATTGCCCATATCCTTTGACTGTGGTGCCTGCTTTTTACAAATTTCCATGCACTCAGAACATCTTGTATGGAATTTGCATCCGGACGGTGGATTTGCCGGAGATGGAATACTTCCTTCCAGAATAATACGCTTAAGCTTTACGTCCGGGTCCGGAATCGGAATGGCACTGAACAAAGCCTTCGTATAAGGATGCAATGGATTTTGGAAAATATCCTCTGTTGCTCCTGTTTCTACCAGTCCGCCTAAATACATAACGCCTACGGTATCGGAGATATGCTCTACTACCGATAAGTCATGAGAAATAAACAGGTAGGTAAGGTTGTATTCTTTCTGCAAATCCTTTAACAGATTGATTACCTGTGCCTGAATAGACACATCCAATGCAGATACCGGTTCATCACAGACGATAAATTCCGGATTCAATGCAATGGCTCTTGCAATACAAATTCTCTGACGCTGTCCTCCGGAAAACTCATGTGGATAACGGTCTTTATGATACTCCTGTAATCCACAGGAATTCATAATCCTGGTAATATACGCATCATATTCATTCTTCGGAACAAGATTATGCTCTTTTACTGCTTCTCCAATAATCTCTCCGATAGGAAGTCGTGGAGACAAAGAGGAATACGGGTCCTGAAAGATAATCTGCATCTTGGTACGCAGGTCGCGCATTTCCTTCTTGCTTACCTTATTAACATCTTTTCCGTTGAATAATACCTGTCCGCCTGTCTTTTCAATCAGTCTTAATATGGTACGACCTGTGGTTGATTTTCCACAGCCGGATTCCCCGACCAAGCCCATGGTCGTGCCTCGTTTGATGTTAAAGCTTACATCATCTACTGCCTTTACATAGCCTTTGGCAGAACCCAGCGCATTTTTAATTGGAAAGTATTTCTTCAAATGGCTGACTTCCAGTATATTTTCATCCTTGTGAATAAGAGGCTCCTGTATCTTTTCTGTTTCTTTTGACATTTTAGTTCTCCTCCTTCACAGCATCATTTACATGGCGGTAACAGCTCACATAATGTGTATCTGAAATCTTAAGTTCTTCCGGATAGGAACCATTGCAGCCTTCTACACACATCTCGCAGCGGTCTTTGAAGTAACAGTAATTTGGCATATCAATCGGGTTCGGCACCTTGCCCGGAATACTATAAAGTTTGTCTACCTTTTTCCCAACTACGGGCTTGGAATTCATAAGTCCTATGGTATAAGGATGACGCGGGTCTTTAAATATCTCCTGTGCAGTTCCCTTTTCTACCACACGTCCTGCATACATAACAACAACGTAATCTGCCATCTCTGCAATAACCCCAAGGTCATGGGTTATCAGCATAATGGAACTGTTAATCTTATCTTTCAGTTCACGCAGTAAATCCAGAATCTGCGCCTGAATCGTAACATCAAGAGCAGTCGTTGGTTCATCTGCAACAATCAATTTCGGATTACAAGCCAGTCCCATAGCAATCATAATACGCTGGCGCATACCACCGGATAATTCATGTGGATACATGGAATAAACACCTTCGCTGTTGGCAATTCCTACCAGCTCTAACATTTCAATGGTTCTTGCCTTTACCTCTTCCTTGGTCATATGGGAATTATGCAGCGAAATCACTTCATCTACCTGGGCACCGATACGAAATACCGGATTTAAAGAGGTCATTGGCTCCTGAAAAATCATTGCCATCTGATTTCCTCTTAACTTCTGCATTTCAGCTGCCGGAGTATTTACCACATTATAAACCTCAGTACCGGTATTAAAACGGATTTCACCTTCTACAGTCTGTCCGGTAGGTCTCTGTACCAGCTGCATCATAGAAAGACTGGTAACAGACTTTCCACAACCGGATTCTCCAACAATACCTACGGTTTTTCCTTCCGGTACCTCAAAGGATACACCATCTACTGCCTTTACGGTTCCGATATCTGTAAAGAAATATGTGTGCACATTGTCAAATTCTACTACGTTTTTCGGATCCTTCATTTTTGTAATATATTCTTCTCTTGGAATATTCTTACGATTTCTCTTTTTCTCTATTTCAGCAGTAATTCTACGATTTTCTTTGGAAATTCGTCTGGATTCTTTTGCTGAAATGTAATTTGCACCTTTTTTATTCTTACTTTCAAATAATCCCATACTGCTCACCTACCTCTTCATTTTCGGGTCAAATGCATCACGAAGTCCGTCACCGATAAAGTTAAAGCCTAAAACCGTCAACAAAATCAAGAGACCTGCCGGAATCCATACAAACCAGAAGTTTGTCATAACATATGAATCATTTACCGCATTGATGATATTTCCCCATGACGCATATGGGAATTTAACGCCTAATCCCAGATAGGACAGGGTTGCCTCTGTCAAAATGGTATCACCAAGTCCCATGGTCGCGATAACGATTAACTGTGGGATTACATTCGGAATCAGGTGAATGAAAATTCTTCTATGTGTACTGATACCAAGTGCTTCTGCTGCTGTCATAAATTCCTGTTCACGCAGGGAAAGAATCTGTCCACGTACCATACGTGCGACACTTGCCCAGCCAAGAAGTCCTAACATGGCACACAGCACAAAAATACGAAACTGCGGATCAATCTTCCAGAAATCCATAATGGCACCCAGAATAATGTAAAGGGGCATAGCCGGAATACAATAGAAAATATCTACAATACGCATAATCAGGGTATCCACCCATCCGCCAAAGTATCCGGCAATTCCTCCCATAATGATACCAATCAATACTTCTATAATAACAGTAACGAATCCAACCAGTAAGGAAATTCTGCCTCCAAACATTAAACGTGTCAGCATATCCATACCGTGTCCGTCTGTTCCCAACAGATGTGCTTTCGACGGCTTTGCATAAGTGTCATTTACCTGTGTTTCCACATAAGACCTTACGGTATACTGCTCATTTTTACGTTTTAACACATACTCTGTTTCTTCTCCGGATTCATCTGTAAAGGTAAAGGTTTCTGCACCCTCGTCTATCGCTTTTAATGCTGCATTTCTAAATTCCAGAGTAAGAAATACGCCATCATTGATAGCACTGATATTGTAAGTAGATACCAGAGCATATTCTTCTCCATCTTTATAGAATAATGCGCCTTCTTCATTTTCTTCAATGGTATAAGTCACTCCATCTGCTTCCATAGAGGATGCTTCTGCTTCCATCGCGTCTAAGGCTGCACATTTGAAATCAAAAGAAACTTCTACCTCTTTTGTGGCACCGCTAAATACATATTTAGAAGCAATTGCAATATTTTCTGCAATATTAATGCTGGTGATACGTCCCTGCTGAGTAATGCTGTAATGCACCCCATCTGCATCAAATTCCGACTGGTTTGCTGCTACTGCTGCTTCATATGCTGCTTTTACACTATCTGTTAAAGCACCTGCTACCACTTCTTTATAGTTTGCATTTCCACGGACATTCGTTACTGTAGCAATCTGCTCTCCCTGTACAATGTAATACAAATCATCGTTCTTTTTCAGCAGACCGTAAGAAACATCCTTTGCTGTAAAGCTCGTCTCTCCGTTATTCACTGCAAGTATCATCTGTGCCTGCGCAGCTGCCGGAAATTCCTTTCCGTCTGCTACACTATACTGCCAGTCTTTATTCTCTGCAACACCGGCATAATCCTTGATGGCAGTCTCAGTAGTACGAAATACCTGTTTTTCACCGTAGGGAGCAATCATTCCTCCTACAAATGAAAACAGGAACATACAGACAATAATCACCAGACCTACCATAGCCAAACGGTTACGGAAGAAACGTTTCGCAACCATCATACCAGGTGACAACACTTTTACTCTTTGCTCATCATCCAAAGAAGTAGATGCGCCGCCAGTTTTCGTATTTAAATTCTTTTCTTCGCTCATCCTGCTTCTCCTTCCTAGTGAACTCGCACTCGTGGGTCAACCACTGCATACAGAATATCCGCAATGAGGTTACCCAGTAGTGATAATATAGCCAAAAATGTCAGATAAAACATAGAAAACGGAATATCTCCTCTTGTCATGCTAAGATAAGAAGTATATCCGATTCCCGGTATCTGGAACAACTGTTCCGTAATCATGGCTCCCGCAAACAAGGTAGGAAGACTTCCTCCCAAAATAGTTACAATAGGGATTAACGTATTACGGAATGCATGATAATTAACTACGCGCTTTTCCGGCAATCCCTTTGCTCGTGCTGTACGAATAAAATCAGAATTCAATACCTCTAACATGTTTGTTCTGGTATAACGCATCAGGCTTCCGATACTTACGATAGTTAAAGTAGCTACCGGAAGAATCATATGCTGTGCATAATCCAAAAACTGTCCAAAGGGACTTAACTGCTCATGCATACGTCCTACGATACCATATAAATCCAGCCAGCCCAGTTTTACGGAAAATATCATTTTTAATATGGTAGCAAAGAAAAAGCTTGGTAATGAAATACCAATCAACGCAAAGACCGTAACGGCATAATCCGTTCGGGAATACTGCTTTCTTGCTGCCAGTATTCCAAGCGGTATGGCTATTATGATTTCCAATAGAAAGGCACTTGCTCCTAATGCAAAGGAATACCAGATAACCTCTTTAAACTTATCAATAACCGGTACATTCCACTGCCAGGAATCTCCAAAATCTCCTGTAAAAACATGTCCTATCCAGACTACATATCCCTGTGGAATATTTACGTCTAATCCATAGGATTCATTCAACTGCTCCAACCACTCTTCGTATGACTTTGCTCCTGGTTTTGAGGACATCTCTCTTGCCTTATTTTCCACATAAGAAGTTGGCATACATCTCATGATGGAATAAATAATAAGTGTTACGAAGAACAGGATAACAATGCTGATTCCCAAACGTTTTGCTATGAACTTTTTCATTGTTCCACTCTCCTATCTTTCCTTGTCTCTTCTATCTTAAAATACTTTATCTCTTTCAAAATAAGTATATTATTTTCTACCTTAATAACAATTTCTGCAATCACTTTCTCCTCTAGGAAAAGTGGTTACACTCAAACAATAACTTTGAGCCCACAACCTGCGGGCTCAAAGCCATTTCATAAATAGGAAATACTATTTCATCTCTACCTTTTCGATTTCATTCAACCATTTGTAGAATGGGGTAACATCTTTTGCCATTGTATCTTCATTGATACGTTCCGGACTGTAAATCACACAGTTCTGTCTCTGGTAAGTAGGAAGTTCTACTGCCCAGTCTAAGATAATATCCAGACACTGTTTGTACTCTGCCTTACGGAATGCCTGATCATCACTGCTGCGTGCTTCCATAATCAAAGAATCCAATTCTGCATCTGCAATGTGGTAATGGTTGGAATTAGATCCACCTTTTCCAACAATATTTGTGCTATAGTATACCTGATAGAGATCAGGGTCCGGAGTTGCAGCCCATGCTGCTGTCCAGAAATTCTGTGTTCCCGCATCTAATGCATCCCAAAGAACATTGGAATCACTTGGGTTGTTGATCGTCAATGTAATACCGATTTCTTCAAAAGCTGCCTTAGCATCTGTCAACAGACCAAATGCAGGATGGTCAGAACCACCTTCTGCCGGAATAATTACTTCATATTCCAGACTTGCTCCTTCCGGAGCTGCTGTTACCTTGCCATTTTCTACGGTATATCCTGCTGCTTCAAAATATCCTAATGCTGCCTGTGCAGCTGCTTCGTACTTCTCATCTGCACTCATTCCATCTGTGTAAATTGGATTTCCATCTACATCCTTAGAGTAAGCTACCTCATAGTCTGCATCAGACTTCTGTGGAGCTGCCCAGGAAGTATTAGAAATTGGATAGTTAATAATACTTGCTGCATCTCCATAGTAAGAATCAATATTAACATCTCTGTATACAGAGAAGATAGTCATCATTGCTTTTCTTAAATTCTTGGAAGCCTCACTGCTTGGATCTCCTCCAACGTTTACGGTGTCTGCATTACATCCAAGATAACCATATCCAAGATTGTCTACTGAACTTGTAATAATCTTGTCACCACTGGTCTCACCATTTCCATTAATACCAGCAATCTGTTCAAAGGTTTCTTTGCTTCCGGATGGGTCAGTTAAGTCAACGGTTCCCTGTTCTACAGCAGTAACCTTTTCTGCTTCTGCTGTTTCTTTGAACTGTACGTTCTTGGTCTTTGGAACTCCTAAGTAATAATTCTCATTTGCAGTATAGTAAATGGTCTTATTCTCATATTTATCAAAGACATATGGACCTGCTCCCATTGGCTTATCGGTCTTTTCACGTATAACAGATAAATCTCCGCGAGTAAATCCGAAGGAGTTGTTATCATAATCATACAGGCTCTTATCACCATAGTAATGCAACGGTGCAATTTCAACACATAACTGATAAATCATGGTTGCATCAAATCCGTCTGTAATTACCTGCATCGTGTAATCGTCTACCCGAACAATACCGGAGATGTTTGGAACTTCTTCTCCTTCACCGGCTGCTTTTAAATCTTCGATTACTGCTGCTTCTGCCAGACTGTTTACATCTGCATCAAAGTATGTCTCATCACCTGCATAGTTCGTTGCTAAGGTCGCATAATCAGAACCATACTGTGCAATCACATCTGCCAATACAGTGTCATCATCCTTATCTGTCGGATCATAATCCGGGGCATACAACGCCGCAAATGCCTGTGCTGTTGTCACACCTTCTTCTAAGCCGTAAGCAGTAGGATCCGGTACCACATCAGATTCTACCCATGCAAATTCAGAAGTAAGAACCGGAGCAATAATATTCTCAGAAATCTGGGTTGCTAACTCTTCCGGCATCTCATCAATCTTTGCCTGAACCATTTCCGTTGTAACAGAATCTGCTGCTGTAGAGTTGGCACGATATGCCTTCATGCCCTTAATTGGGCTGGAATAAAACGTATAGCCTCCGTCATAATCCGTATCAGCTAAAGCATACAGTGTAAAGATTACGTCATCAATTGTCAAAGGCTCACCGTCACTGAACTTTATATCATCACGCAGTTTCAACGTATAAGTAGTATCACCGGTAGCCTCATCAATCTCTACATCCACATCAGAAGGACTGTAATATGTATAGTCCGTACCATTGTAAGATGTTGTCTCACCTTCAATACCGTTGTAAACAATTCCGCCTGTTCTGTCTGTACCAACCAGATAAACCTGTGTCATATCAGTGGCATCTTTGTCATAGTCCGTATCATGGAAGAACGGGCTGAACTTTGCACTAAATGGTGCATAGCCTACTACTAATGGTGTCTCACCATTACTTGATTCTTCTGTGTTCTTGTCAGAAGAATCTTTTTTTCCATCGTCAGCCTTTCCACATCCTGCAAGCATACCTGCAGTCAGTGCGCCAACGAGAAAAAGAGAAATTAATTTCTTTTTCATAATTTTTCCTCCTTTAAAATTATGCTCTCTATATATAAACGCAAGTGCGTCTATACCAAAATTATTTTGTATCTTCCTGCTTCTGTTTTTCCACTACTACTCCCTTCTGCATCCGATTATGATATATAAGTGCTGCATAATCCATAACTGCCAGAACTATCATTATTCCGAAAAACAGTGCCTCCGGTATCGCTCCGATTTCATCTTTATTCCTTATTAAGAATATTCCATCGGCACCTACTGTAAAGATACACAGAAAAAAAATTGCCAACACAGACTTCATCATCCGAAGCAATGTCACTTCATATTGATGTTTTTCCATTCTTTCCGGAATACGGGAAAATCCAACAGCCCCCATGATATAATAAATAAGCGGAAGTATCATACAAAGATACGGTAATACAATGTATACCTTATAGCTTCCAGGACTGTTCAAAAGACCTGCTACAACCAGGAAAAACATCTGAACCAAAGCAAATACAATCTGAAAAACGGAACGTCTTCTCTTCTCGGTTTCTTCCATACAAAAGATATAATAATCTCCCACATAGGAAAATTGATTCTCTCCATCTTTTCTTTTATAATCCTGGACAAACTTTCTTTTCATATCATCCTCTTTTTACCTATAGTATGACCGAATTATACCATAGCAGCAAACCAGCGACAAGCCAACGCGCTACCGCTTTACTATTTTACCCTAATGAATTCAGCGTTTTCTCCACACTATGGAAATTGACAGCAAATATCTTCTTATGGACATTCGTCTTTCTGTGGCAAACACTTTTTCAATGCCCTAAAGTATATCATAATTTTTTTTATTGTACTACATCTTTCTTCTGGTATTTTTGGGTTATTTTTACTGCTTTTTTGTATATATATTCTTTTTACCATAATTTTTATTCAATTCTTTATCGAAACACCGTAATACCGCGATAAATTGCGTCTTATCATTATAATATTTAAAAAATAATAATTTCTTATTCTTACATTTTCTTCCAATAAGCATATTTATTCAATTCGATTTATTATTTCTTCTTATAAATAAACATACTTTTTTTAAGTTATGCTTTTTTAAGCCTTTTGTACTCTTTTTCACTCCCACTACTCCAAAAACACCACCACATCAAACCGGTCATAGCCAGAAATATGGGAATTGCTTTAGTTCTGTCCCAAAGCGTAATGTCCGTATCTGTTATCATTGCTGCCAGCATCAGCAAAGAAAAGGTCAGAATCACTGAAATGACTCCTGTCAGTGCTAAAGTTCCTATGTCCGGATTTGTTTTCTTTTTGTTCCTCATTTTATTATCCTCGCTTTCTTTTTATCTTGAGCACTATTTTAGCAGGATGCCTGTCCAATAAAACGGACTTTCCTTTTCCCTGTTGATTTTTTTTATGTTATGGTATAATATGAGTACTTAGTGAAATCGAGCATAGGTGCGAAGATTGAACTTAGTACGAGTAATACCTACTCACTTAGCGAGGTGTTTTCGAACTTAGTGAGTAGGGTATAATATGTTTTGGTATCATATGATTTTTTTATTAAGGAGAGTTCAAATGAAAAACTGTTTTGTTGCCCAATCCGGCGGTCCTACCGCTGCTATCAATGCCAGTCTTGCCGGTGTTATCAAAGGAGTATTGGAACATTCTGATTTTGACCGAATATATGGCTCTTTGAATGGAATCACAGGAATTTTAGAAGGACGCTATTTAGACCTTACAGATATTTTTAATAAGGAAGAAACACTAAATCTTTTAAAAAGAACACCTGCTATGTACCTTGGTTCCTGTCGTTTTAAGCTTCCAAAACCGGAGGAGAATCTCAGTCCTTACCAGTTTATTTTTCAAAAGTTCGAGGAAATGAATATTGGCGCATTTTTTTATATCGGTGGAAACGATTCTATGGATACCGTGGACAAGCTTTCTGCTTATGCTGCTTCCATTGGCAGCGATATTCGGGTCATCGGTATTCCAAAAACTATAGATAATGACTTATGCGTTACTGACCACACTCCGGGATTTGGCTCTGCTGCAAAATATGTGGCTTCTTCTATTCTGGAAATCTCACATGATACTTTAATTTATCATGTAAAAAGTGTAACGATTGTGGAAATTATGGGACGTGATGCAGGCTGGCTTACTGCTGCCTGTGCCCTTGCAAGAAATGAATATTCTACCGCTCCTCATTTAATTTATCTGCCGGAGCGTGCTTTTGATACAGAAGTCTTTCTGTCTGATGTAAGCCGTGTATTAGAGGAACGAAATAATGTTATCATTGCTGTATCAGAGGGTATTCGTGATAAAGATGGAAATTACATCAGCGCTTCTGCCGGACCGACAGACAACTTTGGTCACAGCCAGTTGAGCGGAGCTGGAAAAGCATTAGAATATCTGGTGCAGGAACGCCTTCATGTCAAGGTTCGTTCTGTTGAGGTAAACATCCTGCAACGCTGCGGAGCACACATTGCTTCTCTTACCGACCTTGATGAATCCTTTGAAGAAGGACGTTTTGGTGTAACACTTGCCGGCAAGGGAGAGACTGGAAAAATGATTACCATTTCCCGTACTTCCAATACACCTTATGCCGTCTCCTATGGCGCGGCTGCTATTGCCGAAATCGCAAATAAGGTAAAAAGTGTTCCGGAAGAATATATCAATGCAGCAGGAAATGACGTAACTTCAGATATGATTACCTATCTGAAACCATTAATTCAGGGCGAACCCGTCGTAACCTTCAAAGACGGACTTCCTGTATACCTTCCTGCAGCAATGAGCAGTGCCAATCCGTAAGAAAGCAATATTCGTGCTTGCACGGAAATATTGGTTTCTTTACAGATTGATAGGGCGAATGCCCGTGAACAAACTAACAAAAGTCAACCGTTTACATGCACACCATCCCATGTAAACGGTTGACTTTTTTATTTGTTTTGAAACTTTCTCCCTATTTCCCCGTTACAACCTCAAAATACCGTTTCACCTCTGCCCACGCCGCCTTGGACTCCGGCATCAGCATCATTCCCATCTGGAATACATGAAACATTCCCTTATAAATATGGAACCGCACACGTACTCCCTGCCGCTTCGCCTTATGGGCAACACTCACCGAATCACTTAAGAGCATCTCCACTTCTCCTGCCTGTATCAGCATCGGCGGGAAACCCCAGAATTCCCCGAACATTGGGGAGATATAAGGATGATGAGGGTCATTGGTTCCTACGTAATCTTTGTTGTAAATAAGGCTGTCTCTGGTATTGCCAAACAATGGGTCCCGCTCATAATTGTCTTCGTAGGATGGTCCACTGGCTGTCAAATCTGTCCAGGGTGACATCAACACCAGTCCTCCCGGCAGTTTCCGGTTATGGTCCTTCAGATACATACACAACGCCAGCGCAAGTCCGCCTCCTGCAGAATCTCCTGCCACAATAATCTGTCTGCTGTGCCATCCTGCCTTTTTCAACCAGTCAAAAGCTGCCACTGCATCTTCTAATGCCGCCGGATAAGGATGCTCCGGCGCCACCCGGTAATCAATGGTCAGTACATTCATTCCTTTGCTTACCTCACAGTATAATCCTGCAAAAGAACGGTAAGCATTACGCATGGCTCCGATATAACCGCCTCCATGAAGCTGCAGGATTACATAGTCTTTTCTCGGTCTTTCTTTCCGGGACAGATATTCCATGTTAAATCCCGGCATTTGAATTTCCTCCATCCGAAAACAATCCGGACAATGCCATTTGGGCTCCACCAGTTTCTTGCGTAACTCTCCTGTTTTTATCTTTCTGCCAATCAGATTGTCATTGGTAACATGTGCAATCATTTCCCGAATGACTCTTCCTCTTGTGCTGATTTCTGCCATATTTCCTCCTATACATGAAACCTTCGTTTCAACTCTGTTTTCGCCCTGCGGTCTCCAAATATCAAGGTCGCCAGAAGCAGACATGCGGATACGGCTGCTGCAATAATAGAAAGCACCGGTCTGGTAATTACCCCAAGATACCACATCACAAGCCCCATTATGGATACCAGTGCCGTACATATCTGCATCAGCAGATAGCTTTGCCAGTTTGCCATGTTTACAAGCATAAGCACCATAATGGTAACATCCAGCAGCAAAATTGCTCCGGGCACCACATAATTCACCGACCATCCCTGATATCCTACAATATTATCTACTGCAATTACCAGCAGGACTGCTCCAATCACCTGAAACCATATCACACTTCGATAGCCTGAATTCTTCTGAATGGAATATTTTAACGTAATATAGAAATACAAAATACTGATACCGGTAATTGCAGACCACCAAAGACCGTCATAGGTCAGATAATTAATAATAATCAGCACTACCTCTGTCACGATAGCAAGAAAACTATACAAGCGCACTACAAAGTTCAGCTTTTTTACCGTTCCCTTCACATCCGGATATCCAACTGCCACTCCGCCCGGCTCTTCTGTTTCCTCCAACACATTCCTGCACAGAGGGCATACGGTTGTTTCATCTAAAATCTCTACATTGCATTTCTTACATTTTTTCATGCTTCATATACTCCATTCGTTTCTATCTGTACCGCAATCCCATCTTCTGCCAGCCTATGAAAAAAAACACGCTGCACATAGGTGCCTGCCAGATTAGAGCTTATGGTAAATACCAGTGTATCCTCGTAGGAGCAAATCGTCCCCTTTATGTTCTGCCCCTTAGACATAGATAAAAATGCGGAAAACTGCCGGATATAATCCTGATATTCCTCCTTTACCTGGATATTTCCAATATTCGTTACCGTGGTGGTATTGGCAAGCGCACTGGTACGATACACATACTTCATTGCCAGACTTTTTATAAATAGCGGAACTGCCCGTAATACGAAATTCTTTTCATTGGATACGTTATAGGCAAACAGATTTTCAAGATTCTCCCGATTAATCTGACTTCTGAGACTTTCTGCCACAATCTGAATCACTCCTTTGAAGGTATAATTCTCCTTTTCCGGCTTAAATACCGCTGAAATAATGACAAAAAAGTTCTTCATGGTAATGGAGTCAAAGTAGGGTCTTAAGTTTACCGGCACACAGGAAGTAATCGGTCTCCCATGCTTATTTCGGTTTCCATGAATACTCTCCTGATAAATACTCCACAAAAAGGCTGCTACCAGATATTCATTAATGGATACCCCGTAACCTTTGCTGACTTTCTTCAGCTCCTGCACTGACATGATTCCATGCATAACTCCGATTTCCAAAGGTTCTAACTTTTCTCCTTTTACCAGATAGGCGCGCTCCGACCTGTAAACCTTTTTGTGTCCCTTTTTATAATTCTCCAGATAACTGTCTTCCCGGTTCAAAGAAGTCTCACTGCTCAAACCATCCCCAAGCTTTTCTGCCAATTCCGGATGTGCCAGGCGCAGATACTGATAGGTCAGTTCTTTAAGAAAGGTGATTCCTCCCATTCCATCGGTTAATACATGAAAAACTTCCAGATTAATGCGGTTCTTATAATAATTTACCCGGAACAGGTAATTCCTGTTCCGGTTAGGTGAAATATATTGACAGGGATATTGATATTCTTCCTTTACCTCCGGTGCAGGCTTCTGGTTTGTCTCAAAATAGTACCAGAATACACCGGAACGTATCCGTACATTGAATACGTCAAACAATGGCAGAACACGATTCAGTGCTTCCTGCAGAAGTTCCGGCTGAATCTCTTCATTCAGTGCTACCGATATACGATATACATTGCTCATGCTCTCTCCGGCAATCACCGGAAACAGATGCGCTGTATTGTCTAATTTATCCCATTTTATTTCACTTGAATTCCTTTTCATACTTCTACCTTTATTGTTTTATAATGATTTGGATTCTCATAATCCTTTTCATATCCCTCATCTTCATATAATTCATACTCTGCCTTATCTGTTACAAAATGAAGGGTTTTTAATTCCTGTTTCTCTGCTTCTTCTAAAAATTGACCGCCCATGGTATATGGAACAATTTTTTCCGGACGAATAAAGAATACCACTTCGTCTAGTGCCACATCAATATAATAGTGCCCTTTTTCTAATACTTCAGTCTTAATGTCCTTCATACTCTTCATACGAACCAATTTCATTTTTTCCGGCAGATATACATATCTTCCTGTTGCATTCTGGGTATAAACAGGCGCTATCATGATACTTTCCCCTAATAACAACTGGTCTTCTGTCTGCTGTGCATACTTATCCCCGGGATATGCAAATGCAAGGGGCACAAAGAGCATCTCATCCCGAAGGGCTGCTTTCATATATTCACTATACAGATACGGCATCAGTCCGTAACGGATTCCTATGATGTTCTTGAAGGCTTCTTTATTGGTAAACTGGTAAGCTTCCTGTTCTCTGGTTCCCAAAGCAGCATGATTTCGCATCAGAGGGGTAAAAATACCAAGCTCCAGCCAGCGCAATACCAAATCCTCCGTAGTATCGGCTCCAAAACCTCCCAAATCTGCTCCGGTATATAAAAATCCGCACATATTCAAAGACGGCAGCATCTGTAAATTCAACAGCAGATGAGACCACCAGGACTGATTATCTCCCATCCATGTCCCGCCATAACGGTGCATTCCAATATAGGATGAACGGGAAAAAATAAGAATACGCTTGTCCGGACACAGTTCTTCAAACGCTTCTCCTGCTGCCCTTGTCATGTTATAGCCATACAGATTGTGTACCTTGTCATGTCGTACCTTGGTTCCATCCATATCGTGATAGAAGGATTTGTAATCTTCCGGATTATTTGCAAGTCCATTTACCATATCACGGAAACCGAATACCTCCCACATATCCATATCCCGATTATCCATTTTCTGAATCTTTTTCATAACTGCCTCTAAATTCTTCTCAGAATAAAAGATTGATGGCTCATTCATATCATTCCAAAATCCTTCGATTCCCTGATCCAATAAGAATTTATACTGTTTTCCAAACCATTTTCTGGCATCCTTATTTAAAAAGTCAGGAAAATGAACCCTGCCCGGCCATACGGCGCCTACAAAGTCAGTTCCGTCCTTTTCCTTACAGAAATATCCCTTTTCTACTCCCTCTTCATAGGTCTCGTATCCCTTTTCTATCTTGACGCCCGCATCAATGATGGGTACCAGATGGATATGCTCTTTTTCCATTTCCGTTACGAACTTTGGAAAATCCGGAAACGTTTCTTCATTTACGGTAAAATCCTTGAAGCGCTCCATATAGTCAATATCCATATATACGCTGTCGATTGGAATATCATTGTCACGATATCCTTTTACCACCTTACGAATATCATCTTCACTCTGATATCCCCAACGGCTCTGTCCATATCCAAATGCCCACTTCGGCGGAATATAGCTGCGTCCGATTAAGGTACGGAATGCTTTCACAATATCCAGAACTTCTTTTCCTTCGATGATGTACACATCCATATTCCAGTCTTCCGGTGTAATGCGGACTTCATCCATTCTGGTGTACCCCATATCCAGAGTCAGTTTTCCCGGATAATCCAGAAATACTCCGAATCGCTCTTTTCCATCTATTACAAAGAAGTTATGTGCCCCATACAGGGAATGCTGTGATTCCGTGTGATTTGGCTGGTCCGCACAGTTGCTCTCATAAATCCATCCTCTTTTGTTGATTCCCCTTACATTTTCTCCCAATCCATAAATACGGTCCTCTGTTCCCAATTTATAAATGAAGCTCTTATCTTCCCTTTTCAGATAAGGTATCTTTCCTTTTTCTGCTGTAAGCTTTGCAACAACGGCATCTGTATGAATTGGCTTTCCAATCGTGATTTTACGAATACTATTCTTCATGCTTGTTCCTCCTGTTGGTCTGTTTTTCCATCACTGGTTTACATACGGATATATTTTATCATACTCTATCACAAATTTCTATAGATGTGTCTTATTCTCCTCTTCTTCTATTACCCGATTCATTTTATAACCAATGCCAATACGTGTTTGTATGTATTTCGGATGCTCTCTGTCCGGTTCTATTTTTTTACGCAGTCCTGCCATGAAAACCCGAAGCGAAGACACCTCACTGCCATCAATGCTTTCCCATACCTGGTCGATTAAATACTGATGGGTCAATACTTTCCCTACATTTTTCGCTAACACACACAGCAAACGGTATTCCATGGGAGATAAATCTATATGCTTTCCATTCAAAAAAACCTCTGCCCCTGTAAAATCAATCTTTAACGCTCCATTTTCAAAGGTAGTAACCTCTTCTCCGTTCTGATTTCGTACATAATTGATTCTGCGAAACATAGAACGAATTCTTGCCAGCAATTCTTCTGTACTGAAGGGTTTCGTCAGATAGTCATCTGCTCCGGCATCTAAAGCATCTATTTTATCCTGATCTTCGCTTCTGGCGCTGATTACAATAATCGGAACATTGGAAAAGGTGCGTACCTTTTTAATAATCTCTATTCCATCCATATCCGGCAGTCCTAAATCCAGTAAAATAATATCCGGCTTATGTGTTACAATTACCATCATTGCCTGTGCGCCATTCTGCGCTTTTACATAGTGATATCCCTGTGTTTCTAATGTCGTTGCGATTAAATTACTGATTGCCTTTTCATCCTCAACAATTAACAGCTTCTGTCCTGCTGCCATATTCTGATACCTCCTCCGCCTTTAAATCAAAGGAAAAAATACTTCCTTTGGGAATATTGTCATATATTTTTATATTGCCATCATGGGCCTGTACAATGGAGCGGCATAGGGAAAGTCCTACTCCCATACTGCGTCTGCTGTCTGCTAACGTCTTGTTTCCGGAATAAAACATATCAAATACTTTTTCTTTCATTTCATCCGGAACTCCGTCTCCGTTATCTGCCACTTGAATTACAATTCTTTCTCCTGCTTTTTTGGCTTTTATTGTAATCGTGGTTCCCTCCTGTGTGTATTTTATTGCATTATCTACAAGATTTAAAATCACCTGCATAATCAGTTTTGCGTCCATCCATGCCATTAAGAATTCACTTTCTAATTCTACTTTGATTTCGTGGTGATTCAGTCTTCTTCGCACCTGCTTTAAGGCCTCTTCTAGCACCTCTTCTACCATTTCCGGCTGAAGCCGCAGCTTCATTTGCCCTTCTTCAATTCTTGTAATGGAAAGCAGATTCTCAACCAGATTATACAGCCATACAGAATCGTCGTAAATACCTTCATAGAGCTTTTGTTTCTGTTCTTCTGTCAACTGCTTCGAACGCTTCATTAATACTCCGGAATTACCGGAAATACTGGTAAGGGGAGTACGCAAATCATGAGAAATGCTCCGCAGCAGATTTGCCCGAAGCTGCTCCTGCTTCATCTGCATCGTTACTTTATTTTTCTCCCGCACATTTCGTTCCTTTTCTAACGCCATTGCCGCTTCGTTGAGCATGGCATTTAGCAGGCTTTCATCAAAAGAGGATAAGGGTTTATTCCCTACCCGTATTCCTACTACACCATAAATATAATCCTCGCTTCTTACTGCAAGATATAATCCCTTTGCTCCCGGCAAAGTATTTGTCATAGCCCCTGCATGTTTATTATTGCGGAAGGTCCATGCCGCTACTGCCTGTTCTTCCTCTGTAAGAAGCTGCCCAATTTGGCTGTTTTCCTGTATTGGATATTTTTCCACTTTTTTACAATCTTTTGGATTTCCGGGATAATATACAATATCTCTTTGCAACAGTTTTACTAACTGACCGGATACGATTTCAATAATCTCGGCATCATCCTGCACCATTTGCAGCTTCTGGCTGGTCTCTAATAAGGTCTGTGTCCTCCATGCTCTTTTCACTGCCTGATGCCCATAGGTCTTTACCTTCTTTGCCAGAAATGCTGTAATAAAACCGGACAAAAACATAATCGCAAACGTAACAAAATACCCCGGATTATCCACCATTAATGACCAATATGGACTGGTAAAGAAAAAATTAAAGCATAATACTCCCGCCAATGCAGAGATAAAACTATATATCTGACTTTCTGTTACATACGCTGTCAGCAAAATTCCCAATATATATACGGTAATAATATTGGCTTCATCAAACCCGCACCATTCAAATAAAAATGCAACTCCGGTAACGACTGCAAAAATCAATACTAATGCAAGCATATCCCGCGCTTTCTCTTTCCTTGCCCTTGTTTTTATGATAGTCCTTTTTATTTTCGCCTTTCGGTATTTCTTTTCATACGTATCCGGTATCAGGTGTATTTCCAGCTTCGGTAACAGTTCTGTCAGCTGCTGTGAAAAACTGACCGGCTTTACAAATCCTCTGCGCTTATTATAGCTTCTTCCCAACACGATTTTGGATACCCCGGATATTCTTGCATAATCTGCGATTTGCTGCGTAATATCACCGCCATAGAGCGTTATGGTTTTGGCGCCAAGCTGTTCTGCTAAATGCGTATTCATTCGAAAACGAGTCTCATCCTCATCATTTAAATTTTGCCCCGGCGCTTCTACATATACTGCTGTAAAACGGGCATGAAATGCCTGCGCCATTCTCGACGCTGCACGAATAACCTTCGGATTGGAAGGAGACGAAGATAAACAAACTAAAATGTGCTCGTCTGTGCTATACTGACTTTGGGGATTACGTTCTCTGCTTTTTTCCGATATTTGATTGACCTGGTCCGCGGTCCGCCGCAATGCGATTTCACGAAGCGCCGTAAGATTTTCCACAGAGAAGAAATTATCTAATGCCCTTCCTGCCTGCTGCTGCCGATATATCTTTCCCTCTTTCAAGCGCTCCATCAATTCTTCCGGTTCAATATCCACCAGCTCCACCTTATCTGCTTCATCAAATACAAAATCAGGAATTCTTTCATGTACCACAATCCCTGTAATAGATGCTACAATATCTGCAAGACTTTCTATATGCTGTACATTTACCGTAGTATATACATCAATCCCCGCCTTTATTAATTCCTGAATATCCTGATACCGTTTTATATTCCGGCATCCTGCGGCATTGGTATGTGCCAGCTCATCCACTAATATAATCTGCGGTTTTCGAATCAGGGCAGCATCTAAGTCGAACTCTTTTAATATAATTCCTTTATAAGGAATCTCTTTGGTAGTCAAACACTCCATTCCCTCTGCTAATACCATAGTTTCCGGACGTGCATGTGGTTCAATATACCCTGCCACAACGTCCTTGCCCTCTTCCATCGCCATATGCGCAGATTGCAGCATAGCGTAGGTTTTCCCTACGCCTGCTGCATATCCAAAGAATATTTTTAATTTTCCCTGCGTTTTCCTTTGTGCTTCTTCCTTTGCCAAATGCAAAAGTACTTCAGGGTCTAAACGTTTTTCTTCCATATCTCTTCTTCCCATTCTATCCTTCTAAGATTCCATCTAATGCAAGATTTACTTCTAATACATTTACGGTTTCTTCTCCGAGAATACCTAAAAACTTGCCTTTGGTATACTTCTCTATAATATCACGAACTTCCTCTTCCGTCATATTGTTTTCTCTGGCAAGTCTGGGAACCTGGTATTCTGCTGCTGCCACTGAAATATGCGGGTCAAGACCACTTCCGGAACAGGTTACCAGTTCTACCGGTATTTTCTCTGTATCCGCGTCCGGGTTTGCTTTTTTTATCATTTCGACTCTTTTTTGAATTTCTTCTGCATATTCTTCACTTGCCGGAGTCTTATTGGAAGGTTCTGCGTACATCAGTCTGTTTCCATTATCATCTGTAAAGGTACTGACATCCAGATTCATGATTCTTCCCCACATATGAGACTCATCGGTATACTTCTGTGCCAAAAGCTCACTTCCATATTTTACGCCATCTACCTCAATAATGCTTCCATTTGCTTTTTTTCCAAACAGTAACTGACAAACGCCTGTCATTACCAGTGTATAAATCAATCCACACAGCACCATCATAACAAGAAATATAATTAATGCTCTGGAAAAAACACTTTTTTCTTTCTTCATGGTTTCTTACTCCTTCCTTAGAATAATCCCGTTACAACTAAAATCATATCAATTATCTTAATAAAGATAAATGGTGCAATAATTCCGCCTAAGCCATAAATCAACAGGTTTCTTGATAACAGCTTTCCTGCGGATACTTCACGGTATTTGACCCCTTTTAATGCTAACGGAATCAGTGCAATAATAATCAGCGCATTGTATATAATTGCTGAAAAGATAGCACTTTCTGCACTATGCAGACCCATGATGTTCAATGCCTTAAGTCCCGGATACAATCCCATGAACAATGCCGGAATAATAGCAAAGTATTTTGCTACGTCATTGGCAATACTAAAGGTAGTAAGACTTCCTCTTGTCATCAGAAGCTGTTTTCCGATTCTTACGATGTCAATCAGCTTGGTAGGAGAAGAATCTAAGTCTACCATGTTACCGGCTTCCTTTGCTGCCTGCGTTCCTGTATTCATAGCTACTGCTACGTCAGCCTGTGCCAGAGCCGGAGCGTCATTGGTACCATCTCCGGTCATTGCAACCATATGACCTTTTGCCTGAAGCTCACGAATGGTTGCCAGCTTCCCTTCCGGGGTTGCCTCTGCAAGGAAATCGTCTACTCCTGCTTCCGCTGCAATAGCTGCCGCTGTCAATGGGTTATCTCCTGTCACCATAATGGTTCGGATTCCCATTTTCCGTAAATCTGCAAATTTTTCTTTCACACCTGATTTGATAATATCTTTTAAAAAGATAACACCAAGTACCACATGATTTTTGGTAACTACCAGTGGTGTACCTCCCTGATTTGATATTCTCTTTACGATTTCATCACATTCTTTACTGTATATGTTTCCGGCAGCCTCCACATATGCTTTCATAGAATCTGCTGCACCTTTTCTGATTTCAACTCCCTTCATATCCACACCACTCATTCTGGTCTGTGCCGTAAAAGGAATGAAGGTCATACCTGCATCTTCTAAATTGCGTTCCCGAATCCCGAACTTTTCTTTTGCAAGTACTACAACGCTTCGTCCTTCCGGTGTTTCGTCCGGAAGAGAAGATAACTGGGCTGCATCTGCAAGCTCCTGTTCAGAATGTCCGTCTACCGGAATAAACTCGCTCGCCTGACGGTTTCCAAGTGTAATGGTCCCGGTCTTATCCAAAAGCAAGGTATCTACGTCACCTGCTGCTTCGATAGCACGTCCGCTCATAGCAAGTACATTTGCCTGGTTTAACCGGCTCATACCTGCAATTCCGATTGCAGAAAGCAATGCTCCGATTGTGGTTGGCGCAAGACAAACCAACAATGCTACTAAAGAAGTTACAGAGGTCGGATTGTCAATCCCTGCCTGGTTCGCAGAAAACAGGGAGTATGCATACAGTGACATGGTTACTAAAATAAAGATAATGGATAATGCAACAAGGAAAATTTCCAGTGCAATTTCGTTTGGCGTTTTCTTTCTTGCTGCGCCCTCTACCATGGCAATCATCTTATCCAGAAAGCTCTCCCCCGGTTCGCTTGTAATACGTACTACAATCCAGTCTGAGAGAACCATTGTACCACCTGTTACTGCGCTGCGGTCTCCGCCTGCTTCACGGATTACCGGAGCAGACTCCCCTGTGATTGCACTTTCATCTACAGAAGCAACTCCTTCGATTACTTCACCGTCTCCCGGAATCTGTTCTCCGGCTTTTACAATTACGATATCGCCTTTTCCCAGATTTGCAGATGGAACTTTGGTAATCTTATCTTTCTTTTCCGGACTTGGAATCTTATGTGCTTCCACATCCTTTTTAGCAGAACGTAAGGAATCTGCCTGCGCCTTTCCTCTGCCTTCCGCAATGGCTTCTGCAAAGTTGGCAAATAATACCGTAAACCACAAAATAATGGTGATTCCTAATATATATCCTGTTCCTGCATCCTTAATTCCAAATAAGGATGCAACGAACAATATCGTTGTTAAAATTGCGGATACGAACACCAGAAACATAACAGGGTTTTTCACCTGGGTCTTAGGCGCCATCTTTAGAAAAGCATCCTTGATTGCACGCATTACCATTTTCTTGTCGTGCAATGCACCTGCTGTGCTAACATTATTGCTCATTTTATTAACCTCCTTATGCAATCATCTGAAAGAATTCAGCGATTGGTCCAAGTGATAATGCCGGAAAGAAGCTTAATGCTCCAATCAGCAGTACAACGAAAATCAATAAAAATACAAACATTCCGTTGCTTGTGGAAAGTGTACCTGCTGTTACTGCTACCTTCTTCTTTGCTGCCATATGACCCGCGATTGCAAGCATTGTCAACATTGGTAAAAATCGTACAAATATCATTACTAATCCAATCGAAACATTTAAGAATGGCGTATTTGCTCCAAATCCTGCAAAGGCAGAACCATTGTTTCCGCCTGCGGAGGAATAGGCATACAGCACTTCAGAAAGCCCATGTGCTCCACCATTATTCAAGCTGTCTACTGTACCTGGAAGTAACGTTGCAAGACCACTTCCTACCAGAATTCCGATTGGAGTACCAAGACAACATAATACCCCCATCTTCATTTCAAAAGGTTCAATTTTCTTTCCTAAATATTCCGGTGTACGTCCTACCATCAATCCTGCAATAAATACTGCGAGAATTGCAAATCCAATCATACCGTAAAGACCACATCCCACACCCCCAAATACTACTTCACCAAGCTGCATCAAAAGCATTGGTGCCAATCCGCCGATTGGCGTATAGGAATCATGCATGGAATTAACTGAACCATTAGAAGCCGCGGTGGTAAAGGTTGCCCATGTTACGGAAGTTGCAATACCAAATCTGGTCTCTTTTCCTTCCATATTGCCGCCCGCTGTTCCATCGGTACTTTCCACTGCTACTGCACCGTCTGCGGATAACTGCGGTGTTCCTGCCTGTTCATTATAAGTACAAACGCCAAGCGCTGCTACCAGCATAATCATCATTGCTGCGAAGATTGCCCTTCCCTGTCTCTTATCCTTTACATTTCTGCCAAAGGTAAAGCAAAGAGCTACCGGAATTAATAACAGAGAAATCATTTCTACTAAATTAGAGAAGATAGTTGGATTTTCCAATGGATGTGCTGAATTTACCCCAAAGAATCCACCACCGTTTGTTCCTAACTGTTTAATGGCAATCTGACTGGCTGCCGGTCCTAATGGAACAACCTGTTCTGTTACAATTTCCGCATCTGCAACCGTCTCACCATTTACAGTGACAGTTCCTGCTTCTTCATCTATTACTGCATCTTCTATTATTTCACCATCCGCATCTACTGCAATGGGCTCTGACAGCTGTACTTTATCATAAGAAGAGAAGTTCTGTACAACGCCCTGTGATGCGATGATAAGTGTAACTATAATAGATAACGGCATCAGTATATAGATTACTGTTCTTGTCAGGTCTGCCCAGAAATTTCCGATTCCCTTCTCCTTTACACGGACAAATCCTCTGATTACCGCAAACAGTACCGCAATTCCTGTTGCAGCGGAAACAAAATTCTGAACGGTAAGTCCCATCATCTGTGAGAAGTAACTCAAAGCAGATTCTCCACTGTACGCCTGCCAGTTAGTATTTGTCATAAAGCTGGCTGCCGTATTAAATGCCAGATGCCAAGAATTTCCTGAAATCTTTTCCGGATTAAACGGTAAGATTCCCTGTAATAAAAGTATGAAAAATAATACAACAAATCCAATTACATTAAAAAGAACTGCACTTAACGCATATTTTTTTGCAGACATGTTTTCTTCCGGGTCTACCTTCATTATTTTATAAACCAGATTTTCACATGGGCTGCATATCTTAGAAAGGAATACCTTTTCTCCATTCATTACCTTTCCTATGTACGCCCCTAACGGAATTGCAAGTGCCACCAATATGATAAGGTACACTGCATACTGTAAAATTGCTGCCATCACCTTTCGTCTCCTTTCAATAAGAGTGCGGCATAATATAGTAACATACCAATTCCTGCCGCTGCGATCAGCCAGATTAAAACTTCCATAATAATTCTCCTTCCTTCTGCTGCTTGCGCCTATATGTTTTATCAACACTGTTACTATACTATTCCACGTTTAAAATAGGGATAAAGAACAACATTTTTCGTATTAAAATTGCATTAATGCCTTAGTTAAGAGTTTCCCGAATAATGCTTTTTCTAAGAAGCCAGACGCACATAATATTGGGAATCGCCATAAAAGAATTGAATAAATCCGAAACGCCCCACACCAATTCCAGAGACATAACAGCTCCCAGATATACAGCGAACAAATAAAAAATCCGATAATTTTGAATTCCCTGTTCTCCCCACAAATATTGTACCGCGCATTCCCCATAGTAGTTCCAGCCAATTATAGTGGCAAATGCAAACAATACCAAAGATATGGACAGAATCACATCTCCACGAACAGGAAGCTCTGAAAATGCAATAAAGCACAATCTATCCTGAGGTGCATGCACATATTTGGCAGGATTTCTTATCATACTGCTTACCACGGTAATTCCGGTAATTGCGCACATGACCACCGTGTCCCAGAAAGTGCCTGTCATGGACACCAGTCCCTGCTGCACCGGTGAAACAGTTCTTGCAGATGCTGCTGCCATAGGCACGGAGCCAAGCCCTGCTTCATTGGTAAATAACCCTTTCGAAATTCCCACACGCATGGCAGTCATAACAGCTGTTCCGGTAATTCCTCCGAGGAAAGAACGAGAGGAAAACGCAGAGCCGATAATCACCCTTAAGGTTTCCGGCAGATAAGAGGCATTTTTTATGATAATAAAAAAACACCCGCCCAGAAAAAAAAGACTCATAACCGGGACGAGAAAGGTGCAGACCTTGGCGATTTGTTTCCCCCCACCTATAATCACCACTCCTGCTAAGAGTGCTGTTGCTATCCCGATGATATGAGGAGATATTTCTACCTTTCCCCGAATAGCGGCAGAAATAGAATGCGCCTGCACACTGCTGCCAATTCCAAAGGAAGCCAGTACGGCAAATATGGAGAAAAACCATGCCGCCCATTTTTTATGTAATACTCCTTCCAGTACATACATAGGTCCCCCCACATAGGAACCATCCTGCCGCTTCACACGATATTTTACCGAAAGGAAGCTTTCTGCATAGCATGTGGCAATTCCAAAGACTCCGGTAATCCAGCACCAGAACACCGCGCCGGGTCCTCCTACTGCGATTGCCGTAGAGATTCCTATAATATTTCCTGTTCCAATGGTGGCAGCTAAGGCTGTTGCTAAAGCAGAATAAGGGGAAACATTTCCTGTTCCCCCTTCTGTTCTGGTAAAACTGCCGCGTATTCCCTCCGGTATGCGTTTCTGAATAATCCCCAGCCGAAAGGTAAAATAAATATGCGTTCCAAGCAGCAACACCAGCATAGGAAAATTCCATAGATATGCCTGTATGGTCTTAACTGCTTCTAGTACTGTATCCATGATTCGCTCCTCTATACTTACTATAATTTAAGTATATTGGCGCCTGTCTTTTTCTATGAAAAGATTTTTTCGCTTTATCCACTCGGTAGACACATCCATGGCTGCCCGGCATGCCCTTGTCTGGTCTAAAGAGTTCAACATAACAAAATCATGTATCATTGCCTGAAACCGAAGCGCGGTTACCGGAACCCCTGCAAGCCTTAGCTTTTGAGCATAGCACTCTCCCTCCGTCCTTAAAACATCGGCTTCCCCATTTAGAATCATAGCTTCCGGCAGATTATACAACTGCTCTACCTTTGCCCGCAATGGAGATACCGTTATCTGATTGCGCTCACATTCTGATGTGGTATATTGATTCCAGAACCAAATCATACCTTCCCGTTCCAGATAATAGTTTACCGCAAATTTACAGTAAGATTCTGTCTGAAAGCAGGCATTGGTTACCGGATAATACAAAAGCTGCTTGTGAATTTTGGGACCTCTACGGTGTTTTGCAAGAAGCGTCATAGCAATCGTCATATTTCCACCAACACTGTCCCCTGCCACTGTAAGCGTTGCTTCATTCATTTTATGCCCCATGCAAAGCAAGATTTCTTTTAGCTGGCAAAGCACGCTATAACACTGTTCTACTGCAACAGGGTACCTTGCCTCCGGCGAACGACTGTACTCCGGAAACACTACAATACAACCGGTTCTTGCTGCCAGCTCTCTTACCAGTTTTTCGTGGGTATGAAAGCTTCCAAATACCCATCCTGCGCCGTGAATATAGAAAATAACATTTGCCGGATTTTCTATTGTTTCTCTTGGACTTACCATATAAATTGGAATTTCTCCCCACGTTCCGGTGTCTATACTCATACTGTCAATTTTCGCAGGATACATAAATACCGGCGTATCCTGGGCTTTTTCTAACACTTCGCGCCCTTCCTGTGGGGGAAGCTGATATATCTTTGGTGGAATTGCACTGGCATTGCAGACTTCTTCTGCTTCCGGTTCTAATATTACACATCGTTTCATAGTAACCTCCTGAATCGTATCTCCATTTAAGATATTCATCACTGGAAGAGGAAATGCATTTGCATGCACTCCTCTGAAACAACGATATAATGGAATATGTAGGACATGTCGTACTGTTTTTCCATTATGATGCACCTATCACACTTGGATTCATAATAGCAATACCATGCACCATGGTAGTGTTTCACATGGCAATACAGTACTGTTTTTCCTTGTTGGTGCAGCTGGAAAATTTTTTTACAAAATTGTTACGTTTCATAAATTATTAATCTCCTATAGAAATCAATCCTAAACCTCTTGACATCGCTTTTTGAGCGATCTCTACTAAGTCTTGCAACATTTGATTCCCTTCTTCCAATTCTTCATAATTCTGAAGTAACGATGTGTTCAAGATATAATTACATATTTCAATTATTTGAGATAAATCATTTTTAGAAACTTCAACATCATCATAAGGATCAATCTCATACAACTTACTCATATCAAATGATACTTGTCCCCTCATTTTATAGATAAAATTAATTAACTCATCACTAAATTCTACGTTGACATCCTGTTCATCAATCTCGTTTATTGAATTGCCTATATAAAAATTCATAAAAATAACCTCCTACTTTTTGGGAAATGCAGTAATTACATTCCCAGCCTCATCAATAACTACTTTTAATGTATATAACGGTTTCCCTTTACTATTAGTTCCTATCGGATCGGTAAATGTTTGTTCAAAGATATACCCTTCTCTTCCAGCAGTATTAGGAGTCACAACAAAATTGTCACCCTTCAATGTGCTATCAATACCTTCTCTAATATCAAAATCTGCATTAAAATGTGATTTATTTCCATATGTAGAATTAGGTCCATGTCTATCAAGTATATGGTTATTAAAAGTATCATCACTCAAAGTATAATCGTCTGCTAAGTCAAATACTTCTTGAATTTTACTTCCCGAACCACCCTCAACCACATTTCTATTTTTAGTTTCTTCCACCCCGGCATAATACTTCCCTGCAATCGCCGTATTCGCTCCAACCACTGCTCCACGGAATGCATTCTCTGCCATGCTCCACATCTCGTCTGATATGTACGACTTTGCTTTGACCGTTTGTGAAAGTTCTTCTATCTGCTCCACATTCAGGGATTCTTCTTCTACGATATACAATACCGTAGAAAGAATATCACTCACTATCCTTGCCTTTTTCTCCGGCTGATACTTCTTTACCGCTAGGGAATAATTTATCTTACTGCCATAGTCTTCTATCCGGTACAGCTCGCATATCTGGTCTATCACCTCTTCCTGTGTAAGCTTTCCACTTCGGAACTGTTCTTTTATCTTCTCTATCTCTTGTATCAGTTTCTTTTTCTGGCTGATAGACGCCTCTTTGCTCTCCGGGTCTATCTCATCCTCAAAGGTTCCTTCTCCAATGGAATACTTAAGGATCTCCTGTATCTTCTGAGCCATCCGGCTTTCTTTGCTTTCGCCGGGCTTTACTCCGATAAGTTCTTTCAGCTTTTGCTTTTTTACTTCGTCATTTCCTTCCAGGATTTCTGCCGCATGCTTGTAGGAATCAGAATCTAAAGACACTGTCCTGAGACTTATTTCTTCCGTCAGGTTCTTTAATTTCTCTTGAAAGGTTTTCAGCTCTTCGTTGCACTTTGTAAATTCTTTTTGATATTTGTAATCTACGGCTCTGACATTTTCAACAATCTTTCCAAATTTCTTTTTGGTCAGATCCATCTTGTCTGCATGCTGCTGATAGTATGTCTCCAGGTCTCCTTTTGCCGCATAGGTGGACAACTCCCCTGCACCGGGCTCTGAAATGCACCAGTAATCCTGTATAGAATCCCAAAGTGACCCCTGTTCTTTTAACTTCTCTATTATATCATAGATTTCTTCTATAGTCGCCTGCGAAAAATCTCTTGTGTCCATTTTTCCTCCCGCTCTTTTGTTTTCTATAATTCAAATGTCAATGCCATCTGTAAGATACTGTTCTCTTCGCTCTGTTGAAAGCCTTCTTTTATCTTTTTCAGTGTCTGAATGCTCTCATTTATCAGATATTGGTCTAATATCTTTATGATTTCTTCGCTGGTCTTTTTTAATTCTGTTACTGCTTCACGCGCCGGACCTTCTCCTTCCATCTGATAAATGTTTCCCAATGCTGCCCTGCATTCTTCCTGCAGGCCTTCTAATTCCAATATCTTAAGGTTCAGGTCTAAATAATCGATTTCCAGGCTATTCTTCATAGAATTCTTCGTCTGCCTCCTCAAAGTCTTGTTTCCACTGTTCCATCTGTTTTTCTATATTTTCATAAATACTTTCTATGGATGTACTGAGATTCTTGGTCTTTTGAAGATACTCCGTGATATTATCATGGACCTTTCCCTGCTTTATGGATTGGAACGCAACGGATTTCATAATCCCGTCATATCTTCCCAAAAGATACATAAGGTTCTCTTTTACCTCGCGAAGTGCGGTCTCCTGCATGGTAATTTGAGAAAAACTTATTTTTATATCTGCATAATTCTGTGTACTCATTATTTCTGCCCTTTGTGCTACCATCTTGCCTGAAGACGGATTTCTCTTTCTATCTGCTCTATTTTTGCTTCTATTGCACGAATCTCCCGATTCATCTGCTCTATCTGTTGTGTCATGGAAGATATTTCACCGGACAGACCGTTTCTTTTGGATTCCACACTGCCATACAGACTCCTGACCAACGGTCCGCTCATTCTGCCCTGCAGCACCAGATGCATGGACTGGATACTCTTTTGTCCCACATTAACAGTTTCAAATCGCTGTAATGTCTGCTGCTTTTCCCGTTGGAAATACTCAATATTTGTCAATGCCCTTCTATTTTTCTGCTGTAGCTCTTCTGCACACTCTAATTTTCTGCTTAACTGTCTCTTTTGTGCTCTTTTCTCCTCCAGCTCTTTTTCCAGTTTTTCTTTTTCTCTTTTCTTTTGAATGACGTTTATCCCCATGCTTCTCCTCTTCTCTTTTCAATTTCGTATATACTAAAAAACATACTTTTTCTAAAGATACTGATTTTTAACATATGGATTTTTAGAATAAGCTATTTATGAGCAAAAAAATATGATATTCCATGCAAACTTTATGTCTAAAAATTTGCACAGAATATCATAGATTTTCTATTGTATTTATGTTAAATTTATTTATTTATAGCTTTAGTCTTTACTATCCCAATTATTCCAATGCATCATCCCCCATTTCACCGGTACGAATCTTCACTGCATTTTCAATCTCTTTAATAAATATTTTTCCATCTCCAAAGCTTCCTGTATTCAGTTCGGAAAGAACCTTTTTAATAATTCTGTCTACAATCTCATCTTTGACAACGGTACGGACACTTAGCTTAGGCAGCAGATTTACACCAACGTTATCCTCTCTGGTATATACCTGCCTTACGCCCTTTTGCTTGCCATATCCGAATATACTTGAAATCATGACACCGTTTGCCCCTTCACTGTCAAGTATTCTCTTTAAATTTTCCAGCTTTTCCGGCTTTATGATGATTTCCAATTCTTTCATAGAATCACACTCCTTTTATCCGAACTCCTTTTTCAACACGTCGTAACACTTAGAATTCCTTATCACCTTCCGGTGTCTTCATCCATACCTTTTCTTTTGGCCATTTAATAAAGAGCATATAGAACCACAAAAGCAGCCCTACGCCCATATAACCGATAAATCCAACCCAGGTTGCCTTTCCGATACCAATGGTGCAGAAAAATGCAATCACTGCCATAATAATTAATGATGCAACCTTTAACCATGTCGCACATTTATAAGGTCTTTCCCAGTCCGGATGTCTTTTGTCCGAAACCAGTGAGGAAATAGATGTAATTACATAGCAGAGTGCACATGCAAATGCCATCAGGTCAAAAAATGCTGTAATGGACTGCATTGCAATAAATCCGATACTTACCACCAAAATTAAAATATTGGGTAAGGTTGGCTGATTATATTTATTGGTATAGGAAAACTGTTTTGGTAAAAAGTTCTGACGTCCCATAGCATAAATCATACGAACACCGGAATACCAAAATCCCAGTACAGAGGTTCCAATGGGGAATACTACACCAACAATTCCCATTACCAATACAAATGGTGCAATTTTATCTCCAAAGCAATTTGTTAAGGCACTAAAGGTAATAAACGGAGAACAGTCACCATTGTTTGTTAATTCTCCCCAGGGCATAACGCCTGCCATACAGAAATAGAAAATGGTGTAAATGGCGCCACAGGTAATAACGGAACCAAGAATTGCTTTTTTCTGGTCCTTAATTGGGAAATCTCCCTCTTCTACCATAGCCGGCACTGTTTCAAAACCGAAATACGGGGTAATCATAAAGGAACAACCTACAATCCATGCAATTCCGGTAGAAGCAAAGCTGCCGCCATACTGCTTCATATTGCTGCTGGTAAAGAAGCTGGTAAAGTTAGAAAGGCTCCAGCTTCCGCTAAACAGGAACATAAGAGAACAAATCAAAATACCTGCGATACCGGCAAACAGCATGAATGACTGTACCTTTCCTGCAACTACGTTTTTATACATACTTAACACACACCACGCACAAAGCACAAGGGCACCCACAATAACCGCAGAGGTTCCGGTCAGATTCAGGCTGAACTGGTAATTCAGCCAGTCGATAATTCCAAGCACTCCCGCAGCCGGAACTGCAATCCATGCACACATGATAAGCCAGGCTGACCAGAAGCCCGCATGCTTATTCAGTCCTACCGTGTTAAATACCAGACAGGAACCCGTACTTGGCAGCATGGTGGAATACTCTGCATATACAAATGCGGTAGGCAATACCGCCAATGTCATTAAGGCAAAAGCTAAAAAGGTCGCAGGACCTGTATAGGACATAAAAATGCCGTCCCAGTAGCACATAAATGTAAAAATTGCACCGGTAGCCATTGCATACACGTACACCAGTTTCATGGATTTTGACAATACACTTGTTTTTTTCTCGTTCATTACAGTATGATCCATAATCGTTTCCTCCTTCTTTTTGCATTGTTATATAAGTAAAATTTCAATAGAATGAAATCCTATTGCGTTGCTATGTTAGCCAAAGAGTCTTAAATATCGTTCTGCCAGTTCTATGGTTCCGTCCATCCAGCCCACGCTTAATTCGGCAACCGGACCGGATTCCTGATGACTTGCAAGCCATGCGGTAAGTTGCAGGCGGCGCATCATGATAAAAGTATCAATTTCCTCAAAGTCCGTATCGGTAAAGGGAAGAACCTTGCGGTAACCGTCAAGCCACGCGTTTACCAGCTTTGGTACGATTGGCTTTTCTTCGATAAAGCTAAGCGCCGACGCCAAGTCATGCAAGTGCCATCCAAAGCCGCAGTCATCAAAGTCAATCACTTTTATCTGCTCTCCCTCCAGTAAAAGATTTGCAAGACGCAAGTCGGCATGAATTAATCCGTAGTTATTTTCTGTTTTCCCATATCGCTCCAGCCTCTTTTTTATAATGGCGGACACTTCCTCTAACATGACCTTCGCCTCCGGCGTCATATCCTTAAAATCCTGCCACCTGCCCCATGCTGCATGTTCTCCGATAATGGTGTCATAATTCCACTCTATCCGGTCAAGCTTGGCTGTACCATTCCAGATTTCCGTCTGACGGTGAAGATAAGCTGTCGTTTCCCCAAGATAAGCAAACTGCTTTACCATGCGGGCTTCGTTATTTTCATCCGGCGCTTCCCCGGGAAGATATTCGCAAATGACACAATAGTAATCCTTTCCGTCACTGCCTGTTACAATCTGAATATTCTCTCCGTTCACTCCTTTAATTGGATTTGCCACACAAAGCGGCGTATACTCATTAATCTGATTCAGCCATCGCATTTCAGAATCCAGTTCTTCTAAGGTGTGATAGCCCGGTCTGCTGATACGGAGCACCCCGTCTTTTTCTCCGGTTTCTTTGTTTTTTACCATGTAGGTTGCATTCTCCGAAAGAACAATCAGCTTCGATTCATCTGTGTCCTGCCAGCCGTATTTTTCCAATGCATCTGTGGCAAGCTGGTCGAATAATTGTGTATTTTCAAATGCCATAATATCATCCTCCTTGTTACGAGCACTTAGCGAGGTCTTTTCGAGCCTTAGCACTTGTAGGTCGCCCTCGTGGGATACGTGCCGCCGTACCCTCTTGTACTGTTTTTTGCTGACTTAAGCCTGTGCTAAAATATCATCCTTTGCTTCTTTGATTCCTTTTGCCATTTTCTCAAGAAGCTCATCACAATATTCTTTTGTTGCAAGAATACCCGGTTTAAACTGAAGAACACTTGGGTCGAGCTGGGAATAAATCGCCCACACACCATTTTCATATAAATGCTGCATAACGGGAATTGCTCCTTCTTTTCCGGCAAATTCTAGTCCGAAAATCGTTCCGCACTGGCGGATTCCGGTAAAGGTTTCCGGATTCTCTTTTTGGATTTCCTCAAGGCCTTTTCTCAAATAATCCGAAATAAAATCCACGTTCTTCTTTGTTTCCGGTCTGTTTAGAATCTCAAATACCTTTAAGGCACAGGCACAGCCTAGTTCAGAACCGCCGAAGGTTGCCATATGAGCACTGCCATCCTGCGTCATCCAGTAAGACGCTTTTTCATTTAATATTGCAGCAGAAATCGGATAGATACCGCCGGAAAATCCTTTGGAGGTCACAATAATATCCGGATTTACTCCGTATTTTGTAATTGCCCACATCTCACCACTTCGTAACAGTCCGGTCTGAACTTCATCTGCAATATATAAGGTTCCGTATGTTTTACATAATTTCTTCACAGCTGGCAAATATCCCTCCTGTGGCATTAAGAATCCATAGGTTGCAGGAATTGTCTCTAAGATTGCTGCTGCAACATCTTCACCTTTTAATGCCTCTTCCATGGCTTTGATGTCATTAAAGGGAACCTTTACATATTCGTCAGCGCCTTTATCTGCAAGAAAAATTTTGGAATATCTGTCGTTTCCGGCTGCTACTGCAAGTCCGGTGTGACCATGGTAGGCATTCTGGATGCACACGATTTTCTTTCTCCCAGTGGCTGCCCTTGCACACTTTAGTGCAAAGTCAACAATTTCTCCTCCACTGGAACCATAGATGACATGCTTCATTCCTTCCGGAGAAGCCTTGATTACTGTTTCTGCTAGGGTTGCCTTTAAGGGCGATGGAAAATGATGATTTCCGATATCCACATAGTTAGTGGCTTCTACCAGTGCTTCGATGACTTCGGGATTTCTGTGTCCTAAGCTGTAGGTACCGCCATTGATATGTACATCCATTAATTTCTTTCCATCCATATCCCAGAAATAATAGCCCTCTCTTTTTCCAATTAAAAGGTCAATCTTTAGGTCCAGCCATTCCTTTGTCTTACCACTGTTCCAATATTCCATTGACTTTTGGAATACCTCATCCTTCGATAACTGAAATACTTCTTCACAAATTGATTTTGCCATAATATCCATCTCCTCTTTCTTGTATCAATTACTTGCTTTGTCCACTATTTGTTTTGTCCATATATTTCTTCTAACATCTTCTGATAGGCAGTAGGAGAATATCCTGTTTTTTTCTTAAAGGTCTTCGCAAAATATTCTGCGTCTGAATACCCAACGGTTGCTGCCACATCATATATTTTTATTCTGTTATCCCTTAGAAGAACCTTTGCCCTGTCTACCTTGACCTCCGCCATATAATCGGTAAAATTCATTCCTGTTATTTTTTTAAAAATATGGCTTACATAGCTGGGGTTTAAATACACTCCTTCGGCAACACTTTCTAAGGACAACTTTTCATCTACGTGTACTACTACATATTTTCCAATACGATAGACCAGCTTATCGTCAATCATCTGATACTTCACTACCATTTTGCTTGCCTCCCCAAAACATCTGACCCACTCCTTGATAATCTCTTCCTTTCTCATCAGGGAAAAACCAAATTTATAGGTAAAATCGTTTCGGTAAAGGAATTTTTCCAGCCATGGTTTTCTGTCAATTAACATTTCATAAATATGGTTTTTTGCCTTATCTGCTATAAGCTGACAGTTGATACCGTCTCTTTTCCAATCCTCGTATATCTGCCCTATCATGCTTCGGATAATGATTTCTTCCTGACCGCCTCCTAAAAAAATATTATCGATCAAAGCATCTACCTTCATCTGCAAATCATTCACCACATAACTAAGCCCAATGATGTCATATACCCGTATCAGGGATTCCTCCAGCTGGCGGCTGTCCAAGGGCTGTATCAGATAATCAAATACACCGCTTAAAAAAATTTTTCTTACGACTTCATAAGACTTTTCATATCCAATCAGAATGATTTTAATTCCTAAGAAAAGACTGGTAATCTGCTTTAATCGTTCTATGGTAAAACCCTCGTTTTGTTCCATAACCAATAGGCAAATATTGGGACGCCTCGTATTCAGATAGGTATAAATTTCTTCTTCCTCCTGTATTGGCTCAATTAATGCAAAATCATTCCGAATAGACCAAAACGGCATTTCCTTTATCTGTTCTGCTACATGACCGTTCTTATCATAAATACCTACATACTGCATCCTACCACCGCCCTTTCTTATTGTTTTTATCCTTACTGTCCCATAGAAGTGGTTTCCGGCAGGGTACTTCCTCCATCAATTACAATTTGTGTTCCCGTGATATAGCTTGATTCCTCACAGCCAAGGAATGCTGCAAGCTCGCCAATCTCTTTCGGGTCTGCAAGTCTTCCTAACGGAACTGCATCTGCTATGGCTTTGATGGCTCTGGATGGGTCTTCCGGGTCAGATTGTTTTGCCATTCCTTCTACCAGAGGTGTCATAACATATCCGGGGCAGATAGCATTGACACGTATGTTCTTATCAGCCACCTCTCTTGCCATTGCCTTTGTAAAGCCTACCAACGCTGCCTTTGAAGTTGCATAAGCTACTTCTCCCGGGTCTGCCACCATATCACCGGTTACGGAACTCATAATCACTATGGCGCCTTTCTTATTCTTCATCATACTTGGCAATACTGCTTTGGTGGTATTCCAAACACCTTTAATGTTAATATCAAAATGAAGGTCTCTGTTTTCAAAAGAATCACTTTCCAAAAAATCCTCTAATACACATATACCTGCATTATTTACAAGAACATCTACAGGACCATAGGTATCCTCCGCTGTTTTTACTAAATTCTCTACGCTTGCAAAGTCCGATACATCCGTCTGAACACCAGTTACCTCGCAGCCCTGCTGTTTTAGCTGCTCTGCCAGTTCTAATACCTTTGTTCCTCTTGCTGCCAGTACGCATTTTGCACCATATTTGGCATAAACCTTTGCAATTCCTTCTCCAATGCCTTTGGAGGCTCCTGTAATAACTGCTACCTTTCCTTCTAACTTTTTCATATACATCACTCCTTCGTTATGAAACGGCTTTGATATAAAAAAAGAGACATGCACATCTTTCAATGTTCATGCCTCTTTGCATCTTTTCCATCATTATACACCATTCTTTTCAAAATAAAAGGTGTATTTTTTAGGTTATGCCAGACTATTTTTAGTTTATACGGTACTTTCTTTATGTTATCCGTAATTATTTTATGTTTTCCTTATTTCCTGTTTTCTTCTATCCATTTTACCGCAAAGTCCACCAATTCCCGCTGGCGCATGAAACAGATGCTGCTGTTGCCTAAGGGAACCCTTGTGGTTGTTCCTGATTTTTCAAAGGCTTCGCCTATTTGTACAAAGTCTTCTCCATCTACATAAAGTGTATCATAGCTTACCCATTCTCTTTTTCCCTTTATCATCATGGCACTGTGTTCTGTGGACAGATGTTTTCCGGGATAGTCTGCCCGTACATCTGCTAAATGTAAGGAGGTGTTCTTATCATATCCAACACCTATCAGCAGAACATAACCGTCTAATTCATACAGCTTTCCGACAGGAGAATTTTCTCCGAAAATATTTGACAAGTCATGATTTTCTGTCAGATACTTTGCGTATTTTCCATGTGCCGCTACGGAACGTGCCGGATGGTCGCTACGCAGTGTTCCCTGCCATTTTCGGAACATTTCTGCCACTGCTCCCATAGTATTGGTCGGTGTAATATTTTTATCGTATGCAGGCCATTGCTCCCGAATGGTCTGCCACCATTCTTTTGGCTCTTCCCAGTGTACGCCTGCCTCTGGGTCTAAATTTTTCCAAGACTGAGTCGGCATCATAATCGTTCCTTCTTCTCCTACACTTTCTAACAGTGCTTCTATCACAATCTGCGCCCCGCCGCAGACAAATCCAAGACTGCTCATAGAAGTATGTACCATGATACTCTGTCCGGGCTTTACTCCAACTGCTTCCAATGCTTTTTTTATATCCTCTTTTAAGACTATTTTTCTTTCCATCATTCTATTTCCTTTCTTTGTCACCTTTCTACCGTTCTACATAACGTTCTTATCCTGCTCCACCCTCTATTGCCACCGTTTTTTCTGCGGTCTGCTCCAGACTCCGCATCCAGTTCTTTTTGCAGAAAACTACCAGTGAAATTGCAAGACGTACACATTCCTCCATAGACAGTATGAAATACACATACGGGATAGGCAGGTTCAGTACAAAAGCGGTCAATAAGCCCAACGGAACTCCAAAGCACCAGGTACCAATCATATCAATCCACATGACGTATTTTGTCCTGCCGCCGCTTCGGATAATACCTCCACCCAAAATCATGTTAAGTACCTTGACCGGAGCCACCAGCGCAAAAGCAAATAGAATCTGCCCTGCCACCTTCTGTACTCCATCCTCTACATTGTAAATCTGTACATAATAATTGCGGCTTACAATCAAAACCAGCGACAACATCACAGCTCCTGCAAGACCATATAACATCATTTTTTTTGACTCTGCATAGGCTTTTTCGTATTCCTCACTGCCCAAGGACTTTCCGATGAGAATTGCCGCTGCCTGTGAAAGTCCGCTTAAGGCTCCTATCACCAGCACCTGAACGGGCGACGTCAGCGTCATCGCCGCACAGGCATCCGTACCGATATGACCGTAAATTGCCGCATATACATTTTCTCCCAGACTCCAAAAAAATTCACAGACCAGAATCGGCAGTAAAATCCCAAGATACTGTATTCTGCCGCTTTTATTCATGCGAAAAACAAATTCCAGCCGCAGCTCCTGTTTGCGGTAGTAGTGCAAAAACAATCCCAGAATCAAAAGACAGCTGATGCTTTGAGAGATGACCGTTGCCACTGCGGCTCCGGTCACTCCCATTCTTGGAAATCCAAGCTTTCCAAAAATCAACACATAATTTAAGCCCGTGTTGACAACTGCTGCCAGAATACTGGCATATAACGGAATCACTGCTGCATTCATACAACGCAGCAATGTGGAAAGCAGTGTTCCTACTGCAACCGGAATGTAGGAAACTGCTATAATGCAAAGATAACCTGCTGCCACCTCTCTTGTCATGGCATCCTTTGTGTAGGCTCCCATAATCTGTGACGGAAAAATCAGACACATTCCGGTAAACAGCAGCGCTAAAAACAGCGCCATCATAACATTTACACAAAAACTCCTGCTTACCTCCCGACTGTCCCCTTTCCCCATATACTGTGCAATCATGATACCTGCAACTGCTGCAATAGCAGAAACGAGAACTGAAAAAATGGAATAAAACTTTCCACCCAGACCGATTCCCGCGATGCTGGTACTTCCAAGCTGTCCCGTCATTACCTGGTCAATTACACTGAACGATGACTGCAATAATGACTGGAGGGTAACCGGAACTGCAATTTTAATGACTGATTTATAAAATAAATTTTTCTGACTCATGACTTACCTCCATATTCTGTATGTTACATCCGACGTCTGATTTATTTTTATCTTAGTTCCTGTATGGCAAATATGCAATAGGTTAAACGCGTAACCCATTACAAAAACAAGAGAGCAAATTTGTGCAATATGACAAATCTGCTCTCCTGACTTTTCCGTGCAAACCTCATTCTTTATTTTTCCATAACACTCCGGCGTTCTACCAAAGTCACAGGTAATGTTATGGTAGTGCCTGCATTTCCGTCTTCCTTTAATCTCTCTAACATAGTGATTGCAAGCTGTGCTCTTTTCCTTTTATCCTGCCGGACTGTAGTCATGGTTGGGCAGACCATTTCGCATAAGGGAACGTCATCAAAGCCTGCAATGGAAATATCCTTTGGCACCTTAAATCCCTGTTCCTGTAAAAACTGCATCAACTCAATGGCATAATAATCAGAAACTGCAAAAATCGCGGAATATGACGTTAATTGTTTCAGCTTCCTCCGATAAAATCTTCTGCGCTCTTCCTTTTCCATGGGAATCATTAGAAAATCTGCTTCATCCTCTGCCATTGCTGCCTGAAATCCCAAAAACCGCTCCTTATCCATCCGATCATCATTGTCGGAAATACAAAGTACCTTGTGATGTCCCATTCTTTTGAAATAAGCTCCCATCTGATACCCACCGTTATAATTATCCAGCACCATATTACACAACCGTTCCGGCTTCTCAAGGTAAGCGTCATACACCACAAAAGGGATGCGCATGGTATCCCGCAACTTTTTATAGTCCTGTTCACAAAAACCCAGAATCACCAGCCCCTCCATATTCCACATGGAAGCAAAGCGGGCTATCTCTTTTACTTCTGTTGCCGTCTTTACCATCATAAAATATCCAGCCTTTTCAATTTCAGCAGATAATTCATTTAATGCAGAAGAAATAAAGGTATCCTCCAGCACATGGGATTCATACTTTTCGTGATTGTTCACCACAACACCAATAATGCGGGAATTATTTTGCGCCAGCAGAATGCCCGCCATACTTGGAATGTACTGTCTCTGTTCTAACAGCTCCTGCACTCTGTGCACTGTTTCGTCAGAAATTTTCTTTGTTTTTCCATGAATCACATTCGACACCGTAGCGGTACTGAGCCCTAATTCTTCTGCGATATCGACAATTCGGACGCGCTTGTTGTCCATTTCTCTCCCGCCTTCCTATGTACTTCTCACTTTTTTCTATTTTAACACAGTCTTTGGTCCTATCACAAGACAGGACGCTTTTATTGTATTTTGTATATTTTTATTTTAAAAGGAGAATCCTAATATACAAACCCATCAGAATTAGAAATCAGGAATTAAAGCTATGAAAAAAAGGAAAAATTATCTGGATTATATCCCAAAGCGTAATTCTTATTACCAATATACCTTTAACAGCCAAAATCACATTGAAATCCATATTCCCAATCAAGGACTATGCAACCGGATTGCACAGATTTTTTTCAAACGTCCCAAATACAGCCGGATTGAACTAGATGACTTGGGAAGCTTTGTATGGAATTCCATCAATGGCACGCTTTCCATCTATGAGATTGGTCTTAACGTCAAGGAACATTTCGGCAAAGAAGCAGAACCTTTGTATGAACGCCTGTCCTGCTTTTTTATGGCACTTCAAAAAAATAATTTAATTACCTTGTAATTATGAAAAAAAAGAACTATAATGTAAAATATGATAAAAATAAAGGCAGGTGAACAAAATGGACAGTTGTGACAATCATAGTCGAAGTAGCTGCATAGGTCGAAATCTGAATAGAAGTAATTGGCAACGAATGTGTATCCAACCGTTCGTTTTGTTTTAATGTATACTTTATAATACTCTTCTTAATGCTTTTCAATACTTCTAAACATTTTTCTGATCTATCCCCAATAACAAATAACTGAATAAGGAGGCTTTAAAAATGGAAATGAAAGTATTAAAAGCAGGAGAAACTATGGTTTCTATTAAGCCAGATTATGTAAGAGAGATTATTGACGTTATCAGAAGCAATGCCTCTCCAAAAGCCATGCGCGAACACCTCGAAGATTATCATGAAAATGATATTGCTGACGTGTTGGAATTATTGTCGATAGCGGAACGTAAAAAGCTATACCGTATTCTGGATGCATCTATGCTGTCAAATATCCTGGAATATGCGAAAGAACATGACGCTGGTATCTATCTGGATGAAATGGACATAAATAAGGCTGCAAAAGTGATTGAAAACATGGAATCAGATGCAGCCTTAGGTGTGTTGCAAAAAGTAGAAAAAAATAAAAGAATGCTTCTTATTGATTACCTCAATGAAGCGGTAAGAAAAAACATTGCCTTAATGTCATCTTTTGATGAAGACGAAATCGGTAGTAAAATGACAACAAATCATATTGCCATCCGGGAAAATCTTACAATCAAGCAGGCAATGCGCGCCCTCATAGAGCAGGCTTCTACCAATGACAATATCTCTACCCTGTTTGTCACGGATGAATCAGGCGCATTTTATGGAGCCATTGATTTAAAAGAGCTTATCACTGCCCGACAGGATACCTCGCTGGATTCCCTGATTATGACCTCCTATCCCTATGTATATGGGCATGAGGACATTGATGACTGTATTGAGCGACTAAAGGATTATTCCGAAGATTTAATTCCTGTACTGGATAATGATAATAATCTGCTTGGTGTTATCACATCCCAAAATATTATTCAGGTAGTGGATGATGAAATGAGCGAAGATTATGCAAAGCTTGGTGGATTAACGGCAGAAGAGGATTTAAAGGAACCACTTTTGCAGAGCATGAAAAAACGTCTTCCATGGCTTTTTGTACTTTTGGCTCTTGGCTTACTGGTATCATCCGTGGTGGGATTGTTCGAGCAAGTGGTATCACAGCTTACTTTGATTATGTGTTTTCAGTCATTGATACTGGATATGGCTGGTAATGTAGGTACTCAATCGCTGGCTGTTACCATCCGTGTTTTGATGGATGAAACATTGACCGGAAAACAAAAACTGCACCTGGTTTTAAAAGAAACCAAAATCGGATTTGCGAATGGTCTGCTTCTTGGAATTATCTCATTCGTAATCCTTGGTATCTATATTTTTGCTATGAAAGGACGGGGATTATTAATGGCATTGGCAATCTCCGGATGTATCGGTATATCGCTTTTACTTGCAATGGTTATTTCCAGCGCTGTAGGCACTTTGATTCCTCTGTTTTTCAAAAAAATTCATGTTGATCCCGCAGTTGCATCCGGTCCGCTCATTACTACCGTAAACGACCTGGTAGCAGTTATCACATATTACGGACTGAGTTGGATTCTACTCCTGAATATACTGCATTTAGCCGAATAAACATGGGAAAATATTTTCTATTGTCAATCCGAATAAAAAAGTGCCTGGATATACTCCTTCTAACACCTACGGAATATATTCAGACACTTGTATTCATTAGAAATCTTACTATAGCTTCAATGCTCCCGCTTTCCAATTCAATCTGAAAGAAGAGCCTTTAGAATCATAATATGATATTCTTCATCCTTAATAATTCTTGCTAACACAGCATTAACATAATCGTCTTTTATCACTTTTATATGCATTCTATATTGATTTATCGCAGCTTTCTCAGCCTCTATATCCGCTAATATCATCTTTTTGACATTTTGCGGCGTGTTCAGATATTCCGGTGTCCACATCTTTTGTCTTCCACCGTTCTGTTTTGCTGAAAAATCAATCGTGCCGCCCAGCAAAAAAATTAATTCTCCTAATTTCTGCAAATGTATCATTTCTGCCATTGCAATTCCAAGGATTGTTTTTGCTAAGGGGCATTGCTCACAGGACATACGATTTTCGTTGTTGATATACTGCGTAATTGCAGACATCTCAGATACCGAACCACAATAATCAAAGCTGAGTAAATTAGCATAAGCCTGATTTTTTCCCCGCACCTGAATGGCAGGATATGGTAATTCCATCATAATCGGCTTTACGTTCATAAAACTGCAGGTATTGACCAAAGGATTCTCTCTTTCTTCCATGTTTCTATATCCTATTCGATGATATCATCACAGTCACTGGCAACTTTGTCACATTCACACTCAACAGAGGCTTCGCCAACTTCTGCCCTTGCACCAAAGACAACAGGAACTTCCACACGCAGTTTCTGGCTGATGGTAAATTTGCATTCACCGCCAGGCTTTCCCGGACACATATCGCAGCCGGATGAAATTACAGCTTTTCCCAGACACTGTGTCTTCGCATTGCCAGCTTCTCCGAATGTTTTAATGGTAACCGGAATACAAACATTAACATCCTGATAACCTACTGCTTCACAGCCTACCTTATCCTTATCTTTTTCCTTATCCTTTTTCTTATACTCTTCCGTTTCTACTTCCTGACTTAATACGTTATTCATAACAGTCTCCTTTCCAAATTGGGGCTTTGCCAATACGGCATTTTTTGTTCCCCACAAATATGATATGATGAATCACGTAAAACGGTTCCCGAAAAGAGTTTAAGAATATATTTTAAACAGAAAAGATCTATTTTTATTTTTCTATCATACGAATAAAAAAAGAATCTAAATCCTTGCCCTCCTTTTCTACAATATACTTATATAGCAAATCAATTCTTACCGCACATATTCTCTCATCTTTCAGTCTGAATATTCTCTTTTTCCCTGAATATACTCTTACTGTTTCCAACTTCACATCATTAAGGCTATAATCCCAGTATAAGGCTATTTCCGGACAGGCATCTGTTAAATATCTCCCTTTATTGTCTCTACAATTCTCGCATCCGTTTCCTTTCTTTTTTATTCTGTTGGTGATACTGGTATAATACAATCTATTGCAGTCCTCACATCTCCAATAAAATTTCATGACAGACGTCGGTTTAAACATACTCGGTCTTAAATTTCTATTTGCTTTCATATCCCAGGTAATTGCAATCTTTGGATATTTCTCTTCTAAACTTCCTTCCACAGAATTTTTCATATATTGACTTAAAATATTGATATGGTCTCTTTCAATATTGATACTCGGTATCATTTTTTGATTTGGATATATAGTCTTTATTAAATGATTGATAATATTAATCAAAGAATTGTCTTTTATATCGTCATATTTTTTAGATATGTCGCCTTCACATAATATAAATACCTTATAGAACTCGCTAATATGTATTGCCTTACTTTTCTCATCTCTCATAGAATGGACAGCGCCAGCAAACCATTTCACTGGAGGCTTCTGCTATCTCGTCTGCACTTTTTTCATTTTTCTGTTGTCATATTCCTTTGCGATATCCGGATATTTCATGGATGAAGTAATCACACTGTTTTTCGTATCTGCCACCCATTCCCTCAAAGACATTCAAAATAAAAAAAAATGTGGAAGTACAGACAATCAGGATTTACTTCAAAGCAGTACCCGGCCTCCCGCACACATCGGCTGTTGAAAGAAGCGTCCGGTAAAGCCGCATATCTTTTGATATATCTGATCGTATGTAAGGACGCGTCCTTTGTTCGCCACAAACATACAAAGAAGTCCATATTCCTCCGTCGTCAGGTTAATCTCCCTTCGGTCACGGTATATCTTCCGCCGATCGAGATAGATTTCAAATCCCGGAAGCAATACCATCGTTTCTTTCTTAATCCGTTGACTTTCAAAATCAAGATACTGTTTCAAGACATCTATTGTCTCATCAAATACAGCAGAATCCTGATCATTGAATTCAATCACTAATACACGTCCGATAATAATCGCCTCCCATCATCAAAATGCTTGTGGATTGTTATCATCTCTAAATAAATTACTTGAGAACTGCCGGAATATTAATCTGTCAACATCCCAGCAGCCATGTTTTTTTATTTTTTCTTCGGCTTCATCCCCCAAAACACTACATTCATAAGAACTACAATCAGCGCAACAACAGCCATTAAAACCCAAAAGCCCATATTCAGCCCCAACCATTCGGTCATTCCGAATACACTCATCCAAATATTTGTCCAGTTCATTTTTTTAATCCTCCTTTTTATAACAGCTCACCGTAATGCTTTACATAAGCCTTCTTCAGGCTTGTCGCCAATGCCATATAAAGCAGGATGCACGGAATCAGATACGCAAAATAGCTTGCCGGCAGCGCCACAAATCCCAGCATTGTTCCAAATGCCGTAAACGGAATAATGGTAAGGACTGTAATTCCGGTACAGGTCAGCAGCGTCAACGGAGCGGACGCACGGCTCTGGATAAACGGAATCTTCGGTGTACGAATCATATGGATAACCAGCGTCTGGCTCCACATGGATTCCACGAACCAGCCTGCCTGGAACATTGCCGCATAAGTCGTCTGCATCTGCTCTAATTCTGCTCCGCTGAAATGATTTGCCAAGTCGTTATACAACACACCGTCGGACACGAATATCGGACAGTATACAAAGTACATGAAAATGTAAGTTGTCCAGTCGAATACAGAGCTTGTCGGTCCAATCCAAATCATAAAGCTGCCCACAGAGGAAGCATCCCATTTACGGGGTATGCGCAGGAATTCTTCGTCTACATTATCCCACGGAATTGCTGTACAGGACAAATCATAAATGAGGTTCAGGAAGATCAGATGTACGCTCATCATTGGCAGAATTGGTATCAGCGCTGAAGCCGCCAGCACGGAGAACATATTTCCGAAGTTGGAGGAAGCAGTCATCTTTATGTACTTAATCATGTTAGCATAGGTCTTTCTGCCTTCAATAATACCTTTTTCCAGTACCATCAGGTCTTTCTCAAGCAGAATGATATCGGCGCTTTCCTTTGCCACGTCTACCGCTGTATCCACGGAAATACCAATGTCAGCGGATTTCATAGCTGCTGCGTCATTGATACCGTCTCCCATAAATCCAACCGTATGTCCGGATTCACGAAGGACTGATACCACACGGGACTTCTGATCCGGGGTCAGCTTTGCAAAAACGTCTGTCTCTTCAGCAGCTTTTGCCAGCTCAATGTCGTTCATTTTATCTAAATCGGAACCCAACAACATATTACGCACCTTTAAGCCTACCTGTGCGCAAATTGTACGCGTTACTTTATCATTATCTCCTGTCAGGATTTTGGTGGTTACACCATGCTCTTTCAATGCACGAATTGCATCCGCAGTTGTTTCTTTTGGCGGATCAAGGAATGCCAGATAGCCAAGCAGAACCATATCACATTCATCCTTTACGCCAAAGGCTCCTACAGGAGAAGGATTGCTCTTTTGCGCAAGAGCCAGAACACGAAAACCCTTATCATTCAGTTCATCAACGGTTTTCAATATCTTGTGCCGCAGTTCCTCAGAGAGCGGCTGAACCTCACCGTCATATTCCGCAAAGGAACAAACAGAAAGCATTTCCTCCACAGCCCCTTTGGTGACCATCTGCGTCTTTCCGGTCTTATCCTTCACCACAGTGCTCAAACGACGGCGCGTAAAGTCAAAGGGAATCTCGTCTACTTTTTCATAATGCTCCGAAAGATCAATCAGCCGGGGATCTTCCGCCTCTTCCTCTTCGGTTTTCTTTATGATAGCTAAATCCATCAGGTTTTTATATCCGGTCTGGAAATAGCTGTTCAAATACGCATGGCGCAGAACACGAGTATCCTCTTTGCCATTTGCATCCATATGGTATTCCAGAACTACCTGATCCTGAGTTAAAGTACCGGTCTTATCTGTGCAGAGAATATCAATAGCTCCAAAGTTCTGGATGGAGTTCAGATTTTTTACAATGGTCTTTTCCTTACTCATGGAAACAGCACCCTTTGCCAGACATGTGGTAACGATCATAGGCAGCATCTCCGGCGTCAGACCTACTGCAATAGAAATACCGAACAGAAATGCCTCCAGCCAGTCTCCTTTTGTAATTCCGTTGATAAAAAATACTACCGGAACCATAACCAGCATAAAACGAATTAATACCCAGGATACCGCATTTACGCCTTTGGTAAAGCTGGTTTCCACTGCTTCCTCGGCTACTGAAGAAGCCATCGAACCAAACAGGGTATTATCACCAACCGAAATAACGACACCAGTGGCGCTGCCGGAAACGACATTGCTTCCCATGAAAGCAATATTGCCATATTCTGTCACAGCATCCTGATCCGTTTCGACCATTTGGGGCGTTTTCTCTATCGGTTCACTTTCTCCCGTCAGGCTGGACTGGCTGACAAACAAATCCTTTGCATCAACAATACGCATATCAGCCGGAATCATATCACCTGCGGAAAGACGGACAACATCCCCGACAACAACATCTTCCAGGGGAATTTCAATTTTTTCCTGCTCCCTCCTGTCAACGGTACAGGTTGTAGTAATCATATCAAGCAGCCTTTCTGCCGCATTGCCGCTGCGGGCTTCCTGTACAAAACGTAATGTACCGGAAATGACAACCATGGTCAGGATAATTACCACCGTCAGGCAGTCAAAATCATCTTTCGTGTTCCCCCACAGCTCCATATAGGGCAAAATCATATCTGTAACCATGGAAACCAGAGCAAGGCAGAACAAAATCGCCGTAAAGGGATTAATATAAGCTCCTGCCAGTCTCTGCGGCAACGATTTCTTCTTTTGATGAGTTATCTTGTTTGTTCCATATTTTTTTCGATTAGCAGCAACATTTTCCTCTGAAAGACCACGCAGCGTTGTGTTCTGTGCTTTCATAACTTCTTTTATGGGGTGCATTGCAGCATAAGTAATGTGGCTGTTCTGCTCTTCGCGGACTCCCGCCTTTTCAGCAGCCACCTTAGTTTCCTGCTGACTGCTTAATTCCTTCTTATTCATTGGACTTACCTCCTAACCTTTTTCATTAAGGCAAGAAACAGAATCAGATGAGAAAAATGGGTTCTGATCTGTTTTTTTATTCTGTTTCTGCCTGCTACTTCGCGGACTACTGTCAGAGTCCATTTTCCTCACCTCCGATGTAAAAATATCTATTAATAAACCACTAAGTGGATTATTTGTTACGGTAACGGTCTTTCTTTTCGATGTAGCACACGTCAAAGCCTGCAACAACAAGCCATGCAATCATAGTACATACAAACCAATGCTCTGAAAATCCTGGCCACAGCCCTTTCAACAGGAAGATGATGCCGCTCAAAGCGATGACTTCCCCGATATTACGGCAAAGCGGCACAATTTTGATTTTTTCTTTTTCCTCCTGCGGCATAGCCTTCCATGCAGATAAATGGGTGTGCACTTTTCCACACGCAAAAGCAAAACCTGCCACACAAAAAAGTAGCCCCAAAAAAATACAGGTGAAATTCATCGTAATTCACTCCTTTCAGTGTTTTCTATTGTCTTCACTCACAGTACCTCCCATCCGGCACTGATGACCGCAGGTACAATAAGCGCTTTTCCAACAATCGCTTCTAATACATGGTTTTTTTCTTTGCCGGTGGAACAGTATTCCGCAATAATTTCGACCTTATCCCCAACTATATCCCCACTTTCAAGATTGCTGAGATATAAGGTCTTACAGGTATTACTGTTAATCAGTAAACTGCGAATCTCCTGTTCTGCTTCTTCCAGACAGGTAATGAAAATACGATACTGTTTTTCAGCCTCGTCATGGCCGACAACCGGATTTATTTTTCTGGCAAGGGGTCGAAGCAATATATTAGACAAAATCAAAACAGCGGTTGCTGTAATTGGTGCAAGAAACATTCCTGTACTGGCTAAAAGTCCAATCGCCGCTGTACACCAAAGTGTTGCTGCCGTGTTCATCCCTCTGACAGAGGCACCATCTTTAAAAATAACACCACTGCACAAAAATCCTACGCCAGAAACAACATAACGTCCTACATAAAGTGCATTATCCGGAGAGCCATAGCACATAGGAAACAATGTAAAAAAGCTGGTTCCCATACAAATCAAAACATTTATACGAATACCTGCAGGATGTCCCGTCAACTGTCGCTCAAGCCCAATAACAAATCCGAGTAGCAACGAAAGGGAAATTCGCAATACAAAATCGGTATAAATCATATCAACCGCCTCCCTTCATAAAAATTATAAAAAAATCGCATGGAGAATCACATGGCTAAAACCTTGCGATTTCCTTGCGATTTTGCAAGAATTTGAGAATCTGTTTTGCGGATTCTCAACGAACAAATCTATCTGATTTGTGAGTCTTCCTTTTCCTATTTACAACTCATCGTTGAATTTGTATCCAATCCCCCATATCGTCAATATGTATTCCGGGGCATCTGGATTCGGTTCGATCTTCTTCCTCAGTTTTCGGATAAAAGCCATGATATTGCTGTCGTCCAGCAGATAGCTGTTTTCCCACACCGCCTGATAAATCTGCTCCTTTGTGAACACCTCCCCACGGTTACGAGCCAAAAAATACAGAATATCAAACTCTTTTGGTGTCAGTGCAATTTCCGTATCATCCCTGAGGACTTTCCGCGATTTTGTATAGATGGAAAGTGCACCGCAGCAAATCACATCGCTTGAAGAAGGTGCAAATTCCTCATTACCAAGCTCCAGCATGAGCGAACTCGCCCTTCTGTTTATCAGCTCCTCCATGCCCTCCAGCATTTCTCTCGCCCCGGCGGTATCAGGTGCAGATGTACGGAGCTTTTCATGGAGCCATTCTGCAAAAGAGGAATCCAGACTGATAAAACCGATATTCTTTTTCATGGCAGATTCCTCCTTCCTCAAAGTAATTCATGATATTTCTTTACATACCAGCTTTTTGCCAGCGTAACCAGCAACAGATACAGCACAACAATGACAATCAGAAACCCGAAGTACACGAGAGGCAGGGGGGTTAATCCGATCAAGCTTCCAACTGGTGTAAAGGTCAGAACCGTAAAAAACAGGATTCCAAGCGTTGTAATGAGCATTACTGGACGTGAAGGCTTACTTTGGAACAACGGAATCTTCCCAGTTCGGAGCAGATGCAGGATTAATACCTGTGTCCACATAGATTCCAAAAACCATCCGGTTTGAAACAAAGCAATAAACCTTTCCTGCCCACCTGTCCCGGCAAGCACCTCAAAACTTCCTCCACAGACAGAAGGACATAATACAAAGAACAAAAACACAAATGTCAAAATATCAAAAACGGAGCTGATTGGACCAAAAAAGCGCATGAAGCGTCCTAGCGTCCGTCCGGACCATTCCAATGGCTGTGAGAGAATATCCTGATCCACATAATCCCATGGAAGCACAAGACATAATACATCATAGAGCAGGTTTAATAAAAGAAGCTGCACAGATGTCATAGGGAAAAATGGTAAGAACACACCTGCGATGACAATCGAAAAAATATTGCCAAAATTAGAGGATGCTGTAATTCGGATATATTTTGACATATTGGCAAATGCTTTGCGTCCTTCTAAAATCCCTTCTTCCAAAACACTTAAATCCTTTTTCAGTAAAATTACATCTGCACTTTCCTTTACAGCTTCTGCCGCCGTATCCACCGAGATACCCACATCTGATTCCACGATGGCGGGAAGATCATTCATCCCATCTCCCAAAAAACCAACAGTATGCCCATTTGACTGCAATATTTGCACAATCCGAACTTTCTGTTTCGGAGTAAGTTCTGCAAAAACAGTTGTACGCTCAATTTTGACGGATACTTCATCATCCGTCAGACATTCAAGTTCTGCACCTGTCATGATTTCTGTCGTATCAATATCCAGCCTATGACAGATAGAGAGCGCAACGCTTTTTTGATCTCCTGTCAACACTCTTATTCCGACATGACGGAACTTCAATTTTCTAATGGCAGTAGCGGCTGTGTTCTTTGGTGCATCAAAAAATGCCAAATATCCCAATAGTATAAAATCTTTCTCATCTTCGGTATTCAACTTTCCCTGCTGGAGAGGTTTGTAGGCCACCGCCAAAACCTTCATGCCATCCTCTAGCATTTCATCAACAACTGCATGGACACTGGCACGCCCATCCTCCTCCATTTTTCTGTGCTTTCCCTTGTACTCAACAAAGCGGCAATGACTGCATACTTCTTCAATGCTGCCCTTAATGATAAGCATATTTTTTTCGCTATCTTTCACAAGAACACTGGCAAACTTCCGTTCGTAGTCGAATGGCAACTCATCCAATTTTGGATGCTGTACTGCAAAATCCTTAAAATGAGATTTACGTCCTGGCATATCCTGGCATTTAAGAATAGCTGTGTCCAGATGGTTTCGAACACCAGTATGATAGAGGCTGTTCAAATAAGCAAAATCTAAAACCTTTTCATCTTCGTTGCCAAGTATATCCATGTAGTATTCCAACAGAATCGTATCGCCAGTTAAAGTGCCTGTTTTATCCACGCACAGAATATCCATACTGCCAAATCCCTGCATAGCATTGAGGTTTTTTACCACAGTCTGCTTTGTGCTCATGGCTGCGCTGCCCTTTGCAAGGCAAGCATTGATTACCATCGGTAGCATTTCCGGGGTCAGCCCTACCGCAACGGACAGCGCGAACATAAATGCCGCAAACCAGTTTCCTTTAGTAAGACCGCAAGCAACGAATACCACAGGAACAAGAACAGACATAAAGCGAGTTAAAACCCATGCGATTGAGTTTGCACCCTGATCGAATCCGTTTTTATGTCTTGATTCTGCTCCTGAAAAACCGCCATAAACAGTATCTTTGCCGACAGCTAAAACGATACCTTCTCCCGTACCGCCAATAACAGCGGAACCCATGAACGCAATATTATTATACTCCGCATAAGACCGTTCCTTACCCCCTGAAAGGGTTTTAGAATTTTTTTCTAATATGGCGCTCTCCCCAGTAATTACAGACTGTGAAACAAATAAATCTGCTGTATCCGTAAGCCGAATGTCAGCGGGAATTCGATCACCGGCAAAAAGACGAACCTGATCTCCAACTACAAGTTCGCATGTAGGAATACCCACCCATTTTCCACCTCGATGTACCATTACATTTGTATGAACCATCTCTGACAGATAATCAGAAATGTGTTTTGACCGCATCTCCTGTATAAACCGCACAATACCACTGATAAGAAGCATACATAGAATAATCCATACAGTAGTCACATTGCGGCTGAAATTGGAAGCAAGCAGAACGTCTGTTACAAACGAAACCCCCGCCAGTACAAATAAAATAACAGTAAATGGATTTATAAAGGCCCTTCTAAGCCGATAGAACACCGTATCATTTGCCCGACCTGTCAAAGTGTTGCTTCCGTATTGCTCACTACTTCTTTCAGCCTGTTCTTTATTATACCCCCCATCGGGGATTTGAAATTCCTGATACAGCGCATCAACTTCTTCGTGCGCGTAATGAATCACTCGCTCGTGAATTGAATTGCCACCTTTCATCCATCTCACCTCCAATCGTTTTTTTCATTATACCATACAATTATTAAAAAAAATCAGATCTATATCTTGCTTTTTCCTTGCTTTTGCTTTCTATGAAAATATACATTTTGATTTTTCTCTATTTAGAGGGTACAACGCAAATATGAGAGGACACACACAAAATAGTCCTTTCATGCCGCCCTGTATCAATTCCAGAACAAAGAGTCTGCTCGCCAGACTCTTTCGCGCCCGAGCGGTGTCATTTATGACTAATTTCATCTCCGCGAGGTGCGCATCCTGAACGGAGTGGTTTTTTAATAATCCTTACCGGCCTTTGTATCAAGGAGACTCTGGTGTAAGCACATACCCGCTTCTTCTTTATCGCTGGTACCGGAATCTTATTGATACTCTTTACCTGCATGTGCATAGGCATTTCCTCAAAAAGCCATGCTCCTCATCAATTTGTATTTTTTAAAGCATGTTGATATTTTCTCGAAATAGCGATATAATATTGATAGAACTTTAAGGAGGTGCTATCTATGCCAATGATTCGTCCAAGCAGTGATCTGCGAAATAAATACAATGAAATTTCTGAATTCTGCAATCAGTACCAGGAGCCTGTTTTTATTACCAAAAACGGAACCGGCGACCTGGTAGTCATGACCAACGCCCAGTATGAACAGCTTTGCGGAAAATCTGAACTACACCGTCTTTTAGATGAAGGACTGGCTGAAACCAAAGCTGGACATGGCAGGCAGGCATCCGATGTTTTTTCTGATTTAGAAGAAAGGTTCGGGTTCCAGACAGATGTATAACGTAATTATTGATTCCAAAGCAGAACAGGATTTAGTGGAGATTTTTCTTTACATCACGGAAACTCTAAAAGCCCCAGATGCCGCCAAACGCCTGTATTCCGAAATCAAAAAAGAAATCTCAGGACTTTCATCTATGCCGTATCGCTGTGCTTTGATTGCGGAAGAACCGTATACACAACTTGGTGTAAGAAAACTGCTCATTGAGAATTACATTGCTTTTTTCCTTGTGAGTGAAACTGCCCAGGAGGTTCATGTGTTCCGCATTCTTTATAACCGCAGGGAATGGCATAACCTCATATAGATCGAGTAGAAGTCGGTAACTGGCGGCCGTCCTCTCACACACAGGAAAAACCTGCAATACTTTGTTCTTGCCATCTGCGGCCCTAAGAAAAAAGTCAATAAGCTCACAGGCAGTATGCCACTGCTACGATAAAGTGTAAAAAAACTGCCGGCACATGGAAAATCTCCATGCTCCAGCGGTTTATTTTACAGTACCATATTCATACAATTTCGCATAACCCCATCCCCACTTCGTAAACATATCATATCAAATTTCACTAAAACACACACACCAAACTGGCAGAAAACTTTAATTTACCGGGTTTTTCTCGACAGAAGACACACCGTCTCAGCATTATTACCTTTGTTGCCTAATTCATCCCCTGAAAAATCAGTATGCTCCACATCAAAAGCATACCTGATTTTCTTGATATAAGTCTTTGTTTCTGCTATTTCATCTTTGGGAAATACCTGAATTTCTGCTATCAACGCATGTAAAACTTTCCTTTTGTCCTCTTGACTTAGTTTATCATAGATTGTATCGAACTCCAACAGCATTTTATAAATTTTTTCTTCGTCTAATTGCTTCTGCTTTACTGCGCGCATTTTTTCAAGGCACTCTTTCTTTTTTGCTTCCTCTGAATCTATTTCCCCATAAATCTTATCTAAACGCTTGTTCATATCTTTTCGCCTGCGATCAGCAGATTTATCATCATCCATCATATTGTCTATATCCCATTCAAGATTTGATTTATTCCGCTCTAATGCCTTAATCTTTTTATCATAAGCAGCAAGTTCTTTTTCCAGTTCAGATAAATCAACAGATTTTCCTATCTTTTCCCTGACATAGCCTGCAAATTTTTCATTCTTGACAAGAGATTTTGTATATTCAACAGCTTCTTTTTCAATTCTGTCAGCAGATATTCCATTTCTTTTACATTCTCCGTATACACCTGCCCTGTTGTAATGTCCACAAATGTAAGTCCTCGTTTCCCTGTATGTACCATCCTTATTCTTCCACCTGTTGTAATTGATGACCATATGAGAGCCACACTGAGGACATACAAGCAGTCCTGACAGCAAATGCTTTGGTGCCTGTCCTATATTGCGATTCCCCCTACACGCCCTGTTTTTTCGTTTCTGCTGTGCCCGTTCAAACATTTCCCTGCTTATGATTGCCTCATGGGACTGTTCATCAGATATGATATAATTCTCCTGCTTTTTTAATCTACATTCCTTTTCACCTGTCTCATCATTCAAACACTCAACAGTCCTTCTCCGCCCAAATGCTACAAATCCTGTATAAACAGGATTGTCTAAAATATGTTTGATTGTGTGCGTACTCCAGTCTGTAAACTGATAGTCCTGTCTGTTCTCTGGCACAGTTTTTTATTCCGTTTCTGTTTAAATAATCTACAATTCCTTTAATTCCAATATCTTCATTTACATACTTTTCAAAAATCATTTTAACGATATAAGCATTTTCATTTGCAACAAGTTTTTCATCTAATGTTGAATAGCCAAAAGGTGCAAAACCTCCATTCCACCCACCCTGACGTGCTTTTTCTTCCCTGCCAAGCATAGTCTGGGTGATGATGTTTTCCCTTTCCATCTCTGCAACTGTGCCAAGAATAGCAATCAGCATATTTCCCATAGAAGTACTGGAATCCAAGCCTTCTTCTTTGGTCAGCAGGTTTATACCATATTTCTGTAACTGATTGATTGAATTTAAGATATCTCTTGTATTCCTGCCAAAACGTGACAGCTTAAAGACTAGAACATAACCAACTTCTGAATCTGCTCTTGTCACATCATACATCATCTTTTGGAACTGCTCTCTGCCTTCAATATTTTTTCCAGAGCGTCCTGGTTCCACATAAATTTCAGCCACCTCATAGCCCTTTGATTTTGCATATTCTGTAAGTTCTCTTTTCTGTCCGTCTATAGAAAATCCTTCCACCTGCCTTTCAGACCTGACACGAATATAAATTACACACTTTGTTCTCCTACTGAATAAATTTTCTACTGTTTGATAAGCCATAATAATATCACCTTCCTTATAAATCATATATAGAAAGAAACCAATTTCACCGTCAATCTTGTATGTATTGCAGACACAGGTGTTACCCATGCCTGCCCCCAATCAAAATTTCGTGCATCATATAAATTTGACTCACGTTGTTCATCATCACTTGCAGCATACGTTATTAAGATATCAGCAAGGACATTTACATACTGCCTGAAATTCATATCTATAATCAGACTACTGTCTGCATCATCTGCTATTGGAAATTCCATGATGGCATTCCCAATCTGCTTCTGCCTGTAATGACTGATTGCTTTGATTTTAACTGAAACTGGTTTCTCTTTCTCCATAGCTGTTACTCCTTTCATAGACTTAGGGAAACCAGCCTGTCTCCCTACACCTCCATTTTACCGCATCAGGATATGGTTTGTCCGCTGTCTGCTCGACCATTTCGTTCGTTTTGAGCACGAAAAGTAAGGAATCTGCCATATATTAGTGTGTACAGAGCAGTCAAAAAGAGAAAAAAACTCCTCATTTATTTTTAAGAAGTCTTGAAACAACAAACTTTAAGGCAAAGAAAAAAAGGATGATTTTACGAACCACCCTTTCTGAATATTTATAATTAATCTCTCAATGCACCGTAGAAAATACCTACAATTAATGCAACGGAACCAAGTCCTGCTGCTGCAAGTCCAGACCAAATAAGAGCTGTAATACATTTACTTCTTTCCGTAGGATTTCCAGAAGTAGTACCCAACTTCATGAAGTTCATAATAAAGATAACTACCATCGTAACTGCACCAATTGCAGAAACGAAAGTAATCACCGTCTTATATTTGGTAATGATTTTAGAAAAACTGTTATCCATAGAATTTGAAGAACCTGTAATATTAGATGTATTGCTTCCCCAAGATACATCAAAATTATCATCAAAGACTGCATTCGCCTTTAACTGAAGTCCAAAGGATGCAAGCATCATTATAATAACAGTAAAAATCATTGCCAAAGAAATTTTTCTTGCTTTTAACATACTTTTCAACCTCCTTTTTTAATTTTCTTTATACTCTATATAGAATCTGTTCCTTTATAACTAAAAAAGCGATAAGGTATTTTAATAAAAGAAAGCCAAAAAAAGTTATTGCTTTTATCTATGATGACATTATTTATAAATATGATTTTAAGTATAAAAAAAGAGAATATCATAATGGTAGCTACTCATAAAACAGTATCAACCAACAAACTGAAATAGGGTAGCTGCCATACAGGGTGCAAAGTGGAACGGACATATCACTGTTAAAGTGATATGTCCGTTCCACTTTGTAGAAAACACCTATTTGGGGCTAATATTGATACCAAACTATTACTTATTGTATGTAATGCAGCATATCATCTACCGCAATAGATGTAGAAAAACATTTAATTTCATGATAGAATAACGTGGAAAAGATTGAAAGGAGGGAAAATAGATATGGGAACCATAAGAGCATTGTTAGTAGGAGTATGCGAATATTTAAAGATTAAGTGCCAACCTTTGCCTTTATGCAAAAATGATTTGTTTGCGATGAAAACCGCTCTTGTGCAAGGTTTAAATGTAAGTTCAGATAACATACTTTTATGTGGTAAAACTGGGATAGTAACAAGAAATGAACTTATTACATCAATACATACTGTGCTTAAAGATGCAACAGAAGACGATACTTTCATTTTTTACTTCTCTGGTCATGGTGGTAAAAATTGCTTAGTGTTAAGCGATAGCTTAATCGACCTGCAAGACCTTATTTGCACAATAGAGCAAATACAAACAAAAAATAAAATTGCAATCTTAGATAGTTGCCATTCAGGAGGCTTTGCACTTGATTGTGTTCCAGCAATAGATATAAACGAAACAGTTGAGCATTTTGCCGGACGTGGCTTTGCGGTTTTAGCTTCTTGCGGAGCCGAACAATTTTCTGGCTTTAATGAAGATCGGCAAATAAGTTTATACACAAGCTTTGTATGTGATGCGTTAACTTCTCGTTTTTTGATTAGAAAAGGTAAGAAATCTCTTGAAGCAATAAACGAAGCAATATTTCATTTCGCAGAATTATCAAACAAGAAAGGAGAACGTAATTTTCAGCAGCCCATATTTCGCTCAAGCGTTGGAGGGACTATCTTTTTTGATGTTGAGGAATACAATCCTTATAAAGTCGCAAAAATTTACGAAGAATGTGATAATTATATAATTTATGATGTTGAACCAGTGCATCATGGAAACGTTAAAAGGTTATCTGTAAAGGTCATTTTACGTTATCAAAGTTCAATGGAACAAATTGCGGAAATAGCAGACGAAATTAAAAACAAAGTGATCTATTACGAGGTCCATCAAAACAAAATCTCTGAAACTCGTTATGCCGGTAGAGCAGCAAATATTGTATGGTGTTATTTCGGATACGATGAAGACGATATGGTAGATTGCAATTTTATTTATCACACTACATGGATTGATGATTTACAAGATAAAGAATGGTGGTATCGTAATTCAAAAAATACTACTATAGTAAATGGTGTTCATATTAATGTTCATAATTCGTATGCATTAATAAAAGGTCTTAAAGATAACTTCATGAGTGCTGATGAATTAATTCAAATCACAAGAGAATATACTGCAAATCTTATATCAGCGGCAGAACAATATATCAAAATATTTAGAGAATACCTTAATAATACATTGACAGAAGATCAGCTTATAGATAGCGTTGCTCCTCTTAATATCGAAATCACAAAATGGTTTTTTAAACAAAGCGATTTACCAATACCGCCTAAAGAATTGCATGATTGGGCAAATATACACACAAAACTCGCCTGTACCATACATGATTTCTCGCTTTTCTATGATATGATATTGTCAATATTGGTTTACACTTTTTTCTCAAGAATGTTCGACCTTATGCTGCCTCCTGCAGCGAAGCATAGTATTGCTGCCGCTTAACCATCG
>CASFBK010000017.1 GCA_949292785.1 uncultured Eubacteriales bacterium
TAAAACATACAAAAGCGAATCATGAGGCTCCTTGGTCAAGCGGTTAAGACATCGCCCTTTCACGGCGGTAACACGGGTTCGATTCCCGTAGGAGTCATTTTACTAAATTTACAGAAATGTCTTGACGGATGGTTCTGTATTTGTTATAATTGAATAACTTAAGGCGCCGTAGCCAAGTGGTAAGGCAGAGGTCTGCAACACCTTCATCACCAGTTCAAATCTGGTCGGCGCCTCTCAAAGGTTTCAGAAATTTTTTCTGAAACCTTTTTTTAGATAAAATATATAATTTATTAAGGAAATATAAGTGTATAAATGGAGAAAATAATGAAATACGTGTTGATTACCGGTGGGACGAGTGGAATTGGATATGCCTTAGCTGAGAAGTTTGCAAAAGAAGGCTATAATATTGTGATTGCGGCATCTAATAAAGAACGATTAAAAGAAACAAAAGAGAAATTGCAGAAAAAGTACGCTGTTTCAGTGTATGTATATCAGCAGGACTTAGCAAAGCTTGGTGGTGCAAAAGAGCTTTATCATAACATAAAGAGGGATAACATAGAAATAGACATTTTGGTAAATAATGCAGGATATGGGCAGATTGGTGCCACCGAGGAAGTGGATTTCCAAAAGGACCAGGGATTAATGATATTAAATATGATAAGCCTTACGGAATTGTGTAAACTGTTTTTGCAGGACATGTATCGGCGAAAAAGAGGAAAAATCCTAAATGTTGCCTCAACCGGAGCTTTTCAACCGGGACCATATACCGCAACGTATTATGCAAGTAAATCCTATGTGTTAAGCTATAGCAGAGCAATTCGCCAGGAGGCAAAGAGAAAAGGAGTACAGGTATGTACACTATGCCCTGGAACCACAGACACAGAATTTTTCCATAAGACCGGAAGAGAGACACCAAGGGGAGCCATGTCTCCGGAAAAAACAGCAGAGTATGCTTATAGAAAATTAATGAAAAATAAAGAGGTGGCAGTTCCGGGAATTTTGAATCAATTTTTTCGTATTTTTCCGGTAAAAATCAAGATTTTTTGTGTGGAATTGATAAAAAAGAAAAAATAATGCATAAAATCACGTACATGGTTTGACGAATGGAGAAAAAAGGTATAGCATAAAGAAATTGAAAGGAAGTAGGACAATGAAGTATTTAAGACAATTTTTTATTATTATGCTAATATCGTTTTTGGGTGAAGTTTTAAAATGGCTGATTCCGTTACCGATTCCGGCAAGTATTTATGGATTGGTATTAATGCTCGTGGCATTATGCACGGGAATTATTACAGTAGAAAAGGTAGAAGAGGCAAGCACCTTTTTCATAGAAATTATGCCGGTAATGTTTATTCCGGCATCTGTGGGATTACTGGACAGCTGGGGAGAATTAAAAAGCATTATTCTTCCAATCGGTATTATTATTATCGTCAGTACCATTGTAGTTATGGGGGTAACAGGGATGATAACGCAGGGAATAATAAAATTAGAAAAGAGGAAAAAAAATGAATAATTTGATGCAGGAATCCATATTTTTTGGTATGGCAATCAGCCTTTTTTCATACGAAATCGGTCTGTTGGTGAAAAGAAAATTAAAGAAAGCGATTTTTAATCCTCTTTTGATATCGGTGGCGGTAGTAATCATATTTTTGCTAGTATTTCATATAGATTACGAAACCTATAACAGCGGTGCAAAGTATTTAAGTTATTTGCTGACACCTGCCACAGTCTGCCTGGCAGTTCCGTTATATCAGCAGCTTCATTTATTAAAGCAGAATGCGAAGGCAGTAATTTTGGGAATATTAAGTGGAGTAATTACCAGTCTTACCTGTGTATTTCTGTTAAGTAAATTATTTGGATTGAATCACCAGCAATATGTAACTATGCTGCCGAAATCTATTACAACAGCAATCGGCATGGGCGCAGCAGAGGAAATGGGCGGAATCGTTACAATTACAGTATCCTCCATTATTATTACCGGAATTCTTGGAAATGTGATGGCGGAGCTTATCTGTAAACTGTTTCGCATTACAGACCCGGTGGCAAAGGGAATCGCAATCGGAACATCAGCCCATGCAGTGGGAACAGCAAAGGCTTTGGAAATGGGAGAGGTGGAAGGTGCTATGAGCAGCCTGGCAATCGCAGTTGCAGGTCTTTTGACAGTCATTATGGCATCTTTTTATGCAAATCTTATGTAAAATATAATTTGCAATCTTTTAGGGCAGTGATATAATAAAAATAAGAAAAACAGACAGGAGTGGGGAACATGATTATTACGATTGGAAGAGAGTTTGGGAGCTGTGGACATATTATTGGGAAAAAACTTGCGCAGAGGCTGGGAATTAAGTATTACGATAAAGAATCTATGGCAGCGGAAGCCAAAAAATCCGACAAATATGAAGAGTTGAAGGCTTTTTATGAAGAGGAACCTGTAAACAGTCTTTTGTATGTAATTGCACTTGACAGTGGTTCCGGAAAACATGGCGAGGTGCCATTTGAATTTATTCGCCAGCTTGCCGCAAAGGAAGACTGCGTTATTGTAGGAAGATGTGGAAACTATATTTTGAGAGATAATCCTGACATGACAAGTGTATTCGTACATGCGCCGCAGGAATATCGTATTCAAAAGACTGCAGAGGACCGTAATATCAGTATGACGAAGGCACAAAGACTGGTAGAAAAGGAAGATAAGGCAAGAGCAGGATTCCACAAATACTATGCCGATGAAATTTGGAATTGTACGGATGGTTATCATCTTACCATTGACAGTAGTGTAGTGGGGATTGATGGAGCAGTAGATTTAATCATGGATTTTGTAGATAGAAAAGAAACTATGAGAAGAAAATAGAATCCGGTATAAAGTTTTACAGCCGCTGACGGGGGTAACGCCAGCGGCTGTAAGCATGTAAAGGGAGATAATTATAAAAAACAGAAATAAAAAATTTCCATAACTATCATAACTTTATATTGCAAAAATTTGAATATAAAATTTCTTGGAAACATGTTGTAAATTTGAGAACTCCATTTTTGTGTATTGTGAGAGCCCTTTTTCAAGTATAAAATAAGTTTTAGATGTAAAGGAGATGGAAAAAGGAGGATTTTTTTACTATGAAATGGAAACATCAAGGCGTGAGGAGAGCAATAGGACTGTTAACAGCAGCAGTAATGTTGTTCTCCTTCGTGCTGTCAAATGATACACTTATGACAGCAAAAGCAAACAATGGGGAATATAACGGACCGACAGTAAGTGCAAGTGGCGTTACTTTTTACTATCATGATGATACAAATTCACTTACAAACGTTTATATGAAGGGAAGCTGGGATGGAAGCTGGGGAGCGCATATTCCATTAACAAATAATGGAAATGGCGACTGGAGCGTAACAGTACCATTCAGTGGCAGCGGAGTAACAGGCGTAGAAGCGTTTTATGGTGATGGAACACCAGGAGGTATAAGTGGTACTACAAGTGTTGCTTTTGACAGAGGGACAAGCTATGAATATGGATTTGAAGATAATATAGGGGGAAATTGGCTAAGCTCAGATGGTGTAAATAATCCTATTAGCAGCGGTGGCAATTCTAAAATCGTAGGAAGTCCGGAAGTATCCGCAGACAGTATAAAGCTGTATTATTATCCGGAACATGGAACATACCCAAACATGACTGTAAAATATCGTGTACAGGGAAGTTCTACCGATTGGGCAAATGCAGATTCTGTAGCAATGAGCTTAGATAGCACTTATACCGCTATTTTATCTGCAACTATTAATACATCTTCATTATCTCAGGGAACCTATGAGTATAAGCTGTATAATGGAGCTTCAGAAGTAACGGATAATCTGGTTGAGACTCAGACATTCCAAGTTGGAAATGTTCCGGCAGAAGACCCGACCGTAAAGAGCCCGGTAGTAAATGGAAATGAAGTAACCTTTAATATTTATGCACCAACAGCAAAGACAGTAACCGTAAAAGGTGAAATGACCGGAACTACCTGGCCGGAAAAGGCATTAACGAAAAATGATGCTACCGGTTATTGGAGTCTTACTATGACTGATGTTCCAAAGGGAACCTATGAGTATGGATTTATGGTAGACAATGCCTGGACAGCAGATAAGTTGAACCCGGAAAAGGCTGCTAATGGAAATAATACATTTACTATAACCACAGAATTGGTGACTTCTGTAAAGAGTCCGGTTGTAAATGCCTGGGGAACTACGTTCAATTACTATGCACCAAGTGCAGACAGCGTACAGCTCGCGGGAGATATGACAAGCTGGCAGACAGGCGCCCTCGATATGATTAAGGATTCCAATGGTTATTGGACAATCACGATTCCAAATCAGGCAGCAGGAGAATATGGATATAAATTTATCGTAGATGGAAGTGATTGGAAGGCAGACCCATTAAATTCAGAAGTGGCTGCAGGCAGTGATAACAGCAAATTAACAATAACTGGAACAGAATCCGGTATCAGCCCTGTTGTTAATGGTACAAGTGTAACCTTTGTATATCCGGAAAATCCAAAAACTTCTGATAAGGTAACACTTGCAGGAGATTTGACTACACCTCAATGGGGAGACAGTCAAGAAGAACTAACTTACGATAACACTGCAAAACAGTGGAAATATACCAAGACGGTTACTCCGGGAAGCTATGCATATAAGTTTATCAAAAATGCAGGTGAATGGATTAATGACCCGTCAAATAATGAAACTACTGCAGATGGAAACAACAAACTGTTGATAGCAGGACTTGCAAATGCAGCTCTTCAGGCAGAAAAAGGTGTTGCAACAGCTCTTCCGGAAACCGTAAAATACTATGCTGGTGACGGAACAGAGCATCAGGTAGAAGTAGAATACAGTGTTCCGGCAGGAACTGACGGAGTTACCATTACAGATGGTAAGATTACCGTAGCAAAGTCAGTTACCGCAACAAGCATTGCAGTGAAAATGACAGCAGGCACCTACGAAGCAACATTAACAGTAACACCGGTAGATGCTATCTATAACTATACGATTTACTATTTTGACAAGAATCATCAGTCTGCAGATGAGGCAGATTTATGGATGTGGGAAAATAATGGAGCACCAGGTGCAGCATTTGATTTCGCAGGAACGGAAGTATTATCCGATGGAAGAACATGGTTAAAAGCTAATATATCTGTATCTTATACGGATTTAGGAATTATTGCACGTTCCAGAGGAGAATGGAGCTGGCAGGGACCGGATGTATATTACACTAATACCAATAAAGATAAAAATGTAACATTATATCTGGTGGCAGATGATACAACTGCATATACAGAACTGCCAAAGATTGTAGAAACAAAAGACCGCTATGCAATGATTGAATATGTACGTTCCGCCGGAGATTATGACAACTGGTATCTGTACACATGGAATAGTGGATTCGGAAGTGAAGTAGATGTTCCGTTGACCGAAATCAATGGAAAGCAGTACTTTGTAGTACCAATTAAGAAAACAACCAAGAGCCTTTCCTTTGTTGTTCATAGAGTGGATGGAGACAATACATGGGCAGAAAAGGATGGTGGAGATAACAGTCTTTCTACACCATTAGACCAGACCGTAATAAAAGCAATCTATACCCAGGGAGAAGGTATTACCTACACGTATCCGGCAAACATGGGATATAAGTTAGACACTAAAAATAACAGAGTAGGATTCTTCTACCGTGATGATGATTTGGTATTAGACGGAAGCCTTAATACACTGGCAGGAAAAGTCCAGGTAGAAGTTGACGGTAATTTGTTTGACATGACCTATGATGTAGATACTGACCGGTTCGTATATTATTATGAGAGCCTGACAGAGGGTGACCACTATTATCGTTACTATGTAAACGGAGAGTGGAAGCTGGATGCATACAATGAAAGAGTAGAAGAAAGATTGCCGTTCGTCAAAGGTGCAGATAATGACCTTACAGATAGCACCAAGGGCGCAAATGGTGATTTGGTAGAATACTCTGTTTATACCTACAAGAAGTATGCTGCTTCTGCAACCGCAGAATTTTCACAGAAGACAGTAGATTATACACAGAACTCTGTATTAAAGGTTACAGTACCACAGGTAGATGACATGGAGGTTTCTGCAGTTACAGCAGATATCTCTGCATTAGGCGGAAGCAGTGAATTTGTCATTGACCCACAGTTAATGGCAGGAACTGTTGCAGTAAATGAAAATGTTAAGGTTGGAACTTATACGATTCCAATTATTGTAAAAGACCAGTTTGAAAATGAATATGCTGCATCAGCAGATATTACAGTAACAGAAAAGACAGGAAATGATTTTGACTGGGATGAAGCAATTATTTACTTTATGGTAACAGACCGTTTTAATGATGGAAATACCTCTAATAATGCAGGAGTAGAAAAAGATAATCCATCCGGTTACCATGGAGGAGATTTTGCAGGAGTAACACAAAAACTGGATTATTTAAAAGATTTGGGCATCAATACCATTTGGATTACACCGATTGTAGATAACATTGATGATGCGCTTACGACAGATGTAGCAGGTATTACTTCTCATGGATATCATGGCTACTGGGCAAAAGACTTTACAACCTTAGACCCGACACTGGGAACAGAAGAAGAATTTAAGACCTTAATCAATGAAGCACACAGCCGCGGCATTAAGATTATGGTAGACGTAGTACTGAATCATGCAGGTTACAACACAGAAGATGTCTTTGGAGATATGATTCGCAGCAATGCAGATACCGTATCCGGAGATGACCAGTTAGCACCGCTTTCCGGACTTCCTGACTTTGCAACAGAAAAGGCAGAAGTAAGAAATCAGCTGGTAGCATGGCAGACTGCATGGATGACAAATTATGATATTGATTACTTCCGTGTAGATACTGTAAAACACGTAGAAGATACAACATGGAAGGCATTTAAGAATTCTTTGACAGAAGCAAATCCGGAATTCAAGATGATTGGAGAATACTCTGGTGCAGGATATACCTTTGATGGAGGACAGCTTGGAACCGGACAGATGGATTCCATTCTGGACTTTGACTTCAATGACTTTGGACAGCAGTTCGTAACCGGAAGCTTAAGCAAAATAGAAAACAGCTTAGAGCAGAGAAATGCAACAATTAATAATACTGCAACATTAGGAAGCTTCTTAAGCAGCCATGATGAAGATAGCCTTGTTTATAAACTGATTAACGAAAATGGTTTGACTGAGGAAGAAGCATTGAAAAAAGCAATGGTAGCAGCGTCCTTACAGATTACAGCAAAAGGACAGCCGGTTATCTATTACGGAGAAGAAATCGGACTGTATGGAGCAAACAATTATCCATATCAGACCAACCGTTACGACTTTGACTGGAGCAAGGTGACAGCAGATAATACGATACTGAATCACTATAAGGCTCTTCTTGCGGCAAGAAATGCTTACACAGATACCTTTGCAAAGGGAACCAGAACCAGTCTGAAGGTGAGCGACGAAGAAGGATATTTAGTATTTGATCGCGTATATAACGGACAGCATGTGGTAACAGCACTGAATATTACAGATGAGGCAAAGAACATTACCTTTGAGTTAAGCAACACAGCAATAGACGGTGTATATAACAATGTTATCACTGCAGGATATGGTGACGGAAGCAAGATTACAGGAACAACAGTAACGCTTACCATTCCACCAGCATCTAAGGGTGGTACCTACATGTTTGCATATGCAGATTCTAAAGAAGCAGCAGTACAGGCTCCAAGTTCTTCCGAGGGAACTGTAAAAACAGGAGATGCTACGCAGACAGCAGGATTCATTCTGATTGTTTTATCTGCAGCAGCAGTAATGGCTGAGGTAAAACGGAGAAAAAGATACTGCTAGGAATTTTAGCTAGAATAAAATAAATAATAGATTCGGGTGTCCGGGGTGTCTCCTGTGGCACCCGAATCTTAAATGTAAGGAGAGAAATATATGAACTTTGCAGAGATTTACCATAAGACAGAACCACCATATTGTTATCCGCGCAATGAACGGGAAATGATTGTAAATATTAAGACCGGATATGACGTGGAACGTGTATGGATTTGCTATGGAGACCCATACAGCAACGGTATTGCCGGAGGAGCAGAGGGCTGGAGTGGAACAGAGGAAGAGATTATTTATAAAAAGGATTTGAAGTATCAGAGATTTTGGACCACTACGGTTATTCCGGAATACAAGAGACTGAAATATTATTTTATATTGGAGAGTAATGGTGAACGCTATTACTATTATGAAGATGGTATTATCAATGGAGAACAGCAGAAACTTTCCGCAAAGATGTTTCAGTATTTCATATTCCCATGGATGAATCCTTCCGATATTGCAAAAACACCGGACTGGGTCAACCATATGGTCTGGTATCAAATTTTTCCAGACCGGTTCTGCAATGGTAATCCTGCGAGAAATTCCGAACAGGTGAAGCCATGGAAGAAGGGAAAGGTAAGAAATGAAGACTTCTATGGCGGGGACCTGGAAGGGATTATTGAAAAGCTGGACTATCTAAAAGATTTAGGTGTAACGGGGATTTATCTGACGCCGATTTTTGAATCTCCGTCTACACACAAGTATGACACAAAGAATTATATGGAAATTGACCGTCAGTTTGGGGATAAGGAAGTGTTTGGACGCCTGGTGGAAGAGATGCACCGTCGGGACATGAAGATTATGCTAGATGGCGTGTTCAACCACTGTGGTACCAGTTTCCCTTTCTGGAAAGATGTTGTAGAAAAGGGACCAAAATCTCCATATTTTGACTGGTTCATGGTGCACAAATGGCCGTTTGATACGACGGTATGGGATACAAGAGATGGAAAATATGACTCCTTCGCTTTTGCAGCAGGAATGCCGAAGCTGAACACCAATAATCCGGAAGTAGTTGCTTATTTCCGGAAGGTATGCAGTTATTGGGTGGAAAACTTCAATATTGACGGAATACGGTTTGACGTGGGAAATGAGGTTTCCCACCAGTTCTTAAAGACCATAAGGCAAACTGTGAAAAAGATGAAGCCGGATATTTATTTATTGGGAGAAATCTGGCATGATGCTTCACCGTGGCTGCTGGGTGATGAGTATGATTCTGTTATGAATTATCCTTTAACCAGCAGTATCAATGACTTTTGGGTAGACAAGAGTTTGACGAAGGAAGATTTTGAACATACCATTAACCGTTGTTATACTATGTATATGCAGCAGAATAACAATGTCTTGTTTAACCTTTTGGATTCTCATGATACGGACCGTTTGTTTTCCAGAACAGGAAATGAGGATGCATTTTATCAGGAATTATGCGTACTCTTTACCATGCCGGGAAGTCCATGTATCTTTTATGGAACGGAGATTGCCATGGAAGGCGGTCATGACCCGGATTGCAGACGTTGTATGCCATGGGACGACATTGAGGCAGGCGTATACCAGGAAAGAATTGATCAGATGAAGAAGCTGATTACATTGCGAAAAGAGGAAGAGACATTTCGCAGCCTTCATTTTCATTTTCCGAATGAGATACCTAATCCACGGGTGATTGAATATATTAAACTGGATTGGGAACATAAGCTGTTTGTATATATGAATTGTTCCGACCAGGCAGAGGAAATACCGGAAAGAGAAATACTGTTTTCCAGAAAATATGAAAATGGAAAACTGTTGCCGGGAGGAGTCCTGATTCAAAAATAAAGTATAAGATAAGTCCACGTACAAGCGTATGTGGACTTATTTTTACGAAAAACACAGAAATCTGATATGTTTCAAAAAATGCTTATATTTACCTTGAAATGCCTCAAAAGTATAATTAAATCATCAGATAAGTAGTCTGAGTCAGAAGAAATTATAATAGGAGGAAGTAGTAATGAAAAAGAAACTTGTTACATTATTGTTAGTTTCTGCTATGGCAATCGGAACATTAGCTGGATGTGGTTCTGATAAAAACGCAGGAACAAATAGCGACAAGAACACAACTGACAACACAGAAGCAGGTGATGAAGGAGATGACGGAGAAGTAAAGGATGTTACTTTGAAGGTATGGGCTCCTGAAAACCAGATTCAGACCGGAACAATCGAAGCTATGGAAAAATCTTTCCAGGAAGCTCATCCGGAATGGAATATTACATGGACAACAGAAACTCAGGGTGAAGATACAGCAAAAGATGCTATCTTAAATGACGTAACAACAGCAGCAGATGTTTACTTCTTTGCAAATGACCAGTTACCAGCATTAGCTGACGCTGGAGCAATCGCAAAATTAGGTGGAACAACAGAAGAAATGGTTAAAACAACCATGTCTGAAGCAGTTGTTGATACTGTAACTTATAACGATGCTATCTATGCAATTCCATTTACACATAATACATTCTTTATGTTCTATGATAAGACTTTATTAGATGAAAATGATATTACATCTTTAGATGCTATCGTAGCAAAAGAAACAGGAGACGGTGTTTATAACTTCATGTTCGATTCCGCAGGTGGATGGAAATTAGCTGCTTGGTTCTATGGCGCAGGCAACACCATCTATGGTGAAGACGGAACAGATGCAGCAGCAGGCTGTGACTGGAACAATGAAACAGGTCTTGCAGTTACTAACTATTTAATTGACTTAATCAACAATCCTAAGGTTGCATTTGCTGATACCGCACCAGCAGTTGACGAGTTAGCTGGAGAGCATAAGATTGGTGCTTGGTTCGATGGTTCCTGGAACTATGACTTATACAAAGGCGTTTTAGGTGATGACCTTGGTGTAGCAGTTATTCCTACCTATACTCTGAACGGTGAAGAAGTTCAGCTGAAAGGTTTCTACGGAAGCAAGTGTATCGGTGTTAATCCACAGTCTGCTAACCCAGAAGTAGCAGTAGCATTCGCAGCTTACTTAGGAAGCGAAGAAATGCAGTTACAGAGATATCAGGAGACCGCTCAGGTTCCTACCAACAGCGCTCTTGCTGATACAGACGAAATCAAAGCAGATGAAGTTGCATCTGTAATCATTAAAGAAGCAGATGTTGCATCCGTAGCACAGCCAGTAAGTACTGCATTCGCAAATAACTTCTGGACAAATGTAAGCGGATTTGCTACAGAAATCTCTACTGGAGACTTCAACCACGATAATGCTCAGGAGAAGCTTGATACTTTTGTAAGCACTATGGTCGTAGAAGAATAATATCGTAGAAGCAATTATTACTGGTGGATGTCCCCAAATAAAGTTATTTGGGGACACTCGCTTGTATACATAGAAGGAGTAATCGATGGCAAAGAGAAAAGAAAAAGCTCCCAAAATTGTGCTGAAGGATGAAATTACCACCAAAAATGCGTGGTTGTATGGAAACTGGCAGACCAGATTATCCCTGATAATTATGGGTTTTGGTAATTTTGTAAATAAGCAGATTATTCAGGGACTGATTTATTTAGCAATTGAAATTTTATATATTTTCTATATGGTTACCACTGGAATTGGAACCATCAAAGACTTTATTACACTTGGAACAGTAGCTCAGCAGGAAGTCTTTAATGAAAGCACCCAGATGTATGAGTATATTGTGGGTGACAACTCCATGTTATGTCTTTTGTATGGTGTTGTAACGATATTTATTACTGTATTTTTTGTAGTGGCAATGTGTACTTCTATGAGAAGCGCATATGAAAGTCAGGTAAAGGTTCAGAATGGAACAAAGCCATTGAACTTTGTGGAGACTTTAAGAAGTTTGAAGCAGCAGAAGCTTCAGTCATCAATGTTGTCTTTCCCGGTTCTTGGAATTGTGTTATTTAATATACTTCCGACAACATTTATGATTTTAATTGCATTTACTAACTATGACAAAGATCACCAGACTCCAGGAAATTTATTCCATTGGGTCGGTTTTGAAAATTTCCAGAAAATGTTTGCAAGCGGAGGTCGTTTGGCACATACTTTCTGGCCGGTATTGAGCTGGACTTTGATTTGGGCAGTGTTTGCAACAGTAACCTCTTTCCTGTTAGGATTAATACTTGCGATTGTAATTAACAGAAAGGGAACCAGATTTAAGCCGTTCTGGAGATTTATATTTGTATTATCTATTGCGGTACCGCAGTTCGTATCGTTGTTGACTATGAGAACCATCTTCCATGCAAGTGGTCCTGTGAATATTCTTTTAAAGAATGCGGGAATTATAACGGATTCTATTCCATTTTGGCAGGATGGAACCCTTGCGAAGGTAATGATTATTTTAATAAATATCTGGATTGGTGTTCCTTACACCATGCTTCAGACCACAGGTATTTTGCAGAATATACCCCAGGATCTTTATGAAGCAGCAGATGTGGATGGAGCAGGTCCGGTAATAAAATTCTTTAAGATTACGTTGCCATATATCATGTTTGTAATGACACCGTATCTGATTACACAGTTTACTGGAAACATTAACAACTTCAATGTAATTTACTTATTAAGCGGTGGTGGTCCGGAACGTTTGGATTACTATTATGCAGGAGAGACGGATTTGCTGATTACCTGGTTGTATAAGGTTACGATTACCAATAAGGATTTCAATATAGGTGCAGTTATTAGTATTTTAATCTTTATACTTATGGCTATATTTGCATTGGTTACCTACCGTCACACCGGTTCATATAAAGATGAGGAGGCGTTCCAGTAAAATGAAAAAAAAGAGATTTATAACCAACAGTATCGTACATGTGATATTGGCTATTTTAGGAGCTGTCTGGGTACTGCCTATTTTATATGTTATATTAACATCTTTTAGAAAAGAGGGCGGTACTTATAAGACTTATATTATTCCAAAGGAATTTACTTTGGATAATTACAAAGCTCTTTGGGAAGCAGCAGGAACATTGGATTATAAGAAATGGTTCCTGAATACCCTTATCGTTGCGCTGGCAAGCTGTATTATAGCAGCATTCCTTACCGTATGCGTTGCTTATGTTATGTCCAGACTTCGTTTTAAGATGAGAAAACCATTTATGAATATAGCAATGGTTTTGGGATTATTCCCGGGATTCATGTCCATGATTGCTATCTACTATATTTTAAAAGGCTTCAACCTTTTAGAGACCGGACAGTTAAAACTGTTCGCTCTGGTCCTAGTGTATTCGGGAGGCGCCGGGCTTGGTTTCCTTGTCGCGAAGGGATTCTTTGATACCATTCCAAAGAGTCTTGACGAAGCAGCATATATTGACGGTGCAACCAAATGGGATGTATTTACCAAGATTACAATCCCGTTATCCAAACCAATTATTGTCTACACTGTATTAACTGCATTTATGGGACCATGGGTAGACTACATTTTTGCAAAGGTTATCTTAGGTCAGGACAGAGACCATTACACCATTGCAATCGGACTATGGACCATGTTGGAGAAGGAATTTGAGAAATACTATTATACCCAGTTCTTTGCAGGTTGTGTGGTTATCTCGATACCAATCGCCATCCTTTTCCTTCTGACACAGAAGTGCTATACGGAAACTGTCGGTGGAGCAGTAAAAGGTTAAAAATGAAAAGAAAGAACAAGTGGTTTGTAGTGGTACTTGCCGTGCTTGTAATGATTAGTGGCTGTGGGGAAGATACTTCTTCACAGCCATTAAATGTTATAGATGACAATTACCGGAATTATTATGAAATATTTGTGGGTTCCTTTTATGACAGTAATGGCGATGGAGTCGGGGACTTGCAGGGGGTTATTGAAAAATTAGATTATATAAATGATGGTGATGATGAAACAGACACAGACCTTGGATTTAATGGAATCTGGCTGATGCCGATTATGCCATCGGACAGCTATCATAAGTATGACGTAAAGGATTATTACAGTATAGATGAAGCTTATGGTACTATGGAGGACATGGAACAGCTCATAGAGGAATGTCATAAACGAGGAATCAATATAATTATTGATTATGTATTTAACCATACTTCTGCAAGCCATCCATGGTTTGAGGAAGCCTGTAATTATCTTGAGGCATTACCGGAGGGAGCAGAACCGGATGCAGCAGAATGTAAATATGTCAATTATTACAATTTTGCCCGGGATAAGGAAGGTGTTAGTACCTGGCATCAGGTGGGAAACAGTGAATGGTACTATGAATGTGTATTCTGGGACCAGATGCCGGATTTAAATCTGGGAGATGGGGAGCTTAGAAAAGACCTGGAAGCTGTTGCAGCATTTTGGCTGGAAAAAGGTGTGGATGGGTTCCGTCTGGATGCGGCTAAGGAATATTATTCTGGACAGCCGGATAAAAATGTGGAAGTTCTGTCATGGTTTACAAACTATGTGAAAAGTGTGGATAAAGATGCTTATATTGTAGGAGAAGTGTGGGAAAATTCAGGAATTATTGCTCAGTACTACGCCAGCGGAGTTACAAGCTTGTTTGATTTCCCCATGTCTCAGTATAATGGAAAGATTGTAGAGACGACCAAGGGAATAAAAAGCAGCTCCGAGAAAAATTATACAGAATCATTAGAAAGCATAGACAGTAAGTATCGGGCACAGAACCCGGCGTATATTGACGCACCCTTTATCAGTAATCATGATACCACGAGAGTCGGAGCGCAGCTCTATTATAATGAGGACCAGATGAAATATGCAGCAGGTCTTTTACTGACACAAAGCGGCAGTCCTTTTGTATACTATGGCGAAGAAATCGGAATGGCAAGCAGCGGAGATAAAGATGAAAACAAACGTCTTGCTATGTATTGGTCTGATACGGATACAGAGGGAATTACCAATAATCCATCCGGAGCAGATAAGGTGGAACAGAAATTTGCACCGGTAGATGAGCAGATGGAAGACGAAAATTCGATTTATAATTATTACAAGAAGGCAGTACGGATTCGTAATACTTATCCGGAAATTGCAAGAGGAACCATTCATGCAGTATCCGGTATTACACAGGAAAATATTTCTGCCATGACAAAAACATGGAATGACGAGACCATTGGAATTATTTATAATTCTTCCGCTGAGGAGGCGACAGTGTCTTTGAAAGACATGGAAATGGAGAATATGTCTGTTTGTAATTATCTTACTGTGGACGGCAGTGAGGTTACCTCTTCGAAAGAAGAAATAAAAATGCCAGCATATTCTATTGTTTTTTTGAAATAAAGCAATTATAATGATATTATCTATTCTTTTGGCGGTGCTATAGTAGTACCGCCAGTGAGTCGTGTATAAATAACGGAAAGGTGATATCATTATGTATCATATCTTAATTGTAGATGATGAAAAAATTGAAAGAAGAGGAATACAATTCCTATTAAAGCAGATTGATGTAGAGTGGGAAATAGAGGAAGCTGCAAATGGGAGAGATGCGTTAGAACTGTTGAAGCAGAAACGGTTCGATATAATGTTGACCGATATAAAAATGCCTTTTATGGACGGATTGCAATTAATAGAAGAAGCATTAAAGCTGGATTCTGAGATGAAATGTGTTATTTTCAGCGGATATGGGGAATTTGAATATGCAAGAAAGGCATTATCTTTTCGTGTAGTAGATTATATGTTAAAGCCGGTAGAACCGGAAGCATTTGAAAAATTAATAAAGAAAATTATTTCTCAGATGGAAAGCCGGAAGCGTTCCAAGGAGATTACCCAAAAAGGATTAAGCTATGTAAAGGAACATGCGCTGTATGGACTTTTGAATGGAAAATCCGTAGAAGAGGTAAAAAAAGAATCCGGAGAACTGGTGGATATCGGAGAATTTAAAGATATAAAGTGTTTATTATTGATGGAGTTTGGAAAAGACTTTTTCAGTAAAACAGAGGTAGGGTTTAAAAAGGAAATTTTACAGGTTGCAGGAGAAGACGGAGTTTACTTAAATCTCAATCCACAGCAGTCTGTACTGTTATTGGGGTATGATGAAGCGGGGGATGTAAAAACAATAGCGCAGTCTGTCATAAACTATATTAAGGAAACGTATAACGAAGATTGTTTTATCGCGGTTGTTGGCGTTATTACAGAGGTGGGAAATCTGGAAAAGGCGTATAACGAAGCGGAGCTTTTAATGGAATCCCGTTTTTATCAGCCGGAACGCCAGATTTATTTCCCGGATAGTGAAGATGTAATCGGGGATGAATCAGAACATTCGAATGATGATACCTTGATGAAACAGATGAAACAGGATATTCGGATGAAGGATATTGCAGGACTCAGAGAGCATTTCGAACGTTTATGCAACAAGTATCGGAATAAGACCGATTTTTCACAGATTTATATTAAGTTTGTGTTTTCTAATCTATTAAAGGATATCTACAGCAGTATGTCTAAGATGGATGAAACACAGCTCAACGAGGATATTACCCGGTTATATAGCGTCACCGATTTTAAGACCATTATGGATATGGTAAATCTAAATATCGACCGTCTGGAAGAGAACTTCGGAACCAGTCCGTCTGTTCTTCATCGGGAGATTGAAACGGTAAAACAATACATATATGAGCATTACAGTGAAGAGCTTAGTGTAGATGCATTGGCGCAAAGTGTTTATATGGCACCGAGTTATTTAAGTCATGTGTTTAAAAAAGAAACCGGACAGAATATCAGTAAGTTTATTAAGACGTATCGTATGGAGAAGGCAAGAGAGATGTTGGAAAGTACCCATAACAAAATTGTAAATATCAGTTATGCGGTCGGATATCCCAATGTATCGTATTTTTGTCAGAGTTTTCGGGAATATTTTGGAATCAGTCCTCAGAAGTACAGAAGCCAGGGGGAAGTAAATGAAGAAGATATACCGTTGGAGCAAAAATCTGAAATTGCGGAATAAAATATATCTCATTTATCTGGCAGCGGGGCTTTTGCCCATGCTGGTAGTAGGGATATACTGCTATCATTTTGTAAATCAACTGCTTGTAGAGCGTGAAGTCAAGAATCTGCAAAATAGTCTGAATCAGGCAATGACTGTAGTAGACAACCAGTTGACCATTTATGAGAATATGTCTGACTACCTTGCCTTTAATCAGGCAATTTTACAGACGGTATCTTATCCTTACGAGGATAATTACTATGAAATGTATAATCAGTTTAGTACAGTGTTCGACCCTATGGTAACATCTTTGAAATACCTGCACAGTGATATTAAGCAGGTTACGATTTATGCCCGAAATGATATTGAACGACATGATACCACTTTGGCACCTATCACAGATATTGAGGAGGAACCTTGGTTTCAGGAAATATCTTCTAATAATAAAATCTTATGGGTAATCAATAAAAATGCAAAAAAAGTATTCTGCGTAAGGAAAATGCCGGAGCTTCAGGGGGAAGCAGGCGTTATTTATGTTGAAGTAGATTATGATAAGCTGTTTGAGCCATTTACCCAGATTCTGGATGAAAACTACGGCGTATATGTGCAGGAAAAGGATAAAATGGTGTTTTCTTACAATATCTTTGATGAATCCTATAATAAGATGGATTTTAGTGAGGAGAATATTACCTCCCTAAAGACTTCCGATGATTCGGAATTTATCTTTGTAGATTGTGATTCGAAGAGTCAGATAGGATTTCATGTGGGAATGTATCGTCCTGCCTCTCAGATTGAAGCAACCATTCGTCCTATGACCATGGGTATGGTATTGATATGTGTAATAAGTATGATTGCAGCAAGTCTGTTGTTGAAGCAGTTCACCAGCGTAATTGTAAAAAACATAGAAAAGCTTACCCGGAATATGAAAGAGGTAAAAAAGGGAAACCTGGAAGTAACCGTAACAAGTGATTCCAAAGATGAAATCGGAGAATTGATACAGGGCTTTGAGGAAATGGTAGAGCGGATTAAGACCTTGATCGAAGAGGTATATGAAGGTAAGATTTCCTTGAAGGAATATGAGATGAAAGCGCTTCAGGCACAGATTAATCCGCACTTTTTATATAACAGTCTGTCATTGATTAACTGGAAAGCAATCGAAGCAGATGAAAAGGATATCAGTAAGATTACATTGGCGCTTTCTAAGTTTTATCGCACTGCGTTAAATAAGGGAAATAGTGTGATGCCTTTGCAGGATGAAATCAGTAATGTAAAGTCTTATCTTGATATTCAGTTGATGATGCATGATTATGAATTTGATGTAGAGATAGATATTGATGAAAGCATGTATTATTATGATACGCCAAATCTTATTTTACAGCCGCTGATTGAAAATGCCATTGACCATGGAATTGACTTAAAGACCGAGGGAAGAGGGAAAATTATAATTCGCGGATGGAGTGAGGGAGAAACGATGTATCTGTCTGTTGAGGATAATGGGGTAGGCATGGATGAAGAGGTGGCGCAGAATATCTTAACTAAGAAATCTAAGGGATATGGGGTAAGAAATGTAAATGAACGAATCAAGCTGACCTATGGGGCAGAATATGGTCTTACAATAGAAAGTAAAGAGGGGAAGGGGACTAAGATTATCGTAAAGATTCCGATTATAATTCGGAAAGGGGGACTAAACCTATGAAAAAAAGAATTGTTAGTGTCCTTCTGGTCGCACTTATGATGACTGGATGTACCTTTTCTGCAAAGCAAGAAACCCAGGAAAAGGAGAAACAAAATCTGGAAGAAAAGTATGAAGTAGCAAGCACCACACCATTCGGAAAGTATCCGGAAGAAGTGACTTATACATTAGGAAAAATGACAAGTACGAATAATTCTAATCTTCCGTCAGGAGATACTTACGAGGATAATGTATATACTCGGTATTTGAATGATATGCTCAATATTCAGAATATAGATGTTTTTGAGGAAGATAGTGTTACATACTATGATATTGTGGAGATGGCAATCGCAGAGAAAAATCTGCCGGATGTTATGCTGGTACAGGGGCTGGATAATCTTCAGACACTGGTAGAAAATGATATGATTGAGGATTTGACAGAAGCCTATGAGAACTGTGCCAGTGAACGGATTAAGGATATTTATGGCAGCTATGATGAGAGTGTTCTGGGGAATGTAACCTTTGACGGAAAGCTGATGGCGCTGCCGGAAACCAAGATTTCCGATGGACCGCAGATGCTATGGCTGCGAAAAGACTGGATGGATAAGCTGGGGCTGTCAGAACCAAAAACGCTGGAAGATGCGGAATATATCATTGAACAGTTCGTAACGCAGAATCCGGGTGAAGTGGAAGAGGGAAATATCATTGGACTGGCATGTGAAAATGAGATTTGCGGAGAAATGGGATACAACTACGAATATCACTTAGAGATTTTATTTGCAGCCTATGATTCTTATCCTCAACAATGGATGAAGGATGAAGAAGGGAATCTTTATTATGGCGGGGTACAGCCTCAGACGAAGGAAGCGCTTGCTAAGGCGAAAGAATGGTACGAGAGAGGAATTATAGATAAGCAGTTTTTAATGCGTACCAATAATAATATTGCAGAGACCATTATAGAAGGAAAGTGTGGAGCATTTTTTGGTCCGTGGTGGGCGCCCAATAACCCATTGATGGAAGCAATACAGGAGAATCCGGAGGCAGAATGGAAGCCGTATCTTTTGACAAATACAGAAGATGGAAAGACAAGATATGCCGAGCAAAATGCAAGCACTCAATATGTAGTAGTTCGTAAGGGGTATGAACATCCGGAAGTAATTATGAAGATGGTCAGCGTTCTTTTTGATTATGTGCGTTATACGGATATTAATAACGAAGACTTTATTCATTATTATCAGTGGAATGTAGACCCTACGGCGCGGCCGATTTCTATCAATGTTGATTATAGAGATGCCTTGAATCGCTGTTATAATAACCTGACGTCAGCGTTAAATGGAGAGCGGCAAGTGGATAGTATGGAATTATTGGAACAATCCTATTATCAACATTGTGCAAAGTATGAAGAAGACCCGGAAAATGCAACCCCGGATGAGTGGGCGGCATATACGTCCCGTATTACAGCCTGTGAAATATTGAAGGAGGCAGAGGACAATATAGAAGAAATAAAAACCTACTATTTTGCGGAAACAGATACCATGCGTTCGATATGGTGGAAGCTGAAAGAAATGCAAAAGCAGGCGTATCTTGAGATAATTACAGGACAAAAGCCCTTGGACTATTTTGATACCTTTGTAGAACAATGGTATGAGATTGGTGGCAGACAGATTGTAGAAGAAGTAAATGAAAGCTATAAGGAGAGATAAGATGGAAAAGAGAAAAATGGAAAAGCTGGGGGTGGAGACCAGTTTGCTGGGATTTGGCTGTATGCGTTTTCCCACAACAGCAGAAGGAAAAATTGATGAAGCAAGGGCAGAAAAGATGCTGGATATGGCATACAAAGCAGGGGTAAATTACTTTGATACGGCATATCCATACCATGACGGAGCCAGTGAACCTTTTGTGGGAAAGGTGTTAAACAAGTATGACAGAGATAGCTATTATCTGGCAACCAAGCTTCCGGTATGGCTGGTAGAAAAGGAAGAAGATGTAAGAAGAATTTTTGAGGAGCAGTTAGAAAGACTAAAGAAGGATTATGTAGATTTTTATCTGCTTCATGCACTGGATAAGGAACGTTGGGAAAAGATAAAGAGCCTCAAAATAGTGGAGACTTGTGAGCAGTTACAAAAAGAAGGAAAAATCAAAAACCTTGGATTTTCTTTTCATGATGATTATGAAGTGTTTGAGGAAATTTTAACAAGCCGTAACTGGGATTTTTGTCAGATACAGTATAATTATATGGATACGGAAGAACAGGCAGGCGATAAGGGTTATTCATTGACGGAAAAGCTGGGCGTGCCGTTAGTGATTATGGAGCCCATCCGCGGAGGAAGTCTTGCAGGATTTTCCGAGGATATTAATGCAAAGTTTCAAGCTCTGGATGGGAATAAATCTGTGGCATCTTATGCTCTGCGCTGGGTGGCAAGCCATCCCAATGTAAAGGTTGTGCTGAGCGGAATGTCCACGGAGGAACAGGCTGCCGATAACTTAAAGACATTCAGCGATTTCCAGCCTTTAAATAGGAAGGAGTGGCAGACCATTGAAGAGGTGGTAACGACTTTGCGGGCCAGAGTACAGAATGGATGTACCGGATGTGCCTATTGCATGCCTTGTCCGGCGGGTGTAAATATCCCAAGGAATTTCCATCTCTGGAATCAGTATCACATTTACCAGAAATATGGAGTTGTAAAGTCCGGATGGGAAGGAATGGACGAGAAGGAAAGACCGGTCAACTGTATCAAGTGCGGTAAGTGCGAGAACGTCTGTCCACAGCACCTTTTCATACGAAAGAATTTGGAACAGGTGCAGAAAGATTTAGAAGAGGCGCGTGAAAAACAGTAGGACGCGTGAGAAGTGAAAGCGTATAGAATGAAATAAAATTCGTGGAGAAGTGGAAGCGTATAGAATGAAGTAAAATGCGTGGAGACGTGGAAACGTATAATAATAAGGAGAAGTTGGAGAGAATATGAAACAGGCAGCAGAGTTGAGAGAATTGTTAAAGAAAATCGACCACAAAGGATATCCTGCCTATAAAGAAACCCGGGGACAATACCAGTTCCCGGGTTATGTGTTGAATATTGACCATGTACAGGGCGACCCTTTTGCGGCTCCGTCTAAGGTCAGTGTTCAGGTGAAGGGAGCACAGGCAGGATTCCCACAATATTTGTATGATAAGAAACATAAAAGAATTGCGCTGCAGGATTATTTACTGCGGCAGTTTGGCAGAGAAGTATCGGCGTTTGCTTTTCAGGCAAAGGGTTCCGGGAAGAGCGGACTGATGTCTGTGAGCCGCCCGGGGCAGGAGATTCTGGAACGAAGTGCATGCAGTATACAATCGGAACAGGGAGACATTCTGCTCCGATTGGAAATTGGATTTCCGGCAAATGGAAGAACCATTAATGCAAGGGAGCTAGAGAAGATACTGTTTCATTTCCTGCCGGAATGTGTGAAAAAGTCCTTATTCTACAAGTTGCTGGATGAGAAAAAAGTGCAGCAGGTCATGGAGCTGTCAGAAGACCAGCAATATATCAGAGAAGAACTGAAAAAACGAGACTTATGTGCCTTTGTTGCAGACGGCAGTATCTTGCCAAGAGAGTCGGGCGTTTCTCAAAAGCCCATGAAGGGTGCAGTAAAGTTTCAGGCACCGCCCTCTATGAAGATTACCATGAAGCTTCCCTTTGGCGGAGCAGTAACCGGGATGGGAGTACCTCAGGGAATTACTCTGATTGTAGGCGGAGGCTATCATGGAAAGTCTACATTGCTAAAATCATTGGAAATGGGAGTGTATAATCACATAGCTGGGGATGGCAGAGAGTACGTGATTACGGATGATTCTGCAATGAAAATTCGTGCAGAGGATGGACGCAGCATTAAAAATACCGATGTTTCTATGTTTATCAACAATCTTCCCAATGGAAAAGATACCAAAAGATTTTCTACGGAGGATGCCAGTGGAAGTACGTCTCAGGCAGCAAACGTAATAGAGGCAATGGAAGCGGATACCCATTTGTTTCTGATTGATGAGGACACCAGTGCAACAAACTTCATGATTCGGGATGAGCTGATGCAGCGGGTAGTGCATCGGGAGTCAGAACCAATTACGCCATTTATTGACCGGATTCAGGAATTGTATAGAACGTATGGTATTTCTACGATACTGGTGGCAGGCAGCTCCGGGTCTTATTTTCATAAGGCAGATGTGATTCTTCAAATGGAGCAGTATGTGCCAAAGGATATTACGGAGTTTGCCAAAAAGGAGGCAGAGAGTTTTCCGATTCCGGTGGAGGAAGCAGAGAAAAGCCGGAAGCCGTCTTTTGAGCGTAAGCTGGTATTTCGGATTGGTGGAAAACGAGGAGATGACCGGGCGAAGATAAAGGTCATGGGAAAAGACGGATTTTCGTTGAATCATGAGAACGTAGACTTGCGGTATTTAGAGCAGATTGCGGACACGGAGCAGGTGACTGCGCTGGGGTATATCCTGAAGTTTTTAGCGGCGAATCAAGGAGCGGCAGGTCTGGGAGGAGAGAAACAGACGTTACAGCAGCTTGTGGCAGAGGTAGAACAGATTTTGGAGAAAAAGGGGCTGGCTGGAATTTGTGATGGAAATTATCTGCCGGCGGGACTGGCGATGCCGAGAAAGCAGGAAGTGTTTGCGTGCTTGAATCGGTGGAGAGGGTAAAAAAGTGTATATCTTATGTGGTGAAGAGATTGGTTTGTACCAGTCTCTTTTATATTGTAAAGAATTTTTAGATTGGTATCATGGATATGATATTTTTTTTATTAATTTGATATGCAGTTGCCGAAACAGTAAGTAAAATGAAAGACATATTATAGTAAAAGGAGTTTAAAATATGAATAAAATACGTTTTTTGGACGAGAATGGAACGTTTTTCCTTAAACATCCGGAACATTACAGTTATCTGTATTTTCCCATTGCAGGAGAAAAAGGAATCAAAAGTTCTTTGACACCTAATTTAGGAGGAGATATAAAGCTGAACCAGAACGCCTTTCTAATGGAGCCGGTAAGTGTAGAAAATCTGCATAATAATCGTTCCGGAAGAAATTTCTGGTGTCATGTAGAGCATGTGGGAAGTTGGTCTGTGACAGGAGCATCTGCGGAGGAAGAAAATAAGAAATTTACAAACAGTCAGGATGAGAGTGAACTGATTGCAGGACTTATGTGGCATACTGTGACTAGAAAGTCGAAAAAGTATCAGTTGGAAGCAAAGGTAACCTCCTTTGTTTCGTTGGAGCACAATGTAGAACTTATGCATGTGGAAATTTGTAATATTGGGAAAATGGAACAAAGGTTTACTCCTACAGCTGCAATTCCGATTTTCGGAAGAAGTGCAGACAATATTCGAGACCACAGACATGTTACCTCTTTACTGCATCGGATAAAAACAATGGATTATGGAATCCGGGTGAAGCCTACGCTGTCTTTTGATGAACGCGGACACCGAAAGAATGATTTGACATATTTCGTGTGTGGAATTACCGGAAACGGAGAAAAACCAGAGGATTTTTATCCGGTAGTAGAAGAATATATCGGGGAAGGAGGAAGCTTTACCCATCCGCAAAAGGTAGTAAATAATGAAAAGGGAGTATCGGCGGGCAGCTATTTTGAGGGAAAGGAAGCAATGGGGGGAATTCATTTCTCCACGCGCGTATTAAAGCCGGAAGAAACCGCAGCATATACCATTGTAATGGGAATTACGGAACAGGAAGACGAAATAGAAAAGATTCTTTCTGCGTATGGAACAACGGAAAAAGTGGAAAGAGCACAGCAGCAGGTAAAAGACTATTGGCAGAAAAAGGTAAATGTCAGGTATGAGACAGGAAGTCAGGAATTTAACAATTTTATGCGCTGGGTAAGTTTTCAGCCTATGTTAAGACGAATCTATGGATGTTCTTTTTTACCGCATCATGATTACGGAAGAGGTGGAAGAGGATGGCGTGATTTGTGGCAGGACTGCTTGTCACTTTTGATTATGGAGCCCGGCGAAGTACGTCAGATGATTCTGGACAATTATGCGGGAGTGCGGATGGATGGTACAAATGCCACAATTATTGGAGAACGTCAGGGAGAATTTATCGCAGATAGAAATGGGATTGCACGTGTATGGATGGATCATGGAGTCTGGCCGTTTATGACGACAAAGCTTTATATTGATCAGACAGGAGATATTGAAATATTAAAAGAGGAAACGTTCTATTTCAAGGATGAACAGGCAGCACGAGGAAGCAAGCTGGACGAGCAGTGGGAAACTCAGTATGGAACGTTACAGAAAAGTAAAAATGATGAGGTGTATAAAGGCAGTATTTTAGAACATTTACTGTTACAGCATTTATGTGCATTTTATGAAGTGGGAGCACACAATCATATCAGACTCAGAGGAGCAGACTGGAATGACGCACTGGATATGGCACCGGAGCATGGCGAGAGTGTGGCATTTACCTGTGCTTATGCGGGAAATCTTATTCAGCTGTCAGAATTGCTTATGATTCTGGAAAAGAAATACGGTTGGAAGCAGGTAGAGCTTTTAGAGGAGATAAATATTCTTTTGCAGGATGATAATCAGATGTATGATAATATTGCTGCAAAGCAGAATCTTTTAAAAGATTATCTGTCACAGTGTGAGCATAATGTCAGTGGAAAAAAGAGAAAAGTAGAGGTTCGGGAGCTGGCGGATAATCTGAAACATAAGGGAGAGTGGCTGCAGAACCATATTCGTAAGACGGAGTGGATTGAAGGAAACGAAGACAACAGGGGAGAAGGATGGTTCAACAGCTACTATGATAACGATGAAAAACCGGTGGAAGGCTATTTTGAGCAGGGAGTCAGAATGATGCTTACCGGTCAGGTATTTGCAATTATGAGCCAGACAGCAGAGCATGAACAGGTGGAGAAAATCTGTAAAAGCGCGGACCATTATTTGTACGAAAAAGAGATTGGCGGCTATCGTCTGAATACAGATTTTCATGAGCAGAAGTTCAATCTGGGAAGAATGTTTGGCTTTGCATATGGGGAAAAAGAAAATGGCGCTGTCTTTTCTCATATGACAGTGATGTATGCAAATGCATTGTACAAAAGAGGATTTGTGCAGGAAGGCTATAAGGCATTGCAGACCCTTGCCGATACTGCGCTGCGGTTTGAGGTAAGTAAAATCTATCCTGGAATTCCGGAATATTTTAATGGAGATGGAAGAGGTTTATACCATTATTTGACAGGAGCAGCAAGCTGGTATATGCTCACTGTCATCACAGAAGTATTTGGAGTACATGGAGAAAATGGTGATATGGTAATTCAGCCAAAGCTGGTAGGCGAGCAGTTTGATGCAGAAGGAAATGCAGCAGTGGAACTTCGCTTTGCAGAAAAAGACTTCCGCATTGTTTTTAAAAATCCTCAGAAATTAACTTACGGAGATTATGAAATAAAAAGAGCAGTTTGTGACGGAAAGACAGCGCTGGAATTCCAAGGAAACCATGTAATATTTAACAGGGAAAACATTGCTGCGCTGTCGGATATACGTCATAAAATTGAAATAGAGCTGGGAAGTTACCAAGAAGTACGATAATAACGGTCGCGGTATTTCTTGGGGGTTAATCCCACAATTTTCTTAAAGATTTGAATAAAGTGACTCTGGGAGGAAAAAGCAAGATAGTTTGCAATTTCAATCAGAGTAAAATCGGAATATTTTAGTAAGTTTTGGGCTTTCTCTATTTTCTTCTGGCGAATATAGTCACTGATAGAGATACCAAGCTCTTTCTTAAAAAGCCGGGAAAGATAGCTGGGGGACAGATTCGTATATCCTGCAAGGTCATCAATCGTAATTCGTTCATTTATGTGATTATAAATAAACTCGGAACAAAGAGTAATAGACTTTGAAATAATGTTTCTGTTTTTTAACACCAGCATCTTACCGGTAAAATCAAGCGCCATATTGTCGTGGAGTTTAGAAATAGCCTGAATGGATGTACAGGAATCCAACTGCAAGATGTAAAAGTCACTGAGGCGGTATGCCTGTTCCAGTTCCATACCTGCATCCACACAGTGTCTTGTTATCATTGCAACGGTAATGACAAAATGATATTTTATGTTAGTTAAGGGATTGGTAGAGAGAATACCCATTCCCTCCGGATTGGTAAAAGCATTTTGGCTGCAATTTTCCCTCACAAAATTCATGTCACCGGAGCTGACAGCATTGTAAAAGGAATACTCGTCTTCTAAAGGCCGATGTGCCTGAGCTTCTTCACTTTTCTTTAACTCTTGTTGATACCATTCTTTTCGCAAGTCCATATGGCTCTTCCTTTCGTTTTCCCCTTTAAGATGAATCAGTGATTAAGTAAGAATATTATAGCATGAATCTGATATTTTTGTACATGACTTTATATATTGAAATGAAATAGAAGCTTATAATAAAGCAACAAAATGATATAAGGAGGAAGCAAAAATGCTGAAAAAAGGTAGAGTAGCAGCTAAGGTGTTTGGGGTAGTTTTATGTGCAGCACTCGGAACTATGTCAGTATCAGCGGCAGAGATTACGGCGAATGAACCGGAAGTGACGCTGACAACAAGTCAGTCTGAATATTCGGGAAGTGAGCAGATTACAGAAACCGTAAAAATTCAGAATACAACGAAGGAAGTGCTGACAGATATTACCATTAAAGGTAATATTCCAGAGGAGTATGTAACAGAAGCGGGAGTATCAAAACAGTGGGAGTACAGTATATCCGAAGTGGCGGAGGGAGAATTCTCTGAGGTGGCGGTAACTTTTCTGAAAAAAGGGGCTTTTGAAAATACAGATGGAAATACGAATAATGGAGATGCGGCATCAGAAAATACAACAGAAAGAGGTAAGGCAATACATACGGGAGATTCTTCTCATGTGGGATTGTGGATTCTCATTTGTGTGATAAGCTTGTTTGCAGTTATTTTATTAGTCAAAAAGAAAAAAGGAAAAAAGGGACTGTCTGTTTTCCTTGCAGCAGTAATGGCTGGTTCGTTTCTTTGGGGTGAAGCGTTTTCGGCAAATGCGGCGGAGACAGAAGCAACAGCTGAGAATATTATAGAAAAGACAGTAGAAGCGTCGAAAGATATTGTAGTAGATGGGGAAAAGATAACTTTGGCTGTTCAGGTTACCTACCATGTAGTAGAAGGAACGGACACAGAAGATGTGGATGATGTGTTATCCTACGAGGGTTATACCAAGAAGTGGGGAGATGAGTTTGATGGCACAGAACTGAACCGGAATGACTGGAATGTTGAGCTGCATGAACCGGGGTGGGTAAATGCAGAATTGCAGAAGTATGTAGATTCTGAAGATAACATTTATCTGGAAGATGGTAAGCTGGTGATTAAGCCGATTCAGACAAAGAATGCAGATGGAACATATTCTTATACATCCGGTCGTGTGAATACTCAGGGGAAGCACGATTTTAAATATGGTCTCTTTGAAGCGCGGGTAAAAGTGCCTGAAGGAAAAGGCTATCTTCCGGCATTCTGGCTGATGCCTACCACTGAAAATATATATGGACAGTGGCCAAGATGTGGTGAAATTGACATTATGGAGGTGCACGGAAGCAAAACAGACACAGCTTATGGAACCATCCATTACGGCAATCCTCATAAGGAAAATCAGAGTACCTATGTTCTTGAGGACAGCAGCTATGCGGATGAGTATCATACCTTTGCTGTAGAGTGGGAACCAGGCAAAATCAAGTGGTATGTGGATGGCCGTCTTTATCATGAGACAGATGACTGGTATTCTGCAACGGAAGGACAGGGAGAAATTACCTATCCGGCGCCTTTTGACCAGCCATTCTACATGATTTTGAATCTTGCAGTTGGTGGAAGCTGGGTTGGATACCCGGATGAAACAACGGATTTTGAAAATCAGGCTTATGAAGTTGATTATGTAAGAGTATATCAGAAAGACAGCTATGATGAAAATGTAAATAGACCAGAAAAAGAAGTTGTTCTGAGAGAACCGGACGCAAATGGAAATTACGTTGTAAATGGAGATTTTGCGGTTGCTGAGAGCTTGACAGATGATAAGGACTGGACGTTCCTTACCGCAAATGGAGGAGAAGCGACAGCAGAAATTAAGAATAATGCCATTCATATCAATACAACAAAGGAAGGAGATGTAGATTACAGTGTACAGTTAGTGCAACCTAATCTTCCCATGCAAAAAGGCGCTTATTACAGAGTCAGCTTTGATGCATATGCGGATGCCGCGAGAACCATGGGCGTGAAAATATCCGCGCCGGACAACGGATGGATAGCTTATTGGAATGAATCAACGGTAAATTTGTCAACGGAGAAAAAGACTTATACTTATAATTTTAGAATGACTAATGCGGATGATGCAAATGGTCGTCTGGAGTTTAATATGGGTAATACAGGTTCGGCGGCAGCAATTCATATCAGCAATGTAAAGCTGGAAAAGACCGGTTATGAAGAGATTGCTGAAGATAACACAAAGACAGTTCTTGCAGATGGTAATTATGTTTATAACGGAGGATTTCAGGAGGGAGATAATCGTTTAGGATATTGGGATATAGACAATAAAGCCGGTGCAGAAATATCTGTAACAAATGCAGACCCAAGTGACAGACGCTTAAGGATTATAGCGCCGAAAGGAACATCTGAAGAAAATTCGGTTATTATTTCACAGAGCGACCTTGCAATGACAGTCGGTGATTATGCATTTAGCTTTGAGGCAGAAGGTGACGCCGGAAAAACAATTACTTTTACAGTAGCAGGCGAAACCGATGCAGCACAGCTTACTGGAGGAAGACAAACCGTTAGCAAAAAGTTTGCAATGGGAGAAACAGCAGATAAGAGTGTTCTGTTCAAAATTACAGAGCCGGGAACTTATTATTTGGACAATGTCCGTATTGTGGAGGACAGTCTGATTAAGAATGGAAGCTTTTCCGGTGGTTTTGCAGGCTATGAACCTTTTGTTGATGGAAGTGCGAGTGCAAGCTATGTAGTAGACAGCTTAAATGAGGATAATGCGGCAGACTTTACTATTAATAATACAGGTGACGCCGCTTGGAAGATTCAGCTGAAACAGAATAACATTGAATTGGAGCAGGGACAATGGTATCGGCTGTCTTTGGACGCAAAGTCCAGTATTGCCAGAAAAATAATGTTTGCAATTCAAAGAGACGGAAGCGTAGATGATGACTGGACCCCATATTCCGGAGAGAAAATCATAGAGCTTGGAAATGACTATCAGACGTATGATATTACATTCCAGATGAAAAATGCAACAGACTTAAAGGCGCTATTAAGTATTTCCATGGGTGCTGTGGATGGTACGCAGATTGCAGAGCAGCATCGAGTATGTATTGATAATATCAAGCTTGAAAAAATAGAGGCACCTGAGATTCCGGAAATTCCGGCAGGTGAGAATTTGTTGCAAAATCCAGATTTTTTAAATGACAGTATGGAACCATGGAGCGAAACGATTGCAAATTGGGAAGCAGACGACGCCGGGGCTGCCGCAACCAGAACCATTTCGCAGGGAGCTATTGTATATGACGTTACAGACCCGGGAGCAAATGATTGGAATGTGCAGTTAAAGCAGAGTGGACTTGCTTTGGAAGCAGGTGCGACCTATGAGGTTACCTTTAAAGTGAATTCTACAGCGGCCAGAACAATAAAAACCGGGGTAATGAGCACGTCTTATAATTGGTATGGTGGTGCTGACATTCCACTTGAGGCGAATGTAGAGCAGACGGTGACCTATGAATTTGTAATGACGGAAGCTGATTTGGGCGCAGATTTCTATATTTCTATGGGAAAAATAGAAGGTGAGGATACACCGGCATCCACAATTACTATTTCAGAGATTAAATTAATAAAAAAATAAATGGTGTTTTTCAAAGGAGACAGAACATGAAATTTGGATATTTTGATGATGATAGAAGGGAATATGTAATTACGAGACCGGATACACCGGCACCTTGGGCGAACTATTTAGGTTCGCCCGAGTACGGTGCGGTCATTTCCAATAATGCAGGAGGCTATAGCTTTGCAAAATCTGGAGCAAATGGCAGAATTTTACGCTATCTGTTTAATGATTTTGACCAGCCGGGCCGTTATATGTATATCCGTGATAATGACAGTAAGGATTACTGGTCTGCATCCTGGCAGCCGGTTGGAAAAGACTTAGCAGTTTATAAGAGTGAATGCCGTCATGGAACAGCGTATACAAAAATGCTTGCCGATTACAGTGATATTCATTCTGAGGCGTTATATTATGTTCCTTTAGATGAATCTTATGAAGTATGGAATCTGAAGCTGACAAATAACTCGGATGTAAAAAGAAGCTTAACAGTTACAGGATATGCAGAATTTACCAATAACAGCAACTATGAACAGGACCAGGTCAATTTGCAGTATTCCCAGTTCATTACCAGAACCGTATTCCATGAAAACCGAATCTGTCAGTTGATTCACGGAAATCTGGATGGACTTGAGGAGGGAAAAGATGTAGATGACAAGATTGTGATAGAACGCTTTTTCGGACTGGAAGGCGCAGAGGTTGATTCCTACTGCGGTGATAAGGAAAAATTCCTTGGGCGTTATCATGGGTATGAAAATCCGGTAGGAGTAATGACAGGAAGTCTTGGAAACGAACTGAATTATAACGAAAATGGATGTGGAGCCCTTTCTGCCGTAATCTCATTGGAGCCGGGAGAGTCTAAAAGTGTGGCATTTATTCTGGGAATGAAGTACGATGCGCAAGCAGAAGGTATTTTGAGAAAATATCAGAATCCGGAAGAAACCTGTAACAGAGAACTGAAGGAACTGATTGCTTACTGGCATGGAAAGCTTTCGCATTTTCAGGTAAAAACCCCAAGTCAGGAATTTAATACCATGATTAACACATGGAATGCCTATAACTGTTTTATGACCTTTATCTGGTCCCGTGCAGCGTCATTTATCTATTGCGGTCTCCGTAACGGATATGGGTATCGTGATACCGTACAGGATATTCAGGGGGTCATTCATTTAGCACCGGAGATGGCAGTGGAAAAAATCCGTTTTATGCTTTCTGCACAGGTGGATAATGGCGGCGGTCTGCCCCTTGTAAAGTTCACTCACAATCCGGGACACGAGGATACCCCGGATGACCCTTCCTATGTACAGGAAACCGGGCATCCGGCATATCGGGCGGATGATGCGCTATGGCTGTTTCCAACGGTCTACAAATATGTTTCGGAATCAGGAAATCTGTCATTTATAGATGAAGTCATTCCTTTTGCCAATAAGGATGAAGGTACGGTGTATGAACATTTGAAACGTGCTATTGATTTTTCTATGAATCATCTGGGACCACACGGAATGCCTGCGGGCTTGTATGCGGACTGGAACGACTGTCTGAGACTTGGAAAGGATGGAGAGTCCAGCTTCGTAGCGCTTCAGTTCTACCTTGCAATGACAATTTTAAAGAAGTTTGCAGAATATAAAGAGGATAAGGAATATATCAAATACCTTGATGAGAGTCAGGAAAAGCTGGGGGCACTTATTCAGGAATTATGCTGGAATGAGGACAGATTTATCCGTGGATTTACGGAAAAAGGAGAAATCATCGGAAAACGTACCGACCCGGAAGCAAATATGTGGCTTAATCCGCAGAGCTGGGCTGTGATTAGTGGACTTGCCACAGAGGAACAGGCAGATGTAGCATTGTATACAGTATACAAGAGATTGAATACAGCGTATGGTGCAATTTTAATGGACCCGCCGTACCATGCACATGCCTTTGATGGAGCGCTTGCAGTAATTTACAATGCCGGAACCAAAGAAAATGCAGGTATTTTTTCCCAATCTCAGGGCTGGATTATTCTTGCCGAGGCATTGCGTGGGCATGGAAAACGTGCATTTACCTATTTTATGGAAAATGCACCGGCAGCTCAAAATGACAGGGCAGAAATCCGTAAGCTGGAACCGTATTGCTATGGACAGTTTACGGAAGGGAAAGCAAGCCCTCATTTTGGCCGCTCTCATGTGCATTGGCTTACCGGAACGGCATCAACGGTCATGGTAGGCTGTGTGGAAGGAATTCTTGGTATGCGTCCTGATTTTTACGGACTTAGAATCGCTCCTTCTATTCCAAAAGAATGGGAATCCTTTGAGATTAAAAAAGATTTTAGAGGAAAACATCTGAATATTATAGTAAAAAATCCGGGACATGCAGAATCAGGATGCAAGAAACTGATTGTGAATGGAAAGGAAGTAGAAGGAGATTATATTTCTGCGAATTTAATGACGGAACAGACAGAAATTGAACTTATTATGTCATAAAAATATATTACGACATGAATTTGACATTTTTTCAACTAATCTAATATATTACAAGAGAAAATGTCACTATAATAAGCACATAACAACAAACAAATATAAAAATTGTATGGGAGGAATTACAATGAAGAAAAAAATCGTAAGCGCATTATTATGTCTTAGCATGGCAGCAACTATGCTGGCCGGATGTGGTTCTGATGGGAAAGAGACCAATACAGAGAAAAAGGACAATACCCAGCAGGAAGCCGGAGCTGACAACGCAGAAAGCGATGAAGGAAAAGTATTAAATATTTATGTTTGGAACGAAGAGTTCAAAAGCCGTGTGGCAGCTCACTATCCGGGATATGAGGAAGTTGATGCAACCACAGGAAAAATCGGAGATGTAACTGTAAAATGGAACATCACACCAACAGATGACAATGCATATCAGAACAATCTGGATGCAGCATTATTAGAACAGGCAGATGCAGCAGATGATGACAAAATTGATATTTTCTTATTGGAAGCTGATTACGCATTGAAGTATGTAAATACAGATTACACAATGCCAATAAAAGAGCTTGGAATCACAGAGGAAGATTTAGCAAATCAGTATCCGTATACCAAGGATATTGTTACAGATTCCGAGGGTGAATTAAAGGGACTTTCCTGGCAGGCATGTCCGGGTGCACTGTTCTATAACAGAGAGGCTGCAATGGAAATATTTGGAACTTATGAACCGGAAGAGATTCAGAAATATGTAAAGGATTGGGATACCTTTACAGAAACAGCAAAGACCTTAAAGGATAATGGATATTCCATCGTATCTTCTGCAAACGATACCTATCGTGTATATTCCAACAATGTAACTTCTAAGTGGGTAGAAGATGGTAAGATTAACATTGATGATAATCTTATGAAATGGGTTGAAGATTCTAAAAAGCTGGTAGAAGCAGGATATGTAGGAACGCATGATATGTGGAGTGATGACTGGTCAAAAGGATTTTATCCGGATGGAAAAGTATTTGCTTATTTTGGTCCGGCATGGTTGATTAACTTCTGTATGGCAGCAGACACAGAAGGAAGTATTGCAAATGCAGGTGGATGGGCAGCAACAGAAGGACCACAGGGATTCTACTGGGGCGGTACATGGATTGCAGCAGCAACCGGTACAGATAACCCAACTCTTGTTAAGGATATTATGCTTACCTTAACTGCAGATGAAGATACCATGATTGATATTGTAAAAGATGATGATGATTTTGTAAACAACAAACCAGCAATGGAAGCAATGGCAGAAGACGAGAGCTACCAGAGCGGTGTATTAGGAGGACAGAATCCGTTAGGCATTTTCTGTAAAGGTGTGGATGACCTTGATTTAAGTAATCTTTCTCCTTATGACGCTGGATGTAACGAAGAATTCCAGGGAGCAATGGCAAACTACTTCAAAGGAAACGCTACATTAGACGAGGCATTAGACCAGTTCTACAAGGCAGTTGTGGAGAAATATCCGGAATTAACATACTAAGAAGAAATTATTTTTGTGGAGCGTAGGGGTAATAAGGCTGAAAAGAGTTAACAGAGGTCATGCCTGCCTGAGGATAAAAGGCAGGTATGACCTGTTTTGTGTTTAAAGAAAGGGGCTTAGGTCGATGAAAAAGAAAGGGAAAGTAGTCAGATACAATAAATGGGGCTACATATTCTTGTTACCATTTATGGTGGTTTTCGTTGTATTCCAGCTAATACCACTATTTACAACTATTTATAATAGTTTTTTTGAAAACTACAGATCTGGATTGATGCAGGTAGGACCAAATTTTGTTGGGCTTGATAATTATAAAAGATTGTTCGTAGAAGGCGACGTCTGGATATATGCAAAGAATACGTTGATTATGTGGATTATGTGTTTCGTGCCACAGATTTTACTGTCCTTGTTACTGGGAGCATGGTTTTCTGATGTAAGCCTGAAATTAAGGGGTTCTCGTTTTTTTAAGACAGTAATTTATTTACCGAACCTGATTATGGCATCTGCGTTTGCGATGTTGTTCTTTACTTTATTTTCTGATGGGGGTCCGGTCAATTCATTATTGATGCAGTTAGGAATTATTCATACACCATATCAGTTCCTTTCTCATGTGGGAAGTACCAGAGGCTTAATTGCACTTATGAACTGCTTGATGTGGTTCGGAAATACAACGATTCTTTTGATGGCTGGTATGATGGGAATTGATACTTCATTATTTGAGGCAGCAGAGGTAGATGGGGCGACTTCTACTCAAGTATTTTTCAGGATTACATTACCGTTGCTTCGCCCGATTCTGGTATATGTAATGATTACATCTTTAATTGGTGGCTTGCAGTTATTTGATGTTCCGCAGATTTTAACCAACGGAACAGGAGACCCGGTACGTTCTTCCATGACGCTTATAATGTTCTTAAATAAGCATTTATACAGTAAGAATTATGGTATGTCTGGTGCATTGTCCGTAATACTGTTTATCATTACCGGCATATTAAGTCTCATCGTATTTAAAGTAACCGGTAACGATAAGAGAAAGGGGTGAATTTTATGGCAAAAAATGAAAAACAGAATGTGAAACAAGGCATGGGAGTTCATGCAAGAAGAGCCATAGCTTACGTTACGCTTATCATTATTTCCTTTTTTTGTTTGTTTTGGTTCTATATATTGATTATTAATGCAACAAGATCGAATGGTGAAATGTCATCAGGATTCACAGCGATTCCAAGCACGCATTTGTTGGAAAACTGGAAGAATCTGTTGGCGGGAACGCTGCCGGTATGGTCTGGTATGCTGAACAGTTTAATTGTAGCTGTCGGAACTGCTGTATTGTGTGTGTATTTCTCAACTATGACGGCATATGCAATTCATGCGTATGACTTTAAAATAAAAAAATATGTCTATCCGTTTATATTGATGATTATGATGATTCCGACACAGGTAACAGCGCTTGGTTTTGTGCAGTTGATAGGAAATCTTGGTTTGGAGGATTCCTTTATTCCACTGATTGTTCCAGCCATTGCATCTCCGGTAACGTTCTTTTATATGAAGCAGTCGATGGAAAGTTCATTGCCGTTGTCATTGATTGAGGCGGCGCGTATTGACGGTTCTGGAGAGTTCCGTACATTTAACCATATTGTATTACCATTGATGAAACCTGCTATTGCAGTACAAGCAATTTTTTCATTTGTAAGCAGTTGGAACAATTACTTTACCCCTGCATTGATTTTGCATGATAATAAAAAGAAAACCCTTCCAATTTTGATTGCACAGCTTCGTTCTGCTGACTGGTTGAAGTTTGATATGGGACAGGTATATGTAATGATTGCGTTTTCTATTTTCCCGGTTATCATTGTGTATTTGATTCTTTCTAAGCATATCGTACAAGGTGTAGCATTGGGAAGTGTAAAAGAGTAAGGAAGTTGTTTTATGAAAAAAAGAATGATTCCCTGTCTGTCTGCGGTCTTGAGTTTGGTCTTTGTTTTTTCTATGGCGCTAAATAGAAGTGTATATGCGAATGAGGGGATGACGGAATCGTCCCCCTTAGTGAAGAAGCAGAGATTCTGGATGAGACAGATTCAGAAAAATTTGTAAACAATGGAGTCTCCTTGTTTGCGGTAGTGTGGACTTCTGATGAGATTGGAATAAAAGATGTTGCTTCAAATATCGAGAACACAAATGTTGTCATCGATGACGGAAAATATGCGATTGTCAGCTCTTATATGATTGAGGGGAACTCTAGCCGAACAAGAGGAACTGCATTGCAGGCGGAAGTAATGGAAGGCAAGGATGGATACTTAAAAGATAAAGAAGTTTCTATTACCCAGATTGATAGGCGTGAAGGGGAAAATTATGGTGCACAATATGTATATTCAAATTCGGAGGTGACTGTCTGGACATTTGAATCAACCGGAACACCTGGCGAATATTATGTTTCGGTTGATACAGAAGAGGGAACACGATATTTGAATGTCAATGGAGATAGTTTGAGTCTGGCTGAGGAAAAACAGGTACTAACGCTGGTTCAGAGCGAAAAAACGAATCTCTATTATTTACGTAATGCTGATGGGTATCAGATTAGTTTGAGTGGGGATGCAATGGGAAATGGCTTCCATGCCTGCTACGCAAGGCAGAATCCTAGCGACCATATTATGTTGTGCGCATTAATCGATACTCCGGCACCATCACGATATGCGGATAAACTAAGTGTTTCTGATACGGTGGCAGGTGAGCAGTATGTCATCTACACAAAAATTGATGGTGAATTTTATGCTGTTTCTTCTGAAAATACGTTGGTTAAGGTGTACGATGAAGGAACCAGAATTGGATGGAGAGCAAAAGATGAGAAGTTGAATAATCTGCTTTGGAAATTGGATTATTATTCTGACCCTGATGAGAAGAATGGTAATCAGTGTTATGCCGGATTGTTAAACGCAGGAGCGAACGGACAGTATTTGACGCCGTTAAGCGAAGGGGTATATGTACCAAATGATAAAGAGGATGATATCGATGACGGTGTAGTTCTGGAGGGAAAAGACGCTGGGGAATACAGTACCCTCATTCGTGCATGGGATTCCTCAGCTAATAATGGAACTGGTGCGGCATTTACACTTGGATATGAGAAAAATGCAGACGGGGATTATATATTAGTAAGTGATTCTCATAATTGGAATGATGAAGATAAAAATACACAATTCATGTTTGCCAGATATACGACAAAAAGTGATGATGAGACCACAGAACCTACCGAAGTTGAGACGGTAGACAGCAAATCTATGGGCGTAAAAATCACGATGTTTGATTATAAAGATGGAAATGAAATAAATGGCGGGTCTGCTGGTGCAAATGGTCAGAATACACAATGGCGTACAGGAGAGCAGGCAGCTTTATTGGGAGATATGACAGCCGCTCCATTTGAGCAGGGGATTGTGGAAAGCGTACTTACAAACGGTTATCCTGTAATTACGAACGAATATGGAATTGGGAACCTCAATAACGCTCAGTATAATAGAACGTTTGGGGCATCTTTAGACAAGTTATTTTCAGGGGGACAAGAAGCCAATCATCTATTCTTGAAAAGTGTATATGATGCTACAGGATACATGTCATTTAGTTCTTTTGAGAACTATGCCGTTCTGCAAGAGAGTGGCGATTTCAAGGTTTATGAAGAGCTGGGCGCACCTGTTCAAATAATCACAGGGCAGGAACAAAAATATATGTTCGCGCTCACGCGCGGTAATTTTATGCCCTACAACGATATTACAACAATTAACAAGGATAATTTTGTGAATTACAATCTCCATGATGAGGATGGGAACCCGTTGGCTCCCGACAATCCCAGATTTGGCGAGGTACTTTATGCAATTGGAGAACCGAATTATTTGTTCGGTATGAAGATAGAAGCTACTTTTTATCAGACAAGATACGGAACAACGGATGGAACAGAAAATGGAGAGTCTACGGTATATCGTTTTAACGGTGATGATGACCTGTGGATATTTATTGATGATGCTTTGGTACTGGATGTTGGCGGTATTCATGATGCACATTCGGGAGAAATAAATTTCCAGACAGGAGCAATTTCCTATGAGGTTGAGCCGGCGGATACCAAAGCTCCGCACACAATTAAAGAAGCATTTGAAAAAGCAGGAATTCTTCCTGATGGAAAACAAACAAAATGGCCGGTGGAAGGCGCTGATGCATCAGCATATACCGCCTTATTAGGCTCGGATACTTCTGAAGTATTAACAAAGGAACAAGTTGAGAACATAATTGACTATTATTTTAGCGGTGAAACTTTTAGAGATTATTCTGCACATGAGTTTAAGATGTTCTATATGGAGCGTGGTGCTGGAGCATCCAATCTGAAGATGGAGATGAATATATCTTTTGTTCCTCCTGCTGAGTTCTATGTGGAAAAACAGATTTCCGGTACTGAAATAAAAGATAAATACACAGATAAGGAATAGGCATTTAAGGCATACATAAAAGATACTGCTGATATTAATTTTAGAGAAGTGACGAGCAAGGATTATGGTGTGTATACCAAGGGTCAAAGGATTGGAAAGGCAGTTGAGTTTGGTGAAGATAATATCTTTTACTTAAAGGAAGGAGAGGCAGTAAAATTTGTAGTCTCTAATAATCTGGTTGAATATTATGTAGAGGAAGTAAAGATTTCGGAAGCGGATACAGCAGCATTTGATACCTTTTTTAATGGTTATGCGGTTAGCAAAAATGGGATTTATGGAAAAGACGAAGACGGATATTGGCCCGAGGAATATAAAAGTGAATTGTATAAATGGGGAGAAGATGAGGAAGGAAATCAATTATATGCAGTTCGAAGTATGACATTAGTGGCGGATTCCGGTAAAACGATATCGGCTATAGACGGTGGACAAGTGATTGTTCAAAATCATTTGTTGGTTGATAATGCCCATTGGAATCTGAAAGAGTTGGTAATTGAGAAAAAACTGAAAGGTAGCTCAGGGAAAGAGGAAGTCCGGTATCCGGATTCAAATTCGCCGACCTATTCTTACCGTGTCAGACTTGGAGACAGGGCGGAGAATATTAAACTTTATAGTGATGCTTTCTACCTTGTAAAAGATGGGTATTATTATAAAAAAGTAAATGGTCTGCCGGTAAAGACAGAAATCCGGTATTCAGATAGTAGTTTTGACATTCCTGTTTACGATAATGTCAGTGATGATGGTATTATCTCCGGTATTCCGGCAGGATTCAGCGTAGTCATCAAGGGAATTGTTCCGGGAACCTATTTCACGGTGGAAGAAGTGAATCTGCCGGATGAATCCGAGCATGTTTCGACAGTGATGGATTCTAATTGGAAATGGAATGATGCTGATGAGGAAAACTATAATGCTGCTGAAGTGAGCGATGCGCTCAAAGAAGAATATAAAAATCTCGAATACGGTGTTATTGGTCAAATCATCTCAGGGAATGGGAAGAACAATGGCGCACACATCACCGTTACCAATGCATGTTACAAGAGTACAGATGGGGACGAGGGACAGGAAAAACCGCAGAACAGCGATGAGAGCCGCAGTGATGATTTGCAGAATGACAGTGACAATCCGCAGAACAATGGTGACGGCATCTGGAAGCTGCCAATTACCGGAGATGCCGGCGATATCGTATTATGGATTGAAATACTGTTGGCAAGTGCAGCCCTGATTGTATTTTTGAAAAATACTATTGACAGAAATGCACTTTAAGCATATAATCCATATATAACCTACGGAATAAGTATGAAATAATAAAAGCCGTAAATTGAAATAAAGAATAACTGCAAAACATTATGACAGAAGCAGTAAGAATAACAGAAAGGATGATGCGGATGAAACAGATACTATGCTTTGGAGATTCCAACACATACGGATTAATACCCGGCACGAAAGAACGTTACCCATGGGAAGTGCGATGGACCGGAATCCTAGGGGAAAAGATAAAGGAAAAGGGATTTCAGGTAGTAGAGGAAGGTCTCTGCGGAAGAACCACAGTGTTTGAGGATGAGCTGCGGGAGAACCGAAGAGGAGTATCCGTTTTGCCGATGCTATTAGAGTCTCATGCTCCGCTTGAAAAGGTAGTGTTGATGCTTGGAACCAATGATTGTAAAACAACGTATCAGGCATCCGCAGAAGTAATCGGAAAAGGAATAGAAAAGCTGATTCATCAGATTAAGGCGGCAGATGAAAATCTGGAAATTTTGGTGGTATCTCCCATTTTGCTGGCAGAAGGTGTAGGCGAAGAGGGATTTGACCCGGAATTTAATCAGGAGTCAGTAGAGACATCAAAAAGATTAAAACGGGTCTATCAACAGATAGCAGACCGAAATGGATGTAAGTTTTTAGCAGCATCGGATTATGCAAAACCAAGTGAAGCAGACCGGGAGCATCTGGATGAAACAGGACATAAACAGCTGGCAGAGGCAGTCTATCAGAAAATTGCGTAAGAGTTTAGGTTATTTCTTATGGGAAGTATATAATGGAATTTGTCAGTGGAATGTACCAAAGTGGCGAAATGAGCCTTGCCATACTCCTTTATAACAGTTAAAATAGAAAAAGAGACTATTATAAAGGAGAAGGAACATGGACTATAGAACTTATTTAAAGAATTATCCGGATAGAGAGGGGCGTTTTGGACCCTATGGAGGGGCATATCTGTCCGAAGAACTGAAGCCGGCATTTGAAGAAATTACAGAGGCGTATCAGACCATCTGTCATTCCTCACAGTTTATTAATGAACTGCGTAGAATCCGGAAAGAATTTCAGGGAAGACCAACGCCGGTATATCACTGTGAACGTCTTTCGAGAGAACTTGGCAACTGTCAGATTTATCTCAAAAGAGAAGACTTGAACCATACCGGAGCACATAAGCTGAATCACTGTATGGGAGAAGGACTCCTTGCAAAATTTATGGGAAAAAAGCGTCTCATTGCGGAAACCGGGGCAGGACAGCATGGTGTAGCGCTGGCAACGGCTGCGGCATATTTCGGTTTAGAGTGTGAAATACATATGGGCGAAGTGGACATTGCCAAGCAGGCGCCAAACGTAACAAGAATGAAGATTTTAGGAGCCAAGGTAGTGTCTGTTACCCATGGACTTAAGACGTTAAAAGAAGCAGTAGATTCTGCGTTTGAATCTTATGCAAAGAATTATAAGGATTCTATATACTGTATTGGTTCTGCATTAGGACCACATCCATTCCCTCTTATGGTGCGTGATTTTCAGTCGGTAGTAGGCTATGAGGCAAGAGACCAGTTTCGTGAGATGACGGGAATGGACCCGGATGTGGTATGTGCCTGTGTAGGCGGTGGAAGCAACTCTATCGGAATGTTTATTCCATTCTTAGATGACCCGGTGGATATTGTAGGAATAGAACCATTGGGGCGCGGGGAGAAGTTAGGAGACCATGCGGCTTCCATGAAATATGGGGAAAAGGGTGTTATGCATGGCTTTGAGAGTATCATGTTAAAGGACGAAAAGGGAGAACCGGCACCGGTATATTCCATTGCCAGTGGTCTGGATTATCCGTCCGTAGGACCGGAACATGCCTTTTTGCATGATTTAGGAAGAGTACAGTATGAAACCGTGGATGATGAACAGGCAATGGAAGCGTTCTTTAAGCTGTCCAGATACGAAGGAATCATTCCGGCAATCGAAAGCTCCCATGCAGTAGCATATGCAATGCGCAGGGCAAAGGAAATGGGACAGGGTTCCATCCTGGTATGTTTAAGCGGAAGAGGCGATAAAGATATCGACTACGTGGTGGAGCATTATGGGTATGGAGAGCAGTTTCTGTAAGTCGGGATAGAAATATAATAAAATAAGAAACACATAAAACAGAAGGTTTTTCCGGAGAGGGAAATGCCTTCTGTTTTTCTATGATTGAAAGCAGAAAACAATAAACTTGAAAAGAAAAAATAATAACTTGAAATATTAAACAAAAATAAAGTTATATATTGTAAAAGTACTTGAGGCATATTAAAATAAAGATATATAGAACAAAGTGATAGAAGTCAAAGATGTATGATAAAGAAACCATTGGAGGAACGAATATGAAAGAAAAACGAGTTACAATGTCTGACATTGCAAAGAAACTGGGCTTGTCCATCAATGCAGTCTCACTTGCGCTGAATGGAAAAGTGGGGGTATCAGAGGAAACGAGAAAAAGAATATTAACAGAGGCAGAGGAGATGGGGTATCTGGATCAGAATGACAAATATACCGTGGCATATTCCAATAAAAATATATGTATTCTGCTGGAACACAGATTTTTCCGCGATATGTATTTCTATGGAAGGGTAATGCTTGGTGTGGAAAATGCTGCCAAGGAAGCGGGCTATGATATGCTGGTAAAGTCCTTTGATGAAAGTGTAGAAGTAGTGCCGGATTGCGTAGAAAAGAAAAAAGTATCAGGCATTATTGTAATTGGAAAACTATCAGATGAGTATCTGCGCCGGTTGAAATCTTATGATCTGCCGATTGTGCTTGTGGATTATATGTCGGTGGAGGAATCTACGGACTGCGTTATGACAGATAATAAGACCGGAGGCTTCAAGATAACCAGGTATTTAATAGAAAAAGGCTTCACGAAAATCGGTTTCTTTGGAGGAATGGAATATTCTCCCAGTGTAAGGGAACGTTTCTGGGGATATCAGGAAGGGATTCGAAAACTCTTGAATTTTCCAGATTTTGAGAGCAGCATGAGATATGTAGAGACCTATTCCAGTTTAAATAAAATAGAAGAATATGTGATTCATAACGATGCGAAAATGATATGGAAGGCATTTTGTGATATCAAAGAAAGACCTCAGGTTCTGGTATGCTCCAATGATAAGTTGGCAATCCTGTTGTGCAAGGTGTTGGAGGAAAGAGGACTACGGGTGCCGGAAGATGTAAGCGTTGTGGGCTTTGATGACATTGAATTGAGCAAAATGGTATCACCTGGTCTTACTACCGTTCATGTTTACAAGGACCGGATGGGGAGAAAGGGCGTAGAACGGCTTATCTACAGAATGGAGCATCCAAAAGAAAGAGTAGGAAAGGTGGTAATGGATGTTGATTTGGTGGAACGCAATTCCGCAAAACTTTTTTAAATTATAAAATATAATGAAATTCAAGTAAAAATAATATTTAATTCAAGTAAAAACCATGTTAATATGACATCAAGATAAGGAAAGACAATAAAAATAATTGTTAAAAAAGAATAAGAAATGGATAGAAAAGGGAAAAAAATGGGTAAAGAATTACAAAACAAGGAAAAAACTCTAAAATCAGTAGATGAGATGCTACTTGAATTTGAAGGAAAGAACTTTAGAGATAATTCAAGCCTACTTATCTTTAAAGGAATAGAAACAGGAAAAGATGTTTATAACATTACAGCTCCTTTTGAAGACCAGGGAAAGAGTTACATTGCCGGACGAGTAGAAGCGAGAGACAGCGAACACTCAGAAGTTGTTTTCTTTCAGCAGGAAGAGGATGGCTGGCAGGCAAGAAAGGAATTGGGAACCTTACAGCTTCAAGACCCCTTTGTAACTCATATTGGCAAGGAATTGGTTTTAGGCGGTGTAGAAATATTTGAACATGAAGAAAAGCCGGGAACCTTGAACTACAGAACTGTTTTTTATAAAGGAAGCTCTATCAGGACGTTGAAGAGATTTACACAGGGACCGGACGGGATGAAAGATATTCGTCTGTGCCAACTGGAAGAAAATAAGATTCTTGTGATGACAAGACCACAGGGTAAAATCGGTGGACGAGGAAAAATTGCATATATTATGATTCCTTCCCTGGATGAGTTAAATGTAGAAACAATAGAACAGGCAAAAATACTGGAAAATCAGTTTTTGCCGGAAGAATGGGGTGGGTGCAATGAATTGCAGCTTCTGAAAAACGGAAAGGTAGGCGTTCTTTCCCACATTGCAAAATACGACGAAACAGGAAACAGACATTATTATTCCACGGTATTTTGTTTTGATCCTGAGAACGGGGAATACTCTCCTATGAAGATTATTGCGATCAGGGATAACTTTAAGGAAGGTCCCAGCAAGCGCGAGGATATTCGAGATGTAATCTTCAGTGGCGGGCTGGTTCGAAAGGATGGAACTGCACAATTATATTGTGGTGTTAGTGATGCACAGGGACACAGACTGACAATCGATGACCCGTTTGCATCTTTTGAAAAATAAAATCATTTTTACAAATTAAAGGAGGAAGAAACTATGAAAATGAAGAAGTTTACAGCGTTGTTTTTAGCAGCAGCCATGACCGTTTCTGTGGTAGCCGGCTGTGGCTCCGGAAACGGGGAAAACGGAAGTGGAAGTGGTTCCGGTAGCTCATCAGGAAAAATTACAGTAGATTTTTGGACTGCTCCACAACAGGTACAGTATGACCTGTGGGAAAGCAGAGCAAAGGCATTTAATGAAACCAAGACAGAGGTAAATGGAAAAGTGGTTGAGGTAAAGGTACAGCAAATGCCGGAATCCCCATCCTCAGAAGCTGGTATCCAGAATGCTATTGCAACAGGCACAGCGCCGGCAGTATCTGAAAATATCAACAGAGGATTTGCAGCAACATTGGCAGCATCTGATGTAGTGTACGATTTATCCAGTGAAGATTGGTTCAATGATGTAGTTGAAGCAAGACAAATGGGTGATACCATGGACAACTGGGCAATTGATGGCAAGCAGTATGTACTTCCTATTTACGTTAATCCAATGGTATGGCAGTGGAATATGAAGGGCTTAAAGGTCTTAGGATATGACAAAGCACCGGAAACACTGGCTGAGTTCCAGGAGGTTATGGAGGCATTCGCAGCAAATAAGGACGCATTGGCGGAAGTTGGAATTACTCATTCCTTCTACAGACCATCCTTAACACGTTCTGACCAGTATTGGGACCGTTGGTTTGACTTCATGATGATTTATGATGGACTTTCCGGCGGAAAGAGCATTGTAGATGGCAATAAGCTCACAATGGATAAGGATGACGCGATTGCTGCAATGGAAGTAATCGGAACCTTTGGAAACAGTATTCAGCAGAGTGAATTATCCAGTATCTGGATAGAGGAGAATCCTTCTGTACTGGTCAGCATCAATGCACCATGGGAAATTTCCTTATATAGAGAAAATAATTCTGTATACGGTGAAGACTATGTATATGGACCGGCTTTAGTAAGAAATGCAGGCGATAAACCTTATAACTATGCGGATTCTAAGGGACTGACTTTCTATAAAGCAGATAATGTTTCAGAAGACCAGCACCTGGGTGCAGTAGAATTTGTAAAATGGGTATACAGCAAGGAAAATTCAGCACAGTCTGATTTGGAATGGTTAAATGCAACCACAATGTTGCCGGTTCGTGGTGACTTAAATGACAACGAAGTATTTGCGGATGTTATGAATGAATATCCGGAATTAGCAGCTTTGGCAGAGTGGGTACCATACGCTATTCCTGGACTTGCAACAGACAAGGATGCAGATATCTGGACAGCATTTACAGAAAGCTGCAGCGCTCCTTATATGAATGAGGTAAATGCGGCAGAGCCTGGAAATGCACCGGATGCAACCTCTTATGTGGAAGCAGGAATGGAAGCAATGAAGCAGGCTGGAGGATTAGAATAATATAAAGGAGGGGCTGTATAGTGTGACTATGCAGCCCCTATATAGAAACAGGAGGGTTGAAGATGAAAAAGAAAGTAAAATCAACCAGCAGCAGAAGTAATCTGGTTGGCTGGCTTTTAAATGGCCCCTATCTTATTTATTCCGTTATATTCTTTTTGATTCCGCTGGTATGGGCAGCATGGCTGTCACTGATGGACTGGAATCTGATGTCAAAGAATAAGAAATTTGTAGGTCTTGCTAATTTTAAAGCATTATTTTCGGATGAAAAGGTAAAAGCAGCATTTATCAATTCTTACCGTTATCTTTTGCCAATCGTAGTACTTTGTTTTCTCTGCGGTCTGGTAATTGCACTTTTGGTATCAAAGCTGCCGGATAAAATAAAAGGCTTTGTAGCAGTATTGTTTTTTATCCCATATTTAACCTCAGGGGTAGCTACCTCGGTAGTAGTAAAATATTTCTTTAATTATAACTCAGTTTTTAACACGTTTTTGAGAGAGCATTTTGATTTGAATATTAATTGGCTTACAGATAAACGATATGCATTTGCCATTATGGTAGGCATTGTAGTATGGAAGATGTCTGGATATTATGCATTGTTTATATTATCAGGAATAGAAAGTATAGGAACAGATGTAAATGAGGCATGTGCATTGGATGGTTCAAAGGGATTTCATAAGCTGATACATGTTACACTGCCAATGATTATGCCGACACTGACGACCGTATTGGTTCTGGCGACGGGACTTGCCTTTGGTATTTATACAGAGCCATTTCTGTTGACCGGCGGAGGTCCGAATTTAAGCACCACCTCATGGCAGTTAGAAATTTATAACACTTCCTTTACCAGGTTCCAGTCCGGTTATGGTGCTGCAATGGCAATCGCAAATGCGGTTCAGATATTTGTTACACTTAGAATTATTAATTTCTTTACGGACAAGTTAAATCGGAAGTTTGGATATTAAGAAAGGAGGAAGAGTCATGACAAAAAAGAAAATTAGTTTTAAGAGCGTTTCCATAACCACAATCACAATTATTTTACTGGTAATTTCTCTTTTCCCGTTTTATTACCTGATTGTCCAGTCCTTTACACCGTGGGATAAGGTAGATAAGGTTCTTGCTCCTACGGAATTCACATTGAGAAGTTATGAATATTTGATTGGAAAAGGTGGAACCAGCAACTCTACCATGTGGGTGAAAGCATTGTTCAATTCTTTTATTGTAGCATTTCCAACGGCGATTATATCCGTAGCAGTGGGATTAGCAATCGGTTATTCCGTAAGCAAGCTGAAATTTAAAGGGGAAAAGACAATTATGAATACCCTGTTGTTTCAGATGTTTTTCCCGGCAATTATTTTGCTGGTACCCCGCTATATGATAGCAAAACCGTTGGCAAACACATATGCAGGTATGATTATACCGATGTGTATTTCCATTTGGGCGATTTTTATGTATATTAACTATTTTAAAACAATTCCGAATGAAATGTTTGAAGCAGCAAAGATTGATGGAGCCAGTGACCTTAAGATTTTATGGAAAATCGCACTTCCGATTACAAAATCGGTGACGACAATCGTGTTTCTTTCCATTTTCATGCAGCGCTGGTGTGAGCTGATGTGGGATATGCTGGTTGCTCCCGATATCAAGATGCAGACGTTGAATGTATTGATATCTACGCAGTTTAAACCGATGGGTTCCTTCCCGGGACCGATGTATGCGGCATCCGTAATATTGACTCTGCCAATTATTATATTGTTCCTGTGCTTCTCAAAGTATTTTAAAGAAGGAATTAGTTTTATGCTGAAATAAAAGAAAGGGAGTTTGCAGCTATGAAGGTAGAAAGATGTTTAGAGAATCCGTTGCTGGTACCGGCGGATGTAAAGCCAAGCAGGCCTGATTTTAAAGTGGATGGCATTTTTAACTGTGGTGTGGCAAAATACAAGGGAGAAATTATTCTGCTCTGTCGTGTAGCCGAATCTGTCATCTGCGAAAATGAAGATGAAGTAAAAATTCCTGTGGTGATAAAAAAAGACGGGAAAGATGTACTGGATATTATTACTTATCATAAAAAAGAATGTCCGGAATTGGATTTCTCAGATTCCAGACACGTGGACAGGAAGAGCGGAAAAAAGAGCAAGGTTGTAAACCTGACTTCCCTATCCCATTTGCGCGTGGCAAGAAGTACAGATGGTGTTCATTTTACAGTAGAGGAATCTCCGTCCATTCTTCCCATTTCGGAAGAGGAAAGCTGGGGAATGGAAGACCCGAGAATTACACAAATAGGAGACGTATACTATATCAATTATACCTCTGTAACAGAAAATGGTGCCGGAACCTCTCTTATTAGTACAAAAGATTTTCAGACCTATGAGAGACATGGAATTATTTTTGCACCGGAAAACAAGGATGTTACAATTTTCCCGGAAAAAATAGACGGACAATATGTTGCATTTAACCGTCCGGTACCGGGAGGAATCGGAAATCCTGAAATGTGGATTGCCAAGTCACCGGACTTAATTCACTGGGGAGAACAGAAGCATTTCTGTGGTTTATCCAATGAAGATGAGAATGGTTGGGATAACGGACGGATTGGCGGTGGAGCCGTTCCGTTCAAGACAGAAAAGGGATGGGTGAAGATTTACCATGCCGCAGACAAAAATGACAGATATTGTCTGGGTGCATTCCTGTTAGATGCGGATGACCCATCTAAGGTCTTAGCGAAAACGGCAGAGCCGATTCTTCAACCGGAGACGGATTATGAGAAAAAAGGATTTTTTGGCAATGTAGTATTTACATGTGGCTGCTTATTAAAAGAAGATACGGTAATCATCTATTATGGAGCAGCAGACGATAAAATCTGCAGAGTGGATATTCGTCTGGAAGATATTTTTAATGCAATGAAATAAGAATGAATAGAAAGCTCCGTTTTAGACATAAAGCGGGGCTTTTTCGAAAGGAGAAGAAAATGCAGCAGTGGTGGAAGAAGACGGTATTTTATCAGATTTATATGCCCAGCTTCTGCGACGGGAATCATGATGGAATTGGTGATTTTGCAGGAATTACTTCAAAGCTTCCGTATTTGAAGCGTCTTGGCGTTGGTGGTATCTGGCTGACGCCTTTTTATGCATCACCCAAGGTAGACCAGGGATATGATATATCGGATTATTACAGCATAGATGCGGATTACGGAACCATGGAGGAGTTTGAAGCCTTTATTGAAAAGGCGCATAGTCTGGGAATAAAGGTAATTGCGGATATGGTAATTAATCATACCTCAACAGAGCATCCCTGGTTTCAGGAATCCAGAAGTGGGGTATCAAATCCGAAGAGAGACTGGTATATATGGAAGAACCCGAAAGAGGGAAAAGAACCAAATAACTGGGAGTCCTTTTTTGGAGAAAAAGCATGGGAATATGACGAGCGGACAGAGATGTATTATTACCATTCCTTTGCAAAGGAACAGGTAGATTTGAACTGGGCCAATCCGCAGGTGAAACAGGCAGTTTTTGAAATGCTGGATTTCTGGGTGAAAAAGGGGATTGACGGATTCCGGCTGGATGTGATTAATAATCTGAGTTTAACAGATTGTATGAAAGATAACCCATATGATGGGGAGGGAAAACAGATTCATAAGTATGATGTGAATCAGGAGGGGATTCACGATTTTATGAAAGAATTGAAACAATATCTGGGAAAAGAAAGAGAACTGTTTCTGGTGGGTGAAATCAGCAGTGATGTTTTAGAGGTCATACATTCCTATACCGGGGACGGCCAGTTGGATACTACATTTAATTTTAATCTGGGAAGCATGGAACAATTTGAATTTCCGGCATTTTATGAACAGATTAGAAAAATGACACAAATGTATACAGGAGATAATTATCCTACTATATTTTTTGGAAGTCATGATATGGCAAGGTTTCCGTCCAGATTTCGGTTTAATGAGAATCAGACAAAGAATCTGTTTACATTAATGATGGGCTATCGGGGAATTCCGTTTATCTATTTTGGGGATGAAATTGGAATGAAGAACTATGAATGCCGGAGCATAGAGGATGCAAGAGATATCCAGGGGGTAATTGCCTATCGTCAGGCATTAGAGGCAGGAGCAACGGAAGCAGAAGCGGTTCAAAGACTGAACGAGGCTTCCAGAGACCATTCCAGAAATACCATGTATTGGGAAGATTCTGTATATGGTGGATTTTCCGATGTTTTGCCCTGGATTCACTACCGGCAGCAGCCGGGAAAGAGTGCGGCAGAGCAGATGCAGGATGAAAAATCCTTATTTTCCTATGTGTCTCAATTAAATAAAAACCGTGCTCAAATAGAAGCGCTTATGAGTGGAAGCTGTACCGTGGAGGCTCCGGAAGAAGGAGTGATTATTTGTACAAGAAAAAAAGAAAATTCACAAATATGTGCTATTATTAATTTCTCAGGCAAAGATTATGAGCTGGAGCCGGAAGAAGATATCGGGAATTATCAGATTCTCATAGAGACAAACGAAGCTGCAGCATATAAAAAGCCGGGAAAATTAGTGATAAAAGCAGAAAACAGTGTAATGTGGAGGTGCATGTAAAATGTTCAAATTAAAACCAAGCTGTAAGGATTATATTTGGGGCGGTCATCGTCTGGTAGAGGAATTTGGAAAAGAATATGATGGAAATGTTCTGGCGGAAACATGGGAGCTGTCCTGTCATCCGGACGGACCTTCCGTCATTGCAAACGGAGTGTGGGAAGGAAAGACCTTGCAGCAATATATAGAGGAAGCGGGGGAAGAGGTTCTTGGAACAAACTGTCAGCGTTTTCGGGAGTTTCCTGTTTTGATTAAGTTTATAGACGCAAAGGACAATCTATCCATTCAGGTGCACCCGGACAATCGCTATGCGTTGCAGCATGAACAACAGTACGGAAAAACAGAGATGTGGTATGTAGTGGATGCCAAAGAGGGTGCCTTTTTATATTACGGCTTCAAGCATGAAATCAGCGAAAAAGAATTCCGGGAAAGAATCGAGAATCATACCTTGTTAGAGGTATTAAACGCAGTTCCGGTAAAAAAGGGCGATGTACTGTTTATTGAGGCAGGAACTATTCATGCAATCGGAAAGGATATTTTAATTGCAGAAATTCAACAGAACTCGAATGTTACATATCGTGTATATGATTATGGACGTATTGGAAAAGATGGAAAACCAAGAGAGCTTCATATAGACCAGGCAATCGCGGTTACAAATCGTACACTGCCAAAGGCAAATGCAAAAGCCTATCCGCATATCGCAAGCAGTGATTACTTTGTTGTAGATAAATTAACTCTGGATGGAACAAGGACAAAGACGTTGTCGGGAACTGTTTCAGAAGCGTCCTTTGTAAGTATTCTGTTTCTGGATGGAGCAGGAACCATAGAAAATAGCGGTGAAAAAATGAATTACAAAAAGGGGGACAGCTTCTTTTTGCCGGCAGGAAGTGAAGATTATCGGATATCCGGACAGTGCGATGCATTGATAACCACAGTTGGAGAGAAGAAAGACCTGATAAGGATTGGAATTGATATAGGAGGAACCAGTACAAAAATAGGATTGGCAGATGCGGAAAATAACCTTTTGGCAACAGGAAAGGTAGAGACTGATTATACAAAGAGTCCAAAAGAATTGATTGGTGAAATTGCAGCAGGCGTTTTGAAGCTTTTGGATGAAAACGATATTGTCATGGATCAGTGCAGCGGAGTGGGAATCGGAGTACCCGGAACTGTAAACCGCAAAAACGGAGAAGTGCTGTATTCGAATAATCTAAAATGGGAGAATATTAATCTGGCAGAAGAAATGGGCAGATACCTGCCCCTTCCGATAAGGATTGCCAATGATGCAGATTGTGCAACACTGGGGGAAGCAGCGGCAGGAGCCGGAAAAGGGTATGATAATATGGTAATGCTTACACTTGGAACAGGAGTAGGCGGTGGTGTTATAATTAATGGAAAGCTATTCACCGGAAGTCTTCAGGGTGGTTCTGAGCTGGGACATATTGTAATAAAGGATAAGGGAAGAGCATGTACCTGTGGCAGAAAAGGCTGCTTGGAGGCATATGCTTCTGCAACGGCAATGAGACAATCGGCGGCTGAGGTATATGGAAATCCCATGGAACCTCTTGATATATTTCAAGCAGCAAAGGACAATGACAAAGAAGCACAGAAAATCGTGGAACAGTATATCGAAGATCTGGGTACCGGAATCATCAATATAGTAAATATATTCCGACCGGAAATCTTGCTGTTAGGCGGTGGAATTGCTGCTCAGGGAGAAGTGCTTTTAAAACCAATCCGCGAGAGAATGAAAAAAGAGTGCTTTGGAGGAAATCATGGTGAAATTCCGGAAATTAGAATTGCTTCTCTGGGAAATGAAGCCGGAATGATAGGGGCAGCAAGTTTAGTATAGTAGCGAGGAGATAGCGTATGTTGGTAAGAGAAATAACCGCAGGGTGGAAAATGCATACGATGGGGCAGGAAAATTGGCAGGAAGCGGTTGTTCCGGGAACCGTCTACACCGATTTAAACCGCAATGGAACGATAGCAGACCCGTATTGGAAAGATAATGCGCAGGAATTGCTTTCCCTGATGGAATTGGATTATGAATATGAAACCGAATTTGAGTATAACAGTGAGTTGCTGAAATATGACCGAATTTTTCTTCGATTTGAGGGAATTGATACGTTAGCGGATATTTATCTAAATGACTGTCTGATTGGCAGCGCCTTTAATATGCACCGGACTTGGGAATATTCGGTTAAGGATGTCATACGTCCCGGGAAAAATAAGCTGACGGTCAGGCTGCATTCTCCATTGAAATATATTCGCAGGAGATTTGAAGAATCTCCGGTAAAAGGTGCGCAGGATGCCATGGATGGATTTGTTCATATTAGAAAGGCTCATTACATGTTTGGGTGGGACTGGGGAGCGCATCTCCCGGACCAGGGGATTTTCAGAAAGGTATTTTTGACGGCAGATAACGGATACCGACTCAGAGAAGTAAGAATTCATCAGAACCACAAGCAGGGAAACGTAGACCTGAATCTGGAGGTTCTGGCAGAAGGAACTGGGGCGGAATATCGGGTTCTGCTCACAGACCCGCAGGGAGAAAGAAAATGGTATGAGGGAAGCCCTAAGAACATTTCGATAGAGCATCCACAGCTTTGGTGGCCCAATGGTTTGGGAGAACAGCCATTATATACCGTCAGAATAGAGCTGTTACAAAAAGGTGATGTACAGGACTGCTGGGAAAGAAGAATCGGACTTCGTACCCTTACCATAGTAAGGAATAAGGATGCATGGGGAGAAAGCTTCGCCCACTGCATCAACGGAAAAGAAGTATTTGCTATGGGAGCAGACTATATTCCGGAGGAGCATTTGCTTGGCCGGACAAGCCCCCAGCGTACCAGAAGATTACTGGAAGACTGCAAAGCCGCAAATTTCAATGTGATACGAGTATGGGGTGGTGGTTATTACCCTGAGGATTGGTTTTTTGACCTTTGTGATGAACTGGGATTGATGGTATGGCAGGACTTTATGTTTGCCTGTGGTATTTATGAGCTTACGCCGGAATTTGAAGCCAATATTGTTCAGGAATTTATTGATAATATTATTAGAATCAGGCATCATGCATGTCTGGCGTTGTGGTGTGGAAATAATGAAATGGAGATGTTTATTGCCCAGGGAGAGTGGGTATCAAAGCCTTCTGAAGTCAGAGATTATCTCATTATGTATGAAAGGCTTATTCCCCAAGTGCTCAAGGAATACGATCAGGAGCATTTCTATTGGCCTGCAAGTCCTTCTGCCGGTGGTTCCTTTGATGAGCCAAACGCCCCGGAACGGGGGGATGTGCATTTCTGGGAGGTATGGCACGGAAACAAGCCTTTTGTGGAATATCGCAAATATTATTTCCGCTATGTTTCGGAGTTTGGATTTCAGTCTTTTCCATGCTTTAGTACCATTAAAACCTTTACCGATGATGAGGAAGATTGGAACATTTTTTCCTATGTAATGGAACGACATCAGAGGAACGGAAGCGGCAACGGAAAAATTATGAATTATATGCAGCAGACCTATAAATATCCATCTTCTTTTGAGCTTGTGCTCTATGCGTCCCAGATGCTTCAGGCAGATGCCATTCGCTATGGGGTAGAACATTTTCGCAGAAACAGAGGAAGATGTATGGGAGCTATATACTGGCAGTTAAATGACTGCTGGCCGGTGGTGTCCTGGTCTTCTATTGACTATACAAATAGATGGAAGGCACTGCACTATTTTGCAAAGCGCTTTTTTGCCCCTGTGATGATTTCCTGTGAAGAGGAAGGATGGCTTACGCAGGAAATCAATATGAACTGGGAGCATTTCAAGGTAGAAAAATCCATTCACTTAAATGTGACGAACGAGACACTTCAGAAAGAAAAACTTACCGTTCGTTGGGCAGTCAGGGACAGTAATGGCAGTGTCAAAAGGCAGGAAGAGCAGGCTGTTGTTGTGGAGCCTTTGTCCTGTGTATGGATAGAAAAGCAGGAGCTGCCACAATTAGATATCTGGAATGAGTATGTGAGCTATGAGGTGTGCCGGGGAGAAGAGGAGGTTTCCTCCGGAACAGTTATTTTCTCTCTTCCCAAATATTTTAAATACAAGAATCCACAGCTGCGCTATGAAGTGTCGGGAGATGAAATCATAGTAAAAGCATCTGCCTATGCCAGAGGGGTAGAGGTACAGAATGAGGATGAAACACTTGTGTTGTCCGACAACTACTTTGATATGAATGTAGGAGAGAAGCGGTTGAAGGTGGTCAGAGGAAGTACAAAGGGATTGCACCTTCGCAGTGTCTATGATATTCGATAGAAATACGGCTTTCCACTATTCCTTCGGGAGAGAGCGGTGTTTCTTGCGATACGTTCTTGCCGACATGCCACACTGCTTCAAAAAACACTGAGAAAAGTAGCTTTGGGAGGAAAATCCCGTAAGCCGCGCAATTTCTCCGATACTGTGGTCTGTTCCCGACAACAGTTCGCACGCCGCCTGAATCCTTTTTTGCTGCAGATAGCTGATAGGAGAAGTGCCAAAGGCATTGGTAAAGGAATGCACAAAGTAGAACTTGTTCAGATGAGCAAGTTCTGCAAGCATGTCCAAGGTAAGATTCTCTGCATAATGGGCATCTATGTAATGTTTGATTTTACTGCATTCCCGGTTCAGGCTTTGGGTAGGGACAATATCATAAGAAAAGTTATTGTAACGGCTTAACTGTACGATAAGAACCTCTAAAAGCTTTTGGCATACGGCTTCATAGTCTGCCTGTTTTTCCGTAATCTCTTCTAAGAGAGAAGAAAAATAAAACATTAGATTCTGTTTGTTATTTTTACAGTGAAAAACAGTGTATTCCCTGTGCTGTGGGAAAGAGAAAACAATTCCTTCCACGCCTAAAATCACGTATTCTAACGGTTCTGTACTTAAAGAAACCTCTGTATGAAGCACATTGGGATTCACCATAACCAAGTCATCTTTTCCAATCGGAATCACTTCATCTTCAATAAGAAACTTTCCTTTTCCATTTTTTACGTAGAAAAATTCAGAAAAGTGATGACTATGTTTTAAACTGGACCAGTCATCCTCGTATTTGGAAAAAGTTACATACAAAAGACGGGCAGAATGGCTGTCCGTAGAAGCAGTATGAAACTGGTATCTTGCGTTTCCCATAAAACCCCTTTCCGCACTTTTGAAAAATGCTTTATTTTAGAAGGGTAAAGCAAATACAAATAATGATATGCTTATATTTTAGCAGGAAAAATAAGAAATAGCAATATTTCTAAAAAATAACGCAATATATGAATTGAAAAAAATTATTTTTTCCCGTATTCTGAACATATCGGAAGAGAAATGTAAGAAGGATAATTTTAGAACAAAACAGGAGGAGATTACAATGGGAAAGACAAAGGGACGTGTGACCATACCGACGGATGTAGATGTGATTCCGCAGACACTGGAACTGATGAATCGCTGGGGGGCGGACGCAGTTAGAGATTGCGACGGAACAGACTTTCCACCGGAATTAAAGAACGTGGAGGGCAAGATTTATTCTACCTATTATACAACGAGAAAAGATAATGACTGGGCAAAAGCGAACCCGGATGAGGTACAGCAGATGTACTTAATGACACCTTTTTACACCGCAGAAAAGGACAGTCTTTCTATTCATCTGATGAAAGGCTTGTATCCGGATATGTTAAAGCCCAATAGCCATGACGATATTACCCGTTGGTGGGAGGTCATAGACCGGACGACAGGAGAAGTGGTGCCGGTGGCAGATTGGAGCTATGATGAAGCCAAGGGAGATGTTACGATTAAAACACAGCCTTTCCATGATTATACCGTAAGCTTTCTTGCTTATATTATCTGGGACCCGGTGCATATGTATAATGCAGTCACCAATGACTGGAAGGATGTAGAGCATCAGATTACCTTTGATGTGCGCCAGCCTAAGACACATGCATTTACTATGAAGCGTCTGCGCAAGTTTATCGAAGACCATCCATATGTAAACGTATTGCGGTTCACTACGTTTTTCCATCAGTTCACGTTGGTATTTGATGAGCTGGCAAGGGAAAAATATGTAGACTGGTATGGCTATTCTGCTTCTGTAAGTCCCTATATTTTAGAACAGTTTGAGCAGGAGGCCGGATATAAATTTCGTCCGGAATATATCATTGACCAGGGGTATTACAACGGACAATATCGAATTCCATCGAAGGAATATCGGGATTTTCAGGCATTCCAGCGTAAGGAAGTAGCAAAGATTGCAAAGGAAATGGTAGATATTACTCATGAGTGCGGAAAAGAAGCCATGATGTTCTTGGGAGACCACTGGATTGGAACAGAGCCATTTATGGAAGAATTTGCATCGATTGGGTTAGATGCAGTGGTAGGAAGTGTAGGAAACGGTTCCACCCTGCGACTCATTAGTGATATTGAAGGGGTAAAATACACCGAAGGACGGCTTCTGCCATACTTTTTCCCGGACACGTTCTGTGAGGGAGGGGACCCGGTAAAGGAAGCAAAGGTAAACTGGGTAACAGCGCGGCGTGCTATTTTAAGAAAGCCGGTAGACCGTATCGGCTATGGCGGATATCTGAAGCTGGCACTGGATTTTCCGGAGTTTGTGGACTATGTAGAGTCCGTGTGCGAAGAGTTCCGCGAGTTATATGACAATGTAAAGGGATGTACCCCATACTGTGTAAAGCGTGTGGCAGTGTTGAACTGTTGGGGGAAAATGCGTGCATGGGGTGCACATATGGTACATCATGCCCTTTATCAGAAACAGAATTATTCTTATGCGGGGATTATCGAGGCGCTTTCCGGTGCACCATTTGATGTGAAGTTTATCAGTTTTGAGGACATTAAGGCAAATCCTGATATGTTAAAAGAAATTGATGTTATCCTTAATGTAGGTGGGGCAGATACGGCACATACCGGCGGGGCATACTGGTGTGACCCGGTGATTGTATCGGCAATCAAGGAATTTGTATATCGTGGCGGTGGAATCATCGGTGTAGGTGAGCCAAGCGCCCATCAGGCGAATGGCCGTTACTTCCAGCTTGCCAATGTATTTGGGGTAGAAGAGGAGCGGGGATTTACCTTAGGATATGACAAGTACAACTGGGAAAATCATACCCACTTTATTACAGAAGATTGCGAGGGTGACATTGACTTTGGAGAAGGTCAGAAAAATATCTATGCACTGGAAGGAACCCGGATTCTGGTACAAAAGGAAAAAGAAGTACAGCTTGCAGTAAATTCCTTTGGAGCGGGGCGTGCTGTTTATATCAGCGGACTTCCCTATAGCTTTAAAAACAGCAGGCTTTTGTACCGGGCAATTCTTTGGAGCAGTCATGAGGAAGAGAATCTGTATAGGTGGTTCAGCACGAACTACAATGTAGAAGTACACGCTTATATTAAAAATGGAAAATATTGTGTAGTTAATAATACCTATGAGCCACAGGAGACCGTTATTTACAGGGGAGACGGAAGCAGCTTTGAATTGAAACTCGAAGCAAATGAGATACGGTGGTATCAGGTATAAGAAGAATAATACCAAAACCGGAAAATAAAAATCTGGTTTTGGTATTATTTTATGTTATAAAATACATGGAAGAAATTGACATAAAATAAGGAAAATGCTATTCTGAATACTGAGAGGGAAGAAAAAGGGTATATCGGCAATGTATATTTATTCAAAATACTGTAATTCTACAGATATTATTCTGGTAAAACATCTTTTTAAAATCCCGATTTAAAATTAATACAGACAGAGGAGGAGCAGAATGCGTCAGACAGAAGCAGAACGCAGGGAGGCAGAACGTCAGGCAATCCGCGCTCAAATAAGAAATTGTGAAAATACCATAGATGAATTAAATGGAGAAATTGGAAAATTAAATCAAAAAATAGAGCAGCAGCAGGAAGCGAAAAGACGCTATGACAATATGCGTAATCAGGTAGAAGAAGCAAAGGCAAGGAAGCGAAGCAGTACGCGCGGCATAGAGCCCTATGTAAGGAATGTAAAGTTCCTGTATGGTTATCAAAGCCGTATGTATGAATTCTTAGATGGACAGAGAGCTGCAAATAATCGGGCTTGCATGGAAAGTGTGGCGGAAAGAATGACAAGTGCAATTAATGCCAATGTGCAGAAAAGGGAAGCGTTGAGCAGGCAGATTGCGTCATATCATAATAAAATAGCGGAATTAAGCAGAAGACTGGGAGGGATATAGATGGGATGTCCATTAGGAAAAGACATTGTAGTGATTGATGATAATTATACCGGGCAGGAAAAGCAGAACTATTTGGTGGCAGGTCAGAAGATGAATGAGGTCATAACGGAATATGTCAGCATCTTAAGAAAAGTTGTAGAGGAAGAAGGACTTAGCGGAAAGACAGCGCAAAAATTATCTAAATTTGCAGATTTGGCGGAGTCTTTACTAAAAGACACCATTTTGAACTGGTCGACCCAGACGGCAGGACAGATGGAACAATATGTGGCAGAGATAGATAATGCAGACAGGGAAATATATTAAGAAAAGAAATATATTTAGGAACAAAAATATATTTAGGAACAAAAAATATATTTAGGAACGAAAATATATTAGGAAGGAAGAAAGAAATGTTAGGTACTGTTGGGATAAAAGAAGAAAAAATAGAAGAAGCTGTGCTGGGACTTGTCAGACTGATGGAAACGCTGGAGGAAATCAAGGTGTCAGAAGGAAAAGAGGATGGCGGCTGTGGAACTACTTATGAAAAAATGGAAGAAATAGAGACGAAGGTAGAGAGTGCAAGAAATAATATGAAGAAGCTTATTGATGCTACCGTAACATTTTTAGATGAAACAAAAGAAACCGTACAAAAAGCAGATAAACAAGCAGGAAAACGGTTAGAGAGGATTGTATAAATGGGAAGAAAAAGGGTATTTACACAAGAAGTATACGAAGCATTGGAGAAGGGAATTTCAACGGAGCCATTTTTGGATTTTTTTGCGGATATTCCGCTGCATGCGCGAGATGCTTTTGGAGATGTCGGGTTAGAAAATGATTTAAGCAATATCGAGCAGTATATGAGAGATGTTTCTGATCTGAATGACTATACGGAAGGACAGTTAAAGGAAATCTTTCAAAATGTGGAATCAGTAGACCAGCGGTATGGTAGAATCTTTCAGGCACAGGCAGATACTGTGCAGGCATTTGATACGGTAGTAAAAAGACTAGCAGAAGAAATTGGGAATAAGAATTTTGTGACAGATTTTGATGACATTGCTTTCTTTGTGTCTGTGGCACAGGAAGGAAATATTCTGTTGCAGATGAGGTGGCAGGAGATACTGCAAAAGCCTGCAAACGAGATTACACAGCAGGAATATATGCAGTTAGCAGAACTTTTGATTCGGAGCGGAGATGCAGAGCTTTTAGAGGATATGCTGAATCTGTGTTATGACTATTCTGACGTAGAGAGTCGGTCCGTAGGAGGAATTACGGTTACCGTTGTGTCCTACAATGCAAGTGAGAAGCTGAAAGAGCTTGCAGAGGCGGTAAATATGGCGCTGATGATTTTGGAAGCATCGTGTATGGCGGGACTGGACATAAACGAGGACACACAAAGAAATGCAATCCGCATCAATCAGTTATTGCAGACCTTTCTTCCGTATAGTGGGGCTTTGGATATTGCTACAACACAAAATATGCAGGGAGACCAAAAGGTTACGTCCGAAAGACTGATAGAGATTTCCTATACAAGTGACGGATTGCTGCAACTGCAATTTTTCCAATATCCGGGAAAGAATCAGGTGTGGATTGAGCAACAGCCTACCGTGATTTCCATATCATCTCCTGTGTCAGGTCAAACCGGAGAAAATAAGGCTAAGGAGGAGGGTTTTCAGTATATGGCGACATATATCGGAAATGATACGGTAGGTCAGGCGGTTTCGCAAGAAATGGTCAATCAGGTGCTTTCTACATTTATAGGAGAGATACCGGGAAGTGGGATAGCAAGCTCCGTCCAAAGCATTGTTTCGGCAGGCATAGATGCGGCGAAAAATCCTACGCAGGCATGTTGGGAAATAGCACAGGTTGGAGAATTGGCAGATTTGTTTGATATGTTCTATGTATCTTCAGATATAAACGGAGATGCCAATTTGCATACATATTCGTTCTATCCTGGGCCGGAAACGGCAGATTGGGTAAAAGCATTTAATGAATATATGCAAAATGGTACTGGGGCAAAAGTGGCATTTGGTTGTGGGTATAGTAAGCTGCCAGGAGGAGAATTGACGGTGGCGTATCTGGTGACGCATCCAAATGAAGTATGTGCAATATTTGATATGTTGGATGAAAAAGCAAAAGATAATGTTGAGATAAACGGATATAGACAAGACATAGGAGATATTTATCAGGAGTTGAAAAATGAGTAGATTAAAAGGAAATAAAATAAAAGTAATAGGATGTATTATAGTTGCAGTTATTATTGTGTGTGGTGGAAACTGGCTCTACAAAGGGCGAAGAGTACATTTTGAAGATGATATGATGAGGCAGGTCATCTGTTTAGAATTAGGAAAAGATAAGGATTCCAAAGATGTGACCTATCGAGATTTGGAGAGTATAGAGGAATTAGAGATAGGACCTGTCGGAACATTTGAAACAATAGAAGATGCTGCAAAATGTAAAAATTTAAAAAAAATATGGGTAAATTCATCAGTTCCTCGGGGAGAGGTTGGTTTTGAACTGTATGAAATAACAGAAGTAGAAAAAAGGTATTATCCTCCGGTGAGTACGGAAAAAATGGAGAGAATACAAAAAGATTTGGAGAAAATCCTAAAAAATGCAAAAAAAATAGAGGAGTTTAGTTTTTCGAATGTAAATGATACCTTTAATATATCAGATATTGAATTCTTAAAGTATGGGAAAAATATAAAGAAAATCCATATTGCCTATGCGAATATAACAGATTTTTCTGTATTAGAGAATTGCAGAAAATTGCGGAGTGTAGATTTGTGGTATAGCGATATAGATAGTGCAGATGATTTATTAAAATTAAAAAATGTAGAAAAGTTTTGGCTGACAGGAACCCCACTTGCAGAGAATGAAGAAGAAATTAGCAGACTGGAAAAGGCATTTCCAGAAGCAGAAATAATTGTGGATTAAAACAGAGGATAAGAGATGAAAAAGTTAAATCGAAGCAAAATAAAAATGTTTGCATTTATTGTAATTATAGTAGCAGTAGCATTTTGCGGAAACTGGCTCTTTAAAGGTCGAAGAGTACACTTTGAAGACGATAAGATGCGTCAGGTCATCTGTCTGGAATTAGGAAAAGATAAGGATTCCAAAGATGTGACCTACAGAGATTTAGAGTCAATAGAAGAATTAGATATAGGACCTATTGGTGAATACGAAACCATAATAGATGTCGCAAAATGTAAGAACATGAAGAAGTTGCGGGTAAATGTGGAAATTACACATAGAGATTCATGTTATGAATTGTTTCAAAAAAACGAGGATGGTTCAATGTACTATCCGCTGATTGAAAAGAAAAAACTTTTTAAAGTACAAGAAGAACTAGAAAAAGTGTCAAAGAAACTTAAAAAACTGGAAAGTTTTGTTTTTTCAAATATAAATGAGAGTTGTAATATAAAAGATTTTACATTCCTTGAAAATTTTAAAGGCTTAAAAGAATTGACACTTTGCTTTGTTAATATATCAGATTATTCTTTTTTAGAAAATTGTATTGAGTTGGAAAAGGTGGATTTAGAGCAGAGTGATATAGACAATGCAGATGTTTTATTAAAATTAAAATATATAAACAGGCTGATACTAACAGGTACGCCACTTGCAGAGAATGAAGAAGAAATTAGTAGACTGGAAAAGGCGTTTCCAGAAGCTAAAATAGTTGTGGATTAAAACAAAGGATAAGAGATGAAGAAGTTAAAACAAAGCAAAATAAAAATGTTTGCATTTATTGTAATTATAGTAGCAGTAGCATTTTGTGGAAATTGGTGAACAACGAAAGAGGAATAGGAATGAAAGTATTAGTCTTAGGAAATGGATTTGATTTGTATCATAAACTGCCTACCAGGTATTTAGATTTAATGAATGTAATAAAACGATTGAAGGAATTAGGTGGGGAATATAAGAAATGTAATTATATTGGATTTATGTTTGGAAAAGGCAGTCCGCTATATGCAGAGGATGAATTTATACGGGAATGTTATAAATTACATAGTGATGTTATCAAAGGAACCAAAATAAACATGGAAAAGCTAGATGAGATGGTGGAATTGGCGAATAAGAATATGTGGGTCGCATACTTTGAAAAAATATGCGAAGCGGATATAGGATGGATTGATTTTGAAAAAGAAATTGTTGATGTAATTAGGAGCTTTAAGCGAATTTTCGATTATACTCGTACCATAGAAGCGTTTTATGGTGAAATAGAATGGAGTAACGAAAATCAATTATTGTTAGAGGACATTGAACGATTTAATAAGTTTGGGGGATTTTATGCACAGAATACGGTGATAGACAGCACGTACATTGCTTTTGATGAGATGTATTTAACACCGGAAATAACGAATACAGAAGTCAGAAGGCTGGATGAAGAAAAAATTATTGCCAAAATGTATCAAGAATTGCGGGATTTTATAAAGATATTAAATATATATATTGAACAATTCGTGGACCAGATAGCAGTAAATAAAGTTTCCAATAATGATATTTTTGAACAAGCTGATTATGTGGTGAACTTTAACTATACTAATGTATATGAGAAATTATATCAAAGGGAAAAGGATATTCCGGTATTTCACATACACGGAATAGCAAAAGAACAAAATATTGTATTGGGCGTAAATGCAGATGCAGATGATGAACTGGAGCAGTTAGATACTCGATTTATAAAATTTAAAAAGTATTTTCAACGTTTAGAAGGGGGAACGGATTTAGCGTATGCGCAAATACTTGAAATATATGACCAGATGACAATAATGGGAGCAGAAAAAGAACTATATTTCGTAGGGCATTCTTTGGATGTAACAGACGAAGATATTATCAAGGAATTGATTGAAAGGTCAGATAGTGTAGAAATATATTATCATTCCAAACAGGCTTTGACAGATTATATAACCAATTTGGTAAAATTATTTGGGAAGCGTGAAATGATACAAATGCGTTTAGAGAAAAAGCTGAAGTTAAAAGAATTGCCCAAATTTCAGTTGAGAAAAGGGATTGTAAAAGAATAATTGATTGTGGAAGTGAATTAGTTACAAATGGGCAGAGGAGTGTATGAAAGTTTTTCTGTAAATAGCTATTAGCATTAGGTCTTCTATGATAAAATCTAAATCATAGGAGGCCTATTATTATGGCAAGACAAAAGAA
>CASFBK010000018.1 GCA_949292785.1 uncultured Eubacteriales bacterium
CAGTAACCAGTATAGGAACAAATGCATTTTATGGATGTACATCATTAAAGAGTATAACAATTCCATCAAAGGTAACAACAATAGGAAGTGATGCATTTTGTAATTGTACCTCTTTAAGTAGTGTAAGCTTTCCAGCAGGATTAAAAACCATAGGATATGAAGGATTTACAAACTGTAGTGCATTACAGCAGATAGTGATACCGAAAAAGGTAGAGGTAATAGGAGCACGCGCCTTTAATGGATGCAGCAGTCTTACAAAAGCAACTGTAAACTGTTCTAATGCAGAGTTTGGATTTAGTATTTTTGATGGTGCTTCTGCTCTGACAATATATGGATTAACGGGTTCAACAACAGAAACATATGCGAACAAAAATGAAATTCCATTTGTTTCTATCGGACATGCTTCCGGCTGGTTCACAGGAGCGGATGGGGAATTGCGTTTCTATGATGATAATGGAAATATGGTGACAAATCAGTTTGCCTTTGATGGTACGTATACTTATTATTTGCAGGCAGATGGTAGCCCAATGAAGGACAAATTGACTTACCATCCGGATGGAGTACATATTATTTATCTGGATAGTGATGGGCATGAGGTGTTTAATAGTTTCCAATACTGCCCAAGTGTAGGATATACTTGCTATTTTGATTCTCAGGGCTATTTGTACAAGGATCAGATTACATTTGTCGGAGATAAAGTTTATTACTTAAATGGAAATGGAGCGTTAGAGAATAGCGGGTGGTTCCAGTTTGCAAATGGTGTGGACTATGGATTTGCAAATGGGGATGGAACTTTAAATACAAGTGGATTTTCTTATGACCCATGGGGAAGAGTCGTATTCTATCATTGGAATGGAATGGTGGCTCGCGGATTGATTACAGATGGAGCATATTATTATTTAATGGATGAAACAGACGGACATTATCTGGGAAGTTTTCCGGTAAACTGATTAGGAGGAGATTAATATGAAGAAGAGAATGATAAAAGCATTGGCTGCGGGAACCTGTATGGGAGTATTACTTTTTTCTGTTGAAAATCAAACAGTATTTGCGGAAGAAACAAATAGCCTGATGATGGAGTCTCAGACTTATGCGGCGGGAACAATCGTCATTTCATCGGCAGAAGATTTTGTAGCATGCATCAGTGGGGATACATTGTATCAAAACTATATTCTTACTAATGATATCGATATCAGCTCCTATGTTGGAAGCATTGCTGGAAAGAACTTAAATGGAACCTTTGATGGAAATGGACATACTATCTATGGTCTGCAAGGCGAACAGGGATTGTTTAATTATGTTTATACAGCAGGAACCGTAAAAAACCTAACAGTGGACGGTACACTGAATGTAAATAGTGCTTCCTTTAAGGATGTTGCTGGAATCTGCCAGCATAATTCCGGAACTATTGAAAATTGCGTCAACAGCGTAGATATTAACGTTACCGGATATCCGAATCAAGTGGGAGGAATTGCAAGTCAGAATGCGGGAGTAATTACAGGATGTAAGAATGAGGGAAACCTTACAGGTAATCTGAGCGCGGTAGGAGGAATTGCCGCACTTAACGGAGGAATCTTGGTTTCAGATTGCAAAAATACAGGGAATATTACAATTCGCGGTACAGGGGAATCTTCTTATGTGGCAGGTGGAATCATTGGATCAGAAATATTTTATGGTGTGGCAGGTGAGGAATTCGAACTTAAAAATTGTACGAATTCCGGAACGATTCAAATGGACAAAAGTACACCTTATGGTGGTAGCTTGGGCGGAATTGTCGGAGAGTCAAATGTGAAAAGAGACAATACAGTTTCTAAAATTACGAACTGTGCAAATACGGGAAAAATATCCGGGAATGGACAACTGGGGGGAGTCGTTGGAAAGCTGGCAGTGGATGGAGGCGGAGGCATTAATGGAGTTTATGCGCCCCATTCTGGAAATGTTATTATGGAAAATTGTTGGAATGCAGGCACAATTATTGCCCAGTATTCTGAGAAAGAGCTAATGTGTAACGTGGGCGGAATTTGTGGATGGATAATGATTGGAGCTGAAAATAGTGGTACTATTTATGTGAAAGACAGCTGCAATGTTGGAAGCTTGTATAAAGAAGCCGGGGTAGAAAGATATGATGATTTTGGTGGTATTGCAAGTCTTTTGTGGAATGGTGCAAGCGAGCAGGGAATTACGAATGCATATATTTTCATAGAAAATTGTAAGAATAAAGGATATATAGATGATAGTGTTAGTAACAAATCTACGCATGTAGCAACAACACAGGGAACCAATATGGCAATAACGGGATGCGATTATAATGGAGAAACTTATAAAACTGATGTGGACGGAACAATACATGGTTATTATGCAGATGGAAGTAATATGATAAATCAGTTTGTGTTTGATGGAAGATACACCTATTATTTTCAGGCAGATGGAACTGCAATGAGAGACCGGCTGACTTATCATCCGGATGGGGAACATATTATTTATTTTGATTCGTTTGGACATGAAGTATTTACTGATTTTCAGTATTGTCCGAGCGTGGGCTATACCTGCTATTTTGATTCACAGGGATACATCTATAAGGACCAGATTACATTTGTAGGAGATAAGACATATTACTTAAATGCAAACGGAAAAATGGAAGATGCAGGATGGTTTCAGTTCGCGAATGGCAGAGATTTTGGTTATGCAAATGCGGATGGTACTTTGATGGATGATGGTTGGGGCTATGATCCATACGGCAGAGTGGTCTTTTATCATTGGAATGGTATGGTAGCACGTGGTCTGATTACAGATGGTGTATGGTATTACAGTATGGATATGACAGACGGACATTACTTGGGAAGTTTTCCGGTAAATTAAGCGTATAGCAGTATCCGGAGATAGATAAACTGAATAGGGAATTTAGGATTCAACTGGGATTCAAATTTCCTGACTGTTAGGTACTATGAAAGAGAGAGGTAAATATATGAAAAAATATGTTAGAGGGCTATTGGTGGCATTAGTGGTTATGAGCATGTGTCTAACTGCAAAGACTACTGTAAATGCTGAGGAAGATGTTAAAGCAGCTAGTGGACGTACCGTGCCATATTATGATTATACGAAAAGTGGCGGTGTATGGAATGGGATTAATTATTATTTGCCAAATGGAATAAAGGTAACAGATGCTTTTTTCTTTGATGGAAGCTATACATATTACTTGCAATCAGATGGTTCCCCAATGAAAGACAGGTTGACTTATCATCCGGATGGAAATCACATAATATATTTTGATTCAAATGGGCATGAAGTTTTTAATAGATTTCAATATTGCCCAAGTGTAGGATATACTTGTTATTTTGATTCAAACGGATATTTGTATAAAGATAAGATAACGTTTGTAGGTAATGAGGTGTATTATTTAAATGCAAACGGAAAAATGGAAGATGCAGGATGGTTTCAGTTTGCAAATGGAGTGGATTATGGGTGTGCTAACTGGGATGGAACTTTGAATACTGGTGGATTTTCCTATGATCCGTGGGGAAGAGTTGTATTTTACCATTGGAACGGAATGGTGGCAAGAGGATTAATTACAGATGGAACCTATAATTATAATATGGATGCAACAGATGGACATTATTTAGGACAGTTTCAGCATGTCCATAATTTAACAGCAGCAACATGTACAGAGGGAAGTATGTGTCTTGATTGCGGATTAAATGTAAGTGAGGCATTAGGACATAATTGGAACAATAACTTTTATTGTGAACGGTGTGGAGAATATGAATACAAGGTGTATTTTGATGATGGATATCCATTTGAAGTGAATTATGTGAGCTATTCTGGAAGAATATATTCTACAGTAGAAATAACTAATATAGAATATCAATTATCAAGAAATTATGATGGTACAATGAATGTGAAGTTATATTTTGATGGTATTAAAACGTACGATTATAAAGGAAGTAATAATAGTGCATCATCATATTTTAATTGTAAACTGTATAAAGGGGATACCGTAGTTGCTAGTACAATGATTGGAACACCATTATTGATGGAGGGAGAATATTTTGAAGATGAGAGCGCATATTTTTGGTCATTGCCGCCTGGGGATTATACAATTAAATTACTAGATAGATAGTATTTTGTTATATGAAAATGTATAAGAATCATGCATGATAATATGTCATGCATGATTCTTGATTTTGCAAGAAAATTGTAAATTTATGGAATGTAGTTGAATGTGAAAAAAAGGGGTGGTATACTAGGATAGTATTACGAATTTGATAAGTAAGTGAAAGGTAGGGCAGGAAGGCAGAATGAAAAAAAGAGCGAAAAAAATAATATCTATGATATTGACAGCGTTGGTTGTTACAACTACTGTGCCGATACAGCCGGTTATGGCAGCAGAACCGGAGATATCGCGACAGGAGGAAACGGTTGAGCCGGAAGTGCAATCAAAGGAATCCCAGCAGGAGGAAACAGTTGAGTCGGAAGTGCAGGCAGAGGAATCCCAGCAGGAGATAAATGTGGAACCAGAAGCGCAAGCAGAGAAAACTGTGGGAGATCCGGAGATACAAGCAGAGAAAACTGTGGAAGATCCGGAGATACAAGCAGAAAACTCTATTGTAGATGAGGCTAAAGATGCAGCAATCGGTTATGTTGTTGTAGCGGAACCGTACATAGGATTGAATGAAACACAAAATATTCTGGTTGGACTTGGCGAGGATAACACAGATATCCAAAATCCTGTACTTAACGTAGTGCGAGAAGAGGATGGAGCAGTCTTTCAGATACCGCTAAGTAAGCAGGATGGAAGTGCATTTCTGTTTACGAAACAGTATGCCCAGGATGCGGAGAGCGGAACCTATCGACTTGAGAGTATTACATATGCAAGCAATGGCGCAGAAGTGACCAAGGGGTTCGCAGAAGCAGGGTTTGATATTCGTTATGGTGTAAATAAGGAAGTAGAGACCAATCCGGATGCAGTTGTCAGTGAAGAAGACGGTGCGGTGGACTTGGATATCGTAACGATTGATGAAAATGGAAATACGACATCTCAGAATACCATCGGGGAAGCTTTAGAAGAAGCAGGCAGCAGTGACGGATTAAACGGAAGGGCAAAAGCTGCATCTGGCAATGTGGTAGTAGTTTTAGATCCGGGACATGATAATACACATGCAGGAGCAAGTGGAAATGGATTGCGTGAGGAAACACTAAATTTAAAGATTGCACAGTATTGTAAAGAAGAACTGGAGCAGTATGCAGGTGTCACCGTATATATGACAAGAGACGATAGCGGAAATTGTCCATATCCTGGAACAACATCTACGATTTGCAATGCCAATCGTGTGGCATTTGCAAAAAGTGTAGGAGCGAATGTTTATGTAAGTATTCATATTAACTCAACTAGCGGCTCGTCTACTACCGCAAATGGAGCACAGGTTTATTATCCGAATGGAAACTATAATGCGGCTGTAGGTAGTCAGGGAAAACAGCTTGCTAGCATTATAGAAGAAAAACTGGTGGCTTTAGGATTAAATGAAAGAGGAATTACAATCAGAAATTCTGAAGATGGCACAACCTATCCGGATGGTTCTTTGGCAGATTATTATGGTGTTATCAAAAGAAGTAAGGAAGTAGGAATTCCGGCAGTTATTGTAGAACACGCATTTATTAATAATAGTAATGATGTAAATAACTTTTTAAATAGTGATGAGAAACTGAAAAAGTTAGGTGTGGCAGATGCAACTGCTATTGCAGAATATTTTGGTTTGTCTAAGAGTAATTTGGATTTGAGAGGAATCTGCTATATATATGGTAATAGTGGAATTGATGTTGGTGTAGATTACGCTACAAATGGAAGCAATATCCGTTTTAAGTGGCTTGCTTATAATCTGGATACCCAGCAGTGGTCATCAATTAGTGACTGGTATGGTGGAAACTGGGCAACTTGGCAGCCGGAACCGGGAAATTATTGGCTTCAGGTTCAGGCAATCACAGATGAAGGATATTCGGCTAGTTATACGATTGCGTTTCATGTAGACAAGAACTATTCACCATATGCAGTAAATATATCGGGGATTTGTTATCAGTACCAGGAGAATGGAATTGATATTGGGGTAGGATATGATAGTAATGACAAAAATTTACAGTTTAAATGGCTTTCCTACAATCTGGATACGCAACAGTGGGAAACGATTAGTGACTGGTATGGTGGAAACTGGGCAACTTGGAAAGCGAAGCCAGGAAACTACTGGCTACAGGTTCAGGTAAAAAATTCAATTAACCAGATAGAATCTTATACAATTTGTTTTTATAATGACAAGAATTATGTTACAGAGCCATTGACTTTGGATGGAATTGCATATGTAGTAAATGAGGAATGCATAGATATTGGTGCGGCATATACGGCTACACAGTCTGGAACAGAGTTTCGGTGGATGTCCTATAATTTGGATACTCAGCAGTGGAAGACTATTTCTGACTGGAACGGTGGAAACTGGACAAACTGGTATCCAGAGCCGGGAAATTATTGGCTTCATGTAGAGGCAAGAACGAAAGATGGAATCGTGAAGGATTATACTGTTTGCTTTGCAGTGCAAAAGGATTACTCTAAAAAAGGAATCGATATCACTGGTATTTGTGTACTCCAGGAGAATATCGGTATTAATATCGGGGTTGCATACGAAACAAAAGCATCAAATGTAAAGTTTAAATATAGCATATATGATCTGAATAATCAGGTGTGGAGTGAGCTTGCCGGATGGACAGGGGCAAATTGGGTGACATGGTATCCGGAATCTGGTTCCTATTGGATTTATGTAGAGGCAGTAACGGAGGATGGAGTTACTGCCGATAAATGTATTGGATATGTGGTAGATTCCAGATATGGAATCATGGGAACTAGCAATACAACGGTGGAGCAGATGGTAAAGTATTACAATGCTAATCAGGCGTATCCGGTTTTTTATCAGAACTCAGATGCTCCTACCATAGAAGATTTTTGCCGGATATACTTGGAAGAGTGTGAGGCAGAAGGTGTAAGAGCGGAGGTTGCCTTTTGTCAGGCAATGAAAGAAACGGGATTTTTGCGTTTTGGTGGCGATGTGGATATATCACAATTTAATTTTGCCGGATTAGGAGCAACCGGAAATGGAGTTTCAGGGAATTCTTTTAGTAGTGTGAGAGAAGGAATTCGGGCGCAGGTGCAACATTTAAAGGCATATGCATCAACAGAACCGTTAAAAAATGCATGCGTGGATCCAAGGTTTGGATATGTAAGGAGAGGAACCGCACCTTATGTAGAATGGCTTGGAATACAGGAAAATCCATATACCACATGGAAAGTAGAAGATGGAGTAACGAAAGTAGATGTGGGATGTGGCTGGGCGACAGCTAAGAATTATGGATATAGTATAAAGAAAGACTATATGACAAAATTATTCTCCTATTAGCATAAAAAAGTGAAAAATGAAGAAAAGAAATATTTTCTTCATGATAACGAAAAAGTGCTGTGCTAAAAAGCAACAGCACTTTTTTCGTATATTATTTTACCGGAAACTGTCCGATATAGTGTCCGTCTGTTTCGTCCATGTAATAATAGTTAATACCATCTGTAATGAGTCCTCTAGCGACCATTCCATTCCAATGGTAGAAGACAGTTCTTCCCTGGGAATCTTTTCCCCAACAATTTGTGATAAGAGAACCGTCAGTGTTTGCATATCCATAGTCAAGACCATTTGTAAATTTGAACCAGCCATTTTGTTCTAATGCACCATTATTGTTTAAATAATAGGTCTTATCTCCAATGAAAGTGATTTGGTCTTTGTAAAGATAGCCGTCGGAACCAAAGTAGCAAGTATATTGGACTTCAGGGCAATAGTGAAAATTGGAGAATATCTCATGACCATTTTCATCAAAGTAAACAAGATGTATTCCATCCGGATGGTAGGCAAAAGTATTTTTCATTGGTGTGCCGCTGTATTGGAGAAAATAAGTATATGTTCCATCATAGAAAAAAGCATCATGGACATGGTCGCCATCAGGAAGAAAATAGTGTATTTCCCCGTTTTGGTCTATTTTGATTTCACCACCATCTTTTGTAATATCATAGTGAGGTAAGATACGGTAACTAGGATTAAATTCAGTCGCAGCCTGTGGTGCACAAACGATGGTAAAATCACCTATAGTTAAATCAGTTGCTTCTGCATATTCTTGCGATGCAGGTTTGGAATTACTGATAAGGTATGCATTTTTACCATTTTCATCGGTTACCACAATTTCAAACAGTTCCCATGTGCCGGCAGCGGCATTTGAAGGAATGACAGTTTTAATGGTCCATAGATTCGTTTGTGGATTATAGTCTTTTTCTTTTGTAGCATAGCAGTTTTTGTATCCGTAACTTCCGTCTATTGTATAATAGGAAAATTCAAATTTAATCTGTTCTGCGTGTTCAGCCTGAAAAGTAGTATAAATAATGTCCTTTGGTTTTGCATATTTTGTACCTATTTTAATCGAAGATACATCAACAGAACCTAATGCACCCGGTTCACTTAAAGAAGCACCAACAGAATTATTCATAACAGAGATTTCCGTTGCCAATGCAGAAGTTGGAGAAGTAACATTAATAGCAACAATTGTGGTGATGCAGGCAAGCGAAAAAGAAATTGCCTGTTTTAAAACATTAGATATCAATTTTTTTCTTTTCATAAATCTTATCCCCTTTTGTCTTTTTTTAAAATGTATTTTCGTTATAATTCAGTAATAAAATAATGAATAGTTTTATTTTATATTATTTCAGAGTAAATGGCAACAATATTGTTATCTCGGGGAGTAAAGTGTAGTGTCAGTATGATAGTATTGCTGAAATAGAAAAAGCGTATATAATGATATATAGCGGACTCTGCATATTTATTAAATATTTTGGGTAGATAATAATATAATTTTATGCTAAAATGGCAATGGTTTATAGATTGAAATGGAGAAATTAAAATGGATAGAAACAGATTTTATATAGAAAAAATAAGATTTCATCTTCAAAAAGAAAATACCTTGCTCATACGCGGCTGGTATCCACAGGACAACCCTCAGGGACGGCAAGTGAAAGTATTTTTGGATAATCAGGAGCTTCCTGGTACAGTAAAAATAAACAGCGGCGTTACCGTTCGTCAGCGTTATCTGCGCTATCAGGAAAATATCAGTGAAGAACTGACGATAGAGGTAGCACTACCGGAAGACTGGCAGACAAAAAAGCAGTTGTCCATCGTAGACACTAGAAAAACAGCAGAGTGGCAGATTATGAAGCTAACCGTAAAGCAGCTGAAGAAGAAACAGTCTGGTCTGGAATACTTTATTGAGACTACGAATGTTTCCGAAAATGTGCTTACCATTAGCGGCTGGGGAATGGGCGCAGAAGAGCTGAAGGTAAATCTGAAAATAGATGGAAAGCCGGCATCCGACATTCAGATAAAGAAGAATTACCGCCGGGATGTGATGGAAGTATTTGAGGAGGCGCCTGAAAAATACGAAGCAGGATTCCAGATATCTGTTCCGGTAAAGAGAGCAAAAAAGCTGGAAGTTGTGTTAGAATCCGGAACGAAAAGAAGTGTTTATAAGACCTCAATGTCAGCTGCGGCAAGTGGAAAAGGAAGTGCGGCTGCACTAAATGCTTTTCAGAAGTTCTTTATATATTGTAAAAAAGAAGGAATTTCAGCAACAATCAATAGAATTCGGGTTAAATTGTTTCACAAAAAGGACACGTTCACTTATGAACGGTGGCTGAAGGACAATCAAATAACTAGAGAAGAATTGGAAGAGCAGCGTAAAGAAAAATTCGATTACAATCCCAAATTTAGCATTGTGGTACCGCTCTTTCAGACAAAAGAGATATATTTACGGGCATTAATTGAGTCTATTGTAACTCAGACCTATAGAAACTGGGAGATATGTCTGGCGGATGGGAGCGGAGCCAATAGTCCGTTAGAGAAAATCGTAACAGAATATCAGAAAAAGGGTTTGAACATCACTTATCATATATTAGAGGAAAATAAAGGAATTTCTGAAAATACCAATGCAGCTATCCGAATGGCAACCGGAGAATACATTGTTCTGGCAGACCATGACGATATGCTGGCAGAAAATGCGCTGTATGAATGTGCTAAGGCAATCAATTTGAATGAAAATGTGGATGTTTTATATTCTGACGAGGATAAAATAGACATGGTAGGGAAAAAATATTTTGACCCTAATTTCAAGCCGGACTTAAACATCGACCTGCTTTGCAGCATGAATTATATCTGCCATTTGTTTGTAGTAAAAAAATCTGTGATCGACAAGGTTGGTATGCTGCGCAGTGAATTTGACGGCGCACAGGATCATGATTTTATTCTGCGTTGTGTAGAAGCCGCAAAGAGAGTATATCATATTCCAATGGTGCTGTATCACTGGAGATGTCATATTAATTCCACAGCGGCAAATCCGGAAAGCAAGCTTTATGCTTTTGAAGCAGGAAGAAAAGCCGTAGAAGAGCATTATAGGAGAATTGGTGTTCCGGCAAAGGTGGAGCACAGCAGCTTCTATGGAATGTTCCGCACGAAATACTGCTGGCAGGAACAGCCATTGATTTCTATTATTATTCCTAATAAGGACCACGTGGAAGATTTAAAGAAATGTATGGAATCTATCGAACAAAAGTCTGTTTATCGTAACTTTGAATTTGTGATAGTGGAAAATAATAGTACCGAGGAAGAAACATTTCCATATTATAAGGAACTGGAGCAAAAAGAAAACGTTCAGGTGGTTTATTATAAAGGTGGATTTAATTTTTCAAAAATCAATAATTACGGTGCAACATATGCAAAAGGCGAATATTTATTACTGCTAAATAATGACACGGAGATTATCAATCCTGAGTGTTTAGAAGAATTGTTAGGCTACTGTATGCGTGAGGATGTCGGAATCGTTGGAGCAAAGCTGTGCTATGAAGATGATACGATTCAGCATGCAGGAGTAGTCATTGGATTTGGTGGAATGGCAGGACATGCTTTCATTGAATCTTCCAGATATGATACAGGATATATGGGGCGTATTATGTGCGCCCAGGATTATTCCGCGGTAACCGCAGCATGTATGATGACAAAGAAGGGCGTATTTAACGAGGTTGGAGGATTGACAGAAGAGCTGGAAGTTGCCTTTAACGATATTGATTATTGTCTGAAGGTGCGGGAGCTTGGAAAGCTTGTAGTATACAATCCTTATGCAGAACTGTACCATTATGAATCAAAGTCCAGAGGCATGGAGGATACGCCGGAAAAGGTAGAACGCTTTAACAGTGAAGTAGCAAAGTTCTGCGAGCGTTGGGAAGAGATTCTAAGAAAGGGAGACCCTTACTATAATCCGAATTTAACATTGGATAAGGCAGATTTTTCGTTAAGGGTATAGAAAAGAGTAAGAAGGAAAAGGATATGAAAATTACACCATACCGAATCGTAAAAGGATTCAAATATTTAAAACACTATGGTCCCAAAGCCTTCTGGGCGCGTCTCCTTGACCGGATGGAGCCGGAAGAAGTACCATACGAGCCTTGGTTTGAATATTACAAAGCCAGTGAAGAAGAATTGGAAAAGCAGAAAAAGAAGGAAAAAAAGTTTTCCTATCGCCCGGTCATTAGTATTGTGGTGCCTGCCTTTCAAACCCCGGAAAACTATCTTGTGGAAATGTTGGAATCGGTATACAAGCAGTCCTATTCCAACTGGCAGTTGTGCATAGCAGATGCCAGCCCATCGGAAGAAGTGAAAAAATCTGTAGATGCTTTTGTTCAGGAAAAGCAGGAAACCAGAATCATCTACAAACATCTGGAAAAGAATTTAGGAATTGCAGAAAATACCAATGCAGGGCTTGAAATGGCAACCGGTGCATGGATAGGACTATTAGACCATGATGATTTACTGGCACCGGAGGCACTGTTTGAAATGGTGGAAAAAATGAATCAGAATGCTGATTTTGAAGTGATTTATTCCGATGAGGATAAGATTACAGAGGGAAAGCGGGGAGAGTGGAAGCATTCCCAGCCCCATTTCAAACCTGATTTCAGCATAGATTTGCTGCGTTCTAATAATTACATTACACACTTTTTATGTGTAAAACGAAATGTATTAGAAAAGATAGGTGGATTTCGTCGGGAATTTGATGGTGCCCAGGATTATGATTTTATTTTGCGTTGTACAGAAGAAGCAAAAAAAGTGGGACATGTATCTAAGGTGTTGTATCACTGGCGGGTACACCGCAGCTCCACGTCAGATAATCCCATGAGTAAAAAATATGCCTATGATGCCGGTCAGCGTGCTATTGAAGAGCACTTAAAGCGTATGGGACAGCAGGGGACGGTAAGTCAGCGGAAGTTTTTTGGGTTCTATCGGGTGAAATATCAGGTGCAGGGAAATCCGTTGATTTCCATTCTGATTCCCAACAAAGACCAGGCAGGAACATTGAAACGCTGTATTGCGTCTGTTGAGAAGTCAACGTATCAGAATTATGAAGTGATTATTATAGAAAATAACAGCGAGGAACCGGAAACTTTTGAGTATTATGAAACTCTTTGTCATGCAAAATATGAAAAAGAAGCAGAGGGAATCTCCTGTGAAGGGAAATTGTCTGGCGGTCAGAGGATAAAGGTTGTGACATGGAAAGAAGGATTTAATTATTCTGCCATCAATAACTTTGGAGCTTCCTTTGCGTCGGGAGAATATCTGATTTTGTTGAACAACGATATTGAATTGATTACAAGAGACTGGATGGAAGAGATGCTGGGAAACTGTCAGCGGCCTGAAGTGGGAATTGTAGGAGCAAGACTTTATTATCCGGATAATACCATTCAGCATGCAGGAATTGTAGTTGGAATAGACGGAATCGCGGCCAATATGTTTCCCGGAATGAAGCGGGAACGGGAAGGCTATATGCATAGAGCCGCTACCCAGTTGAATTATAGTGCTGTCACCGCTGCCTGTATGATGATAGAAAAGAGAATCTTCGATGAAGTAGGCGGATTAGATGAGGTACTTACCGTTGCATTTAATGACTTGGACTTGTGTCTTCGTGTAGGAGTTGCCGGATATCTGGTGGTTTATAATCCGTCGGTGGAGGCGTATCATTACGAGTCAAAGAGCCGCGGGAAGGAAGATACCAAGGAAAAGGTCCGAAGATTTGGCGACGAGATTGAATTCATCCGCACCCGTTGGATTAAGCTGCTGAAAGAAGGAGACCCGTATTATAATTCCAATTTTTCCCTGAAAAAGTGTAATTATGCCTTGAAACCATATAAGTAGGAGCGAAATCTTATGAGAGAATCATTTGCCAAAAACAGAACAGGAATTTTACTAATGTTGATTTCCTCTATTTGTGCCTGCGTGGGACAGTTGTTTTGGAAGCTGTCCGCAGAGCAGGGAATCTGGGTGGCATTGGCAGGATTTTTGTTTTATGGAATGGGAGCGCTGATTATGCTGATTGCATATCGTTTTGGCAGTCTTTCCGTTCTGCAGCCAATGCTCAGCATGAACTATGTGTTAAGCATTCTATTAGGAGCCTTAATTTTAAAAGAAGCAGTCACCATACGGAAGGTAATCGGAGTGTTGGTAATTATGGCAGGAGTTGTTTTAATCGGGGGAGGAGACGAAGAATGATTTATTATGTAATTTTAATCGGCGGAACGATGCTTGGAGCTCTCGCCTCTATGCTTTTTAAGCAGGCTTCCGAAAAGGAAGAGATAATAAAGGTATTGTGGGACAAAAAATTATATATTGGTGGATTCTTATATCTGGCATCTGCACTGGTGGATATTTATGTATTGCGTTTTCTGGATTATTCTGCTGCGCTTCCATTTACAGCGATTACCTATATTTGGACTCTGATTTTAGCGTATATTGTTTTAAAAGAGAAAATATCAAAGAAAAAGATTGTGGGAGTTGGAATGATTGTGTTAGGTGCAATATTGGTAATGTAGTATAGAAAATATAAAATGTGAATTTATGCATCAATGGCTGCCTCTGTAACAGCACCAAAGACAGGTGGGGTGCTGTCAGAAAACAGCTCGCTAGATTAAATAGGTACATATAAAAATAGTTGTGTGGTAAAGAAGAAAGCTGTATACTTATATAAGTATACGGCTTTTTATAGGAGGAGATTATGGATAAGAAGAGAAAGAAAAATATTATTATTCTTGGTCTATTGATTCTAGTGTTTGTAGTTAGTGTGGGATTTATTATAGGCTACTATATAAAACAGAAAAAAGCAGAGAATGAGTACGAGGAAATCAAGGAAAAGGCAAAGATTTCTGTTGAGAAAGAAGTAAAAGAACCGGAAAGAGAGTCAGAGGAACCGTATGAAAGCCCCATCGATTTTGAAGAATTGTGGAAAACAAATGAGGAAATTTATGCTTGGATTCAAATACCGGGAACAGATATTGACTACCCCATCGCGCAACGGGCAGATGATGATGCATACTATCTGAACCATACCATTGAAGGGACAGAGGGACTTCCCGGCTCAATTTATACGGAAGCTGTAAATAGCAAAGACTTTACGGACTTTAATACCGTAATCTATGGACATAATATGAAGAACGGAAGTATGTTTGCAGGACTTCATAAGTATGAGGACAAAGAATTTTTAGAAGAAAATCCATATGTATACATTTATCTGCCGGATAAGACTTTAAAATATCAGATTTTTGCAACAGTAGTATTTGATGATCGTCATATTATGCATAGTTTTGATTATAGTACACCAGAAGGGTGTCAGGAATTTTTGGACGAGCTAAAAGCAGTTCAAACTATGGAATCTACTTATGATGATACAGTAGAAGTGACAACAGACAGTAATATAATTACACTTGCAACCTGTATAGGAGGACAGCCGGATAACAGATGGCTGATAGAGGCGGTATTAATAAACGATGGAGCGGAATAGGGAAACTATAGTTTGAAATGTTATTGCTATATCAGTTGCTGGAATCGTAGCAACCTTTATGATTCTACGCTACAGAGGAGAAAAGAGACTGAAAGTATTAGCATTTAAAAGAAACAGCAAATGTCAATGACATCTGCTGTTTTTTTGTATAAAAATTCACAGAATATCATGCAAATGGAAAACAATCAGTGGGAAAATAAGCGTAAAACTATATAAACATCAAATAAAGGATGGAAAATATTGTACAGGGCAATAATGGTGAAAAACGTCAGAGGTATTTGGTAATCTTCTGAATAATTATGTTCCATTTCGTGTATAAAATAAAATTAAATCCGCAAAATTCGTATAAAATGGAAAAATGTGGAAAATCATGATAGAATACTTTCATAATAACAAAAGAAAATGAAGGTAATAGCGTGGACGGAATCGGAAAAATTATTTATAAAGAAAGAGAGCGGGCAAAGATTCCACAAAATGAATTGTGTGCAGGGATATGCTCGATGACTACTTTGTCCAGATTAGAGTGGCAAGAAAAAAATATTGGTAAGTGGACGATTGACGCTTTTTTGCAGCGGCTTGGGAGATCACAGGACAAATTTTGGACCATTGTTCATATTGGAGATTATGAATTGATGGAACTGAGAAGAAAAATCTGGAATAATATTTTATATGGAAGCTGTGAAGAGGCCCAAAAGGATATTCAGAAGTATCGTGCCAGTGTTAATATAGAAAATCTTCATGAGCAGTTCCTGAAAAAATGTCTTGGAATGATGAAAGGAAAGCGGGAAAATGACTGGGAAGCAGCATTGGAACTCTTTCAGGAAGCAATCGAAAGAACAGTGCCCGAAATAGAACTGGACAAATTGGAAGGAATTCTAATAGGAAGAGATGAAATGCAGATTATTCTGCTAATGGCAGAGGCATATTGTCATTTGGGAAAAGAAGACCTTGCACAGAAAATAGTGGAAAAGCTTTTGGAAAATATCCAAAGGAAAGACTGGGATGAGGAAGAACTGGTTAAGATTTATCCGAAAGTGGTAAGTGTCTATATAAACTTTTTGAAAAAAGAGGATAGATATGAGGAGGTTATTCTTATTTCTAAAAAGGCAATAGGAATGTTGGTTGATAATGTAATTATATTTTTGTTGGCAGAGTTAATGGAAGCGGCTGTCTGGGGGTTGGAAAGGCGTAAGAAGATAGAAGAGAGACGTTTTTCTATTGTTGAAGAACAGGAGTATATCCAACTTAAACAGAACATAGTAGTATTAAAAGAATTGTGGGAGGAATATGGAAATTTTCCAGAAGAATATATGTTATATTGCACCAATGTGCAAAAGGATATTAGTGTAAGTAATGAGATTATTGCAAAATGTCGAAAACTATGTAACCTGTCTCAGGAAAAGTTAAGTGAGGAGGTTTGTAGTGTGGAGCAGTTTTCCAGAATAGAAACTGGAAAATGTTCGCCTATGGAAAAGAGCTATCGTGCATTAATGGAGAAGATGAATCAGGCACAGGAAAGAAACCGGTTTTTCATTAATGCCCAAGAATACGATTTACATGAAAAAATGCGGCAAATAGAAAAGAAACTTGGTGTGCAGGAAATCAAAAAGGCAACGGAGGAGTGGAAAAAGCTTAGGGGAAAAATATCAGATGATACCTTGAATAATCAACAGTATATTGCCAGATACGATGCTATTATGAATCTGCACAATAAGGTAATAAATCAGGAAAAGTACATACAGGAGTTAGAGGATGCATTGCGTCTTACTATGCCGGAATTTGAAACGGTAGATATTAAGAACTGGCCGTTGTCACGGAATGAAATTATCTTATTGAATAATATTGCAAACTCATACTATCTGTCGGGCAGAGTAGAAGATGCAAAGCATATTTATTATGCGCTTTGGGATACCATTGGAGAGAGTCGTACCGAGAGAATATATCATATTACTGGATATCGGTTATTGGCTTATAATATGGGATTGATGGAAGGGCTGGAGGAAAACTATAGTAAGGCAAAAGAAATTTTAGAATGTGGAATTCGAAGCAGTATGTTAGCTGGAAGGGATGAATTATTACCAAGGTTTCTGTATTGTCTTGGATGGGTAATAAAAAAAGAGGGCAGAAAGGAAAATGACAAAAAAGCCCGCTATATTGTAAAACAGGCTTTTTATATTGCTGATTTGTTAAAATTACCTAATCTCTCCAATGAAATTTGCAATTATTATGAAGAGGAGTGGTATGATAAACTTACATACTAACAGATGCCATCAGCAAAACTAGGATGAGTGGCTACAATAGCCGATGTTGCAGAATCCGGAGCAGAAACTGCATTTATCACACCGCAAGTCAGCCCTGCGCAGACAGCGGCAGCAATAATAATAGATTTTACAGATTTAAAAACAGTTTTTTTCATAAGTTTTGTTCTCCTTTTATCGTTTGATGTAAGGTCATTATGTAAAAAATAGTGTCAAAAACCCATGAGCTTTGGTGAAAGAAAAAGGCAGAAAATTTCACGTGTGGAATCATGGCTTTTTTTGCAGAAATTTGTAATAATTAAAAGTTTAGGCATGAATGAGAAGGTGAGGTTTTTTAACAGAACTTGCCCTTTTTGGAATTCAATGCTACAATAGGAGAACAGATTATAAAAAGTGAACCAGGATGTGAGATAGACGGATGATGAAAGTATTTATCTGCCCCGGATGCGGCAGTATGACAACAGTATCCAGAAGAAAAGAAGTGATGTGCTATAAATGTGAAGGAATTCAGATGGTTCCTTCTAAGTTAAGTTTTGCAAAATATAGTGAGATGGATGAGCAGCAGCGGAAGGATTATGCTGAAAGTTGGTTGTATATACGGAATCGTAACAGGAATTGAGAAAAAGGAGTAGAAAATGATACATTTTAATGAACCTCCCTTTACGGGGAAGGAATTTGAATATATGAAGCAGACTGTCGAAAATGCACATATCTGCGGGGACGGAGAATTCACGAAGAAATGCCATGCATGGTTGGAAGAAAGGATGCAAAGTCCGAAGGTATTACTGACTACATCCTGCACGCATGCACTGGAGATGGCGGCGCTTCTTGTTAATATTCAACCGGGGGATGAGGTTATTATGCCATCTTACACATTTGCATCTACAGCAGATGCTTTTGTCATGCGGGGAGCTAAGATTGTATTTGTAGATATCAGACCAGATACCATGAATATAGATGAGAACTTGATTGAAGAGGCAATTACAAATCGTACAAAGGCAATCTGTGTTATGCATTATGCCGGGGTTGCCTGTGAGATGGATACGATTATGGAAATCGCAAACCGACATCATTTGGCGGTAGTAGAGGATGCAGCCCAGGCAGTAATGAGCAGTTATAAGGGAAGACCGCTGGGGAGCATTGGAGATTACGGTTGTTATTCTTTCCATGAGACAAAGAACTATTCTATGGGAGAAGGCGGAGCACTTCTGATTCGGGACATTGCTAATCGTGATAAAGCAGAGATTATAAGAGAAAAGGGAACAGACCGCAGTAAATTCTGGCGTGGAGAAGTAGACAAATATACCTGGGTAGATTTTGGCTCTTCTTATCTTCCAAGTGACATGAACGCAGCTTATTTATGGGCGCAGCTGGAACTTGCAGACGAGATTAATGATAAAAGACTGCATTTGTGGAATACTTATTACAAAGAATTGTCAGATGTGGCAAAAGAAGGGAAAATAGAACTTCCCGTAGTTCCGGATGAGTGTACCCATAATGCCCACATGTTTTACATCAAAACGGACAACATCGAACAGCGCAGTGAACTAATCACATACCTAAAGGAATGTGGTGTTGGTGCAGTGTTTCACTATATCCCGCTTCATACAGTAGCTGCCGGAAAGAAATTCGGTGTATTTCATGGAGAAGACCGTTATACCACCCGGGAAAGCGAGCGTTTGCTAAGATTACCACTTCATTACAATGTAAGTGAAGCGGACGTGCATTATGTATGTGAACAGATTAAAAAATACTATAAAAGAGGATAGTTATGAAGAAACTTTCATTTGTAATTCCGTGCTACAATTCAGAGCACACGGTAGGACATGTAGTAAATGAGATAGAGGAAGAATTTCAGGGAAATGACAGATATGAATATGAAATTATTCTGGTAAATGACGCATCTCCCAAGGATGATACCCTTGGAGCCATTCGTAAAATAGCGAAGGAAAATCCAAGAGTAGTGGCAGTAAATCTATCTAAAAATTTTGGTCAGGATAGTGCACTGATGGCAGGATATTCTATTGCACAGGGAGAATACATTGTATCTCTGGATGATGATGGACAAAATCCGGCAGCAGAAGCATGGAAGCTTTTAGATAAGATGGAAGAAGGCTGGGACGTTGTCTTTGGAAGATACAAGGTAAAGAAACATAGTAAGTTTAAAAACTTTGGAAGTAAGGTAAATGACATTATGGCAGCAGTTCTTTTGGACAAGCCAAAGGATTTGCGGCTTTGCAGTTATTTTGCCATGGACCGTTTTGTAGTAGAGCAGATGCTAAGAGACCGTAACTCATTTCCGTATATTTGGGGATTGATTTTGCGTTCTACCAATAAAATGACCAATGTTTACATTGAACATAGAGTAAGAGAAGAGGGAAAGTCTAATTTTACGCTGATGAAGTGTCTTAAGGTCTGGTTTAATGGATTTGTAGCTTTTTCCGTAAAGCCGCTGCGTTTTTCTGCTTTGGTAGGTATCATGATTGCAATGCTGGGATTCTTTTATGGAATTTATGTAGTTGTGAAAGCAGTCTTTTTTGCAGAACCGGTGGTAGGCTGGAGTTCTCTTATGGTAGCAGTGCTGTTGCTGGGAGGAATTATTTTAATGATTCTGGGATTGCTTGGGGAGTATGTAGGGCGCATGAACCTAAGTGTTAATAATACACCACAGTATATTATTCGCGAGGTGTATCGGCAAGAGGAGGAAGGGTTAAGGAAAAATTAATAGTTTTTAGATAGTTTGAGTAACTTTCTGTTATAAAATACTATTGAATATTGTTGAGGGTTATATTATGTACAAAAAACAGAAAAAAAGCTGGGTAAAACATTTGGATTTTCTCCTGATTGATGTACTTTGTCTGGAGATAGCGTTTCTTATCTCCTTTTGGATAAAGTTTGGCGAAAGAGCAGTTCGTTCCTCTGTTATAAATGAATTTTATATCAGACTGGCAGTTGTGCTGTTATTGATGGATGTTTGTATTGTATTTCTATTTGAATCCTATACTGGGATTTTAAGGCGAAATAAGGTACAGGAGTTAAAAGCGGTTGTTGTTCATTGTAGTTTTGTCTTTGCTGCCATTACAGTATATCTGTGGGGAACAAAACAGTCAGAAATCTACTCGAGACAGGTTATTATGGTATTCTGGGGAATTGCTGTATTTATAGAATATTTTTCCCGGTGTGCCTGGAAAATCTATATTCGCCAGAGAATGATACGTGGGAAGCGTTTTTCAAAACTGATTATTATCACAGAGGAACGCTACGCTCTGGAATGTGTCAAAGAATTTCAGCATGACAGATACAAGGAATTTGAAGTGGTAGGTGTCATTGTGGTAGATAAGAACCGCGAGGGCGAAGAAATCTACAACGTTCCTGTTGTGGCAAGTGCAGATACCTGTATGGAATATGTAAGAACCAATGTAGTGGATGAAGTGTTCATCAATGGCAATACCAGAGAGAGCAGTGAAGCATTGGCAAATGAACTGTTAGAATTAGGATGTACGGTACATTTCAGCCTGGTACATGAATCACAGCTGATGCCCAATAAAATTGTGGAGCGTTGCGGAAGATACATGGTGCTGACCTCAAGTATGAAAATAGCTTCCACCAGACAATTATTTGTAAAACGTACTATTGATATCATAGGAAGTCTGATAGGATTGTTCTTTACGGGAATTGCATTTATTATTTTTGCTCCTGTGATAAAGATACAGTCTCCGGGTCCCATTTTCTATTCTCAGACCAGAATTGGAAAAAACGGCAGAAGATTTAAGTTTTACAAGTTCCGTACCATGGTAGTGGGTGCAGATGCCATGAAAAAGGACCTGATGGAGCAAAACGAGATGGACGGGCTTATGTTTAAAATGGAAAATGATCCTCGAATTTTTGGAATTGGAAAGTTTATGCGGAAGTTCTCTATTGATGAATTGCCCCAGTTCTGGAATGTATTGAAAGGCGAAATGAGTCTGGTTGGGACAAGACCTCCGACAGAAGAAGAGTTTGAACAATACGAACTGCATCACAAGGCACGTCTTGGGATTAAGCCGGGACTGACAGGAATGTGGCAGGTAAGTGGCAGAAGCGACATTAAGAATTTTGAAGAAATTGTGGCACTAGATACCCAGTATATATCCAACTGGTCACTTGGTGTGGATATTCGTATTCTGTTTCGCACCGTTTTGGTAGTATTGACGGGGAAAGGATCATCATGACAGATATTTCTATTACGATTGTTGCCTATAACGATGAAGAAGATGTAAGAAATGCGGTATGTTCCATTATGGAGCATACCGTTGCAACTATTCAGAAGAAAATATATATTGTAGATAACAGTACAGAAGAAAATGAGCTTGAGTCTTTTACAAATCAGTGGGAAGAGGTGTGTTACCGAAGACCGGAACAGAATCTTGGCTTTGGGGCAGGACATAATTTTGTACTTTCTGAATTGGACTCTGAGTATCACGCCATTGTAAATCCGGATATCATATTAAAAGAGGACAGCCTTGGGATTCTGATGGAATTCATGAAACAAAAAGGAATCGGGATGGCGGTTCCGAGAATGGTGGATGAGAAAGGAAATTTTCAGGCGGTATACCGCAGAGAGCTTACCGTATTTGACATGGGAGTACGAATGTTTTTATCTTCTCATTTTAAGAAACGTCAGGCATATCACACCATGCAGGATATGGATTATTCCAAACCATTTCAAGTGCCCTTTGCCCAGGGAAGCTTTTTAATGATTCGAACAGAATTATTCCGGAAAATAGGGGGATTTGATACCAGGTACTTTATGTATATGGAAGACGCTGATTTGTGCAAGCAGGTAAATCAGTGCAGCAGCCTGTATTATTGTCCTGATACTACTGTAATTCATAAGTGGGAACGAGGCTCGAAGAAAGATAAAAGGCTCAGGCGCATACATATGACATCCATGTTTCGATATTTCTGTAAATGGGGGTGGAAGCTGTGGTAGAACAGATGCAGGTATCCGTTGCAATGATTACATATAATGGAGAAAAGTATTTAAGACAGCAGTTAGATTCTATTTTGTGTCAGCTGATGGAGCAGGATGAAGTGATTGTGTCGGATGATGGTTCTACCGATGGTACAATCACTATTTTAAAGGAGTATCAGAAGAAGGATAGTCGGGTAAAAGTAGTGGAAGGACCGCGGGCAGGAATTAAAAAGAATGTGGAACATGCATTAAAACAATGCAAAGGAGAAGTGATATTCTTAGCAGACCAAGATGATATTTGGAGAGCCAATAAAGTGAAACGGGTATTAGGGGTAATGGAGCAGGAAAACGGTATGCTGGTCATTCATGATGCCGAAGTGTTTCGAGAACATCCGGAGCAGATTACCATGGAATCGTTCTTTGCATTTCGCAGTGCTAAAGCAGGGGTCATGAAAAATATTTTGAAAAACAGCTACATCGGCTGCTGTATGGCGTTTCGCAGAGAATTGTTAGATAAGGTAATTCCCATTCCCGACAATATAGAAATGCATGATCAGTGGATTGGAGTCTTAAGTGATTTCTATTTTGGAAAGTCCGTATTCCTAAAAGAACCTTTGTTATGTTACCGCAGACATGGCGAGAACAGCTCTGCTATGCGGCACTATGGAATAGGGAAAATGATTCGTAACAGAGTAGTATTTTGTAAGAAGTTTATGGGGAGAATTCTCCATATTTGCTAGAAAAAAGAGAAGAGTTAATAAATTTTTAAGAAAAATTACAGTTGTTAAATGAGAAAAAATATTATAAGATAGGTCATGTATATTAGAGCATGAAGAAAAGACCAAAAATGGGAAATAAAGTAAGGTAAGGAAGAGTATAAGATAAGAAAGGTGAAAATATGTCAGATAATAGAAGAAACACACGAAGTAGTAATGTAGCACAGGGACAAAGACGGCAGCAGCCGAAAATGAGCAAGAAAGCTATGAGAAAGAAAAAAAGAAAGAGAAAAATAATTCTTCTGGCAGTGGAACTGATTCTGCTGATTGTGGTATTGGCAGGTCTCTGGTTTTGGCAGAAGTTGAGCAAAATAGAAACAGATGACACTTTTGTGGCGGAGTCGAATGAAGAGTTGACGGATGATACGAAGGATATCTTAGGAGAATATACCACTATTGCACTGTTTGGATTGGACAACCGTGATAATGGTAATTATAAGTCCGGTAACAGTGATGTTATTATGATTGCCCGGATTGATAATGAGACCAAGGAAGTGAAGCTGGTTTCCGTATATCGTGATACCATGTTGAATATGATGGACGAAGATGACAAGGATGCTTATAGTAAAGCAAATGCAGCTTATAATATAGGCGGACCGGAGCAGGCAGTCAGAATGCTGAATGTAAATCTGGATTTGGATATTAAGGAATATGTATCCTTTGACTTTAATGCAGTAGCGGAAGCCATAGATTTATTAGGCGGCGTCGAAATAGAGATTAGTACGGCAGAAGCAGTTGCGATGCAGGGGTATCAGGAAGAAATTGCAGAAATGACTGATAAAGATAAAGATTATTTATATCAGGGCGGTACCTATAACCTGAATGGTGTACAGGCAGTTGCTTATGCCAGAATACGTTATATAGGAAATGGAGATTTCCAGAGAACGGAACGTCAGCGTCTGGTCGTGAATAAAATGGTAGAAAAGGCGTTAGCATCCGATTTAGGAACGATAAACGAATTAATTGATACGGTATTTCCACAGATTAAGACCAGTCTTTCTAAGACGGAGATATTAAGTCTTGCGAAGGATGCCATGAATTATTCTATGGGAGATAATACAGGATTCCCATTTGATCAGGAAACCGGAAGCTATAAGGTAAGCTATCAGAGTAAAAAAGCTGATTGTGTAATACCGGCAGACCTTGCAAGCAATGTAAAACAGTTGCACGAATTTTTGTACGGAACAACAGATTATGAGGTGACAAAGAGTGTACAGAATATCAGCGATGAAATTGTAAACCGTACAGGAGTAACAGCTCCGAAAAAGGAATCAGAAGATGAATAGAAACCGGAAGCAGTGATTCTGGCAAAATCCGTAACCGTAGAATAAAAAAATCCTGTGGGAAAAAGAAAATATTTGCAAAATAAAAGAAAATAGGGTAGAATAGGAAAGTCGGTGTGGGGAAACGCCGACTTTCGCAAGTTACAGTGAGTGTGAATGAGAGAGGATATTATGAAAAAGATTTTAAAGCAGTTTTGCAGATTCAGCGTAGTAGGCGTTGTGGCATTCCTGATTGATTATGGTCTGCTTTTTGCGTTTACTGACACATTACATATGCATTATCTGTTATCTTCCATGTTGTCATTTTCTGCGGCAACCGTATTTAATTATGTATACAGTACGAAGTATGTATTTGAATGCAGGGAAGAACAGAGTAAGGCAGGGCAGTTTACTGTTTTTCTGCTGTTAAGTGCATGTGGACTTTTATTGAATTCCATGTTGATGAAAACACTGGTAGAAAGTATGGAGCTTCATTATATGTTTGCAAAGTTATTTTCTGCGGTGATAGTTTCTATTTGGAATTTCGCTTCAAGAAAAATATTTTTAGAAGAAAAGTTTCTGGAAAAGATTTTTTCCAGAAGAAGAGAATTGCTCCAGAATCGTTAGTTCTGGAGTTTTTTATATGATAGGAAATTGCGTTGCAATTACCTATTATATAAAATCGCTCCGCTAAGGATGCGCACCTCGCGGAGATGAAGTTAGTCATAAATGACACCGCTCGGGCGCGAAAGAGTCCGGCAAGCGGACTCTTTGTTCTGCTTTAAAAACATATATTTTTAAAATATTTATCACAATTTTATCACAAATCTACCGTAAACTCCTTAATATAAGCAAAGAGCAAAAGAAGAAAGGAGAGTTGTATTATGGAAGTAAATAACAACAACAGTAACAATAGTAATACCTCAGATTCTTTATATTCATATAGCTATGTAAACGAAGACAATCAGGAACGGAATCCGAATTATTACGAGAAAATGGAGTCAGAGAATCAGTATTACACAAATACTAATACTTACACAGAACCACAACAGGAGGCAAAAGAGAAAAAGGCAAAAAAGGTGAAAATAAAAAAGAAACATGGTTTTGGAGCTGCATTAGGAAAAACAGCAGCCATTGCATTGGTATTCGGAATGGTATCCGGGTCAGTATTTTATGGAACAGGATATGCCTTGGATTATGCCAACGGCAAGGTGATTAGCTCCGAAAATCAGGACACCCTTCAAACAAGCAGTTCTAATAGCAGCGGAAAGCTGTCAGCAACTAATGTCAGCACAGCGACTACGGTAAATGATGTTTCTGATATTGTGGAAAATGTAATGCCATCCATTGTTTCCATTACGAACATGGGACAGCAGACGGTGAATTTCTTCGGACAAAAGCTGACACAGGATACCGAAGGAGCCGGAAGTGGTATTATTATTGGACAAACAGAAGATACTATTTATGTTGCAACCAATAACCATGTTGTGGCAAATGCAAATCAGTTGACAGTAACCTTTATTGATGACCAGAGCGTAACCGCAGAGATTAAGGGAACGGATGCCAGCACTGATTTGGCAGTACTTGCAGTAGCAGTCAGCGATATTCCCAAAGATACCTTGAGCCAGATAAAGGTCGCAACTCTTGGAGATTCTGATAATATCAGGGTCGGGGAATCTGCCATAGCAATCGGAAATGCATTAGGCTATGGTCAGTCCGTAACAACCGGTGTTATCAGTGCATTGAATCGTGAAGTGACAGTGCAGGATGAGACGACCGGAACTTCTGTTACCAATGATTTGATTCAGACCAGTGCAGCCATCAATCCCGGAAATAGCGGTGGTGCATTACTGAATATGAAAGGAGAGGTAATTGGAATTAACTCTGTAAAATATTCTGATGAGGATGTAGAAGGAATGGGATTTGCAATTCCGATTTCACAGGCAGAGCCAATTATCAATGACCTGATTAACAGAGAAGTGGTGGATGAAGCAGACACAGCATATTTCGGAATTGCAGGTCAGGATGTTACTTCGGATATCTCAGAAGCTTATGGTATGCCGGAAGGTATTTATGTAACACAGGTAAAGCAGGGAACGGCAGCAGAAGAAGCAGGTATTCAGAAGGGTGATATTATCACAGAATTTGACGGTAAGAAAGTAAGCTCTATGGAAGGGCTTCGGGATAATCTGCAATATTATGCAGCAGGAACTACCGTAGACGTGGTAATTCAGAAAAATCAGAACGGAGAATGGCAGGAACAGACCATATCTGTAACACTGGGCAGAAAAAATGGCTAAATTCTTCTTTTAAAATCTCTCAAAGTGTGGTAGGATAGGAATATATGCAGGAGGGATTTTCATGAGAAAGAAAAAAATTGTGATTGCGCTGGGACATGATGCGTTAGGTACCACCTTACCGGAACAGAAAAATGCTACGAAGAAAACGGCAAAAGCGGTAGTGGATTTTATAAAAGATGACTATCAGGTAGTGATTTCACATAGTAATGGACCACAGGTTGGAATGATTCATACGGCAATGGCAGAATTTTGCAGAATATATCCGGAATTTACGGCAACGCCAATGTCCGTATGTTCCGCCATGAGTCAGGGATACATCGGTTATGACCTGCAGAATGCAATTCGTACCGAATTGTTGAACAGAGGAATTTACAAGCCGGTTTCTACCATTCTGACTCAGGTATGTGTAGATCCATATGATGAAGCCTTTTATCATCCCACCAAAGTGATTGGTCGTGTTATGGATGAGACCGAAGCGGAAGCAGAGGAGAAGAAAGGTAACCATGTTGTAAAGACAGAGGAAGGCTATCGTAGAATCGTAGCTGCGCCAAAGCCAATGGACATTGTAGAAATCGATGCAATCAAGGCACTGCTGGATGCAGACCAGATTGTAATTGCCTGTGGCGGTGGTGGAATCCCAGTGCTTGCTCAGGATAATAATTTAAAAGGTGCCAGCGCTGTTATTGAGAAAGATTCTGCAGCAGGAAAACTGGCCGAAATGATAGATGCCGAAATGCTGGTTATTTTGACCGGAGTAGATAAGGTATGCTTGAATTTTGGTACAAAGGAAGAACTGCGGTTGGATGAGATGACAGTGGATGAGGCAAAGAAATACATGGCAGAAGGACAATTTGAAGAAGGAACCATGCTTCCGAAAATTGAAACAGCGGTAGAATTTATCGGTAATTCTGCAGTTAAAAAGGTGTTGATTACCAAGTTGGATGCAGCACCTGCAGAGAGCCATGGAACAATAATCCATAAATAAAAGTAAAGAAACCGTAGAAAAATAAAAGATACGGTTTCTTTTTTTGAGTTTATTTGTTATAATATGGACTGGAATGTTTTGGAGACATTCTGGAAACGTTGATATTCCTTGAATTTTCGGGCTTTTGTATGTTAAGTATGATAATGTCAAAAGCGCACATCATAGAGATGATGTGCGATAATTGCACATAATTGCACTCGAAAAACTTGTTTTTCAGATGCAATTTCGTGCAATGTTGCAATACTGCTTCGTAGTATGCTCTTTTGACATGATAGACATAAGTTCTGGAATTCATACACATTTCCAATCAGATATCAAATTTTGATAGATAGATTGCAATTATGCAAAGCAAAGAGAGGTAGAAAAATGAAAAAAGAAAATCTGAGAAAAACAAAAATTGTCTGCACGATGGGACCTTCTACGGAAAAGGGCGATGTATTAAAGCAGTTAATGCTCGCTGGTATGAATGTTGCAAGATTCAACTTTTCCCATGGTGACCATGACGAACAGATGGGACGTCTGGTAGAATTAAGAAGACTCCGTAAAGAATTAGGACTTCCGGTAGCTGCATTATTAGATACCAAGGGACCGGAAATTCGTTTGCGTGAGTTTGAAAATGAAAAGGTAGACTTAGTAGCAGGACAGACTTTCACCCTGACTGCGGAAGAGATTATGGGTGATGAAACAAGAGTATCCATCAGCTACAAAGAATTGGTAAATGACGTAAAAGTAGGCGATACCATCTTAATCGACGATGGATTAATCGAGTTAAAAGTGCAGTCCTTAACAAAGACAGATATTGTATGCGTTGTTGTAAATGGTGGAAAAGTTTCTAATAAAAAAGGTGTTAACGTACCAAATGTAGACCTTACCATGCCGTTTATCAGTGAAAAAGACCACTCTGATATTGTATTTGCAGTAGAGCAGGATTATGATTTTATTGCAGCATCTTTTGTTCGTACCGCAGATGATGTACTTCAGATTCGTAAGATTTTAAAAGAAAATGGCAATAGCACCATCAAAATCATCTCTAAGATTGAAAATATGCAGGGTGTAAAGAATATTGATGAAATCATTGAAGTATCTGATGGAATCATGGTAGCTCGAGGAGACATGGGTGTAGAAATTCCGTTAGAAGATGTACCTTCTATGCAGAAAATGATTATTAAGAAAGCAACAAAGGCAGGAAAACAGGTTATTACTGCAACTCAGATGCTGGATTCCATGATTAAGAACCCAAGACCTACCAGAGCAGAAGCAACCGACGTTGCAAATGCAATTTATGATGGAACCAGTGCAATCATGCTTTCCGGAGAAACAGCTGCTGGTGATTATCCGGTAGAAGCTGTTAAGACAATGGTTCGTATTGCTGTTCGTACAGAGCAGGATATTAATTTCAGAGCAAGATTTAAGCAGAGAGAAAGTTTGGACAATCCGGATATCACAAATGCAATTTCTCATGCAACCTGTACAACTGCACACGATTTAAATGCAGCTGCAATTATTACGGTATCTAAGTCCGGTAGAACCGTACAGGATGTTTCCAAATATCGTCCGGACTGCCCAATCATCGGAGGAAGTACTTCTGAAAAGGTTTGCCGTCAGTTGAACCTTGCATGGGGTGTTGTTCCTGTATTAGTAGATGAAAAGGATGACATTGACGAATTATTCGATCATGCAGTAGAAACAGCAGAAAAGGCTGGAGTAATTGAAAAAGGCGATATTGCAGTTTTAACCGCTGGTGTTCCACTTGGTGTATCCGGAACAACGAATATGATTAAAGTGCGTGTGGCAGATTAATCATATCTTGGAAAGAATAGAAGCAAAGGAGTAATCAGTTGCAACTAGTCAATGATGTGAAAAAATGTAAGTGGCTGGAAAGAACATGCTATTGCGTGTTCTTTCTGGCGGCATTTTTTTTATGTAGGATAATAAAATACAGCGATGGCGATGATGCCTATTTTTATGAGATGGCGCATAGTATGGGATTCTTTGAGTACCTGAAGATGCGCTATATTACGTGGGAAGGTCGAATGACCTCAGAGGCAATGACTTATATTTCCATGTATTTAGGAAAGAGTTTCTGGAATGTGGCAAATGCCGGAATGCTTACGCTGTTAGTGGGTGGATTGATAAAAGTCATCAAGAAGATAAGCGTACAAATGGAACCGCAAAAAGAAGCGGCATTGACTTTTTTTATGTGTACAGGAATTCTTATGATGGGCGTTCCGGTCATTGGGTATGCAGGATTTTGGATTACCGGTTCTACCTTTTATCTGTGGTCAGTAGTAGCAGGAATCTGGGCTGCGATTCCAATTACAGAATTGGCATTTTCACCACAGGAAGTTAGCTGGAAAAGCTATCTGTATGCCATTCCATGCGGATTTATTGCATCCATGGGGCTAGAACAGATAGCGGCGGTTGTTATTACCTTTGGTGCACTTGCGATAATCTATCATTTTTATAAAGAGAAAAAGATACACATACTGACCGCTATTGAAATAGTAATTATGATTGCGGGTCTGGTACTGCTGTTTATTTCGCCGGGAACCAGTGCGCGGGGTGGACAGGAATTGGAGTGGATGCCGGAATTTGATACCATGAGCGTACCACATCATATATTTATTACCCTTCAGTGGATTTTAAGCAGTTTTGCCAACTATCATAAGGTGCTGGTAAGTGCAGTATTGCTGCTGGCAATGATATTTTATCTATCCTATAACCAGAAAAAGCAAAAGAACAAGATGGTCGTTACAGTTTTGACGGCAGCCGGAGTTATTAGTGTATGGATAAGCTTATTTGGAAGCAGTCTGTTTTCAGAACTTGGTATGGGCGTTCCGGAAGGAATGGAGCCGGTAATAAAGACAGCAACACTTTCGTCTTTGAGTGGTTCAGAGTTATTTGCATGTATCTGGCAGGTGATATTGCTGGTGCTGATGGGAGTTCTGTTATGGAAGACCGGAGAAACGCTTTTGGAAAAATCAGTGATGCTATTGATACTGTTGGCGTCCATTGCCAGTGCAGCGGTGATGTATTTTTCACCGACCATGTATGTTTCAGGACCGAGAGTTATGTTTGTAACAGCGGTATTATTGTGGATTTTGACAGGGATATTGTTTGATAAAATAAGAAGCGATAAGGTACAGGCGTTGATAACAGGATATGTAGCAGTGGCAGGTATCGTAAATGTTGTGGTGTACGCCATTGATTTCATAAGATAAAGGGGAATGAAGATGAGAAAAAGAATTCTAGTGGCAGTATTGCTGGTTACGGCGCTGCTGGCAGGCGGCTGTGGAAAGGAAAAAGAAGTTTTTAAGGAGCAGGTGACTCAGGAAGAACAGACAGATTCCAAAGAGCAGGAAAGCCCAAAAGAGCAGGAAAGCTCTGCGGAACAGGAAGAGGGGGTTAATACACTTCCTCAAAAGACAGATAATCAGGAAAATGTGGAACCATTGCCTGCACTGAATCCGGATACCGTTGTATATACAGAAGACGTGGTCTTGACTACAGACCGGGTAAATGTCCGTAAATATCCTTCCGAGGATAGCGAGATATTTGAAACGGTGGCACGAAGAACTAAGTTTTTGCGGACTGCAGATGACGGAACCTGGAGTGCCGTGCAGATAGAAAATGAAGAATATTACATTGCCTCAAGATACTTGAAACTGGAATCTGAAATGCTGACCGGAGGTCATCTCATTGTAATTGATGCAGGTCATCAGTTAAAGGGAAACAGTGAACAGGAACCGATAGGACCGGGAGCAACGGAAACGAAGGCGAAGGTAACGGGCGGAACCACAGGAATCACCACTGGATTAAAGGAATATGAATTGAATCTTCAGGTCTCACTGAAACTACAGGCAGAGCTAGAAGCAAGAGGCTACGAGGTTATCATGGTGCGCACCACCAATGACGTGAATATGAGCAACAGTGAGCGTGCAGCGGTGGCAAATAATGCAGGAGCAGATGCTTTTATCCGAATCCATGCCAATGGTTCGGAAAACAGCAGTGAAAATGGAATCTTGACGATTTGTCCAACTGCATCGAATCCATATATGGGAAATCTTTATGAACAGAGCCGTTCCTTGTCCGACTGTGTCTTAGATGGTGCAGTAAACGCCACAGGAGCAAATAAAAAATACGTCTGGGAAACAGATACCATGAGTGGTATTAACTGGTGTACTGTGCCGGTAACCATTGTTGAGATGGGATTTATGACCAATCCTACCGAGGATCAGAATATGGCGACAGATAGTTATCAGCAGAAGCTGGCGCAGGGAATTGCGGATGGAATCGATGCGTATTTTGCCAACTAGAATATAGATAGCTAAAATGGCATGGCAGTCTTTTGATAGAAGGACTGCCATTTTTCACTCTATAGGAAATACCGTGTTGTGTTAAAACGTAAAATTGTGATTTCTATAGAGCAAAAAACGCTTCACAAAGGATGCGTAATTAGGAGAGGAAGCTATGAGAACATATGACAATACATGGATAAGGGAACAATTAGAACAGTTAAAAGAACCGGAATATCAGGCGTTTACCGCAAGGCTTTTGCCGGGAGTAGAGCCGATTCTTGGAGTAAGATTACCGGAACTTAGAAAAATAGCAAAGAAACTGGCAAAGGATAGCTGGCAGGAATATTTAGTCCAAGCAAGCAATGACAGCATGGAGGAAATTATGCTGCAGGGAATGACTCTCGGGTATGCCCGTGGAACCTTGCAGGAGAAGGAATGCTATTTGAGAAAATTTATCTCCAAAATTGATAACTGGTCCGTCTGCGATAGCTGTTGTGCCACCATAAAACTGGCAAAAGAACAGCCCCAAGAGATGTGGGAATTTTTGCAGGAATATCTTCATTCCGAAAAAGAATTTGAAATTCGTTTTGGTCTGGTACAATTACTGAATTATTATGTAAACAAAGAATATCTTGCCCGCGTTTTAAAAGAAATAGATAGTATTTCCAACAAGGCTTATTATGTCCAGATGGCGCAGGCTTGGGCAGTGTCTATCTGCTACCGGGAATTTCCAGAGGAAACAGAGCCTTTTTTGAAACAGAATCATCTGGATGATTTTACATATAATAAAGCATTGCAGAAGATAACAGAATCCCTAAAGATAAGCAAAGCCAAAAAGGAATATATTAGAAGCTTAAAGCGATAATCCATTGACTACGATTCCATAAAACTTTATAATAAAACTAATATCGGGGATTATAACCCGTCAGAAAGAGGTGACATAATGGTTGAATTAGACCAGTTCAAAACAACATTGAACACATACAAAGAACCGTTAGCAGAAGTGAGGGATTCACTTTGACCTGGCGAACAAAGAACAGAGAATCCAGGAATTAGAGCGGGAGATGGAAGCTCCTGACTTTTGGGATGACACAGAGGTGTCCCAGGAGAAAATGAAGGAATTAAAGAGCTTAAAGGATGATGTGGAGACATATGCACATCTGACAGAGCAGTACGAAGATATTGAGACATTGCTGGAAATGGGCTATGAGGAAAATGATGCGTCTCTGATTCCGGAGATAGAAGAAGCCTTAGCGGAATTTCAGCAGACCTATGAAAATATCAGAATCAAGACGTTATTATCCGGTGAGTACGATATGGAGAATGCCATTGTATCGCTCCATGCAGGAGCAGGCGGTACGGAATCCTGTGACTGGAACGCTATGTTATATCGAATGTATAAGCGTTGGGCAGAGGATAAAGGATTTTCCGTAGAGGTGCTGGACTCTCTTGATGGAGACGAAGCCGGAATCAAGTCGATTACCTTTGAAGTACGTGGCGAAAATGCGTATGGATATTTGAAGTCAGAAAAGGGAGTGCATCGTCTGGTGCGTATTTCTCCGTTTAATGCAGCCGGAAAGCGTCAGACTTCCTTTGCTTCCTGTGATGTGATGCCGGATATCGAAAAGGATTTGGATATTGAGATTAAGGATGATGAATTAAGAATCGATACTTATCGTTCCAGCGGAGCAGGTGGACAGCATATTAACAAGACATCTTCTGCAATCCGTATTACCCATCTTCCTACCGGAATTGTGGTGCAGTGCCAGAATGAGCGTTCCCAGCACATGAATAAGGATAAGGCAATGCAGATGTTAAAGGCAAAGCTCTATCTGTTAAAGCAGGAAGAAAACGAGAAAAAGGCAGCAGATATTCGTGGTGAAGTAACGGAAATCGGCTGGGGCAATCAGATTCGTTCTTATGTCATGCAGCCATATACTATGGTAAAGGATCATAGAACCAATGCAGAGACGGGAAATGTGGACAGTGTTATGGATGGAGCCATTGACCTGTTTATCAATGCATACTTGAAGTGGAAGAGCTTAGGTTGTCCGGAGAAGATGGGAGAATAGGATGAAGGGCTTTATTACATTTGGAATTATCCTTCTATGTATTGTATTAGTGTTGGCAGGAATCGTAATATACGTTAAGAATAAAGTGCGTAAGTTTTCCCGACAGATGTTTGGAACCGACTCCCTGACGGAAGGATGGAAGCGGCAGGAAGAAGAACTGTCCATGACGCCGGCTTCTGTATCCGGGATGACCAGAATTCTGGAACCACAGATACAAAGGGACTTTCCGGAATTCAACTGGGTACAGTTTAAAAATAAGGCAGAGGAAGCCTTGAGGCTGTCTTTGCTTGCCATATCAATGCACAGCATGGAACAGATGTCAGATATGTCGGATGCCTTAAAGGAACAGGTGCAGGGAAGAATTTTAGAAAATGAAGCTTCGGGAGCCCGGGAGGTGTATGACCGGATTCGGATTCATCAGACCGAGATTGCAAAATATGAAAAGAAAAACGGCAGATGTATCATTACCTTACAAAGCGCGGTGGAGCATATTCACTATAAGGAAAAGGAAGGAAGGCTTCTATCCGGCAGAAAAGAACTGTTGGAGCAGACAAAATACAATACAGAATTGATGTATATTCAGGATGAAAACAGGGCGAATGAGAATCACGGGGTAGGACTTACCTGCCCGAACTGCGGGGCGCCCATTAAGACATTGGGCGTCAAACGCTGTGAGTATTGTGGCAGTGAAGTAGTACCAATTAATATGCAGGTATGGTCCCTGCAGCATTTCTATGAGGTTACATACCAAAAGGTGTAATGTAGTAATAAAACAAAAGAATCAGGAGGTTAGTTATGGGATTAATTAAGGCAGCCGTACAGGCAGTTGGAGGAGCATTAGCAGATCAGTGGTTAGAAGTCTATGAACCGGATGATATGGGGGATCAGACCGTCTTTACCAGAGGTGTGATGATACGAAAAGGACAGAATACAAAAGGAACAGATAATACAGTATCCAATGGTTCTGTGATTCATGTATATGACAACCAGTTCATGATGCTGGTGGATGGTGGTAAAGTGGTAGATTATACCGCAGAGCCGGGATATTACAAGGTAGATAATTCCTCTCTGCCGTCACTGTTTAACGGACAGCTTAAAGATACGGTGAAGGAATCCTTTTCCCGAATTAAATTCGGTGGACAGACCCCTACCCAGCAGAAGGTATTTTTCATCAATCTGCAGGAAATTAAGGGAATCAAGTTTGGTACACGTAATCCAATTAACTATTTTGACAGCTTCTATAATGCAGAATTATTCTTACGTGCCCACGGAACCTATTCCATTAAGATTGTAGACCCACTTCGTTTTTATGCAGAGGCGATTCCAAGAAATAAAGATTATGTAGAAATCGGCGATATTAACGAACAGTATCTGTCTGAGTTCTTAGAAGCATTGCAGACCTCCATTAACCAGTTGTCTGCTGACGGTATGCGCATTTCCTTTGTATCCTCTAAGGGACGTGAGCTGAGTAAATATATGTCTCAAACGTTAGATGAGGACTGGAATCAAATGCGTGGTATGGAAATTCAGGCAGTAGGTATTGCAAGTATTTCCTATGATGAAAAGTCTCAGGAATTAATCAACAGCAGAAATGAAGGTGCCATGTTAAGTGACCCTGCCATTGCACAGGGATATATGGTAAAAAATCTTTCTCAGGGAGTAAAAGATGCCGGTTCTAACAGTGCTGGTGCCATGACAGGCTTTATGGGCGTAGGCATGGGTGCTTCCGCTATGGGAGGTATGATGAGCGGATTCTCACAGATGAATCAGAATCCACAGGCACAGATGCCGAATCAACCGCAGCCTCAGAATCCACAAGATTTTCATGTGGGAGGCGCAGCCGCTGCAGGAACAACAGTTACGGCAGGAGCAGTGAATGGAGCTGCAGGAACAACGAGTGTAGCAGGAGAGTGGAGCTGTGAGTGCGGAGCAGTAAATACCGGAAAGTTCTGTAGCGAATGTGGAAAACCAAAGCCGATAATCAATACCGAGTGGACTTGTGAGTGTGGAACCATAAATACCGGAAAATTCTGCTGCGAGTGCGGAAAACCAAAGCCGGCAGACAGCGGAGAGTGGAGTTGTGAATGTGGAGCGACAAATACCGGAAAGTTCTGCAGCGAATGTGGAAAACCAAGAGCATAAGAGAAAGGCAAGGGTGAGTACCGATGGGTGTTGTAAGTTATAAGTGTCCTCATTGTGGAGGAGAGCTGATTTTCAGTCCCACGACACAGAAGTACAAATGCGAGTATTGTCTTTCTGATTTTTCACAGGAAGAACTGGAGGCATTAAAGCCCGCAGAAGGCAGTGAGGAAAAGGTAGAAAATTACCAAGATAATTCAGAACGTAAAGAGAGTAAAACAGAAGAACAGGGCGAGGCAGTGGTTTACCACTGCCCAAGCTGTGGAGCGGAGATTGTAACAGAAGAGACTACTGCGGCGACCTTCTGCTATTATTGCCACAATCCGGTGGTGTTGTCCGGTCGTGTATCCGGGGAATTTTTGCCGGACAAGATTATTCCCTTTTCCATTGAGAAGAAACAGGCAACGGAAAAGTTCTTAGAATATGTACATAGTAAAAAGTTTGTTCCAAAGGCATTTTTCAATAAGCAGCAGATAGAGAAGATTTCCGGCGTATATTTTCCATACTGGATGGTAGATATGGACCTGGAAGGCTCCTTGCAGGCGGAAGGAAAGAATCTACGTGTGTGGAGAAGCGGTGATACAGAATATACGGAGACCAAGGTCTATCGTGTAGAACGAGAAGGTGCGGTTCATTTAGAGGATATTACCAAGAATGCGTTAAAAAAATCCAATGCACAGCTGGCAGAAGGTGTGCTGCCTTATGATGTCAGCAAGGTACAGAAGTTCCATATGGGATTTTTATCAGGCTTTCTGGCAGAAAAGCGTGACATTGACCGGACCGAGTTGAGCGCCCAGGTGCAGCGGGAGGCGGACGAATACGGTGAGAAAATTTTGCGGGGAACGGTAAATGGTTATTCTTCCATATCTGTCAAGAACTGTCACCTGAACCGTCAGAAGGAAAACTGGGATTATATCATGCTTCCGGTCTGGACTGTTACCTATAAAGGAAGAAATGGAAAAATATATTATTATTCCATGAATGGACAGAATGGAAAGGTATACGGAGAACTTCCGATTGATTATAAAAAGGTGTGGACACTGGGTGGAATTATTTCTGCTATCGTCCTGATTCTTGGATTGATTGGAGGGTATCTGTTATGAGAAAGAGAAAACAAAAAGGTATGCTTCTCGTACTTTTATTGAGTTGTACAGTAGCAGTAGGAAGTGGATTTTCAGTATATGCCATTAATAGCCAGCTAACAGACCAGGCAGGACTGCTGACGAATTCTGAAGCAGAAGAAGTAGAAGAAATGATAGAGGAACTGGAAGAGAAAACAGGCTGGGACATCATGGCGGTCACTACGGACGATGCAGAGGGCATGAGCGCCGAGTATTACGCAGAAAAGTGGTTTGATGATTATACCACCAGTGATGATGGCGTGGTTTGTCTTATTGACATGGACAATCGTGAGATTCAGTACAAGACTTTTGGTGAGGCAATTTACTATTTTACGGATAATAGATGGAACCGTATTGTAGATGAGGCATACGAGTATGTAAGCGAGGAAGATTACTACGGTACCTTCGAAACCATGCTGGAGGAAACCGATTATTATTATAATGCAGGAATCCCTTCTGACCAGTATACTTATGATGAGGACACGCATGAAGTAGTAAGATATGCTGATACCCATCGCAGTATTACTGTAATAGAGGCATTAATTGCGATTGTAGTTGCACTTGCGGCAGGTGGTATCACCGTGGGAGGAATCATTGGTTCTTATCGTTTGAAGTTTGGCGGGTATAAATATCCGATTGAAAAGAACGGAAGTGTGCAGTTAAGGAAGAAGGAAGATACCTTTGTAAATCAATTTGTAACCCATCGGCATATACCGAAATCCAATGGAAGCAGTGGTGGCTCAAGCAGTGGAAGGAGTACCGTACATACTGGCGCCGGCGGAAGAAGTTCCGGTGGTGGCGGAAGAAAATTTTAGCAATAAAATGCAGTAAAATAGAAAAAGGTGTTGCATTACAATAGTAAATATGCTAACATCTTTCCTGTGAGCACAAATGTATTTCACAGACAAACACGTCAGGAGGGCAAAATGGAAGAAAAGACAAAATATTTTGTTCTGAAGAAGAAAGCCGTTCCTGAGGTATTGTTAAAAGTGGTTGAAGCAAAGAAGCTTTTAGAATCAGAGCGGGCTGAATCCGTCCAGGAAGCAACAGATATGGTCGGAATCAGCAGAAGCTCTTTTTATAAGTATAAGGATGACATCTTTCCATTTCATGACAATGCCAAGGGAAAGACCATTACCATGGTGATTCAGATGGATGATGAGCCGGGTCTGCTTTCGGTGGTTCTGCGGATTGTAGCGGATTTTCATGCTAACATTCTTACGATTCATCAGAGTATACCGGTAAACGGAATTGCTTCGCTGACCTTAAGCGTTGATGTGCTGCCGGATACTAAGAATGTATCCCAGATGGTGGAAAACATTGAGCAACAGGAAGGCATACATTATTTAAAAATTTTAGCCAGGGAGTGACAACATGATCAAGATAGCAATTTTAGGTTATGGAACCATCGGTTCCGGTGTAGTAGAAGTATTACATACCAACAAAGAAAGCATTGCCAAGCGTGCAGGCGACGAAATCGAAGTAAAATATATTCTGGACTTACGGGATTTCCCGGGAGACCCAATGGCAGATAAGGTAGTACATGATTACGATATCATTGCCAATGACGAAGAAGTTCAGGTAGTAGTAGAGGCTATGGGCGGTGTAGAACCGGCATATACCTTTGTAAAAAGAGCATTGTTAGCAGGAAAGAATGTAACAACCTCTAATAAGGCATTGGTGGCAAAGCATGGAGCAGAGCTTCTTGCCATTGCCAAGGAGAATGATATTAATTTCTTATTTGAAGCAAGTGTAGGAGGCGGTATTCCGATTATCCGTCCATTGAATTCTTCTCTTACCGCAGACGAAATCGAAGAAATTACCGGTATCTTAAATGGTACAACAAACTATATGTTAAGCAAGATGACCTTTGAAGGACTGGAATTTGATGATGTATTAAAAGATGCACAGTCCAGAGGTTATGCAGAGGCAGACCCCACCGCAGATATCGAAGGCTACGACGCATGCCGTAAGATAGCAATTTTGACTTCTCTGGTATGCGGTCAGCAGGTAGACTTTGAAGAAATCTATACCGAAGGAATTACCAAGATTACTGCAACAGATATCAAGTATGCTAAGGCAATGGGAAGAGTTATCAAGCTGCTTGCTACCAGCAAAAAGGTGGGAGACAGCTACTATGCCATGGTAGCACCGTTTATGCTGTCGCAGCAGCATCCGTTATTTAGTGTCAACGATGTATTTAATGCAATTTTTGTGCATGGAAATGTACTCGGAGATGCTATGTTCTATGGAAGCGGAGCCGGAAAGCTTCCTACCGCAAGTGCAGTAGTTGCTGATATTGTAGATATTGCAAAGCATTTACATAGAAATATTATGATTTCCTGGAGTTCCAAGAAATTGAATTTAATTGACTGCAAAAATGCAGAGAGCCGTTTCTTTGTAAGAACAACGGACAGCGAAGAAGCAGTAACATCTATCTTTGGTGACGTGGAATTTGTGAAGGTTCCGGAAATCAACGGAGAAGTTGGATTTTTGACAGGAGTCATGTCAGAAGAAGAGTTTGAAAATAAGTCTGCAGAGCTTAAGAACATGCTTCAGCGGATTCGTGTAGAATAGAGGTTTGAAAATGAAATATGTAATCGTATTAGGAGACGGTATGGCAGACCGTCCCTTAGAAGAATTACAGGGGATGACCCCTCTGGAATATGCCAAAACACCGATAATGGACGAATTGGCGGCAATCGGAGAAATCGGAACCGTACATACCATTCCTGATGGAATGTCACCGGGAAGCGATACAGCAAATCTTTCTGTATTAGGATATGCACCAAGAAAATATTATTCCGGACGTTCTCCGTTAGAAGCACTGAGCATCGGGGTAGATATGAAACCTACCGATGTGTCCTTGCGCTGTAATATTGTTACGGTATCTGAGGAAGAAGAGAACTATGAGGATAAGACCATTATCGACCACAGTTCTGATGAAATCAGTACCGAAGATGCAGCAGTTTTGCTTGAAGCAGTCAGAAAAGAACTGGAAACAGAGATATATAAATTTTATGTAGGAACCAGTTATCGTCATCTGCTGATATGGGATAAGGGAGAAGTGGTAGAGCTGACACCACCTCATGATGTACTGGGACAGAAAATCGGTCAGTATCTTCCAAAGGACGCTGCCTTAAGAGAAATGATGAAAAAGAGCTATGATATTTTGGTAAATCATCCCATTAATGTAGAACGCAGGAAGAAGGGACTGAACCCTGCCAATTCCTGTTGGTTCTGGGGAGCAGGAACAAGACCGGCACTGTCCTCCTTTGAAGAAAAGATGCACTTGCGTGGAGCCATGATTTCTGCCGTGGACCTGTTGAAGGGAATTGCGGTAGGAGCATCCATGAAAAATATTTCCGTAGAAGGTGCCAACGGCGGACTGCATACCAATTACGAAGGAAAAGCCCAGGCAGCAGTAGATGTTCTGACAAAGGAAGACTACGATTTTGTTTATGTGCATGTAGAAGCGCCGGATGAAATGGGACACCAGGGCAGTGTGGAAAAGAAAGTCCAGGCGATTGAAAACCTGGATGGAAAAGTAATTGCACCAATAAAGGCAGGATTAGAAGCCGCTGGTGTGGACTTTAAGATGCTGGTAATGCCGGACCATCCTACACCTATTTGTCTTCGTACCCATACGTCAGATGATGTACCGTACCTGATTTATGACAGTACGAAAAAGCAGCAGCACGATTGGAAGTATAATGAAAGAGAAGCAGCAGAAAGTCAATTCCATATCGCAGAAGGTCATAAAATGATTGAATATTTTATTGGATAGAAAAGTAGAATAGAGCATGGAATCCAGGAGGAAATTATGCTGATAGTGAAAAAATTCGGCGGAAGTTCCGTAGCCGATAAGGAAAGAATTTTCAATGTTGCCAAAAGATGCATCAAGGAGTACCAAAAGGGAAATGATGTGGTAGTTGTGTTATCTGCCATGGGAAAGACCACAGACCATCTGATTGAGATGGCGAGGGAAATTACCCCCAATCCATCCAAGCGAGAGCTTGATATGCTTCTTGCAACCGGCGAGCAGACGTCGGTGGCGTTGATGGCGATGGCAATGTCAGCCCTTGGAGTTCCGGCGGTATCCCTGAACGCGTTTCAGGTAGTGATGCATACTACTTCCAGATATGGTAATGCCCGTTTTAAACGGATTGACACAGAGCGGATTCGTCACGAACTGGAATCACGTAAGATTGTGATTATTACCGGCTTCCAAGGGGTCAATAAGTATGATGACATTACCACGCTGGGACGTGGCGGCTCTGACACCACAGCAGTTGCCCTTGCGGCGGCACTTCACGCTGATGCATGTGAGATATATACAGATGTAGAGGGCGTATATACTGCTGACCCCAGAATTGTGCCAAATGCCAGAAAGCTAAAAGAAATCACCTATGACGAAATGCTGGAACTGGCAACTCTTGGGGCAAAGGTATTGCATAACCGTTCCGTAGAGATGGCGAAGAAATACGGCGTGCAGCTGGTGGTTCGTTCCAGCCTTAACAATACGGAAGGAACCATTGTGAAGGAGGAAACAGACGTGGAAAGTATGCTGATTAGCGGTGTGGCAGTAGATAAAAATGCAGCTCGAATTGCAGTTATCGGGGTAGAAGATATCCCCGGAATTGCCTTTAAGATGTTTGATTTGCTGGCAAAGCATAATATCAATGTAGACGTTATCCTGCAGTCGATTGGAAGAGACGGAACAAAGGATATTTCCTTTACAGTGGCAAGAGATGATTTGCAGGAAGCAGTTGCAGTTTTGAACGAAAACAAAAGCCGTATCACAGCAAAGGAGATTCAATCCGATGATACGGTTGCAAAAGTATCAATCGTGGGTGCAGGCATGCAGTCTAATCCCGGTGTAGCAGCCCGGATGTTTGAAGCACTTTACAATGTGGGGATTAATATTCGCATGATAGCAACTTCCGAGATTCGTATTACCGTGTTGATTAACGAAGAAGATGTAGAAAAAGCAATGCGTGCGGTACATGATAAATTTATGGAAGAATAATTTGAAGTAAGAATAGTTTGAAGTAAGAATAAAGAGGTAAGAAATGCAGGAGAGAGAAATTACATTTCTTACCTTTTTTGAATACAAGTATTTTACAGAACATAATTTGCCAGAATATCCACATGCCATACAAGCAGTAGTACATTTTTTAGAATAAAATTCACCACCATAATTCCAAGTGCAATCCAAAGATAAGCGTCCCGATAATGCAGTCCGATTGCTATTTTGTGTTTTGAGACACGTTCTATGGTCTGACTAATCAAAAACCAGCCGCCAACAAATGCGGTATAGGGGACCAGAGGATGACAGACGAAAGAGTCCCACAGATGTCCGTGCAAAAGGGCGGAAATGGCACGGGTGCCGCCGCATCCCGGACAATAAATGCCGAAGAAGGTACGCAGAACACAAGGCGCATTCGTATTAAGAAGTGAAATGGGAAATATCTGGCAGGAGATGTATACAAGGAACAGGATTCCTACCATAGACCAGCCAATGAGAAATAAAGCATTTTCTTCCTTTTTTCTTTCACGCATAATATAAATCATCCTTACTGTAAATATTGATATCTTTTTTTGCAGTATAACGGTTCTGTTTGGATTTGTCAAAAGAAAAAGAGTGTGATATACTACCTTTCATAAAAAGAATGGAGAGTATAGAGATGAAACGAACATCAGCAGAATTAAAGAGAATGGCAAGAGAGAAATTGAGTGGACATTGGGGAATCATGATTGGAACCTATGTTTTAATGCTGCTTATCATATATGCCGTTGAAATACCGATTGTGTTTTTGATAAATGTAAGTAGGAATATGGAAGAACGTGTTGGAGTGGTAGCAGTCTTTAGCATAATTAGTATTCTAATTGGTCTTGCAGCTGTAATACTGCAGGCAGGAGTTGCAGGAATGCAGTTGAAATTGGCAAGAGGTCAGGAAATAAGTCTTGGAATGATGTTTACGCAGTTTACCAATCGACCACACCGCTATATTTTAGGAAGTTTGTTGTTGGGAGTGATTGCAATGGTATGTTTTGCTCCCGGTTATGCATGTGCACTATATGGAACACTTTCCTGGAAGTATGGTTTAGCGGCAGTGGGAACGGTGCTGATGATTGCCGGAGGAATCGTATATATTATTTTAGTATTAAATTTTTCGTTAATCATATCTCTCTTTTTGGATGATGCTAAGATGGGAGTCATGGCGGCATATCGGGAAAGTGCACGATTAATGAAAGGAAATAAAGGACGTATTTTCTATATTATATTAAGCTTTATCGGTTGGATGTGTCTGGGAATGCTTTCCTTTGGAAGCGGTTTGTTGTGGGTGATTCCTTATATGCAGCAGACGCTGATACAATTTTATCTGGATGTAAAGGGAGAACTGGATGGTGGTCAGCAGGAAGAAGAAAAATATATTTAGAAATATTTCCCGTATACTAATAAAAAACTAAAATAGCCCATCCAAACAAAGATTGCGATAATACTAATCAAAATTGAAATAATTCCAAGTACAATGCCTGCCTTTCCATAGCCTGGATAGGTCATTTCTCCGCCTCTGGAAAGAATCCCGAAAATAATGCCGAGGGAACCTAATATAAATCCCGGGTAGACGCAAAAGCTCATGACAAGACCGGTAATGCCAAGTACCAATGCAGCAATCGCCATGCTGCCGGAATGTTTGTTTGCATAAGATTGATTTAATTCATACTCCATAAAAGCCTCCTTATATACTGTACTTCGCAGTGTACGTTCAATTTCACTTCGGTTCCACACTGCTCATTAACCTACGCGACATTATAGCATGAGCAGGAGGAAAATACAAATAGTTTTCTTGAATCCCCTCTGCAAATCCGTTATAATGAAACAGGAATGTTAAGAACATTCTGGAATGACATAGATTTCAAAAGTGAGGAGAACTACCATGGATATAATCGCAAAGCTGGCAGAAGAACTGAACATACGTAAAAATCAGGCGGAAGCCGCAGTAAAATTAATCGACGAAGGAAATACCATCCCTTTTATTTCCAGATACCGTAAGGAAGCAACCGGAGCATTGAATGACGAGGTACTTCGTAATCTTTTTGAGAGACTGAACTATCTGCGTAATCTGGAAGAAAAAAAGGAGCACGTTTTATCAAGTATAGAAGAGCAGGGAAAATTAACAGACGAGTTAAAAAATCAGATTCTGGCAGCCGAAACGCTGGTAGTCGTGGAAGACCTGTACCGCCCCTACCGTCCGAAACGCCGTACCAGAGCAACCATTGCAAAGGAAAAGGGTCTGGAGCCTCTGGCAAACATTATATTGCTTCAGATGACAGAAAAGACCTTAGAAGAAGAGGCGAAAAGCTTTCTGAATGAAGAAAAGGAAGTAAGCACGGTGGAAGATGCCATTGCAGGCGCTATGGATATTGTAGCGGAGGGGATTTCTGACGAAGCAGATTATCGAAAATATATCCGTGATATTACCATGAAAAAGGGAAAAGTTACCTCTACGGCAAAAGACCCTGAAGCAGAATCCGTATATGAGATGTATTACGAATTTGAGGAAGGTCTTTCTAAGCTGGCAGGACACCGGATTCTTGCCCTGAACCGTGGGGAAGCAGAGAAGATTCTGACGGTAAAAGTAGAGGCACCGACAGAAGATATTTTAAGATATCTGGAAAAGAAAATCATTACAAAGGACAACCCCAATACCACGCCGGCATTAAAATCCGCCATAGAAGACAGCTACAAGCGTCTCATTGCACCGGCTATTGAGCGTGAAATCCGCAGTGACCTGACAGAAAAGGCAGAGGATGGAGCGATTAAGGTATTTGGCAAAAATTTAGAACAGCTCTTAATGCAGCCGCCAATTACCGGAAAAGTTGTACTTGGATGGGACCCGGCATTTCGTACCGGCTGCAAGCTTGCAGTGGTGGATTCCACCGGAAAAGTATTAGACACTGTGGTCATTTATCCGACCGCGCCTCAAAATAAGGTGGAGGAGTCCAAAAAGATTTTAAAGCAGTTGATTCAAAAATACGATATTTCCCTGATTTCCGTAGGAAACGGAACCGCATCCAGGGAATCGGAAATGATTATTGTAGACCTGTTAAAGGAAATCCCAAAGCCGGTACAGTATGTCATTGTAAATGAAGCAGGAGCTTCTGTATACTCAGCAAGTAAACTGGCAACGGAAGAATTTCCAAATTTTGATGTGGGACAGCGAAGCGCCGCCTCCATTGCGAGACGTTTGCAGGACCCATTGGCAGAGCTGGTAAAAATTGACCCCAAGTCCATCGGTGTGGGGCAGTATCAGCACGACATGAATCAGAAGAAGTTAAGTGATGCATTAGGCGGCGTAGTAGAAGACTGCGTAAATAAGGTAGGAGTCGACCTGAACACAGCCTCTGCCTCACTGTTGGAATACATTTCAGGAATCAGCAAGGTGATTGCAAAAAATATCGTAGCATACCGGGAAGAAAACGGAAGATTTTTAACACGTGCACAGTTATTAAAGGTAGCAAAATTAGGTCCCAAGGCATATGAGCAGTGCGCCGGATTTATGCGTATTACAGATGGCAAGAATCCCCTGGATGGAACCAGTGTCCATCCGGAAAGCTATGAAGCAACCAAGAAGCTGTTAGAAAAGTTAGGATATGCCCCGGAGGACATTCAGGGTGGAAAACTGGCAGGAATCTCCAAAAAGATAGGAGATTACGAAAAGCTGGCGCAAGAGCTGGAAATCGGTGAAATGACGTTGCAGGATATTGTGAAAGAATTAGAAAAGCCTGCACGCGACCCTCGTGAGGATATGCCAAAACCGATTCTGCGAAGCGACATTTTAGAAATCAAAGACCTGAAACCGGGCATGATTTTAAAAGGAACGGTTCGTAATGTCATTGATTTTGGTGCTTTCGTCGATATCGGAGTCCATCAGGACGGACTGGTGCATCTTTCTGAAATCTGTGAGCGTTTTATCAAGCACCCGCTGGAAGCAGTCAGCGTAGGGGATATCGTGGACGTTCAGGTACTCTCTGTGGATGAGAAAAAGCAGCGTATCCAGCTCACGATGAAAATCGGTGACGGAAAGACTCAGGCACAGAAGAAGGAGGAACGCAAAGAAAAGCCGGTGAAGAACCAAAATAGCGGAAAGAATGTAAACGGTGGAAGAAACGGTCATGCAGGCAATAAGAATCAGAGAGAGCGCAACCGGAGAAATAATGATAGAGGACATAAGGGAAATAATTTCTTTGATGGAATTATCATTGAGTAAGAAATAAGTGCTATATCGTGTTTCTGTCTATTTCTAATATCAATTTTGTTTTCATTATTGGTAAGATGAAATATTATAGTTGACAAAATAGAAACAGGTGAGTACAATATAGCTTGTAAAAATAAAATAAAGATGTTCTTCAGGGCAGGGTGACTTTTTTAAAGAATTCCCGACCGACGGTGATACCACAATGTGGGCAAGTCCGTGAGCCGCAAGGCAGGATATTGGTGCGAATCCAAAACCGACAGTACAGTCTGGATGGGAGAAGAAAACAACGTTTTGAAATAAATGCGTGTATTAGAAGCCCTGAGAATTAATTTTCTCAGGGCTTTTTGACATACTGCAAGAAACGCTGTAAGTCCTTACAAGAACAGAAAGAAAAAAGGAGAGAGTAAGTATGTACACAGCAAACACAACAGTAAAAACAGCAAAAACGGCAAGACGCACCAATGTATGGAAGATGACCATGACAGCAATGCTGTCCGCAGTGGCATTTATTTTGATGTTTCTTGAGTTTTCTGTTCCATTTATGCCGGAATTTATCAAGATGGATTTGTCAGAGCTGCCTGCGTTAATCGGAACCTTTGCCATGGGACCGGTTAGTGGAGTGGTTATCTGCCTGATTAAAAATCTGCTTCATCTATTTATGACCAGCACCGGAGGTGTAGGTGAACTTTCCAACTTTATCCTGGGCGCAGCCTTTGTACTTCCGGCAGGTCTGATCTATAAAAAATGGAAGGGCAAAAAGAGCGCGTTAATCGGAGCCTTTACAGGAGCGGTTTTAATGGCACTTATCAGTATTCTGTCAAATTATTTTATTGTATATCCGGTGTATTATAACTTTATGCCAGAGGAGACTATTATAGCGGCATATCAGGCGATTTTTCACGGAGTAGACAGCATTCTGGAATGCCTGATTATATTCAATGCCCCATTTACATTTCTTAAGGGATTGTTCAGTGTGGTGATAACACTGGTAATCTATAAGCCGATTTCCCCATTTCTGAAGGGTGATTACAGAAAATAATTTGTTGCGGAACCTTATTCTGCGGATAAAGTAAATAAGAGAAATCTTCAGGGCAGGGTGCAAGTCCCTACCGGCGGTAAAGCCCGCGAGCACTACGGTGCAGATTCGGTGAGCCAGGCGGCAACTCCGAAGCCGACAGTATAGTCTGGATGAAAGAAGATAGATAATAGCGTGAGGTAACTCATGCGTGATTTAGCTACCCTGAAATTTCATGAAAAAGGAATTTCAGGGTTTTTTGTTCTATAGGAAATGTAATGTTGCAAGAGGCTGTATAGTGTGCGGAGCACACTTTGTTTTGAAAGAAGTGAGATAAGATGCAAGAAAAAGAAAACTACATGAAAAGAGTTCTGGAACTTGCCCAAAAAGGAGCGGGCAGAACTTCACCCAATCCAATGGTAGGCTGTGTGGTGGTAAAAGACGGTAAGATAATTTCCGAAGGATATCACGAAAAGTACGGTGGTTTTCACGCAGAGCGCAACGCACTGTTAAAATGTGGACCGGAGGCAGAAGATGCAGACCTGTATGTGAATCTGGAGCCCTGCTGTCATCAGGGAAAAACGCCACCCTGTACAGATATTATTATCGAAAAGAAAATAAAACGAGTATTCATAGGATGTCTGGATTCCAATCCGCTGGTGGCAGGAAAAGGCGTGGAAATATTGGAAAAACATGGAATTGAAGTAGAAGCTGGAATTTTGGAGAAAGAGTGCCGGACACTGAACGAAGTGTTTTTCCATTATATTGAGACAGGACTGCCCTTTGTGGCGATGAAATATGCCATGACGCTGGATGGAAAAATCGCCTGCGAGACAGGAGATTCCAAGTGGGTAACCGGAGAAGAAGCAAGGAAACAAGTGCAGTACCTGCGAAACAGATATCGGGGAATTATGGTGGGAATCGGAACCGTGTTAGCCGATGACCCTATGCTGAATTGTCGATTGGAACATGGAAGAAACCCCATTCGGATTATTTGTGACTCCGGGCTTCAAATTCCGGAGGATTGTCAGATTGTTGAAACAGCCAAAGACCAGGAAACCATAATTGCATATTGTGAGAGCAAAGCCTTGTATGGTCAGGACAGCAGTAAGACCTTGCAGAAACAGGAAAAAATAGAACGCTTAGAGAAAAAGGGCATTCAACTGATATCAATATCAGCGCAGAATGGAAGATTGTACCTGCCGGAACTATTACAAAGACTGGCAGAACGGAAAATCGACAGTATTCTCTTAGAGGGTGGAGGAACTCTGAACGCATCCATGTTAGAAGAACATCTGGTGCAGCGTTTATATGCTTTTATTGCGCCAAAGCTTGTGGCAGGGGCAAAAGCCAAATCTCCCATAGAAGGGAAAGGAATCGAAAAAATGCAGGAAGCAGTCAGATTACATAATATAGAAACCACCTTTTGCGGCGGAGACATCTGTATTACAGGAAGGATAGGTGAATAAAAATGTTTACCGGAATTGTAGAAGAGACCGGAACCATAGAAAACATTCATAGACAGGGAACTTCAGCAGTCATTCAGATTGGATGCAGTAAGGTGCTGGAGGGAACCAAAGAGGGAGACAGCATTGCAGTAAATGGAATCTGCCTGACGGTGGTAAGAAAGGATAAAAACAGTTTTTGGGCAGATGTGATGACAGAGACCATGCATCGCAGCAGTCTGTCAGAAGTTCAGGCTGGAGATAAGGTCAATCTGGAACGCGCCATGGCAGCGGATGGCAGATTTGGCGGTCATATCGTATCCGGTCATATTGATGGAACCGGAAGTATTGCAAACATCCGGTCAGAAGAAAATGCTGTCTGGTATACCATAGAAGCAGAGCCGGAAATCCTGCGCTATATCGTAGAAAAAGGCTCCGTTGCCATAGATGGAATCAGTCTTACGGTAGCGGGAGTGACCCAAAAGACATTTCAAGTATCCGTAATTCCCCACACCAGACAAGAAACAATTTTGCCTCTGAAAAAAACAGGGAGCATTGTAAATCTGGAATGTGATGTGATTGGAAAATACGTCGAGCGTTTCTTAGGAAAAGCGCCAAAGCAGGAAAAAAGCAAAATTGACGAAGATTTTTTACAAAAATACGGTTTTAAGTAACGGAAAAAACTGTAATTTACCGTTGTCAGTCATAACGAAGTGAATCAAAGAGCGAAATAAAAAGTAAAAAAGACAGAGTGAAATGAATGGAGGAAAGCAAGATGAAGAAAACAACAGACAGTATCGAACAGGCATTAGAAGATATTCGCAATGGAAAAATCGTCATGGTCATAGATGACCCGGATAGAGAGAACGAGGGCGATTTTATTTGTGCCGCAGAATTTGCAACACCGGAAAACGTAAACTTCATGGCAACCCATGGAAAAGGATTAATCTGTATGCCAATGAGCAGTGAACTCTGCCAGCAGCTTGGCTTAAAACAGATGGTAGAACAGAATACAGACAATCATCAGACCGCATTTACCGTATCCATTGACGGCATTGATACTGACACAGGAATCTCAGCCTTTGAGCGTTCTGCAACTGCCCTTGCTGCAGTAAAAGAAGGAGCAAAGCCGGAGGATTTCAGAAAGCCGGGACACATGTTTCCACTGGAAGCAAGAAAAGGCGGTGTGTTAAAACGTACCGGACATACCGAAGCAACAGTAGACCTTGCCCTGCTGGCAGGCTTGAAGCCTTGCGGACTCTGCTGTGAAATTATGCGGGGAGACGGAACCATGATGCGTACGACGGAGCTGTTGGAACTGGCAGAAAAATTTGGAATGACCGTGATTACTATTGCAGACTTGGTGCGTTACCGCATGGACAGAGACAGCCTGGTGCATAAAGAAGCACATGCCAAACTGCCTACCAAGTATGGAGCATTTGAAATCTATGGATATGAAAACAAGTTAAACGGGGAACATCACGTAGCCTTGGTGATGGGAGATATTTCCAATGGAGAACCGGTACTTTGCCGGGTACATTCCGAGTGTCTTACCGGAGATGTGTTCGGTTCCGGCAGATGTGACTGCGGCGAGCAGTTAGATGCGGCAATGAAAGCCATTGCAAAAGAAGGAAGAGGTATTCTTCTCTATATGCGTCAGGAAGGAAGAGGAATTGGTCTCATCAATAAACTGAAATCCTATGAACTGCAGGAACAGGGATTAGATACTGTAGAAGCCAATATCAGACTGGGCTTTGCACCGGACCTTCGGGATTATGGAATCGGAGCACAGATACTAAATGATTTAGGTGCACACAAGTTGCGGTTGTTGACCAATAACCCTAAGAAAATCAGCGGACTGTCCGGTTATGGCATCACCATAGAAGAACGGGTGCCAATTCAGATGCCGGCAAAGAAAACAGATTTGTTTTACCTGAAAACCAAGCAGGACAAAATGCAGCATATGACCACTTACTAGAGCCGGGAAAGCAGTCGTGAAAGTATTTTACATATGGCAAAGAGAACTTGATAGTCGCGAAAGGTATCGTTAGAAAAATATATATCAGAAAAAAAGAAAAGAGGAAGAAAAAATGAAAGTATTAGAAGGAAACGTAGTAGCACAGGGAATCAAAGTAGGAATTGTAGCAGCAAGATTTAACGAATTTATTGTATCAAAGCTAATCGGTGGAGCACAGGATGCGCTGGTACGCCATGGTGTATCCGATGATGATATTACGCTGGCATGGGTGCCGGGAGCATTTGAAATCCCATTAGTAGCTCAGAAAATGGCAGAAACCGGAAACTATGATGCTATTGTGTGTGTTGGAGCAGTCATCAAAGGTTCCACCAGCCATTATGACTATGTTTGTGCAGAGGTCAGCAAAGGAATTGCAACCGTGGGCTTAAAAACGCAGATACCGGTAGCCTTCGGAGTGCTGACTACCGATAATATTGAGCAGGCAATCGAGCGTGCAGGCACAAAGGCTGGAAATAAGGGATATGATGCAGCTTGTACTGCTATTGAGATGGTAAATTTGATGAAAAATATGTAAATAATAACACGTAAATGCAGGTGTGCGTAAAAAGGTGGGCGTTTAAAAGGGAGAGTTGAAAAAGTCAAGTACCTATTATATAATATGTGCAGAAAAGTTATTGGATATGAATTCCAATTGTAGTTTGTAAGAAAAATTATAAAGAATAGTGGACAAATTAAAAGAAAGAGAGCGAGGGATAGCAGTATGAAAAAGAGAATAGTAACTTCTATAGTATTATTATTTTTTTTAGGAAGTATGTGCGTGGAAGTTTTTATTCATAACTCAAATTACGTATATGCAGAAAACAAAGACGGTTTGAATGATTTGATTCCGTATGAAAAAGAACTGGAAAGTCTAAATAAAGAATGGGGTACAAATTATAAACTACAAGTAGAAGATGGCAATACTGAGCAAGAAATGGTAGAATATTTTACCTCCATGTCAATAGAGGAATTTAGAGAATATATAAAGGATGTACATGAGTTGGATGTGGAATCGAGGGAAAAAGAACAAATAAATACAAACATAAAAGTAGAAGAGAATAGTTTTCCGTAGGAGGAAATAGAAATGGTATTGAAGAAAAATATTATTGCTATATTAGCATTTTGTTTGGCATTTGGTCAGGTAAGTTTTGTACATGCACAGAATGAAGACGATTCTTGTTTATTACAGCCTTATGAAGAAGAATTAGAAAAGTTGAATGAAGAGTGGGGTACAAATTATAAGATACAAGTAGAAAATGCTTGTAGTGAACAGGAAATGATAGAATATTTTACATCAATGTCTCTAGAAGAATTTGAGGAATATATAAAGGGAGTACATGAAGCAGATATAGCAGGAATCAAAACGGAGACGGAAGAAAGAAATATTAACGATAAATTACGAAGTTTGACATATAGTCAATATGCGTATTATGATGGAAATAATGCATTAAGGATACAAGCAGAAATAAATACATCTAGCAGTGGCGTCAAAACATATGATAGTATACCTTCTTATGGATATGTTCAGGATCATTATCCATATTATGACCCAAGGATAGGCGCTACTTTTACTTTTTCGTCAGATAGAAAAATTGCTACTGGTAGATTTAAATGTATTAAATATATTGGAAAAAATATAACGGATGGTGTCTCTTATACTATAACTTGTAAGTTCAATGCAGCAAATACTAGAGGAAGTATAATGTAATGATAAGGTTATAAAGAAAAAACAGGTCAACGGTGTCGATTTGAAACCGTTGACCTATTTTAATAAAAAGGTTATACTATTATACGAAAAAGACAGAAGAAAATGGAAATGGAGATGTATGGATGACCACAGAATTTGATGTGACAATTACTTCTAAGGACATGTACCGTTTTAATATGTATCATGCTTACCATGGATTTCAGGGTATTTTTGCAACGGTAATCGGTATTCTGGTGCTGATTGTAGCAGGAGCAACCTTTGGAAAAATAGAAACGATGTATACGGTTTTGTATTTTGTTTTCGGGCTTATATTCTTAATATATGTGCCAGTCAGCTTATACATGCGCTCCAAGCAGCAGATATTGTCTTCCGAGGTGTTGAGACAATCATTACATTATAAGGTAGATGAAGAGGGCGTGCATGTATCCCAGAATGACCAGACGGCAGACCTTTTGTGGAATCAGATTTATAAAGTAGTTTCCACCAAAAGCAATCTTTTGATTTACAGCAGCAGAGTCAATGCGTATGTAATTCCAAGAAATGCAATCAGTAAAGAGTATGAAACAGTAGCACAGCTTGCCACCAAGCATTTAGAAAAATATCGTTTGAAATTAAAATAAAAGCAGCAGATTTCAGAAGTGTCATGCAAAGCAGGAGGATTATCAAAAATTTATGATAAAGGAAACTTTTTCCCCGGAAGAAACATTTTTATTTGGAAAAGAATTAGGTGAAAATGCAAAGCCGGGAGAGGTATATACATTAATTGGAGAACTGGGAGTAGGAAAAACCGTTCTGACCCAGGGAATTGCAAAGGGATTAAAGATTGAAGAACCAATCTGCAGCCCTACCTTTACCATTGTTCAGGTATATGAGGAGGGGACGATGCCCTTCTATCATTTTGATGTCTACCGCATCGGTGACATCGAAGAAATGGAAGAAATCGGATACGAAGATTATTTTTACGGAAACGGACTTACTATGATTGAATGGGCGAATCTGATAGAAGAGATTCTGCCGGAGCACTACAAAGAAATCAAGATAGAAAAAGACTTAGAAAAGGGATTTGATTATCGCCGAATTACGGTAAATGAGGTATAAAAATGAGAATATTAGGATTAGACAGTTCCGGGCTGGTGGCAAGCGTTGCACTGGTGGAAGATGACAATATGCTGGCAGAATATACGGTGAATTACAAGAAAACACATTCCCAGACATTGCTGCCTATGTTGGACGAGATTGCCAAAATGATAGAATTAGATTTAAAGACCATAGATGCCATCGCCATTGCAGGTGGACCAGGTTCCTTTACAGGGCTTCGTATTGGCTCTGCCACCGCAAAGGGATTGGGGCTTGCCTTGCAGAAGCCATTAGTTCAGGTGCCAACGGTAGATGGATTGGCTTACAATTTGTTTGGATGCAAAAATATAGTGTGTCCACTGATGGATGCCAGAAGAAATCAGACCTACACCGGTCTGTACGAATTTGATGAGGACGGAATGCACGTACTGGAAAGTCAGTGTGCAGTAGGAATTGACGAAATCATAGAAAAAGTCAATGGGCTGGGACGTTCCGTTACCTTTTTGGGAGATGGCGTTTCCGTATTTCGAGGCTTTATAGAAGAAAACTGTAAGGTGCCGTTTTCCTTTGCGCCGGCGCATATGAATAAACAGCGTGCCGGAGCAATCGCAGCCTTGGGAGAAATATATTATAAAGCGGGAAAAATACAGACAGCAGAAGAGCACAAACCGGATTACTTAAGACTTTCTCAGGCAGAGCGGGAACGCATGGAGCGGAACAATGGAAAAGCCTGAGATTGTGATTGCAAAGATGCAGGACAAGGATATACCGGAAGTAGCAAATATCGAGGCCAGAGTATTTTCCATGCCATGGTCAGAGCAGGGCTTTGCAGATGCCTTAAAGCAGGACACCATATTTGTGACAGCAAAGCAGGAAGAACAAGTGGTGGGATATTGCGGCATGTATTGTTCCTTTGAAGAAGGAGAAATCACCAATGTCGCTGTTTTGCCGGAAGCACAGAATCATGGAATCGGGAAAAAAATAATTTCCGGTCTACTAAGAGCTGCTCAGGAAAAAAATATCAGCCGCATTGTGCTGGAAGTTCGTGTATCGAATCTACCTGCCATAAGACTGTATGAAGGATTTGGATTTCAGAAAGCGGGCATTCGAAAAGGATTTTACGAAAAGCCCCGGGAAGATGCTGCAATCATGATATTGGAACAGATTCCCTCTTTCCATTGATGCACTGTACCACCTATAATAGAGGTAGAATAGGAGGATGACAGATGAAAACAGAAAATGGGACAATTCTATGCAACTGCTGTAAAAAAATCGTACAGGAGAAGGGAAAAGTATCTACGATAGAATTTCTTCACATAGAAAAGGAATGGGGATACTTTTCAAAAAAAGATGGAGAAAAACAGGAATTTGATATATGCGAGGAATGTTACGATAAATGGACAGCCTCTTTTCAGATTCCGGTACAAAAACAGGAAATGACAGAACTCGTCTGAAAGGAAGTATTATGTTAGATGTATGTTTACTGGGAACCGGTGGAATGATGCCGCTCCCTTATCGGTGGCTTACGTCGCTGATGACCAGATACAATGGAAGCAGTCTGATGATTGACTGCGGAGAAGGAACGCAGATTGCCGTGAAAGAAAAAGGGTGGAGCACAAAACCCATCGATGTGATGTGCTTCACTCATTATCATGCAGATCATATCAGCGGATTGCCGGGACTTTTGCTTACCATGGGAAATGCTGAGCGGACAGAGCCTCTTATCATGATAGGTCCGAAGGGGTTAGAACGAGTGGTAACTGCCCTGCGCACCATTGCTCCGGAACTGCCCTTTCCATTGGAATTTATAGAACTGACGGAACCGGTACAAAAGCTGGAAGTGAAAGGATATCATATAACCGCATTTAAGGTAAATCACAACATTACCTGTTATGGATATACCATTGAGATTCCAAGAACAGGACAATTTCAGGTAGAAAAGGCACAGGCGCTTGGAATTCCAAGAAATTTCTGGAGTAAACTGCAAAAAGGTGCTACCATAGAGATAGAAGGAAAAACATATACACCGGATATGGTACTGGGAGCGCCGCGCAAAGGGATAAAAGTAACCTATTGTACAGACACAAGACCCACACCTGCTATTACGGAACAGGCAAAAAATGCCGATTTATTAATTATAGAAGGTATGTATGCAGAAAAAGAAAAGCTGGCGAAGGCAAAACAATATAAGCATATGACCTTTTATGAAGCAGCTCAGATTGCCAGGGATGCGGAAGTGTCTGATATGTGGCTGACGCATTTTAGCCCGTCGCTGGTAAGGGCAGAAGAATATATGGGCGAAGTGCGCAAAATATATCCAAATGCCAAGCTGGGGAAAGATGGAAAAACCGTAGAACTGGACTTTGAGCAGGAAAGCAAAGGATAAAGGAGGGGATTCTATGAAAAAGAATCTGCGTGCTATTATAGTTGTGGTAATATGTGCAGCCTTATGTATCGGTTATTATTACTATTTGTCTAATCGTGATACGGGAAAAGAGGAAAATCTGACAGAGGTAGAGCAGGTGATTACAAAGGACTTGGATAAGTCCTATCCTAAGACAGCGAGGGAAGTCATAAGATTTTATAATCGTATTTTGCAATGTTACTATAATGAAGAACATACAGATAAGCAGCTTGAGCAGTTGACAGAGCAGGCGAGAGCGCTTATGGATAAAGAACTTCAGGAAAAAAATACAGAAAAAGAGTACCTTGATGCAGTAAAAGCAGACATCGAAGATTATAAGGAAAAAGAAAAAGTCATTACCAGTTTCACCATGGATACCAGTAATGAAATAGATTATAAAAAAGTAAATGGGGACGAGTGCGCCTACGTGGATGTGTCATATTTTATTACAGAAAAGGATGGTTCCAGCAGAGCTGCACAGACCTATATTCTTAGAAAAGACGGAGATGGAAACTGGAAGATTCTGGGATTTTACCAGTAAATAGAAAATAGTAGAACGGAAAGGGAAAAAACATGACAAGCAGTAAAGAAGATGTATTAATTCTGGCAATAGAAAGTTCCTGTGATGAGACAGCTGCTGCTGTAGTGCGTAACGGAAGAGAGGTATTGTCAAATATTATATCTTCCCAGATTGCACTGCATACCTTGTATGGTGGAGTAGTACCGGAGATTGCATCCAGAAAGCATATTGAAAAAATAAATCAGGTAATCGAAGAAGCATTGAAGGAAGCAGAGGTGACATTAGAAGAAATAGATGCCATTGCTGTTACCTATGGTCCCGGTCTGGTGGGAGCGCTCTTAGTAGGAGTGGCAGAAGCCAAGGCGATTGCCTATGCAGCAGGAAAACCTCTGATTGGGATTCATCATATTGAAGGACATATCAGTGCAAATTATATCGAAAATAAGGAACTAGAGCCACCGTTCCTTTGTCTTGTGGTGTCCGGAGGACACACACATCTGGTAAAAGTAGCTGATTACGGAAAATACGAGATTTTAGGAAGAACCAGAGATGATGCAGCAGGAGAGGCTTTCGACAAAGTAGCGCGCGCAATCGGACTGGGATATCCGGGGGGACCAAAGATTGAGAAAGTGTCCAAAGAAGGAAATGCAAATGCTATTTCATTTCCAAAGGCAAAAGTGGCAGAAGACCCCTATGACTTCAGCTTTAGCGGTGTAAAATCAGCAGTATTAAATTATATCAATGGATGCAAAATGAAGAATATTCCCATTGTTGAGGCTGATATTGCAGCATCCTTCCAGAAAGCAGTCACAGATGTATTGATTGAACATGCTATGATGGCAGTGGACGAATTTGGAATAAAGAAATTTGCTATTGCAGGCGGAGTGGCGTCCAACGGAACACTGCGAAACGGAATGAAAGAAGCCTGTGAGAAAAAGGGCGTGGAGTTTTATCACCCCTCACCCATATTCTGTACCGATAATGCAGCAATGATTGGTGCAGCAGCCTATTATGAATACATGGCAGGAACCCGGCATGGATGGGATTTAAATGCAGTTCCCAATTTGAAATTAGGAGAACGTTAGAAGATGGCAGAAGGAAAATATGCAGCCATAGTTCTCTCTGCGGGAAGAGGAAAACGTATGAACAGCGCCGTTCCCAAACAGTACCTGTTACTGAATGGAAAACCGGTGCTGTATTATTCTCTGATGGCATTTGAGAACAGTATGGTGGATGAGATTATTCTGGTGACAGGTGCGGAAGACATTACTTATTGCCGGAAAGAAATCGTGGAAAAGTATCATATCAAAAAAGTAAAAGCGGTAGTGGCAGGTGGAAAAGAACGATACCACTCTGTCTTTTGTGGACTGCAGGAATTAGAAAAGCAAAAGAGCAGTGCCGAATACGTCATGATTCACGATGGCGCGCGTCCTTTTGTGGATCATGATATCATAAAACGATGTGCAGAAAATGTGGCGAAGTATAAAGCCTGTGTAGTTGGTATGCCGGTAAAAGATACCATAAAAATAGCAGATGAAAATCTGTTTGCAAGCCAGACTCCAAAACGCAGTGATGTGTGGATGATACAGACACCGCAGGCATTTGAACGTGCTTTGATTCAGGAAGCATATAAAAATATATTAGAGAGAGAAGCAGCCGGCGAAGCGCTTTTCATAACAGATGATGCCATGGTGGTAGAAACAACAACAGAGTTTAAGATAAAAATGGTGTCTGGTTCCTATGAGAACATTAAGATAACAACACCGGAGGATTTGCAAATTGCAAAAGTATTCTGTGAAATGAAAAGACTCTAAATCTGTTATTTTCAAGATATAGAAAAAAGTTTAGAAAAAGTAAAAAAAGTTTCCAAAATTCTCTTGACAGTTGAAGATTATTTTGATAGAATCATATCTGCGCTGTTGAGAGCGGGACAATCCGGAGAGGTGTCCGAGTGGTTTAAGGAGCTGGTCTTGAAAACCAGTGATTCCGAAAGGGACCGTGGGTTCGAATCCCACCTTCTCCGTTTAAAAGGAATCATTTCCCAAGCGCAAATAAAATACTGAATAAATATTCAGCCAATTATGGAGAAGTACCCAAGCTGGCCGAAGGGACACCCCTGGAAAGGGTGCAGGTCGTTAATAGCGGCGCGAGGGTTCAAATCCCTCCTTCTCCGTTCCTTGATACTCTATCAGGCACTGGAAAAACTTAAAAGTTTTCAAAAAAAGTGTTGACAAAGAAAAATAAAAGTGATAGAATGATCAAGCTGGTCGAACGAAAAAGAGTAAATCGACTAAGTTCGACAAAAAATAAAAAAGTTGTTGACAAGAGCGAATGACTGTGATAAAATATAGAAGTTGTCGCTCGAGACAGCAAAAACAGAAACCTTGATAACTGAACAGTGAAACAACCTTGAAAGATTCTAAGAGTTTCCGCCGTTTAAAGGCGGGAAAGTCAGTGAGAACTGACAGAATTTTTTGCAGGACAGCATCTATAGATGCGACCTTAAAACAGTAAAAGCCAGAACGTTTATCTGTGAAGAACAGAGAGACCTGGCAG
>CASFBK010000019.1 GCA_949292785.1 uncultured Eubacteriales bacterium
AGGTAATTTCGAGCTTAGTGTAATAGCGTACACAGTAGTGCGCATCCTGCACGGAGTGCTTTTTGCTCTATAGGAATCACAATTTTACGCTTTAACGCAGCACGGTATTTCCTATAGAGTAAAAAAACTCCTATCCATACAGGATAAGAGTTAAAATGCCACCATGTACATACTATCATATGTCTCCCCGATAACGGCAGGGATTCCGTCAACGCCTACTAAAATTCGGGCTGCCCTCCTGAGTCCATTCCATATAATTGGATTATTGCCTCACACCAGCCGACAACTCTCTGAAATCCGCCTTATATCTACTACTCTCAGTCATTGGTTTTCACTTCTTACACTATAATATATTACGGGTTTTCTGTCAAGATTTATATCCCCGAAAATTCTCTTTGAAACTGCTCTATACTTTCTGCTTTTCCTTCCATTCTTCTTTAAGGATGACACATCCATTTCTGCCTGATAAAAGCGGCTCCGCTTTGCAAGATTCTCTTTCCTTTTCATTCTGGGCTTCCAGATTATAATTCACCTGCATTTCATCACTGGCATAAATATCCAACCGGACACTTTTAAAATCAGAATTTACAAGAATACTATGTTCTGCGTGCACCTTTACCATAATTACAAAATTACTCTTTGAGGCTACTCAAATGAATTACAAGTACTGCTTCGCTTTCTCCGTATATTTCGCTACAAACTCTGCCTTCGCCTCTGTGTATCTATCCCTGTCATGTTCATACTGCTTCCACAGCTCCAGCTTCATTTTCTCGTATTTCTTTGCAACATCAGGATATTCGTTCAGATAATCCCTAAAATATAATTCGTCATTATCTCCTTCATATCGTAAATGAAGATGATACACTTTTTCCGCAAATCCCTGCTCTGTATAGCCTTTGTTAAATGACATTCTATCCCCGCTCTGACTCATGCATATCCAGCCATTCTCTTTCAAAATATCTTTTATTTTTTGCATGTCAGACTCTTGAGATATTTCCAGAAGAATATCGACAATAGGCTTTGCCCATATGTTTGCAACCGCTGTGCTCCCAATGTGGCTTATCCGCTTTACCATATCATGAGGCAGCACCTTTTGAAGCAATACCGCTTCTTCTTGATACCAGCTTTCCCAACATTCCTGATGTTTTGTCAAAACTATGGGAAACAGCTGCCATAATTCCTCAAGTGTCATTTCTGACAATTTCTTTGCCATAATATGTCTCCTAACGCATTTTTCTCTTCTACGCTCCATAAAAATTATATCATATGAAATTATCCTCGACAATCTCTAACGCCATACACAGCGACTCTTCCATATCCTTATATGCTCCATAATTTTCTATCTTTTCAAATCCATATTTGGAATAAAGATGTACGGAAGCCTGTAAAAACGCTCCGGTTTCTAATAACATTCTTTGAAATCCCATCTCTTTTGCCTGTGAAATTAAGTTTTTCAGAATCCTATCGCCAATATGTCTGCCGCGATACTCTTCCCGCACAAATACTCTTTTTACTTCTATCTCTTTCTCCGAGTATTTGCGTAACGCCCCACAGCCTGCCGGAGTTTTCCCGTCATATATCACTACCACATAATCCATGGTGTCTAAATGATTGAACTTTTTATATTTTTCCCGTTTACTCTCGCCGCCGATTGCCTGATTCAGGTATTCATCCAATTTCCCACATAAAAAAATAAAATCCTTATTTTCGTTCTCTACCTGTTCTATTCTCACTTTTATCTGATTCGTAATTTCCATATTCTCCATCTCTTCCATCCTCTCCATAGATTACAATTTGAGCTGCTTGATTTTGATACTCCTAAGATAAATTGTTATAAGGTACCGTCATCTTTAGACGCAAAATAAGTTCCCAAAATCATAAGAAACAATGCCAATAAAAACCAGGGGGTGGGCGCTTCCCTGCATATTACAAAGGACACTGCAACACCAATGAATGGGGAAATGGCATAATAGGCAGATGTCTTTGCTGCGCCTAAATACCTCTGGGCATAAATATAAAAGAAAATACTAAGTCCGTAAGCCACAAATCCAAGCGCAAGTGCACCGAATATATAACCGAATCCCGGTATTTTTTCTCCCACAATCAAAGCAATGAGGAAAGAACCTGTGCCGGAACAAAATCCTTTAATTATTACAATCTCAACCGGACTTTTTTCCGAAAGCATCCGGGTACAGTTATTTTCAAATCCCCAGCAGATACATGCCAATAAGACAAACACGGAACCAATCGAAAAAGAAAAACTGCTGATATCCTCAAACGACAAAATCATGCTTGCAAATGTAACCAATCCGATAGCAATCCACAATCGCCGGGAAATGGCTTCATGAAATATGGCAAGGGCAATGACAGAAGTCGCCACAATTTCAAAGTTATTCAGCAGCGAAGCATTGGCTGCGGTAGTCATGGTAAGCCCTGCCATCAGAAACAGCGGTGCAGCAATATCCAGCACCACCATGCCAATGGTATAGGGCAGTTCCTTTTTCGTCAATGGTTTTTCTTTCCCTGCTCTATTTGTCTTTTTCTGAATTATCTCAATCAAAGCCAAACCAAGTCCTGCCCCCAGATATAAAAAAGCTGCCATCATGGCAGTTGGTACCTTATCCAATAAAAGCTTGGAGATGGGTGCATTAATTGCATACAATGCTGCTGCCAGAATTGCAAAAAATACCGCCTGCTTTTGTTTTTCTCTCATACATTTTCCTTCTATCTTGTTTATTTTCACATCCCCCCATGGGGGATATTTTTATTATAGTTCAAGTCATCAAAGAATGCAAGAGCTTCCACTATATTTCTAATCGACCTTAAATTTTTCAAAAAAACAGCATAAGCAGATACCTTTAGGATATCTGCTCACGCCGCTTTTTCCCCACGTATAACACGTTCTATTTTATTATTTTCTAAACTCTTCCTTCCATCTACAGCTTTCCCATGGTCTTTTCAATCAGTTCCCTAATCTCATCTACCGCCAATTCATCCATCCAGATACCAATTTGTTCAAATACCTTCTGATACTCTTTTGGTATGCTGTATTTCTTTACTTCCTCTAAAATCTCAAAGACTTTAGAAAAATCAAAGTTATCAACACTCTGATAGATGCTTTGTAAAATCCGAAGAACCATTTCTTCTTCTAAACATTCCATTTCCTGCGATGCTTCTTCTATCATGTCATAATGCCGCAATACCTCTTCAATTTTTCCAAGCAGGATACGGTATTCTGCCAGGAATGGTTTCATATGTTCGTCAATATAGGAATAGTTCCCTTCTCTTCCTGCCATTTCCTGTGCCTTCGCCATATTAGAAAGCTCTACTGCTCCCATATTCATTGTAGTGCTCTTCATGGAATGTATCTTAATGGTATAGTTCTCATAATCCTGCTGTTCTTGCATACGTTCCAGCTCCTCTAATTGCTTTTCTCCGTAATCATAGGCAATTTTAAGAACTTTCAGGTAATCCGATATATCTCCGCCACAGTTATTAATTCCCTTTTCAATTTCTACTGCGGAAAGAACACTATTTATATAACTGATATCCTCTGTCTTGGCTTTCTGGCTGTCATCCGGTTTCTTATCTGTTATCTGAACCTCTATGTTTTCCGGCGGTAAAAACCTTACAAACAAGCGCTCTATCTGCTTCAAATTCATGGGTTTTCCCAAGTATTCATCAAAGCCCTGCTCCATTAAGTGATTTCTCGCCCCACTGATTGCATCTGCCGTAAGCACAATAATCTTGCTTTCTCCGCCAGCCGCATAATATTGATTCTCTGCACGAATCCGGCGCATCGTCTCTACTCCATCCATCTCCGGCATCATCTGGTCCATAAAAACAAGCTGGTACTTTTTCCTCCTGCATAATTCGATTGCTTCCTTTCCACTAGAAGCAGTATCTACCAAAAGTCCATAAGAATTCAAAATACTGTCGGCAACACGCAGATTTACCATATTATCATCTACTACCAATACCTGTACACCGGATATCTGCATGGTTCCAAGGGTACTTCCATTCTTCTGCTCTTCTGCATTGGAATAGTCTTCATCCATTGGAGCCGGGTCCACAATTTTCTGTTCTAAAATAGCTGTAAACACAGAGCCTTTTCCATATACACTGGATACCTTAATCTCGCCTCCCATAAGAGTGATATAGCCATTAGAAATAGCAAGTCCCAGCCCGGACCCCTCTACGCCATAATGTACCTTACGGTCTAACTGTTCAAAGCTTTTGAACAGACTCTTTTGATCTTCCGGTCGTATTCCGACTCCGGTATCACTTACCTTAAATTCCAGCTTCACCTTTTCAGCGTTCTTTTCTATAACAGATACTTCAAAGGTAACGCTTCCTTCCTTTGTATACTTTACTGCATTATTTAAAATATTAATTAATATGCCGCGAATCCGCACCTTATCTCCGTACAATCGGTTCGGTATCGTATTATCCACCTTCATTTGGAAAGAAAGTCCCTTTGCCATCGCCTGAGCCGTAATAATCAGGGAAACATCCTTTAACAGTCCTGCCATATAGTACTTACCCGGAACCAGCTCCATTTTCCCGGATTCAATCTTAGAAATATCCAAAATGTCATTAATAATAGCCAGCAGATTATGAGACGACCATTTAATATCCTCTACATGGGCTCTTACTTCATCGCTAATATCCATTTTCAGCACCAGCTCTGAAAAACCAATAATGGCATTCATCGGTGTCCTGATTTCATGGGACATATTCGCAAGAAAGGTACTCTTTGCCTGATTTGCATTTTCAGCCTCTCGCTTTGCTTCCTCTAACTTCTGTACTGTCTTCATACGTTCCGAAAGGTCTGTCACGATAATGATATAACCAATGTGGTCACCGTAATCATCATAAATTCTGTTGATGGCAAGGCTGCAATACAACTGATTATTGCGGCATATTGCATCCACATCTCTTCGATTACTTTCAAATGCGAAGGTCTCCTCCTCGTACAGCTCAAACAACTGTCCGATTCCCATATCTTCTGTCTGTCCCTCTTCAATTTCAAAAAAGGAACGTGCAGCATCGTTCAGAATCTGAAGCTTATGTCCGGAATCATACACAAGAACCGGCATCGCCAATGAATAATAGATGAACTCCGACATATTCGTTATGGTAAGTCTGGAACGATTCGTAAAGCTTATAGCGCGATACAAGGTGAGAAGCGCTATGAACTGCCCTATGGTGCTTCCCGGAATTGCCCACTTTCCAATCAGAGGAAACACCGTGTCAAACAACATTCCCAATATAATGATGCTTTCTCCCACAAGGAATCTCCAGCCCAATACCTTCAACCGTTTCTCTTTTCCGCATTTTATCATATGTATAATGAGCCAGAACACATTCAATGCCATAATTATGGAATACGCTGTATAAGCATTGTTCCAAAATCCGGGTTTAAAACGGTAGGTCATCCCTATTTCGCCCAATTCATAAATAACCTGTTCTTTTTGTATCACAAAGAAATAAATCAAGACCCCGGAGAAAGAAAATATTTCCATTCCAATACAAACAGACCTTTTTTCGTTAGATAACTGACACACAATCATCTGTACCACAATTAAATACGAAAAAACGCCTATCATTCCAAATGCCCGCCAATAATATGCCATATGGGGGTCGGATTGAAGTATTACTCCAAAAAATCCCAAACTCCAAATGGCACTGGAAATGCATAATGCAGAAAATAGACGATTTTCCAGATATTTCATCTCTCTTGTCCGAAAAGTCCGTATCGAAAGATATAATGCCAGAACAAAACCGGCAAACATTACCTGCGAAAAAATGAGTTCCATAACTCTTTCCCCCTTTACGGATGTAATGCACGTTCTATATTTTCTATCAGAACCTCCTTACTTACCGGTTTTACCAGGCATGCTGCCGGCTTACATGGATAACACTTTTTCAAGATTTCCTTATCCAAAACCCCGGATAACATAATAACCGGAATCTGGACTTCCTCTTGATTACGCTGAATCATATTCATCACGTTGGCACCGTTATATAACGGCATCTGATAATCTAACAATATCAAATCCGGTGTATGCTTCAACAAATAATCTAATGCCAGCTTTGCCGAGTTTATCATAATCACATTATAATTATCATGCAGATAACTGTCTATCAGCTTCAGATATGTCATATCGTCATCAATAGCCAGTATGGTCTTTCTGCTTTCACTCTTATCCTTCTTTCGATAAACCTCCATCACCTTCTGGCGCAGACTTTCCTTATCCACAGGCTTTACCATATATCCATCTACACCCATACAAATAGAATTCATTACCGTATACTTATCACTTTTGCCCGTTACCAGAATTACCGGAACATTAATACATTCCTTCAGATTTCGAAATTGTTCTAATGTTTTAAATCCATCCATAATGGGCATATCCACATCCAAAAGAATGACATCCATATTATGCAACTGTACCATCTCTATTGCCTGGCTTCCACTGGTTACAGTAAACACCTCGGCAATATCTGCAAGATACAAGCTCATGGTCTCTAATGCCTGTAAATCATCATCAACTATTAATATATTTGGTCGCACATTTTCCATATCCTGTCCTCTTTGTCAAACTTTATCTTATGATTTTCTAAATACACAAGAAAATTATATCATATAGACTCTGACATTTGCAATATATTTGGTACTTTCTATCTAAATTTTACCAAAATTACAAAAAACAAAGAGTCTGCTCACCAGACTCTTTCGCGCGCGAGCGATGTCATTTATGACTAATTTCATCTCCGCAAGGTGCGCATCCTTAGCGGAGCGTTTTTATATGATAGGTAATTGCAACGCAATTTCCTATCATATAAAAAGACATGGAGGCAACTTTCTTCGTTACTCCATGTCTTTTTGTCAAATCCTTATGCTTTTAAAAGCTCTGCATACACTGTCCGTACTTTTGTTTTGCCTCTTCTACCTTCTGGGTATCCGCAGACGGAGTAGGATAAAGTCCACGGTCATGCATCATGGTAAATACTTCCTGCTGAATATCATGCTCCTTTTCCAGACAATCTAAAATAGCATTTCTGACACTTTCGTGTACACACTCATTGGAAAAGGTATTATAAAGGGTGGTTGCTGTTTTTTCTGCTGTCAGCGCATCTGCCAACACTTCTTTTTCGGAATAAACTGGCTGCATCTTTCTTCCTCCTAACTTAACTGAGAATACAGGGAACGGAAATGCTCCTTGTGTTCGTTTGAGATTTCGGTAAACTTTGCTTTTACTTCCGCATCCTGGCTGTGCTCTGCCAGCATCTGGAACTTCTTAATCAGAAGCTCTTCGCCGGAAAGCAAATCATTTAATGCGGACAATTCTTTGTCTGATATCTGATTCATTTGGAATCTCCTTTCACCTTTTTCATTTTATCCTGCATCCAATAAATTTCCCTGTTCTTGTATAAAATATTCTGGTATACTTATATTTATATGAAAAAAATGAAGGAGGATATTTTATGCCATTTATTGATTCTAAAGTCAGTGTTACCATCTCACCGGAGCAGGAAGCAGAACTGGTAAAACGTCTGGGTCAGGCAATTTCCATTATTCCGGGAAAAAGCGAAAGCTGGCTGATGACCGGATTTGAACAAAATTATCATTTGTATTTTCGTGGAGAAAACAATACCCCCACGGCTTTCGTGGAGGTAAAGGTATTCGGAAGTGAAAACAGCGCTGCTTTTTCCAAGCTTACGGCTGAGATTTGTGAAATTTTTAACGAAGTTTTGGGGATTCCCAAAGACCACACCTATGTAAAATACGAGGCTGTCTCCAACTGGGGCTGGAATGGCGGAAACTTTTAACGTTCCATGCCTACTTTCCCCACCTTAATGCTAATTTTTTTCTTACAATAATAAAGCATACCAGATGTGCCAGGAACGTAATAATCCAGCTTATGGGATATGTCATATACAAGGATGTTGTTGTATGAAATGGGGCGTGTTGGAAAAACGTAAAAATCCATAATAATCTTAATCCACATGCCCCGATTAAGGATACCAGCATTGGCATGACAGAATATCCAAGCCCTCGTAAAGAGCCCACCATCACATCCATCATTCCGCACAACGCATAAGTTCTTGAAATCACTTCCAATCGTTTTATTCCCGCATCCATGACCACCTGACTAGACGTATACATACTAAGAAGCGGGTAGCCAAAGAGAACCGCAAGATTTCCCAGTACAAGTCCTACTGCTACCACACACATCTCTGCTGTATACAGAATCTTATTGACCCTCTCATATTTTGCCGCGCCGATATTCTGGCTGGTAAAGGAAATTGCTCCCTGATGAAAGGCGTTCATGGAAACATAAACAAATCCCTCAATGTTAGCTGCCGCTGAATTTCCCGCCACTACAACAGCACCGAAAGAGTTTACCGACGCCTGAATGATTACGTTGGATATGGAAAAAATTACGCCCTGAAAACTTGCAGGCAGTCCAATCTGTAAAATCTTAAAGAACTTCTGTGGATAAATCCGCAGCTTCTTCCTCTCCAGCCGAATACTTCCTTCGCTTTTTCTCATACAGTTTACCACCAGAAAGGCAGAGATACACTCTGATATTACCGTTGCAAGAGCAACTCCTGACACCGACATCTTACATAAAACCACAAACACAAGATTAAGCACCACATTGACCACTCCGGCTAACGACAGGTAATACAGCGGTCGTCTGGTATCGCCCACAGCCCTAAGAATAGCACTGCCGAAGTTATAAAGCATGGTAGCTGTCATTCCCAGAAAATAAATTCTAAGATACAGTGTCGCCAGAGGGAGTACATCCTCCGGCGTCTGCATCCATATCAATATCTGCCGTGCTCCCACGCAGCCAATTACTGTGATAAGCAGTCCGCTGCATACGCTGAGCATCATTGCGGTATGTATTGTTTCTGTCAGCTCCTGCTCCTGTTTTGCTCCATAAAATCGCGCTACTAAAACGTTTGCTCCAATAGAAAATCCCAGAAAGAAATTTGTCAGAAGATTTATCAGTGCGGTGTTGGAGCCTACTGCTGCCAGCGCCGTATCTCCGGCGAATTTTCCCACTACGATAACATCTGCTGCGTTAAAAAGCAGCTGCAAAATACTAGAGCACATGAGGGGCAATGTAAACAGCAGCATTTTCTTTAAAATGCTGCCGCTGCACATGTCCATTTCGTATTTTTTACCTGTTTTTTCTTTTGTCTTAAACATTTCCTTTTACAGCTCCTTAGACACTCGATTCGTTTGTTGCTTCTATACCTCTTCCCCTTTCACTTTTCAGTAATAGAAACCGCTACATCCGCTCCGGCGCCTCAAATCCCAGAACATCAATACAGGTTTCAAGCGTTCTTCTGGTTAATTCTAAAAGCTTAATATAACCTGCCTGCACCATTTCATCCTCTTCCGCCATGATTTTCGTTTCATGATAGAAGTGATTGAAAGCATTGGCGAGGTCATAAATATAAGCACATACTTTATGAGGTGCTGTTTCTTCAAAAGCATTTTCCATCACTGCATTGAATTTGCTTAATTCTAACATCAATGCTTTTTCACTTTCAGAGTGGGCTGGAAGTATCACTGCTCCCTCTGGCAGGGTCTTTTCTGCCTGATATTTCTTTAAGATAGACTTGATACGCACAATCGTATACAGGATATATGGTCCTGTATTTCCTTCAAAGGAAGTAAATCGGTCAATATCAAATATATAATCCTTAGAAGCCTGATTGGACAAGTCGCCATATTTAATGGCAGACAATGCTACTACCTTTGCCGTTTCTCTTCCTTCGGACTCCTCTACCGTGTGATTTTCTGCAATCTTTTTGTACATTTCCTCATTGATGGAAGATACCAGATATTCCAGACGCATCACGCCACCCTCACGGGTCTTAAAGGGCTTTCCGTCTTTTCCGTTCATGGTACCAAAGCCTAAGAACTTTAATTTTGTCTCCGGTTTTACCAGTCCGGTCTTTCTTGCACAGCGAAATACCTGTGTAAAATACAGTTCCTGACGCTTGTCTACCACATAAATCAATTCATCTGGATTGTAATCCTTCATACGCCATACAATGGTTGCAAGGTCTGTGGTATTGTAAAGAGACGCTCCGTCTGACTTTAAAATCATACAGGGCGGAATCTCCTTGGTGTCTGTCTCTTCCTTTACATCTACGACCAGAGCGCCTTCACTTATGTATGCAAATCCGTCATCCTTCATTTTCTGCACCATGTCCGGGATGTATGGCTGTGCGTCGGATTCGCCTTTCCATAAGTCAAAGGAAACATTCAGGTTCTCATAGTTACGTTTCAGGTCATTGACAGAAACATCTAAAATATGCCCCAGCAGAGCACCATATCCTCTTCTTCCATGCTGCAGTTCATAGGTCGCCTGCATAGCCGCTTCCTTAAAAGCTGCATCTTCCTTTGATTTTCCGCTGGCTGTCGGATAGATTTCCTCTAATTCTGAAATCGTAAAGGGCGGCTCCTTGGGATATTCGCCGTTATAATTCTCATCAAAATAAACAAGCTCCGGCTTACGCTCCTTCAGTTCGGTAATAATAAGTCCCATCTGAAGTCCCCAGTCTCCTAAGTGCACATCACCAATCATGTTGTGTCCCATGAACCTGCCGATACGCTTTACACTTTCCCCGATAATGGCAGAACGTAAGTGTCCTACATGAAGCGGCTTTGCTACGTTCGGTCCACCGTAGTCAATCATAATCGTCTTTGGATTCTCCGCTTTCTCGCAGCCAAGACGCTCCTTGTCCGCCTCCATTTTGCCAATATAGTCTGCCAGATACGTTTCACTTAACGTAAGGTTCAAAAATCCCGGCTTTACCGACTCTACCGAAGCAAACATCGGATGCCCGTTCAGGTTTTCTGCAATCTTATCTGAAATCATAAATGGTGCACATTTATATTCCTTTGCTGCTGCCATCGCGCCGTTACACTGATATTCACACAAGTCCGGGCGGTTTGACAGGGTCACTTTTCCGTATTTTGCATCATATCCATTTTCTTCAAATGCCTTCGTTACTTCAGCACTGATTAAGTCCAACATTTTTTCCATGGTCTTTCCTCTTTTCTTTCACTTACTGTCCTGAAATCTTTCAGAACACTTTACTTTTTATCATAACAAAAAGAGGGTATGTTGTCACCCTCTTTTTTACGAAAAATATTGACTTTATGACGAAAACGTTCTATTTATGTTACCATTTTCATTTTTACAGATATCTGACTATGCAAAAAAATTCTCTGCCAGTGTAAAGGTTCCTACCGTTCCCACAGTTCCCGTCATATAAATGTTACCCTCCTCATCAAATTCTATCATCAGTTCACCGCCCTGCATATGAACGGTCACTTTTTCATCTACCAGCCCCATCCGTCTGGTGGCTGCTGCCGCCGCGCATGCTCCGGTACCGGAAGCTAAGGTATAACCTGCTCCGCGCTCATAAATTTCAATAGCAATGTTTGCCCGGTCAATCACCTTACAGAGCTGCATGTTGGTACGGTTCGGAAAATAAGATGCTCCCTCAACGAAAGGACCTAACTCCTTTGCCTTCTGGGGAGTAATTTCCTCCATCATAATGACACAGTTCGGATTTCCTACCGAAAGACAGGTGGCATTATAATCATTATCGTGAAATCTTAAATGCTCATTGACGATTTCCCCCTCTAATCCCACCAACGGCATCTGCACTCCTGCATAGGAGGGTTTCCCCATATTTACCCGCATTGCGCTTCCCGCTTCATCTAAAAATTCAATTTCCACATCTCCCGCTAAGGTGTTCAAAGTAAACTTTTTTGCTGTGACATATCCTTCATCCAACAGGTATTTTGCAAAAATTCTTACTCCATTTCCACTGCGTTCCGCTTCCGAACCATCCGGATTAAAAATCTGGACCCGAAGCTTTCCATTCTCCTGAAACGGTCCATATAAAATACCGTCTGCCCCTACTCCAACATTTCTTCGGCAAAGCATCTCTACATTTCTTGCCTGCAATTTTATATCATTTTTATTTGGGTCTAACACCAGATAATCATTTCCAAGTCCGTGATATTTTTTCATTGTAATTGTATCCATACGCATTTCCTTTCCCAGGCTTCCCTGCTCCTATTATGTATTTGTTTTATACTTTTATTATATTTTATTTTTTTGCAAATAATAGCGAATTTATTGCTTGAAACATTGCAAAAAGTGCGGTATTATATCAACTAAGAAATACTATTTGCTCTATCCTTATCAATATTCGAATGGAGAATCACATATGAATGAAAACACAAAACTTTCCAAAGAAAAACAGAGCGGCTACCTGCACCAGAACTTCCGTCTGTTTCATTTAAAAGACAAGAAATCACAGGAGTTTGAATTTCACTATCACGATTTTAATAAAATTATTATTTTTCTTTCCGGCAAGGTTACCTATCTGGTGGAAGGAAAGGCTTACTACTTAAAGCCATGGGATATTCTTCTGGTGAATCATCATGACATTCATAAGCCTGTTATCAACCCGGATACCACCTATGAACGAATCATTATCTGGCTGCAGAATGATTTCATAAAATCTCAGCAGGACCGCCCCTGTGACCTGTCTGCCTGCTTTGCTACTGCCAACGAGAAGAGCTTTAACCTTATCCGTCTGAATGCTCCCCTGCAAACGAAGATTCAGACCTTAATTCATGCCTTAGAGGATGCCCTGACCAGTGAAGAATTCGGTCACGAGGTCTTAAGCCAGACTTATTTTTTACAGCTTATGGTCTACTTAAACCGCGTATTTTCACCGGAACAATATCAGAATGACCAGTCGGCTTCACGCTATGACAAGCAGATTGCAGATATTTTAAAATACATTAACCTGCATTTGGACGCTGACCTGTCCAACGAAGCCCTTGCAGAAAAGTTTTTCTTAAGCAAGTATTACCTGATGCATAAATTCAAAGAAGAAACCGGGTATACCCTTCACAACTATATCCAGCAAAAGCGCTTAATCTGCGCCGCAGATATGATAAAAGGAGGCACACCCATATTAAAGGCGTCCTCCTTATGTGGTTTCTCTGATTATTCCACTTTCCTACGTGCTTTCCGCAAAATGTACGGCATGTCACCAAAGGATATCATTGTCTGATATAAATCCCCTGGAGTTCAATAAACTCCTGAAGTTCATCCTGTGCATCCTGTGACCAGGTCTCGCTCAAGGGCTGTTTCTTTGTTTCCTTTCTTTCCTCTTCCTGGGGCTGCTGTGTTCTGTTTTCTTCCGGTTCTTTCATAAGGATGCCTCCTTTCGCTCTTACCGCCTGCTTATTCGCTTATCTCCGGCGTTTTCTCCTCGTCTGCCTGATTTACTTGTTCCAATTTTTCCGAAACGTCTTGCGTATTGTCCTCAGATTCTGCTTCATCAGCCGTTTCTGCCGCGGCGTTATCTGCTTTAGATTTTTCTCGAGGGCTTTCTTCCATCGCCGGCTCTGCCGAAGCCATTTCGGTATTCTGAATAATTTGCTGTAACATGCGTTCCTTATCACTTAAAATTGCCTCTACTTTCTCCTGGGTAACTCCATCCATCGGAGTGGTTCCATAGGTGTCTGAGCTGATATGCCCCTCTATCTCTTTCTGTGCCAGGATTGCCAGAATCTCATCTTTCTTCCTTTTTTCGTCCGCCTCTGCTTCCTCTTGAAGACGCTTTAAAATTTCATCTGCTTTCTGACGTTCTTCCTCCTGCAGTTCCAAACGTTCTTCTTCCCGACGTTTCTTTTCTAATTCTTCCTTTGTTACATAGATAACATTCCATCTTTTTACAATACTTTTTGCTATTCTTTCTCTTTCATTTCTCTTATCTATAGCATCTTTCATATAACCATTCCTCCAGATATCCGCTTTATGGAAATCTCATTTATTATTTTTTATTCTATCACAAATTTTATATGAATAAAAGTATCAAATTCCGTGCATTCTTTTAATATAAAAATTCCCGGAGGTAGTAGCATCATGGCTGCATACAAAGTAGAAATCTGCGGAGTCAATACTTCTCGGCTTCCTATATTAAAAGAAGAAGAAAAAAGTGCTTTGTTCACACGAATCAAAGCCGGTGACCTTAAGGCACGTGAAGAATATATTAAAGGCAATCTAAGACTTGTATTAAGTGTCATCAAACGTTTTTCTAACAGTAATGAAAATGTGGATGACTTATTTCAGATTGGCTGTATCGGGCTGATTAAGTCTATCGACAACTTTAATCCTGACATGGGGGTCAAGTTCTCTACCTATGCGGTTCCCATGATTATCGGAGAAATCCGTCGATACTTACGTGACAATAACTCCATCCGTGTCAGCCGTTCCCTGCGTGATACCGCCTACAAAGTAATCCATACCAAAGAACTGTTATCAAAAGAGCTCTCCCGGGAGCCTACGTTAGAGGACATTGCAAAGGAGCTTGATATTCCAAAAGAAGACATCGTATTTGCCTTAGATGCCATTCAAAGCCCGGTCAGTCTGTATGAGCCTGTCTACACAGACGGCGGCGATACCCTCTATGTCATGGACCAGATCAGTGATAAAAAGAATAAAGAAGAAGCCTGGGTAGAGGAACTTTCTCTAAGCGATGCCATGAAACGATTGAATGAGCGTGAAAACTATATTATCAAGCTCCGCTTCTTTGAAGGAAAAACCCAAATGGAGGTCGCCGAAGAAATCCATATCTCCCAGGCTCAGGTCAGCAGATTGGAAAAATCCGCCTTAAAAAATATGAAAAACTATCTTTCTATTGCTCCCACTTATCGCAGAGGGAATTAATCTGGTCTGCGAACTTACCTAATTCTTTATTTGGTCTGCCCTCGCACTTACGAATCACAGACATGAGACGTTCTCCCGCAGCAACCAGCCGTGCAAATACATTGGAAACCATACGGGTATCCTTCTTTTTCTTCTGTATTATCTCACGGCTGCCCTGCTGTATGCAGACATTCGTAAACAGGTCATACGTATCTCCGCTGTAAGGAGCTACGGATGGAATTCCCGTTTCTAACTGTACCAACTGCGCAAAATGGTCACAAACCTGGTCATCTCCATGCACTACAAAAACACGTTTCGGCTTTTGTTCAAACGCCTTAATCCACTCCAACAGATGAGGCTGGTCTGCGTGTCCGCTGATGCCCGGAAGATTTTCAATCCGCGCCCGTACCTCTATGGTTTCCCCGAAGAGCTTTACCTCTTTTGCACCGTTTAACAGATGATTTCCCAATGTTCCCGGAACCTGATAGCCAACAAACAGAATGGTAGAATCCTCCCGCCACAGGTTATGCTTCAGATGATGCCGGATTCTTCCTGCTTCGCACATACCGGAAGCAGAAATAATGACAATGGGTTTCTGGATAAAGTTAATATTCTTGGATTCATCACTGGTAACAGCCGTTTTAAGCCCCGGAAATCCGATAGGATTGATTCCCTTTTCCACCATCTCCCGTGCTTCCTCATCAAAGCATTCTTCTACGCTCTTATGAAAAATATTGGTTGCCTCCACCGCCAGAGGACTGTCAATATATACTTCAAAATCCCCAAACTCCGGCAGTAGATTTTCTGTCTTTATTTTTCGCAGAAAATACAGCATTTCCTGGGTTCTTCCTACGGAAAAAGCAGGAATCACCAGATTTCCTCCTCTTGTAAAGGTTTCCTTACATACTCTGGCAAGCTCCTTTGCATAATCCGGGGGATTTTGATGCACCCGGTCTCCATAGGTGGATTCCATAATCACATAATCCGCATCCTTGATATACTGGGGATTACGAATCAAAGGCTTGTTTTCATGACCGATATCCCCGGAAAATACCAGCTTTACCTCTCTGCCCTCTTCCTTTCCCCACACCTCAATACTAGAGGAGCCCAGAAGATGTCCCGCATCAATAAACCGGATAGAAATATCCTCGGATATGGCAATTTTTTCTCCGTAACTGCATGGAATGAAATGCTCCAGTACCCCCATGGCATCATCCATATTATACATTGGCTCCACCTGCGGTTTTCCGGCACGCTTCGCTTTCCGGTTTTTCCATTCCGCCTCAAACATCTGAATGTGGGCGGAGTCCTTCAGCATAATATGGCACAGCTCCGTCGTTGCCTGAGTGGCATATATCTTTCCCCGAAATCCACGGCTGTATAACAAAGGAAGTAAACCGGAATGGTCGATATGTGCATGGGTCACCAGTACATAGTCAATTTCTGCGGCATTTACAGGAATATCCTGATTCACATAAATGTCTGCCCCCTGTTCCATTCCACAATCCACCAGCAGGCTGGTGCCGTCAATCTGAAGATAATGACAGCTCCCGGTCACTTCATGAGCCGCCCCCAAAAATTCAAGCTTCATACTACCATCTCCTTATGTATAATCTTTCGTTAACATAAGTATACCATACCCTCCCTCGCTATTCAAACTTTACGATTTCTTTTCGGAGACGTTTCATAATCTTTTTTTCCAGTCTGGAAATATACGATTGGGAAATTCCCAGAAGGTCTGCTACTTCCTTTTGGGTCAGCTCTTCCCCATTAGGATGATTGAGTCCGAACCGCAGCTCTACAATCGTCTTCTCTCTTGGCGACAGCTTCGCTACTGCTTTTTTTAATAATCCCTTTTCCACCTCGGTTTCAATATCCCGGTATATAATATCCTCTTCTGTCCCAAGAATATCCGACAGGAGCAGCTCATTCCCATCCCAGTCCACGTTTAAAGGCTCATCTATGGATACTTCCAACCGAGTCTTATTATTTCTCCGCAAATACATTAAAATCTCATTTTCGATGCATCTCGAAGCGTAGGTGGCAAGCTTGATATTTTTCTCGGGATTAAAGGTGTTGATTGCCTTAATCAGTCCTATGGTTCCAATGGAAATCAGGTCCTCTACCCCGATTCCCGTGTTATCAAATTTCTTTGCTATGTACACCACAAGGCGCAGATTATGCTCAATCAGCCTGCTTCTTGCGTCCTCTGCATCTTCTCCCGTCAGCTGCCTGATGCACCGGCTTTCCTCTATCGCCTCTAAAGGCGGTGGCAGCACCTCTGCTCCTCCGATATAATGAATATCCCCTTTTTTCAGAAGCATCATATTCTGAAAGTTTGGAATTAATTTTAACTGGAAATGCTGTGGTATTGCAATTTTTATATACATCCTCTTCCTCCTTTAATGTTCCATACATGTTCCATTTAATATCACATCATATTTATCCTCTTGAAATAGTTTCTCTCTTGCAATTCCAAATACCGGTTTTTCTAAATATACCGATACTTCTCCCTTTAGTATGTACATTCCTTCCAGCGTGACTGTTTCCAATAGTCCATGTTCCGTTCCAAGGGAATGATAGGGAATCAACCGAATCAACAGATTTCCGTCTGTCAACTCCTGTTCCAGTAATTCTCCTTTGATAATATGTACCGGACAATTCAAAACAGGGTCTTTCAGCAGATTCCCCGTATCCAGAAAGCCCCGCGCCTTCAGCTGCCGTTCTCCTGTTAGAATCAACAGTTCTACTACCGTATCTTTTTGCTTCTTCCAAAGTTCTGCCACTTTTTCTGCGAGAAAAATAAACGCTACTGCCCCGATTACTGCTACCCAGTAGCCCAGACTGCTGTTCCAGAGTCCTCTACTGAATTCCATAATTCCTCCCAAAAGAATCACCACCAAATAGGTAAAAAGATACTGCGTCAGAAATTCTTTGACCTTTTTACTCCCAAAACACAGAAAAACCATTAGGGGATTTATCACGAAATGCACCATGAACAAATAACAGGTATAACTTTTCATCAGAAAAAAACACGTCATGGCAGCTGCTGTTCCGAAAAAGCCAGCGACAAAAAGTCTTATGCCCCTTCTCTTCTGCTTCATAAGTTTTCCACAAACCCATAATGCTACCGTGTCCATTGTGAAGTTTGTAGCAAACCAGATATCCGCGTATAGTTCATACTTCACTGAAAACCCCCTTTCTGACTTGTTTCCATTATAGAATTGTTCTTATGATTTTTTTGTCAAACTGTTGTCCCGTTTTGGGGAAATTCATTTACAAAATATTACAGACATTTTCATACTTCGCAAAAAATACAGGCTTCAAAGTACAGACCTTATGCGCAAAAAAAGGAAGTACCCGGTTCCACAAATCTAACCAGATACTTCTACTTTACTTTATTCCTATTTACTTTCTTGTATTCTTCAAAAACTCCGGAATCTTAATGTCACGTTCCGGTATACTGCTCTCCGGCTTCTTCGGTCTCTGTAATCCTAAAGAAGACGCAGTCACACCCATTCCACCAGTTGTTGTATTCTGACTGGCGGCACTGGTATAAGAACCTATGGGACGAGTAGCTGACGCTGTAGTTCTCGTAGCCGCATTGGTGGTATACTTCATACTCGGCATAATCTTTGGAGCCGCAGCAACATCTTCCAATCCTGTTGCAATAACAGTAATGGTTGCTTCATCTGTCTTATTCTCGTCAAACTTCGCACCAAAGATAATATTCGCATTGTCTCCTGCCAAATCCTGTACATAGCTTGCAGCATCATTGGCATCCATAAGAGAAATATCACCGGAAATGTTAATAATAACATGTGACGCACCATTGATGGTAGTCTCCAGTAATGGGCTGGCAACCGCAAGCTTAACAGCCTCAATCGCTTTCTCATCGCCCTTGGCATTACCGATACCGATATGAGCCATTCCCTTATCCTTCATGACAGTCTGAACGTCTGCGAAGTCAAGGTTAATGAGTGCAGGTAAGTTAATCAGGTCTGTAATTCCCTGTACTGCCTGCTGTAATACTTCATCTGCCTTCTTCAATGCATCCGGCATGGTCGTACGTCTGTCTACAATCTCTAATAACTTATCGTTTGGAATTACGATTAACGTATCCACACTGTCCTTTAATCTCTCAATTCCGCCAAGTGCATTCACCATACGAGCCTTTGCTTCAAACTTAAATGGCTTGGTGACAACACCAACGGTCAGAATCCCCATGTCCTTGGCAATCTTTGCAACGACCGGAGCTGCTCCGGTTCCGGTTCCACCGCCCATACCGCAGGTTACAAACACCATATCTGCACCCTTGATAGCTGCGTTCAGTTCTTCGCTGCTCTCTTCTGCTGCCTTTTCACCGATTTCAGGCTGCGCACCTGCTCCCAGTCCCTTGGTCAGCTTTTCGCCAATCTGAATCAGGGTCGGCGCCTTACAAAGGGCTAATGCCTGCTTGTCCGTGTTGATTCCAATAAATTCAACACCACCGATATTTTCATCAATCATTCTATTTACTGCATTATTTCCAGCTCCCCCAACACCAATTACGATGATTTTAGCACTGGAATCTGCTTCACTTGTCATAATCTCCAGCAAGGTTCTTCCTCCTTTTGTCCTCATTTATCCAAATATAAACTCTTATACAATATAGTATAATTTTTTTGCTAATTAATCAATAAAAATTTTTAATTTTACAAAACTTTTTCTCTTATTGTGCCTTTTCAAAGCTAATATCTGTTGTATCTTCCGTCCAGCTTTCTAAATGCAGCGTACCTGTCTGCCCCTCAAGCTTTGGCATAATATAAGATAATCTTAATATTTTTTCATTCAAATGCTGTGCCTGTCCCAGTAAAACAGTAATGCTTCCATAGCTTAGTGTATAGCTTCCCTCCTTACTGTAATTGATGCTCTCCGGTACCAGTTGGTATTTTTTCAGGCTCTGGGTAAGAGACAACAGGTTCTTTAACACACTTTTTCCTTTGATAGGCAGCTTCTCGTATAATACGATTTCTTCTACGTCCAGTCCTGTAATCCTTGGTACACCTGCAATGACATCCGAAGACATTTCTACTACGAGTCCATCCTTGTCAAAATATGCGTTCTGCCCTAAGGATTCCATATAGACACAGCCCAGAATTCCCTTTTCATATACTTTTATTTCCAGTATATGAGGAGATTTCAACGAAACCTCCATCGTATCCACAAAGGGAATATCTTCCGGCTCTACAAATTTGTTTTTTAAATATACATAAAGACTGTTCCAGGAATATTCATCCTTCAGCACCCATTCCTTAATGGTTTCATCCGAGCTGTTCACATTCCCGGTGATTTCCACCTTTTTTACCGTAAATACTTTTATTACCACCAGTGCGCCAATGGCAAGCAGTGATAATATAATCAGGCATACTGCAAGACGTACTTTCCATCTTTTTTTCCTTTTTCGTTCTTCCCTCATCCTGTCACTCCTGTTCCAGCCGTATTCCTCTGGATACGCTAAGTACCAATCCAATCTCCGCCAGCAAGAACAGCACGGAGGTACCTCCGTAACTAATCAACGGCAGGGAAATACCAGTATTTGGTATCGTATTGGTTACAACGGCAATATTTAAAATGACCTGAATGGCAATATGCGCCATGACACCGGTCACAAGCAGCGCTCCATATAAGTCCTGGGCATTATTGGCAATTACCATAAAACGCCAGATTAAAATGACAAACAGCAGGATGACGCATATGGCGCCAAAAAGACCTAACTCTTCACAGATAATGGAAAAAATCATGTCATTTTGTGCTTCCGGTACGAAGCCTAACTTCTGCATGCTGGCCCCCAGCCCTTTTCCAAAGAGTCCTCCGGAACCAATGGCATATAAGCCCTGCAGGGTCTGATAGCCTTTCTCATATTTTTCCGGATTCAGCCAGATTTTAAGACGCTCCGCACGGTAACTTTCCAGCATGATAAATGCCGCTCCGAACACAATTACCACACCTGCCATCACCACGAACTGCATATATTTCGGACTTGATACAAATACCAATGCAATGGCAATACCCAGAATGATAATCGCCGTACTTAAGTTTTCCGAAGCTACGATAATGACCATGGGCATAACCATAATCATAACCTTTACCAGGGAGGAAAACTTTCCCATCTGCTTTGGCATCTCACTGATGACGGATGCCAGAAATACAATAATGGCAAGCTTTGCAATCTCTGAGGGCTGAATGCTGAGCGGTCCGATTACAAGCCAACGCTTTGCACCATTCAGCTCTGCTCCCACAAAAAGAACCAGCGTACAAAGCCCGAATGCTCCTATGTATGCCAAAAGCCAGAATTTCTTCCAGATTCGGTAATCAATTCTTGAAATCACAAACATTCCCACCAGTCCTAAGACGGTTGCCTGTATCTGCTTTCGTAAATAGTAAGTTCCATCCCCGAATTTAATCTGCGCATTGTAGGAACTGGTACTGTAAAGCATCACCAGTCCGAAACAAATCAAAAACAGAATGATAATCAACAGACTGTAGTCAAAATATCGAATATTCTTTTGTCGTTTGTCCTTAACCTGTTCTCTGCTCATACCAGCACTCCTGACCCTTTATTACTCCTTCAATGCTCTTGCCATTTCTTTAAACATATCGCCTCTCTGCTCGTAATTTTTAAACATTCCCCAGCTTGCACATGCCGGCGAGAGCAATACTGCATCGCCGCTTTTTGCATTCTGGTAGCACACATCTACCGCTTCCTGTAAGCTTTCCACAAATACAATATCATCTTTCGGATATCCTTTTCTTATGGCTGTTTCTGCAATTTTTTCTCTGGTTGCTCCTAAAAGCACCAGCTTCTTTACCTTTCCATCAAAAGATTCTATCCATTCATCGTATTCGGAATCCTTATCATAGCCTCCTCCAATTAAAAGAGTGGGCCATTCCATAGCGCGGATTGCCTGAATGGCAGCATCCGGATTGGTTCCCTTAGAATCGTTATAGAAACGTACGCCGCGTTTTGTTACCACATATTCTATTCTATGCGCAACTGCGGTGAATCGAACCAGAACTTCCCTTATTTTCTCCATTGGTACACCAAAAGCAAGCGCCATGGCAGTGGCTGCCATTACATTTTCATAATTGTGTCTTCCGATGAGCTTTAGGTCTTTTACATTACATACCACGGTCTTTGTATCACCACCGTTCCAGATAATCTCTTCCCCATCCAGATAGATTCCGGAAGAAAGTGCTCTCTGACTGCTGAAAAACAGAACCTTTGCCTTTGTCTCCTCTGCGAAGCTACGCAATACTTCATCCTCGTAATTCAACACGCATACCTGTTCTTTTCCCTGATTCTTAGTGATACATTCCTTTGCCAGAATGTAATTTTCCATGGTATGATGGCGGTTCAGATGGTCTGGTGTAATATTCAGGATAGCTGATACCTGCGGACAGAATTCATGTACTGTTTCCAACTGAAAGCTGCTGATTTCCGCTACGGTAACAGAATTTTCCTCTGTATCAGTTACTACACTGGTATATGGAATTCCAATGTTTCCCACTACCTGTACCTTTTCACAGTAGTTTTTCATGATTTCGCCAAGCAAAGCCGTGGTTGTTGTCTTTCCATTGGTTCCGGTAATGGCTAATACCTTTCCCTTTTCAAAATGATAAGCAAGTTCAATTTCTCCCCAGATCTGAAGCCCAGCCTCCCGCATCTGAAGCACTACCGGAATATCCGTAGGAACTCCGGGACTCAACACTGCAATGTCGCAGCTGTTTATTTTTGTCTCAGGAAGTGTTCCCAACACAATCTCTACCTCTTTTAACAACGGAGATTTTTCTCTGATTTCCTGTTCCTCTAATGCTTCATTTCCATCATAAAGTAATACTTCCAGATTCTTTTTTACCAGAAGCTCTGTTGCGGCAATACCGCTGATTCCGGTACCTACTACCAGAAATTTCTTTCCTTCTATATTCATATCTTTTCCTTTCTTATAATGCCAACAGCCCTATCAGGCAAAGAAGAGCTGTTATAATGGAAAACACTGCCACGACTCTTGTTTCTGACCATCCGCCCAATTCAAAATGATGGTGAATAGGCGCCATACGGAAAATTCGTTTTCCTCCGGTCTTTTTAAAATAAGTTACCTGAATCATAACAGATAACAGTTCTACCCAATAAATCAATGCCACAATCAATATAAAAATCGGCATCTGCATCATGTAAGCAGTTGCTGCTACAAATCCTCCTAAGGCAAGAGAGCCGGTGTCTCCCATAAACACGCTTGCCGGATAAACATTAAATAATAAAAATCCAAGAAGTGCTCCTACGACTGCACAGGTGATAGGTTCAATCCCGCTATTGGTTCCGATTGCAACTACAGTAAAGAATGTTGCAATCAACACGGTAACACTAGAAGCCAATCCATCCAGACCATCGGTGAAGTTTGCTCCGTTTACGGTTCCGATAATTGCAAGAAACATAACAGGAATTGCAAGCCATCCTAAATTCAGATAAATTCCGTTTTCCACTCCTCCGGTAAAGGGTACCAGCATAGTCAAAGGAACCTCTGAATATTTTATCATGTAAAAAATAAATACTGCTGTTACCACAATCTGCCCCAGCATCTTCTGCCATGGAAGCAGTCCGTCTGATCTTCTTAACACTACCTTTAAATAATCATCCAAAAATCCAATAATTCCAAAACCCATGGTTACAAAAAGAATGGGAATGATTTTCGGATAATCCTTCATATAAAACAAGGATGTAACGATAATCCCAGCCAATATCATAAGACCGCCCATGGTAGGAGTTCCCGCTTTTTTCAGATGAGACTTCAGCTCTTCTCTCTCTGTCTGCCCTATTTTCAATCTTCGTAACACCGGGATAACGACCGGTCCTAATACGGCTGTGATTGCAAAGGCAATCAATACCGGAATAATTACTTTCTGTGCCATTTCCTTACACCTCTCAATTTACGATGTTTTATGCTCACCGTATCTTTCTTTTTTATCTTCATATAACTTTTCAATTATAAAACCTTTCCTTATTTTATGCAAGTCTATTTCCCCATTTACTGTTCTGAATCTGTGGTTTCCGGCTCTTCTACCGTCTCTTCCTTTTCGATACCAAGATACGGAAGGATATTGGAATAAATATCCTTTACCACCGGAGCTGCTATGGTTCCTCCATAGTAGACTCCCTGGGGATTGTTGATGATTACCATGGTCAGCACCTGCGGGTCATCTGCCGGTGCAAATCCTAAGAAGGATGAGATATATCTATGTGCACTTCTTGGCAGTGTCTGAGAAGTGGCTGTTTTTCCGCCAATGGAATACCCTTCTATATACGCTTTGTTACCGCCGCCCTCTGCCACTACCTTTTCTAACAGTGACCGCATGGTGGCGGAGGTTTCTTCACTTACAATTTGTTCTCCGGTGTCATACTGAAAAGTTTCCACTACATTTCCCTGGTCGTCACGGATATCCACACCAAAATGAGGTGTTATCCGGGTTCCTCCATTGATAAGGGAAGATACCGTAGTTGCCAGCTGAATCGGTGTTACCTGAAAGGACTGTCCAAAGGATATGGTTGCAAGCTCTACCGGACCTACATTTTCTTTTTTATGCATAATAGTAACTGCTTCTCCGGGCAGGTCAATTCCGGTCTTATTTAAAAGTCCAAATTGCTGGAAATACTTGTAAAAGTTATCTACGCCTAACCGCAAGCCTACTTCAATAAACACAGGGTTACAGGAATTCATGATTCCCTGCGTAAAAGTCTCTGCTCCGTGGCCTGCCACTTTAGCGCACCGAATTCTACGGTCTTCTACCATTTTATACCCCGGACAATAAAAGTTGTCATTTACAGTTACCACTCCTTCTTCTAATGCTGCGGATGCGGTAATGACCTTAAAGATGGAACCCGGCTCATAGGTATCATTGATACACTGGTTACGCCACATCTGATTCAGTAAGTCCTGTGTGTTTTCTGCGGTAAGCACTCCTGAGGTCTCCTGAGTTTCCCCGGTATTTTCTTCTGTGGCATTTTCTTCTGTGGTGTTTTCCTCTGCGGCATCTTCCCCGGTGGTGTTTTCAGTTGGAGATTCCACCAGTGTAAATGGCTCATTCAGGTTGAACTCGGGTACATTTACCATTGCCATAATCTCTCCATTTTTTGGGTTCATGACAATCACAGAAACGCTATCTGCAGACTTTTCTTCCATCACCCGCTTTGCTGCCTGTTCGCAATACATCTGTATGTTATAATCCAGGCTGATATGAAGATTATAGCCATCTACCGGCTCCTGCCGGCGTTCCCCAGCATTTTCAATTTCGACTCCTCTTGCATCTGTCAGTGTCAGTATCTTTCCATTGGTGCCTTTCAGATAATCCTCGTACTTTACTTCCAGTCCGATAATTCCCTGATTATCTCCTCCGGTAAATCCCAATACCTTAGAGGCAAGCGAATCGTATGGATAATAACGCTTATAGTCTTCGTCCACCTTTACCCCCGGAAGCTTATACTCCCGAATACGGTCCCCGGTGTCCTTATCCACATTTGCCTTCACCCGCTCAATAGAGCTGACCTTTTCTACCCGCTTTCTTACCTCCGCTTCTTCCATTCCTAATTCCTTTGACAGCACCCGGATAATCTCTTCCGGGTCTTCTATCTGACTATGAATGACCGAAATGGTACAAACAGTACGGTTCGTAGCAAGCACTGTGCCATTGGCATCTAAAATCTTTCCCCGCGCTGCCTTAATATCTCTTTCTCTTTCATGTAAATCTTCTGCCTGCTGCCCATAATACTGGGAACAAAAAATCATCAGATATACCAGACGTCCTACCAAAATACCAAGCACCAGCATAACACCAGCAAACACAATCAATATTTTCTTCCGGTTATACGTTTTATTACGAAACATACGTGAAAACCTCATAAAAGCAATTACTATAATCTATTACATCTTTTATGAGGTTATGTACCATTCTAATTAAAAATATTCTCTGTGTAGTTTTCCTGTGAAGACGCTTGTTCCTCCTGAGAAAGTTGCGCATCCTGTTCCTGACTCATGGCATTTTCTATCGCCTGTTGGTCTTCTTCATCCTTATAAATATTCATATAGGGAAAGAGTTCTGTAAAAATGTCTTTTGCCAGATTTGTGGCAAGACTGCTCTGAGCCTGATTTTCTACATTTGGCTCATTGATAACAACATATACCAGTACCTCCGGGTCTTCTACCGGTGCAAATCCAATAAAGGATACCAGATATTTCTGGTTACCACGGGGATATTTTTCCGCCGTACCGGTCTTTCCTCCCATGGAATATCCCTCCACCTTGGCGCTTTTTGCCGTACCGGAGGTAACCGTATTATATAAATAACCCTTTATGGTATCACTGGTCTGTTTGGAAATGGTCTGTTTCAATAATACAGGCTCTATCGTCTCAACCGTATTTCCATTATCATCCACAATCTTCTTCACCAAATGCGGTTGATAGTATTCTCCTCCATTAATAAGAGAACAAAATCCACTGGCAAGCTGTATCATAGTAACATTAAAGTTCTGCCCGAAGGAATAGGTTGCAAGGTCTGCACTTCCCATTTCTTCTACACCCTTTATCAATGTGTCTGTTTTTGCCTCTCCCGGTAAATCAATATTCGTCCTTAATCCAAAGTTAAAAATATTTTGATACTTACTAAATTCTTCTTTTCCTATCTTTTCTGCCATCTGCATCAGAGCATCATTACAGGAATTCATGATAGCCTGTTCTATGGTCTCTGAGCCATGACCGCCATGGGAATATGCTACGCATTTAATGGTATGCCCTCCCACTACCTCATATCCATCACAATAATAAGGCTCATCATTTTCACTTAATTTTCCCGTCTCAAGACCGGCTGCAACCGTAAAAGGCTTTGCAGTAGAGCCTGGTTCATAGGTATAGGTGGTACAGAAATTCTGCCAGATGCCATTTAACACATCCAGCGTTGTCTGTTCATCCATGGCATCAATCTCTTCCTGTGTATAATATGCAGATAAATCCCAAGGATTATTCAAATCATAACTGCTGCTGTCTGCCATTGCAAGAATCTCACCATTTTGAGGGTTCATTACAATAACTGCAGTATTTACGCTGCCGGGTCCCTCGGTAAATTCATTTGCATGAGCTTCATTAAATGCTGCGATTTTCTGTTCTACGATAGACTGAATATTGATATCAATCGTTGTAACCAGACTCTGTCCGTTTACTGCATCTTTAATGGTTTTTTCAACGTTATTATCTGAATTGAGATATCCATACTGTCTGCCGTTGATACCGTTTAAAGTATCATTGTAATAATCCTCTAATCCGCCAATTCCTACATTTCCGGAAGTAGTAAAGCCAAGCACTTTACATGCAAGAGAATTATAAGGGTACTCTCTTACATATTCCTTCTCAAACCAGACTCCCTGCACATTCGGATTTACTTTATCCCCTTTATTCTTTCCTTCTGTATAAACCTCATTCTGCAGCTGTTCAAAAGCCTGAATTTCCTCATAAGGCAGCCTTTTACGCAAAACAAAGTAACGACTGTCCGGCTTTTCTGTCAGCGCAGCCTTTACCTCTTCTTCTGTTACATCGGGAAAGCACTGTACCAATGCCTTTACCGTAGGTTCTATATATTTTTCATCTTCATTGATTAGTTTACAATCCAGTATTACATTATATACGTCAACACTGGTTGCCAAAATTGTTCCCTGGGAATCCAGAATGTCACCACGTTCATATGGAATTGTCTGGCTATCATACCCCTGCTGGTTCAATACTCGTTTCTCGTACTCTTCTCCCTTGGTATATCTGATATAAAAAAGACGTACAATCAACACAATCAATAATACAATTACCAGAAAAAAAACTACCAGTAACTTTTTCTTCATAGATTGTGTAAACCGATTCGGTTTTCTTTTTCTTTTCGCCAACTGTCACACCCTCTTATTTCTCTGGAATATCTTCATACTGGTTCATATAATCTGTAGTATCAATCTGAAAATATACAATCTGCTCCTTGGTCGGATATACCATACCAAGTTCATTAATTGCCGTGTTTTTCACGCTTTCCAAATCAATAGATGTGTTGATTCTTTTTAATGTTGCATCGTTATCTGTTTTCAAATCCGTTACCTGATTTTCTAATGCTGTAACGGTTTTCATTCTGCTTGTAATATCAGACTGCAATTTCAAATAAACTCCGCAGACACTTACCATAGCAACCATAGCTGCTGCTAAGAACACCACGTAGCCCGGGCTTAACTGCATTGCTTTTTGCTGGTTTTTTCTGGCTGCAATCTTTGCCTGTCGCTGTCTCTCTTCACGGACTCTGTCTTTTTCCTGCTTATGCTCCAGTTCACGATGTACCTGTTCACTTCTTCTCTGCGGTGCAGGTGCCATCTTTCGCACTGTATTTCCTTCTATGTAATTCATATTTGTTCTATACGCTACCTCTTCTTGCTGTCTCATTCTATTATCACTCCTGACGCATCCCTGCTTATTTTCATTATTATTGCTGTCTTTCGGCCTTCTCAAAAACTCTTAATTTTGCACTCTTGGATCTGGAATTATATTCCATCTCTTCCTCCGTAGGTAAAATTGGTTTTCTCGTTATTACTTTTCCTAACGGTTTCTTTCCACATACACAAACCGGAAAATCACTTGGACACGTACATGGATTCTCACTTTTCTTATAGATACTTTTTACAATTCTGTCTTCTAATGAATGAAAGGTAATAATACAGATTCTTCCGCCTGGATTCAAAAGTTCTATCATATCCTCAAGGGAATTCTGTAATACCTCCAGTTCCTTATTCAATTCGATGCGAATGGCTTGAAATGTCCGTTTTGCGGGATGCCCTGCATTCATCCGTATCTTTGCAGGAATCGCTGCCTTAATAAGCTCCGTCAATTCTCCGGTGGTCTCAATAGGCTTTTCTTCTCGTGCTGCCACAATATGTTTGGCAATGTTTTTCGCAAATTTGTCTTCTCCATAGTCTCTGATAATACGATATAAGTCTCTTTCACTGTAGGTATTCACCAGTTCCTTTGCTGTGAACTCCTGTCGTCTGTCCATGCGCATATCTAAGGGCGCATCTTCTACCCGATAAGTAAATCCACGTTCCGGATCATCCAGTTGATAAGAGGAAACACCTAAATCCAATACGATGCCATCTACCTTACAGACACCAACTTCCACTAATGCTTCCCGCATATCACAATAGTTGCTTCGGATAATCTGAACTTTATCTTCAAATTCCAGTAATCGCCGTGTAGCTGCCTTTATGGCATCTTCATCCTGGTCTATCCCAATAAATCTTCCTTTGGAAGAAAGCCGTTTGCAGACCTCATATGCATGTCCACCCCCACCAAGGGTTCCATCTACATAGATGCCATCCGGTTTTATCTTTAAGTTTTCTATGGTTTCTTTTAAAAGTACGGACTTGTGTTTGAATTCCATGCATATTCCTTTCCGGCGCTTTTTTGTACCTTATGCCTAAATTTCTGTCTAAATCGTGAGTCCCAGACTTGCCATATGTTCTGCGATTTCCTCTACATCATCATATTCGCTGGTCTCCTGCCATCTGTCCTTGCTCCATATTTCAATATGGTTCAGGACTCCTGCCAAAACTACTTCCTTTTCCAATCCTGCAAATTCACGCAAAACAGCAGGAAGCAGTACTCTTCCCTGCTTGTCCACTTCACAGGAAGCAGCGCCTGCAAAGAAGAATCTTGCAAACTTTCTGGCTTCTTTGGAGAATTGTGATACTTCACGGAATTTATCTTCGATGATTTTCCATTCGTCTGCGGGATACACGAATAAGCATCCATCCAGCCCCTTTGTCACAACAAATTCATCACCAAGTAATTCTCTGAATTTGGACGGTACTATCAGTCTGCCTTTTGTATCGATTGTGTGATTAAATTCTCCCATGAACATTGAAAATCACCTTCTAACCGTACAGGCTGTGATGAAATTTATGTGGTTTTCCACATTTCTATCCACTTATCCACCACTTTACACCCTTTTCTACCACTTTCCTCCACTTTTTCTTCCATTCTAGCCTATTAACGGAAAAAAAGCAATAGAAAATTAAAAAAAGAAGTCCGTGAAAAAATCGTCTCAAAGCGCAAAAATACTGGGTTTTTTGGCAACATACCACATATTGTTGTGATGCTTCAAACGACACAACAATATGTGGTATACTTCTTCCATTTGGAACATTGTGGAGGGAAAAATTTCCCACAAACAGTAAAAAACCCTTTCGATAAGATTTTCTCTTACCGAAAGGGTTTCTTACTTACACTTATATTCTATTTTCTCATCTTCAACTACAATTACGCAGTTGAATTTTCTCTTCTTTTAATTGCATGTAATCAGCTATCAGCCTGTCCAATTGAATGCTAATCTGATAGCATTCCGTTCCTTCTACACCATTTCGAACGGCTACATCCAATTCTTCTCGTACGTTTTCAATTTGTTCTTTCAGTTCTAGCAAGTGTCTCATCCGACATCTCCTTTTCTCCCCATCTCATTGTATCTTTTTCATGGGAAAAAATCAAACGAAAAACGTGTTTTTTTTACACAACATTTCGACAAGAAACACTTTTTTTTGCCTTTTCTCTCTTTTATGCTGCCGAAAGCAGCAAAGTTCCCGCGCTTTCGCCCTTGATAAGTAAAATAATTGCCTCCACTACCTGATGACATAACGCCACAATTTGACGGCAATCTCCTTCCACCGTATTCTTTATTTTGACATATCTGTTATGTGCCATCTGAATAAAATCGCAAATAGCTTCTGTACTGTTCAATACATTGGTATTACCACGAACCCAAATACGGTCCTTTAAAGCTTCACCACTGTCAATATATTCCTTCAGGCTTCTTTTCAGCTTTTCTTCGTATGCACAATGTTCTTTCAAATTTCCGGGATAATGAGCGTTATGAGGAAACGTAAAGTAATCGGCGATGTAATGTATAATCTCTCCCAAATGACGGTAAAATACACGTGTATTTATCTGGTAATCCTTTCTTCTCTCCACCAAAAGCTTCATTTCCTGCTGAACCTTTGGAAAGGTCCCTTCTATCTCATGGCGTTCTGTCAAAAAGGATGGCTTACAATCCGGCAAAATACTTCCAAGATAAAATGCCTTCCTATGCTTCTGCATATCCTGTTCTGCAAGACTGTCTACAATATACTTCGCTAACGATATATGCGATTTTTTTCTCATTCTTTCCTCCATAGTCTTTCGACTCATGAATCTTTCTGCAACAAAAAAGCAGGAAGACCGTTGACTGCTATTTGACATCAACTTTATTTTACTTCCTGCTTTCTCATTTTACAAGTAATTTTTTATTAAATCTTTGTAAATTATGCTGGTAATTTTAGTAAATGTTATTTACATCTACACTCAAAGCTTGCACATTCTGTTTCTGAACAGGCACAGGCATTGCTTCCTGCAATTCCAATTTCCTCCGCACTACACTTACAGTTTTCGTTGAAATGGCAGTTGGTTGCATGACATTTTACATCAATTTCCTTATCCGGATGTCCTACGGAATTGCTTGCAGAATCTCTTCTCTCCTGAAAGCTTTCACAGCGGGTCTCATTTGGAGCTTTCGCATCCTGTCCACCTATCATAATGTCACCTTTGCCACAAAGCTGCTCCTGATTGTATATACAGTTTTTTACAGCACATTTTAATCGTGTCATCTTAAAATCTCCTTTCCAAAAATTTAATAACATTCTTAGTATGGAAATTTTAAAATGATTTATTCATGGTATTTCTTCCTATTTCTTTTCTTCCACAACCTCTTCCTTACGGATTTCCTTGGTGCGGATTTCCTTGCAGATTCGTTCAATAAAATCAGCTAATGGTTTCACGCCCTCATCTCCTGCAAAACGGCTTCGGACAGATACGGTCTTGTCTGCCTCTTCCTGCTGACCTACTACCAGCATGTATGGAAGCTTATCCAGTCTTGCTTCACGAATCTTATATCCGATTTTTTCAGAACGATTGTCAACGCTGCAAAGAATCTTATTTTTCTTTAATTCTTTTTCCACTTCTGCCGCATAGGCTTCGTATTTATCGGAAATCGGCAGGATTCTTACCTGTTCCGGACACAGCCAGGTCGGGAACTTTCCTGCATATTTTTCAATGAGCCATGCAAGCGTTCTCTCGTAACATCCCATAGAAGTTCTGTGAATGATGTATGGGCGAATCTTGTCTCCGTTCTGGTCAATGTAGTACATATCAAACTGTTCTGCCAGCAGGGCATCCCACTGAATGGTAATCATGGTGTCTTCTTTTCCGTATACGTTTTTGGTGTTAATATCAATCTTTGGTCCGTAGAAGGCTGCTTCTCCTACATCCTCTGTATACTCTATCTCAAGCTCATTCATAATGTCACGCATATGCTGCTGTGTTTCTTCCCATACCTCCGGTTCTCCGATATATTTTTCCCGGTTCTCCGGATCCCATTTAGAGAGATGGTAGGTTACATCCTCTTCTACGCCTAAAGTGGTGAGGCAGTATTTTGCTAATGCCATACATTTCTTGAATTCTTCTACCATCTGGTCTGGTCTGACAATCAGATGTCCCTCGGAAATAGTAAACTGACGTACACGGGTCAGTCCATGCATTTCTCCGGAATCCTCATTACGGAACAGCGTGGAGGTCTCAGCATAACGCAGCGGCAAATCACGATAGGAATGTTGCTCTGCCTTGTATACATAATACTGGAATGGACAGGTCATTGGACGAAGTGCCAATACTTCCTTATCCTTTTCCTCGTCTCCTAATACAAACATTCCGTCTGTGTAGTGATCCCAGTGACCGGAAATTTTATATAAATCAGACTTTGCCATCAGCGGAGTCTTTGTACGGATATAGCCCCACTCATTGTCCTCTAAGTCTTCAATCCATCTTTGCATGGTCTGGATAATCTTTGCCCCTTTTGGCATCAGAAGCGGCAGTCCCTGTCCGATGACATCAACGGTAGTAAAGAGCTTCATATCTCGTCCAAGCTTGTTGTGGTCACGCTTTTTAATATCTTCTAAATGCTCTAAATATGCATTTAATTCATCCTTGGTTGCAAATGCAGTTCCGTAGATTCTCTGAAGCTGTGCTTTGTTGGAATCACCTCTCCAGTATGCCATGGAGGAGGAAGTCAGCTTAAATGCTTTAATCGGTTTTGTACTCATCAGGTGAGGACCTGCACAAAGGTCCGTGAAGCCTTCTCCCTGCTTGTAGAAGGAAATTTCTGCATCTTCCGGAAGGTCTTCAATTAATTCTACCTTATAGGGCTCTTCTCTGTCTTTCATGAACTGAATGGCTTCCGCTCTTGGCAGAGTAAATTTCTCTAATTTATTTCCTTCTTTGATGATTTTTTTCATTTCCTTTTCCAGATTGTCTAAGTCTTCTCTGGAAAATGGTTCTGCTTCAAAGTCATAATAAAATCCTTCGTCTATGGAAGGTCCGATTGCCAGCTTGGCATTTGGAAACAGACGTTTTACGGCTTCTGCCAACACATGAGAACAGGTATGGCGCACGGTACGGATTCCTTCTGCATCCTTCTGAGTTAAAATATTTAATTCACAGTCTTTTTCTAAAACAGTTCTTAAATCCACAACCTCACCGTTTACTTCTCCGGCACAGGCTGCTCTTGCTAATCCTTCGCTGATGTCTAATGCAATATCATAGACGCTTTTTGCTTCGCTGTACTCCTTTACGGAGCCGTCTTTTAATGTGATTTTCATGTTTATTCTCCTTTCCTTTTGTGCGAGTGCGCATGTAAAAAGTCCCACACACTACCGTAAGGTAATGCATGGGACGAATATACTCGTGGTTCCACCCTGCTTGCTCTGTCAGCTAAACTGCAACAAAAGCCACTCATTCTGACGATAACGGAATCACCGGGCTGTATTAAAGCCGCTCCGAGGTGGTCTTCCACTGCTTTCCTGCCAAACCGCTCACACCACGAAGCGGCTTATACCCTCTTCGGCGGTTCTCTCTGTTGCATTTCCACAATGTACTCTTCTCTTCAACGCTTTCTCTAAAATGTATTTTAGACCCATTTTTTGCTTTTGTAAAGAGTAAATTGCCAGAATTTATTTATTTCTTCCGCAGCACTTCTTGTATTTTTTGCCGCTGCCGCATGGACATGGGTCGTTTGGATATACTTTTGCTTCCTTTACAATGGTGCCGGACTTCTTCTGTTCGATATAAAGTCTGTGTCTGGTCTCTTCGTCAAAAATTTTCTCCCACTGAGGCAGTTCGTATAACCAGTCAGCCTTTGCGTCTACCATGTTCTTATAGAGTTTTTCCTTATCAAAGGCAAGGCTTACCTTTGTGTCCTCTTCCATCTCTTCGATTGGATTTGCCTCTATTAAGCTGTCATTGATTCCGTCTAAGAAACCGGTCATTTCCATTACGGACAGATTGTATTTCTCTGCCAGCTCTTTTACGGTTCCTTCTACTGCTTCGTCCGGGTTCTCCAACAGCTTCTCGTATACGCCTTTTTCCAGCATGAAGTAATTCTGCCAGAACTTCTGAAGCTGTCCTCTATCTGTCTCTTCATTGTATGCAACACTTCTCCATTGCTCTAATAATGCCATAATAAATACCATCCTTTGTTTCAAAAATTATCACTGCATATGCAAAATATATACACGCTATAACAGTATAACTCATTTCAGGTGATTTTTCAAAGGATTTTTTAAGTTTATCCACTCGTATTAAATATTTTCTTTCGCAAAGGCTTCTAATGCAGCTGCTTCTTCTGCTTCCTTTTCTCCCTCTACGATTATTTCAACTTCTTCATTTCCTTTTACCGATAATCCGATTACATTGAAGATACGCTTTGCATCCCCTGACTTTTCTCCTTTTCGAATAGTAACCTTACTGGAGCATTTTGCTGCCTCTTTTACCAATGCTCCTGCCGGTCTTGCGTGTAATCCCATTTCATCTTTTACTCTAAATGAAAATTTAACCATAATTTACGTTCCTCCTATTTCATCAAAAAATGTTCTAATGCATAAGCAATCCCTGCTTCATTATTTGTCTTTGTTACAAAATCCGCTTTGGTCTTTACCTCTTCAATGGCATTTCCCATCGCGATACCGAAACCTGCTTTTTCCAACATAGGAATATCTAATTCCTGATCTCCAAAAGCAATGGTCTCCTCCAAATTTATGTTCATGTTATCACAAATGGCTGTCAAAGCTGTCCCTTTGTTGATTCCCTTAGGAAAAATTTCAAGGAGCGTAGCTGCTGAACAAGCCATATCAATTTCTTCCCATATCTGACCTTCCATTTCCTGATAAATGGTCTGAATCTGCTCCGGTGCTGCTGCCAGTAACAATTTATTTGGTCTAATCCCTTTCTTTCTCCATTGTTCTGTCAAGCTTTCTATCTCCACCACTTCAGGTTCTGAATGGATGATTTTTATTTCCCGCTCTATATATTGGTCCATCTCTGTCACATACCAGTTTCTTTCCTCAAAAATCCATAATGGTATATGATTTTTTTGTGCCACCTCTCTATAGAGCCTTGTCATCGTTTCAAGCGTTAAACATTCTGCACTGATACATTGATTATTTAAAAGAATATAGGTTCCGGCATTGCAAACTTTTATGCAGGATATCCCCAATTCTTCTTCAATATAATCTACACCTTTTGGCATTCTACCTGAAACCAGAGCAATCTGAATTCCCATATCTGCTGCTCTTTTCAGGCTTTGTTTTACCTGCGGCAATAACTTTTTTTCATCATCTAAAAGAGTCCCATCTATATCGACACATATCAATTTATATTTCATGATGTTCCTCCTTTATCCAATACATTCAATATCTTTTCAACATTTCTTCTTCCGTTTTTCAGTCCTAAATTTATAACAATGGCACTGACTATGCCGACTACAATAACAATAATGCCTAGAATGCCGAGAAAAGTATTTCGTTCTGCACCAGCCATACCTGCATATGTAATCGCTACACCAATTGCGGATATTGCAACGGCTATGTTTTTCCATTGATTTATTTTTTTCAGAGCTTTTACCTGCATTTCAGCTTCTTTTGACAGTCTTTTCTTTTCTACAGCATTCATAGCATTACCTCCAATTATTCCTAATAAGATAAACCTGGGTTAAAGAATCCAACTAATACACCAAGGAATGCGATTACTACCAGCAACAGCATAACCTTTATCGGTGACATACGTTTTTTTGCCATCAGGAACCAACAGAAAACAATAAAGATTGTTGTTAATAATCCCGGAAATACTTCATCTAATTTTTTCTGCAGCTCCAGATATGGTTCTCCTGCTTCATTTAATAATGTAAAGGATGTTTTTACGCTTACCCATGATGCAGCTACAGCACCGATTACAATACCACCAAGCATAGATACGGAATCTCTGATTGCCTCACCCTGCTCGCCAATAAGAAACTCTACTGCTTTTGCGCCAAGTCGGTATCCTTTGAAATAAAGGAATCTCATACCAAAATATGCAATTAAATTCCATACAACTATGTAGAAAATTGCTCCCAGTGGTGAACCGCCACCGGACATACCGATTGCAATACCAAGTAAAATAGGAATCAAGGTTCCAACTACCAGTGAATCACCGATACCTGCTACCGGTCCCATCAGACCTGCACGTAAACCATTGATTGTTTCGTCATCTACATCATCAGCGTCATTTGCTCTTGCTTCTTCCAGACCAGCAGTTATACCAACAATAACAGTACCAAGCTGTGGCTCTGTATTGAAGAATGCAGTATATGTATTCATTGCTTTTGCTTTCTCTTCTTCATCATCATACAGTTCTTCCACCAGTGGAAGCATGGAACACAAATATCCAAATGTCTGCATATGTTCCTGTGAGAAGCATGTTAAATGTCCATAATACCAGTTATGGAAAGATTTTAGTAATGCTTTCTTTGATAATTTCTTTTCCATATCAGATTTCCTCCTCTTCCTCATCATCCGTTACAACTTCTGCTCTTTTCACTGCAAGCATTTTAATTCTATAATTAATGATAGCAAACATTCCTGCTACTACTGTTGCTGATACCAGATTGATTCCAAGTGATGCTGCTAATACAAATCCAAATAAAAATGGAATAAAATCTACTGCCTTTTTTACGATCTGCTTTAACAGAATTGCAATACCTACACAAGGAAGCATCGCACCAACGGTAAACAGTGTCTTCATTGCGATTCCATCCATTGGTAACGCTGTTTTAATTACTTCAACAACATCTGCTCCCAATTTACACATGATTACTGTTGGAATGAAAGAACAGATAAGGTGGGAAATCCATGGCAATCCCATATCCACCAGATATAATTTCCGATACTGTCTCTTTTCTACTGCTCGCCATCCTGCATGCTGCCAAGCCAGGTTGATGGTAGCTGTTCCATAGAATAAAACGGTACCTAATGTACCAACCATGGTACCAAAAGATGTAGCTAACGCAGCTCCGTCAGATGAGGAAGCGCTTAATCCATAACTGCTCAGTGCAACCATAGCTAAAGGGATACCAATGTAGCTGACTGCTCTTACGTCTGCTGATACGGTTCCACCCGGTGTAACTAACGCAATGTATGCAAGCTGCATTGCACAACCAACTAAAATTCCTGTTGGTACATCTCCTAAAATTAATCCACATACAAGACCTCCAACCAGCGGTCTTCCTAATGTGTAGTTTCCGATTGAGGAGCCTCCCATACCTGGCATACTTGCCAAACATGCAAACAGCCCCAAAAGTATAGCTTGTAACCAACTAATTTCCATAATCTTACCTCCTTAGTTAAAGCCGAATTGACCTCTAAATTTCTTCCAGTTGCCAATCGCCTCTTCTTTTAATAAAGCAAATTCTACATTATAGCCGGCATTCATGATATTTTCCAATGCCTGTGCTTCTTCTTGTGTAATGGACTGATTATTACCTAATTTCTTTGTTCCCGGTCTGTCATTACACGGTCCAATAATAACGTCCTTAATTCCCGGCTTAAATCCCTGTTCTACCAGAATTTTTTCCATATCCAATGGATTTTTTGTAATAAGGAAATAATTGTCCTTACTGCTTAAAACCTTTTCACATTTTTCTTTAAATTCGTCTAAGGTCCATACAAATGTTTTTTTACCGCTTGCACTTTTATAAGCCGACTTCAAAACCGGATTTTTAGCTGCAGCATTATTTACTGCAATTAAACCATCACACGGATATTCCAAAGCCCATCTTGTACAAGTCTGTCCGTGAATCATACGATCATCCACTCTGATAAAAGAAACTGCCATAATTTTGCCTCCTATATCTCATCTTCTAATTCTGAACTTGTTACCTGAAACTCCTTTAGTTCTTCTCTTGCTTCCAGAAGCAACGAATCAATCATTTCCCTGGTATCCATAGTGTCCTTCATTAGTACAGCACTTAATACCAGCGGCAGATTTACACCTCCCAGCATAATCGTTTTGTCTAATAAATCCTGCTCTGCAATAACATTTGCTGCTGTTGTCAGAGGAGAACCTCCCACCAAATCACCAAAAAGAATTATTTCATCTTCTTTTGTGATTCCGGCAATACATTTGCGAAGATTTTCTGCGTATACCGTAGAACTCATTCCGTTCTCAAGGCTTGTAGAAAGAATATCCTCTCTGTCCTCACCTGCAAGCATCTTTAATGCATTATGTAATCCTGGTGCCATCGTTCCATGGCTTACTAAAACAACATATTTCATTTTCACACCTCCCTTTTTTTATTCGTTGCTTCCTTAACTTCAAAATAATTATAAAAAAAAAGTGATATATGTTCATCTCACATATATCACCTTTTTTGAGTTACATTTGTCACAAATTTACATTATTTTTGTAATTTTCCATTATACTATCTTTTCAGATATTTATTAATCTTCCTGTTCCATATAATCTGTTCCATGCTGATGTTAGCATTTCCCGCTATAATAGATTCAATGGCTCTATCTACTTCCGCAATGACCTCTTCATAATTTCTAAATCTCGGAGCAACCACTGCATTTTCTACTGCATCACTTAAAATCTGCTGATTCAGGCTGTTACTGTCTCCTGATCTCTCTATCAGACGATGAAGTGTCTGGTCTGACTCAGTAACTTCTTTCAGCACAGATACCCCTTCTGAATACTCAAAAATTTCAGACTGTATCTGCACATTACAAGTAAGTATCTTCATAAAGTCCCATGCATATTGTGTATTCACTGTGTTGGCATTCATAGCCACCAGTAACGTATCCAGCGTTGAAACATTGTCTCCGTCCGGTCCGGAAGGCATCGGAATACATCCCCATTCAAAGCCGGAATACTTCTTAATACTTAATGGGTAAGGCTTGTACGCCCTGTATTCAGAAAATGACATGGGCTGAAATACCACATTTCCCAAATCAAAATCTTTGGTGGTAGCATTGTATCCGTTGTTTAACTTCTCCAGCTTTTCCATAAAGACGAGAGCTTCTTCTACATTATCATCCGTCAGATAACATTCCGTCCCACGCTGATTAAATAATTTAATCCCATTGGACTCAAAGGCTTCTTCCCAGGTATAGCCTACCACCCCAAACTGGTCAATGGTTCCATTCCCATCGGTATCCTTTGTTGTCTTTTCGCATACTTCGTAGAACTCATCCCAGCTCCATTCATCATCCGGTATATCTATTCCTTCTTTATCTAAAATTGTCTTGTTTACAAACATCAATTTTGGCGCACATTCATAAGGCAGGGAATACTGAACCCCATCATATTGTCCATATTCATAGGCAGACGAATAAAATCTCTCCTTCTGAAATTCTTCATCCTGCTCCATCAGTGATGTTAAATCTTTTAAAGCTCCAACCTCTGCAAAATCATTGAAATCTTCTGACAACACAAAAAAAACATCTGGAGCCTTATCAGAAAGAAGTTGTTCTGACAGCCATTCCGAATAATCATTTTTTAAAATTCCGCTTACATATTCCACCTGCACCCCGGGATGCTGTTCTTCGAATACAGCTATGGCATCCTCCAAAATACGATAGGAATAACCATTTTGTACTTCCCAATAGCTATCAGAGAACACACCTATGGTTATTATTTTATCCCGGAATATGGAAACTTTTTTATATGCATTGGTACATATAAGCCCGATACCGCTTAACAGTAATGCGCATACTATACCCAGCAGAAAATTTTTTCGATTCTTAATACGACCCATTACCTTTCAACCTCGAACAATTTATTAACAACTCCAGTCTGTACAGCCCATATCGCCAACTGAGTGCGGTCTCTTAGATTCAATTTACTTAAAATGGTACTCAGACTATTTCTAATCGTTCCTTCTGACAAATTCATTTTTCCTGCAATCTCTTTATTTGAAAGACCACTTCCAACACAAGCTATAATCTGCCACTCCGTATCTTTCAGACTATTTGTCTGATGTTCCTCCACCTGGATTGCAATATTCATCTGTGCCATTTTCGAAAACAGTTTTATGACCTTTGAAGTAATATCCCCATTAATCATAGCAGTTCCCTGATATACTGATATTGTCAATATTACTTTACACTTTTTTCTCAAGGATGTTCGATCTATGCTGCCTCCTGCAGCGAAGCATGGTATTGCTGCCGCTTAACCATCGGAGGCAGTCCGCCGTTAGCAGAACAGATCCTCCTGTTATTCCAATAGCTGATGAAGTATCTCCAGATGAGAGTTTT
>CASFBK010000020.1 GCA_949292785.1 uncultured Eubacteriales bacterium
CTTGCGGCGGGAATCACAGTGAGTATTTCCGGCAATAAGCTGTTGTTTAAAAATGCGGATGGGATTGTGATTCGGGATAAGGTGCTGGATGAGGATGAATGGAAAAATTTTAGGGATTTGATGACGCCGGAAGAGGCTGCAAGGTATGATAAGTATTGGCAGGACACTATAACATCTATATCAAAGGGAGAAAGACCAGATCCAATAACATATTTAAGCCAGGAGTATATAGATAAGCATTTGGCACAGTTTGAGAATGGCGCTTCATATATAATGCCGGAAACAGATTATGATTTGTATTATCGAGGAATGCCAGAAATTGCGAGAAACGATGGGACACTGTTTGTTACATCCACCGATTATATGAATAGAATAATAAATGAAGCTAATGGAGATTTAGCATATATTGAAAAAGCACTAGGTTATCCAGAAGGTTCTTTAAAAGAAGGTAATTTTAAAATAATTACTATTGAAAATCCAACGGACTATCATATAAGTATGCCAAGTGGAAATGAAGCAGGAGCAAATTGTGAATGGATTCCAGGAGGAAGTACTTCTGGAGGAGTTCCGGAAGCAATTGTACATAATGTACCAAATGATACCAGTAAAATAAATATCGATACAATTAGTTTGGAGAGAAAATGATGGAAATAAAAGAGTTAATTTTAAAATCAGTAGAAAATAAGAGTTTAGAAAAAGTATTAACTGGTGAAGGAGAATACAAGAAGGAAATAAGTGAATTTATCGGATCAGAAGTGCCAACAGATTGGCCTAATATTATAAGAGGAGGCATTTATAAGGTTTATGAGGAACGTCCAGAATTAAATATTGATGTTAGGTTTGAAAATGCAATCATAAGTCTGTGTGAAGGAAATTATTATGATGTATATTGTGTGACGATGGTCGTCTTTTTTCAAATAGTGAGCGAAGAACGAAAAAGTGCTCCTTTTTCTATAAATAGATTAGTAATTCTTCAGAAATTAAAGGAGGGCTTATTAAGAAATAAAGTAGCATTAGAAAAATGTAAAAAATGGACTGGTGGAAGATTTCCAGATGGAATTTGGGGAGATATAAGCCGGGTTAATTCAATTTTATTCGAAGATTATGGAATAAAAATTATATAAAAAGGTAGTCTATACTTCGAGACAGTCAGACATAGACAGGCTGATGGAGGGAAGATATACACCAGGCAGATGACTTTATGCTGTCATTTATTTTGACGTCTACAGGAGGAACGGCTGCACAGGAGTTTGTGAGTATATAAGAGCGTTAAATATAGAGTAATAAAGAAAATATTATTTAGAAGAAAACAGAACAAAAATTGATAATAAGGAAAGAAAAAGATAAATGAAAGAGAACGTAATTAATAATAATGAAAATATGCTGGAAAAAGTAATGAATAAAAAAATATCTGAAAAACTGCAAGCATGGAATTGGTTTGCAATCCTATCATCTGTGATATTGTTTTTGCTTATGTGCGTAAAAGGGGAGCTTTATACTGATTTATGGGAAGATGAGTTATACAAAAGTCTGGGAATTATTGTTCCTCTTTCCGTACTATTACCCATTGTGGAAAAAATTGTTTTGGCGGCAGGAAAAATAGAACGAGTGAAAATTCCGGTAGAAGTAATTCAATTTTTAGCAGGGGCATGTGTTTTTGCGGGCTATATTATCGTTCGAGTAAATGCAGGTGGACATGAAACCGATGCGGAGTTTTATGCAAGACGTTTTCTTGCGATATGGTTCATGCTGGACTTTATAGGTGCCTTTTTTATGCATCGTGCGATAAGAGAGGAAATTTAAAGGAGGGAGACGAGTTATGAAAAAACAGTTTATAAAAAGTCAGGTAAACAAAAATTTTATATTATCATTAACATTAGTAGCCATATTGGTAGTGATGGTAGTTGGGGAAGTGTGGTTAATTTGCGGTCTGGCTTCTGATGAAGGATTTATGTGGATGACTTTTGGAATAGGATTTTTAGGGATAGTGATGCTGGTAATTGCAACAGTTATGACCGCAACGCTGGCATGCTTCATTTTTATTTTTGCGTTGATTGCAAAATTGATTTATAAAAATACGTCAGAGAAAATAACAGCATACAGGGTACTAATGGGCTTATCGTATGCAGGACAGATTTGTCTATTGTTTTATAGCTTTCATGGAATATTGGCGGGAGGTTGGGGAAGTGTTATAAGCGTGGCAATCAGTGCATACATATTTTGGGCAATATTTATGGGAATGCGAGGAACGTATACGGAAAGGCTCAAAGAATCATGAAGATAAAACCAAATAAGAAAGGGATAAGAGGAATGATGAAAAAACAAGTAAACAAAAACTTTATTCTAATGTTAACATTAGTGGCAATGTTACTTCTGGTAATTATATTAGGAATAACAATGGTATATGTATTGAATTCAGGAATGAATGGGCTTCAAAGTGATATAAGCAGAATGCGGAGCAAGGACGAAATAGGAGATGTAGAAGGATATGGAATTATCGTTAATAGCATAGGATACGGACTGGCGGGAATGGGAAAGCTGTTGATACTTCTGTTTTTGATTGTAATTCCAACAGCGCTTGCATCTTTTATTTTTGTTTTTGCGCTGATAGCAAGACTGATTTATAAGGATACTCCGGGAAGAATATTAACGTACAGAATTTTAATGGGATTTTCCTTTGCAGGGCAGATTATGATGTTTCTTACGGGCTTGTTTATGTTGAAAAGCGGAGGATGGGGAAGCCTGATTAGCATGGTAGTCAGCGCATACATATTTTGGGCATTATTTATAGGAATAAGAGGAACTTATACCAATCGGATAAAAAGCAATGGGAATGAAGGGAGCAACTAGAGCGAGAAGTCGTGGTAATAAGTGACAATGGAACCGTTATGATTGAGCCGCATAGAAATGATTGAATGGAATTTAGATAATAGATAAAAAATCTCCCTTTTTCAGGGAGATGATACGTCTTTATCAGAGTCCTTTGTTTCCATATTACCAAACATATTTCCGCTCCCTTTCTTAAAAGGAAAATTGAGATATTTTTTTATGGCAAAAATGAGACCAATACTGATAATGGTAATAAGATTTTCATAAACTGTCGTATGCTCAATAATCATATGCCGGGCAACCAGAAACATCAGCACTTCTAGTACAGTATCTTCGCTTGGCTGACAAAGCATCTTTAAAAATTCAATTCCAATCAGAATATTAAAAATAGAACCAACAAAGGTTAAAAAGGCATCGTTTGAAAAACGTGTATGCCAGAAGTCTATAAAAGCCTCTCCCAGAGAAAAACTGGCAATTACAATGGCGACAAGCACGACAAACGCCATCAGTAGTTCCAGAATGTTACAGGAGTGATAAAGGGTATTTCGTACCTTACTTAATGCTTTTTTCAAGAAAATACCTCATTTCATTAATTTCAAAACCGAGCGCTCTGCTTTGAATCCAGCCCATGAGCGTTACTTCTACAGTTAGCTCGGCCCAGGCAGCCTCACGGCACATGAAAGGTTCTACTTAGTGCTGCTTTGTTCCCAACCTGACACGGTTCGTAGATTTCCATTGCGTAAGACCCAGACGTCATCACCACTTATAAAAGGCAGCCCCACAGACAAAAATCCGGGGCAGAGCATCACTCCAACTATAGCGGATTGTTGGTACAGGGCACCGCTGCCACCCCAGCTGCTCGGAGATTTAAGTATACCGTTTTTTCTTGTAAAAGTCAACCTCATCAGGATACTTTTGCGGAAGCTTTTACAGGACAAATTTCTGCAAATATAGCGCTACGTGGAAATTCAGTCTCACAGAGGCATCCTCCAGATTGCAATGAGTGATTTCTTCCATGCGGGTAAGGCGATATTTGATGGTATTACGATGTGTATACATGGCATCTGCGGTATGCAATAGATTACAATTATTTTGAAGATAAATATACAAAGTTTCTATTAATTGTGTATGATTGGAAGTGTCATAGTCAATCAGAGCGCCTAGTTGTTTCTTAACAAAAGTTTCCATTATTTCCATGCAGTTCAAATTAGAAAATAACTGGTATAACCCGAGCTGTTCATAATCCACCACCTGTTGATGATGTTCCTGTTTCGAACAGAAGGTGATGCATTCGGCGGCTTGTTCATAACTATGCTTAAGGATACTGACTTCCGAAACCGGAAGACCGATGCCAATATTACAGTTCAGCTGCGGATAGGTACCGGAAATGTAAGCCAAAATGGTTTCAAAAATTGGTTTGATTTGCAAGGTATCATCATTGGAAAGCATACCGATTATATGATTGCTGTAGCAGGAAGAAAGAATCTGAAAGCCTGCTTTGAAAAACGTGTGCTGAAGATATTCACGGATGTTTCCACTGATAGACTGCTCCATTCCTGCAGTACGTCCAAAGTCAGGAAGGGTAAAATGCAGCAGGAAGAAGCGCTGGGGACCCTCCAACCGATAACCGGCATCCATTGCCTGAAGCTTTAACAGGTTCGGACTGATATGATTTTCAAAGATAATGCTGGAAATAACATCATCACCACTATTTTGGTGAAAATTGCTGTTTGCAATGGCGTGTCCGATTTCTTCAAAAAAGTCTACAAGAGGAAGATTCCAGGGAATTGCAAAGAGCGGAAAGGAATGTTTGTTGCAAAGGGCGATTACAGGCTTTGAAACGGTCTGAATATAGTCAGAACCAATTAAGAGCAGGGCGCCGGACATATTTAAATGTATAGCTTCGGTAAGGATTGCTTCTAAATTGAAGTCTGGTTCAGAAGTAACCAGTTTGCTGATGATTAGAAGCTCTCCTCCATGCACCCATTGGGAAAGAGAGAGAGACTCTGCCTTGTATACCCAGCGGATTCCTTTATGCAGACCGTCGGAGCCGGCCAGTAGTTTGAGCTTGGACAGGGAAGAGAGCGTGGATAGATCTTTGCATTGAAACATGTCGGAACCTCCTTTGTGTTTTGTGTCTTATGAATCAATTATAATAAAGAAAAAACGGTATTTCAATAAAAAATATACATTGACTTGTTACCTTTGCACAAACAAAGCAGAGATGATTCGTATGGCAGGAATAAAAAGCAAACAGGAAAAGGACTGTTTATTGACTTTTTAGAAGAAAACTGCGTATAATAGCATCAACAAAATAAATCAGAACAATAAACGAAGGAGTTTATACAGGCGCTTAGTCTGTGTAGACTCCTTTTTTGCAACCTGTGCATATACACAGTGGAAGAAAGGAAGGATTATTATGATGACATGGCAGATTATGATGGGAGCACAGTTGATTTCAATAGTAGCATCCGCAGCAGTAGTAGTAGCATTTATGCTGAAAAAAGAACCGCTGGATGCAACGGAGAGGACAAAGGGACAGGTGGAAGTAGATACACCATTGGTATCAGGAACAATTTAAAAGAGGATTTTTCCACCGTGCATTGGCACGGTGGGAACTATGTAAAAGGCATAGCTTTATTTTTTTGCGCCTTTTTTCGGGAAAACACTGGAAAAATGGGGATTTTGCAGAACGTAAAATAAGTGAGTAAAGGAGAAATGAACATGACATTACAGCAGATTTCAGTTATTTTTTTCGTTGGTTTTTTAGTGCTGGTAAGCCTGGTGGCATTTATTTCCGGCAAGCTGGGAAGCAGGACTACAAGTGGTTCGGCAGATGTAGATTATTATTTAGGCGGAAGAAGTACTCCGACCGTTGTGCTGGCGTTTTCCTATGTAACATCATCCATTAGTGCAGCATGTTTTATGGGGGACCCGGGAATTATGTCAACGGTAGGATGGCCATATTACTGGGTAGTAATCGCAGTTATTCCCGGGTTAATTATTCCGGCAGTTCTGTTGATGCCTAAGATGAGAATGCAGGCGGAAAAGCTGGGGTCTTTGACCATTCCGGAATATTTGGGAGACCGTTATAACTGCAATGAATTAAGACTTATCGTTGCAGGAGTGATTTCTATTTTTTATATTTTTCCTTTGGTAGCGCAGTTTAAGGGAGCTGCGGTATTATTAGAATCTTTTACCGGAATCTCCTTTAAGGCAGGACTTGCGATTATTTCTGTAGTTATTGTATTTTATGTAATCGTAGGTGGGTTAAAGTCTGTAGCATGGACTGATTTTGCACAGGGACTTCCTATGCTGGTAATCAGCGTTGTGCTTGTAATTCTGTCGCTGAAAGCAGTAGGTGGATTCAGTGGACTTGAAACGAAGCTTGCAGAAATCGACCCGAATATGTTAAACATCGTACAGGCAGAGTCCTCTGATGCACAGATGTCCCTGTCCGGAGTATTTGGAAATTTTGTATTCTGGTGCATTATTTTTATTAGTCAGCCATATCTGTGTTCCAGATTTCTGGCAATTCCAAATGTGAGGAGAAAGACTATCGGAGTATTTTTGATTACGTCGTTGATTTTAAGTTCCGTTTATAATAGCTTTTATCTTTGTGGATTAACAGGAAGAGTATTATTCCCGGACGTGGCAGCAGACTATCTGACGGTTACCATGGCAAAGGAAATGCTCCCAAAATGGGCGGCAGCGCTGATGATGGTGGGTATCTTTGCGGCTATGATGTCCACAGCAACTTCTGTACTTTTGGTAGTTGGACAGGCAGTTGGTCGTGATTTTTATTCAAAAACAATCAATATAAAAGCAACTCCGGAGCAGGAGGTACGGGTAACCAGAATTGCAGTAGTCGTAGTTGCAGCAATCTGCTTTATATTTAATTTTGTAAATCCGCCGGAATTCCTAAGTGTTGTTCTGTATCTGGGATTGAGTGGAATTGGTGCATGTATCGGAGTTCCATTGTTCTCAGCAATTATTTCTAAGAAGTCAACAAAGGAAGGAGCAGTAGCGTCTGCGGTTGTCGGACCGCTTGCTTATATGCTATTTAATTATGGATTCGGAATCAATTACTGGTTTTCCTGTCTGTTAGCTGTTGTAGTGGCGGCTCTCCTGATGGTAGGAATATCCTTTTTTATCAACCGGAAACAGGAAGCAGACAACTGCGAAACAAAAAATAGAAATTAAAATTAGAATTAGGAGGAACAGAACATGTCATATTATATGCATGATATTACCTGGCCGGAATTCCAGAAGAAAAAAGATTCCGTTGTCATATTACCGATTGGAGCAACAGAGCAGCATGCACAGCATTTGCCCCTTTGTACGGATGCCAGGATTGCAGAGAAATTTTCCTATTATTTAGCCGAAAAGTTAGACGGCATTATTATGCCGACCTTAAGCTATGGATATAAGTCAAAGCCCTTAAGTGGTGGCGGTCCTCTTTTTCCGGGAACCATAGACCTGAATGGAAAAACGGTTATTGATCTGGTATATGATGTCCTGATGGAACTGGTACGGGATGGCTTTACGAAGATTTTCATTATGAATGCTCATTTTGAAAATGAGGCATTCGTGGTAGAAGCGATGGATTTGGTAAATCGTGATACCAACGGAGCGGCTACTATTATTGAATCGAACTGGTGGGATCCAATGCCAGAGGATGTGATTGATAAAGTATTTGACGAGGTACCATTTCCCGGATGGGCATTTGAACATGCGGCAGTAACGGAGACGTCGCTTATGATGTATTTCGCACCGGAACTGGTTTGCTTTGAGCGGGCAGTGGAGGCGCCGCCTACGGTAGCGCTGCCGTATTTCCGTTATCCGTTGAAAAAAGGAGATGTACCCGAAAGCGGCGCGTTAGCAAGCAGTATTTCTTCTAGTGCAGAGCGTGGAAAAATCATTGTAGACAGTGTAATACCAGAGTTGGTAAAAATCTGTGAAAAAGAATTTCATCTGAAAGAAGAGAAATAAAGATACAGGGGGCTGGATAATATGAGGAAGTTATTTTCTAATGTGAGAATCAAGGGATGTCAGACCATGAAGTCTGTTCTGGTAGAGGATGGCATCATAAAAAGAATTGCAGAAAGGATAGAAGTTCCAGAGCATACGGAAATCATCGATTTAGGAGGGCATCTTACCGTACCGCCTTATGTAGACCCGCATATTCATTTGGACTATGTGTTTACCGCCCGCAAGGAAGGGGCATTGAACGGAACAGGAACTCTATTTGAGGGAATTCAGCGTTGGAGTGAAACAAAGTCAGATTTGACGGTAGAAGAGGTAAAGGCAAGAGCAAAAGAAGGAATAAAAAAGGAAATGACAGCAGGTGTACAGTACATCCGAACCCATGCGGATGTGACAGACCCATCCTTTACTTCATTAAAGGCATTGTTGGAGCTTCGGGAGGAACTGAAAGATATCGTAACTATTCAGGTCGTAGCATTTCCGCAGGAAGGCATGTACGCTTATAAAGGCGGCGATGAACTGGTAGAAGAAGCGTTGAAAATGGGAGCAGACTCTGTAGGTGCCATTCCTCATTATGAATATGCAAGAGAATTTGGCGAGAAGTCCATTCACAAAACGGTAGAACTTGCAGTAAAATACGATAAACTGATTGATGTTCATTGTGATGAGACAGACGACGACCAATCCCGTTTTCTGGAATTATTGTCGGCATTAAGTTATATGGAAGGAATTGGAAATAAAACAACAGCAAGTCATACCTGTTCCTTTGGCTCTGCCAATAACAGTTATGCATTTCGGCTGATGAAGCTTCTCAAAAAGGCGGATATCAATTTTATCTCCTGTCCTACGGAAAATATTTATCTTCAGGGACGTCAGGATACTTATCCAAAACGCCGGGGACTGACCCGCGTAAAGGAGTTGAACGATGCGGGCATCAATGTATGCTTTGCACAGGATTCCATGTCAGACCCATGGTATCCGTTGGGAAACGGAAATATGATGATGATACTGGATCATGGAATTCATATCTGTCAGATGATGTCCTTTGAAGAAATTGATAATGCATTAGATTTGATTACCGTGAATGGGGCGAAAACCATGCATCTGCAGGATTCTTATGGACTTGAGGAAGGAAAGCTGGCAAACTTTATTGTGTTAAATGCCAAGTCAGAGTTTGAAGCAGTATGTGAGAGAGCAGGAATACTGGCTTCTGTCCGGGCAGGAGAATTTCTACTGAAAAAAGACCCGGAGGTCATTCATACAGATTTGGAAATCTTAAAATAAGAATAAGGATGCTTCTTTGCGGCAGAACGCAGGGAGATGCATCCTTATTTTTATTCATTTTTACGCTTCTTTTCCCGCAAGTTTTTAAAAAAACTACTGAGCATAGTGGAACATTCTTCCTCCAGAACGCCTTTCTCCAATGCTACCTGATGATTAAAGGCGCTGATCTGCAGAAGATTAAGGACAGAGCCGGCACAGCCCGCCTTGGGATTCATACTTCCAATTACGACCTTATCCATGCGAGCCTGAACGATGGCTCCGGCGCACATCTGGCATGGTTCTAGCGTAACATATAATGTGCAGCCCTCCAGACGCCAGTCTCCCAGCTTTTTACTGGCTTTTTTGATGGCAAGGAGTTCCGCGTGGGCAAGGGTATTTTTATCTGTATTACGGCGGTTGTAGCCCCTTGCAATGATTTTTCCCTCATAGACAATGACACAGCCGATGGGAACTTCTTCTAATTTTTCCGCTTTTCTTGCCTCCCGGATAGCGGATTTCATAAATTTTTCTTCCTGATTCATATACACTCCTGCTGATTCTGTGATAATATAGTATATAAGGTATTTTAGCATAGAATTTATGAAATGGGGAGAGCGTTATGCAGATACATGGATTTCATAAAACAACATTACTGGATTTTCCGGGCTATGTAGCGTCTACCGTTTTTTGCGGAGGATGTGATTTTCGCTGTCCTTATTGCCACAATGGGGATTTGGTATTATATCCCGGAAAAGCACCGCTTATTCCGGAAGAGGAAGTATTTACGCATTTAAGAAGGCGCAGGGAGATTTTAGACGGAGTTTGTATTACTGGCGGAGAGCCTACGCTGCAGCCGGATTTGGAAGAATTTATTATGCGGGTAAGGGAACTGGGGTTGAAGGTAAAGCTGGATACCAATGGATATCATCCAAAAGTTTTAATGGACTTATGCAAAAAGAATCTCATTGATTATGTAGCAATGGACATTAAGGGATCACCGGAACAATATGAAGAAATTACCGGGGTAAAGCCATGGGATTTCAATAAGATACAGGCATCAATATATTTTCTTATGAGCGGAGAGGTACCTTATGAATTTCGGACTACAGTGGTAAAGGAACTGCACAGTATAGAAGATATGCAAAAGGTCAGCGCCTGGATTAGCGGCGCAAGAGCTTATTATCTGCAGAATTATAAAGATTCTAAGCAGGTGATTCAAAGAGGTTTTCACGGGTTTGAGCCCGAAGAGTTAAAGCGTATGTGCAGAGTGATTCAGGAAAAAATCCCGGCTGCACAGGTGAGAGGAGTGGAGTAGATGGAAATGGTCTATGAGACACCGCGGTTACTGCTAAGGGTATTGCGGGAGGATGCAGCGGATAAGGTACTGGAATTCTATGAGGAAAATAAGGCGATTTTTGAACAATATGAAATAGACCGGGTGGATAACTTCTATACCAGGGCATATCAGGCAGCTTTACTGCGCTGTGAATATAATCTTATGGTCCGATTGCAGGCGGTAAGATTTTGGGTTTTTGAAAAGGAGAAGCCAGATCGTATTGCTGGAACCTTTTCCGTTCATAATATCCGGTATTCCGCGTATCAGGATTGCGAGCTGGGGTACAAATTCCACCAGGAGGTATGGGGGAAGGGATATGCCAGAGAGAGTATTGAGCGGGGAATTGCAATCGTGTTTGATGAATTAGGTCTGCATCGGATAGAAGCCTTAGTGATGCCGGGAAACCAGCGGTCAAAGCATTTGCTTTGGTCCCTTGGTTTTTCATTGGAAGGAATAAAACGGCAGAATGTAAGACTTCATGGTACCTGGTGTGACCATGAGGTCTACAGTCTGCTGAATAATCCGTGAATTAATAAAAACAGTGTTATTCCAGAGGGCGAAGCCAGTAACCGAATTGACCCGTTTTCGTATGCTCTTCTGAGGTAGAATGAAAATCAGGAAAACCGAAAAGCGTAGCCATGACCCGTTCCGGGTTTTGGAATACACCAGGGACACCAAGAATCCATTCACAGGGCTGGGTGTCCTTTTTTTTGCCTAAAATCAGATGATGATAATTAAAAAATCCGTGAAGCAAAAAGCTGTTGTTGTTAAGATGCCAGTAGGATTTGGGCAGCAGACGTAAGTCCTTTAGCTCTAATTGTACCCAGTCAAAATAAGCTTCGGAAGGGAAGGGAGCGACAGGAGGGAAGTTTTCCATAATAAAGTTCCATCTGGCAGAGTGACTTTTTGGCATTTTTAAGTCAGGTATCTGGGGAGAAGCCGACTCTGATGGGCTGTTGCAAAGGTCAACAGCGGCTTCTGCTGCTTTCAAATCCAAAGCCTCGGAAGCAGGAGCCGAATTTTCTTCGGAAGCAGGAGTAGAATTTTCTTCGGAAGCAGGAGTAGAATTTTCTTCGGAAACATGAGCTGCATTTAAAGCATGAGGTTCCTTGAGAATAGAAGGTTCCGCAGCTGTGGAACTATCCGCAGGGAAAAAGGAATTCCGGTCAAAGGCATCATCATCCCATTGGCTTAAAATCATTTGGCGGTCCGATACAGGACAAAAAATTCCTTTTATATTAGAAATATTGTAACCGGTGTTGGAGATGTGGGCAGCATCCACCGACTCCTTAAACTCTCCTGCACCTCGGGAAAAATGAATAGAACCAAGTAAAATGCCCGGAAATCCGTTCGTATTTTGGGCATAGAAATACACCGGAATATCATGCTCCATGAGACCGGTGTTTTTCATGTGTATTTCTACGCGGTAATGCGCATCTCTCTTTTCGATTTTGGCGTAACCCACATTGCGGGTCTTCTGACTGCCTTCATATAAATACAAGTAAGTAACCATGCGATGGAATTCAGACATATGATACACTCCAACAAGCTTTCTACATCTTATTCCTTAACCGCATAAATTATTCCTGTGAAGTATCGGATGACTGGTTCTGTCCGGTAATCGCAAGGGCAAGGTCAGAGCCAAAGGATGACATATTGGCGGGTACCCAGGAATTGTCCTGAATGACACATTCTACCGTAATCGCTGTAGTATCTTCCGAAGGAGTCACATCCTGATAGGCAGCAATCAGATTTTGCGTATAAGTCTGCATGAGAAATACCTGCTGTTCCTCCAAGGTAGTAAGACCGGACTGGTTCGCAGCTTCTCTTGCGCTGTAGAAAGCATCTTCATCTAACTTGGATTCGTCAAAATAGGTAGTGTGAAGAACTACGGTTGCCTTTCCTTCGGATTCGGATGTAATTTCTACATTTGCCTCCAATTTGGAAAGCGCTTCCTTTCTTGCAGAACAAAGTTCATCTAGTGTATCATCATCAATTTCCTGTCCACTGGCAGAAAAGTTTGCCCGAATGGTTTCTTTTACAGAATTATCATAAGCAGTCTGAGCAGATTTGATATCTTCCTCTGACATACCAAGAGAGGAAATTCCGTCTGTATCTCCAAGGATATATAAGTCATAAATCGCTTTTACGGAAGAAGCGGCGTTATTCTCCGGTTTGCCGCAGGCAGTAAGGAATACAGAACATAGAAAAATACAGAAAATAGAAATACAAAATTTTTTCATCAAAAGCTCTCCTTATAAAATACATAGAATAATTAGCTTTATTATAAAGGCAAAAGAAGTAAAAGGCAAGGAAAGAAAATGTCAGAAAAGGAGGAACGGACAATAATATGCAAATTATAACATTTTAAACAATGGGAAAAAAAGAAATTCCTTTTTATAATAAGGACAGATAGAAAAATAAAAAGAAAATAACAGGGGGCTTTCGAAATGAAATACGGATATTTTGACAACGAAAACAGGGAGTATGTCATTGAACGGGTAGATTTGCCAACATCCTGGACAAATTATCTTGGGGTAAAAGACATGGCAGTTGTAGTGAATCACACTGCAGGCGGTTACATGTTCTACAAGTCACCGGAGTATCACCGGGTAACACGTTTTCACGGAAATTCAATACCTATGGACAGACCTGGACATTATGTATATATCCGTGATGAAGAAGATGGAGATTATTGGAGCATTTCCTGGCAGCCGGTAGGTAAGCCATTAGACCAGGCGAAGTATATCTGCCGTCACGGAATGAGTTATTCTACTTATGAATGTGATTATAAGAACATTCATGCAGAGCAGACTCTGGTAGTACCGAAGGATGATGCGGTAGAGCTGTGGGATGTAAAAATAAAAAATAATGATGACAGGGTAAGAAAGTTAAACGTATTTTCTTATTTGGAATTTTCCTTCCATCATATTATGATTGACAATCAGAACTTCCAGATGAGTCTGTATTGTGCAGGTTCCTCTTATAAAGACGGAATCATTGAAGAGGACCTGTTCTATGAAGAATTTGGTTACCAGTATTTTACAGCAAACTTTGAGCCGGATGGTTTTGACTGTCTGCGGGATAAGTTCATTGGACCATACCGTACGGAGGATAATCCTATCGTAGTAGAACATGGAAAATGTACCGGTTCCTATGAAAAAGGAAATAACCACTGCGGAACCTTGCAAAAATACGTTACCTTGCAGCCGGGAGAAGAAGTACGCCTGGTATTCATGTTAGGAGAAGGCAATCGTGAAGCCGGAGCCAAAATGCGTAAAAAGTATTCCGATATGAAAAATGTGGATACAGTATACACAGAGCTTCGCAATTATTGGGAAGAAAAGTGCCAGAAGCTTCAGATTAAAACACCGAATGAAGGAATGAACACCCTGATTAATACATGGACCTTATATCAGGCTGAAATCAATGTTATGTTCTCTCGTTTTGCATCTTTTATTGAAGTGGGTGGTCGTGTTGGCCTTGGTTACCGCGATACAGCGCAGGATTCTATGACGATTCCACATTCTAATCCGCAGAAATGTAAGCAGCGTATTGTAGAGCTGCTGACAGGACTTACTACCCAGGGCTATGGTCTTCACCTGTTCCAGCCGGAGTGGTTCCAGTCGGATAACAAGGAGAAGCCATTTCAGTCACCAACAGTAGTACCTACGCCAAATGCAGCAGACATGGTACATGGTATCGAGGATGCATGTTCCGACGATGCGCTGTGGCTGGTTCCTTCCATTGTAGAGTATGTAAAGGAAACCGGTGACATTGGATTTTTAGACGAAGAAATCACCTATGCAGATACCTATCCGGACGGACCAAAGGGAACCGTATATGAGCATATGATGAAGATTCTTGATTTCTCCGCAGAACAGGTAGGAAAAACAGGAATCTGTAAGGGACTTCGTGCAGACTGGAATGACTGTCTGAATCTGGGCGGAGGAGAAAGTGCGTTGGTATCCTTCCTGCATTACTGGGCAATCAGTAACTTCTTAGAAGCAGCAGAATTTCTTGGAAGAAAAGCAGAAGTCGAAAAGTATACCGAAATGTTAGAAAAGGTAAAAGAAGTATGTGATACCCAGCTGTGGGATGAAGAGTGGTTCATCCGCGGCGTTACCAAGAACGGTAAGAAAATCGGTACGATGGAAGATAAAGAAGGAAAGATTCACTTAGAATCTAATGCATGGGCAGTGCTTTCCGGCGCAGCATCCCAGGAAAAGGGCGAAAAGGCAATGGACAGCGTAGAAAAATATCTGTTCACACCATATGGAATTATGTTGAATGCGCCATCTTATACCGTGCCGGATGATGATATAGGATTCGTCACACGAGTATATCCGGGACTTAAGGAAAATGGTGCGATTTTCAGCCATCCAAATCCTTGGGCGTGGGCAGCAGAATGTAAGCTGGGACGCGGGGATAAGGCAATGAAGTTCTACGATGCATTGTGCCCGTATTATCAGAACGACAAAATAGAAGTGCGCGAGGCAGAACCTTATTCTTATTGTCAGTTCGTTATGGGAAAGGACCATACCGGATTTGGAAGAGCAAGACATCCTTTCATGACAGGAACCGGCGGCTGGGCATACTTCTCAGCGACCCGCTATATGTTAGGAATTCGTCCTCAGTTTGATTCTCTTGAAATTGATCCATGTATTCCGGGAGAATGGGAAGGCTTTGAGGTAAGCAGAGAATGGAGAGGTGCGAAATTTAACATTTCCATAGAAAATCCAAACAAAGTGATGAAGGGGGTAGCAGAGATTTACCTGGATGATAAGAAGGTAGAAAAAATACCGGTACAGGAAAAAGGAAGCTGCCACAAAGTGAAAGTAGTCATGGGATGACCAAAGGAGGAATACAATGATTAAATTTGGAACCGGCGGCTGGAGAGCCGTAATAGGAGACGATTTTACAAAACAAAATATACAGATACTGGCAAAAGCCCTTGCTAATAAAATGAAAAGCGAAGGCGTAACAGAAAAAGGGATTGTTATGGGATATGACCGCCGTTTTCTTGCAAAGGAAGCAATGCAGTGGGCAGCTATGGTATTTGCAAAAGAGGGCATCAAGGCATATCTGATTAACAAATCCTCACCAACACCATTGATAATGTTCTATGTCATGAAACATGAGTTTCCATATGGCATGATGGTAACTGCAAGTCATAATCCGGCAATTTATAATGGTATTAAAGTATTTACTGCTGGTGGACGTGATGCAGATGAGATTCAGACCAAAGACATAGAAGACTATATATCTGAAATAAAACCATCCTCCGTAGAAGAGATGGATTACGCCGAAGGCGTGAAAGCTGGACTGATAGAAGAAATCTATCCACTGAATGAGTACCTTGATAATATCATTGCGTCTGTCAACATGGAAGCCATTCGCCAGGCGGGATTGAAGATTGCATTAGATCCCCTGTATGGTGTAAGCGAAACCTCCCTGAAAACTATTTTGCTTACCGCCCGCTGCGAAGTGGAAACCATTCATGACAGACATGATACTCTATTCGGTGGAAAGCTTCCGGCTCCAACAGCCTCCACGCTGCGTACATTGCAGACCTATGTGGTAGAGCACAAGTGTGACATTGGAATTGCTACGGATGGTGATGCTGACCGTATCGGTTTGATTGATGATAAGGGAAATTTCCTCCATCCGAATGACATTTTAGTTTTATTATATTACTATCTGGTAAAACACAAGGGCTGGCACGGTTCTGTTGTTCGTAATATTGCAACAACGCATATGCTGGATAAGGTGGCAGAACGTTTTGGCGAAAAGTGCTATGAAGTTCCGGTTGGCTTTAAGTATATATCTGCTAAAATGCAGGAGACCAATGCTATCATAGGAGGAGAGTCTTCCGGTGGTCTGACCGTTCGCGGACACATCAATGGAAAAGATGGAATCTATGCAGCAGCTCTTTTAATCGAGATGATTGCAGTAACAGGAAAGAAGCTGTCCTCTATTATGGATGAGATTCGTAAGGAATGTGGCAGCATCTATATGGAAGAAAGAGATTATAAATTTACTCATGAGAAAAAGGCGGCAATGCAGAAACTTCTCATGGAAGAAAAACAGATACCGGAATTACCGGAAGAAATTGACCATATTTCTTATCTGGATGGAAGTAAAGTATATTTCAAAAATGGTGGATGGGTAATCGCAAGATTTTCAGGAACCGAACCGTTGCTTCGTATTTTCTGCGAAATGCCAAATATAGAAAGTGCCAAAGAAATATGTGGAATTTATGAAAAGTTCCTTGGACTTGAAGAAATATAATTATTTCTTAAGATAATTTATGAAAGCGCCTGTGGGCTTAAGAGCCTGCGGGCGTTTTATATATCATAAAACAAAAGTCGAAAGGATTTCTTTTTTTCATGAAAACGCATGGACAAATAAAGGAGAAAAAGATATAATAAACGATTATTATAAAAAAGAGGAGAAAAGCAAATGGTGTACGAAATTGGAAGTTTTATACGGGATTTGAGGATAGAGCGCGGTTATTCCCAAGAAGAACTTTGCTATGGGATTTGTTCAACCGGAAATTTGTCAAAGATAGAAAATGGAGTGCGTATGCCCAGTCGAAAGACCATAGAAGCTTTGATGCAGCGGCTTGGCTGCGAAGATGTATTCTTACAGTTTTCCAGTAGAGAAGAAATGCACCAGGAGCAGCTTTGCGAAGAGATTGTAATGAGATTGTCGGCAAAAGATTTTGACGGATTAGAGGCTCCCTTAAAAGAATTTGAGGCGTCCATTTCAGAAGGGGATATATTGAATTCACAATATTGCCGGTTTACAAAAGCAATGATAAATCAGGCAAAGGGAGTTTCGCGGGAAGAAGTTATCCGGGAATTAGAAGAAGCGTTAAAAATGACAAAACCAGGATACAGGAAAGAGGAATTCAATCTGAATGGGTTGTTGACTTATAACGAAATTGTGATTCTTATTAATATTGCCAATACATACGCCAAAAAAGATAATGAAAAAGCCATCGAGATTTTATCCGGATTAAAACAATATATGGATACACATATCTTAGATGGGCAGGAACGGATAAAAAAGTATCAGGTGATTATTTTTAATCTATCGGATATTATGGTGGACGAAAAAAGATATGATGAAGCTATAGAGCTATGTGATTTGGGGATTGAAGATAGTAAAGTAAATAACCGCCTGCGCCTGTTTCCATACTTTCTTGCCAATAAAGGGTTTGCCTTATTAGGGAAAGGAGAGGAGCAACGGGCGCAGGAACAGTTGAAAAAAGCTTATCATATGTGGGATGCTATGGATAATGAAAAAGAATGTCAAAGACTCATTCAATACTCGAAAGAAAAGTGGAATCTTATTGACCTTCTATAGCGAGATAAAATCCATAGGTAGAAGCAGCTATGTTTCTGGCAGAGGAAGAAGCATTTGATATCTTTCCTACTGGCGTTAATAAAGTAGAAGAGATTAATAAGGTTGCACATAGACTGGTAAAAAGTTTTTTCATTATAAAACCCTCCTATAATATGTTTTTAATATGTAATTATTGCAAGGTAAGAATAATGCAAACACTGGAAAAAAACCATGAACTTTGAGGAAAATTTGAAAAAAAAGAAAAAATTTTCCTCAAAGTTCATGGTAAGGAAAGCGCAGAATGATAAAATGATAGCTGGAGTACGGATATCTCGGGGGGCGGAATTACAATTCCGAAAAGAGAATATCAGCTCTAGCAAAAGTGTCGGAAGACCCTGCGGATTTTCGCGGGGTCTTCTTAATTTTAATAATAAAATATGATATAATGAGCGTAAGTGAGCCAACATGCGTGCATGATGGAAGAACAGCGAAATTATTGGGTGATGGAATCACGTTATCAGCAAAATAGTATAAAATTGGGAGAAAAAAGGATGAAAGTACTTAAGAAACAGGAAAAAAAAGGACCATATTCACTCAAACGGCGTTTGATGTTGTTTATCATTGGGTGCTGGGCAGCCCCGATTATTGCGTTTTTCAGTTTTATTACATTATCTTATCGAGAAGGAATTATAGTAAAGACAGAACGGCTGATTGAAGACCAGTTGGCAAATGCAGCATCTTTTATTTCTGTCCGTCTGGAAGATATTATAACACTTTGTCAAAGTCCTTCCTATGAAGGGGGCTGGGAACAGGCGTGGAAAAAGTATAACAACGGCGAAATGGATCGTTCACACTATCTTGCCACTATGAATACCAGTTTAAAGGGGAAATTTTATCTGGATGACAGATTTTTGTTGTATGCTTTTTACGAAGCAGATGTGGAGTGGCCTGTCTGCTGTTCCTCAAGAGCCGGAGTTACACAGAGTGAATATGTAGATATGGTTGGTGATAAGGTAAAAGAATGGATAGAAGGCGGTTTGGATTATATTCATCTTGAGGTTGTTGACGGACATATTTTTCTGATGCGAAATCTTTACAGTACCATGGAATATAAGTATTTTGGAACACTGGTGGTAGAACTGAATGAACAGAAATTATTAATGGATATTCCGAATGAACAACGGGAGAACATGGTCATTTGTGTGAACGATTCGGAAGGACATATTAATTATGCGAAAGTATCAGAAAGAACCGGACAGGAGAAGCTGCTGCAAAAGCTTTTGAATCACTATACAGGATATTCCGGTAGAAACATTCAAAGAGAGAATAATAGTGCCTATAATGGATATCTGTATCAGGAAAAGTTTGATAATTATCATCTTGGGGTTGCGTATCTGGCAGAACACAAAGAAATTTATTCTAATTTATATGAGCTGTACGATATGGTATTGGTAATGCTGTTGATTTTCTTACCATTACTCCTTTATGTCAGATATTTCCTGAAAAAGCAGATTCAGGAGCCGGTGAAACATCTTACGATAGCATCTAGGAAGATGGAAGCCGGGAATATTGGAATAAAAGTAGGGGGCGGAGAAATGCCCAATGCAGAGTTTAACTACTTAAAAGAATCCTTTGACAGTATGTCAACACAGGTAAAAGAGCTTTTTGATTATATTTATGATGAAAAGCTGGCACGGAGAGATGCTCAGATTCTGGCGCTTCAGGCACAGATTAACCCTCATTTTTTGAATAATACGCTGGAAATGATGAACTGGCAGGCACGTATGAGTGGGGATGTAGTAGTATCTAAAATGATTGAATCACTTGGAACTGTGCTGGATTATCGGATGAACCGGGCAAATGTAAAAGAAATTTATCTGCAAGAAGAATTAAGGTGCACGGATGCGTATTTTTATATTATGTCCATGCGGTTCGGGCAACGTCTCAAGGTGGAAAAAGAGATTGATGAAGAACTTCTCTATATTAATGTTCCGCCGTTGATTCTGCAGCCGTTGGTAGAAAATGCCATAGTACATGGAGTAGAAAATGCAAAAAGCGGAAGTATTGGGGTTCATGTATACCATGATGAAGAACAGGTATATTTAAAGGTAACCAATACCGGAAAGAAATTAAGCAAAGAAGAACAGGAAAGAATACAGGCAATTCTTTCGGGAGACACGGCAAAAATCTCAAAAGGAAAGGGAAAGCATACCTCTATCGGAATCAGAAATGTAAATGAGCGTATTAAGCTGGTGTATGGAGAGGAATATGGTCTTTCTATCTGTCAGGAAGAAAGTGGAATTACCGTATCTACCATAGTGCTGCCTTATCAGCAGAATGAGAATGAGGTGGATAATGAACGAAAAGAAGAGGAGAGAAATAAGAGAGAACGCCAGAAAGTGGAATCAGAGCTTCGAAATATGCACCAAAATAATAAAAATACATAATACAAAATAACCAAAGAAATAGTCAAAAATAAGAAAGAAAGGAGACTATTTACCCAAGTAAACAAGCTTTTGACAGGGCAAAATTAGACAAGGAAACGAACAAAATAAGGCAAATCTTGTCTAAGATGGCAAGAATAAACAAATAATGTCAAGTCAGTCTAATGCTTTTTGTGTAAGCTGCACGTATAATATAGGTATAGTAAATAAAAACTTTACGGAATAAAGAAAAGGAGGATTTCAATTATGAAAAACAAAGTTTTATCCGTGTTGTTAGTATCTGCTATGGCAGTAAGCATGTTAGCAGGATGTGGTGACAGCAAAGACACAGGAAGCAATGGTGATTCCGGTAAGAAGACGGAGCAGGGCGATGATGCTGGGGATGCTGGACAAAATGATGTAACATTGAAGACAGTATCCATGTTTGGAGGAACAGACCCGAACGTAGCTGCATATGAAGAAATCAATGAGCAGTTCCAGAAGGATTATCCATACATTACGATTGAAGATAATTCTCAGACTTCTAACCAGGATTGGAAAGCAGCAGTTGCAGCAGACTTCGCAGTTGGAAATGAACCGGATGTTATCCAGTATTTCACAGATGCAACTGCAAACACAGTATTAGCAACAGACAAGTTTGTAACATTAGACGAAATCAAAGCAGAATATCCAGATTATGCAAAGGATATTACAGAAGTAGCATTAAAGGCAACTGCTAACCCGGATGGAGTAAACAGAGCAGTTCCTACTACCGGATACTGGGAAGGACTTTTCTGTAACAAAGATTTGTTTGACCAGTACAATGTAGCACTCCCAACAGACTGGGATTCTCTGGTAACAGCAGTTGAAACCTTTAAGGAAAATGGTATTATTCCAATCGCATGCTCCTTAAATGCAGTACCTCACTACTGGATTGAGTACACAATGTTATATTCCGCTGGTGTAGATGAGTACCAGAGTGTTCCGGAAACCGCTCCGGAGAGCTGGGTAAAAGGTCTTGAAGTAATCAAAACCTTAAGAGATATGGGTGCATTCCCAGAAGATACTGATACAATCGATGATGCATATGCCGGACAGTTATTCAAAGATAAGAAAGCTGCTATGCAGTTAGATGGTTCCTGGTATGCAGGTGGTGTAGAAGATGCTGGTAATGGTGACACAACCGTAGTTGTAGCATTCCCAGGAGTACCGGATCAGAAAGCTGAAGCAAACACAATCATTAGTGGTATGTCTTCCGGATTCTATATTACCAAGAAAGCTTGGGATGATCCAGACAAGAGAGATGCAGCAGTTAAGTTTGTAATGGCTCATACTTCTAAAGAAGGTATCCAGAAATATTGGGAAGCAACAGGTAAGATTCAGGTAACAGCAGCAGAGTTAGATGCTCCTTCCGACTTAAGCGTATTAGGACAGTCTGCAATGGATTTAGTTAATTCTGCAACAGCAACAGCTTTACCAACAGACGCAAGAATCGGAAGTGACCCATATAGTGTAATTACATCCTCTATGTCACAGGTTTCTGTAGGTTCTGCATCTGCTGAAGATGTATTGAATGAAGCATTAGCATTATTTAAAGAATTAGACGCACAGCAGTAATCATGATAATTAAACAGAGGGGGACTAAACCGCTCCCTCTGTTTTTTACGCCAAAAAGCGCATTAGAAAGGTGGAAGAAAGATGTTATATAAGAAAAAATGGCCCTTAATTATATTTGTGATACCGGGACTTCTGTTCATGCTGATCTTTCTTTACTTGCCATTTGTAGAAAATATTAAGAACAGTTTTTATAACATGACGGCAATTATTGAAATGCCGGGCACGAAATGGAAATTCATTGGGTTAGAAAATTACAGAAATTTATTTACCGATCCTACGGTAAGAGTAGCTATCTGGAACTCCTTTAAAATGATGATTTTGACAGTTGTGTTTGAGGTTGGAATTGCATTTGTGTTAGCGGTTCTGGTTTCAAATATAAAAAAATTTCAGCAGGTATTCCGTACTGTATATTTTTTCCCGGTAGTTATATCTGCAACAGCAATCGGTTTGTTGTTTAAACTGTTTTATAACTATAACGGTGGTATGTTAAATCAGATTTTAGAGTTCTTTGGAAAAGAGCCGGTGAACTGGTTAGGACCGGATACGGCATTTGCTATGATTTGTGTGCCGACAATCTGGAGCTACATAGGATTTTATTTCGTAATTATGTTGACGGGATTAAGTGATATTTCTGATGATATATATGAAGCAGCATCCATTGATGGCTGCAGTAAGTTCAAACAAGTATTTCATATTACATTACCGATGTTAAAACCAGTGTTTGCGACCTGTGTTACGCTTGCAGTAACAGGTGCGTTGAAGGTGTTTGACCTTCCGTGGGTTATGGTTCCAAACGGAGCACCACAGGGTAGTACACATTTCTTAGGAACCTACATGTATCAGCAGACCTTCGGACTTGGAAACTATGATTATGGTTCTACCTTGTCATTGTTGATTGTAGTAATGGGTGTATTGGTATCCTGGATTGTAGGATTCTTCACTAAGGAAAGAGATTAAGGAGGGTAATGTCATGAAGCACAAAAAAGTAAGTGTTGGAAAAATTATTGTGTACCTCATACTAATCCTTTGGGCTGTTACTACGATTTTTCCTTTCGTATGGGTACTTTTAAACTCAGTAAAGCCTTCCGCAGAGGTATTATCATCTTCCTTTGCATTGCCGAAGGTGTTTACCTGGGACAATTATCAGAATGTATTTGAAAGTATGAATATTGGGGAGGCTTATAAAAATAGTTTAATTATTTCCGGTTCTGTAACGATTGGAGTTATGATTTTATCAGCAATGATGTCCTTTGCTCTTACAAGATATAACTTCAAAGGAAAGAAAATAATAGAAAGCTTGTTAGCAGCCAGCCTGATGTTCCCGGTATTTTCCACAATCATTCCGGTGTTCCGTATGATTGTAAAGGCAGGGTTATTAAGTACAAACTTAGCAGTTATTCTGCCGCAGATTGCAGGTAACTTAAGCTTTGCAACCATTGTCATGATAGGATTTATGAGGAGTATTCCGATTGAGATGGAAGAAGCATCATATATGGAAGGGGCAAATGTATTCCAGGTATTTATAAAAATCATTGTTCCGTTATGTAAAGCTTCCCTATCCACAGTAGCAATCTTCAGTTTTATGTGGTCCTACAACGATTTGTTTGTACAGAAGATTATGATTCGTGAGCCGAAGAAATTTCCGATTTCTAACTTACTGGAAAGAATCAGTTCACAGTATGGAACAGACTTTGGTCTGATGGCAGCGTCTGTTACCATGATTGTATTACCGGTTATGATTGTTTACATCTTCCTTCAGAAGAATATCATTAAAGGATTGACAGCAGGAGCAGTAAAAGGATAAAATAACCTTATAAGAGAAGCCGAGGTGGTACCAATGTATAGGGTTATGATTGTAGACGACGAACCAATTATAGTGGAAGGATTGTCCAGAAGTATTCCATGGGAAAGATGGAATTGCCAGGTGGTGGCGACTGCCAATGACGGGCTGGAAGGAAAGGCTCTGCTGGAAAAGTATAAGCCGCATATGATGTTTATAGACATCTGTATGCCGGAAATGTCCGGATTGCAGCTAATCGCAGCCATAAAGTCAGAGTTTTCTGATGTAGAGATTACGATACTTACAGGCTTTCGAGATTTTGAATATGCTCAACAGGCGATTCGCCTGGGGGTGACTCGGTTTCTATTGAAGCCTTCCAATATGGAAGAATTAGAAGAAGCTATCGATACCATGTGCGAAAATCTAAAGAACAAGAATATTCTTCCGGATTCTGAGGCGAAAGAAGAGCCGGAAGAGGCACAGGAGAATGAGAGCAAGGCAAGTAGTTTTATTGTAAAAAATGCGATGCATTACATAAGGGAAAATTACACACAGAAGTTGACATTGTCTGACGTAGCGGAGAAAACCTATGTCAGTCAATGGCATTTGAGCAAGCTTTTGAATCGCCATATCGGTCAGAGCTTTTCGGAGATACTTAACAATGTTCGGATTGAGCAGGCAAAGAAATTGCTGGAAGATCCGTCCTTGCGGATTGGAGATGTGGCGGATGCCGTAGGGTTTATGGATATGGCGCATTTTTCCAGAGTGTTTAAAAAGCAGGTAGGGATATCTGCCAACGAGTACCGTAATCAGGTGTTGGGGAAGAATTAAAGAAAATAGAAATATATGTGGCGGGACTGTATCGCTTGATGAGAATGAGAGCGGATGCAGTCTTGCTTTTTGTTTGGTAATGTAACAAGAGATGGAAGAATATGAAAAAAAGGATATATGAAATGCACCCCTTTTACAACCATCTTCTTGTTGTAAAAGGGGTGCATTTTTAGGAAGACTAAGTTACGCCCTATAAACTTCCCTTAAGGTTAAATCAGAATTCAACAAAACAAAATCGGCAACCTTTCCAATTTCAAGACTGCCATACTTATCATCAATACCAATAGAACGTGCCGGATTGATGGTAGCGCATTTTACGGCACTGGCAAGAGGAATTCCCATAGAAACAGCTGTACGCATACAATCTGCAAGATTCGTAACAGAACCGGCGATTGTACCATCCTTTAATGTAGCAAGGTTTCCTTTCACAATCACGTCCTGACCGCCTAATGCATACATACCATCCGGCTTACCGGCTGCCATCATACTGTCACTGATGAGAACAATTCTGTCATCGGTAAACATAGAAAAAGCAGTACGGACAGCGGAGGGATGAATATGAATCCCATCACAAATCATTTCTGCAAAGCAATTCGGTGTATCAAAGGCAGCGCCAATAACGCCGGGAGCCCGGTGAGTAAAACCAGGCATTGCGTTGAACAGGTGGGTTACATGGTCAGCGCCATTTTGGAATGCCTCCATAGCGATATCGTAGTCGCAGGTAGTGTGGCCAATGGAGATGGAAATATCTTTTAATTCAGAGGATTTCACCTCTTTGATAAAGTCCATAGCACCCTCTGTTTCCGGTGCAAGGGTCAAAAGCTTTACCAGTCCGCCGGAAGCCTGCTGAAGGTCATTAAGTGTTTCAAAGCTGGCTGTTGCAATATAAGCTGGATTTTGGGCGCCACGTTTTTCATAAGCGATAAAAGGTCCCTCCAGGTTAATCCCAACAAGACGTGACTGGGAAGCGCTGCTTTGTTCCTTAGCAAATACCTGTCCGTTCTTACAAATATCCAGAAGCATATCCTTGGATAACGTCATAGAGGCAGGACAGATAGAAGTAATTCCCTGGCTCAATTCGTATTCTGCCATGGCAGCAAGTCCTTCCGGTGAAGCATCGCAGAAATCATGTCCCGCGCATCCGTGGAAATGAACGTCAATTAATCCCGGAATGACATAACAGCCATTCGCGTCAATGACAGTATCATCTGTAGTATGGTCAGAAAAGCAACCGTTTTCAACATACAGGGTTTCTTTTACAAAGCCCTGATTTTCACGAAAAACAAGTCCGTTTATAATTTTCATGCAAAATAACCCCCTTAGATACTAAAGTGGACACTTACTCAAAGCAGCTTCATCTGCCACCAGAGTTACATCAGGATGCATCTGAAGAATAGAAGCCGGAACCTGAGGAACCACCGGACCAAAAAATGCTTTGTTTACTGCGTCAGCCTTTGCTTCGCCACTGACAATAATTAAAATTTTCTTCGCCATCATAATAGACTTGATGCCCATGGTATAAGCCTGCGTTGGTACATCTTCAATTTTTTCAAAAAATCTGGAGTTTGCCTGAATGGTGCTCTCTGCTAAATCTACACAGTGCGTTTCTTTTTCAAAGGCTTCTCCTGGTTCGTTAAAACCAATATGTCCGTTATTTCCAAGTCCTAAAAGCTGTAAATCAATACCGCCTAATTCCTGAATAACTGCTTCATGTGCAGCACATGCTTTGGCAGCGTCTGTTTCCGTTCCGTTAGGAACGTGTGTATTTGCCAGGTCAATGTTGATATGCTTAAAGAAATTCTCATGCATAAAATAGTAATAACTTTGGTCATTATCATGAGATAATCCGCGGTACTCATCCAGGTTTACGGACTTTGTCTGGGAGAAATCAATATCCCCCTTATTGTACCAGTCAATTAACTGTGCATAGGTTCCCAGTGGAGACGAACCAGTGGCAAGTCCAAGTACACAGTCAGGCTTCATAATGACCTGTGCCGAAATAATGTTGGCAGCCTTGCGGCTCATTTCGTTGTAATCCTTTGCTTTGATAATTTTAACCATAGAAAGACCTCCATTCTTTATTTAAAATACATAATCTTCTAAGATAATGCTAACAAGAAAAAGAGAAAATCGCAATAAATTTGACGAAAGAAGGCAATTTAAGATAAAAAAAAGCAAAGAAAGTGCAAAGATTCAAAAAACACCAACAATAATCGTTCTTAATCTATGTAATAATAGGGGGAAAACGGCATAACGGATGGTTCTGCTTGCACGATACAATAGAAGAGACTATAATAAAATATATAGCATGTCATATCAGGGAGAAAGGATGAAATTCGAATGAAAAAGAAAGAGCAGAAGAAGATGGTTTCCATTAAGACGAAGCTCCTGGGGACGATATTACCGGTAGTTGCAGTTATCGTGCTGGTTATCGCGGGAATATCCTATTTGATTTCGAAGAATATTATAACAGAATATTCCGAGAATCTTTTAAGCTCGTCTATTGAGAATCAGGCAAATGAGATTGAGTCATGGCTGGACGAGAATTTGTCTGCATTTCAGATTGTAAAGCAGACCATAGAGGGGACAAGTCCGGATGAAGAAGCGTTACAGCTTATGCTGAATAGCTATTATCAATTTAATGATAATTATCCGGATGGATTGTATATAGCAGATGAAAAAGGAAAACTCATGAAGGCAGAGGGGTCAGAAAAAACGGAGAGTAATCCGATTGACTCGGTATGGTATCAGGATGGTATTACAAGATTGAATATGGGATTTACGGATGCATATACAAATGCCGCTGGAGAAGCAGTTGTCAGTGCGTCTGGTATTTTAAATGACAATTCCGGTGAGCTTAAGGTGATTTCAGCAGACCTGTCATTGCAGCGTATTAGTATTATTGTAAATAGTTTTATTGAGATGGAAGACGCACAGGCGTTTTTGGTAAATTCGAAAGATGGTACAATTCTTGCTCATAGAGATAACAGCCTGATTTCTACTAAGCTTGCAGATTCCGGCAATACCTTTATGAAAGAGGTAGATGAAAAACTAAATCAGCATGATTATCAAATGACGGAAATTGACAATAACATGACTGCATTTACAGAAATCTCCGGAACAGACTGGATTCTGGTATCATATATTCCTACGGCAACTATTTATGCAGATATTAACGGTGTCAGAACCATTATGGTTGTAATTGGACTGGTATCGCTGTTGCTGCTGGCAGTCCTGATTGAACGCGTCGTTCAGCTGGTAATCAAACCGGTAAAAGAACTGACCAGAATCATTACAGCTATGACAGATGGTGATTTTACTGTTCGGGTGAAAACAAAGAGTAATGATGAAATCGGTGTCATGAGCCGTGGAGTAGAGAAGTTTATTCACTCTATGCGAAATATGATTTCGTCTATTCATGGTGTGTCCGATAAGCTGCATGTTCAGGCAGATAACAGCAATGGTGTTTCTGACGAAATGTACGATGCTTCCAGACTTCAGAGCGAGTCCATGAAGGAGTTGAACAATACGGTAGAACAGCTTTCAGTTTCGGTTAATGAGATTGCAGAAAATGCCACAACTCTGGCAATGGTAGTAGCGGATACCAGAGAAGATGGAGAGCAGGTAGACTGCAAAATGAAAGAGACTGTGGAGGTCTCTCGTAAGGGAAAAGCAGATATGCAGAATGTTGGTATTGCAATGCAGAGTATTAATGAATCTGTTGTGAAATTGCAGCAGGCCATTGACAAAGTAGGAAAAGCGTCGGAAGAAATTACCAACATTACCGGTGTAATCAGCGGTATTGCGGACGAGACGAATCTGTTATCGTTAAATGCGTCTATTGAAGCAGCAAGAGCAGGAGAAGCAGGAAAAGGCTTTGCAGTGGTTGCTACAGAAATCGGTCAGCTGGCACAGACCAGTGCGAATTCAGTACATAATATTGAGAACCTTATTTCTGAAATCAATGATTTGGTCAAGGATGCAGTAAGTCAGGCGGATGACAGTGTAAACAATATTAATAACAGCGGCGAGCTGGTAAATGGTGCCCTGAAGACCTTTGATGTTATTTTTGATAATATTGATGAAGTAAGTAATCTGGTACAGCAGATGATTGAAAAAGTAGAAAAGGTAGATAATGTTGCCACTAACGTAGCTGCGATTTCCGAAGAACAGGCAGCAAGTTCTCAGGAGATTTTAGCAACATCAGATACGATGGTAGAACAGGCGAACAGTATCATGGGAAATAGTGAGACGGTAGCAAGTGATGCAAAAGAACTGACAGAGTCAGCGGAAGAGTTGTCGAATCAGGTGAACATATTTAAGGTGGAGAAGGGAGCGTGTTAGGAATGAGAAAAAAGCTTGGGATATTATTAAGTTTCGCAATGCTTGGCATGATGGTATTTACTGGATGCGGTGGCGGCAAAGCTACAGCATCAGGGAAAGAAGTGAAAATACTTCTTGCCTTAAATGAAATGGACACCTTCCGTCAGACACTGATAGAGGCAGCGCAGAAAACGGCGGAAGAAGAAGGCGTACAGCTTGATGTCAAGGATGCAGAAGGCTCCATTGAAAATCAGGTAAATTTCTTGAAATCTGCAGAGGAAGACGGATATAATGTAATTCTTTGCAGCGCAGTATCTGCGGAGACTGTGGTAGAATTAAAGGCGAGTGCCGGAGATATACCGATTATATTCATTAATAGCTGTCCTGAGGAAAAACAGCTAAGAGAAGGAGAATATATTTATGCAGGTTCCAGGGAAAGTGAAGCAGGACAGTATCAGGCGGAATATATATTAGACAGGATGGCAGATAAGGATGAAATTAACGTTGTGCTTTTAAAAGGACCGAAAGGACATTCTGCAACAGAAGGAAGAACAAATGGAGCAAAGCAGACATTAGAAGCCAGTGGAAAGAAAATTAATTATGTGTTTGAAGATTATGCAAACTGGGAACAGGATCAGGCAAAGAGTATGTTCGAAATCTTTTTAAAAACAGGAGCAAAGGCGGATTGTGTTATCTGCAACAATGACTCCATGGCGCTTGGTGTCATAGATGCCTGCAAAGAAGCCGGTATTGATTTGAGTGAACTGCCGGTTCTTGGGGTAGATGCCACTGCGGACGGATGTGCAGCTATCCAGAAAGGAGACATGGCATTTACCGTTTATCAGTCTGCGCTGGGTCAGGGAGAAGCAGCCGTAAAGGCTGCCATCAAGTTTGCAAAGGGAGAATCTCTGGACGCTCTGGAAGGAGTTACCGAGGATGGGAAATACGTCTGGGTTCCTTTTGAAAGAGTAGATAAAAGTAATGTGTCAGATTACAGCAACTAATTACAGAATTGAATAGAAGCTATCATTAAAAAATCCGCATTCTTTAGATAATAGCTATCTGAGAATGCGGATTTTCATTAATAATAAATAGAAACGGAGGAGGGGGGATTTGAACCCCCGCGCCGGTGCTACCGACCTACTGGTGTTCGAAGCCAGACCCTTCAGCCACTTGGGTACTCCTCCAAGCTAACAAAAATAGCATACCAAATAATTTACAGAAATGCAATTAAAATCTTGTGATACCTAAAATTTTGGGATATAATAAGATGTAAAAACACATAAAACGCAAAGGATGTGAATTCTATGAAAAGAATCGGGATGCTGACAAGTGGTGGAGACTGCCAGGCATTAAATGCCGCAATGCGCGGAGTGGTAAAGGGATTAAGTAAGAATGCGGATCAGTTGGAAGTATATGGGTTTTACGAAGGATACAAGGGACTGATATACGGAAATTACCGATTGCTGACAGCAGCAGATTTTTCGGGTATTCTGACAAAGGGAGGAACCATTCTTGGAACATCGAGACAGCCCTTTAAACGGATGCGGATACCTGACGAGAATGGGTTGGACAAGGTTGAAGCAATGAAAGAGAATTACCGCAAGCTTCGTTTGGATTGTCTTGTAATTCTCGGAGGAAACGGAACACAGAAAACAGCGAATCTTTTGCGGGAAGAAGGACTCAATGTCATTCATCTTCCGAAGACGATTGATAACGATATTTATGGTACGGATATTACCTTTGGTTTTCAGAGTGCCATTGACATTGCAACATCAGCCATTGACTGTATCCATACAACGGCGGCATCCCATAACAGGGTGTTTATCGTAGAAGTGATGGGACATAAGGTAGGCTGGCTTACGTTGTATGCAGGAGTAGCCGGAGGAGCAGATATCATTTTGCTTCCGGAGATACCATATGATATAGATAAGGTAGTCGAGGCGGTACAGCGAAGAAGCCAGGCAGGCAAGGGATTTACCATTTTAGCAGTGGCAGAAGGAGCTATTTCAAAAGAGGACGCCCAGCTTACCAAAAAGGAATATAAAGAAAAGCTTAAGAAATCCCCATATCCGTCGGTTTCTTATGAGGTGGCAGCAAGAATTGAAGAAAAGACAGGCTGTGAAGTGCGTGTGACCGTGCCGGGACATACCCAGAGAGGCGGAAGCCCATGTCCTTACGACAGAGTGCTTTGTACCAGACTTGGTGCAGCAGCAGCAGACCTTATTTTAAAGAATAAATATGGTTACATGGTAGCCATGATAAATGGAAATACAAAGCCGGTGCCATTAGAAGAAGTGGCAGGCAAATTAAAGACCGTAGAGCCGGAATGCCGGATGATAAAAGAGGCAAAGCTCATCGGCATTAGTTTTGGAGATTAAAAATGTCTTATACTGCGTTATATCGTAAGTTCCGCCCACAGGAATTTGAAGACGTCAAGGGGCAGGAACACATAGTTACAACATTAAAGAATCAAATAAAAGCAGACAGAATTGGACATGCCTATCTTTTCTGCGGGACCCGTGGAACAGGTAAGACTACGATTGCAAAGATTTTTGCAAAGGCAGTCAACTGTGAGCATCCCGTAGATGGCAGTCCGTGTGGAGAGTGCCCGTCCTGTAAAGCAATTTCGGCGGGTACCTCCATGAATGTGATAGAAATAGATGCGGCTTCGAACAACGGCGTAGATAATATTCGTGAGATTCGGGAGGAAGTTGCATATTCACCAACAGAGGGCAAGTACAAAGTCTATATTATTGATGAGGTTCATATGTTATCCATAGGAGCCTTTAATGCATTATTAAAGACTTTGGAGGAGCCCCCTTCTTATGTCATCTTTATTTTGGCGACAACAGAAGCCCATAAGATACCAATTACCATTCTTTCCAGATGCCAGCGATATGATTTTAAACGGATTACCATTGATACCATTGCAGCACGTTTATCAGAATTAATGGAAGCGGAGCAGGTTGAGGTGGAGGAAAAGGCAATCCGCTATATTGCCAAGGCGGGAGACGGTTCCATGCGTGATGCATTAAGCCTGTTAGACCAGTGCATCGCCTTTTATCTGGGACAGAAGCTTACCTATGACCATGTGTTAGAAGTGCTTGGTGCGGTAGATACTGAAGTGTTCAGCCAGATGCTTCGTAAGATTATGGAAAAAGATATTCCCGGTGTTATCAGCTTATTAGAAGAGCTGATAATACAGGGCAGAGAGCCGGGGCAGTTCGTGGTGGACTTTACCTGGTATCTTCGGAACTTGCTGTTGGTGCAAAGTTCTGATAATATGGAAGACGTGCTGGATATTTCCAGTGACAATCTGACTCTGATGAAGGAAGAAGCGCAGATGATAGATGCAGGACAGCTTATGCGTTATATCCGTGTTTTTTCCGAATTATCCAATCAGATACGTTATGCAACCCAGAAGCGGGTCATGATAGAGATAGCTCTGATTAAGTTATGTAAACCAGAGATGGAAGAAGATTACGGTTCCCTGGCAGAGCGTATTGCTCAACTGGAGAAAAAAATAGAAGAAGGCGTACCGGTACAAATGACGACGGCGTCCCCCAATCAGGGCGGTACCTCCGAAGTGTCCAAGAGCGTGTCAGCGCAGCCAAGACCGCAGCTTCCCAAGGCAATACCGGAGGATGTGCAGCAAGTGGTGCGAAATTGGCACTCCATCTTAGAGGGACTTTCCGGAATGTTGAAAAATTACTTAAGACCCGCACATTTAAGTCTCGGTGGAGAAAGCCAGTTATTGATTGTACTGGATGATGAAGTGGCAGAAGGAATTGTCAATTCCGATTTACACAGGCAGGAGCTAAAGGATGCCATAGCAGCTAAGATAGGAAAAGAAGTGGAAATACGGATTCAACTGAATCAGACCAACCGACCCTTTGAAGAATCCTTTCCTGACATTGGAAAGCTGATAAATATGGAAGTAACCATTGAGGATTAGTAGATAGAATATAATATTAGAAAGCAGGAGGAAAAGAAAATGGCAAAACGTGGAGGATTTCCGGGAGGAATGCCTGGAAACATGAACAATTTAATGAAGCAGGCGCAGAAAATGCAAAAGCAGATGGAGGAAGCGACCAAAGAGCTGGAAGAAAAGGAAGTAACTGCAACCGCAGGAGGCGGAGCAGTAGAGGTAACTGTTTCCGGTAAAAAAGAAGTAACCAAGGTGAAGCTTGCAGAAGAAGTGGTAGACCCGGATGATATCGAGATGTTAGAAGACCTGATTATGGCAGCAACCAACGAAGCGTTAAGACAGATTGAAGAGTATTCTGCACAGTCCATGTCCAAAATAACCGGTGGATTGGGAGGAATGGGTGGAGGATTCCCATTCTAATAACCGGAAAACGTTCTATTACAGAATATAGGACATTCCGCGCGAAGAAAATGACCTCGCGATAGATGGAGTGAAATTATGGATTATTACAGTACCCAGATTAGTAAATTGATAGAAGAATTGTCGGGACTTCCGGGGATTGGAAGTAAATCGGCCCAGAGACTGGCATTTCATATATTGAACATGCCGGTGGAACATGTAGAAAAATTATCTGCCGCAATTATTGACGCCAGAAGAAATGTGCGGTATTGTAAACAGTGTTTTACATTGACGGACGATGATTTGTGTCCAATCTGTAAAAATAGCAATCGTGACCATAAGACGATTATGGTAGTAGAAGATACCAGAGACCTGGCGGCTTATGAAAAAACCGGTAAATACGAAGGTGTCTATCACGTACTGCACGGGGCAATTTCTCCAATGCTCGGCATTGGACCAAATGATATTAAGCTAAAGGAATTAATGCAGCGGCTTCAGGGAGACGTGGATGAGGTGATTATTGCGACCAATTCCAGCCTGGAGGGCGAGACGACAGCAATGTATATCAGTAAGCTTATTAAGCCTATTGGCATTAAGGTTTCCAGAATCGCCAGCGGAGTTCCCGTAGGCGGCGATTTGGAATATATTGACGAGATGACATTATTACGTGCACTGGAAGGAAGAACAGAAATATAATCATTTTTAAAGGAGAAAATCATGGAAAATTTAGAACTTCAAAAGATTGCCAATGAAGTCCGCAAAGGTATTATTACCGGAGTTCATGCTGCAAAGGCAGGACATCCCGGCGGCTCTTTGTCTGCAACCGAACTGTTTACCTATCTGTATTTCGAGGAAATGAATATCGACCCGAAAGAGCCAAAGAAGCAGGATAGAGACCGTTTTGTATTGTCAAAGGGACATACGGCGCCGGGACTCTATGCAACTCTGGCAAACAGAGGATTTTTCCCGGTAGAGGATTTAAAGACACTACGTCATATCGGTTCCCATCTGCAGGGACATCCTTGTATTTCGCATACACCGGGGATTGATATGTCAAGCGGTTCCTTAGGACAGGGAATCTCCGTAGCAGCAGGAATGGCTCTTTCTGCTAAGTTAAGCGGGGACGGCTATCGTGTTTATACGCTGTTAGGAGACGGCGAGATTCAGGAAGGTCAGGTATGGGAGGCAGCCATGTTCGCAGGCTTCCGTAAGCTGGATAACTTTGTTGCAATCGTAGATAACAACGGTCTGCAGATTGACGGCAGGATAGACGAGGTATGTTCTCCTTACCCAATCGATGAGAAGTTCAAAGCATTTAACTTCCATGTAATTAATGTAGCAGATGGAAATGATTTTGATGAACTCCGTGCTGCCTTTAAAGAAGCAAGAGAAACCAAAGGAATGCCTACCGCAATCATCATGAAGACGGTAAAGGGAAAAGGTGTGTCCTACATGGAAAACCAGGCAGGATGGCATGGAAAAGCACCAAACGATGAAGAATACGAAATTGCCATGAAAGAACTAAAGGAAGCAGGTGAAGCGTTATGTCAGAAGTAAAGAAGATTGCAACCAGAGAAAGCTATGGAAACGCTTTGGTAGAGCTTGGAAAAGAACATGAAAATCTGGTGGTTTTAGATGCTGACCTTGCAGAGGCTACCAAAACCGGAATGTTTAAGAAACAATTTCCGGAACGTCACATTGACTGCGGAATCGCAGAATCCAATATGATAGGCGTGGCAGCCGGACTTGCAGCTACCGGAAAAGTGCCATTTGCCAGCACCTTTGCCATGTTTGCAGCAGGCAGAGCCTTTGAACAGGTTCGTAACTCCGTAGGTTACCCCCACTTAAATGTAAAAATTGGGGCAACCCATGCAGGAATCTCTGTAGGAGAAGACGGTGCGACCCACCAGTGTAACGAAGATATTGCACTGATGCGTACCATTCCGGGGATGATAGTGATTAATCCATCCGATGATGTAGAAGCAAGAGCTGCGGTAAAGGCGGCTTATGAATTAGACGGACCGGTGTATTTAAGATTTGGACGTCTTGCGGTTCCTGTTATCAATGACCGCCCGGATTACAAGTTCGAGATTGGAAAAGGTGTATTGTTAAAAGAAGGAAAAGACGTCACCATCGTGGCAACAGGACTTTGCGTATCAGAATCCCTTGCCGCAGCAGAAAAGCTTGTCGCAGAAGGAATTGACGCAGAGGTAATTAATATTCATACCATTAAGCCGTTAGATGACGAACTCATTGCAGCCTCTGCGAAAAAGACCGGAAAAGTAGTAACCGTAGAGGAACACTCCGTTATCGGCGGACTCGGCAGTGCAGTATGCAACTGTTTATGCGAGAAAGCGCCTACACCTGTTTGCAAAATCGGTGTAAACGACGTATTCGGAGAATCCGGTCCGGCAGTAAAACTCATTGAAAAATACGGACTGGATGCAAATGGAATCTATGAAAAAGTAAAAGCTTTCGTAAAATAGAATGGAAAACTTATAAAAAAGAAGGATTTTCTACAACAGAAAATGTTGTGGAAGGTCCTTTTTTGTTATCTCAAAAAGAATGTTGCCAGAGGAACACGAAACATTTTTCTCAATCGGGACAGGAATTTTCAAAAACTGCAAAGAGAATATGCTACCATGGACAAAAAATGAGGTGATGACATGATTGAAATTATTTGCAGGGAAAAACAGCAGGAAGAACAGGAAATAAAGCTGCCGAAAAATATCCGGCAGGTAGGCAGCCCAAAGGGAAGACACAAAATATACATGGAAGACTATGTGTATACTTATCTTAAAAATCAGGCACAGGAGAACCGCAAGTGCGCTGCGGTATTGTTGGGAAAGAGCTGTGTCAGCAGAGATATACGTTACACCTTCATTAGCGGAGCCATAGAATGTGGACAGGCGGTATTTCAGTTTGACAGTGTTTATCTGGATGAAAGCTTTTGGGAATACATATATGAGGAAGGAAAAGAGTATTTTCCGGATGCCGTCATTGTTGGATGGTTTGTAGGGGAACAGGGAGAAGGAATGAATCTTCCTGCCGCAATAGAGTCTGCTCACCGAAAGTATTTTGCGGGAAGAGACAAAGTCTTGATGCTGATGGATGCAGAAGAAGAGGACGAGCTGTTTTATATCTATGAGCAAGGATATTTACAAAAGCGGGAAGGTTATTACGTTTATTATGAAAAAAATATTGCCATGCAGGAATACATGATAAGAAAAAAAGAGGAACGGCATTATATAGAACCCGTGTTGCCGGAGGAAGAAGAACCCCTGTGGAGGTGCCCGGAATCAGATGAGAGTTTAGAAGAAGAGCCGCAAAAAGTAGAGGAAGAACCTATCACAACAGCCCAGGAGAAGGAGTCAGAGTGGGACAGCCTTCACAAAGAGATAAGGGAAGAAACAATAGAAGAGCAGCAGAAACCGGTCGGTGAAAAAATATTTGTAAAAAGCAGTATGGAAGAGCCAATATCGGAAGCGGAAAAGGCGCTGCAAAATTATCGCCATGCCATGTTAGAAAAGCGTGGTCATAAGGTGGAGCTTCAGAATAAAAGATTCTTGTATACAGCAGCATCTTTTTTTATGATAGTTTTTTGCATTGTAGGAATTACTACAATTAACAATTATCGGAAAATGCAGGAAGTAGAAGACGTTCTTTATGTAATAAAAGGCGAGAACGAAAAAAAATCAGCATCGGATTTAGTGGTGGAAAGTGTGGCATCTGAAGTAACACCGATAGAAGAGGAACAACAGAACACAGAAGGACAGCCTGCAGAACAACCGCAGTCCACGGACCAGCAGTCCGCAGACCAACAGCAAGCCACGGGACAACAACAGGAGGTGATTACACAACAGCCTTCCGCCACAGAAACACAGCCAACAGCTACGCCGGATACACAGCAGTCGGCAGCTCCCCAGCAAACAGAACCGCAGTATTATATTGTTCAGGCAGGGGACACATTAGAATCCATTTGTTTAAAAATTTATCAGGACAAGTCTAAGGTAGCGGCGTTGTGTCAGGCGAATGGAATACAGAATGGAAATCAGATTCAGGCGGGACAGAAACTGATATTACCATAATTCCTTTGCAATATGGTGTGGTCGCACAATATTTTTAATGCACAGACAAACAAAATGCGTTATAATAAAATAGGAATGTTATTGGCATTCTTGTTGAATGTAACCATTTTCCCGCGGAGCGTGAAAATGATTGCTGCAAGAAATTTGGAGGTGCAGTTTTGGCAGAGGGAACATACCAGGTGGTGCAGTCGGATGTAGAAGAAATGCATGAGAAAATCCGAATCCACCGGAGAAAAATATTAAAATGGACATGCATTATAGTAGTATTGTTATTGCTGCTTTTGGCAGCAGGATATCTCTATTTTCAGTCGAAAACATACTCTAAGTATGAAGTCATAGACAGCGTGGAAAGAGAGGACTCCGCAGGAACACAGTTTGTTTCTTTTGCAGGAAATATCCTAAAATATGGAAAGGACGGCGCTCTTTGCATAGATGAAAGCGGGCAGCTTATCTGGAACCAGACCTATGAAATGCAGTCTCCTATGGTAGATATATGTGAAGGTTATGCTGCGATTGCAGAAAAAAAGGGCAATCAGATATATATCATGGACACCAAGGGAAAATGCGGAGAGATTGAAACAACCATGCCAATCCAAAGAGTTCAGGTGGCAAATCAGGGAACCGTTGCAATTCTCATGGAGCAGGAGGGAACCGGATATTTACAGCTTTATGATAAAGAAGGAACCTTTTTGGCAGAAGGAGAAGTACATACAGAAAACAGTGGGTATCCATTGGATATCACCCTATCAAATGACGGAAGAAAAATGGCAGTTTCCCTGTTGGATATCAATGCGGGAAACGTAAAAAACACTATCACTTTCTATAATTTTGGTTCCGTAGGACAAAATGAGATTGATAATATTGTAGGAACATATTCTTATGCAGATATGGTATTTCCGCGCATAGAATTTCTGACCAACGATGTTATGGTCGCATTCGGAGAGCAGAAGGCAATTATATTTGAAGGAACCCAAAAGCCACAGGTAAAGAAAGAAATCGCATTAGAACAAGAGGTGCGGAGCATTTTTTATAATGAAGCTTATCTGGGCTTTGTATTTAACAACGATGATGCCAAACAGCCATACAAAATGAGCGTGTATAATCTGCGCGGGGCAGAAGAGATGAGCCAGAATTTTGAAATGGACTATAGTGAAATTGGTTTTCTTGAAAATGATGAAATCTGTATCAGGAATGAACTGGAATGTTCTATTTATAATTTGCGTGGAAATAGAAAATTTCATTACAATTTTGAAAATAATATCCGAAAAGTATTCTCTACCAAGAGAAGTATAGAATATATTTTTATGATGGATGGTGAAACACAGAAAGTGAGATTGAAGTAAAAGTGGAAATGAGCGGTTTATTTGCAGTAGTAATTATCATATTGGCGGGATTTACCCTCCATGGTTACATAAAAGGATTGGTACGGGTGGTATTTTCACTGGTGTCCATATTCCTTACCATAGTGTTTGTTACATGGATGACACCATATGTTGCAGACTTCTTGGGAAAAACACCTGTTTATCAAAACATACAAGAAAAATGTGTGGAGAGCATACAGGGAAAGACACAAGCAGAAATGGAACAGGAAACCGAAAATCAGGAGCCTCTTACCATAGCGGGAATAGAGATTCCCCAGGAGTGGCAGGAATTGTTATCGCATAAGAACGTAGAAACCGCAGATGGCATTCTGGAGCAGAGCGGGATTTACGAAGAGATAGGAGATTATGTAGCGGGCATCATAATAAATATCATAGCATGTATCATTACCTTTATTATTGTATTTTTGGTACTTCGTATTTTAGTAAATATATTAGATATTGTAGCAAAGCTCCCGGTATTGAACTGTATGAATCATCTGGGCGGAACGATAGCAGGAGCATTGGAAGGAGTTATAGTAATTTGGATTCTGTTTTTTGTAATAACCCTGTGTCAAAGCAGTGAGTTATGTCAGAAACTATTACAGGATATTAATCAGAATTCATTTTTGAAATTACTTTCTGAAAACAATTTAATAGAAGACATTTTAATGAGAGTTATTTTGTAATAGATATGGGGGTCTGCTTTTTGCCGGACCCCCATATCTATGAAAGAAAAAAATACTGAAAAAATAAACAAATTTTGTTGTCAAAAAGTGTTGACATGGAAAAATAAACGTGATATTATAATCTTCGCCGCTGAGAACGGCGGCAAACTTCTGAAAAGAATTTCAGAAAAAATAAAAAAGTTGTTGACAAGAGCGAATGACTGTGATAAGATATAGAAGTTGTCGCTTGAGACAGCAAAAACAGAAACCTTGATAACTGAACAGTG
>CASFBK010000021.1 GCA_949292785.1 uncultured Eubacteriales bacterium
TATATATAAAATAAGGACTGGAAGCTCATCCGAGAGCCTTCAGCCCAGTCATTATCATAGAAGATCTGTATTTACAGACTTTTATTCACACACTCCTATTGGCTTATTATGTAATTCTCTTGCTTTTTTCTTATACTGCTTTATCCCAAGCAACAAGAAATGAGTACATAATTTCTTGTTGCTTGGCATGCAAGGGGCATATTAAATGTTACTGCCCTAAATACAGATATTTATAGCTTCACCTTCTTGTTCTTCCGTTACTGTACAGAAATGTTCCGTTCCCGATACCACTCCTCAACTTTCTTCTCATCACAAAACCCCTCTGCGGCTCCATTATAACCAATTTTTATTGCCGCAAACAATTCCGCCCTTTTCAAGGCTTCCACCGCGTCATACCCTTTTCCATAATAATTCAAAAAGGCAGAAAACAGAGCATCTCCTGCTCCCACCGTATTCACTACGTTTTCCACCTTCACCGCATCAAACTGATACAACTTGTCACTCTCACGTTCATATAATAATGCGCCTTTGGCTCCTCTTCCCATTGTGATGACCTTACAAGGATAAGTATTCTTTAAGTCCTCTAAAAACCGCTCCGCCTCCCCCGGAATCTGCTCGTCGCTTAGAAATAAAATATCCGCATATTCCATGAACTCCTTGTTATACGCATCCTGCAAATCCCCCAAAACGTGTACGTCTGTAGCAATGATTTTTCCTGCTTCCTTCGCCTTTCTTAACAAACCGCGGTTAAAATTTGTATTGCAGGCTGCCACCATATCGCACCTTTCTATCGCTTCTTCAAAAGTTTCCCATTCAATATTTTTTTCCTGAACGTCTTTTAAATCACAATATATCTGTCTTTTTCCATCGCGGTCAAAAAGAACAATGGATGCCGGTGTTTCCTTTAATTCTTCTAAGACATACCGGTGACCAATCTGCTCTTTTTCAAGCGCTCTCCTTATTCTCTCGCCCTCACTGTCTTTGCCTGTCAAAGAAACCAGTTCCACCTCATTGCCTAATGTTCTCATTGCCTTTGCCACATTGAAAGCTACACCGGAAACATTTGACTTTATTCCAAAAAACGGATAATCAATGGGGTAATATGGAATAGGAAATTCCTTAATTTTCAACGTAGTTTCTATATTCACAAGTCCTGATACCAATACTTTCATTTTTCTTTCCTCCGTCTCTCTTCAAAATCTGTATGCAAAAACAGACCGTCCTCATATATTTCTTTTCCATATTTTTTTTTCAGCTTCAATAAATAAATATCATTGTGTATGTGTTCCGACAGCATATTGACAAAAAGAGTATTGTTGCTGACCATTCCCTTCCAAGCTTCTTCGCCTCCGCTTCCATCCGCTGCAAGGGCTTCTTTTCCATCTACCACAATCATAAGCCTTGAGGGTATATGTTCCTTTTCTATCCTGCGGCAATGAGAGTAATACTCTGCCTTTATCCCTTCTGTCTTAATATCATAAAAAGAAAATACCAGCACCTTTATGCCCTTTTGACTCAGTTTTTCCAACTCTTCCTTTAAAAAAGTAATATCAAAATCCAGGTTGATATAGACTTCCCGGTCAGCAGTCTTTACCATTTCCTTTGCCTTTTGGATTACGGTCTGAAAGCCTCTGAAATGTAACGTCATTTCTTCGTGCTTCGCTTCTCTGTATCTTTTCAACTCTTTTTTTGCTACTGCCAGCCCCTCTGTCATTTCTGTTTTTATTTTTTCCAGAATAACCTCGGGGCTTTGAGCGGTATAGAGCGACGTGCTGTTCGGAATTACGGATACCATTCCCTTATCCAGCATATGCTCTAAGCTGTTATATATGGCAGGTCTTGACATTTCTATTTTCTTTGCCAGCTGATATGCGGACATGGGCTCGGAGTCTAATAATGCCAGATATATCTGTGCCTCCAGCCTAGAAAAATTCAGCCTTTCCAGATTTTCTATTAAGTTCATAATATATCCTCCTCTCATTAGTTGTATATTTTATACAACTATTATATCTCATACCAATTTATTTTGCAACAAGAAATAAATTTCTATAAAAATAAGGCAGACAATGTCCGCCTTTATTTTTTCAAAAAAACCAATTCTGTTTCTTTGGAGAACTCCTCCCGATACTGATACCCCAGACAATCAAATTCTTTGATTCCATCCACATCCGTAATATTATGCTCTGCCATAAACCGGACCATTTCCCCTCGCGCCATTTTAGCAAAAGTTCCCTTCTGCTTCACCTTTCCATTCTGCAACTCACCGAACAGACAGGTCACAAATCTGTCCTCCGGTGCAAGATACTTCTCGATTGCCAAAGAATATTCCTTAGAAGCAAGATTAACGATGAGATGGTCCTCATCTAACACCGCCCGATAAAGCCTGTCGCCCCAGAAATCATACAAATCCTTTTTTTCAGCAACGGACAGCTTCGCCTGCATTTCAAGCCGATAAGGCGTCACACCGTCAAAGGGCGCAAGCACTCCATAAAACCCGGATAAAATCCGTAAATGCTCCTCCACATAACGGACTGCCTCATCCGTAAATACCATGGGCGACATATGCTGATACTGCAATCCCTCATAGGAAAGCACTGCCGGAGTAAGATTCCTCTCCAGCTCCATTTCGGCAAACCGCTTAAAATTCAACTCTGCCAGCTTGTCATTGCAGTTCCACAATGCTTTTACCTCACCAAAGGTCAGGCTTTTTATGGCATCACAGAGTATTCTGGTATCCTCCAAAAACTGTGGCTGTCCGTTCACTGGCAGGGAATCCGTATCTATATTCATCTTTTTTGCAGGAGAAATTATAATCTTCATCTTAAATTTCTCCCAACATCTGCGCCGGATTCTCGGCTGCTTTTACCTTGCCGAAAGCTTTTACAATTATGCCCTGCTCGTCTATGAGATATGTGGTCCGGACCACTCCCATGGTCTTTTTCCCATACATATTCTTTTCCTGCCACACATCATAAGCCTGAATTGCAGTAAGCTCCGGGTCGGCAAGCAACGGAAAAGGCAGGTTGTACTTTTCTTCAAATTTCTTATGGGACGCCACACTGTCTTTGCTGATTCCAATGACAATGGCATCCTTTTCCTGAAACTGTGGATACAGTTCTCCAAAACCGCATGCCTGCTTGGTGCAGCCGGGAGTATTATCTCTGGGGTAAAAATAAAGTATGACCTTTTTTCCTTTGTATTCCTCTAAAGTATGTACCTTTCCATTCTGGTCCGGCAGTTCAAATGCCGGTGCTTTTGTTCCAATTTCTAACATTTTTGATTCCTCGCTTTCTAAATTTGAAATTAATCTAATTCATCCTCAAGTGTTCTTCTCATAACAAAAACTCACTCATCACATAATTGCTGACTGAAATCCCCTCTTCCGTCAGAAAAATATTTCCTGCCTGCTGCTTTAACAATCCCTGGGTCATCATTTTCTGTATCACATCCCCATAAACAGCCTCTATCTCCACTCCAAAAACTTTCGCAAACCTGCTCCGGCTGATTCCACACATCATACGAAGTCCCAAAAAAGCAAACTCCTCCATCTGCTCTTTTCTTCCCAGCATTTCCCGTTCCGGCGGCTCAAACTCCCCTTCCAGATACGCTTTTAAATCCGATGTATTCGAAAATCGCACATTTTCCACCAAAGAAGCACTGCCAAGTCCCAGTCCAAGATAATTCTTTCGGGTCCAATAGCCTATATTATGCCTGCATTCCCTTCCCTTTTTTGCATAGTTGGAAATCTCGTAGCGTTCATATCCTTTTTCTAAAAGCAATTCTCCGGTCAACTGATACATCGTCCGCTCTGTTTCCTCATTTGGAAGAAAGAATGGCTCCTCCCCCTCTTCCCGCCGATGCTCGTCTGCTGCATAGGATTGATAAAAGGGCGTTCCCTCTTCGATAATCAGACTGTAAGCAGAAATATGCTCCGGCTTCAGCTTTACAACTTCCTTCAGCGTATATTCCCAATCAGAAACCGTCTGTCCCGGCAAAGCTGACATCACATCTACATTTACATTGTCAAATCCCATTTTCCGCACCAAATCATAATTGTGCAAAAATTCCTCAAAGGTATGAATCCTGCCAAGCTTTTTTAATTCCTGATTTTTTGCAGACTGCAGACCCAGGCTGATGCGATTAATTCCAGAAGCTTTGTATGCTGCAATCTTCTCCTTAGTCAAGGTTCCCGGGTTACACTCTATAGTAATTTCTGCATCTTTTTCTATGTGGAAATTCCTCTGCAGCGCTTCCATCATTTCTGTAATCTGCCCATCGGAAAGTATGGAAGGGGTACCTCCGCCAAAAAATATGGTAGGTACGCGATATCCACTATAAATTCCTGCCTTTTGTTCTATCTCTTCTATTAATTGATTCACATAATGCCTGCGGACAGCTTCATCCACAGGCATTGATAAAAAGTCACAGTAAAGACACTTCTGTACGCAAAATGGAATATGAACATATAGTTCCAATTCTTTTTCGCTTGCTATCATAACGTACTCCATTCATAAAAGTTCCTTCTCATAGCACCACCAGCATTCTCCAAACAAATCGGATTCGCCTTTTGTTTCAAATTGAAGTTTGTCGTAGGAATGAAGCGCACGGTAATTAGTCTTGCTCACCAGAAAATGAACGCTCTTATAGCCCCTTGCTTTTAATTCCTTCATTCCCGCCTGCAACAGTTTTCGGGCAATACTCTGATTCTGATAAGCTTCCTTTACCACTAATCTTGCCAGTTCTCCACCGGGTTTTAATTCCTCTGACCAACAGGATAGCTGTTCAATTTCCTTATCATCATCAATGGAAATTGCTCCTATGATTTCGCCTTCTTCTGTTTTCATGCAAAACAGTGCATTTCTTGCCAGGTCGTCTTGAACATTATCTTCATTGGGATATTCCAAGGACCAGGTACATCCCTCGCTTCCTATCACAGAACGGTACAATTTCAATATTTCCTGTGCTTCTTGTGTTGTTGCTAATGTAAAATTCATGCTTTTGTCCTCTATTGTCCGTTGGGATTAGCTGTTTCTCCCCCTCTTTTCCTATTTGTCATCCAGCTTCAATACGCTCATAAACGCCTTTTGCGGAATCTCTACATTTCCCACCTGGCGCATACGCTTCTTACCTTCCTTCTGCTTTTCTAACAGCTTCTTCTTTCGACTGATATCACCGCCATAGCACTTCGCCAATACATCTTTTCGCATAGCTTTTACGGTCTCTCTGGCAATAACTTTACCGCCTACAGCTGCCTGAATCGGAATCTCAAATAAATGTCTCGGTATCTCTTCCTTTAACTTCTCACACATCTTTCTTCCACGCTCATAAGCGCTTTCGCTGTGTACAATAAAGGAAAGTGCGTCTACTTCCTCTTTGTTAATCAGAATGTCAAGCTTCACTAATTCTGAACGCACGTAGCCCTTCATTTCATAATCGAAGGATGCATATCCTCTGGAACGGGATTTTAGTGCATCAAAAAAGTCATAAATAATCTCATTTAATGGCAGGTCATACTTAATCAATGCACGGGTTTCTTCCATATATTCCATCCCGATATATACGCCTCGGCGCTCCTGACACAAGTCCATAATCGCCCCGATAAACTCACTGGTCACCATAATTTCCGCACTCACCATAGGCTCTTCCATATATTCAATTTCAGACGGGTCCGGAAGATTGGACGGATTCGTCAGTTCAATCACTTCACCGTTTGTTTTATGCACCTTATAAATAACGCCCGGGGCTGTTGTAACCAAATCCAGATTATACTCACGTTCCAAACGCTCCTGAATGATTTCCAAATGTAACAGCCCTAAGAAACCACAGCGGAATCCAAATCCCAATGCAATAGAAGTCTCCGGCTCAAATTGGAGCGCTGCATCATTTAGCTGAAGCTTCTCTAATGCATCCCGCAAGTCGGGATATTTTGCTCCATCTGCCGGATACATTCCACAGTATACCATTGGATTTACCTTTTTATATCCGGGCAGCGGCTCACTGCATGGTCGGTTCGCATCTGTTATGGTATCGCCTACCCGGGTGTCTCTTACGTTCTTGAGACTGGCGGTAATATAACCTACCATTCCAGCACTTAATTCTTCGCATGGAATGAACTGTCCGGCGCCAAAATATCCGACCTCCACAACCTCTGCTTTAGCTCCGGTCGCCATCATTTGAATGGTGGTTCCCGGCTTTACCCTGCCTTCCTTAATCCGGCAAAATACAATTACTCCTTTGTAAGAATCATACAAAGAGTCAAAAATCAACGCCTGCAGTGGATTGTCAGGACTTCCGCCCGGTGCAGGTATTTTAGCTACAATCTGTTCTAATACCTCTTCTACATTCAAGCCTGTTTTTGCAGAGATTCTTGGCGCATCCTGTGCCTCTAATCCGATTACATCTTCAATCTCTTCCACAACGCGTTCCGGGTCTGCGCTGGGCAGGTCAATTTTATTGATTACCGGAAGGATATCCAGGTCATGATCCAATGCAAGATATACATTTGCCAGCGTCTGTGCCTCGATGCCCTGTGCAGCATCCACTACCAGAATCGCGCCATCGCAGGCAGCAAGACTTCTGGAAACCTCATAATTAAAGTCCACATGTCCTGGCGTATCAATCAGATTGAAAATATATTCTTCGCCGTCCTTTGCCTTATATACAATACGCACCGTCTGCGCCTTAATGGTGATTCCACGCTCCCGCTCTAACTCCATATTATCTAATACCTGCGCCTGCATTTCACGACTGGTAAGCAGACCTGTCATTTCAATAATACGGTCTGCCAGCGTAGATTTTCCATGGTCTATATGTGCAATAATACAAAAATTTCTGATTTTATTCTGGTCAATTGTCATTTTGTTCCTCCGTATATATTCGTAGTGTTTTATTATACCACAATATTTAAGAACTTGACAATCTTTAGAATAGTTTCTTTTTCTTAAAAAAAATAATACAGCCAATCACCACTGCAACGCTGAGCGCCCCAACAAACAGATATCCATACCGCCATGTAAGCTCCGGCATACTGTTAAAATTCATACCATACCATCCTGCCACCAGTGTCAGCGGCATGAAAATAGTTGTTACGGTAGTAAATACTTTCATGATTCTATTTTGCTCGTAGGCAATGGCTGCATCTAAGGCTTCTCTTACATGAACTACTTCTTCATATAGAAACTGAATCTGTTCGCTCACCCTTCTGACCTTATTTTCATATACGCGAAAGTAACAGGCACATTCTTCCGGCAATGCCTGCCCCATTCCATTAATTCCATCTGCAACATTTAATAACTGCACATAATCATTCTTCCATAGGGTCAGCGTACGTTTACACTCGAAGATTGCCTGATTTCGGTTTCGGTCAATATTTCCCGCTACGATTTCCCGTTCCATATTAATCAGGTAATTCTCCATTTCTTCTACCGCATGCTGCCCTGTTGCTAATATCCTATCAAAAATAAAAGCGATTCCTTCCTGCAAATCCACTGCCTTTATTTTTTCCTTTACTTCTGTCAACAGGTCTGTTTCATCCTTTATTACAGTAAAAACAAAACGGCTGTTATCTATAAAAAAGGCTGCCCAAAATGGTCTTACCCGTTTCCCATTATGCATCTGAAAGCTGCCGTAAATACCATTTTCCGAAAGCTTGACGCCACTCCAGTAATCTGCTTTTATTTTTTTCATGGATTGTTTCAATGGCTCTTCTTCTAACTCTTTTAGTGTTACTATCTGTACTGCCTGTTTTCCTTCCATCTTTTGCCTCCATTACTGAGTCAATACTTTATTCAGCAGATCTGCTAATGGCTCCATTGCATTCATAGCCTCCTGCAGCGTATTTGTCTGTGCCCCCACCTCTACCAACAGGCTTTTGGGACAATAATGCATGTTATAGCGATATCCTTTCAGATAAATATCCCGCGCAAATCCCGGATAGTATTCTTCCGCTGCCAGTTTCATCTGGAATGAAAATGCCAGATTGTCTGCTATGTACGGATTGGGCAAATTCGTCAAATCCCCATTTTTGGTAGTACGGCTCAGTCCATTAAAAAACATAATCTGTGCCGTTTGTTTTCCGTTTACCTCTGTTACTAAATGAGTGGTCTCCGGCACTCCGTCTCTATGCAGGTCTATTACGACTTCAATAGAGGGATTTTCCGCTAAAATCTGCTCTAATGCAGGACCTGCATAGGAATACGCATTATCACGATCTTTTACATCATATTCTCCCGTATGATGCATGACATTCAGCCCATATTTGTCCCGCAAAAGACTAGTCAGGTATTCTCCCAGTCCAACTACTGAGGTAGAAGTATCTCCCGGAGTGGAATCACAATATCCTTCCTGCGAATGGGTATGATAAATCAATATCTGAGGCGCATCATTTCCTCCGGTAAGCTTCATACTTTTTCCTAACAGCACATCAGGGTTTAACTGCGTGCCATCTATGGTAGTGGTACGGTCCACCTGATAAAAGTTCTGAATCAGATAATCAAAATCTGCTAGTTTTTCCCTTGGTATCTCTACCACCTTCTGTGTTGCTCCTGCTGCCGCAGTGGCAGGCTGCATGGAAATATTCTCCTGCGTTGGTACTACAGCGATATCCTTTTCTGACGCTTCTGCTTCTCCTGCCTTCTGATTTTCTTCTAACATTTTACTTTCCTCAGAGCCTTCCTGGGCAGCAGCCGCTTCATAGCTTAATTCGCTCTCTATCTGAGTATCATAGTCCCCTGATTTTTCTGTATATTCATATACCGGAAATAAATGTTCCACCTTGGCTGCCAGAATCTCACCTACACTCTTTCCCTCTTCCTCTGTTTCTATCTGCTCTAACATGGAAGGCATACAATTCTTCCATGCACCTACTGCTGCTTTTTCCTGTAAATAATCCCCAATCTGACTGATTGCAGGTCCTTTTCCCAACGCCGCCATATTCTGATAACACACAAACACAAGCAGGATACACACCGCACCAGCCAGTGATTGCAGTCGTTTTCCTGTTTTCTTTTTCACTCTGTTCAAACTCTTCCTCATTTCTTTGACTTTCCAACTTATATTCTCTACTTCCACCTGCACTCACATTCCCCACAATGGAAAACATGCTCCACAGGTTTTCTATTGTCATGAATAATTAAGTATATGCCTGTACTATTTTTTTTATGCAAGTGCAATATTAAGTCCTTCTGAAATGGTGAAACTTAACTGCTTTACTGACTCGTCTATATCCTTCGGAGTCACAAACATTGTATTCAGCTGGGGAGATAATAATTCCCGTATCAATTCATATTTTTCCATGGCATTAAGTGCATTTAATCCTGTACTTAAGGACTGCAGATGCACATTTTCTTCCATCGCCTGAATCAGATTCTGCATAGTATCTCCAACAATGGTCGCAGCATCTACTACCGTTGGAACACCAATGGCAATCACCGGGATTCCTATCGTATCTTTTGACAGACCGTGTCTATGATTCCCGACTCCCGACCCCGGATTGATACCGGTATCTGTAATCTGTATGGTCCGGCTTAATCGTTTGGTACTGCGGGCAGCCAATGCATCGATTGCAATCATAACATCCGGCTTGGTCTCCTCTACAATTCCTCTTATGATTTCCTGACTTTCCATTCCTGTTTGTGCCATAACACCGGGCACAATACCGCTGACAGAGGCTACCTCTTCTTCCCCGAATGCATATTTTCCAAATTCCTTCAAAACATGCCGGGTAATCATCATATTATCCACTACCCTTGGTCCTAATGCATCCGGTGTTACCTCACGATTTCCAAGCCCTGCCACCAGAACGGAAATCTTTTCTTCTGATTTTGGCAGCAGTCTTTGTATGATTTTTGCTAATTCTATGGATATCTGCTGATGATATTCTTCATCCTGACCATCCATATTTGGTGCTTCCATGGTAATATAATTTCCCTTAGGCCTGCCCATTGCTTTCGCTCCATTCTCCGTTTCAATTACCATGGTAGTAATTTTAATATCTGTTTCTCCCAAATATTCTTCCTCAACTTTTACCCCTTTGATTTCTACATTATCCTCTTCAAACTTTTCGCGTGTCTCTAATGCCAAATCTGTCCGTACCTGAAACTGTTCCATAATATTCCCTCCGTTGTTGCGGTATATACTTTTTATCCATATTTTTTGCAAAAAAACCCAAAATATGTATTGACAGATAGAAATTTTCGGGCTAAACTATATGAGTATGTTTACATTAGAACGTCCGTGTCCGGCTTTAATGAAACAATATAAGGAATAATCAAGAAAATCAATTTTAATATTGGAGGTGTACGGATTGGCTAACATTAAATCAGCAAAGAAGAGAATCTTAGTAACTGAGACAAGAGCAGCTCGCAATAAGTCTATCAAATCTGCTGTTAAGACTTCTATCAAGAAGGTAGAAGCTGCTATTACAGCTAATGATAAGGAAGCTGCACAGGCAGCATTATTAGCTGCTACTTCTGAAATCAGCAAGGCTGCTTCTAAGGGTGTATATCATAAGAACACCGCAGCTAGAAAGGTTTCCCGTTTAACCAAAGCTGTTAATAAAATTGCTTAGTTATTAGTATAAATATACAATAGAAGGCACCCTTCGCGAGTTTTCTATTGTCATAAATAAAAAGAACGCCGATACCGTCATGTCGGCGTTCTTTTTTAATTTCTCAAATCTAGTCTAATTCATGAATGAAAAGTCCACTTCGTAGCTTTGGTTCAAACCAGGTAGATTTCGGCGGCATTAAAAGACCTGCATCCGCTACGGCAAACAACTCTTCTATGGAGGTCGGGTACATAGCAAAGGCTACTGCGCAGTCCAACTTACACCGCCGCTCCAGCTCACCTATTCCACGGATTCCTCCCACAAAATCAATTCGTTTCTCTGTTTTTGGGTCTAGTATTCCAAGTATAGGTGCCAACAACTTATTCTGTAACACCGAAACGTCCAGACTTTCTACCGGGTCATCCGGTATGTCCTCCGGCTTCATGTGACAGCAATACCAGTTTTCTCCCAGATACATGGAAAAACGTCCCTTTGCTTTCGGTTCCTTTTCCTCCTCTTCTATCTGACTTACTTCAAAAATCTCTGACACTCTTTTGAAAAACTCTTCTTCCGTCATCCCGTTTAAGTCCTTCACCACGCGATTATACGCCATAATCATCAGCTGTTCATCCGGAAAAAGTACGGACAGAAAATAATTAAATTCCTCTGCTCCGTCATAGTTTGGTCGCTCTTTTCTGCGCTTTAATCCTACTTTCACCGCCGAAGCTGCCCGATGGTGCCCGTCTGCGATATAGATTTCACCGATTCCTGCAAACGTATTCTCTATAGCAGTCATCTGATTTTCACTTGAAACCACCCATACTCTGTGGCGAATATTATCATCCGCCACAAAGTCATAGACTGCTTCTGTCTGTTTTACCTCTTCTACAATCTGATTAATCACTGCGTTGGAACGATATGCTAGAAAAATAGGTCCGGTCTGGGCATTGCAGATGTCCACATGGTTAATACGGTCTATCTCTTTCTCTGCTCTGGTATTCTCGTGCTTTTTTATCACACCGCTCTCATAATCATCAATCGATGCACAAGCGGTAATTCCTGTTTGTACTCTCCCATTCATGGTAAGCTCATAGATATAGTAGCAAGGTTTGTCTTCCTTTAAAAAGGAACCGTCTCGTACCATTTCCCACAGGGTATCATGCGCCTTTTGATATACTTCCCGGTCATACATATCGACGGAATCCTCCAACTGGGTTTCCGCACGGTCAATTTTTAAAAAGGACTGGGGATTCTCTGCCACTATTTTCTTTGCTTCTTCCCTGTCGTATACATCATACGGCAAAGCCGCTATTTTTTCTGCCTTTTCCCTGTGTGGTCTGATTGCTGCAAAAGGTTTTACCACTGCCATGTTCCCATCCTCCTACTTTGCACTGTATTTTACAATTAATAATTCTACCGACATTCTGTCATTCATATTTCCGGTCTTTACATCTTCTTCTGCCTGAACACAGTCGGCTACTGCTTCTCTTAGCTGCTCTTTAGAAAAGCTTCTCGCCTGTGCCTGGTTCCTTCGTACCGTAAATTCCGGAATTCCAGCCTTGGACGCGATAAACTTGTTGTCATATCCATGACCGCTTAATTCCTTCACCTGAAACAAAATCTGGAACTGTCTGGCAATCAGGAATAAAATCCGCATAGGCGGCTCTTTTAACGCCAGTAAGTCGTAATACAAATCCAACGCCTGCTTCTGTTTCTTCTCTGCTATGGCATTTACCATATCAAAAATCTTTCCCGTTGTCTGAGTGACGCAGACTGCCTCCACATCTTCCTCTGTAATGACTTCCCGGTCCATGGTATAACAAAATAACTTTTCCAGCTCCCGGTCAATGTTTTCCATATCATTTCCCGTTTTCGTCAGGAAAAGCTGCAACACCGGCTGGGTAATCTTTTTATTTTCCCGCTTTAATCTTCCCAAGAGCCACTGTGTCAGAATGCTTTCTGTCTGCCTTGGAAATTCTACAATTCTTCCGGCATCCTTTACCGCCTTATACATCTTATTTCGTTTATCTACCTCTTCCTCCACAAAAACAAAGCAGGTAGTGTCCGAAATCTCTTTCATATAAGCTGCCAGCTCATCATTGGCGCTTTTAAATACGCCGCTGTTTTCTAACATAATTAATCTGCGGTCTGCAAAAAAAGGCATCGTCTCTGCCAAATCAATAATCTCTCCCGGATTGATATCCTTTCCCTCGTAAAATGCCGCGTTCATGGTGTCATCCGGGTTAGACAATGCCTGTTTTAATTTATTTTTATACTGTTTTTTGAGATAGGCTTCTTCTCCATACAACAGATACACTTTCTGATAGGTTCCGTTTTTGATGTCTTCATCTATGCTTTTCATGAAAAGTCCTCCATATTTGCAACCTCCTTTATAGTATAATATGATACCACTTCGACTGTCAATTTTGAAATTTCCACAGGAACGTCCTGTCATTTTCTCTCCATATCTTAATCTGACCGTTTTCCATGGTGTAGAAGATTCTCGTTCCTGCTTCCTCCATCCTTGTCACCGCATCTTTACCGGGATGCCCATAGGAGTTATGTTCTCCACAGGAAACCACCGTAATTTCCGGGGAAACAGCCTCTAAAAACTCCAGACTGTTAGAGGAATTAGAGCCATGGTGGGCAGCTTTATAATAAGTAATTCCTTTTTCCATATAATTTTGAAATTGTCCGTCTCTTACCAGTTCCTTCTCCTGTTCTTCTCCTATATCCCCTGAAAATACTCCTGTCATTCCATTTAATTCTGCCAACAGAACCATAGAAGACTGGTTCCGGTCAATTCCCGCTTCCCGGGGATAAAGAACGGTAAAACGCATTTCATCCAGCGTAATGCTCTCTCCTACTTTTAAGTAATAAATATGACTGCCACTGCGCTCTGCCAGCTGTACCAGCACTTCCCAGGCCTCATCTCTTACGATTCCATCTGCAAACACAATATTTCTTACCGGATAGCCCGACTCTAATGCTTCCTGCAATCCGTTGACATGGTCTGCGTCTGCATGGGATACGAACCACAGGGAAATTTCTTTCATTCCACGGCACTTTAAAAAAGGAAGAATGCGGTAAGTCCCTACCTTTCCCACATCTGTACTTCCGCCATCCAAAAACACTCCATTTCCCTGCTCTGACTGAAAAAAGATACCGTCTCCCTGTCCCACATCCAAAAAGTCCACCTCTGTCCTTTTTGCAACATTTCCGCAACACAGCATTACTACCAGAACAGTCCATGCCAGAAGATACCTTTTCTTTCCCATTCGATGAATCACATACAACAGTATTACCAGCAATAGGTAATACCATATGATTTTTTCTATCGAAGGTTTTCCGGTAATGATACTACTCCCCGGCAATCCCACAAAAAACCGGCAAATCCATTCACAGCCTGCCAATATCCATGCAGGAAGCTTCAACACGAACGCTGTTATTCTCATTTGAAATAAACCTGCCATTCCACCGGCTGCCCCAAGGAAAAGCAAAATTCCCATAAATGGCAAAACACAGCCATTTGTCAAAACACTGTAAGCAGGCATTTCGTAATAAAAAAACAAAGATACCGGAAGTGTTGCCATTTGAATACAAAGACTCGTGTATACTGTATTCACAACTTTTTCTACCCACTTCTCTTTTACTGTATGTTTCTTTTCCTCCCTCTCTTTTGCCTTCTCTGTCTGTTTGACAACTCTGGTTATAACAACTGCCCCCAATACGGCGGTATAAGAAAATAAAAATCCGGCATACCACAGGGCAAACGGATTGTCCCAAAGCTGCAGCATGGCGCTGACGCTCAACGCAGTTACCGTATCATAGGTATATCCCAATGTTCCTGCTGTCATCATCAGAAAAAACATAACAACTGCGCGGGTGGTAGATAATTCCATTCCCGTCAACATACCAAAACTATACACTACTCCCGCCGACAATGCAGACGCTGCCGGCAAAGGACAATACATGCGCCGTAAAAGCCGGTATAGCCCCATGCCAAAAATAGACACATGAAGCCCGGAAACCGCCAACACATGGGAAATCCCTGCTTTCTGATACAATGCCTTTACGTCCCGGTCTGCCAGATTTTTACTTCCTAATGTCATATTTGCCATAATTCCGGCTGTCCGCTCTGGCATATACTCCTGAAATACCTGTTCCATTTGTCCGCGTATTCCTAAGAGCCATGTCTTATACTTCTGTTTCGTTTCCTTAAGAAGCTGCTCCTGATATGCTGTCATACGCAGCCCTATTTTCTTACTGTAATAATATTGTTCTTCATTGAAATTTCCCTCGTTTCTGGGAAGTTGAAATGCTTCATACGTTCCAGCTGCCTGAATGCAGTTTCCGATTTCGTATGAATCTGTTGAACTGTATACCTGAATTCTTTCACAAGGATACCATTGGTCTCCTGTTAAAATTCCGGCATCTTTTAGATAATAAATGAATTGCTCCTGATTTTGTTCCTTCCAGTATATCTCTCCCTGTACCTGTATGTTTTCCTGATGCTTTGCATACTGGCTGACCTTTTGGAACGCCTCCTGCTGTTCCTGATAACGATATACACCTCCAAAGAAAAGCACCATGCACAGCAGCATATGAAATACCCCTACGGGAACTGCTCTTTTTCCATGCTTTCTTTTCAACCAAAAAACTCTTAGCAGGAGAAAGCAAAGCAGGGACAAACCAATCCAGATATCAGGCTCCCTGCCATAGACAAGCCCGACAGCAAAAGAAACTGTCAGGCAGCAAACTGTTCTGTTAATCACCCGCATCCTCCTTATTTTCTTCCTTCTGCTCCTCCTCTGCCTGAGCGCCATTGTCCAGATAATCTAAATTCCGGTCATACATGACACTCAGGTCATAGCTCTCTCTGTATATCTTATTACTGTCTCCGTTTACAGAAATCTGCACTTTATTGACATTTGGCAGTTCCACCAGTGAATCCACAATAGAATATATGACTATCGGTTCTGCTATTTCGTAATTCTGATTTAGAAATCCCTCATCCAGATTCACAAAACATACACCATCCAGCACAGAAACATTTACCAGTTTGGTTCCCTGAGGAATTGCGGCGCGGAGCCCATCTTCATCCGGTCCCTTTAACAGCTGCTCCATCACAAGCTTTTCCATGGAAATATTACTGCTATAGTGTACCTCCCGCACCTCGGGTACCAGTTTCGTTCCGTTCTCATTGGAAAAATACAAGGTAATCTCCGAGCTCATAATCGCATTAATCTGCTCTCCCGGATTTTCCACAAAGCTTTCCGCAGTCATAAGCCCTACCGGGTTTCCGTTATTATCTATCAACGGCGAATCTCCTACATAAAAGGAAATACAGTCCACACCTTCTAACTGGGTCAAAGTCCTTACTATGGCAGCACGGCTCAGCACTTCCACAATATTATCCAGTTCGCCGTAATCATTGTTAAAATAAAGATACAGTTGGGCATTTTCCAATTTCCATTCATTGATATGTACGTCTTCCGGTAGAACCTTCTGATAATCGGGACTATCTGTATCCTTTGTAAGAGCCTCTAACATCTCTTTTATCATATTTTCTGTGTCCGATGCCTTTGGCTCGAAGCCTACTGCTACATTCTTTGTTTTATCCTTATCTAAATAATAAATATAATACTCTGATACCTCTTCTTTCTTTTCTCCACACCCCGCCAATGTTCCTAACAGAAGCAGGAGAACCAGCAGTATCAGTCCTGTTGTCTTTTTCTTCATGCTATCCTCCTATCAAATATGCAACGGCACGCACCGCGCTGCGGCACATGCCAACTCGTCGGAACGCATTCCTATATGAAACTTTGTTTCATAGCGTTCCTCCTATGCAATATAAGTCAGCGGAATACGAACCGTGAAAATGGTTCCTTCCCCCTCCTTACTATGTGCCTTAATTGCTCCCCGATGCATCAGCACGGCATTTCTCGTAATGGCAAGTCCAAGTCCGGTTCCACCAATTTCTCTGGAATGAGACTTGTCTACACGGTAAAAACGTTCGTAAATATGCTCTAAGGATTCCTCCGGGATTCCAATACCGGAATCTTCTACACGAATAAAGAAATATTTATGGTCTGCATTTATGGATACATGCACCCATCCCTCCGGCTTATTATACTTGATAGCATTCTCCACCAAATTAGTCAATGCCAGCGAAATCTTTACTTCGTCAATCTCTGCGCTGACCGGGCGGAAGCTCTCTAAAACCAGCTCTATATTCTGCTTCTCTGCAATGGGACGTAATCGCTTCATAATGGTTTCTAATAATTCATTTACATTTACTACAGAAATATTCAGACTTCCCGCAGACTTGTCCATTTTTACCAAAGACAATAAATCATTGATAATCTTATTCTCACGTTCGATTTCTTCCGCAATATCTCCCATAAACTCCTTATACAACTCTGCCGGTACATCCTCCTGTCCAAGCAGGGAGTCTGCCAGTACCTTCATAGAGGTCAGCGGAGTCTTCAGCTCATGGGACACATTAGAAACAAACTCCTGTCTGGATTCATCAATCACACGCATTCTTCCTAACATCTGATTAAATGCTTCCGAAATGGCTTCTGTTTCCGCATAATCGGAAATCATAAGCTGCTCTTCTCCATATCCTGTTTGAATCTCTTCTAACGAATGTGTCATTCGTCCAAATGGCTTCAACAAATGATTTGCCCAGAACAAAGCCACTGCCAGAATAATAATTCCGTTTGCAATTTCAATTACCAATGCATTATTCTTCAGATAATCATAATTCGTAAGAATACTATCTGTAGATACGCTTACCAGCATGATTCCCTGTACATCCTTAGTATCGGGATTCTTAAGTGGAATGGTCATTTCAATATAACGATACTCTGCATCGTACTTTGAAATCTCCTCTCCCCGAAAGCTCTTTACCACTTCCTCCGAAATAATGGTCTTGCCGGTATCTAACCCATAGGTATCCTTTACCACCTGAAAACTGCTGTTTATAATCAGCACTCTTCCATCATAAATATTAGAAAGCAGTTCTAACTGTGTGTTAATCACCTCAGAAGAAGTGTCCTGAATGTAATTGTATGTAATAATCTGATTTCCAAGCATTTTCGCCTGACTTAGAATATCAATACTTCGATTTGATACTGCCCGGCTTTCATATGTCTTTAATAAGCCTATCCGAAGTATCACATTCGGAAGTATTCCTACTACCACAAGAATCACAAACAGCCTGAACTTCAGGCTGTGTAAAAATTTCATTTTTTTCATTTGATTACCCCTTATCTGCTACCCTTGATAATAATATCCGACACCCCACTTGGTATGGACATATCTTGGTTCACTCGGGTTCTTTTCAATCTTTTCACGCAGACGTCTAACATGTACATCTACGGTTCGTACATCTCCCGGATATTCATACCCCCATACCATATTCAACAAGTTCTCTCTGCTGTAGACCTTATTGGGATTCAACACCAAAAGCTCCAGTAAATCAAATTCCTTGGCAGTCAGATTAATTTCATTTCCAAGAATAAACAACCGGCGGCTCTCGCAGTCCAGCTTCAAATCTCCATTTTCAATGACCTTTTGTTCCTCTTCCTTTGGATGACTCTGCGCTGTTCTTCGCATAATTGCCTTAATTCTCGCCTTTACCTCAAGAATATTAAAGGGTTTGGTTATGTAGTCATCTGCACCATATTCCAATCCAAGAATCTTATCCATATCATCCCCTTTTGCCGTCAGCATAACAATGGGAACCTGAGAAAATTCACGAATCTGCTGGCAGACCTGAAAACCATCCATTTTCGGAAGCATAATATCCAGTAAAATCATATCATACTTATTGTCGGTAGCCATCTTCAGCGCCTCTTCTCCATCATAGGCACAGTCCACTTCCATTCCGTCCTGTTCCAGACTAAAGCGGATTCCTTTTACAATTAACTTTTCATCATCTACTACAAGAACCTTTTTTGCCATTTTTTCACCTCAATTAACTTTAATGCTGTCCTTTATCTTGGAAAAAACACCCTCTTTGATTCCTTCTATTTCCATTAAGTCCTCAATTTGAGAAAAATTGCCGTTTTTTTCCCGCCAGGCAATAATACTTTTTGCTTTCGCCTGACCAATCCCGGGTAATGTCATCAACTGTTCCTCCGTGGCAGTATTTAGATTCACCTTTCCATCCTCCTGCTGCCCTAAAACCTGCGTTTCTACAGCTCCTGCTGCTTCTGCCTCACCCTGACTTCTTACATAAATCATCTCTCCATCTGAAAGGGGCTTAGCCTGATTCATCTGTCCCGCATCTGCATTTTCTAATATTCCGCCTGCCAGCTCAATCGCTTCAAACACGCGGCTTCCCTCCGGCAGCTCATACACTCCGGGCGAAGCCACTGCTCCGGAGACCTGAACATAGATTATCTTCTCTAATGTCTCCTGCTCCTGTTCTTCCGGTTCTTTCGTATCTTCCAAAATCTCTGCTTCCTGTGTCTCTATCTGTGGCTTTGCTCCACATCCTCCAAACACAGTCATGCAGAAGAACAACATTATAATATATATTCTATTTCTTTTCATGCCTTTCCCACCTTTCCTCTGTATTGGCGTGCTTTTCACGCCATACAGGTATACCCAAAGGGTGTTTCCTCTGTACCGGCGTGCTTTTCACGCCATACAGGTATACCCAAAGGGTGTTTCCTCTGTATCGGCGTGTTTTTCACGCCATACAGGTATACCCAAAGGGTGTTTCTTCTATGGGAAAAGTCTTATTCACGAATCTTCTCTATTGTAACGAAATTTTGGATTTATTACAAGGGGATTTCAAAAATTATTCCCATTTAAACAGGACAATTCCAGCAATACACACTGCCATTCCCAAAAGTCTTCTCCACTCGAAGGGCTGTTTGTCCACTCCAAAGATTCCAAACACTTCTATAATATATGCCACAATGAGCTGTGATACCACAATCAGCATAACTGCCTGTGCCGGTCCTAATGCTGCCATGCTCTTTACTACGGTATAGGTAATAAATGCTCCGATTACGCCACCAAAAAGCATATATTTGGGCTCGATTTCTAATATTCCCGCAAAGCTTTTTCGGTCCGTGAAAAACCAGGTCACCAGACAGATGACCAGTGCTGAAAACTGTACCCAGCTGTTACTTACCCACATGCTGGTGTTTTTACTTACCTCTGTATTAAATACTCCTTGTACACTCATTAACGCCCCGGATAAAAGGGCAATAAAAATTCCAATCATTGCTGTACCCCGCTTTCTTTTTCTAGTAGGATATACCAAGATTGGAATTTTTATACGTCTTACCTGCACTCACCAAATGCTTTTTTCAATTTTTCTACCATTTCGTCTACATGTTCTTTTTCAATTACAAGAGGCGGTACAAAACGAAGTACATTGCTTCCTGCAGTAATGACAATTAAGCCATGCTCTAACGCTTTGCTGCTTACTTCTCCCACCGGAACAGATAACTCCAGCCCCTGCATTAATCCCATTCCTCTGCGGGCAGCTACAAGGTCATATTCTTCTACCAGCTTATCCAGCTGCTCCTCCAGATATGCAGAAATCTCTTTTACATGAGCCACCAGATTCTTTTCCTCAAAAATGTCAAACACCTTGCTGACTGCTGCACCTACGAAAGGATTCCCGCCATAGGTAGTTCCATGGTCGCCCGGCTTTAGTGAAGCATCTGCCACTTTCTGCGTTACAACAAAGGCTCCCACCGGCACTCCACAGCCCAGCGCCTTAGCACAGGTCATAATATCCGGCTTGATGCCATAATTCTGCCATGCAAACATCGCCCCAGTTCTTCCCATTCCGCACTGAATTTCATCTAATATCAAAAGGATGTCATTTTCTTCACAGATTTTCTTTATGCCGGATAAAAATTCTTTTTCTGCCGGATAAATACCGCCCTCACCTTGTACGGTTTCCATAATAATGGCACAGGTCTTTTCATTTACCAATGCTTTTACACTGTCCAGATTATTGTACTCTGCAAACTTTACGATTCCGGGTAATGGTTCAAAAGGCTCTCTGTAGTGCGCGTTTCCGGTAACGGAAAGGGCGCCCATGGTTCTTCCGTGGAAAGAATGTTCCATCGCTATGATTTCATGGTCGGTACAGCCATCCTTTTCATATGCATATTTCTTTGCTGCCTTTAAGGCTCCCTCAATGGCTTCTGTGCCGCTGTTAGTAAAAAACACCCGGTCCAGCCCGGATGCCTGGCAGACCTTACCTGCCGCCTCAATAATCGGGGCATTATAGTAAAGATTCGACGTGTGAATCAGTTTATCTATCTGCTGCTTTAAGGCGTCATTGTATTCTTTATTGCCATATCCTAATGCCTGTACTGCGATTCCTGCTGCAAAATCCAGGTATTTACAACCATCCGTGTCATAAAGATACACTCCTTCTCCACGTTCAAGTACAATCTGATTCCGGTTATAAGTATGTAAAATATGCTGTTCTGCACTGTCAATAAACGCTTCTTTTCCCATTATGCTTCCTCCTTATAGAACCGTTCATCGCTGTCTCCCAAAATAGCGGTTCCGATTCCTCTATTGGTAAAGATTTCCAGTAATAAGCAATGTGGGATACGTCCGTCTAAAATATGTACTCTGGAAACTCCGTTATCAATGGCGTCAATACAGTTATTAAGCTTCGGTAACATTCCGCCTCCGATGTTTCCGCCGCCAATCAGTTCCTTAGCCCCGGAAACTGTCAGTTCAGAAATCAAGGTCGACTTGTCTGCCGGGTCTTTGTAAACACCTTCAATATCTGTTAAAAATGCCAGTTTTTCTGCATTCACTGCCCTTGCAATGGCACATGCCGCATCATCCGCATTTATATTATAGGTGTCAAAATTGTCATCCAGTCCCACCGGACAGATAATCGGCAGAAAATCCTTCTCCAATAAATCAAACAAAATTTTTGGATTCACTTCCTTTACTTCTCCTACATATCCAATATCCTGTCCATCGGAATATTTTCTGCCTACCTTTAAAAGTCCTCCGTCTTTTCCGCTGATACCGATTGCATTTACGCCTAATTCTTCTACCATCTGTACCAGAGATTTGTTTACTTTTCCAAGAACCATTTCCGCAATCTCCATAGTGTCCTTATCTGTTTTACGAAGACCATTGATAAATTCCGGCTCCATTCCTACTTTTCCGACCCACTTGCTGATTTCTTTTCCACCGCCATGTACGATGATTGGCTTAAATCCTACCAGCTTTAATAAGGTCACATCCTGAATGACGCTCTTTTTCAGTTCGTCATCCACCATCGCGCTTCCGCCGTATTTTACTACGATGATTTTCCGATTAAAGCGCTGTATGTATGGAAGTGCTTCAATCAGCACCTCTGCCTTTTGCAAAATTTCCTGCATGTTTTTTTCTTCCATTTTTCTTATCCTCTTTTCGTTTCCATGTAATTATTATGTAATTATCTCCCAAATAATCTAGGACCGATAATCTGCGTTGATTTTTACATAATCATAAGTTAAGTCGCAGCCCCATGCGGTGGCTGTCTCCTCTCCCATTTTCATATCCACCAGCACGGTCACTTCTTCGTCTGACAATATCTTGCTGGCCTCGTCTTCGCTATAATCGGTTGCTACTCCATCCTTATATATCTGAATCTTTCCGGATTTGCTCTGGAAAAACAGCTCAATGGCTTCCGGGTCAAATTGTACACCGGAATATCCAAGTGCACAAAGGATTCTTCCCCAGTTAGCATCATGTCCGTAAATTGCTGCTTTTGTTAAAGAAGAACAGATGACCGACTTTGCCAGCACCTTGGCATTTTCCTTGGTATCTGCATTGATAACCTGTGTTTCAAATAATGCAGTCGCTCCTTCTCCGTCTCCTGCCATTTTCTTTGCAAGTGTGGTATTAACATAATTCAAGGCTTCCACGAACTTCTGATAGGTCTCGTTCTTTTCTGTTACCTTAGCATTTCCTGCCATTCCATTTGCAAGTAATAATACCGTATCATTGGTAGATGTATCACCATCTACGGAAATCATATTGTAGGTATCCTTAATATCCTCACGCAATGCTTCCTGAAGCAATTCTTTCGAAATCGCCAAATCCGTTGTTACGAAGCTTAACATGGTACACATATTAGGATGTATCATCCCGGAACCTTTGCACATACCGCCTACGGTTACCGTTTTTCCATCTGCTTCAAAAGTCACTGCCACTTCCTTTGACTTTGTATCTGTTGTCATAATGGCACATGCTGCTTCATGTCCGCTCTCTAATGTATCCGAAAGCTTTGGTGCCATTGTCTTTACTCCATTTTGGATTCGGTCGATGGGAAGCTGCATTCCGATTACTCCCGTAGAAGCTACCAATACCTGCTCTGCCGGTATCTGCAACACTTCCTGTACCGTATCCGCTGTTTTCTTGCAGTAGGACATTCCCTCTTCTCCCGTACATGCATTGGCAATTCCTGCGTTTACCACAACTGCCTGTGCACATTCCTGATTGTCCACTACACTTTTATCCCATTTTACCGGTGCTGCCTTGACAACGTTCGTAGTAAAGGTTCCTGCCGATACTGCCGGTACTTCGCTGACTATCATTGCCATATCCGCGCGGTCTTTATACTTTATCCCTGCCGCCGTAGCAGCTGCCTTGAATCCTTTTGCTGCGGTAACTCCGCCTGTGATAATTTCCATAATACTTCTTCCTTCCTCGTTAAACGTTCCGATTTCTTCTAAAATATAATGCTGCCTGTCATAATACCAAATTGCCTATGTATTTTTCTGCTCTGATTTTAATTTTATTGAAATGTGGTAATATTCTCATCATTCAGCGTAAAATCATAATAATTCAAATCTTCCCGAAACGTCCAACCGACACTTTTCCAGAAATGATTTCCTACTTCATTATTCTTAAACGCTATGAGACAGACTTTATTAATATGCTCTCTTTGCAATGCCCGCATGGCTTCTACTGTCATCTTTTTTCCAATACCGTGCTCGCGGTATTCTTTCTGCACGCACACATGGTAAAAGCATCCTCGTCGTCCATCATGCCCACACAAAATAGCTCCTATAATCTTTCCATCTGCTTGTGCAACAATACTCGTAGTAGGATTTCTTTTGATAAAACGTTCCACACCCTCTTTGGAATCATCCATACTGCGGATTCCAAAGCCTTTAATGGTTTTCCAGAGAGCATATACGCCTTCGTAATCCGTAATCTTCATTTCCCGTATTACAATATCCATTTATTTTTCTTCTTTCCTATATAAAATTTGTTTTATAATATGTTCCGAAATTTTTCCGAAAAATCTGCCGGAACATATTACGGGAACATTGGAACTAACTGCAAGCCTTCATTTTCCGGAAAACCAAACAGCAGATTCATATTCTGCACGGCCTGCCCTGCTGCTCCTTTTACCAAATTGTCAATGGCTCCCATCATAATAATCCGTCCGGTACGCTCGTCAATCTTAAATCCAATATCCACAAAGTTACTTCCTTCTACCCACTTTGTCTCCGGGCACTGGTCTTTTTCTAACACACGTACAAAATATTCATCCTTATAATATTTATCATAGGCAGCCTTTACCTGTTCGTAGGTCGGATATGTAAAGCTTCCATCCGGCTGTTCTATTTTTTTCAAGGAAGCATATTCGGTTGCCAGAATTCCTCTGTTCATCGGTACAAGATGAGGAGTAAAATTAATGACCACCTGTTCTCCTGCCGCATAACCTAACTGCTCCTCAATCTCTGGTGTATGACGGTGGGTTGCCACGCCATAAGCCTTCATATTTTCATTTACTTCACAGAAAAGATTCGGCACCTTCGCTCCTCTTCCTGCTCCTGAAGTTCCCGACTTCGCGTCTACAATCAGGGTATTCGGTTCTATCAAACCTTCTTTTACCAAGGGATACGCGGTAAGGATGGAGCATGTAGTGTAACATCCCGGATTTGCCACAAGTCTTGCTTTTTTTACCTTTTCTCTATTCACTTCACACAGACCATACACCGCTTCTTCTATAAACTGAGGGCTCTTGTGTTCTATCTTATACCATTCCTCATAAGTCTTTACATCTTTCAAACGGTAGTCCGCACTTAAATCGATTACTTTTGTGTTCTGCAAAATCTCCTCCGTCAGCACTCCTGCTAAAAATCCCTGAGGTGTTGCGGTAAAGATAACATCTACCTGCTTTGCCAGTTCTTCTATATTGTCATCCAGACAGGTATCTTCCACCAGCTGAAACATATTGCGATATACGTTTGCATATTTTTCATCAATATAGCTTCTGGAACCATACCACTTAATTTCTACTTCTTTATGTCCTAACAAAATACGCACCAGTTCTCCTCCTGCGTATCCGGTTGCTCCGATTATTCCTGCTTTTATCACTGTAACACACACCTTCCTGTTTCCTAAACGATAGTACTTTACCATAGTAATATATATTTTCTCATTCGTAAAGAACTTTTTTCATTTGATATTGCATAATTATACATCCTTTTTATTTTTTATGCAAGTACCCATTTCTTATTTTTTCAGTTTTCTTTGTAATTCAAGTATTTTTCTTCCTTAATATATACATATTCTCTTTCTTACATTCTGCTTTTTCTTTCGTCGTTTTGACCCTATATTTGAATTTTTATTATTTATTTATGTATATTTTTTCACTTGCCTTTTTGTCCATCCTATTGTATAGTAAGTTATAAGATTTATGATAAATTTTAACGGAGGGATTTTAAAATGAAAGAAAAAGTAATTTTAGCGTATTCCGGCGGACTGGATACCACTGCCATTATTCCATGGTTAAAGGAAAATTATGACTACGAGGTTGTTTGCTGTTGTATCGACTGTGGTCAGGAAGAAGAGCTGGACGGACTGGAAGAACGTGCCAAATTATCCGGTGCTTCTAAATTATACATAGAAGATATTATTGATGAATTTGCAGAAGAATACATCGTTCCATGTGTACAGGCAGGCGCCGTATACGAGAATAAATATCTGCTCGGTACTTCCATGGCACGCCCCGGAATTGCTAAAAAATTAGTAGAAATCGCAAGAAAAGAAGGCGCTACTGCTATCTGCCACGGCGCTACCGGTAAGGGAAATGACCAGATTCGTTTCGAGCTTGGTATTAAGGCTCTGGCTCCTGACTTAAAGATCATTGCTCCATGGAGAGATGATAAATGGGGAATGCAGTCCCGTGAAGATGAGATTGAATACTGCAAGGCACATGGCATTGACCTTCCTTTCTCTGCAGACAGCAGCTACAGCCGTGACCGTAACCTGTGGCACATCAGCCATGAAGGTCTGGAACTGGAAGACCCTGCAAATGAACCAAATTACGACCATTTATTAGTTCTGGGGGTTTCTCCGGAAAAAGCTCCTGATGAAGCAGAATATGTTACCATGACTTTTGAAGCAGGTGTTCCTAAGACTCTGAATGGAAAGGCTATGAAGGTAGCAGATATTATCCGTGAATTAAATAAATTAGGTGGAAAACACGGAATTGGTATTATCGATATCGTAGAAAACCGTGTAGTAGGTATGAAGTCCCGTGGTGTGTATGAAACTCCTGGCGGAACCATCCTTATGGAAGCACAGAAACAGTTAGAAGAACTGGTATTAGACCGTGCTACCATGGAAACCAAAAAGGATATGGGCAATAAATTTGCACAGATTGTATACGAAGGAAAATGGTTCACTCCACTTCGTGAAGCAGTACAGGCATTTGTAACATCTACCCAGAAATATGTGACCGGAGAAGTAAAATTCAAGCTTTACAAAGGAAATATCATCAAAGCCGGAACCACTTCCCCATACTCTCTGTACAGTGAATCTCTGGCAAGCTTTACTACCGGTGATTTATACGACCACCATGACGCAGAAGGCTTCATTACCCTGTTTGGTCTTCCACTGAAGGTAAGAGCTATGAAGATGGCTGAATTAGAAGAGAAATAATCTTCTGCCTGTTACGAACAAGCGATTTTATATGACAGGTAATTGCAACGCAATTTCCTATCATATAAAAATAGCGGTACACCGTGAAATAACATTCATAGTGTACCGCTATTCTTTGTATATAAATTTAACAATCCATCCTTCTACTTTGTCTAAAGTGAACTACTATCTAAAATGTGCTACTCCTTCTGTTACATCCTGGGCATAGACCATGGTACAACTGCGGATAGCTCCTGTAGCATCGTATAAAAACGCAATAGCAAGATGCGGTTCAGTGGGAACTGCAAAGCTGTTGGCAATAAGTTCTTCATCTGAAATGGTCTGATACTTTCCATCTGTCAGGGTATAGCTTCCGGTCACCTGCGTTCCATCTTCTAAGGTATCCGTAATCTGGTATGTTCCATAGAACAGCCCATCCTTCACGGTAAAATCCTGATCGGTATGAACGGTATCACCGGATGAAATATACTGATGTCCGGTTCCATTTGGCTTATCTCCACTCCACTGACCGGTATACACTTCTTTATAAAGATTACCGTCATCGGTATTGCTGTTTACAAAATACCAGGTACCGTTTCCTTCTCTCACACCATCCTGATAATCACCATAATACCATTCATTGCAGTCGCAGCCTTCGAAGGAATAGTAACCGATTCCCTTTCCGGTCTTGCTTCCCTCCGGTATATAAATATAACTTCCTACATCACCTATTTTTTCTGCTAAGGCTTTTCCTGCATCACTTTCCTGTAATTCATTCAATGCCTGGGCATCATCTGCTTCAATGGCTGTCATTGCCGCTTCCATCGTCTTTGAATATGCATTCATTTCTTCTGCTTTTTTATCCAGTTCTTCCGATGCCGCCAATAATTCTTCATCCTTAGGCGTCTGCTCTAAAGCCTTTTTCATCGATTCCTGGGCAGCTTCATAATTATTGCCTTCTTCATATTTATCCGCTTCTGCCTGAAATTTTGCAGCTGCTTCTCTTTCTTCCTCAGTTGTACAGCCTGTAAGAGCTGCACATGTTAATACGAATACTGCTCCTGTCACAATCCACTTTATATGTTTCTTCATAGATACCTCCAAACAATTTCTACTTTCAAACATTTACTTAGTTATATGCGTTCCATACAAGCTATATGTCTGGAACACATTTTGTGAAAGCCGTCGCTTTCACATCTTCCAGGCGCAAAAGAGCCCGCAAGCGGACTCTTTCGTTCTCCACGGGGAACTCCCCTACTTCTTTCTCAGTTGTGCAATAATAAGCTCCTTTAATTCCAATGCCATATCTTTCATTCTACGGCTTGCTGCCGCTGAGGTCAAGACACTTGCAAGGAATTTAGATGCTATTTCATATTTTCCAAAATGATATGCCATATAGGAAATTAAATAATCTACGGTACTCTGTTCCATACCGCACATCGGGTACATTTCCTTTGCAGTCGCCTTCATAAAGCCTTCAAATGCCTGCTGGTAAAATGCTTCTTCTTCCTTCTTACATTCTGCCTTTAACTGCTTTTCCTCCGGTGTACTTTCCGGCATGTTTTCTCCTTTTTCTCTTAAAAGCCAAGCAATCTTAAGACAAGTATACGCTTTCTCACTGTCTTTTCCCTTTTTCACCATGGTATTTACCAGCGCAAGCTTATAACGGTCGATTGCTTCCTCATAAGAATATACCGGCGCATCCGCTTCTTGTCTCTTGCGAAACTGTGCACTGATATTTTCGCGAATCAGTTTTGCCTGCGCAGAGGATAACTGGTCAAAATAACGGTTCATTGCGGTGTAACCACAAGACGGACAGGAAGTAATATCATACTTCAATGTATCAATATACTGGAATCTTGGGCGCAAATCCTTATCCGGCTCCAGTCTTTTTACTCTTCCGTTCTTAATCATTTTTGTCTTAAATACGGTGTCACACACCTTACAACGCACACTTTTTTCCAAGATAAATTCTTCTTCTGACGGAGTCTTTTCCGCTGTCTCTACCTTTTCCCCTTCTGCCTTTTTGGCAGTTTCTTTTGTCTCTTCTTCAAACAGATTCATAGATTCTGTTGGATTTAAACCAAACTTTTCTAATCCTGAAAATAAATTCATGATACTTTCCTCCTTCGGTACTGCTGCTATTTCTGAGTTGGAAGCTTATATGAGCTCTTTAATGATACAATACGATTAAACACCAGTGCATCCGGTTTCGAATCCTTGGCATCCGCACAGAAGAATCCCTGTCTTACGAACTGATAACTGTCATATGCCTTGGCTTCTGCCAGCGCCGGTTCTACAAAACAATTCTTTAATACCTTTAATGAATCCGGATTCAGATTCAGGCTTCCATCCTCTTTATTGTATACTCCTTTTTCCTCATCCACCAGATTCTCATAGAGACGAACTTCACACTGTTTTGCAAAAGGTGCCGGTACCCAATGAATGGTTCCCTTTACCTTACGTCCGGTAAAACCGCTTCCTGCCTTTGTCTCCGGGTCATAGGTACAGTGTACTTCTGTAATATTTCCGTTTTCATCCTTCACAAAGCTTTCGCATTTTACAAAGTAAGCATGCATCAGGCGCACTTCATTTCCCGGAAACAGACGGAAATACTTCTTCGGTGGTTCTTCCATAAAGTCCTCACGCTCAATATACAACTCACGGCAGAACGGAATCTGACGTGTTCCCAATTCTTCATTTTCTAAATTATTTGCTGCATCCAGGTATTCTACCTGACCTTCCGGATAATTATCAATCACCAGCTTAATCGGATCCAGCACAGCCATCATACGGGAACGTGTAAGCTTCAAATCCTCACGGATACAATACTCAAGCATTGCATAGTCTACTGAACTGTTTGCTTTAGATACACCACATAACTCTACAAATTTACGGATGGATTCCGGTGTAAATCCGCGTCTTCGCAACGCTGCGATAGACACAAGTCTTGGGTCATCCCATCCATCTACAACCTCGTCTTCTACCAGCTTTTTGATGTAACGCTTTCCAGTGACTACATTGGTCAGATACAGCTTTGCAAACTCAATCTGCTTTGGCGGATTCGGATATTCCAGTTCCCGCACTACCCAGTCGTACAGCGGTCTGTGGTCCTCAAACTCCAGCGTACAGATGGAATGACTGATTCCTTCAATGGCATCCTCAATGGGATGTGCAAAATCATACATGGGATAAATGCACCACTTATCCCCGGTTCTGTGATGGGTCATATGAGCCACACGATAAATAACCGGATCTCTCATATTGATATTCGGAGATGTCATGTCAATTCTGGCTCTTAATACCTTTTCCCCATCTGCATATTTTCCATCCTTCATCTCTGTAAAGAGCTGTAAGTTCTCTTCTACGCTCCGGCTAGCACTTGGGTCTTCCTTTCCCGGTTCTGTAAGAGTTCCTCGATATTCTCTGATTTCTTCCGCTGTCAAGTCAGAAACATATGCTTTTCCCTTTTTAATCAGCTTTACTGCTGCCTCATACATCTGGTCAAAGTAATCAGAGGCAAAGAACAGCCTGTCCTCCCAGTCTGCACCTAACCATTTAATATCTTCCTTGATAGACTCTACGAATTCCACTTTTTCCTTGGTCGGATTCGTATCGTCAAAACGCATATTAAACTTTCCGTTATATTTTTGCGCCAGTCCATAATTTAATAAAATAGACTTAGCATGTCCAATATGAAGATATCCGTTTGGCTCTGGCGGAAAACGTGTCTTTACCGTCTCACAATGCCCCTCCTTTATATCTTCATCAATAATCTGTTCAATAAAATTCTTGGAAACTACTTCGTTTTCCATCTGTGTTCCTCCTGGTCCTGCGCATTTTCACCCAGTCACTCCTATCCTTTCAAGAAGCGGCTGGCATTTAACAATCACTTTTACGCCCGCGAAAAAGTGGTTGCATTCAACAATCACTTTTACCCTCTTCAAAAAAGTGATTACATTCAACAAGTAAAAGACTGCTGGAAAACAGTCTTTTACCAATTATGTCCATTATAAAATTTTATATCAGGTTTGTCAATGGATTACCACTTAACTACGCTTTATGTGTTGATGGGTAAAAAGATGCTCCTGGCAATATTCATAATTCCCTTCACACTTAGAACAAAAGCGAAATTCCAGATTATCTCCATCCTTCTCCGTTCTGCCGCAAATCGCACATTTATGTCTGGTTACGCCCTGAGGCTGGCGCATCTGCTGACGGTATACCTGTTTTCTATGAATCTCTTTCGGTGATGCTCTGTGATAATTTCTGGTGCATAGATAAAAAATCAAAAAGTTTGCTAAAGATGCTAAAATCGCCGTTCTCTGCGGAAGATTTCCACCTATAAAAGAAAATGCTGCCCAGACTGCTTCAATCACTCCCATCCATTTCGCCTTGACCGGTATCAGAAAATACAACTGAAACTGTACATTCGGAAACAATACCGCAAAGGTTAGAAATAGTGACATATTAACATAATTGGTACTATAATACGCTCCAATCCCCCGCAATGTCATGCCTGTCACCAGGTAATAAATTCCGTACAATGCCATCGCAGAAATGGTGGAAATAATCATTCCTCCCAGCAGATACACATTATACCGGAAAGTTCCGACGGCACGTTCTATAGATATACCGATGAAATAATAGCACATCAGCATAAATATCAGAAATATAATGCTGGTACTCGGCGGAATCAGAATCCATGATACCAGCCGCCACACCTGCCCCTGCATCACATAATAAGGTTCCAGTGTCAGCATTACAAGAACATTCGGCATGGTAAATTCTATAATATAACCTAAGATATAAAATCCAATCAGCCAGAACGTAAGATTCTGAATTGCATACTTCCCAAACTTTCGTTCCATTTTATTTAAAAAATTCATAATGCACCTCATTCGTCTTTTTCATATTGGTATCATTATAAATTTTCACCAAAGCTTTGTCAACGAAACCACCTACGGTTTCATAAAAAGTTTATATTTTCACTCCTCTGGCTCCATCTCTGTTCCCGTCTCTGTTTCCATCTCCCCTGTTCTCGGCTGCATTCGAACCGGAATGCAAAGCTCATCTCCAACCTGCAAATTGTATACATTCACAAAAGGATTTGCAAACATCAGCTGCGATACGCTCACATGATACTTTTTCCCCAGCTTATAAAGCGTATCTCCATTTTCAATTACATGTACGATTCCTCTGCAGGGGCCCCCGGTATAAATCGGACCTATTGGAATAGTTATGATTTCTCTTGCCATTACGCTCTCCATTTATTTCTTTTTAACATATTATATTCCACTTTCTAAAAACCGTTCTAACTTCCTTTTTGTAACATATATTGGACAAGGGAATTTCTAAACATTCTATAAAAAAATGCAAAATAAATTGTTTTTTGTAATTTCCTGTCGTATAATAAACTTTGTGTGATTTCTATGCACATAAATAATAGGAAGAAAAAGGAAATTTTTATCTTTGTGGATATGGCTCATATGGCATGCTTTTTATGTCAGTTTGAGCATTGGAGGTTATATTATGGAAAAACAACATTTACACAAGCTGGGCATTGATATTGGCTCTACTACCGTAAAGATTGCCGTTTTAAATGAACAAAATGAAATGCTTTTTGCAGATTATGAACGACATTTTGCCAATATTCGTGAAACCCTTTCTGATCTACTTGCAAAGGCAAAGGATGCGCTTGGAAATATAGCTCTGGCACCCATGATTACAGGTTCCGGCGGACTGACCTTAGCAAAGCATCTTGGTATTCCATTTGTACAGGAGGTTATTTCTGTTTCTACTGCATTACAGGATTATGCACCACAGACAGATGTTGCCATTGAGCTTGGTGGCGAAGATGCCAAAATCATTTATTTTGAAGGCGGTAACGTAGAACAGCGTATGAACGGTATCTGTGCCGGTGGTACAGGTTCTTTTATCGACCAGATGGCTTCTTTGTTACAGACAGACGCTACCGGACTGAATACATATGCCAAGGATTACAAGGCTCTTTATCCCATTGCAGCCCGCTGTGGTGTTTTTGCAAAGAGTGATATTCAGCCTTTGATTAATGAAGGTGCATCCAAGGAAGACTTATCTGCCTCTATTTTTCAGGCTGTAGTCAATCAGACCATTTCCGGTCTTGCCTGCGGAAAACCAATTCGCGGACATGTTGCTTTCTTAGGTGGACCACTACACTTCCTTTCTGAATTGAAGGAAGCCTTTATCCGTACCCTGAAATTAGATGAGGAACATATTATTGCGCCAGAGCACTCCCATCTGTTTGCAGCCATCGGTTCTGCCCTGAACTACAAGCCGGAAGTCACTATGGAGCTTGACGATATTTTAGAGAAGCTCTCTTCTGACATTCATATGGAATTTGAAGTAGAGCGTATGGAGCCTTTATTTGCATCACAGGAAGAATATGACCGCTTTAGCAAGCGCCATAATAAGCACCATGTGGTAACAGGCGACTTATCTACTTATGAGGGTAACTGTTATCTTGGTATTGATGCAGGTTCCACTACTACAAAAGTGGCTTTGGTTGGCGAAGATGGTTCCCTGCTTTACTCTTTTTACAGCAGTAATAACGGAAATCCGCTGACAACCGCCACCTCTGCGATTCGTGAGATTTATGAATTATTACCGGAAAAAGCACATATTGTCCACTCCTGCTCCACCGGTTACGGAGAAGCGCTGTTAAAGGCAGCCTTTATGCTGGATGACGGAGAAGTGGAAACCGTTGCCCATTACTATGCGGCAGCCTTCTTTAATCCGGAAGTAGATTGTATTCTGGACATTGGCGGTCAGGATATGAAGTGTATCAAAATCAAGAACCAGACCGTAGACAGCGTGCAGTTAAATGAAGCATGTTCTTCCGGCTGTGGTTCTTTCATCGAGACCTTTGCAAAGTCACTGAACTATTCTGTAGAAGATTTCGCACAGGCTGCTTTGTTTGCCAAGAATCCAATCGACCTTGGAACCCGCTGTACGGTATTCATGAATTCCAAGGTAAAACAGGCACAGAAGGAAGGCGCAGAGGTTTCCGATATTTCTGCCGGACTTGCCTACTCTGTTATTAAAAATGCCCTGTTTAAGGTTATTAAAGTAGCGGATGCCAGTGACCTTGGACAACATATCGTAGTACAGGGTGGTACCTTCTACAATGACGCAGTTTTACGAAGCTTTGAGAAAATCTCCGGCTGTGAAGCAGTACGCCCGGATATCGCCGGAATCATGGGAGCATTTGGTGCAGCTCTTATTGCAAGAGAACGTTACGAGGACAATCCTTCTACTACGATGCTCTCCATTGAAGAAATTGAAAACCTTGAGGTAGATACCAAGCTGGTGCGCTGTCAGAGATGTACCAACCATTGTCTGCTCACCATCAACCGCTTCTCCGGAAACCGTCAGTTCATTACCGGAAACCGTTGTGAACGTGGACTTGGACAAGAAAAAAACAAAGAACAGATTCCAAACCTGTTTGAATATAAAAATACCCGTATGTTTGATTATGAGCCACTGTCAGAAGCAGAGGCTGTTCGTGGAACCGTGGGAATTCCAAGGGTACTGAATATGTATGAGAACTATCCCTTCTGGGCTGTTTTCTTTAAAACCTTACGTTTCCGCACCCTGCTGTCTCCACAGTCTACCCGTGCAATTTACGAACTGGGTATTGAATCCATTCCAAGTGAATCGGAATGTTATCCTGCTAAACTGGTCCATGGACATGTAGCATGGCTTATTCAGAAGCATACTGACTTCATTTTCTATCCATGTATTCCTTATGAACGGAATGAATTTGCAGACTCTGACAACCATTATAACTGCCCTATCGTAACCTCCTACGCAGAAAATATCAAAAATAACGTAGATGAGATTACCTCAAGAAAAGTGCGTTTCTTAAATCCTTTCATGTCCTTTGCAGACAAAGACGCATTATTCAAGCAGTTACAGATTGTATTTGAAAAGGAATTTTCCATTCCTGCAGAGGAAGTAAAGGCTGCTGTAGATGCGGGATGGGAGGAGCTTGCCGCTATGCGGGAGGATATCCGCCGCAAGGGAGAAGAGACCTTAAAATATATGGAAGAAACCGGACGCAGGGGTATTGTACTTGCAGGACGTCCTTACCATGTGGACCCGGAAATCAACCATGGTATTCCGGAACTGATTAACTCCTACGGAATTGCCGTACTGACCGAGGATTCCATCTCCCACTTGCATGAAGTGGAAAGACCTTTGCTGGTTATGGACCAGTGGATGTACCATTCCAGACTGTATGCAGCTGCAAACTTTGTAAAAACAAGAGATGATTTGGATTTGATTCAGCTCAACTCCTTTGGCTGCGGTCTGGACGCTGTTACGACCGACCAGGTCAATGACATTTTAACTAAGTCCGGAAAGATATACACTTGTTTAAAAATCGATGAAGTAAATAACCTTGGCGCTGCACGTATTCGTATCCGCTCTCTCCTTTCCGCTATCCGCGTTCGGGAGAAACAGCATACCGAGCGTACCGTGGTTCCTTCTAATTACAATCGTGTGGTATTTACAGAAGAAATGCGTAAGGATTACACCATTCTCTGTCCACAGATGTCACCGATTCATTTTGAACTGATTGAACCTGCTTTTCAGGCTGCCGGATACAATCTGGTTGTCCTTGACAATGATGGAAAAGAAGCTGTCAATGTTGGATTAAAATATGTAAATAATGATGCCTGCTACCCTTCTCTTATGGTAGTAGGTCAGATTATGGAAGCCGTGTTATCCGGCAAATATGACATGAATAAAACTGCTGTTATCATCTCACAGACCGGAGGAGGATGCCGTGCCTCTAACTATATCGGTTTTATCCGCCGTGCACTGGAAAAGGCAGGATACCCGAATGTTCCGGTTATCTCCGTCAACTTAAGCGGTTTAGAGGGCAACCCGGGCTTTAAGCTGACACTGCCGCTGATTCAGCATGGACTTTATGCCTTGATTTTCGGAGATATTTTCATGCGTTGTCTGTATCGTACACGCCCATACGAGGCAGTTCCCGGTACAGCCAATGCGCTTCATGAAAAATGGAAGAAAAAGTGCATCGACTTTGTTGCTACTACCAAGCCGCTGTCTCACCGGAAGTTCAAGCGCTACTGCCGTGAAATCATTCGGGACTTCGACAACCTCCCAATGCTGGATATTAAGAAGCCAAGAGTAGGTGTCGTAGGTGAGATTCTGGTAAAATTCCTGCCGGCTGCTAATAACTATCTGGTAGAATTACTGGAAGCAGAAGGCGCAGAGGCTGTTGTTCCTGATTTGACGGACTTCTTCCTTTACTGCTTCTACAATACAAACTTCAAGGCAGAAAACCTTGGCATGAAGAAATCCTCTGCCCGCAATGCAAATCTTGGCATCAAGGCATTGGAATGGTTAAGGAGCGCTGCGAGAGATGAATTTAAAAAGAGCAAGCACTTTGACCCACCTGCAAGAATTGAGACACTTGCAAAATATGCAGCTCCTATCGTTTCTCAGGGAAATCAGACCGGTGAAGGCTGGTTCTTAACGGGAGAAATGCTAGAGCTGATTCATACCGGAACCAACAACATTGTGTGTACACAGCCATTTGCCTGCCTGCCAAACCATATTGTTGGAAAAGGTGTTATCAAAGAACTGCGCCATCAATATCCTTTATCTAATATTGTGGCAATCGACTATGACCCGGGTGCATCTGAGGTAAACCAGTTGAACCGTATCAAACTGATGCTGTCTACTGCACAGAAGAATTTAATGAAAATACAGGAAGAAGCGGATATTTAATCCGCTTCTTCCTGTATTTTACCAATACTTTTCCATATAATCTTCTGCTTCTTTTTGTTCCATTCGAAATTTTAATCTAAGCTTTTCTAAGATATCATTTCGCGAGACCCCAAATTCTTTGCAAGTTTCAATGAATTCCTGTATTCTTCCCTCTTTTCTCCCTTCTTCTCTCCCCTTTTCTACTCCAATCTCTAAAATGTTCATCTTTACAGCCTCCCATTCTTCTGATTGCTTTACTTCTTCTACAATAGCATCTAATTTTACGATTCGTTCATCCTTTACTATGATATCGGGATTATCCAACCGTGTCTCCTTCATATACTGTAGCAGACTGATTAATTCCGGCGTTCCATTTTTGCTTTTCATATTCAAAAATATTTTTTGCGTTCCATCCTCTAAATGCAGTCCCGGTATTTCTTCACATTGCTCGGTAAAGGTATACTTTGCGAAATCCCTTTGAAAAATATCCTCCTGTGTAATAAAAATAACTATAGTGGATGGTAAATTCTTATATAACGTCTCTTTTCCAGCTTTTAATATAGGTGTATCTAACAGTCCCTGATAATATCTGGCTCTTTTTCTAACATCATCTTTCTGCGTATCATTTTGCATTTCCATATCAAAATATCGATTATCCTGTGCTTTTGCCCATGCGTCCAGACGAATGGCTCGCTTTCCTTCCCTGTTAAGCACTACCTGCTCTACCTTTACCTCTTCTAACACAAGTCCCTTTTCGTCCAGAATAATACTTAAGGTATTTTCATAGGCTTCTTTGTGTTTCATTACAGACAAAAATAGAGCAAAATCACTGAGATTTAATTCATAATCCTCTGGAATTGCATTTGTTAAAATTCCATTTGTCATTCACATACTTCCTTTCTTTTTTTCATTCACAGGAAGATATGTATTTCTCCCTGCCTGATTATTTGGTAATTAAGCAAAGAGTTCATTTGACAACCGTAACCGGTAATAGAATTGCATTAGAATTATTACTTCAGAACCTTAATTGCTTGCTTTTATGGTAGCATATCATTTATGAAAAAACAAGACCATGTCTGACTGCTTTTATTTCATTTTTTTCATTTTATTATTGTGAAGACATTCTCCCTTATATCTCGTTATTATCATTAGAACGAAATACAAGGGAGGATTTTTTATGAACTCAAAGAAAATATTAACTGTTTTTGTCGGAATTGCTATTGCTGTAAGCATTGTTTTTTGCGGAATCATTATTGGTACAGGCATAAACCAGAAAAGAGACGTTTCCGCTCCAACCCGTGAAGAAATACATTCCTACGTATTAGAAAAAACAAAGTTAGAGGATTTTTCCGAAGCCTCTATTACCATCAGCTATGCAAATGTTGCTATTATTCCTTCCGATGGATATTATTTAGAATATTGTCTTGACGGTACCTGCGAGGCGCCTGCTTACAACATATCCAATGGAAAATTCGAATTCAAAGAGGGGGCTGTACAACGCAAGTACCAGTTCAACATGAATCCTTTTGGCTATCCTTTCATATATTATGAAAATCAGGAGCCATTTTATTTGAATCTGTATGTTCCAAAAGAACAATATTTTGAACTCTTGTCTATTTACAATGACAGCGGAAATGTGGATATTGAACAGCTACAGGCGAAAAAAGCTGAACTGACCCTGGATTACGGCAACTTGAACTTAGAAAACTTTACCGGAGACAGCTTGAGCCTTACACTGGATTCCGGGAATGTGGAATTCGGAACGATTTCCTGTAAGGAATTTACAGTTTACAATGATTACGGAAATTTGACCGGAGACAACCTGTCCGCTTCCACATCCGTTTCAGCAGAACTGGATAGTGGTAATTTTGAAGTACAACAGCTTTCTACTGATACGTTTTCTCTGACTAATAATTACGGAAATACTGACATTTACAGTTTTACCTCTGCAAATGGTACATTTTCTATTGATTCCGGCAACCTTTCATTACTGGATGCTGATTTTAAAAATATCACTGTTTCCAATGACTATGGAAATGCAGACCTTGAACTGCGTCAGGCAATTACAGAATACAACTATGACCTGTTCGCTGAATATGGTACGATTTCTGTGAATGGGAAAACGCTGGAAACAAATGATGATGGGGAATCTTCCTATCAAAAGGATAACGGAAAAGACCGGAAAATAAAGATTGGCTGTGACAGTGGAAACATTACGATTACAGGAAAATATTAGTCATATGACTTATAAGAGCATCTGGCATTAAATTTGTGTCATACAACTTATAAGAGCCATCTGGCACATTAAATTTGTGTCAGATGGCTTTTCGTCCGGTTAAAAGCTCACACGAGTGTGTGAATAAAAGTCTGTAAATACAGATCTTCTATGATAATGACTGGGCTGAAGGCTCTCGGATGAGCTTCCAGTCCTTATTTTATATATAACA
>CASFBK010000022.1 GCA_949292785.1 uncultured Eubacteriales bacterium
GGAATTATGTCGCAAGCGACTGTGCTCGGCGCGGCAAAGTGTGTTCCGCTTGATAGGTAATGTATATTCGTGAGAGTGTGCGGAGCACACTTTGTTCTATGAAAGGAAAGAACGTCTTACATTCACATAGAAAGCTTTGAAAAAAATACATATGCCTACTCTTGACAACCTATACCCCCATAAGTATAATATGCCTATACCCCTATGGGTATAGGAAGGAGCATATATTTATGAAAAAATTAGAGGAATGGTTGGAAATCGGTGGCATAAAAAAAGATATCACACTGCTTATTCTTTCCGGTATTGCACTTCTGATAAGTCTTTTTGGCTTTATTGAGATGCCCTTTGATGCAGCATGGATAGCTATTGTATTATGCGGTATTCCGATTATTCTGGAAGCAATCATTGGACTGGTTACAGCCTTTGACATAAAAGCAGATGTACTGGTATCACTTGCGTTGATTGCTTCTATTTGTATTGGAGAGGATTTTGCAGCGGGCGAAGTTGCTTTTATTATGCAGCTGGGAGCGTTGCTGGAGGATTTAACGGTGGCAAAAGCAAGGGCAGGGATTGAAAAGCTTGTTCATCTTACGCCCCAAAAGGCAAGAGTGATAAGAGGGAGAGAAGAAAGGGTGATTCCTGCGGAAGAGGTGAAGGTAGGAGATGTACTTCGTGTGCTTCCGGGCGAAAGCGTTCCGGTGGATGGCATCATCACCATGGGACAGACTTCGATTAACCAGGCGGTCATGACAGGAGAATCCCTTCCGGTGGATAAAACTGCAGGAGATGAAGTTTCCAGCGGTACCGTCAATCAATTCGGTACCTTTGAAATGAAAGCCACAAAGGTCGGGGAGGACAGCTCCATTCAACGGATGATACGGCTGGTGCAGTCTGCTGATGCAGGAAAAGCAAAAATCGTGGGGATTGCAGACCGGTGGGCAACCTGGATTGTAGTAATTGCTCTTTTAGCGGCGCTTCTTACCTGGATTTTTTCCGGAGAAATCATTCGTGCGGTTACGATTTTAGTTGTATTTTGTCCCTGTGCATTAGTGCTTGCCACACCTACCGCTATTATGGCAGCAATCGGAAATGCTACAAAGCATGGATTTCTGGTACGTGAGGGAGATGCGTTAGAGCGGTTAGCCGCGGTAAAAAAGATTGCCTTTGATAAGACAGGAACCCTTACCTATGGAACACCGAAGGTGACGGCGGTAAAAAGTGTAAGTGCTGATTATACAGAAGAGATGCTTTATGCTTACGGAGCTTCTGCGGAACAGTTTTCAGAGCATCCCTTAGGGAAAGCGGTTGTCCGCTGCTTCAGGGAAACCGCTTCAACAGAAATCCTTACCTCCGAGCAGTTTCAGATGCTGCCGGGACGCGGCGTATCAGCGGTGGTAGAGAGAAGAAAAATACTTGCCGGAAATGCAGAAATGCTGGCAGAACATCAGATTGGATTATCTGATGAAGTACGTGATGAAGCGGAAAATTACCTTAAAAAAGGCAGTACGGTAATTTATATTGCGGCAGATGGTGCTCTAATTGGATATATTGTACTTTCCGATACCATTCGTTCGGAAAGTGGTCAGATGATTTCAGATTTAATATCACTTGGAGTTGCGCCGGTTCTTTTGACCGGGGACCATGAAAATGCGGCAGGCAGTATTGCCGGGCAACTGCATATCAATGAGGTACATGCAAATTGTCTGCCAGAGGATAAGTTAAACTGGATAGATAGCTATCAGCAGAAAAAGGAAGCGGTCTGCATGATTGGGGATGGAGTAAATGACGCTCCCGCCCTAAAGAAAGCAACTGTTGGAATTGCAATGGGCGGCGTTGGCAGTGATATTGCAGTGGACGCAGCGGATATTGCACTTGTGGATGATGAGGTAAGGGAACTGCCCCATTTACTGGCATTGTCGAAACGAATGATGATAACTATCAAATGCAATTTAAGTTTTTCCATGGGACTTAATTTTCTTGCGATTGTTCTTGCAATTACAGGAATTTTGAATCCTGTGGTGGGAGCTTTGGTACATAATGCAGGCTCTGTCCTTGTTATTATAAATTCAGCATTATTATTGAAGTGGAGGAAAAGAAAATGATTTTTTATGTGATTGGTCTGATTATTGGTGTAATGATTCTGGCAGCAGGATTATTCTATCTTATCAAAGAAAAGAGGGAAATTCTATCATTAACTTCTATTGCTTTTCCATCGGAAATACTCTAATCTAACGGATAGAGGGAAGTGGATAGGAATGAAACCATGCAGGATGCAAACTTATATTTAAACAAAATATTAAAAAAAGTAACCTCAGACGGTATTGTAGATGCGGTAAAGCAGATTCCGCCGGAGCTTGGAACCATAATGCTGGACTGCAAAAATGCCCGGGAAAATATCCTCTACATGGACTGGAGCATGTGCTTTGCGCAGGACTTAGATGTCAGTCGAACCGGAAATTACGGGAAGGATGAAATTCAGATGATTTTCAATCTGAACCGGGAGGCAGAGTGGCGGATTGAAGAAAACAACCGCACGGTACATATGAAAAAGGGCGAGCTTTGGATTTATCGTGATGTGGACTATACCACTTCCATGCATTATGAAAAGGGCTGTGAATTTTTGTTTAAGAGTATTCAGATTTCCACGACTCATTTTCGGGAGCTGCTGTCTCATTATTTCCCTAAATCTCAGATTAAGCAGCTGGAGCAGATTTTTTTACGGGAAATCACCAGTCTGGAAATTACACCGGATATGTACCGGATTTTGCATGAAATGAATCAGGCAGAGCGTTATAAGGAGTTCAAAGCGCTTTACATGGAAGGAAAAATGGTGGAGCTTTTGTCCGTGGTTCTACATGCCATAACATATCATAAAACGGAGAGAATAGCCAAAGAACTGTCACTGTCTGCCGCAGATGAAAAGAGTATTCAGGAACTAAAGCGGCAGATTGACGAAAAGCCCTCTGCCGATTATGGAGGCGGAAAAATAGCAAAAAGCATAGGAATGAGCGTCTCCCGGCTGAATAAGAGCTTTTCTCTGCTCTATGGCACCTCCATGCATAGCTACGTCATTCAAAAAAGATTAGAGTATGCCGCAATGCTTTTGGCAGACAGAAGCTGTAATGTCAGCGAGGCGGCGGCAAGGGCAGGATATACCAATCTCAGTCATTTTTCTAATGCATTTAAGAAGCAGTATGGAATTCTTCCCAGAGATTATGCGAAAAAGTGTTAAAATCCAATCGTTTTTTGGTAGAAAATAAAAGAAAAAATATTTAAAATAAGGCAGAAAGGTTAGAAACAACTAACCAATCTGCCTTTTTTGTGTTACAAAAGGAAGGAAAGGAGAGAAACAAAATGATTCAAAGAATTATGAAATATGCAGGTCCCTACAAAAAGAAAACCATTCTTGCGACGGTCTGCATTTTTATAGCGGTATTAATGCAGGTATTGCCATTTTTGCTGGCATATCAGCTCATTGCGCCGCTGATTATGGGAAAGGAGCTTTCCTTGGAATATGTGGTGCTTCGTGTGGGTGGCGTATGTTTTTGTCTGATTCTATACAGCGTGCTCTACTGCGTAGGACTCAGCTTTTCCCATGAAGCAGCCTTTGGCATCTTAGAGCAAATCCGCATTTCCCTGCAAAAAAGAATGGAAAAGCTGCCCTTAGGCGTCATTCAGGAAAAGGGCGTGGGGATGATAAAACGGCTGTTCGTAGATGACGTAGAAAGCATGGAGGCGCTGCTTGCCCATGCCATACCGGAGGGCTTTGGAAATATTCTCATACCGGTGGTGATTTATGCAGCCATGTTTTTCACTGACTGGAAACTGGCGCTGATGTCGTTGTTTTCCGTGGTAATCGGTTTCTTTGCCATGATGAAAATGTTCACCATCGGAACTGCCGAAATGGAGAATTATTACCGTGCCGGAAAGGTCATGAACAACACCATCATCGAGTACATCAACGGAATGGAGGTCGTGAAGGTATTTAACAAGGACGGAGAATCCTTCGAGCGTTTCCAGCGGGATGTAAAGAGTTATCGCGACCTTACCCTTGCATGGTATAAGGCATGCTGGCCCTGGATGGCACTTTACAACAGCTTAGTGCCCTGTGCGGCGCTTTTAATGCTGCCGCTGGGAGCATGGTTCGTGTTGCAGGGATATTCCTCTCTGACGGATTTGATTCTGGTGCTGTGTCTGTCCTTCAGCGTGGGAATGCCGCTGTTAAAAGCCCTTGGCTTCGTTCCACAGTTTCCCCAGTTGGACTATAAGCTGCAGCAGCTAGAAGCGGTCATTGATGCAGAGCCCTTAAGGCAGACAACGGAAAAGTTCCATGGGAAAAATCATAGCGTTACCTTTGAAAATATCGGCTTTGCCTATGAAGAACAGGCCGTATTGGAGCAGGTCAGCCTTACCTTAAAGGAAGGACAGACCACCGCACTGGTAGGGGAATCCGGTTCCGGCAAAAGCACCCTGGCAAAGCTTCTGGTACACTACTATGACGTAAACAGCGGAAGCATTAAGCTGGGCGGACAGGACATTTGCAGTATGAGTCTGGAAGCGTTGAATCAGGAAATTTCCTATGTAGCCCAGGAACAGTTTTTATTCAACACCTCTATTCTGGAAAATATCAGAATAGGAAAATTAAACGCCACCGATGAGGAAGTGCTTCAGGCGGCAGAACGGGCGCAGTGCATGGAATTTATACAAAAACTGCCCGATGGCATACATACTCTTGCAGGCGACGGCGGCAAAAAGCTTTCCAGCGGACAGAGACAGCGGATTGCCCTAGCAAGAGCTATTTTAAAGGACGCTCCTGTGGTGGTGTTGGATGAGGCAACTGCGTTTACCGACCCAGAAAACGAAGAGAAAATGAACGCGGCAATTCAGGAGGTCGTAAAAGGAAAAACCCTGCTTGTGATTGCTCATAAGCTTTCTTCCGTGAAAAATGCAGACCAGATTTGCGTCATGGAAAAGGGAAAAATCGTTGCCACAGGAAAGCACGAAGCGCTATTAAATACCTGCGCCGAATACCAGAAGCTGTGGAAGGCTTCCGTAGAAAGCGCGGAGTGGAGAGTGGGAAAGGAGGAAGACTATGTTTCAGCTCATTCGGTTAATTAAGCGTATCCTGAAGCTGTCAGGAACCTATGCAGGAAGAATTAAGGGAGCCTTTGTACTTTCAGCAGTAAAGTCCATGATGACCCAGATGCCGGTATTTGTAGCTTATTTAGTGTTGCTACAGTTTTACGAAAACAAAATGACAACGGAAAAGTGTATTTACACAGGAATTGCCATGGTAGGAATCGTGGCAGTACAGGCGCTGGCGCACCTTTACAGTGACCGTCTGCAAAGTGCGGCAGGTTACATGGTATTTGCGGAGAAACGTATGGAGCTTGGAAATCATTTAAAGAAGCTTCCCATGGGATATTTCACCGCAGGAAACATCGGAAAAATCAGTTCTGTTTTAAGCACCGATATGATTTTTATAGAAGAAATCTGCATGAGTACCATTGCGGACATGATGAGTTATATTTTTAACGCGATAGTTATGGCTCTTTTCCTGTTTTTCATTGATGTCAGAATCGGTATTATTATGCTGCTGTTTACTCTGCTTACCGTTTGTATTGCCGGTAAAATGAACCACTTGTCCATGGCAGAGGGAAAGATAAGACAGGAACAGAGCGAAAATCTCACCGGTGCAGTGCTTTCCTTTACAGAAGGAATCGGCATCATCAAAAGCTATAACCTGCTGGGAGAAAAGTCAAAGGAGCTTTCCGATAATTTCCGAAAGTCCAAAAAGACCTCTCTGCAATTTGAAAAGAAAATGACACCGTGGCAGATGACCTTGTTTCTGGTGTACGGAATCGGAACCGCAATCATACTGGGAACCGGTGTGTATCTTCAAAGAACCGGCGCACTTTCCCTGCCTTATCTGGTGGGACTGCTCTTCTTTGTGTTCAACCTGTTTGAGCCGTTGAAGGCGCTGTATTCCCAGGCCACCAGACTGACGGTCATGAGCAGCTGTCTTGACCGGATTGAAGCGGTTTTCGATGAAAAAGAGCTTTTGGATAACGGAAAAAAACACATTCCCCAGGAGAACACAAAGGAGCCGGAGGTCAGCTTTTCCAATGTGACCTTTGCCTATGACAAGGCGGATGTAATAAAAAACGTCAGCTTCGAGATGAAAAAGAATACCATGACTGCGCTGGTAGGACCCTCCGGCGGGGGAAAATCTACCCTGGCAAGTCTCCTTACCCGCTTTTGGGATGTAAAGGAGGGAGCAGTCAAAATCCGCGGTGTAGATGTGCGGGAGATTCCTCTGGCAGAGCTTATGAATCATATCAGCATGGTATTCCAGCGGGTATATCTGTTTCAGGATACAGTATACAATAATATCAGCATGGGAAAACAGAACGCCACGAGGGAAGAAGTTATGGAAGCGGCGAAGAAAGCAAGATGCTATGACTTCATCATGCAGCTTCCCGAAGGCTTTGACACCGTAATCGGAGAGGGCGGTGCAACTCTGTCCGGTGGAGAGAAGCAGCGGATTTCCATTGCCCGCTGTATTTTAAAGGATGCTCCTATTGTTATTCTTGATGAGGCAACTGCAAGTGTGGACACGGATAATGAGAGCTATATTCAGGAGGCAATCAATGAGCTGGTAAAAGGAAAGACTTTGCTGGTCATTGCCCACAGGCTGAACACCATCCAGTCTGCGGAGCAGATTCTGGTGGTAGCCGACGGAGAGATTGCCGAGCAGGGAACTCATGGAGAGCTGATGGAAAGAGACGGCATTTACCAAAAATTTGTGGAGATACGGAAAAATTCTGGATTTACTCTGGAATAAAAATGGTTTGTACAAAAAGGGAGGCAGTTTTATCATTGGGATGAAACTGCCTTTTTCGTCTAAATAAATAGTTGGTTCAGCTAGTCAATTAACAATTCTGAAACAAAACTCAAACAAAACAAAAATAAAACCCGTCTATACTTAAAACAACAATACTGATAGCAATCCCTTCTTTAGATATTCGTATTTCAGAGTTAAAAATATGCCGGTTATGTGGTATTATTTTAAGGATTCCGGACGAGACATCGACCGGAACAGTGAAGCACGTACTACGAATCAGATAAGAAAACAATAGAAAGACCGGTTAGAGTTCGGTCAGGAGGAAAAATATGATTAATATTCTTGTGTTGGAAGATGATTTAAAATTAAACCAGACCGTATGTACCTATTTAAATGACAGCGGTTTTCAGGCAAAGGGATGTCTGAATGCCAATGCTGCTTATGAGGAAATGTATAACAATTTATACGAGCTGATTATTTCGGATATTATGCTGCCGGAGATAGATGGCTTTGAATTTGCGGAAAATGTAAGACGTGTAAACAAGCATATCCCGATTCTTTTTATGTCGGCAAAGGACGATTTACCATCGAAGCAGAAAGGCTTTCAGCTGGGCATTGACGATTACATGGTAAAACCCATTGAGCTGGACGAACTGCTTCTTCGTGTAAGGGCACTGCTGCGGCGTGCCAATATTGAAATGGACAGAAAACTGGTGGTGGGAAATCTCAAGCTGGATGCAGATGCCATGACAGCCACCATTGCAGGAGAAGAGATTGCCGCAACAACAAGAGAATTTAATATACTTTATAAGCTGCTTTCCTATCCCAACAAGACATTTTCCAGAGCACAGCTCATGGATGAATTCTGGGGCGTGGACAGCGAAACCAGCCTGCGGGCAGTAGATGTGTATATCACAAAGCTTCGGGATAAGTTTTCCGCCTGTGACGGATTTGAGATTAAGACCGTGCGGGGGCTTGGCTATAAGGCGGTGATGAGATGAGAAAAAAGGAATTTCAGGATGCGCGGGTAAAGAAAAAGATATTTCCGGTTTCCATATTTTTAGCGGTATTTGTGGCGTTTGGGTTATTCACAACCATACAGATGCGTATGATTGGAGAAAAAATTGATTACCAGAACATATCCCGTCAAAGTCAGCTTGCAGTTATCGGGCTTTGGTTTTTAGCTGCGGTAGCCTTTACTTTGTGGACCAATTATCAGATTACCAGGTATTACCAAAAACCTGTGGAAGAATTTTCGGAGGCTGCCCGTAAAGTAGCTTCCGGAGATTTTTCCGTTTATCTTGCGCCGCATCATACCGCAGATAAATTCACACATCTGGACGTATTGTTTACGGATTTTAATAAGATGGTGGAGGAGCTTGGCAGCATTGAAACTCTGAAAACGGATTTCTTTTCCAATGTTTCTCATGAGATTAAAACCCCTCTTGCAGTTATACAGAATAATGCGCAGCTGCTTCTCATGGATGACCTGACAGAGGAGCGGCGGAAAGAATATGCGGAGACCATTCTCCATGTCACAAGGCGGCTTTCCAATTTGATTACCAATATGCTTAAATTAAATAAGCTGGAAAAACAGACCATCAAGCCCGTACCTCGGAAGTATGATTTGTGTGCCCAGCTTTGTGAATGTGCCCTGCAGTTTGAAGATATGTGGGAGCAAAAGAATGTGGAGTTCGCTGTGGAGATAGAAGAAAGAACTACCATAGAGGCAGATCCGGGGCTCTTGGAGCTGGTCTGGACAAATCTGTTGTCCAATGCCTTGAAGTTTACGCCCTCGGGGGGAACCGTTACGCTGTCACAGACATCGGACGAAGAGGAAGTGACCGTTTCGGTTGCGGATACCGGCTGCGGTATGGATGAGGAAACAAGGAAAAAAATATTTGACAAATTTTATCAGGGAGATACATCTCATTCCACAGAAGGAAATGGACTGGGACTTGCTCTGGTGAAAAGGATTCTTCAACTGACAGACGGCAGTATTTCCGTAAAAAGTCACATAGGAAAGGGAACGACTTTTACCGTAAGATTGCCAAAACATAAAAAAGAAAATGGAGAGGAAGTGATGTAATGCAGGAAGATAAAAACAGAAAGTCTTATATTGGATATGAATATAAAGAAATTACAGTAAATGAAAATCAGGTATCCATGTATCTGGACTGTTATGAGAATTTTGGCTGGATTGCAGAAAAAGAGTTGACAGACAGAAATCCGTACCAGAGACCGCATCAGAATCCATACCAGGGGAAGAATCAGGTGACAATTCAAATGAAGCGTGACCGAAAAATCATCAACAAAATGGAGTTGACACGGTTACAGCGGAATTTTGAAGCCTGTGTTCATGAAATCGGAATGTTAGAGCAGGCAAAAACCAGGCTCGCACTCATTTGGGCGTTGGCGATTGGAATAGCAGGAACTGTATTCATGGCAGGCTCCACCTTTGCCGTTACTCATGAGCCGCCAATTATCTGGCTGTGTGTCCTGCTTGCCATTCCGGGCTTTATCGGCTGGGTTCTGCCTTACTTTGTATATCGGGAAACGGTAAAAAAACAGACGGAAAAGCTGCAACCGCTGATTGAACAGAAAATGGAAGAGATTTACGAGGTCTGCGAAAAGGGACATTCTTTATTGTAAATACAAAGATTGAATGAAAGGAAAGAAAAATAATGTCAGTAAAGCTAAGCGATAAACAAAGACTGCTGGTTTTTATTAATGTAATGATAACGGGAATTGCCACTTCCATGCTGGCAACCGCAATGACAACCGCGCTTCCGCCGGTCACGGAATATTTTGGAATCAGCACTACAACAGGACAATGGATGACAAGCGGTTATTCCCTGGCAATGGGAATCGTAATGCCATTAACCGCATTTCTGGTCAAGAAAATTCCAACGAAAAGGCTGTATATTTCCGGTATTATATGTTTTATTATTGGCGAGCTTATTTGCATATTTACTCCGGTATTCAGCATTATGATGGTTGGCAGGGTACTTCAGGCAATTGGAAATGGGGTACTAACTTCTATGGGGCAGGTAATTATACTGTCCGTGTATCCGGCAGAGAAAAAAGGGACTATGATGGGCTGGTATGGACTTGCAGCCACAGCGGCGCCGATTATTGCACCAACAATAGCCGGAGTATTGGTAGATACGGTTGGATGGAAGTATATATTTATTTATACCATGGTCATCATGCTTATTTCTCTGGTAATGTCTATTGCTAATTTTAGTAATGTACTGGAGTTGCAGGAAATTGACTTTGATGTTCTTTCCTTTGTACTTAGCATATTTGCATTTGGTGGAATCACCCTTGGAATTGGAAATATAGGAAGCTTTGGCATTACAAATCTGATGTCAGGACTTCCATTGATTATTGGCATTGTAGGAGCGGTATTTTTTGTATTCAGACAGCTAAAATTGGAAAAAGCGTTTTTAGATATCCGCATTTTAAAGAAAAAAGAATATGCGCTGGCAGTTATTTCCAGTATGCTGTTGTATCTGGTCATGATGGGAGGCTCTGTGTTAATGCCTTTATATGTTCAGTCCGTGTTAGGCTATTCCGCAGTAACGTCAGCCCTTGTTACACTGCCTGGCTCTGTTGCTACTGCAGTGATCAATCCATTTGCAGGCCGGATTTATGATAGGATAGGGATTAAGAAATTATATGTGGTAGGTTCCATCTGCCTGCTGATAAGTAATCTGGGTATGTATTTTGTGGCATTGTCTACGCCTCTGATAGTGTCAGCCATTTTTAATGTAGTACGAAATGTGTCTATTGGGTGTCTTATGATGCCGCTTCTGACATGGGGAACCAGTCAGGTCGGGAAAGAAAAGGTCGCTGACGCCTCGTCTCTGCTTACATCATTGCGAACAGTAGCCGGTTCTATCGGTTCCGCTGTCTTTGTTGCAATTATGTCGGCAGTAGCAATTTCTTCTAAAGCCAGTTATGGGGCGGGGGCATCTATGCATGGAGTGAATATTGCATTTGTTTCTATGTCGGTCAGTACGTTAATCATGGTGGGAATCGCATTGTTTGGAGTAAGGAAAAAATGACACTATAGTTTTTTTATAATAATAATGATTTTGCGACACCTCTTGCAAAAGGAAGTTTTGCAGGAGGTGTTTTTTTAATATTTTCCAAACAAAATTCAAGTAAAACTGAAATATTCAAAGGGTACGATACAGGCATAGAAACGGAAACGAGAAATCTTATCACTTGAAGGGCTTGATTTTCCAAATAAAATAAATTATGATGGAAAAGGTTAGTTTTATCTAACTAAACTTGAGTGTAAATCATGTAGACTCCTCAAAAAGCAAAGGAGCATTGCTTTTGCCGGAAGGCTGACTCCCTTCCGGGAGGAAGTTCTGCAACAGAAAGTGGAAGGAGATTTCAAGAAATGGATTATTTACAGATTGAAAAAGTAATCGGAAGAGAAATTTTGGATTCCAGAGGAAATCCTACGGTAGAAGCAGAGGTAGTTCTTGTGGATGGAACAGTGGGCAGAGGAACCGCACCAAGCGGCGCATCTACCGGAGAATTTGAGGCTTTGGAACTTCGCGACGGCGATAAAGAAAGGTATCTTGGAAAAGGTGTTACCAAGGCTGTGGAAAACATCAATACCATCATCAATGACACCATTGTCGGAATGGATGCATCCGATATTTATGCGGTTGACAAGGCAATGATAGAAGCAGACGGAACCAAGGACAAGTCCAAGCTGGGTGCTAACGCTATCCTTGCAGTTTCCATTGCAGCAGCAAGAGCAGCATCTATCGCACTTGATATTCCACTGTACCGCTTCTTAGGCGGAATCTCAGGAAACCGTCTTCCGGTTCCTATGATGAATATCTTAAACGGTGGCGCTCATGCGGCTAATACCGTAGACGTACAGGAATTCATGATTATGCCTGTAGGTGCGCCAAGTTTCAAGGAAGCGCTTCGCTGGTGTGCAGAAGTATTCCATGCTCTGGCAGCATTATTAAAGAGCAAAGGATTAGCAACTTCTGTTGGTGATGAAGGTGGTTTTGCACCGGACCTTGCATCTGATGAAGAAGCAATTCAGTACATATTAGAGGCAGTAAAAAATGCAGGCTACGAGCCGGGCAAGGACTTCATGATTGCCATGGATGCAGCTTCCAGTGAATGGAAGAGTGGAAATAAGGGAGAATATGTACTGCCAAAGGCAGGAACCAAATTCACTTCCGAAGAGTTGATTGCTCACTGGAAAGGATTGGTAGAAAAGTACCCAATTATCTCCATTGAAGATGCTCTTGATGAAGAAGACTGGGAAGGCTGGCAGAAGCTGACCGCTGAACTGGGCGACAAGGTACAGCTGGTAGGAGACGACCTGTTCGTTACCAATACTGAGAGATTATCCAAGGGAATTGAGCAGGGCTGCGGAAATGCAATCCTCATTAAGCTGAACCAGATTGGTTCCGTTTCCGAGACTCTGGAAGCAATTAAGATGGCGCATAAGGCAGGCTATACCGCAATTTCCTCTCATCGTTCCGGTGAAACAGCAGACACCACCATTGCAGACCTGGCAGTTGCATTAAATACCTGTCAGATTAAGACCGGAGCACCAAGCAGAAGTGAGCGTGTAGCAAAATACAATCAGCTTCTTAGAATTGAAGAAGAACTGGGAGATGCAGCAGTTTATCCGGGAATCGGCGCATTTAATGTAAAAAGATAAGCATAAAAAATAAGCGTAAAAAGTAAAAACGTAAATAATAAAGAGAATACCCTGAAAATGGATGGCTGAAAAGTCATCCATTTTTAAAATTTAAAAGTGAGGTAAAGTAATATGTTGATAATAGAAATAATAATCGTATGTCTGTTGTTTTGGGGAATATGTTATTTCAATACCGGAAGTGATGAAAAAAACATAAAAAGTTTTTCTTCTTATCCGGATGAAGTACAGCGTATAGTAAAAGAAAACCCGGCCTTAAATGAAAAGATTAAATCCCCGGCACCTTTCGTCTCATTTATATCTAATGTACTTGTTTTTGGGGTGGCATTTACAAAAATCCCAGAAAACATGTTGTTTCTTTCTTGAAAGGAATTTTGATGTTTTTGATTGTCGCGTTCATTGACAGTTTAATACTATTATTTTTTTAGAAATATCGGTTAGAAGAGACTAACCCAAAAAACAACACACGGAGAAAGGGGTGTCAGGCAAATTGACACAGAAAGATATGGATGATAAAATCCAGATAATATGAAGTCTGCTTTATCCGGCGGAAAATTTTGATTACAGGAGGACGGTAGTATGCGAAAATTTATGGTAGCTGTTTGTCAAATGGATTCTCAAAATGATAAAGAAGAAAACCTGCAAAAGGCAGGAGAGATGATTGCGGAGGCAGCCGAAAAGGGAGCCAGGCTGGTGGCATTTCCGGAAATGATGAATTTTATGGGAGAAGGGTACTGCGAACAGGCGGAAACCATTCCGGGACATACGGCGGATTTTCTATGTGAAAAAGCAAAGGAGCATAACGTCTGGGTAATCAGCGGAAGCTTTCCGGAAGAGACGGGGAGCGCAAACCCGAAGAATACGCTAATGCTGATTAATCCGAAAGGCAGCATCTGTTGTAAATACAGTAAGCTTCATATGTTTGATGTAGAGATAAATGGAGTATCCTATTGCGAATCCGCACAGAATGCAGCGGGAAATGAAATCGTTCTGGCAGATACGGAAATCGGCAGGATAGGATTTGCAATCTGCTATGACCTGCGGTTTGGTGAAATGTTCCGTATTATGGCGCTGCAGGGGGCACAGATTATCTGCATTCCATCAAGCTTTACGTTGGAGTCGGGAAAGGACCACTGGGAGGCATTGCTCCGGGCACGGGCTATCGAGAATGGGGTATATATTATTGCACCAAACCAGATTGGGAAAAAATCCAGTATGAATGCATATGGAAACTCCATGGTGGTGAATCCCTGGGGAACTGTCATCGCCAGAGCAGGGGAACAGCCGGGCTGTGTCATGGCAGAAATTGATTTGGATTATGTTGAACATGTCAGGAAACAGGTTCCGGCACTTTTGAATCGGAGAGAAGATGTGTATCAAATTGACAGCGGTAAGGTAAAGATATATTAAAAGATACGGAATTATGGAAGGGCTGTGTATCAGGTGAAAATAACCTGTTGCGCAGCTTTTTGTTTTACATGGAGGATGTGGTAATGAATATTAAAACTGATAAAAACTATCAGCAAGCACACATTCTATTGACAAATCATGAAAAGCAGGGTATATTCATAACAGTGTTTCAAAACGGTGTTATGAATATACCCTGCTTTATTATTACAAATCATAAGAACGTAGCAGAAGTATAAAACCATAACCGAAATGAAACCGGAAATGAAAAGCGAAAGGAATTAAAGCAATGGCAAAACAAATCGAAGGAGTATACGAGCGTATCTTAGCCTGTGCCAAAGAAGAATTTTTAACCAAAGGCTTCAAAGACGCATCCCTGCGTGTGATTGCAGCCAACGCTAATACCAGCACCGGCTCCATTTACACCAGATTTCACGACAAGCAGGGCTTGTTTCAGCAAATCGTAGAGCCTGTGGTGCAAGGACTGATGGAGATGTATCTGAGGATTCAGGAAACCTTTTCCCGGATGGATGGAAAGACGCAGGTTGAAAATATGGGAAGCTATACCTCCGCCTCCATGGATGACATGATTGATTACATGTATGACCATTTTGATGAATTCTGCCTGTTGTTAGATGCTTCCTATGGAACCAGATTCCAGAACTTCATGGAAGAAATGATTCGCATTGAGGTAGAATACACCTATAAATATATGAAACACATTGACTGTCAGAGCATCTCCGGCGGGGAAGTAACAGAAGAATTTTTCCATATCGTAGTCACCTCATATTTCAACAGTGTATTTGAGGTCATCCGCCACCGCATGAGCCGGGAAGAAGCCAAACGCTATATTCGGCTGTTGAATAAATACCACATGGCGGGCTGCGACACAATATTTTATCCGGAACGATACTAAAACGCTAACAAGGTTGTCTTTAAACTGCGCAGGAAGACAGCCTTAAAATATAACAATGAGTTAGTAAAAACTAACCAAACAAAGCCGCCTGGTAAGCTCGAAAAGACTTTGCTAACAGCGGCATGCATCGCACGTAAGCGACCCAAATACGGTCGCTAAGTGCTCATAACAAGGAGGAACTATATGAAAAAACAAAGTCCGCTGCTTCGCATATGGGAGTTGGGTGAAAAAGAGCATGGAAGACTGATACGTTCCATCGTATCTGCCGTTATCGGCGTGCTCGGAGGAATGATTCCCTATTATGCAGCAGCACAAATTATTATTGCATTAGTAAACGGAGAAAAGGAGCTATCCTTTTATCTTACATGGTGTGGAATAGGGCTTGCAGGATATATAGCACGTACCTGTCTTTACACCCTGGCGTTGTCCATGTCTCATAAGGCAGCATTTTCTGTCTTAAAGGATATCAGAAGACGTGTGCTGGAGAAGCTTCCCAAAATGCCTCTGGGAACCATAATAGATACCTCAAGCGGCAGAATGAAGCAGATTATTGTAGACCAGGTGGACAGCATGGAGACCACGCTTGCACATATTCTGCCGGAGATGACTTCCAATGTACTTGGGGCAGTATGCGTAATTATTTATCTGTTTATTTTGGACTGGCGCATGGCATTGCTTTCGCTGGTTTCCCTTCCCGTAGGATTTCTTTTTATGGGAGCTGTGATGGGAAACTACAGTAAAAAATACGAAGGCTCTGTAAGAACCACCCAGGCAATGAACGAAACCATGGTGGAATACATTGGCGGAATAGAAGTTATCAAAGCCTTTAATCAGGGAAAAAATTCCTACGCCAAATTTACAGACAGGGTAGTGGCAAATGCCGCATACTTTTATAACTGGATGAAGGAATGCCAGCTTCCCATGGCGCTTGCCAAAACAATAGCGCCTACGACACTGATTACCATTCTCCCGGTAGGATGGATTCTGTACCAAAATGGAAGCCTTAGCATGGAGACCTTTGTAACAACGATAATTTTGTCTCTTAGCATTGTGGGACCATTGATGGCAGCAATGAACTTTGTGGACAGTCTGGCGAAGATAGGAACTATCGTAGGTTCTGTAGACGAGATTCTTCTTGGAGAAGAACAGGAGCACGGAGAACTGCCGGTCATGTTCGGAAAAATGGATATTTCCGTAGAAAACGTATCCTTCGGCTACCATGAAGAAGAGGTTCTTCACAATGTCAGCCTTACCATTCCAGCAGGAAGCATGACGGCATTTGTAGGTCCTTCCGGCAGCGGAAAATCAACCCTCGCCAAGCTGATTGCAGGCTTTTGGGATGTAAATGCCGGAAGCATTACCATGGGAGGCTGTGACTTAAACAAAATACCGTTACAACAGCTTTACGCCCAGGTGGCATTCGTGTCCCAGGATAATTACCTGTTTGACGAGACCATCCGGGAAAATATCCGTATGGGAAGACCGGGAGCCAGCGACAGCCAAGTGGAAGCAGTTGCAAAAGCAGCAGGCTGTGATGATTTTATCCGCAAACTGGAACAAGGCTACGACACCAAAGTTGGCGGTGGCGGAGCACATTTGTCCGGCGGAGAACGTCAGAGAATTGCCATAGCAAGAGCTATGTTAAAGGATGCACCTGTTGTTGTCTTAGATGAAGCAACGGCATACATAGACCCGGAAAACGAAGCGGTCATTCAGCGGGCAGTGGCACAGCTGATAAAAGGAAAAACAGTAATTGTCATTGCACACAGACTTTCTACTATTATAGATGCAGACCAGATATTTGTCATAAACAACGGTTCCATAGAGGGTGCAGGAAATCACGAGGAGCTGTTGAAAAACTGTGCACTATATCAAAACATGTGGCAGGCGCATATTGGAGCAAAGGATGGTGACGAGTTATGTTAAATGCATTAAAGAAAATCTGGCAGTTTGCAGGGGAAGAACGAAAAAACATTAATAAATCCATTGTAATAGAATTTTTCTATGCTATTTTCCATATGTTCCAGATTGGAGCAATCTATTATGTGATACTGGCATTGACAGGAAAGGAAACCGGAAACAGCGTAGCGTGGAAAGCTCTGTGCTTTCTGGGAATCAGTATCTTAGGAAGAACCGTGCTGAACTACTTTGCACAGCTTGAACAGACCCATGCAGGTTATTTTATGGTGGCAAATAAACGAATTGAGATTGGAAACAAGCTAAAGAGCGTTCCCATGGGATACTTTAATCATAACAATCTGGGAGAAATTACAGGTGTAGCCACCAGCGTGCTGGAGGAGGTAGAATTTACAGCACCTATGGTATTGGTGAATATTCTGGGCGGTTTTATCAATGCGGTAGTATTTATGCTTATGATTCTTGTATTTGACTGGAGGATTGGGCTGATTGTAGTGGCAGGAACTGCCCTTTACCTTATCGTTACTTCCAGTATGGAAAAAAAGTCTGCAAACGTGGCGCCAAAGCGTCAGGCGGCAACCGCTCATCTGGTCAGTGCAGTGCTAGAGCAGATTCAGGGGATGAGTGTCATTAAATCCTTCAATCTGACCGGAAAGGGAGACAAAAACCTGCAGGAGGCATTAGAGAAAAGCAGAAGCACCAATCTTGCCATGGAACAGCTTTTTACTCCTTATACTATCGCACAGGGAATTTCCCTTCAGATTGCCGGTATTGGAATGATAATGGCAGCCACGGTATTTTATTTAAACAGCAGTATGAGCCTTGCAAATGCATTGATGGTTATCATCATGTCGTTTCTGGTTTTCTCCCAGGTAGAATCTGCCGGAAGTGGTATGTCAATCTTAAGAATCGTTGCAAGCTCCATTGACCATGCTAACCAGATGGATGAGATTCCTCAGATGGATGAAAAAGGAAAAGAAATTGTTCCGAAAAATCACGAGATTACATTTGAACATGTATGCTTCTCCTATGAAAAAAAGGAGATATTGCATGACATATCGGTCCATATTCCCGATAAGACCACTACGGCAATTATCGGACCTTCCGGTTCCGGAAAAACAACCATGTGCAACCTGATTGCAAGGTTCTGGGATGTGGACAGCGGCTCCATAAAAATAGGCGGAAAAGATGTGCGGGAGTATACCTTAGAATCCCTGATGGAACAGATTAGTATGGTGTTTCAGAACGTATACCTGTTTGCAGATACCATCGAAAACAACATCCGCTTCGGAAGACCGGAAGCCACCCATGAAGAAGTGGTAGAAGCTGCAAAGCGCGCCTGCTGCCATGAATTTATCGAAGCCCTTCCCGAAGGGTATCAGACGGTAATCGGCGAAGGAGGCGCCAGCCTTTCCGGTGGAGAAAAACAGCGTATCTCCATAGCAAGAGCCATGTTAAAAGACGCACCTATTGTTATTCTGGATGAAGCCACCGCAAACGTAGACCCGGAAAACGAAGACCGCCTGCAAAAGGCAATCGAAGAATTGACCAGAGACAAGACCATCATTATGATTGCCCACCGCCTGAAAACGGTCCGCCACGCAGACCAGATACTGGTAGTGGATGACGGAAAAATCGTTCAGCAGGGAAAACACGAAGAATTAATCGGACAGAAAGGCATCTACGCGGACTTTGTTTTGGGAAGAAACGAAGCAATCGGATGGAAATTAAACTCCCAATAATATAATTCTCTGTGAGCTGCCAAAAAGCTGCCGTTTTCACGATAAAAAGAAAAAATCGTGGAGCGGCAGTTTTTCAGTGTAGTTTTATTTATCGTTCTATGGTATGATATGGATAATTGGTGAGATAAATTAGAGCCTGATACAAAGAATACCTGCCCACATATCCAGATGTTTTCAAGTTCATTGTGCAGGGTGATACAAGGGAGAATATTTTTTATGAAAGTGGTGAATTTTACATGTCCGGGCTGTGGCGCTCAAATGGTAGTAAAGCCCGGTGGAAGAGAGGCTGTATCCGCACTTATTACAAACGAGGTGGTTTCTGCCGAACCGGTCAAGATGTTTCTTTTGACTGACGGTAAAAATTTTCTCTATGATGTGTACGAAGTCGGCTACAAAATGCGTGACGATAGTGTGAAAACAGTATATATCAGGACAGTGTGCTTACCGGATATTTTCACTTGATGAGATAAAAATGGATATTCAGACCTATCAGGAGTCCGACATGAAATTAATAGAACGATAGTAGAAAGAACGATAGTAGAAGGATATGTAAAACTGTATTTTACATCGTACACTATAATTATTCGTGAGAACGAATGATTGCAGCGGGAGTGCAGAAAATGAAAAACTTTGTAACTATTCAGGAAATTGCAGGAAGATGGAACATCTCTCCCCGCCGGGTTCAATATCTTTGTAAAGATAATCGAATTCAGGGAGCGAAGAAAATCGGGGATATATGGCTTATCCCTGATGATGCTCCAAAGCCTGCAGATATGAGAAAAAAGAAGATAGTAAAGGAACCGGTCTTTCCCATTGACGACCTGGATATTGAAACATTATATGGACCGGACACAAGGCAAATCCGGGATGATGAGCTGTGCAGTATCTATCGAACAAAGCATGGAAACGGAACAGGTGTGGTAACAAAGTATGACGTGCTTCCCGGCATACAGCTTTTCTATCAGGACTTTCATCTGGACAGCCTGGATTACAGTCGGACGGAACAGGATTTTTCTAAAAATGTCATTACGATTAATCATTGTCGTTTGGGGAGGTTTGAAGCTGAATTTTCTAACGGAGAATTCATTTATCTTGGTGAAGGGGATTTGGCAATGAACCTTCCTGAAAAAGCTCCTGTTCGCAATACTTTTCCTCTATCCCATTTTCACGGCATTACCATCACGATTTCGACCCCGGAAGCGGCACAGGGCATAAGAGAGTTAGAGGAGGTTTTCGGAGAGATACCCATACACTTTGAAATCCTGCGGGAACGGTTGTTAAAGGGGAATGAGCTTGTTATCTTCCGTTCTGAACCGGCGCTGGAACATATTTTAGGGGAAATGTATGAGGAACAGAAACGTACCCGCCTGTTTTATCTGAAATTAAAGGTTTTAGAGCTTTTGTGTTATCTTCTTTCTTCTAATGCGGGAACAGCAGATGAACGTCCATACTTCTATAAAAATCATGTTGTGGCAGTAAAGGCCATGACGGAGTACATGGTAAAAAATATTGACCGTCATTTTACTTTGGAGGAATTGTCCGCAAAATTTGAAATACCGCTGACCTCTATGAAAAAATGCTTCAAGGGCGTCTATGGGATGCCGGTACAGACTTATATGCGGGAATATCGTGTTCATGTGGCGGCTGAACTGCTCCGGCAGACAGACCTTTCAATTGGGGAGATTGCGGAGCAGGTAGGCTATTCCAACCAAAGCAAGTTTACAGAAGTATTCAAACGAATTTTGAATGTTTCTCCTGCCCGGTACCGAAATAATTGTTGTCTGGATGGGAGAAAAGAGAACTTTTCAGATTAACGCCGCCTGCCACAACTATGCTAAACTATACAGGCGTAAGGAAATCGCTCCTTCAAGGGGCGATTTTTTTACGAACATAGGTTAGTGAATTCTAACCGGAAAGGAGAAAAACACATGACCAGAATGTTAGACCCACGGATTAAAGTGGCGGTTCTGCTTTTTGTAAATCTGCTGATGTACAGTTCAATTGCATATTGGGTAGAGGCGGTCTGTGTCCTGGCAATAGCACTTGGATTACTTTATCAACAACAGTATAAGGATGCGGCGATTTCCCTGACAGGCTATGGGATGATTGCAGCGCTCACTTTTCACATGGTAATCATTGGCGGCAGGGTATCTATGGCTATCGGTGCATTTTTGCTGCTGGTTCGAAAAATGTTTCCCGTTTTTATGGCGGCAAAGCTGCTGATTCATTCGCCGTCCGGTCAACTGATTTGTGCCCTGCAAAAATGGCATTGCCCGAAAGTCTTAATTGTAAGTATTACAGTCATTCTCCGGTTCTTTCCCACCCTTGCGGAAGAATTCAGAAGTATCAAAAGCGCAATGCTGGTACGGGGAATTCCGTTGAATGTAAAAAACAGCATTTGCCATCCGGCAGCTACAACGGAGTTTGTTCTGGTCCCTCTGATTTCAAGGCTTTCAATTGTTTCAGACGAACTATCGGCGGCAGCGTTGACCCGTGGAATTGAGGTCCCGAAAAAGAGGACTTCCTATTATAAGTTGAGAATAGGATATCCCGATGTGTTCTTGTTTTTGCTGCTGTTCTTGTTACTGTTGGCAGCTTATCTTCCAAAATTGGGGGTGACATTTTGATTAATATAAAAGATGTGTCTTTCTCCTATGGTGGGAAAGAAGAAAAAGCCCTAAGTCGCGTCAGTTTGCATATTGACAGGGGAGAATGTGTGCTGCTTGTGGGACTAAGCGGCTGCGGCAAAACGACACTTACAAGGCTGCTGAATGGGCTGGTGCCTGCTTTCTATGAAGGAAAGCTGTCCGGTGAGGTTCTGATTGAAGGAAAGGCGGTCTCCGAATATAAAGATGGCTGCCTGTCCCAAAAAGTAGGCTCGGTTTTCCAAAATCCCCGCAGCCAGTTTTTCAATGTGGATACCACCGGAGAAATTGCATTTGGTTGTGAAAACATCGGCATATCCCATGAGCAGATATTAGAGCGAGTTTCCAAAGCAAGTCATGAACTGGAATTAGGCGGGCTGTTGGAACGGGATATTTTTTCCTTATCCGGCGGAGAGAAGCAGTTAGTGGCAATCGCTTCGGTATATGCCATGAATCCGGACATTTATGTGATGGACGAGCCATCCGCTAATCTGGACATGGAAGTTACAGAGCGCCTGAAGAAAATCATTGCCCTTTTGAAAAGTCAGGAAAAGACCATCATTATCGCAGAACACAGGATTGCCTATCTTCGTGACCTGGCAGACCGGGTGGTCTATATGAAAAACGGTTCGATTGTTCGTGATTATCCCCAAGAAGATTTTCTTGACCTCACAGACGAAGAACGTAGAGAAATGGGATTGCGGACGGTATTTCCTGAACAGCTTTGCATACCCTGCCCGGCAGCGCCAGCTCCAAAGGAGCATGTGCTACGAGAAGCACGGATGGGAATAAAACTATTGCGTGAAAACCGGTCTGCAGAGGTCTTTGCCACGCAAAACTTAGCCGTAAGCTACTCAAAACGAGAACCTCTGATTGAGTCCATTTCCACAACAGCCCATGCCGGAGAGGTCATAGGGATTATTGGACGCAACGGACAGGGCAAATCCACTTTCGCAAAGTGTGTATGCGGTTTGCTGGGAGAGTCTGCCGGGAAAATTCTTGTGGATGGAAGTGTCCTGTCAAAAAAGCACCGAGCCGGAAAAATTTATCTGGTTATGCAGGAGCCGGGGTATCAATTATTCGCTGACAGCGTGGAAAAAGAATTGCGGGTGTCTTTTGGTCACAAAAAGACAGATGCAGACAAAGAGCGTTCGGAACAACTTCTTGAACAGCTGGGGCTGACAGGGAAAAGAGAACGGCATCCCCTTTCTTTATCCGGCGGGGAAAAGCAACGCCTTTCTGTGGCAGCGGCTCTTATGCAGGATGCCCATATCTTCTTTTTGGACGAACCCACCAGCGGTCTTGATATGGAAAATATGAACCGGGTAAGCGCACTGCTTAAGTGTCTCCGTGCAGAAGGGAAAACGGTCTTTGTCATCACACATGACTATGAATTCCTTCTGAATACCTGTAACCGGGTATTATGGCTGGAAAATGGGAAAATCCGGCAGGATGCGCAGCTGACGGTGGAAATTTTGCCTGCATTGCAGGAATTTTTCAAAGTCAGGAAGCCTTTCGCAGGGGATTCCTGACTCTGGCAGAAATAAAACAAAAGTAAAGGAGTATTTACAATGTCTCAAAAAATGAAACTCAAAGATGTCATATTTATCGCTATTTTTTCAGTACTGTTTTTTGCAGTTATGCTGGTAGCTGTGGCGCTGCTGGGCAGCACCCCGGTTACATTCTTTTTTACCCATGGCGTGGGTGCTGTTCCCTGCGGTATCATCTATATGTATGTCCGTGCGAAAGTCCCGCGCAAAGGAAGCGTTCTTCTGATGTGTACGCTGGTTGCCCTCATTGCGTTCTGCCTTGGTATCACATGGCCGTCTGCACTTGGACTGTTCATCGGCGGTATTTTTGCTGAACTTATCAGCGCAGTTGGCAAATACACAGGCAGGTTGTGGAACGTGATTGGCTATATCGTGTTCATTTGCGGTTTCTGGCTCGGTCAGGCGTTCTACATGATTTTCGGAACGGAAATGTTTATGAATTCTATGGTTCGTCAGGGGACAGACCTTGAATTTGCACAATCTTTGGTAGACTTTGTGAGCGGACCGATGTTTATTGTGTGCCTGTTGACGACCATTATTCTGGCTGCGCTTGGTGGGCTTTTGGGATATATTCTGTTCAAAAAGCATTTTTCAAAACTGGAATCCGTTATTTAATCTCAATAAATCCTACAAACATTTTACAAAACAAAGAGCTGTAGCCAAAAACTACATTTAAATATGATTCTGGGAATATAACAGAGGCAGGGGGATTATGTTATTGCACATCTGGGTCAGCTTACGGAATTTATTGGTAAAATTGGTAAATATTGAATTTTGTCGAATTTTGTGTTAAGATAAATTTCAAGAAATTTTATCAGGTGGTGAAGATAGATGAGACGGGAGTATCTTTCCTTGAATGTGTATGAGGCTTTTCAACGGCGTTTGCTCTTTTTATTCGAAGAATTTGAAAATATCCTTGTGGCGTTTTCCGGTGGGAAGGATAGCGGATTAATGCTAAATATGGTGTTGGATTTTCAGAAAAAATATTATCCCGACAGGAAAAACGGAGTTTTCCATCAGGATTTTGAGGCACAGTATAGCGAAACCACGGCATACATAGAACGAACCTTCACCAGGATTGAAAATGAAGTAGAGCCCTACTGGGTATGTCTGCCAATGGCAACGCGGACAGCTTTAAGCAGCTATGAAATGTACTGGTATCCCTGGGACGATACGAAAGAGGAGGCATGGGTGCGCCCTATGCCTCAGCGTTCTTATGTTATAAATCTGCAGAACAATCCCATGACGACATATCGTTACAGGATGCATCAGGAGGATTTGGCAAAGCAGTTCAGCCGCTGGTACCGACTCTCTCATGGTAATAAGAAAACAGTATGTCTTCTGGGAATCCGGGCGGATGAATCGCTACAGCGGTACAGCAGTATCCTCAATAAAAAGTATGGTTACAGGGGAACCTGCTGGATCAGTAAACAGTTCAAGGATGTATGGTGTGCCTCCCCTATGTATGATTGGACGTCCAGTGACGTATGGCATGCAAATTATAGATTTCAGTATGATTATAATCATCTGTATGACCTTTATTATATGGCAGGTCTCAAGCCCGAGCAGATGCGGGTGGCATCTCCCTTTAATGATTATGCGAAAGACAGTCTGAATTTGTACCGGGTCATTGACCCGGAAATCTGGGTGAAGCTGGTAGGAAGAGTGCAGGGAGCCAATTTTGCAGCTATTTATGGAAAGACCAGGGCAATGGGATACCGGAATATTACTTTGCCGGAAGGGCATACATGGGAATCCTATACCAAGTTTCTTTTGTCGACCCTTCCCGTAAGGCTCCGCCAGAATTATATTAAAAAATTTCAGGCTTCCATTAATTTCTGGCATAAGACCGGAGGCGGACTGGAGGAAGAGACCATTCAAGAGCTGATAGATCATGGGTATAATATTTGCCGTAACGGTGTTTCTAATTATACAGTGATGAAGAACTCCAGGATAGTTTTCTTAGGGAAAATTCCGGATCACACGGATGATATTAAGTCTACAAAGGATATTCCAAGCTGGAAGAGAATGTGCTTTTGTATTCTGAAAAACGACCATATCTGTCGTTTTATGGGATTTGGACTGACCAGAGAACAGCAGAAAAACATTGATGCGCTGAAACAGAAGTATCAAAAGGTAGGTGAGCAGTAATGGAATTCGTAAGTCCGGTTTATCATGTTCAGGCAATTCCCGTAGAAAAGATTGAACCCAATAATTATAATCCCAATGCGGTTGCTCCGCCGGAACTGAGGCTTTTGTATGACAGTATACGGGAGGATGGTTATACCATGCCGATTGTTTGCTATTATGACAGGGAACGGGACAGATACATTATTGTAGATGGGTTTCACCGTTACCGGATTATGCTGGATTACCCCGATATTTACAAGCGGGAGAAGGGAAAGCTTCCGGTATCGGTAATTGACAAACCCATTGATTTTCGGATGGCGAGTACCATACGGCACAACCGTGCCAGAGGTTCCCATGACGTAGACCTTATGAGCAACATAATAAAGGAACTCCATGAACTGGGACGTTCTGACGCATGGATTGCAAAGCATTTAGGAATGGATAAGGATGAGATTCTGCGGTTAAAACAGATTACGGGGCTTGCAGCGCTTTTCCGGGATGTGGAGTTTGGAGAGGCCTGGAGAGCGGTGGAGGATGATTTGCAGGATGCTGGAAAATAGAATTGCTCTGGTATTATGGAAATCTTGTAAAATACCTGTAAAAAGAAAAAAGCGGTTTCTATTTGAAAAAAAATGTGCTATACTGGAAAAAACAGAAAGGCTTATGGAATTCCCCATAGGTCTTTCCTTTTGAGAATGTAAGAAAAAGAGAGGTGAAAAGAATGGACAGTTGTGATAGTTGCGGGCGAAGTAGGTACGATGGACATAGGCACATGTGCGTGAGAAAACAGCAGTATGCCGTGTGCAATCCGGCTGTCTGTTCTTTTGGCGCGGAAGGTGTAGAGCAGAGCGGTACGGCTGTATAAGCTGGAGATTTTATGTCCATCTATTTGGTCCTCATAAAAATAATTCATTTGCAGAAACTGAGTACAGGAGGAAAAGACGATGGAAACGAACAATGAAAAAGAGATTCGGAAAGAATCTGACATCATGCCGGAAAAACCGGATTATGCCAAAGAACTGGAAGCCATCATCAAGAGCAATGCATCGGATGCAGAGATAAGAGAGCAGCTGGATGATTACCATGAGAACGATATTGCAGATGTATTAGAAGAATTAACCCCTCAGGAGAGGAAAAAACTCTATCGCATCTTAGGAAAAGAAATTGTATCAGAGATTTTTACCTATCTGGAGGATGTAGAAACTTATATCAATGAGCTGGATTCCGAAGTAGCGGCTGACATTATCGAATCCATGGATGCGGATGATGCGGTAGACGTTCTGGATGAACTCGAAGACGAGAAAAGTCAGGAATTAATCGAACTGCTGGATGAAGAATCCCGGCATGACATAGATTTGATTCATTCTTATGATGAAGATGAAATCGGCAGCCGCATGACCACTAATTTTATTGTGATAAAAAGAGGGGTTACCGTACGTCAGGCAATGAAAGCACTGGTAGAGCAGGCGGCAGAAAATGACAATATCGGAACCGTGTATGTAGAAGAGCAGGACGAGACCTTTTACGGAGCCATTGATTTAAAGGATTTGATTATTGCCAGAGAATATATACAGCTAGAGGATTTAATCAGTACCTCATATCCTTATGTATACGCCAAAGAGACGGTAGAGCAGTGTATTGAGGATTTGAAGGATTATTCCGAAGATTCCATTCCGGTGCTGGATAACGACAACCGGATTCTTGGGGTTATTACTGCACAGGACTTGATTGAGGTCGTAGACGAAGAGATGGGCGAAGATTACGCCATGTTAGGTGGTCTGACCGCAGAAGAAGATTTGCAGGAGCCGGTACTACAGAGTATTCGCAAACGTATGCCGTGGCTGGTTATCCTGTTGTTTTTAGGTCTGGGCGTTTCTGCCGTAGTAGGAATTTTTGAAAAAGTAGTGGCAGAGCTTACCCTGGTAATGTGTTTTCAGTCCGTCATTCTTGGTATGTCGGGAAATGTTGGAACCCAGTCCCTTGCAGTAACGCTTCGTGTTTTGATGGATGAGAACCTTACCATGAAGGAGAAAATATATCTGGCATGGAAAGAAATGCGCATTGGTTTGTCTAATGGGTTATTGCTTGGTGTTATGTCCTTGGTGATTATCGGAGGTTACATTATGCTGTTTAAGGGAAAGAGCTTTTTATTCGCTTTTTCCATATCGGGATGTATCGGTATCTCTCTTGCGGCGGCTATGATGATTTCCGGATTTAATGGAGCAATTATACCAATTATCTTTAAAAAAATGAAAATTGATCCGGCAGTGGCATCCGGTCCGTTAATCAGTACCATAAATGATTTGGTTGGAGTCGTAGTTTACTATGGACTGGCGTGGGTATTTCTGATAAATATACTGCATTTGAATCTGTTGTAAATAAATAAAAAATATGCTATACTAAATCCGCATGAGAAGCAATCACTTTCCTAAGAGCGGGAAAGGGGTTACATTTGCGTGGAAGGAATAAGCCGGATTAGATGCGTGCACTCCAATTTGGCGCCGCCCACGAACGATGAGGTACATTCATGGACAGAAGAAGAAAGACCGGGATTTTACTGGTGATGCTCTTTTGTATGATGGTATGTGGCTGTACAAAAGATACAAAGGAGTCTGCTTCCGATAATGTGAGGCTGGACCACTTAGACCAGACTGTTTCGGAAGAAGTAAACGAGAGTGATGCGTCAGGAGACCAATCCACCAATCAGATTAATGATTTGACCGATTCCATAGAACAGATTTTGGAACATGCGGCAAAAGAGTTTGTTGGCGGATATCTGGTTGATGAATCATTTTTTATGTGGTTGTCGAAGCAGTATGGAGATGAGTGCATTTATAATTTGGCAGATGCTGTAATGGAAAATGTCCAGAACAGTGAGAGCTGGTATGAAATTACAGGAAAGTCCATACATGTGTTGTGGCTGGAGTATTGTGAGCATACGGGCTTTCAAAGCTATATGCTTGAGAATGTATATTGGAAGGAATGTACCGATGAGCATCAGGTGGTGTTGGATTTCAGCGGAGACATTAATCTTTCGGAAGGCTGGTCCACTACAGAATATATGGATACCCAGGCAAATGGCATAGAGGATTGCATGTCAGCATCATTGCTGTCAGAAATGCGTGGAACAGATATTCTGATGATAAATAATGAATATACCTATAGTACCAGAGGAACACCGTTAAAGGGAAAGGCATATACATTTCGGGCGAATCCGCAACGGGTAAGTGTACTTGATACCTTAGGAGCGGACATTGTATCCGTAGCCAATAATCATGTATATGACTATGGAGAAGAAGCGTTGGTAGATACCTTAGAGACCCTGGAGAATGCGGGGATTCCCTATGTGGGCGCAGGAAGAAATATTACAGATGCCATGAAGCCGGTCTCCTTTATTGCAAATGGGAGGAAAATCACCATTGTATCGGCAACGCAGATAGAGCGTTCCACCAACTATACGAAAGAAGCCACAGAGGACAGCCCCGGGGTATTAAAGACATTAAAGCCGGATAAGTTTATTTCTGTAATTGAAAAGGCAAGGAAGAACAGTGATTATGTCGTTGTTTTTGTGCACTGGGGAACAGAAGGAACCAATCAATATGGCAGTGACCAGGTGACTCTGGGTCAACAATTTATTGATGCAGGGGCAGATGTCATTATTGGTGGACATACCCATTGCCTGCAGGGGTTTGCGTATTACGAAGGAAAGCCCATTATTTACAGTCTTGGTAATTTCTGGTTTAATAATCAGAAGCTGGATACGGGATTATCTCAGGTGGTGATTCATACAGATACCAATCAGATAGATTTTCGTTTCCTGCCGTGTATTCAGCAGGGCTGTGTCACTTCTCTGGTAGAAGATGCCGGAGAAAAACAGCGTATCCTGGATTTTATGCAGGAGATTTCCGCACCGGGTGTTACTGTAGACGGTGAAGGATATGTGAGAGAAGAATAAGACAGAGTGCCGCAATTTATGCAAATATTTTTGTAAAAGTGTTTGCTGCGGCTTCCATATAAAAAGAAAACAACAAAATTTAAAAAGAAAGAGGAGATTATTATGAGTAAGAAACCTACCGTGTTAATGATTCTGGATGGATTTGGATTAAATGAAAAGCATGAAGCGAATGCTGTTTATGAAGCAAAGACTCCGAATATTGATGGATTAATGAAAGAATATCCATTTGTAAGAGGATATGCAAGCGGACTTGCAGTAGGACTTCCGGATGGACAGATGGGTAACTCCGAAGTAGGACATCTGAATATGGGTGCCGGAAGAATTGTATACCAGGAATTAACCAGAATTACCAAGGAAATCGAAGATGGAGATTTCTTTAAGAACGAAGCGCTGCTTACCGGAATGAAGAATGTAAAGGAGAATAACTCTGCACTTCATTTATTTGGATTATTGTCCGATGGTGGAGTACACAGCCACAATACACATTTGTATGGACTGTTGGAAATGGCAAGAAGAGAAGGAATTGAAAAGGTATATGTACACTGCTTCTTAGACGGTCGTGATACAGCGCCAACCTCCGGAAAAGGATTCATGGAAGAGTTAGAAAGCAAGATGAAAGAAATCGGTGTAGGTGAAATTGCTTCCGTAACCGGTCGTTACTATGCAATGGACCGTGACAACCGTTGGGACCGTGTAGAGGCTGCCTATAAAGCCGTTGCAAATGGAGAAGGAAAGAAAGTTTCTAATGCAGTAGAAGCAGTAGCTACTTCCTATGCAGAAGAAGTTACAGATGAATTCGTAGTACCAACTGTTGTGGAAAAGGATGGAAAGCCGGTTGCAACTGTAAATGATAAGGATACTATTATCTTCTTTAACTTCCGCCCGGACCGTGCAAGAGAGATTACCAGAGCATTTTGTGCAGATGATTTCGACGGCTTTGACAGAGGCGCAAGAAAAGATGTTACTTATGTATGCTTTACCGAATATGATGTAACCATTCCAAATAAAATTGTTGCATTCCACAAGGTAGAACTGAAAAATACCTTTGGACAGTTCTTAGCTGACAATGGTAAGACTCAGGCAAGAATTGCAGAGACAGAAAAATATGCACATGTTACTTTCTTCTTTAATGGTGGTGTAGAAGAGCCAAATCCGGGAGAAGACAGAATTCTTGTAAAATCTCCAAAGGTAGCAACCTACGACCTGAAACCGGAAATGAGCGCGTATGAAGTTTGCGACAAGCTGGTAGATGCGATTAAGTCTGATAAGTATGATGTGATTATCATCAACTTTGCTAATCCGGATATGGTAGGACATACCGGCGTAGAAGCAGCAGCTATTGCAGCGGTAGAAGCAGTAGATACCTGTGTTGGAAAAGCAGTTGCAGCAATCAAGGAAGTAGATGGAACAATGTTCATCTGTGCAGACCATGGAAATGCAGAGCAGTTGATTGACTATGAGACCGGAGAGAGCTTTACAGCACATACCACAAATCCGGTACCATTCATTCTGGTAAATTATGATTCTGCATATACCTTAAGAGAAGGCGGATGCCTGGCAGATATCGCGCCGACCCTGATTGAGATTATGGGAATGGAACAGCCGGCAGAAATGACCGGAAAGTCCTTATTGGTGAGAAAATAGTATATAGGAAAAATAGAAAAGGAAAAGCCAGTAGACGAAAAATCTACTGGCTTTTCTTAAATTTAAAATATTATGTATGACTGGAAACATGTTTTCGGATATTTGTCAGTAAGTTCGGCTCTGGATTTACAAATTCTCCACCGTAAGAGTAACGTGTTCCGTCAATAATATCGCAGCGGATGATTTTAAGAGTCGCATTAGCTTCTTTTCCGTCTGTAAAATTTACAGAAGCATTAAAGTAATAGTCCAGAGGCAGGATACATTCCGAGGTGAATCCTACACCGTGTTCCGAAATATCAGTGACATCAATGGGGGACTCCAGATGATGAATACCGGAAGTCTCCTGTTTGTAAAGGTCGCAGATACTTAACGTAAGGTGTATTGGGGCTCTGGGACTTCTTCTTTTTTCTATCATAATTGTAAAAACCTCCTAGGTGAACGTTGGTCTGGTGGGAGTTCAAACGGAATCTCGAAGGGTACGCGTGATTGCGCGTTGCTGCATCCCGCTTGGGGCGTTCGCCTCATATATTGCGATGCAAGCACCCCTTAGCAGTAGTGCTGGTGAACGAAAGTCCGAAGGGTACGCGTGATTCCGCGTCGCTGCATCCCGCTTGAGGCGTTCGCCCCATATATTCCGATGCAAGCACCCCTTAGCAGACAAGTCTGCACGGTATGCTCGCCCCGTAATCTACCCTTCTCATCGCTAACAACATTATACTAAATATTTCGGCTTCGTCAAAATAAGAGATAATAAAATTATTTATAAGAATGACTTATAAAACAACTAAATTATACAAAATATCTAAAGAAACAACAGAAAATTTCTACAGATAGAAAAGTGGTATCAGGATGGAAATTCATTGACTTAAAGAAAGAGCCTGTATTATAATCAAAACGTATGTTAAAATATGCACGTAGTAGGTGCAATATCAGGAAAGTGAGAATGGAGGATAACAATGAGTATTCAGGAATTTAAACCGGTAAAAGAAGGAAAGGTACGTGAAGTTTATGATAACGGAGACAATCTGATTATTGTAGCGACAGACAGAATTTCTGCTTTTGATGTTATTTTAAAGAACAAAGTTACAAAGAAAGGTGCAATCCTTACACAGATGTCTAAGTTTTGGTTTGATTTTACCAAGGACATTGTGCCGAACCATATGCTTTCCGTGGATGTAAAAGATATGCCCGAATTTTTCCAGAATGAGAGATTTGATGGCAATAGCATGATGTGCAAAAAGTTAGAAATGCTTCCAATCGAATGTATTGTACGTGGATATATTACAGGAAGCGGCTGGGCAAGCTATCAGGAAAACGGAACTGTTTGTGGAATCAAGCTGCCGGAAGGATTAAAAGAATCAGACAAGCTGCCGGAGCCGATTTATACACCAAGTACCAAGGCTGAGCTTGGCGACCATGATGAAAATATTTCTTTTGAAAAAAGTGTAGAAGTATTAGAGAAGGTTTACCCTGGAAAGGGTGCTGATTACGCACAGCAGATTAAAGAATGTACGATTGCATTATATAAAAAATGTGCAGAATATGCACTGAGCAAAGGAATTATCATTGCAGATACCAAGTTTGAGTTTGGTTTGGATGAGAATGGTAAGGTTGTTCTGGGAGACGAAATGCTTACACCGGATAGCTCTCGTTTCTGGCCATTAGAAGGATATGAAGCTGGAAAGTCCCAGCCATCCTTTGACAAACAGTTCGTAAGAGACTGGCTGAAAGAGAATCCGGACAGCGATTATTTACTGCCGGAAGAAGTAGTAGATAAGACAGTAGATAAATACAAAGAAGCATATGAATTATTAACCGGTAAAAAATTTGCATAATAGAACTGGAGAAACCTATGGACAACGATAAGATAGAAAAAAATGTTCAGGGAGACGAACTGCATGAAGAGTGCGGCGTCTTTGGAATGTATGATTTTGATGGAAACGATGTGGCTTCCACCATATATTACGGCTTGTTCGCATTACAGCACAGAGGGCAGGAAAGCTGTGGTATTGCCGTAAGTGAGACGAATGGTCCGAAAGGAAAGGTCACTTCCTATAAGGGAATGGGACTGGTAAATGAAGTATTTACCCAGGAGAATCTGGAGTCTATGAAGGGAGACATCGGTGTGGGACATGTACGTTATTCTACTGCCGGTGCGTCTACCCGGGAAAATGCACAGCCCCTGGTATTAAATTATGTAAAGGGAACACTGGCACTGGCACATAACGGTAATTTAATCAATGCCAAGGAGCTGCGCCATGACCTGGAGTATACCGGAGCAATTTTCCAGACGACCATTGATTCCGAAGTAATTGCATATCACATTGCAAGAGAGCGTTTGAACTGTAAAACGGTAGAAGAAGCAGTAGGACGTGCTATTCGAAAAATCAAAGGAGCGTTTTCTCTGGTAGTGATGAGTCCGCGGAAACTGATTGGTGCAAGAGACCCCTTTGGTTTTAAACCGCTTTGTATTGGAAAACGTGATAATGCTTATATCATAGCATCGGAGACCTGTGCCCTGGATACCATTGGTGCAGAGTATGTACGAGATGTACTTCCGGGAGAAATCGTAACCATTACTCCGGATGGAATTCAGTCTGATACCAGTTTGTGTCTGCCAAAAGAGCAGGAAGCAAGATGTATTTTTGAATATATCTATTTTGCAAGACCGGACAGCCATATTGACGGCGTAAGCGTTTATGGTTCCAGAATTAAGGCAGGACGTTTCCTTGCCATGGATTCACCGGTAGAAGCTGACCTGGTAGTAGGGGTACCGGAATCCGGAAATGCAGCAGCACTTGGTTATTCCATGGAGTCCGGAATTCCTTATGGAACTGCCTTTGTAAAAAATGGCTATGTTGGTCGTACTTTTATCAAGCCGAAGCAGAGTAACCGTGAGTCCAGCGTAAAAGTAAAATTAAATGTGTTAGAAGAATCGGTAAAGGGAAAACGCGTCATCATGATTGATGATTCCATTGTACGTGGAACCACCTCTGACCGTATTGTAAGAATGCTGCGTGAAGCGGGAGCAACAGAGGTACATGTGAGAATTTCCTCCCCGCCATTTTTGTGGCCATGTTATTTTGGAACAGATATTCCTGAGCGGGAACAGTTAATTGCTTATAACCGTACCATAGAAGAAATTCGTGATATTATCGGTGCAGACAGTCTTGGTTATCTTGGAATTGAGCGTCTGGCAGAGATGGCAGAAGAACTTCCTATCTGTAAGGGATGCTTTACCGGAAAATATCCGATGGAACCACCGAAAGAAGATATCAGAGGTGACTTTGAGCGATAAGCAGACTGCGAATAGCTGAAGCGAAGCGGATTCGCGGTGGTCGCTGTTTATTGCAGAGAAAACACAAATAGAGTAAAAAAGGAGAACACATATGTCAACAGATAGATATAACAGCCCATTATCCGAGCGTTATGCAAGTAAAGAGATGCAGTATATTTTTTCTCCGGATATGAAGTTCCGTACCTGGAGAAAACTGTGGATTGCCCTTGCAGAAACAGAGATGGAGCTTGGATTAAGTGAGAACGGAAAACCGGTTATCACACAGGAGCAGATTGATGAACTGAAGAGCCACGTAGACGACATTAATTATGAGGTGGCAAAGGAAAGAGAAAAGCTGGTGCGTCATGATGTTATGAGCCACGTATACGCATACGGACAGCAGTGTCCAAAGGCAGCAGGAATCATTCACTTAGGAGCAACCTCCTGCTATGTTGGTGACAATACCGATATTATCGTCATGAACGAAGCATTGAAGCTGGTTCATAAAAAGTTAGTAAATGTAATTGCAGAGCTTGCAAAGTTCGCAGATACTTATAAAGACCTGCCTACTTTGGCGTTTACCCATTTTCAGCCGGCGCAGCCTACGACCGTAGGAAAGCGTGCGACTCTTTGGGCGCAGGAATTTATTATGGACTTAGAGGACTTAGAATATGTACAAAACAGCTTAAAGCTGTTAGGTTCTAAAGGAACTACCGGAACCCAGGCAAGCTTCCAGGAATTGTTTGCAGGAGACCAGGAGACCATTGATAAGATTGATCCGATGATTGCAAAGAAAATGGGCTTCGAAGAGTGCTATGCAGTATCCGGTCAGACCTATTCCAGAAAGGTAGATACCAGAGTGGCAAATGTTTTGGCAGGAATTGCGGCAAGTGCACACAAGATGTCCAATGACATTCGTCTGTTACAGCATTTAAAGGAGGTAGAAGAGCCGTTTGAAAAGAATCAGATTGGTTCCTCTGCGATGGCATATAAGAGAAATCCAATGCGTTCCGAGCGTATTGCATCCCTTTCCCGTTATGTCATGATTGATGCTTTAAATCCTGCAATTACTTCCGCAACACAGTGGTTTGAAAGAACGCTGGATGACTCCGCCAATAAGCGTCTTTCTATTCCGGAAGGATTCCTGGCAATCGACGGAATTCTTGACCTGTGCCTGAACGTAGTAGACGGATTGGTAGTATATGACAAGGTAATCCGTAAGCACATGATGGCAGAGCTTCCATTTATGGCAACAGAAAACATTATGATGGATGCCGTGAAGAACGGCGGCAACCGTCAGGATATGCACGAAAAGATTCGTGAATTATCCATGGAAGCAGGTAAGAATGTTAAGGTAGAAGGAAAAGACAACAATCTGTTAGAATTGATTGCAGCAGACCCGGCATTCAACCTGACATTGGATGAACTGGAGAAGTCCATGGAACCATCTAAATATGTAGGACGTGCTCCGCTTCAGGTGGAAAAATTCCTTCAGAACGTAGTAAATCCGGTATTAGAGAAAAACAAAGAAATACTGGGAATGACTGCGGAGATAAATGTATAAGTAAAGAACTTGTATAAGTAAAAAAATTCGTAGGGTAGCGATAAGGGAACAGACCCTGATAAGTTAAAATGAAACATTAACTTATTGGGGTCTGTTTTTTACTCTATAGGAAATACTGTGTTGCGTTAAAGCGTAAAATTGTGATTCCTATAGAGCAAAAAGCACTCCGTGCAGGATGCGCACTACTGTGTACGCTATTACACTAAGCTCGAAATTACCT
>CASFBK010000023.1 GCA_949292785.1 uncultured Eubacteriales bacterium
CCATATGAGATCCTCCTTCAGCAGGTATATATATTGTACCATGATTTATATATTTGAGAATTCTCATTTTGGCTTGTACTATTTATATTCTAACAGCATCAACTGCTTTTGTGTCCATCTTTTTTCACCTAATTTTAGACAAGTGTACTTTTTCATTTTTGCGCCTCCTTCTTGTAGTTAGAATTTAACGCATTTAGATATTTTAATACTATTTTTGTTAAAACATAACGCATATTGTTATTTATATTAAAAATATAGTATTTATTTAATAATTCTTTATAATAATTTCTTTATATCTTCCTGGCTCACCACTTTTCGATACTAAACTATTATTCCGGTCAATTTCTATTATATCAAAATCTCTTTCGTACTTTTCTCTAATTTGTGGACAGTCATTATATGATAGTATAAACTTTCCTTTGATCTGTTTCAGAATTTCACTCAACTGTTCATGCTCTTTTTCACTAAATCCAGAATCATAATACTTTTCTGTGCCGTAATATGGCGGTTCCAGATAGAATAATGCCTTTTCCCTGTCATAAGTTTTAATAATCTTCTCAAAACTCTGATTTTCAATTACTACATTTTTCAATCTCTCCTGTATTTCTGGTAGATATTCCATGGTTTTTCTTAAATTCTTTTTATTCACACCAAAACTTTTCTTACTTGCTCCAAAACTTATCTTTATTAGTTGAAAGTACATAGCAGCTCTCTGTATGTCTGTTGTTCCCCTCGTTTTAATCTGTTCCATACTATCAAAGAATTGTTCTCTCGATGTAAGCATGAACTCTAATTCTCTTTGCAATTCTCCGCAGTGGTATTTTATACAGCGATACAAATTTACTAATTCTCCATCTATATCATTATATACCTCTAGTTCTTTTCCTGATTCTTTTCCAAAAAGTACCCAGCCTGCACCTCCAAATACTTCAATATATCTATCATACTCTTCCGGAAACAAATTTAGTATGCTTTTTCTAAGTAATTTTTTTCCACCAATCCATGGTATAAAACTATTCATCATTATAATCATCCTCTCTTTCTTATCAATGAAAGTAGAGGCTGCAAGAAAATACCTACAGCCCCTTTACACCATTATAGATCTACAAAATTATTATGCTCTTTTTTCATTTGCTAACACATATGCCCTCCGCAAAACACTCATCTCTTCCAATGAAACTAAAAGCAGATGCTGAAGCTGCTCTTCGGTAAGTCCTTCATCAAGTCCCAGACAGATTTCCTCTTGTTCCGGTGGTGATAATTCCTCCCAGTGCTCTATAAGAAGCTCTTTCAGGGAACTTCCTTTATTCCATGTACTTTTATCTGTTTCCAGATTATGCGTACCGAAATTCGGTACGTCATAACTTTCTGCATCCTGCAGGACTACAAGTCCCTTTATTTCCTCTACCCTCCTTTCTTCCTCTTTCATTGCATCTTTGAACATTTTCTCCACCTCTTTTGGTGTGCGTTTAGGGTGTCCCCAGCTTAAATACAGAAGATCCTTTTCTTCTATATTATAGGAATAAATATTAGGGTCACGCTTTGCTGCTTCCTGATATGTCTGTATTTCCTTCTGATCAGTTAAGACCTGAAGCTTCTTTTCCCTTTCTATTGTAATATAAGAAAAATGCTCTGGATCATAAACAGTAAAAACCGGATGGTCATATTCCCCCTGAGAAAGTGCATCTGAATAACGTTTTTTCAGATATTTGTCTGCCACAAATCCCAGCTCTGGTTTATCAAACGGAATCGCCTTTATATCATAAACTGGAGAACGGCTCTCCAGAAATACAATAGCTTCTGTGCTTGGCATCCGCTTCACTTCGTCTGGAGTCATTAGTTCCCTTTTGGCACGTTGGAAATTTAATCCGCTGTTACCGTTACGTCCTAGATGTATATTATCACTTCGGGAATCTATAGTTGCTGTCCCCAACGTTTCGCTGATGTATTTATGCGTAGACGCTGCTAATGGACCTGACCCTAAAAAGACCACCGTTGCTACATTGTCCATAATCGTCTCCCATTTATCATCTTTAAACAGCGTCTTTATCTGAGAAATGGACTGAAGAATTGGAATCATACTGATATTACGACTTCGTACAACTCCAAGAAGTACATCCGGATCTGCTGGTTTCGCACCAGCATAAAATTCATCCATCCACACCTCTACTGGTACTGGAAGCGGTGCTTTCAGTTCGTCATCTGACAAACGAACTAAAATATCAAACATTTGCGTATAAAACATTGAAATGATAAAGTTATATACACTATTATTATCTGGAATGATTAAAAACAGTACAACCTTCTTTTCCGGATCGCCACCTACTCCTGTACCTAGTTCTCGGATGTTGATATCATTTCCCGAAAAGATTCGTTTCACTTCTCCTGTTTCACATATCGTCAACATGGCATTCACCATAATAGTAATGGATCTGACTGTATCCGGCGCCCCCTCTTTCAATTTACGATAATCTCTTACTGGTGGATAATCATTTCCATACTGCTGCGCTTTCGCATCCATCATCTTCTGCAGCTGAGATACCTCTTCTTCAGTATCCGGATCTATTGTTTTAATATTTTCCTGATTACACAGGAAAACCACATCATTCATGGTACCCACTTTTCCTGATTCTCTTGCATCGAGCCATGCATAATAAAATAGCGCTTGTAGATAAAGCCTTACACCATCATCCCAGAATGGGTCTGCCATGCTTGCCTGTTTATTCGGTCTACAGGCATCGTGCAATGCCTTAACAACACGTAGCAGGTCATCTTCACGCTCAATATATACGAATGGATTATAACAATCAGACTTTTCAGGTACTTTCAAATTTAAAGATTTTACAGTATACCCCTCCCGTTCCATTGCCTTTCCCAGTTTTCTCTGTGTATCTCCTTTTACATCCAGCATCACATAACAGCTTCCAAACTGCAACAGATTCTGATGCATAAGAGATGTGGTCTTAAAGGTTCCGGAAGAACCAATCACAAGTGCATTATTATTAGAAAGTCCTCCTCGGAGACTTACCTTCAGGTTCTGGGTCAAAATCCTATTATATTTTTCTTCCTTATCCGCAAGTTCCTGGCATGCCTTTTCCGGTTCGAGCCAATCCGCTGAACCATGCTCAATCGCAGATTGAAAATTTCTGTAATAATATAGAATATAATTTACCAACATAAGCCAGGCAATGAATGCGATTCCAAAACATACCGGCGTTTTATCGTTCCAGTTTGATAACGGATGACAGCAGATATACAGTAGGCATTCTTCCCAGTTTTCCAATGATGCTCCAGGAATCTTAAAGAGCCCTGAAATCAGATACGCTGCCATCATCATGATTAATAGTAAAAAAAAGAAGACACCATATGGCGTCTTCTTTTTCTGATACATTCTTTGACTCAAATTCTTTCATACCTCCTTCTATTCTTACAGCAATGTTCCCACTTATTTTGGTATTTGGATTTTCGGTGTCTTGGAGAGTGCTGCTTCTTTTGCCGGAGATAGTTCTTTCGTTAATTCTTTTACTTTCCTCATGTTTCTTTCTACTTTTTTATACGGCTCATAGATGCTATCAAAATCCTTCTGGTGAATCTTCCCACTGTTATCTGCCACCAGACTCTTCCCATTTTTCGGCAGAAATGCAACATAAGTCTTTCCACTATCTGTTGTAAACACCTTATCCGTCGGCAAAATCAGGGTTTGCTGGTTTTCATCATAGGTCCCCGGTATTCTGGAAATAAAGTATCCGTTCCGTTTCATTTCTTCCGCTTTTGCAGATTTTTCTATGTTTTCCACCAGCGTCTCCTTATTAATGGAAATTCTTTCATAATTCTGATCCTGAAGCAGCCGGACATACTCCTCAGAATTTTCTTTCTGCAACTTTGCTTCCCAGGGCACATCTTTGGACTGTGCTTCAAATTCTGCATTTGCATCTTTATATTCCTGTTCAGCACCTGCCACATACTCTCCTGCTTCCATGCTGGCAGTTTCCATATAAGATTCCTGATTCATCGCATACATCTCCCCTATTTCCTCTGGGGCTTTTCCCTCACGCAGCTGCTTATCTTTCCACATGGTAAACCATGTCTCTAACTTTCCCCGGTCAGCGTTCGGTATTGCAATCTGACTGTTTCCATCTCCAACTTTCAAATCCGGCATGATTGCATAATTCATATCAAGTACCTTAAAATCGGATAATGCCATTTCCAGCTCCTCTCCTTCAAAAGGCAGGTTGAAAATGGTATAGTTTCCTTCTGTAAAAACCTTAAGTTCTTCCATGCTCTTTTCCCCACCGGAAAGCTCCGACGTCAAATGGTTCAAAAACCAGTTTTTGAACATCTGGTCGTTTTTCTTATCCACGGCAACCTGTATTGTCTGCTCTGAACCGTTAAGTTTTGGCAACACACAGTAATTTATTCCCAGCTTCTCAATCTGTTCCAATTCTGGTATTTCTTTCCAAAGCTGTTTGATTTCATTGCGAAGTTTTGCCTTCGTAACCAGATTGGTCGTATCCTGCAGTTTAAGTTCCAATTCATTAATCTGTTTTAAATTTTCTATACGGTCAGCTGACAGTGGAATATTATATACCGTATAATTCCCCTCGGTTTTTGCAACAAAATTCTTGAACTGATCCGCAAGCCCGGCGGCTACAAATCCTTTCTTTGCCAGACGTAATAAAAATATCATAAGCTGAAGACTGAGTCTTGCTGATATTACAGAAACACTGACAATGCTTCCTGATGTATTCCTTATGTTCATAAGTATCTGATCGACTTCTCTTTCCTGTTCCATACTATTCTTCTATCTCCTTTCGTTCCTCCAAGCTCCGCAAACGGCGCATGACTTCCACTGGCAGCTTCGGAGAAGAAAAACGTTCTATTTTCTCTACTGACAGCCCTTCCTCCATACAGTCCAGTAAATAATCTAATTGCTCGTTGCTATAGCCTGCTTCCAATGATTTTTCAATAAAATCTGCCGGTCCCTTTTTCTTTTCCCATGGAAACCGTACGTTTCTATTTTTTTTCTTTGTACCGGATTTCGGTACGTCTTCCTGAACCTTCTCCTGTGTACTGGATTTCGGTACGTCTTCCTGAACCTTTTCCTGTGTGCCGGATTTCGGTACATCTTTCTGTGATTGTATTTCCTGTTCCAGCATCTGTTGAGATTCTTTAGGAAACATAGAATCAAAATCCGGAACATGTTCTGCAATATGCTTTAACATTCCAGACATCTGCCGGACTTCCTTTTCCAATGTTGATGTGGTCTTTTTAATGCCGGTAAGTTGCTCCTGGTACTCATTTGTTGCTGCACTTTCAAGAAATTTTCTCCGCAAGAACTTAAGTGCTCCTTCCGGCGGATTCTTTTCCTGTGCCTCCATGGCTTTTTCTATGGGAACACCATCACAGGCACACAGATACAGTTCTTTTAGGACTTCTGGTCGGGCACGATTCTTTTCCGCAAGCTGCTTATAGGGCTTATCCACCCAGTCTGCACATTTTATTAAAGCATAAAGATACTGTTCCCCGGTACCTTTCCGTTTTTCGGGTTCATTGCTTCTCATCTGTTCCACGTTCTTTTCCGTTTCCAAACATCTCACCTCCTGTTATCTAAAACCAGGTACTGGAACAGCTTTTTGTCTCGTCTCCGGCTTGTGCTGTTCCCGCGGGATTTCTATTCTTTCCTGTTTTGTCAGCTCTTTCCACAGGGACAGCACCTCATTATAATTCTTTTCAGCATTCTTCAGACTTTTACTTTTTTTCTCAACAAGTGTTATGAAACCTTTAATACTTCCATCTGCATAGATACGGGCTTCAATTTTTTGTGTTAAATAATCATTTGACGGTATCTGCTGCCGTGGATCCCATGAATTATGAAAAGAAACATCTATTACCCGATTATCATCTGCCATTACTGCCCCCTGAAGTCTTACTGCACTAGAATTTTCTGTAAACGCAGCATTTGCAATTTCCTTTTCTGCTTCTGAAAAAACTTCCAGCATCCCCTGTTTATCTTGTTCCTGAAAATTCTGTATAAATCTGTCTATGTAAGAATTTGAAACCAAATGAGTAATCCCTGACACTGCTTTTATTTCTGACAGCTTCTCCTGCTCTGTATTCTCTGTCTGTTGTTCCGTCTTCTGTGCCTCCTGTTCTGTCTGTTTCTCTTGCTGTTCCGTTTGTTCCTGTTCTTTCTTTTCCTCCTGATGTTTTTGTTCTCCTTTCAACACCTCATCATAAGCCTCTAACACCTTATTTTTCATCAGTGCGTGAATACCTTTATTCGTTCCATATACGGTATCTCTATATTCGCCTCCTGACTTATACTGCGGCATCTGAATAAACAAGCCTTGCTTTCCTTCTTTTATTGTAATTCCATTAATGGTCATCCCTGCTATTTTTACGGTCGCAAATCCACGTAATGCAACAGGAGTTGCTTTGTTTTGCTTGACGATGCTGACTCTTACCGATTCCACTGGCGGAAGTCCAATACCTTTCACTGCCTCCTTTTTCACTGCATTTAAAACCTTTTCTTCAATTTCATTTCGTACTTCCGCATCATGTGGATACACAATTCCTTCATACTTCTCTCCATTTCTCCTTTGTGGATAAGTCACAAACATCTTTAATGCTCCCTCTTTATCTGTATATTTTCGTACTCTTACCGGAAACTTTATGCAGTCTTCAATTTCCACCCAACCGGATGCAACCTCTGTTTTCTCTGGATTCATAGCACTCTCTTCATCGAGTTTTATACTGACATCAATATTCATATTTCAACACCTCCTATAATCCTTTTCTTGGAAATTCATTACTTTCCCGTGGCATTTCTTTTCCTTCTTCCTTATATTTCTCCAGAAATTCCTTAGAAATTTCTGGGAAAATTTCATCCAAAGCATTGACATTTTCCTCTGGTTGCTGTATCTTGTTTATAGAAGCATTTGTGTTTAGGAACTGTCGCAAATGGAGCGGCTTTCTACCTAATCCAATGCTTTTATTTTTGTCTAAAAACAGGATTCCATTTTCCTTAGAAGCCTTTTCCATGTAGCGGATAATATTTTCTTTTCCATAAACACTTAATATACAATTTGCTTCTACCCGGCTCTTCCGATAGAAAGCAGCGCCATTCATTTTTATTGGTACAATCAATGGGTTTTTCTGTCTATCCTGTGCATCCAAGACTACTGTCATGGTTCCCGGATGTTCTTTCGTAGTTAAAATTGCCACCGGCTCACTTAGAAGCTCCGGCAGCTGCTTTAGCTGCCGGAGTTCAATATTATGGTAATGATTTTGACTTATATTTTCAGATGAATTATGTAAAATATTCCGCAGGTGTTTCTGTGTAATATACAAGTCCATGTCTCCACAGCCCGCTTCTTTTAATAAGTCTGGAACATTTCTTACCCAGACGGCAGTTGTCTGTTCCAGTCTTCCTGCCAGGCAATCTTCTACTTCTTCTCCAAATCTTAAGTATTTCCTACATTCTGCAGCATACTGTTCCAATTCCTCTCCTTTGAGTTCCTCCAGTCTGGTTCCGTTTCTCCCAATGGATGCTTCATATCTTAAAACAGTCTGCTCTTCCTCCGTAAAATATTCGTTCAGGATTTCCTTAAGACCATAAACTTCTTCCTCTATCTGCACCAGCCGTTTTTGTATTTTAATTAAATCTCTTTTCATAGGCACTCTTCTTCCTACAAAGACGGAGACATGAATGGGCTGCGTTCCGGTTTCTTATAATCTTTCTCATTTTCTTTCCCCGATATCTTTTCCTGCTGCTTCTGCTCCCGGTCTGCCAGCTCTGCTTTTATTTCATCCATGGTATAAGCAGATAAATCAGGTCCTTCTTGCTGCACATTATAATAACCGTCTTCAGCCAAAGTGCAGTATCCACTTAAGGACAGCCCCTGTCCTACAGCTTCCACATCCAGATAATCCATTACATTGGTAGTTCCCAGAGGTATCCCCTTCAGCATATCTACAAGTCCTTCTCTTTCCTCTATTACGGTCCATCCCATTTTCGCCTCATTTGATAACCTCTCCATAACTTCAGGGTTATCGCTTCCATCAAATTTATAAGGATAATATGGTATCTCACTTTCCTGCATAAACAAATTAGCAAGCTCTGTAAAAGTCAGTCCGGAGTGCTCCTGCAGATAAGCTTCTACTGCTGGATGTGGGGCATCCCCAATCAGTCTTGCGATGGTATTAAGTTCATCCACATGGCTCCATTCTCCGATTAAATCCCGCATATACCTACAGTCTTCCCTTGTATCAATATCAAATATCATCATTTCATCATTATCTGGTCCCGCAATTCGCCTTACCACTTCCTGTAGATAAGGTTCTTCCTGCGGAAATCTAATCCACTCTCCCTCTAAATTTCCTTCCGTATATTTCCGCAGATTTCCCAGCCAGATTTCAAAAGCCGGCTCTTTTTTCTTCTGTATACTGTTTTCTTTTAATCTGTTTTCAATCATCCTTATTAACTCCTTTCCAACAGAAAAGAGCTGCCTAAGCAACCCTTTTCCATACATTAACTGCTACATATTTATTTGTTACATCAATATTTTGTACACTATTATTTGTATACGCTCCGGTCACACTCAAAGTCGGAATATTTACGGTATGACTATGATTCCCAATCGACAGATTACCGGATGAAATAATTGTCTGACTAGGAATTGAGACAGTATGTGCGTGGTTTCCAGCATTTCCTGTAATTTCAACACCTCCGTCGGCTGAATTCACCCAATCCAAAGCCATTTCACCATTTCCATATTTATACCCCCAATAAATTCCATGGTCAGGTAGTGAATGATTATGTTCTCCATTTGTTGTAGTAGAATATGTTCCCCCAGCATAAGTACCATTAGAAGTTATTGTTCCACTATATGCCCCATTTCCAGATGTATTAACTCCATTTTTTACAGATGTACTTCCTGAAATATCAAGACTTGGAATGTTTGCCGCACCAAGTAATATCTCATTATTTCCGCCCATACTTCCAACTGGATATGCAGAACCGGCGCACATTAAAAAAGTGTCCTCTACCCTTTCCCATGTTCCACCATATAAATCAGCCGGATTTTCATTTCCAAAAGTCATGTACACAGAACCTACCGGATGAGATTTTTCCAGACTATTTTCAAGCTGTTCTATTCTTTCTTCCAATGTCGCTATAGAAAAACTGTTTTGATTCAATGCGGTTTCCGAATCTATAACACGGTCTTTCAGATTTTCAAATGCTCCATTCTCTCCAGTAAAAGTATCATATACCGCTTTTAAATCATCAAAATTTCCAGCCAGTGCTTCCACTGCTTTTTTATCTGCTTTCTTTTCTTCCAGTTTATCCAAAGATGCTTCAATTTCTGTTACCGTTCCTGCCATATCCTTTTTATACGTTTCATAACAGGTCTTAAACTCTTGAAAATCTGTTACAGTAATATAATCACCTAACGCTGTCTCAATACTGTTTATCCTTGAATCAGTCTTTTCAATATAAGAATTATATTCCACACAAAAACCGTTAATTTTTTCCGTCAGCTCCGTCTGACACTCGTCAATCTTTTTCCCAGTCTCTTCCCGGTACGTTTCTATCATTCCAATAATTTCTGCAAGGTTCGTATCATTGATTTCCCGGTAAGAATCATATTCTTTTCCCATTTCTACGATAGTTTCATTTACAGAAACAATATCTCTGCTGTTCATTTCCATGGAAACGGTAATACCAGGTACAACGTAATTGTCTATGTATTCCTTTAAAGCACTGGATATTTCATCGTCTCCATTTACAACAAATTCCTGCAGGGTTATCATGGAACTATCCAGATTATCAATAATTTCCTTCGTGTTTTCATCAGCATTATCAGTGATATTCTGAGCATTTGTATTTATATTATCATTTGCTCCCTGAATACTCACCTTAATAAGATTCTTAACTTCATACAATTCACTTTCTGTCAGTTCCGTCTGTTCATTTACACAGTCGCTAATATACTGCACAATCTGATCCATGCTATCGTCTGAAATTGATATCTTATTCGCAGATAGATAATCACCAAGACTCACATTTATTGTATCTTTCACCAATTCTGATGTAACCGCCGGAACTGCCGATTCATCATCCTGTATTACCATCAGTTTCGGCAATGTATAAGCCATGCTTACTGCTGTAATGCAGGTACTTAAAAGGATTCCCAGAAGAAAATACAGGACAGACTGGATATACTTCTTGTCCTTGATGTCTTTCTGTTCCCACTCTTCCATATTTTTCCTTGTTTCTTTCATCTTTAAATTGTCAGCTCCTTTCTCGCTGTTTTTTTTATTTCTGTTCCTTTCTGTGCTTCTGAAACATTGCTCTCCTGTAACAGCATTGCTTTTAAAAAATCCTTCATTTTTCCTGGCTGGGCATAATATGGACTGATGCATGCTTTATGAATCACTCCTTGACCATATGTATTATAAAGATTCTGTACTCCCTTTTCTCCTTTCAGCTCAATAATGGAAAATTCATCTGCATGGATTCCATGGTACACCGGAAAATCGTTCACATAACAGATATGAATTCCCTCTCGCAATGCAGCTAAGGCTTCCGCTCTCGTCAGAAATTCCAATTGTGACTTTTCTCCCTCTGAAATATATCCCGACTTGAACTCTTTGTCGTAAAGCTGGTTTTCCATGCTGACCATTTGGTGCAAGGGACGTTTATCTTGGATTTCCATTCCATGCATGACCCTTACAATATCCTCTGCTAGCCACTCCGGTTCCTTGTCATAACGCAACATGCTGCCTTTCCATGTTCCATTTGTATGATTGATTCCATTTAAGAGTTTGATTCCCTTCGCCGGCGGCTCCCACAATGCAAGATTATTTGTATAATCATCCAGTAAATAGTCCAATGTACGTATTCCTTCTGGCACATATTCCAGTTTGTTTTTCCCGCAGGGTGGAAATATCCGATGTTCACTGTCAATCTCCGGCAGATACTTGTCCAACCACTCATTTTTTTCCTGTAAAGCATATTTGCTGTCACTTAAGACAGATGACATAATATATACCGGCGTTTCCGGATGTTCCTTAATAATCTTCTTTACCGCATCCACTACATTCTGCTGTGATTCCAGATTCAGAAAATATCCTTTTTCAAACAGTGTTTCCATAGTATCTACCGGTTGGTATTTTGCAAGGGTTCCATCCATATCCACAAATAAACGACTTTCTCTTTCCTGATAATATTCAATCTCTTTTGGAAACACATCATCCTGTACAGGTACAAACCCCAATTCTGCCATATCCGTTGTCAATTTCTGCTTATCATAATTTTCCTTTAAACTGCTCTCCATTCCCTCTCTAATCTCACTCATCTGTTCCACACTAAATTTAGGGTCAGCATATACTGTTACATCTAAACCACTCTTCAGTCCCCTTTCAATCTCGTCCATCTGCCTCCAAGTAAACTCGGACTTCGCATAAATTGTTACATCTAAACCACTCTCCATTCCTTCTCTAATCATATCCATCTGCAACCATTCAAATCCAGGGTCAGCATAAATTGTTACATCTAAACCACTCTTCAGTCCCTCTCTAATCTCATACATCTGCATGTCATTAAACTTGGGATTCGCATAAATTGACACATCTAAACCACTCTCGAGTTCCTCTTGAATCTCTTGCATCTGTTGTTCATTAAAACTTCCACTGCTTTTGTAAGTATCCAGCATATTCATGTGCATCATTCCTCGCATTATAAAGTAGTAGTATTTATAGTCCCTCTCCAATCCCCCTTCAATCTCATACATCTGACCATAGTCAAAATTTCCACTGTTTCTATAAGTCTCTAGCATATTCACATGCATCATTCCTTTCTCTTTTTCTCCTCCCGGCTCACTTCATTTCAAATACTTTTCCGTGTCCTTTGTCATGTACTGCTTAAGATAATCCTCCCTGTGTGGCATGATGATATGCAGATCCCCATGCAGATTTATCCACTCAATAACAAACCAGAAACCAAGCCCCCTGCTGTCCGGTTTCCAGATACCATTCTCATCAAATGCCCCTCCGCGCATCATATAATCTATAATTTTAGAATTAGAAACTTTCTCCGCAAGTTCCCATCTGTTTGGTGACTTTTCCCTGTGACAGCCGAATCCGCAGAAGACACATCCGGTACGCGAACAGCCTGTTGTTCTAAACATAGGTCTCCCAACATCAAAAATCCCTATATCCATTGTATTTTCTTTTGTTTTTCCCTTCCCATAGTCTGCCACCACCTCCCCATAGCTGCTCGCAATCGGGATATGGTTATGGTAGATATATTCTAAAATGTCCTGCTCTGTCCATATTGACATAGGATTGCTGACTGGGCTTTTCATATCAAATCCGTTGCAGCCATTTTTCAGCCATTTCGTAGTTCGGAGCCTGCTTTCGCTTGCCATCTGTGCCGTTATTGGCATTTTCCCCATCTGCTTTGTGTAATTGTGCGCAGGTGTTTTTTTCATAATCGAGCAGCATCGGTCTGATATTTCAAAAGGTGCTTCCAGAAAGAATTTATATCTCTCTTTGCTATACATTTTGGAATATTCCAATGTTTCTACTCCGTCTTTTTTATGGGAGTTCCCCTGCTGGATAAGACAGCGTACAGGAGCTCTCAGTTCCGGAGATGGTATTTCCCCCTTTTTCAGGCTTTCATAATCAGGATTTTCTTTGTCTTCCCTGCGGTCTATACCTATCAGGTCTGCCATAATTTAGATAAAATTCATTTAGATAATCACTTATCCTTATCTCCCCTAACGTATTTATGACAGGTGGATGAAGCCTGGTAGTATTTCTGACAGCAGCTTCGTGAAACTCTTTCAGGTCAACTCCATAATTACGGAAGAGTTCCCACGTCACAGGCGTGGCGACATTCTTATCACTGTCCAGTTCAACGTTATACGTTACCACCATGTCATATATTTGTGTAAAAGGTCTTTCTGCAAGGTATGGCTTAATCCATAACACGTTGTGGATTTCTGCTGTGATAAATTCTTTCACTTGCTCGTAATTCTCAATTTTCTTCATTATAAAAACTCCTTTCCTATTTTCTTAACCGCTGTTCCTGTACTTTTGGTTCCAGGTCTGCTTCTGTTTTTATAATTCTCTCCAAAATTCTTTTTTCTTTTCTGAGCGCAGCAATGTCACTGCTCAATTTTCTTATTCTGCTCATCACTTCCAACATCTCCGGTGGAAAATTTTTCTCAAGTTCTTCCATTTCATCTTCTATTTCTTCAAATCGGTCATCTCCTCTCTCTTCTGACAAAATCATCTGCCTTTCCAGTTCTTCATATTGCTCCATCATTGCTAGTTCTTCCTGACTTACTCCGTTTTTGATACCATACAGTTGCCTACGCTGTTCCAGCAGGCTTTCCAGTTTTCTTTGCATCAAGGCTGCACGCTGTTCCAATCCATGTTCTTCTCTTACCGGATTTTCCTTCAGATAACGGCATTCCTCTATAAGTTTGTCTATATGAATCATGTCGCTCCTCACACGATATGCCGGTATTGCAAATGGATTTGGCAGCTTATAATAACTTACTGCCTGATACAGACGTGTATAGGTCCGTGTTCCTTTTAGGACTGCTGGTTTTAAATATACTGCCGCCTTGCCTGAAAGATTCTCTACAATTTCCTCATAAGACTTGCTTCCTTCCTTGGTTCGAATTCGTTCTGCAATTTCCTCAGGACTATAACCAGGCGGCGTATAGCGACCGTTACTTTTTCTCCTAAATTCTCCCCCATCTGGTTTCTTAAATATAAAAGTAAACGTTGATTTTTGTTGTGCCTTTGAATATCCCTTGCGTATCTGATAATTCATTTTCTTCATAATTTCATAAAATTCTTCTATGGTGGAGGCTTTCTGAATGGCATAGTCAACATCTGCACAAACGATACGAGTCTTGTTTACCTTTCCTTCTTTCTTTGATGCCCAAGATGCATATGATACTCCTATTCGCTCGTTTTCAAATTTCAAAGGTGCAAGACCATGTTCCACACAGATACGGTCGGTAATGGGCTGGATAATCTTCTCCCAATCCCCCTTCTTGTAATGGTATTTATATCCATCTATCCGAGAAACAGAATTAAATATGATGTGTCCATGCATATGTTCCTTATCATTATGGACAGCAAAAACATAATCATAATTATCTCCCAAATACTGCTCACAGAATTCCTTTATAACCTCATAAGCTGTTGCCTTATCTGTCTCTCCTTTCGCAAAAGAAATGACAAAATGATAGCCTTGCCGTCCATCTGTTTTCCCATACTCCCGCTTAGTCTCCAAAAAATTTTCCAGGATCTCTTTGTGGTCTATACCGGAGTTACCTCCTACCAGTGCACCATGGTCTGTCTTTGCTTCATTGTGTTGTACGTCCAGAATGTAATCAATCGCATTTCTCAGATGGTCATGTGGACAGCTTTTTGACTCTTTCATATGCATCAGCTTGGTGACTGCCATATACGTTCTATCTCCTCCTGGAACTCGTCCATGATTTTTTCTATTCGCCCCATGTAATTCTTCAGCTCTACAAGGTCATTTGGTGTTCCAAAACCTCCGTTTACTTTTTTTGCAATCTGATTCACATTCGTACCAATCTTACGCAGTTCATACTTAAGTTCTCTCATCTGCTGCTCCAGCTGCCGATTTTTATGATTCGTCTCCAACAGAAGTTTTTCCCGAAGATATCCGGAAAAATTTTCACGCCCATTCTTGAACACTACAGAAGAAGAGCCGGAACACTTTTTCAAATGCTCCAGCTCCTCCGGCGTCACTCTGATTCTAATCTTTTCTGTTTTCTGTTCCATAAGCCATACCTACATTCGGAATTCCCTTGCTTCCTGCCGCGGCTCCTGCTCCTTATCCAACTGCAATTCCTGGATTTTTCTTTTAAATATCTCCAGAGTCTCCCTGCTTACTTCTCCATATACTTCACGCACAGCAGCTGCAATCATCTGGTCATTCTCTCTTGCCAGAATGACCTTCTCTTCCTGGATTTTCTTTCTAAGTTCCCGAATCCGCTCATTGCTTTTGGCATTCATTTCCTTTTGCTTTTCCGCAATACGCTCGATTTCCTCTTCCCATTTTTTGATTTTATCTTCCACCCGCTTCTCCTTTCCGGACAGCAAAAAAGACAGCTCCTGCTGCCTCCTTTCTTCCTGATTTTAGTTTACCATATTTCTTTTTGAACATCTACGTTCCTTTAGGATACCCTGCCACTCCATGTCATTCTTTTTTCTGAAAAGAAGTCTCTATGTCTTCTGGCAATGGTGGCAGTTCTTCCATTATTAAGGCAAGTCCTGCCTGGTATTCATGATGACGTCGATGTAGAGTGGATGGACTAACGCCCCACTCTTTGGCAACGCTCTGTACACTCCTTCCGGAATCCAATTCCTGGTACACCTTCTTCATGTCAATCTGTTTCCGGCTTCCCCGCCCATTCTTTAACGTTTTTCTCCGCTCCATCGTCCTGACACTCCTTTTCCATTTATTGTACTTGTCATTGTCTTAGGGAATTCTACTCTACCATTTTTTACGTTGCATGTGATTCTTCCGTATTCCAGTATGTACCGAATTTCGGTACGTAAAAATCTTATTTCCTTTCAAAACACTTCCAATCCTATTGCAAAATTCTCTTTTTCCTCTTGCAAAATGCTACCATTCTTATTGCAGAATCTTCTCTTTTTTCTCTTGCGCACTGTCACAGGCTCCCATCATCTCCCAGAATTCTCTCTTTTTCCTCTTATTTTCTCCTATCTTTTCCCAATCACTCCCAAAAATACTGCATTTTCCTCTCAAAATCCTTTCTTTTTCCTCTCAAAACCCTTTCTTTCTCTCGCTTTTCTCTTATTGGCTCCCATTTCCTCTTTGCAAGATACGCACTTTGTCCTACATTTTTTCAAAATGCAGCGTGCTCTTGTTAGGGGACACCCCTAAGACCCTTGGTATTATAACAGGCACATTCTGCCGCCTGTCCCTGTCCGGTAAAATATTCTTATCTCCCTATGCTAGAACCTGTGTTGCTGTTTTTCCCGAACACTGCTCCGCTGTATCAGGAACTTCTGCCACTCAACCATGGTCTCTTCCAGATTGCATTCCTCATTTTCCCGGCTCACATCTTTCCAGAAACAATAGAACGATTCCAACAGATTGTTCTGCAGCATTAATTTTTCTCTGACATCTTCCTCTACATTTTCTGCAAGGCTCTGAAGCTGGATGAGCAGCTTCTTCTTCATTTCGATTTCTCCACTGTGAGCAAAAATATTTTCCTTACTGGTCCGCATCATATCAAGAAAGAAGCACTGAAACTCATAATTAATTTTGTCCCGTAACATCATCTGTCTGTACTCCTTCCTGTTCCATATTTTCTACTGCCGCAGTTCCTGCTTCAGCATTTTCTCCTTCAGCATTTCCTCCGGTATCCTCTTCCGGTGATACATCCCTGACTGCCGGCGCATTATTTTCCCATACCTCGTTAATGATTTCTTCTTCCGTATAATCACATCTGCTTGCTGTCACAACGTTCTCTCTTGGATGATAAGCCAGCAGAACAAGTGAACCGCGTTCATCCGAAAGGCGGATGTAAAAGTTAATACTCTGTGGGTCACTCTTTGGAACCATGACGTGAATGATATTCCCTGTGCTTACATCCAGCTGATATTCTTCTGCCCATTCTGTCAGTCGCTTATTTAAAAGACTTGTATTCTCTCCCATAATCCGTGTTGCATACTCATCCAGATTTGTAATTTCTATTTCCTGCTTTTCTGATTGCTCCTCTTCCTGTGTACCGAATTTCGGTACATCCTCCCTAACTCCATTCTCTCCGGCTCCATCCGATTTCTCTTTTGTCTCTTCTTTCTGATTCTGGATTTTCTCCTGGACTTCCTCCTGCGCTATTGCTCTCTTTTCATCTGTTTTTTCTCTTTTCCTATATTGAAAGACCACCAGTCCCACCATTAGGAGAATTCCTAAGATTAACAGCAATACTTTCCACTTCAAACTGTTTCCATAGCTATTATTTTTCTTTCCATGTCTCTTTCTCATTTACACTTCCTCCTCTTTTTTTCACTTCCTCTTTCCATTGTGAACACACGGTTTTCTTCCGGAAGTTCGTCAGCATCATATGTCAATTTCCTGGTTCTCCATTCATAGAACATTTCCTTCAGGTAAGCATCAACAGTCAGTCCTTGAATCTTTTTAAATCCCAAAAGTAAAGTTGGTATTCCAAACGGTAGTCCTATATAAATACAGATATCTATGGGAGTTTCCGTCAGCCACCATGCGAGCACCGTCACTCCGCCGATGATTAAAACACTTGCCACTACAAATAACATCTCCCTGTATGTAAATCCCTTAATCCATTCATTTTTATACTCTTCCTCCAAATCCTTGTTGATAGGTATATTCATCTTTTACTTTTCTCTCCTTTCCTCCGTTACCAAAAACTTCCAACATTCGTTGCCCGTATGGTTCTTCCATCCCATTCTGAATGAAAATCCGTAGGATACTTTCCGGTTCCATACCAGCTTTCTTTGTCTACCACGAACTCTATGACACAAAGCCCATTATGATGCCCCCATTCATTACAGCCCTCATCGTTCTGATTTTTTATATCTCCAATCACTGTCTCGATAATCGTACCGTTGTCCAGTTCCCAGTCTATATAATCTCCCACCTGACCGAAGGTAGATGTGCAGGCAATAACATATCTATCACCAATTTTTCCAAAACCATCCTCATCAAAATTCATTCCTGCCTCTTCCCGGAGCTTATACTGTTTTGAGGAAGGCGATGTAATCATCTGCCACCCCATGTAAGAATACTCCGTTCCATATGGTTCCGGAATCTCAATTACTTCCAGAGGATATTTCGGTGTTGCGTATCCTATGATTTGACTATAGGTAACCGGATACGAGCATTGCGATACCCTGCTTCCTTGATGGTATGGATCTGTATTCGATATCCCCGTATTCCCTTCTACCGTCGTAACAATTCCATTTTCTGCATCATATTCAGCCACAATTCCAACATGAGACATTCCGTTGCCAAAGAAAATAATGTCTCCCAGCTTGGGTTCGTACCCGTCTTTCTCATGGTACTGTTCCCTTTCCTGGTACCATGTCTTCATGGTATCAACACTGGCAGTGCGCGGCATGATATCCCTATTAATATAACCACACTGGTCGGCACACCATGAAACAAATATGGCACACCAGTTATCATCCAACCCATACCAGTCCTTATACTTTTGCCCGCCAATTCTTCCATCGGCTACATCTCCTAAAGTGATTTCCTGTCTTGCCACCAGCACAAGACGGTTTGCACCATTCAACTCCTGTATGGTGATTGCACTCCCTAAGAACAGAAATGGAAGCAAAAGAGCAATCACCATAAGAAATGGTATTACAGATGCAGCCATTGCCGCAGCCAGCAATCCCCATGTCCCTCCGGATGGCTTTTTGACCGTTTGTGCCTCCTCACTATTCTCTCCGCCTTTTATGACGGATGCCTGCAATGCCTCTTTTGTTTTTCCAACTGCTGCTCTTGCAGTTCTTAGTGCAACTGATAACGCCATGGATGTTCCACCAGTGGCAGCTCCAGCTGCAAGTGATGCCGCAGTCCTTCCTGCTTCTCTTCCTGCCTTCCTTACAATCCTGTTCCCTTTTTTTGTAATTGTTGGTATCTCACTTCCGGAACCGAAAGCCTTCTCTTCCTGTGATTGGCTTCCTGCTTTTTGGGAAGAAGCGTATTCTGCCACACCTTTAAGTTTAAACGGCTGGTACCAGTTGCTGCCATTTCTTTGGAAAGCAGCATAACCCTTGCTGTCACCACTGACAGAAGATGCCTTGCCTTTCTGTCCTCGGACTGCATCTTCATATCCTTTCTCTAATGCCTTTCCAGCTGCCATCTGCTCCTTTTGCTTCTGGCGGTACCGCTCCTGTACTGTTTTGCGGGAATTTCTGTTTCTCAAGATTGGAAAATCGGATTTATCCTTACTCATTTCCTCATCATTTTCTTCTGCTCCGATTACAGATGCTGTAAGTCCTTTCTTCAGATAACGCTTTTTTGTCCGGATTTCCCTGTCCGCTATCCGTACGGAAGTTCCTGCTGTCCGAAGTATATTCGGAGCTCTTTTCCTTACTTTCATAGGCTCATCCTTCCACCTGTTATTCCTGTACTTTTTCTATTTCCTGCTCTCTCTTTGCTTCCTGCTCCTCCTGTAATTTTTTCTGTTCTGCTTTTTCATGGAAGTTTGAAGAAAATTGGGAATAAAGTATATTGTTTTTATCCATTCTGGCATCAAAAAGATAGACCTGTCCATCCCATACCATAACTCCTCTTCCCGGTACGTCCTCTTCCAAAGCCCGAAACTCTTCTTCTGAAAACTCCTGAATCTGCGAAAGACTTGCTGCATCCACACCACCCTGATCCAGAAAACACTTGTAAGGACAGTTCGAGAACATATCTCTCAGTTCCGGATTCTCCAATGCACGGGTCAGGTTTTGAATCGCCAGTGTTACTACTGCACCAAATTTTCGGTATGTTTCCACTGCGTAAAGAAGCTGTTCTGCAGAAGAACCTTTTTCACACAATACTTGTGTTTCGTCAACGACCAGACGGGCTGCTTTCAGTTCTTTCTGGTTATGCTCAATCCTCATGGAAAGAAAATGCATTAATGTTACCATAACCGTTTCCCACACAGTCTTAGGAATATTCTTAAGTCCAAAACCGACCAGACGGGAATGCATATCCAAATTCGATGGATGAGCGAACATATCATAGACTCCGTCTACATATTCTTCCAAAGAATCCACAATTTCCAAAAGCATTTTCCGTTCTTCCTGAGTGTCAGCTTCTTCCATCTGTTTCTTCAAATTATCCCGCACATCCCGGAGTGTCGGCTGTTTTCCCCTTCTCTTCTTCTTAAAATAGTCCTCATACATTTTCCGTACTGCACGCCCGATATGAACGTTATGCACCTGTGTCACGAGAATATTTATCATAGCGGCAGCACAAAACGCAATGGCATACTCTGTCTTCTGAGCGATAAATTTATTTTTCTCTACATCTGTACCTGTCCACACGTCATCCGGCACTTCAAAAGGATTCAGATAAATCTGGCACTGGGGCGTAAAATCAAAATACTGCCCACCACACAGTTTGATGTAGCTCTCCTGTTCATTGTTCGGATCCAAAATTACAATATCATCATCCGTGAACAACAAATCTTGTCCAATTTCCGTTTCCTTAATCAGGTAAGTCTTTCCGCTTCCTGTATGTCCAACAATGATTCCATGCGGTGCCTTCAGTTTCTTTCTGTCTCCTCGTAGCAAATGTTTTGTTGTCCGGTTAAGACCATACACAAATCCATTCTTATCCTGAAGGTCTCGGGCATAAAAAGGCTGGAATGCCACAGCAGAGGAGGTAAACAGAGAACGCATATGATTTACCTGGCGTCCGCCGATAGGAAGTACCGTATTAAGTGCTTTTAATTGTCTCCTGTAATATGGTTCTAACGCATAACCGTTGACAGTTGCAATCTGTTTCAGTGTATCCACACGCTGTTCCAGTTCTTCCAGTGTATCCGCCGGCACCATGACCAGCATTCCTAAAAACACTGCTTCCTCATCATTTTCATCCACCTGATCAAGCATATCTTCCAGCTCCGCTTTCTTCTTTGTCAGCTGATAGGAAGTTCCAGCTCCATACTGATGCATGCTGTAATATTTATCCCTTTCTTTGGAGATGGACATTTCATTATTGGTATGTGCACTCAGCAGCTTGTCCTTCAACAGACGTTTCCTTACCGGCTCAATATCCAGCGTAATATAAGTAGGAAACAGTGTATCTGTCAATCCATGTATCACTTTTTCCTCATCCAAAGTCTGCTCGTAATCATGAGCGAACAAAATACTTACATATCGTTTATTGATTTTGATATAATCCATATCCTGCTCCATCACTGCCGGAAGTATCTGGTTCTTCCAGTTATCTGTACCATCCAAAAGACTGGCTTCATGTGAAGGAATCCCCTGTTCACCTGCCCGCAGCATCCTCTGAAGCAATGTCAGACGTTCCACTCCCGACATACGATAAAGACGGCTCTTTAACGTTGAAAATAAGAACTGCAGAGTAGTGTCAAGTGTTGCAAAGAAAGCAGCTGCTTCCTCAAATGACCTTGCTCTGCAGGTAACAGTAAGATATAAAATTCTCCGGATGTCTCTGGTACCTTCCTCCAATTTCTGATTAATCCAGTCCCCCAGCCCCTGTTCCAGCTCTGGATATTCTTCTCCATGCAATGGATGGAATATCTCCTCCATGAACTGGTCCATATCACGCTGTTCATTGGCAATCGTAATCTTAAACTGTGTACTCATGCTTTTGAACCACTTCATGACCTCTAAAAGAGTACTGGTCTTCTTCTTTTCATCCTGATTCTTGTAATTGATATCTTCAAAAATATAACACTGGTCATAAAGAGCCATTCCATCCATTGGCTCTATTTTAAAAATCCCGTTTTTTCGGGCTTCGTAAATATTAAGTGCATCTTTTACCTTCTTTGGTATCTTTACCACCGGCACAGATACTGCCTTCTTCGCTGAAAAACGAGAATTTGTATTTAACTTAGGCATCTTTCTTCTCCTCTCCTTCTATTTGCCTTCTTAATTTTTACAACGCATAGACCTGCTTCATAAATACATCCATTCCTTTTACGGATGCGGTAAGCAGTATCATAGTGCATATGTTCTGCAGTGCCTGAATTGCACCATCAAAAATGCCTCCTATTCCGGACATACTTCCAAAATCAATGGAACTGCACATCTTTCCGGCAATCAGAATCGCCATCACAATCAGGACTACTTTAAATACTTCTTTCAAAAAGGTTCTTAACCATGCAAATGCTGTCTGCGATACTCCCGGACCTCCCGGCAGTGTTCCCCATGCAATGGGTGCATTTACCACCAGTAAATACAACTGCAGGAACCGTCCATATACGACCAGAAAGACCATAACAGAACACACCATGCATACAATCAGGAAGATAAATCCAAATATCATATAGAACAGTACGCTGCCTATATCCGTATCTTCCTGTGCAAACAATACCGGTGTCTCAAGCATCAGACTTCCGCAAATCCCACTTGCCATGGTAAAGAATAACTTCATGAGAATCATCCCGGAAAGCATGAAGGCATTTGCAAAAACTACCTTGATACAACATTCCACAAATATCTCCAGCGTAAAATTCTGTTTCAAATTTGTCGTCTGCCTGATAATTCCTATCAAAAAGAAAATATTCAGCATCATGCCTCCAATGGAAAGCGCCCACGGATACAAAGTATCCGTGACATACGTCCAGGTTCCTTCTGAAAAGGTTTCCGGCGTATTCACGGATACCACACCAATTAACGAAAGCATTCCATTCCAGATGGCGACTCCGGCGGTATAGAAAGGCGTCAAGAGAGAAGCAATGGCTTCCCAAAAACTATCTAAAATACCATCTAACATGATTTCCCTCCTATCATTCTCCTTTTACACCAAAAGCCCCACAATCTGCGGTGCCAATACCATAACCATTCCACCGGCTATTCTCTTGAAAGCACTTGCCTGCATCGTACCATCCTGTCCCTGGAATGCGATTCCCCATTCAGAGATACCCCAAAGTGTGATGATAACTCCAATACTGGAAATGATAGCGGTTACAATCGCTTTCAGATTGTCAAAACTGGCTGTAATGGAAGACGTATCAATGGTCGTTGTTGTCGCATTGGTAAACATCATTGGCTCATACAGGAGTGCTGCTCCAAAGACAAAAAGAAAAGCCAGTCTTGCGACCCGGCTTCTCCATTTTTCATCCATATTCTTTGTTTTTATTTCAACGCTGGCTCCTGTTTCGTTCCCTTTCTTTCTCCATGGTTCATTCACGTTGTTTCTTTTCATCATATTTTTTCTCTCCTTCTATCTTCTTTTCTTTTTCGGTATACTTAAAATAAATACCCCCACTGCTGATATTGCCGGAATTAACAGGAAAAATGTCATCATCCTAAATTCCCTTGGTATCGGCAGGACTTGTACCGCCGCAATAGACAGTACAAGTGCCACAATAAATACTACAATGTATCCGATTGTTGTTTTAGCTGATTTCCTTCTTCTCATATCTTTGTTCCTCTTCCTTCCTATGATTCTTCTTTTCTCTTTTTATTAAGGCGGCTGCCATCTTTTTTCTTCAGATACAGCAAAACTGCAAGTGCTGCTCCCGTTCCGGCTGCAATTACTGCCAATGCTTCCACGGGTGACATATCCCCGGTCTTTGGCTTCTTTGTCTCCTTTGGCTGTTCCGTTTCCTTTACCGGTGGTTTCAGATAAGTAACGGTCTGGCTCTCATCCTCCAGATCTGTATGCTCTGCAACCAGGCTGTTTTCATAGTACAATTCTTCCATTACTACAATCGTAGCTGCCTCGATACCGGTAAATTCAAACACCACATCAACACTTCCATCTGCCTCTTCCGGGATAAAGGTCGTTTCTGCTGTCACGGTATTACCTTCTGCATCCAGATATTCCTTTCCGGTGGACTTGTCCATCAGAATGCCTTTTACGGTATATTCTCTTTGGGGTATCAGATTCTGGAAGGTCACCGTATCAATGACCTGTTTCTTTTCTCCCATGAGACCTACATGACTCTCGGAAGCCCCATCCACCGCACGGGTGTGGATTTCTGGAATATGCACGGACTGCGCTTCATCCTCAATATCCGTATGGACTGCATAAACTTTGTCGTTTCTGGTAAGGGTCTCGAATGCGACCACTGTTTTTCCAGCAAGTCCTGTTCCATCAAATACAAAGACAACATCCGCTGTTCCGGATGCTTCTTCCGGGGTAAAGGTCGTTTCTGCAGTAATTACATTTCCACCCTTATCCAGAAGCTCTTCTCTGGTCTCTTTATCCATCAAGGTTCCGGTCAGCTTGTACTCCTTTCCCGGTATCAGGTTTCGGAAGGACACCGTATCAGTTACGGTAATCTCCTCATCCGCATATGACAGATTGGTACCTGTTTCAGAATCACTTACCGTTGTGCCAATTTCCGGAATGTGAATGGTCTGACCTTCGTCATTGATATCTGCATGTTCGGCTACCTTCTCTTCTCCATCTACAGCTCCATAATATACTGACTCAAATATGACCAGTGACTTTCCGGCAAGCTCATTTCCTGCAATAAAAAAAGCAACATCCACGGTTCCGGTACTTTCTTCCGGTGTGAATATTGCTTCTGCTGTTATCTGTTCTCCATTGATTTCCAATGGTTCCCCTGTCTCTTTATCATAAATAATACCTTTTACCGTATAGCTGTAACCAGGTGTCAGGTTCTCGTAAGCTACCGTATCGACAAGGGATATTTCTCCATCTGCATAGGACGCATTTTCCTGTGTATCGGAATCTGTTACTGTAGTACCGATTTTGGGAAAATGAACGGTCTGTGCCTCGTCATTGATATCTGCATGGACCGCATAGACTTTATCGTTCCTCGACAGCTCCTCAAAGGCGACTACTGTCTTTCCTGCAAACAGGGAACCGTCAAAGGTAAATTCCAGTTCCACGATTCCGTCCGATTCTTCCGGAGTGAAGGAGATCTGGGATGTAATTTTATTTCCATCTTTATCCTTTACTGCGTCCCCAGTCTCTTTATCCATCAGGGTTCCGGTCACGTTATATTTCTTGCCAGGCTGAAGATTGGTGTAAGAAATCTTATCCACAAGAATCACTTCTTCATCTGCCATGGACACATCAATTCCGGTATTCTTATCAGACGCCTTTGTTCCAATGTCCGGGAAATGAATAGTCTGCCCTTCGTCTCCCAGGTCTTTATGGCTCGCTACCAGTTCTCCTCCCTGATACAGTTCTTCAAAAACTACTACATCATGTCCGGCAAGTCCGGAAGCATCAAAATCAAATTCCATATCCCGGTACATCATATCTGTGGTCGGCGTAAAGGTTAAGGAAGAGGTCACTGCATTTCCTTCTGCATCGGTTACCGGAAGTCCGGTCTCCTTATCCATCAGGGTTCCAACAAGGGTGTATTCCACGTTATTCACAAGCCCGCTCATGGTAACAGTATCTACAATGGTCGCATCTGTTTCTGCACACGCATACTGTGTCATGCTCTTTGCGTCTCTTGCTGTGGTTCCAATGGTAATTCCCACGTTTTCAATATTGTTCATATGGATGGTAACACCATCTCTTTTTATGGTAAGCGTACCAACATACAAACGCTTTCCTTCATTGGCTGCACATGGAAGCTCCTTGATAGTATAGGTATCATATGGCAAAGCCCCAAGATTGTCATTTACCGCGACCTGGTTTCCATTGGAATCAATACCAAACCACATGCCATCCTCTGCACCACCGCCATTAGTATTGCTGCTATGTTTATTCCAATTAGAGGAAGACGAATAGTAACCATTTTCATCTGTGGTAAACTCGTGAGACTCTCCTGTTGTATTGGAAGTGATTTTGAACTTCACGTCTGCCATGGTGTTCTGGGAATTGGAATCGATCTTGGAAATATCAAAATCTCCACGTTTCACCTGGTCCTGAATGGAATGGTCTGCATCTGTCAGACTTACAAGCACCCCATCCTGAGTGATACTGAATTCTCTCTCCAAAATTCCCTGTGTAAGATATCCTTCACATGCGGTCTTTTCCACTAATTTATAAGTTCCATTCGGTAAGGTATCTGAAGCTGTAGCTGCATATCCGTTTTCATCTGTGGTAATCGTCTTTACCACCTGATTTTTACTGTATTCCTTCCCCTCTACAATGACCGTATTATCATTTAAGCTAATAATTTCAAATACAGCTCCCTGCAGTGTTGCACCACCTAAAGGAACATTTTCCTTAGATTCATAGTCTCGTTTATAGATTTCCACACCCCCGCGGATGACATCATCCATAACGGCATCTGCTCCGCCAGTAAGGTCCACCATGACACCATTCTGCGTAATATTAAATGTTCCCTCCAATCTACCTTCCAGCAGGTAGCCGGATGGAGATGTCTTTTCACGATACTTAAATTCTCCATAGGGAAGTGTATCAGCAGCAGTCGCTGCAACACCGGATTCATCCGTCACAATGGTCTTAACGACCTGCCCTTTGCTATATTCTACTCCATCTACAAGAACTGTATTGTCGTTCAGACTGATAATCTCAATCTCTGCTCCGGCAAGCGTTCCACTTCCCTGTGCCTCTGACTTTCCTTTTTCGCTGTCCATCTTGGCAATCTTTACACCACCTCGGATGGTCTGCTCTGGGATAATGGGTTGGTTGTATGTAGAAACCATTTCTACACTACTATCACTGGTAACCTGACGTACATACACTTCATTGTTAAGCAAGTATCCAGTTGGTGTTTTTGTCTCCTGAAGAGTTATCGTTCCAAGTGGAAATATAGGATTTGGATTACCATCTACATAATAAAAATCATCCCCACAAACTTTATATTTTTCACTTAATAAGGCAACTCCATTTTCATTTGTACAAATGACCCATGTACGAACTGCAGTCTGTCCCTGTGCTGCAGGGTCAGTATCATAGAATCCGGAATAATATTTTACTGTAAATTCAGCTCCAGCAAGAGAAGCACTTCCCTGCGGTTTATTGCTGTTCGTTTCCTTGTCGATTTTTCCAAGCAAAACACCTACCGGGTCAGCTTGAGGTTTGTCCGTAAAGGATACCGTTGCGGTCTGTCCTGAAGTTATAGTTACTGGTTCTACCTTACTACTTAGCGCGAACCCCTTCGGTGCAACCAGTTCTTTTACATAGACGGTGCCCTCGTCCAGTTCCAAGGTATTACTGCTTCCGGTAGCATCTGTTATCAGAATCCCCACCTGATTCGTACACTCCCTCTCGGTGTAAACACCAAACTCTGCACCTTCCAGACTGTAACAGCTATTTCCATCCGTCAAAGCCGGATTGGCAGATACCTTTTTCAGCTTCAAGTAGCCGCTTGGAATATATCTCCATGTAGTCATTACCTGTGTAGTCCCTCCGGTGCTGAACAGGTAAGCCGTAAAGCCGCTTGGAACAGTGGAATCCGCATTGACATAGAAATCATAAACACTGGAAAAGTTGCTCTTTAAATCTGCCATTCCCTGCTGGATAGAAGAACCCATTGCATCCCAGTTTCCACCACAGTAAGCAAGCGCTGTAAGTGTATGGGCATATGCATAAGGAATACGCTGTGCCGCAATTTCAGAATCATTAAAATCGAACACCTTTTTCGCACCATAAACAGGGTCATCAAATCCCGGTCCACCAAGGTTATAATACAATATAGCTCTCATTCCAGGAATGTCTGTTGCGCTGGCAGTATAAGTCCCGGATGCCGGGGAATTCTTTGAGGGCTGCACGCAGTATGCAAAGGCATTGTTATTGGTTGTATCACGATAATAGCGTGTACTGTAAGAGCCATAGTTGCAGGTACTTCCCACATCCAAATTCACTGAAATAACATCACCACTAGCTGCCGCAGCAGTAAGTGATTGAATTATCATAGTTACACACAATATCGCTACCAGCACTGCTGATATCATTCTTTTCTTTTTTGTCACTCTTTTTCTTCCTTTCTTCAAATTTTTTGATACTATTTTTTCTGGTCTGGGTGGTTCTCTTGACCGTTCTCTTTCTTTTTTCATCCTAATACCTCCTAAAAAAGGGCATAAAAAAAGCGCATGATTTTCATACGCTTTTTTTCCTATATTTTATTGATTAAATTTTACTACTATCTTGTGGCACCACAACCGGAACATACATCATATGCCGGAGTATCCTGTACCCATCGTTGCTCTGTTACTGCATCATGGTGGATTTTCTGCGTTCCAGTTTGCACTTGAATGTATTCTATATGCCATGCCCAACATGTTCCTGCCAACATCCCAGCCTCCATATGTTCATCACAACATGCTGTAATATCTGCCCCACACTGGTTACATATACTACGTGCCTTTTCCTCATAAATGGGAACCTCTTCATCCCAAGCTGCTGTAATAGTCACCGTTTCATAATGTCCTACCGCATCTACATGAGTCCATGTATGGGTATGCTGTGGTGCCGGAGCTGGCGTAGGAGTTGACGTGCTGTTAGAATTACTACTATTACCACTACTGCTATTTGCATTGCTTCCTGAACCGCTATTACTACTTCCACCATTACCATTTCCACTAGAAGATGCAGTATTTCCGCTGTTATTCTGATTACCAGAGTTTGCACCGTTTCCAGTATTACTATTTCCAGATGAATTATTCCCGGAACTACTGTTGCTCGGACTATTATCAGATGTATTACCATCTGTTGATGCGGTCTGCTGTGCTGCAGCCTTTTCATCCTCTTTTACTATAGTCTTATCTTCTTCCGAATCAATTTCTTCTGACTCTTCCGTAGTCTTCTGCGAAACTTTGCTCTGACTTTCTGTTTTCTTAGCATCAGCAGTTTTAACTACAGTTTCCTTCTGGCTTTCCACTGTATTACTATTCTTTGTTCCACAGCCTGTTACTGCAAGTGCTAAAATTATAGTTACTGATAAAATAACTTTCATCTTTTTCATACTGAACTTCCCCTTCCTTTGTATTTCTGCTTTCATTATATTACTTTTCTAATTCCAGATAAAGTGTTTTCTGGTATTTTCTTCCATTTTACTGTACCGGATTTCGGTACATTTCCTATTTCTGTTCCCTCTCTGAAATTTTCCTGATTATATAGTAGCATATCCAGAGAGGGAAATCTACGTTACTTTAGGATACCCTTTTCACTTCTTTTTCAACTCAGAATATAGTGTTTCAATCCCTCTACGGATACTTGCAACTCTTGTCTCCTTATAGAAATTTGCAACTGTATCAAG
>CASFBK010000024.1 GCA_949292785.1 uncultured Eubacteriales bacterium
AGTAGCGGGCTGGGGCATTGGAGGAGGAACCATTGCATTTGGCGTAGCTGATTCCGTAGAGGGAGCACAGGATATTTACTATGGAAGCATGGGAGATATTGACAGTATTTCCATCAATCAGTTGAAAGATGTGATTTTTCAAGGGAATGAAGATGCTTATTATATGGCAGAGAACATCTTTGCCTTTGCAGCCTCTGCATTCATCCCCATCAGCCAGGTATCCGTAGCGGGGAATCTGACCTTCCGGAGTGGAAGCACTATCGTAGCCAAAGAGGGAATTTCCATGGCAGCCGGAGAACTGGCGTCAGCAGCCACCATGAATGTAACAGGGAACCAGACAGCAAGCATGTTGGCAGGTATGCTTGCGGGTGGAGTGACGGCACAGGGGCTGAATGGGCTGGATGGGAAGTACGCTATTTCAGCAGGAAAATCGTGGTACAATATAGATGGAACAATCAATTATCCACCAAATAATGGTGCTGTTCCAGGAACAGAGAAGATAATTTCTTTAGAGCCCGGAGATACAATAGGCAGATATGGTAATATTGGAAATACAAGTAATTTTGTTACGCAACCCGGAGCTAATCCTGATAAATTATCGTTACCTCCGACTACAGATCCAACAATTTATCAGGAATTTATTGTCGTAAAAGAGATACCTCAAACCGTACAAGCAGAAATTCTTGGATGGGGTGGGTCTGCTGGTGGAGGATTGCAATATGAATTACCAATGCCAATAAAAGAATTAATTAGACAGGGTTACATAATACCAAAATAGGAGGCAAAAATGTTAGATACGAGAGAATTAGAAAAAGAAATAAAAAGTCAAATTACCAAAACAATACCTAATATAAATTTTAACGGAATAAATTTTAGTATAGGCACTGACAATAGTCCGGAGGGCACATATATTTATGCACAGGAGGATAAATACCATTTGGTATTTACAGAAAAAGGAAAAGTCAGAGTGCATAGGGAATTAGATACAAAAGATGAGGTATTATGGAGTGTGCTGGATATCGTTGTATTTGATGTTGCTATGGATTATGCAATGAAAAACAGGGTTCAGGGAGAGGATTTTAGAAGACAATTATTCGCAAAAGAAATAGAATTATATGCAAGATTTGGTAAAGTGTTTGAAAATAGAAAAATTGATGAGATTAATAAAATATTAGAAGAAAATCCATATTGTGATAAGTGATTTAAAAAACTAATATGTTAATTTTAATTTCCATAATTTGAAGTCATAAATTATAGAAAGACAACCATAGTAGCTGATTTGTACACTAACTTGGGACCAGAAGGATTTTGGAATGAGTATAATGTTATGTGATGTATTTAGGACATTCATAAATCTAAACTTTTTATAAAATATAAAAATCTATATTGACAAAGAAAAAGCGTAGTGCTACATTAAGTACATAAACGTTAGCACTCAAATTAAATGAGTGCTAATAATACAAAAAAGTTATGCATAGAATAGATTATCAATCAAGGAGGAATTATAATGAAATTAGTACCTTTAGCAGACAGAGTTGTATTGAAACAGTGTGAGGCAGAAGAAACCACAAAGTCCGGAATCATTTTAGCAGGTTCCGCACAGGAAAAGCCACAGGAAGCAGAAGTTGTAGCAGTAGGACCTGGCGGAAATGTAGATGGAAAAGAAGTTACTATGCATGTAAAACCGGGAGATAAAGTGATTTACTCTAAGTATGCAGGAAATGAAGTAAAGCTTGACGGAGAAGAATACATCATCGTAAAGCAGAACGATATTCTGGCAATCGTTGAGGCATAGACCGAAAGCAACTAGCGACTGGCAAGCCGGAGGCGCGGACAGAGCGTGTTGCGAGGTCGTTCTTTGAGATTAGTGAAAGCGAGCCGAAGGAGAAGCTTGAACTTAGCGAAAAGAACATCACTACATTGTTTTTTTTATAAATCATAAATCGAAAAGGAGACGAATTATCATGGCAAAGGAATTAAAATATGGCACAGAAGCAAGAGCAGCATTAGGAGCTGGCGTAGATAAATTAGCAAATACCGTAAGAGTAACTATTGGACCAAAAGGAAGAAACGTTGTTTTAGATAAATCCTTTGGCGCACCTTTAATTACAAATGATGGTGTTACCATTGCAAAAGAAATCGAATTAGAAGACCCATTTGAAAATATGGGAGCACAGTTAGTAAAAGAAGTAGCAACCAAGACCAATGATGTTGCAGGAGATGGTACTACAACCGCTACTGTTTTAGCACAGGCAATGATTCAGGAAGGAATGAAGAACTTAGAAGCCGGAGCGAACCCAATCATCTTAAGACGTGGTATGAAAAAGGCAACTGACAAGGCAGTAGAAGCTATTGCAGCAATGAGCAGCAAGGTAAATGGAAAAGACCAGATTGCAAAGGTTGCAGCTATTTCTGCCGGAGATGAAGAAGTAGGAAATATGGTAGCAGATGCGATGGAAAAGGTTTCTAACGACGGTGTTATCACTATTGAAGAATCTAAGACCATGCAGACTGAGCTTGACTTAGTAGAAGGTATGCAGTTCGACCGTGGATATGTTTCCGCATACATGGCAACTGATATGGATAAAATGGAAGCAGTATTAGATGACCCATACATTTTAATTACAGATAAGAAAATCAGCAACATTCAGGAAATCCTTCCACTGTTAGAGCAGGTGGTACAGTCCGGTGCAAAGCTGTTAATCATCGCAGAAGATGTAGAAGGCGAAGCACTTACTACTTTAATCGTAAACAAACTGCGTGGAACCTTCAATGTAGTAGCTGTAAAAGCTCCTGGATATGGTGACAGAAGAAAAGCAATGTTAGAAGATATTGCAATTCTGACAGGCGGAAAAGTAATCTCTGAAGAAGTTGGATTAGACTTAAAAGAAACTACCTTAGATATGTTAGGACGTGCAAAATCTGTTAAGGTTCAGAAGGAAAATACGGTTATCGTAGACGGTGAAGGTGAGAAAGAAGCAATCCAGTCCAGAATCGCACAGATTAAAGCACAGATTGAAGAAACCACATCTGAATTTGATAAGGAAAAATTACAGGAAAGACTTGCAAAATTAGCAGGCGGAGTAGCAGTTATCCGTGTAGGTGCTGCAACCGAAACAGAAATGAAAGAAAGCAAGCTTCGTATGGAAGATGCTTTGAATGCAACCAGAGCAGCAGTAGAAGAAGGAATCATCGCAGGCGGCGGTTCTGCATATATCCATGCTTCCAAGGAAGTTGCCAAATTGGCTGACGAACTGGAAGGAGATGAAAAGACCGGTGCCAAGGTTATCTTAAAGGCATTAGAAGCACCATTATATTACATTTCTGCAAATGCAGGATTAGAGGGTGCTGTTATCATCAATAAAGTAAGAGAATCCGAGCCGGGTGTTGGATTCAATGCAGCAACCGAAGAATATGTAAATATGGTAGATGCAGGAATTCTTGACCCTGTAAAAGTAACCAGAAGTGCATTGCAGAATGCAACTTCCGTAGCATCTACTTTATTAACAACGGAGTCCGTTGTTGCCAACATCAAAGAGGATGTACCTGCAATGCCGGCAGGTGGCGCAGGCGGAATGGGAATGATGTAATTCCGTAAGTAAAGAATAAAAGAAAATGAGTGAGAACCAAAAGGTTCCGCTCGTTTTCTTTTTTTGCCCGGGTAATTTGGAGTGGTTGTCTGAATAATTAAAATTGTATCATATCGGAAAATGTGTTATAATAATAAAATGTGAAACAGAATGAACTTAAAGGAGGACAACCCAGTGAGTAAAATCGCAGTGGCGACTGACAGTAACAGCGGAATTACCCAGGAACAGGCAAAAGAATTTGGAGTTCATGTAATACCGATGCCATTTTTTATAGATGGAGAGACTTTTTACGAAGATATTAATCTGACCCAGGAAGAGTTCTATCAGAAATTAGAAGGAAATGCGGAAATATCTACATCCATGCCGGCGGCAGGTGATGTGATTGAGTTCTGGGATAAATTGTTAAAGGAATATGATGAGATTGTATATATTCCTATGTCTAGTGGATTGAGCAGCTCCTGTGAGACTGCAATCATGCTTGCACAGGATTATGAGGGAAAGGTTCAGGTAGTAAATAATCAGAGAATTTCCGTAACCCAGAAGAGAACTGTATTAGATGCGTTAGAGCTGGTGAAACGTGGTATGAACGCAGCACAGATTAAAGAATATTTAGAAGAGACACGTTTCGATTCCAGTATTTATATTATGGTAGATACCCTGTATTATCTTAAGAAGGGTGGACGTATTACACCTGCGGCTGCAGCACTTGGAACATTGCTGAAGTTAAAGCCGGTGCTTCAGATACAGGGAGAAAAGCTGGATGCTTTTGCAAAGGCAAGAACGGTAAAGCAGGCAAAGACCATCATGCTGGATGCGATGGCGAAGGATTTTAAAGAACGTTTTTCCACAGAAGATGGAACGGGAATGCATTTGTTTATTGCTTATACCAAGGACATCGAGCCGGCACTTGAGTTTAAGGAAATGCTGAAAGAGCGGTATCCGAAGCTGGAGATTGAAATTGACCCATTGTCTTTAAGTATCTCCTGTCATATAGGACCGGGAGCATTGGCAGTGGCATGTAGTAAGGAATTGCCGCCTCAGTAGTTGAAAGAGAAAGATTAAGATAACGATTATAAGGAATTTACGAAGGAAGGAACTGTTTGAAGAATGGTTCCTTCCTTCTTTGAAAAGAAAGAAGGAAAAGAAATGATAAAAGATATGACGAAGGGAGAACCGGGGAAGGTCCTACTGGGATTTACGCTTCCAATGCTTGGCAGTGTAATATTTCAACAGATGTACAATATTATAGACAGTGTAGTGGCAGGAAAATGTATCGGACCGGATGCATTAGCCGCAGTAGGGGTATCTTATCCGATTACTATGATATTTGTGGCAATCGCCATGGGAATGAATGTAGGATGTTCTGTATTGATATCGCAGCTCTTTGGAGCAAAAAAAATGAAAGAATTAAAAACTACCGTATTTACGGCGCTCAGTTCTGTTTTCGTTCTAAGTCTGTTACTTACGATTTTCGGGCAGATAGGCTGTAATGCTATGATACGTCTGCTTCAGACACCGGATGATATTTTTAAATCCTCTTCTCTGTTTCTGAGAATATACATATTTGGATTAATATTTGTGTTTTTATATAATATTTGTAATGGTATTTTTACAGCATTAGGAGATTCTGCTACCCCATTTTATTTTTTAGTGGCATCTTCCGTAGGAAATATCATTTTGGATTTGGTATTTGTTATCTGTTTTCATTTTGGCGTAGGCGGGCTTGCATGGGCGACCTTTACTGCGCAGGGAATGGCAGCGGTTCTGGCATTTTGGGTGCTGATGCACCGTATGAAAAAAATAGAAACAGAGGAGTATCAGAAGTTTTCCGGAGACATGTTAAAAAAGCTTGCATTTCTTTCGGTTCCAAGTATTTTGCAGCAAAGCTTTGTTTCTGTAGGCAATTTATTTATTCAAAGTATTGTGAATAGTTATGGTTCTGTGGTGATTGCAGGATATGCCGGAGCCATTAAGCTCAATACCTTTGCAGTAACTTCTTTTACTACCATCTCAAATTCCCTGTCAAACTTTGTGGCGCAGAATGTCGGTGCAGGAAAGTTAGAACGCGTAAAACAGGGATTTCGCTCCTGTTTAAAAATGTCTCTTTGCGTTATCATTCCCTTTTCTTTGTTGTATGTGTTTGGAGGAAGTCTGATGATGCGGATATTTGTAAATGCAGATAGTCAGGAAGTTATCCGGGAGGGCGTTTTGTTTTTACGGATTGTGGCGCCGTTTTATCTGGTGGTTGGCGCAAAATTAGTTTGTGATGGTGTATTGCGTGGAGCGGCTGCAATGAAGCTGTTTATGATAACAACCTTTGGTGATTTGATTTTACGTGTGCTGTTAGCATTTGTATTACAGTTATTCTGGGGAGCTATGGGAATATGGCTTGCATGGCCGGTAGGCTGGACTGGTGGAATGTGTATGTCCATTGCATTTTATGCAAGAGGAAGCTGGAAAGAAAAGAATGGGATTATAGGATGATGGAGTGATTACTCCACATCCTTTCGTTTTTTCATTACGGCGTAGATGACGCACAGTAAAAAAGCGGCACCAATAACAATAACAGCCAAATGAGTGTATTGGTCAAAGTAGGGCATAGCATTTTCCCAGGCGGCGCCCAGTCCGGCACCAACAGAAACCAGTACTGTATTCCACAGGGCACTGCCGATTCCCGTGAGGAGTAAAAATTGAGGAACATTCATTGCGGCGAAGCCTGCCGGAATGGAAATTAAGCTCCGTACCAAGGGGATACAACGGCAGATGAAAACGGCCTTATTCTGATATTTGCTGAACCAGAGGACAGATTTGTCTACATATTCCGGTTTCAAATGCAATACTCTGCCAAACTTTCCGCTAAACAGTTTTTTCAGGCGCTGTGGCTGAAAAATTCTGCCAAGTGCATAAAGGATAATAGCGCCGGCAATGGAGCCTGCAGTTGCGGCAATAATTGTTCCGGGAACATTCATTGCGGTGGAAACGGTTAATGCACCGCCAAATAAAAGCACGGCTTCTGATGGGATTGGCGGGAAGACGTTTTCAATAAAGATAAGTAAAAAAATTCCCCAATAACCATAGTTGTTGACAAGGTCAAGCATAAAATTCTCCATATGAATTCTCCTTTTTATATTTTGTTATACAGTATGGAATGAATGCATATTATACAGGAGAAAAAGGAAAAATACAGTCGAAAAAAGGGTGCAGGAGAAAAAGAAGTGTGATACACTGTTACAGGAAGTGGAAAATCCGCAGATATAGGAGTAAGTATGGATATTAATCTGGAATACTATAAAATATTTTATTATGTTGGAAAAAGGAAGAGTATTACACTGGCAGCAGAGGAACTCTCAGTTTCTCAGCCGGCAGTAAGCCAGGCGGTAAAGAATTTAGAAGAAGCGCTGGGAAGTCCGCTCTTTGTAAGGACATCCAAGGGAGTCCGGTTTACTGCAGAGGGAGAGGTACTCTATTCTTTTGTACAGCGGGGCTATGAATATATCAAGCAGGGAGAGCGGAAGTTCAAAGAAATGTTAGAACTTGAGACGGGAGAGATTCGTATTGGTGCCAGTGACATGACATTACAGTTCTATTTACTGGAGGTCTTAGAGCGGTTTCACCAGCGTTATCCGGGTATCAAGGTAACGGTAACGAATGCGCCTACACCAGAGACATTAAAACATCTTCAGGATGGACAGATTGACTTTGGTGTGGTAAGTACACCGATTATCAGCCGTCATGACTGGAAGATAGAGACTGTTCGTAAGATTGAAGATGTGTTTGTAGCAGGAAAAAATTTCATGGAATTAAAGGGAAAGAAACTCACTTATTCTCAACTGGAGCGGCTTCCTATTATGTGTCTGGAAGGAAATACGTCTACCAGAAATTATGTAGATAGTTTCTTAAAGGAGAACGGAGTAGTATTGCATCCGGAATTTGAGCTTGCAACCAGTAATATGCTGATTCAGTTTGCGGTAAAGGGACTGGGGATTGCAAGCGTGGTAAAGGATTTTGCAATGGATTATTTAAAAACAGGAGAATTGTTTGTGCTGGAATTTGAAGAAAAAATTCCAAGACGGGAAATCTGTGTGATTACGGATGAAAGAATTCCCATGTCGGGAGCAGCACAGCAGTTATTAAATATGATTGAAGGAGAAGGAAAAAGGTATGGAAAGGGAAAAGCTGAAAAAAAGATTGATGCAGAGATAAAGATATAAGAAAAAATTATAACAAATATAACAAACATTGATTTTACTTATGCAAACATTTTCTGTATAATCATGAAGTAAAAAGCAATTAACACAAGGAGGAATTCAAACATGGTAAAGGCTGTTGTCGGAGCGAACTGGGGCGACGAAGGAAAAGGAAAGATTACGGATACGTTGGCAAAGGAAGCGGACATTATCGTACGTTTTCAGGGAGGAGCCAATGCAGGACATACAATCGTAAATGATTATGGTAAATTTGCATTACATTCTCTTCCAAGCGGTGTATTTTATAATCACACTACAAGTATTATCGGAAACGGAGTAGCATTGAATATTCCGGTATTATTTAAGGAAATTCAGTCTATTGTAGACAGAGATGTTCCAATGCCGAAGATTCTGGTATCAGACCGTGCACAGATAGTAATGTCCTATCATATATTATTTGACCAGTACGAAGAAGAGCGTCTGGGTAAGAACTCCTTTGGTTCCACGAAGTCAGGAATTGCTCCATTTTATTCTGATAAATATGCAAAAATCGGATTTCAGGTAAGTGAATTATTCGATGAAGAACTGTTAAAAGAAAAAGTAGTGCGTATCTGTGAAACGAAAAACGTTATGTTAGAGCATTTGTATCACAAGCCCACACTGAAACCGGAGGACTTATTAGAAGAGCTTCACAGCTATAGAGAAATGGTAGAGCCCTATGTATGTGATACCTCTGCATATCTTTATGAAGCAATCAAGGCTGGAAAGAATATTTTGCTGGAAGGTCAGTTAGGCTCTTTAAAAGACCCGGACCATGGTATTTACCCGATGGTAACTTCTTCCTCTACCTTAGCAGCTTATGGTGCGATTGGAGCAGGAATTCCGCCTTATGAAATAAAGAAAGTAATTACAGTATGTAAGGCATATTCTTCCGCAGTAGGTGCAGGTGCATTTGTCAGTGAGATTTTCGGAGACGAAGCAGATGAGCTGAGACGCCGCGGTGGTGATGGCGGAGAGTTCGGTGCAACTACAGGACGCCCAAGACGTATGGGATGGTTCGATGTTGTAGCCAGCAAGTATGGCTGTCGTATTCAGGGAACCACAGATGTTGCCTTTACCGTATTAGATGTACTTGGATATCTCGATGAGATTCCGGTATGTGTAGGATACGAAATTGACGGAGAAGTGACAACAGACTTCCCGACGACTGCAAAGTTAGAAAAGGCAAAACCGGTATTAGAGACATTGCCGGGATGGAAATGTGATATTCGCGGTATCAAGAAATACGAGGAATTACCGGAGAACTGCAGAAAATATATTGAGTTCGTAGAAGAAAAGATTGGTTTCCCGATTACTATGGTTTCCAACGGACCGGGAAGAGATGATATCATTTATCGTTAATGAAGAGCTGCTGGTTTGTGTGAGATATAATAAGAGGAGCACATCATGATTCGTAATATTGTTTTTGATGTAGGAAACGTTTTAGTAGAGTATAGCTGGGAGCGGATGCTTCAGGCATTACATATTACGGGAGAAGCATATGACGCTGTTGCGAAAGCAACAGCGCTGTCTCCCATGTGGAATGAACTGGACCGGAGTCTTTTAAGTGACGAGGAGATTTTAGAGGGGTTTATAAAAAATGCCCCGGAATATGAAAAGGAAATCCGTTTGGTCTGGGACAACATTTCAGAAAGTGTTCACTGCTATGATTATTCTGTCGAATGGGTGCAGAAATTTAAGAAAAAGGGGTATCAGACCTATATCCTTTCTAATTATTCTAAACATGGATACGAATTGACAAGACAGGAACTGCCCTTTGTAGAGGATATGGACGGGGTATTGTTTTCTTATGAAGTAAAGCTGGTAAAGCCGGAGCCGGAGATTTATCAGACGCTGTTGAATAAGTTCCAATTAAAGCCCGAGGAATGTGTCTTTATGGATGATAACGAGAAGAACGTGATTGCGGCAAGAGAGGCTGGTATCCATGCCATTCACTTTAAGAATAAGGAACAGGCAGAGGCAGAATTAGAAGCTCTTGGGGTAAGGTGTAAGTAGTCTGCAAAAAAGTGATGAAAAAGTAGCAGCGGATTATTTTGAAAAATTACAGAAAATCTCATGATATAAAATGGGCAAGTCAAAAAGGACTTGTCCATTTTGTTCGTAGGGATGATGGGACATTTGCTGCTGATTGGTTATTATCAGAAAAAGTATTAAAATACAGTACATCACAAAAAAATCACAGTTTTTTCTATAAATAAACACACTTTCTCCCTAAAATGAAACGAGAGTATTTAAAAGATTAAAATACCAAAAAACACACAGGGAGGAATTGACGTGATTGAGATTACACACCTGACCAAGAAGTATGGCAGACATGTGGCAGTAGATGACTTATGTCTTACCGTGGAAAAAGGGAAAATCTACGGTTTCCTTGGACCAAACGGTGCAGGAAAGTCTACTACTATGAACATGATTACCGGATATCTTGGTGCCACATCCGGCGAAATAAAAATTAACGGATTCGATATTTTAAAACAGCCTCAGGAGGCAAAAAAGTCTATTGGTTATTTACCGGAGCTGCCACCGCTCTATGTGGATATGACAGTAAAAGAATATATGGGATTTGTGGCGGAATTAAAGCAGATTCCAAAGTCAGAGCGGCATAACGCGATAGAAAAAGCCATGGAAATGACGGGGATTGCAGAAATGAGCGAACGGTTGATTCGCAATCTTTCCAAAGGTTATAAGCAAAGAGTTGGTATGGCACAGGCAATTTTAGGATTTCCGGAGGTTATCATTTTAGATGAGCCAACAGTAGGATTAGACCCCAAGCAGATGATTGAAGTAAGAGAATTAATCAAAAAACTTGGGGAAAACCATACGGTAATCTTAAGTTCCCACATTCTTTCTGAAATCAGTGCAGTATGCGACCATATTTTTATTATTTCAAAAGGAAAGCTGGTCGCAAGCGACAGCACAGAAAATCTGACAGCAAGAATGCAGAGCGGAATGGAGCTTACTTTGGAAGTCAAAGGAGCCAAAGAGGATGCAAGAAGAGTGGCGGAGAATATTTCCGGTGTACATAATATTTTAACAGAAGCAGGAGAGGAAGATGGAATCTGTAAGGTAATATTAGAAGGAGAAAAAGATACCGATATCAGAGAACAGGCATTTTATGCATTTGCAGAGGCTGAGCTTCCTATTTTGGGCATGCATACCAGTGGAAAATCCTTGGAGGATATTTTCCTGGAATTGACCGGAGAAGGAGGAAGACAGTAATGTGGGCAATCTATAAAAGAGAAGTAAAATCATTTTTCCAGTCGGTCATTGGCTGGCTGTTTTTAGCAGCAATCATGGCATTGTTCGGATTGTATTTTTATGTGTATAATCTGGCGTATGCATCTCCCTATATTAGCAATACATTATCAGCAACTACGGTCATTCTGCTGATTGCAGTACCGGTGCTTACGATGCGCGTACTGGCAGAAGAGCGAAAAGCAAAGACCGACCAGTTGATTTTAACGTCACCTGTTTCGGTAGGAAAACTGGTAACGGGAAAATATCTGGCAGTTGCTACGATATTTACCGTTGCAGTAGTAATTATAGCAATTACACCGTTGTTCTTACGGATTTTTGGTGAAATACCATTTGGTGAAGCATATGCAGCAGTGCTGGGCTTTTGGCTGTTTGGTATGACCTGTATAGCTATCGGTACCTTTATTTCCTCTATTACGGAAAGTCAGGTCATATCAGCAGTATTGACCTTTGCGGTATTATTCTTAGGATATATGATGAGTGGAATTACCCAGGTGATTTCTTCCACCGGAAATATTATAACCAGGATATTGAACTGTTTTGATTTGACTAGTGGAATAGACAATTTTTTTCAGGGATGTATTGATGTAAAGGCAATCATATATTATGTGTCTTTGAGTGCGCTGTTTTTGTTTTTAGCCGCACAGTCTATTCAGAAAAGGCGTTGGAGCATGAGTACCAGAAAATTAAAGCTTGGTGCGTTCAGTACCGGTATGATTGCAGTAGCCCTGGTGGCAGCCGTTGCAGTAAATATGGTAGCATCCCAGCTGCCGGAAAAATTAGCAAGCATTGATGTGACCTCCCAGAAATTGTATTCCATTACCGAAGATACGGAAAAGATTTTAAAGGATTTAAAGGAAGATATTACGATTTATATTCTTGCAAAGGAGGACAGTCAGGACACCAATTTAGAAAAAACACTGAAACGATATGAGGACGCGTCCAGTCATATTAAAGTGGAATACAAGGACCCATCCGTGTCTCCTACCTTCTACAAAGAATATTCAGATACAGCACTGACCAGTAACAGTATCATTGTAGTAGGAGAGAACCGCTCCAAGGTCATCAATTACAATGACATTTATGAATATAGTGTAGACTATAGTACATATCAGCAGACATTGACCGGTTATGATGGAGAAGGTCAGCTTACCAGTGCAATTTCTTATGTTACCAGTGAAAATACTACGGTAATGTATGCCATCAGCGGACATGGCGAAGCGACTCTGTCCGGAAGCTTTACAGATGCATTAGAAAAACAGAATGCGGAATTAAAAACGTTAAATCTTGTAGAAAATGAGAACATTCCGGAAGACGCCGCCTGCATTTTTATGCTGGCACCGGAGAAGGATTACTCGGAAGATGATGTAAATAAGATAAAGAGCTATCTTGATAATGGTGGAAAAGCAGTGATTGCATCAAATTATCAGGCAGAGGATTTAACAAACTTTAAATCGATTCTTGCAGCCTATGATGTTAATGTTGCAGATGGTATTGTGATAGAAGGAAACAGCCAGTATTATTATCAGGCACCGTATTATCTCCTTCCGGAGATTGAATATGATACGGTTACCTCTGGTGCAAGCAGTGGATATATTTTTGCACCATATGCACAGGGATTTACTTATCCGGAGCAGACCGAGGAAGAAGAGAGTAGTGATACTACCTATACACCGCTTCTTACTACTTCAGAGGATGCTTATTCTAAGGTAGACCCGGCAAATGCACAGACGCTTGACAAGGAAGAAAATGATATCATGGGTCCTTTTGCAATCGGTCTGCATGTATCAAAGGCATCAGCAGAGGAGGATGGAGAAAGTACAGAGCTTTACCTGTTTGGTACGGCAGATATTTTTACGGACCAGGCAAGCAGCTATGTATATGGAAATAACCTGACACTGTTTACAGGAGTGACTACTCAGTTTAGCGGTGGAGAGGCAGAAAGCGTCATTCCGGTAAAATCCTATGAAACCTCTAATCTGGTAGTAAGTCAGGCAGTAGTTACCGGTGGAATGTTGATTATGTTGATTCTGATTCCGGTAGGATTGCTAGTAACCGGTATCATCATCTGGGCAAGAAGGAGAAAGAAATAATGGATGGACAGAAAAAACAGTTTATTGGCATCTGCATTCTGGTGGTACTTTGCGCAGCAGCTTATTTTGGACTGAAAACCTATAACGAAAAGGCGGCAGAAAAAGAGCAGCAGGAGGCAGAAGATAAAAAAATAGAAGCAGTCAGTATTGACAAAGAAAAGGTAAAATCCTTTTCTTATCAGGTAGATGGAAATACCATTACCTTTGAAAAGGAAGAGGACACCTGGTATAATAAAGATGACCACAGTATTAATATTGACCAGGACGCAATCGACACCATGCTGGATGCAGTCGCAGAAGTGACAGCTGAGGAAAAACTGGAGAATGTAGAAGATACCAGCGAATATGGTTTTGACAGCCCCACAAATGTATTGACCTTTGAAATGGGAGACGGAACAAGAACCATAACCATCGGTATGCAGAATGAAATAACCAGTGAATACTATATTATGGATAATAATACAAATGCTATTTATGTAGTAACTACCAATTTGAATGCAACATTCTCTAAATCTGTTGCAGATGTGACGGCAGAAGAGGAAGAAGAGTCGGCAGAGGACGGAACTACCGCGGAGGATGGAACTACAGAGGATGGAACTACCACAGAGGTAGAAGATACCACGAGTGAATAGAAAAATATAAAAAAGAACAGGAACGTATGTTTACGACAACGTTCCTGTTTTTAGGTCAACCTCTATACAACACTATATCATAATCAAAAAAATAAGTCTAGTATTATTTTTACTTTTTTGTTATCCTTACTAAGCAACAAAAAAAGAGAAAAAAGAAGGAGGCAGAAAAGCATATGAGAGAAGAGCAGGAACATTTTGACTGGTGTCGGGAAATCATACGGCAGAATATTGAAATTTATGAAGAAAAGGCAGAGAAAGGGAGAAAAGAAACAGAGGAATTATATGCAGCAGTCTCCTCCGGGGATGTGGAGCTTTACAATCAGCTGATTGTAAGCAGAGATATTCAGGAACATAACGAAAATATGCTGCGAAAGAACCGGGCAGCGCTACAAAAGCCTTATTTTGGAAGAGTGGATTATAAAGAGACAGAAAGCGGGCAGCAGGAAAGTCTTTATATTGGAAAAAACGGTGTATCCAAGGATAAGACCAATGTGATAGTCATTGACTGGCGTGCACCGGTCTCTACCCTGTATTACGAAAATGAGCTGGGAGAGGGAAGCTACGAGGTACCGGAAATTGGAACGATTCCGGTAGATTTGCAGCTAAAAAGAACCTTTGACGTCAATGAAGGAAAATTGTTAGGGTATTATGACAATGATACTGCGGCAACGGATGAACTGCTGGTCAAATATCTGTCCCAGAACAAAGACGTGATACTGGGAGATATTATTTCCACCATACAAAAAGAGCAGAACGAGATTATTCGTGAGACGCCCTATGCCAATGTGATTGTGCAGGGGGTGGCAGGAAGCGGGAAGACCACCGTTGCCATGCACCGGATTTCTTATATTCTTTACAACTATGAAAAGCGTTTTACCCCAGGGGAATTTTGTATCATTGGAAGTAATGACATGCTTCTTAACTATATTACCAGTGGATTGCCGGAATTGGATGTACATCATGTAAAACAGAAGCGTATGGATGCGTTTTTCTGTGAGATGTTAGGAAAAGAGTGGAAGAAAAAGTATAAGATAACAGAACCCCAAGAAGCCTTTAAAAGTAAAATGTCCTTTGTAAAGGAATTAGAAGAATATCTGGCAAATATGCGGGAAAGGCTGCTGCCATGTACCCCTGTTGAGGATGCAAGACTTGGAGTGATTCTTTCAAAAGAGAGTATTGCCACCACTTTAAAGGAGAATAAAGATGCATCAGTCTATCAGATATGCAGGTTATTAAATGAGCGCATTAAGAACCGTATCCGTTTTCTGGTGCCGGAGGACAATCCTGACTATTGCAAAGAAAAAATAAAAGAGTACCGTGGTTATTACAAGTTAGAAGCACCTCAGAAAAATCTGCTTCTTATCTATCAGAACTTTATCGTGCAATATGGAGAAAAACACCGGATAGAGACAACGGAATGGCTGGAACGAAGTAAAAAGGGAAGCTTTGATGTGTATGATGCAGCAGCATTTACATTAATTCAAAAGAGGATTTCAGAAAAAGAAGTGCAGGACCAGTATGGACAGATTATCATAGACGAAGCACAGGATTTTGGCTCCATGGTGTATTATGTGTTAAGCAGAATTTTGTGTGGATGTTATTTTACCATTATGGGAGATGTGTCCCAGAACATTAATTATGAAACCGGTATGAATGACTGGGAAGACCTGCAAAAAGAAGTCTTTGAACCTCAGAGAATGCAGTTTCATATTCTGGCAAAAAGTTATCGTAATACCATTGAGATTTCGGAATATGCAGGAAAAATATTAGAACGTGCATCCTTTGGCAGATATAAGATTCAGCCGGTGATTCGTCATGGAAGAGAAGTAGCCTTTTATCAGACCCGGGAACTGGCGAAGAAGACCGCAGAACTTATCCGTGAGATACAGGAGCGGGGATTTGATACGGTGGCAGTCATATGCCGAAATGAAACGGAAGCCGAGCAGGCAGAAGAACAGCTAAGGCGGCAGATGGATATAAAAGCCGGAAGAACGGAAGCGGGAAGAGCAGAAACAGAGGAAGCGACGGATGCTTTCCACAAGGGCGTTATGGTTCTGCCTATCCAGCTTACCAAGGGATTGGAGTTTGACGCAGTCATTCTGTGGAATCCGGATGAAGCAGCCTACCAACAGCAGGAAGGAGATGCTAAGCTTTTGTATGTGGCAGTGACCCGTGCATTGCATGAATTGCATATTGTATACAAGGAGAAACTGTCAAAATTATTTACATAAAATCAAAAGGCTGCTGTAGGAAAGAATTTCAGTTAGAGATTTCTTTCGTGCAGCAGCCTTTTTTAAATTTCTGTATTTTCTTTTTTTTCTTTTCTCGATTTTTCCATCAATGTATAGAGCCAGAGAATGATAGGAAGCACCATAGTGGTAGCAAGTGCTGCCATGAACATGGGGAAGAAATCTTTTCCAAGGATTGCCAATACTAATGTGCCAAGATAGAGTGCTGCCAGTAGAATAACGCCAATCATGGCAAGAATCTGTTTTGTTTTTTTCATATGAAATACCTCATTTTGTAATTTTTATTATCTATTCTATTATCATAGTATAGACTTATCATAGATTTGGCAAGTAGAATTTTAGAATAACAAAAGTTTGAAGAGTTGTTTTCAACGGAAAAGTATAGTAAAATGGACAGGAATACAAAGGGTAAGGATGATGAAAATGAAACAGTTTATGCAGGGCATAAGAGATGGCAGTGCCATAGGCATTGGTTACTTCTCTGTGTCCTTTACTTTTGGAATTGCCGCAGTAGCCAGCGGACTTAACTGGTGGCAGGCGCTTGTGGTGTCATTGATGAATATTACATCTGCAGGACAGTTTGCAGGAATTACGGTAATGGCAGCTGCAGGTTCTTATATCGAAATGGCAGTTTCCCAGTTTATTATTAATCTGCGATATGCGCTTATGAGTATTTCGCTGTCCCAAAAAGTGGATAGGGACTTTCATGCCGGAAAGAAAATGATTCTGGGATTTGCAGTGACTGACGAAATATTTGCGGTTTCCATGAGCCGGGAAGGCGAGGTCAGCAGCCGGTATTTTGCAGGGCTTGCGGTATTGCCGCTGCTGGGATGGGACTTAGGAACGCTGGCAGGAGCAGTGCTTGGTGATGTACTTCCTGCAAGCGTGACAGCGGCGCTGGGGCTTGCAATTTATGGTATGTTTATTGCAATCGTAGTTCCGGTTGCCAAGAAAGACCGACATGTATTGTTGACTGTGCTGCTTGCAGTTGCATTGAGTTTTTGCCTTTATTATCTGCCGATATTGAACCGTATTTCCAGCGGCTTTGCCATTATTATCTGTGCAGTGGCAGCATCCGCAGTGGGAGCGTGGATTTTTCCTGTGGAGGAAGTGGTAGAGGAAGCAGAAATAACACCAGAAGAAGTGGAAAAGGAGGACAGGTCAGAATGAATAATTTTTGGGCGTATGTGTTGGTAATGTTTGCAGTTACTTATGCAGTTCGTGTCATTCCTTTTCTGATTTTTCGAAAAAAAATTGAGAACCGTTTTGTAAGGTCATTTTTATATTACATTCCCTATACAGTGTTAGGAGCCATGACCTTTCCGGCAGTTTTTTATGCCACCAATTCGTTTCTTACCGCAGTCGCCGGAGTGATTGTTGCACTGATACTTGCCTATCGTGGAAAAGGACTTTTTGAGGTAGCGGTTTTTGCAAGTCTTACCGCATTTCTGGTGGCGCTTTTGCCCTTTTAAAAAGAGGGAAAAAGTGGTATACTAAGTGCAAACAGGAATATTGAAAAGAGAAGGAGCGTAATTATGGCAAATACACCAACACCACATATTGAAGCAAAGGAAGGGGATTTCGCTAAGACAGTTCTGATGCCGGGAGACCCTTTGCGGGCAAAGTTCATCGCAGAGACATATTTAGAAAATGTCAGATGTGTCAATCAGGTTCGCGGAATGTTAGGCTATACCGGAACCTATAAGGGAAAGGAAGTTTCGGTGATGGGTTCCGGAATGGGAATGCCCTCCATTGGAATCTATTCCTATGAGTTATTCAATTTTTACGGTGTAGACAACATTATCCGTGTTGGTTCCGCAGGTGCCATTCAGGATGATATTAATTTGATGGATGTGGTAATCGGCATGGGAGCATCCATGGTGTCTGACTTTGTAGACCAGTTCGGCTGTCCGGGACATTTCGCACCGTTAGCTGATTACAACTTATTAAGCAAGGCAGTAGAAAGTGCTAAGGACCTTGGAACAGAAGTAAGAGTAGGAAACATTTTATCCGAGGATGCCTTTTACAATGACCGTCCGGGCGGCAAGGATTGCTTTAAAAAGATGGGCGTTATGGCGGTAGAAATGGAAAGTGGCGCATTGTACTTAAATGCAGCAAGGGCAGGAAAGCATGCGCTATGTATTCTGACTATATCCGACCATATTTACAGACCGGAAGAACTGACAAGTGAACAGCGTCAGATTGGATTTGGAAAAATGATAGAAATTGCATTGGAAACCGCAATTCGTGCGTAGATTTCTAAAAAAGTGATATATAGAAAAACATAAAACTCTTGCTTGATATAGGGAAAAACTATATCAAACGGGAGTTTTTTCGTATTATACAATATCTGAGATGTTGGGTATAATGTGCGGGTAAACAATGAGCAGTGCAAAAAGAGGCGAATGCACGCGAGCTCGATGCAGCAAAGCGGAATCGAGCCTGCACTGCGCAGCAGAACCAAACCAGAAGGAGGAGGAAACAACAAAATGCAGACAACAATCGTAGGTTACCCAAGAATTGGAAAAATGAGAGAATTGAAATTTGCCATAGAAAAATACTGGCGGGGAGAAGTAACAGAAGCAGAGCTTCAGAAAACAGCAAAAGAGTTACGGGAAGAAAAATTAAAAAAACAAAAGCAGGAAGGAATCACATGGAGTCCGGTAAACGATTTTTCTTACTATGATGGAATGTTAGACTTAAGCGTTATGTTAAATGCAGTCCCCAAGCGCTACCGTGAACTGAATCTATCTCCATTGGATACCTATTTTGCCATGGCAAGAGGATATCAGGGAGAAAAGGGTGATGTAAAGGCGTTTGCCATGAAAAAATGGTTTAACACCAACTATCACTACATGGTACCGGAGTTAGAAGAGGGAATGGAACTGAAGCTTCAGGCAGAAAAGCTGTTTTTGGAATACGAAGAAGCAAAACAGCTTGGAATCTGTCCAAGACCGGTAACCATTGGAGCATTTACCTTTTTAAAGCTGGCATCTGTCACAGCAGAAACGCTTAGAACAGAGTACCTTGCACCAGTGAAAAAGTCATTTCAGGAATTATTGCAGGAGTGTAATAAAAAAGGAGTGGAGTGGATTCAGATAGAGGAACCGGCATTGGTGATGGACTTAGAAGAAGCCGATAAGAAGCTGTTCTGTGACATCTATCAGGACGTTTTAAAGGAAAAGGGAAACGTAAAGGTATTATTGCAGACGTATTTTGGAGATGTGCGCGATATTTATCAAGAGCTTTCGGAGCTTCCATTTGATGGTCTTGGATTAGACTTTGTGGAAGGAAAATATACCGAAAAGCTGATTCAGGAACATGGATTCCCCAAGGAGAAATATTTGTATGCCGGATTAGTAAACGGAAAAAATATCTGGAAATGTGATTACCAGAAGAAGCTGGCACAGATAGAACACTTAAAAAAGGTGACAGATAAGCTGGTGCTCACCACCTCCTGTTCCCTGCTTCATGTTCCATATACCACAAAGAGCGAAAAGAAGCTTTCTGAAGACGTGTTAAAATATTTTGCCTATGCACAGGAAAAACTGACAGAAATTCATGAGCTGTCCGTCCTTTCAAAAAAGGATTATGTAAATGAGCCGGAGTATCAAAGAAATGTAGAAGTAATACAGTCAGAAAGAGGAATGAAGGACAGTGAAGTGTGCCGACAGGTAGAAGCCCTTTCGGAAAAAGATTTTATCAGAAATGTGGCAAGAACAGAGCGTCAGGAGCTGCAAAGAGAAAAGCTGGGACTGCCCGCACTTCCCACTACGACCATTGGTTCTTTCCCACAGACCAAAGAGGTAAAGTCCAACCGCAGCCGTTACCGCAAGGGTGAGATTTCAAAAGAGCAGTACGATGCGCAGGTCTTTGCATTTATCAGAGACTGTGTCAGACAGCAGGAAGAACTGGGACTGGATGTTCTGGTGCATGGGGAATATGAACGGAATGACATGGTAGAATTTTTCGGAGAGAATTTCGGCGGCTATGTATTTACCGAATATGCCTGGGTGCAGTCCTATGGTACCAGATGTGTAAAACCACCGGTTATTTTTGGAGATGTAAAACGTCTTGCACCGATTACTGTGAAGTATTCTGAGTATGCGGCATCTCTGACAAAAAAGCCAATGAAAGGAATGTTGACAGGTCCTGTTACTATTTTGAACTGGTCTTTCCCAAGAGAGGACATTTCCCACAGAGAAATGGCATTCCAGATTGCACTTGCCATCCGACAGGAAGTAGTGGACTTAGAAGCAGCAGGAATTTCTGTCATCCAAATAGATGAAGCAGCCCTTAGAGAAAAACTGCCTCTTAGAAAAGGCGAATGGCATAGCGATTATCTGGATTGGGCGTTAGAAGCCTTTCGTTTGTGTCATAGCGGCGTAAAACCGGAAACCCAGATTCATACGCATATGTGTTACAGTGAATTTGAGGATATTATTCATGAAATTGACGAAATGGATGCAGATGTCATTACCTTTGAGGCTTCCCGTTCCAAGCTGGAGATTTTAGATGCACTGAAAGAAGCGGAATTTGAAACAGAAGTGGGACCGGGAGTCTATGACATCCATTCTCCAAGAGTTCCTTCCGTGGAAGAAATCGTAGAAGCAATCAGAAAAATGCTTGAAAAAATCCCACAGGAAAAGCTCTGGGTAAACCCGGACTGTGGATTAAAGACCAGAGGAATTCCGGAAACAGAAGCCAGCTTAAGAAACATGGTAGCAGCCACCCAAATTCTTCGGAAAGAGTTAAAATAGATGTTGACAAAATCGGAAGGTTAGCATATACTAACTATGATAAATGATATCCATTCTCAAATAGGAGGAATGTAACATGGGTACAATTATAGTTGGTGCAGTTGTAGTGGCGGCGTGTGCATTAGCGGTTCGTACAATACATAAGGACAAGAAGAGCGGAAAGGCATGCAGTGGGTGCAGTGGAGGCTGTGCCGGATGTCATGGCGGGTGCCATAGCGAACAGCAGCCATAACAAATATGAAAAATATCTATACAAAAGTAAGAATTCTGAACAGAACAGAATTCTTACTTTTTTGTTGAGGCAAGATTTTCCGGAAAATGCCGAAAAAAGAAACTAAAATTTTAGAAAAATTTAAAAGAAATTTTAGAAAGAGTGCCTTGTGATTTATTGGAAATGGATTATAATAAAACATAACGGAAACGCAGTTGAAAATGAAAAACAAAACAGTAAGAAGAAGAAAATCAGTAAGAAAAACAGAAACAGTAGAAAGAGGTAACACATGTTAAGTTATTATATGAGCCAGCTGAAAGCAGTGCTTTACATAGCGCCCGGAATGTTGATAGCCATTTCCTTTCACGAATTTGCACATGGATTTGTGTCTTATAAGCTGGGAGACCCGACACCTCAAAGAGACGGAAGGCTGACGCTGAATCCGTTCAAGCATCTGGATTTGATAGGAACCCTGTGCCTGTTGCTTTTCCACATGGGCTGGGCGAAGCCGGTACGTATTAATACTGCCTATTACAAAAATAAGAAAAAAGGTACGATTCTGGTATCCCTTGCAGGTCCGGCAATGAATTTTCTGTTGGCATTTCTGTCGATGGTAATTTATGGATTACTTTATCGGTATGGAATCCTGCATTACGCAGCAATCGCAGATTCTGCTCTGTTTTCCATAGGATTAAACGTTGCATATTATTCTGCCGTGATAAATGTTGGTCTTGGCGTGTTCAACCTGATTCCGGTTCCGCCTCTGGATGGTTCCAATGTTTTAGGGGAAGTCGTACCAAAGGTCAAAGAATTTTACTTTCAGATTCGGCGCTACAGCAGTCTGATTTTAATTGCGCTTCTGGTAACAGGTATCTTAAGCAGACCGCTTGGAATCGCCGATAATGCCATCTTAAGTGGGATGTGGACTCTGGTAAAAAGTATGCTTCGTATCGGCATTATGGGAACAACAGGCGGATATGTTTAAAAAGGATATATGAAAAAATTCATATAAGTCTGTATAAAGTGAAAAAAACAGGTGATACTATCATTATCCGAAGAACGAAGCCCCCACTTGTTCTTCGGAGAAAGCGAAATGCTTTGAACCAAAGATAAGGTTAAATACTTATCCTCCCCTTTTAAACCCCTGAAAGCAGCAAAGGCGTTGTTTTCAGGGGTTTTTGTCGTTCCAATAATTACAGTAAAGTGCTCAGAGCAGTTACGTGCCTACCCATATTTGATTTACCGGAAAGAAAATGATATAATCAGATTTAATGAGCTTGAATTGTATCAATTTTTATCGTAAAATCCATGTTGTGGTGGGAGGAAATTTTGCAAACTGAGGAAACAAAAAAGAATGATAGATTGAAAAGAAACTTTTGGATAGTGCTTGTTCTGGTAAATATCATTATTGTAGAAATACTAATCTGGGGAATGGTGTTGTATCATAAAAGTTGACACCCTATTCTCAAGGATTTTGATATATAATCATAATCAATACGAGAACAGGAGAAAAATCTATGGCACAGA
>CASFBK010000025.1 GCA_949292785.1 uncultured Eubacteriales bacterium
GAAACTCTACACTTTATTCACTACTTACAATATTTAATTGTCCTGTTCTGGATTAATTACTGAATTAGCCGCTTATCGAATGATAAGCTATGAATGACTCCCCCTAGTCCTTCATTATCGTAACTCTTCCCTCGTAACTCCTCCTATTATTTTAATTGTTTCTTTTTACAATGTCAATCCGTTTTTCCTTGACATTTTCTATATTATAGGAAAGACCTTGTTACATTAAAGTATGAAAGCATATGACTTTCCTATAATATAAAAATGCTCCGCTAAGAATGCACACCACATATGTCAACAACCGTTTTATAATCATATTTGAAGCAACATCGCTTGCACGTTTTATAGTGGAAGGAACTCCCCCTTACCATAGGCGGCGGTTCTTACCAGCTCTGCTGTGACTCGTCATGCTCTTTTCCGCAAACTTGCCAAAAGAAAACAACTGCATCCGGAAAGGAAACACATACTATGAAAATTGCAGTTACATATGAAAACGGACAGGTATTCCAGCAGTTTGGACATACCCAGCAGTTTAAAGTTTATGACGTAGAAGATGGAAAAATTATTTCTTCTGAAATCGTAGATACCAATGGACAAGGACATGGTGCCCTTGCCGGATTTTTATTTGGAGGCGGCGTAGACATACTTATCTACGGCGGTATTGGCGGAAGTGCCAGAAATGCATTGGCAGAAGCAAGGATTCAAATATACCCAGGGGCTACCGGCGATGCAGACGCACAGTTAGAATCCTTTTTTAATGGACAATTAGTCTATGACCCTAATACTATGTGCAATCATCACTCCCATGAGGAAGGACATAGCTGTGGTGACCATGGATGCGGCTCTCATAGCTGCCACGAATGGATTAACGGCTGCACAAAAGGCTAGTTTTGGAAGTATAAAACTTCCCTCACCAGCCTTTAATACAAACTTTATGCATTTAAGGAAGCAATGAACCGCTCAAATGCCTTTTGTCCCTCTGCGTCTCTCTTATACACCCCTGCATGCTCCAATACCTTGCTGAACACCAGACCGATTTCCTTATGCAGGATTTCCGTCACATTTTCCGCAGTTACGCTGTCATACTTCGGCAGGAAATCTTCCACCCAGTCTGCATGTTTCTCGATGGACTCATCTGTCCGGATATCCTTTCCGGTCACAATGGCATCTGCAAGCGTTTCCATTTCATCCTTTAATCTTGCAGGAAGCACTGCAAGTCCCATTACCTCGATGAGACCGATATTTTCCTTCTTGATATGATGAAGTTCTGCATGTGGATGATAGACCCCAAGCGGGTGCTCCTCTGTGGTAATGTTGTTACGCAACACCAAGTCCAGCTCGTACCTGTCTCCACGCTTTCTGGCAATGGGGGTAATGGTATTATGAGGCTCTCCCTCTGTCTCTGCAAAAATAAATGCTGCCTCATCCGTATAGCCCCGCCATGCATTTAAAATAAGGTCTGCCAAAGCAATGATACGCTCTGTATCTTCTCCGGAAAGACGAATCACGGACATAGGCCATTTTACGATTCCAGCTTCCACATCTTCAAAATCCTTTACCGCAAACCGGCACTCCACCGGAGCCTTTGCCATAGCAAACTCATAGCTTCCGCCCTGGAAATGGTCATGACTTAAAATAGAACCGCCTACAATCGGAAGGTCTGCGTTAGAGCCTACGATATAGTGAGGAAACTGTTTTACAAAATCAAACAATTTACAGAAGGTTCCATGCTCTATTTTCATGGGAATATGCTTGGAATTAAACACAATACAATGCTCATTGTAATAAACATACGGAGAATACTGGAATCCCCACTTACTTTCCTGAATCGTTACCGGAATGATGCGGTGATTCTGTCTTGCGGGATGATTGATTCTTCCGGCATATCCTTCATTCTCCATACACAACAGGCACTTAGGGTATCCACTCTGCTTTGCATTCTTTGCTGCTGCAATGGCTTTCGGGTCCTTCTCCGGTTTTGATAAATTGATGGTAATATCCATCTCGCCATATTCTGTCTCGGCTTTCCACTTTACATCCTTAGCAATACGATAGCGGCGGATATAATCGCTGTCCTGACTGAGCTTGTAATACATATCTGTCGCAGCCTTCGCTCCTTCTGACTCATACACCTTCCAGAATTTTGCAATTACCTCGCTTGGTCTTGGCATCAGCTGTGCCATCAGCTTTGTATCAAATAAATCCCGGTATACTACACCGTTTTCCTCTAACACGCCCTTCTCATAGGCGTAGTCTAACAACTCTTTTAACACCGGCTCTAATTCTACATTGTGATACTCCTGTGTTGGTTCTTCATATTCGTCTATGTTCAAAGTTTCCAGTAAACGATTGGTCGTAAAAATCACATCTTCCTCAGAAATCAGATTGTTTTCCAATCCATAGCATACCAGCTTTTTTATCGCTTCATTTACCATAGTAATCCCCATTCCTTCCTGTTTATTATCATATTACCTTTTATATTACCTTGATTCCGCCGAAAGGTCTTACCTTCAATACATGACAGGAGCCTTCCCCAAATACGCTGTCTAACATCTCACGATAATTTTCCACAAAGCTGTCCTCTACAAATGCCTGAATGGTTCCGGCAAAACCGCCTCCATGGACACGGCTGACCCCGTGATTTCCAAGGATGCTTTCGCTGACTGCAAGTCCAATGGACACGCCCTGATTCTGTACATCTTTATTCGTGTAAACGTTCTGCAAATAGTTAAAGGAGGAATTACCGGATGCCTTTACGGTCTGTAAGAATTCCTTAAATTCTCCGCTCTTTAACGCATTTACTTCCTTTTCTACTCTTTTCTCTTCCTCAAAGAAATGAAGGGAACGCAGCACCGCACGGTCTCCACATTCTTTCTGAAGCGTTGCAATATTTTTATAAAATTCCTTTTCGTCTACCTCACGTAAAAATTCCTTACCGAAAAATAAGGCTACTTTCTTCATTTCCTGAGGAATCTGGGCATAATCATCGGTCAAATCCGCATGAGAGCCCTTGGTGTCCGTAATACACAGACTATGCCGGTAGGCGCCAAAGTCTACTTCTATCTTTTCTACGATAGGATTCTTCGGGTCTGCAAAATCAATATGGATTAAACCGCCCACAGAGCATGCCATCTGATCCATCAGTCCGCACGGCTTTCCGAAAAATACATTTTCTGCATACTGCGCCACCTGTGCAATCTCTACCGGGCTTATCTCCATATTGTTGTAAAGTCCGGAAATCACAGTTCCAATCAAGGTCTCAAAGGCTGCAGAGCTTGACATGCCTGCACCGTTTAACACATCACTGGTGACATAAGCCTGAAATCCGCCAATCGCATGTCCATTCTGCTTCAAGCCATAAGCCATTCCACGAATAATACCAATAGAAGTTCCCTCTTCTTCGTCTCTTTTTTCTAAATCTGATAAATCTACACTGATTTTCTCATAACCTTCAGACAATAATTCTATGACTGGCTCCTGTGTCTTTCTTACGACTGCAATGGCATCCAGATTAATAGAGGCTGCCAGTACCTCCCCATGCTGATGGTCGGTATGATTTCCACCAACTTCACTTCTGCCCGGTGCACTGTAAACTTCTGCTTCCCCTGCTCCATACAGTTCCTCAAACTTGCGAATTGCACTTTGGAAACGCTCTCTCTGATAGGGAAGCATCCCTTCATCTACATAAATTTCTTTCAGTCTCTTGTCCTGCTGTCCAGCTTTCAATCCACCCAATAAATCTTCCGTTTTTTTCATCCTGTTCCCCTACCCTTTCATTTTATTTTTATTAGCTACTCTTATTATATTCTCTATTTAGTAAACAGTCAATATTTTTACTAAAATTTTATTTCAAAATTTACTACATTTTTATCTTTTTAATTTTAGTAAATTTACTAAAATTCTCTTTCCTTTTTCTTTTCCTTTTGCTATACTTTATATTATAGTAAATTTATGGAGGTATCAAATGGCTACCATTAAAGATATTGCAGAAGCTGCTGGCGTCTCTTCTGCTACTGTTTCAAGAATTTTAAATAATGACAGTACCCTGAGCGTAGCTCCTGAGACACGTCAGAAGGTACTGGATACGGCAAACGCCTTAAATTATAAGAAAAAATCAAGGGCTTCTAACCGCTCTGCCTATACCCTTGGTATTGTACAGTGGTTCTCTCCCCAGCAGGAGTTGGAAGATAATTATTACCTGCTGATTCGTCAGGGGATTGAAGACTTCTGTATGCAGAACTGTATTCATGTGGTTCGTACCTATAAGGCAGATGTAAACTATATGGATGCTTTGAAGTCTGTAGATGCACTGGTCTGTGTTGGAAAATTCAGCGGGGCAGAAGTAAAACGTTTCCGCGAGCTGACCAACAGCATTATTTTTCTGGACATGCCGGTAAATGATACGGCTGTTTCCACCATTACCCTGGACTTTGACCATGCGGTCAAAACAGGTCTGGATTATCTGACCTCTCTTGGACACACCAAAATTGGATTTCTTGGCGGAAAAGAGTACCTGGCAGACCGACAGCTTTTTCCGGACATGCGAAAAAAGCTTTTTACCAAATACTGTCAGAAACACAATATTACATATGAACCATATTTAGTGGAGCAGGAATTCACAACAGAATCCGGCTATCAGATGATGGTGGAGCTGATTAATCGGGGAGACCTTCCTACTGCCATTGTGGCTTCCAGTGACCCTATCGCTATCGGTGCACTGCGTGCCTTAAATGACAACGGAATAAAGGTACCGGATGACATTTCCCTCATGGGCTTTGATGACACCAACCTTTCTTCCTTCACTTCACCGCCACTGACTACTATTCACGCTCCGGCATATGATATGGGCAACTTTGGCGCCAATATTGTGTTTAATATCTTAAAGCAGCATCCGGCTACTGCCATGAAGATTCAGTTACCCTGCCGGCTGGTAAAGCGACAGTCCTGCAGGGAACTGCATCCTTCCTTGTAACCATACAGAAAAAGGATTATAGTATAGAACCCTATACCATAATCCTTTTTTATTCTACCTATTTCTATCTCGTCTGCAAAAACACAAACTCCCGCTGTGCCTGTTCATCCTCCGGATAAGCTTCCAGATAAGCTGCCATCTTTTCTTTTGCAGAAGCAAAATCCTTTAATTGTTCATATGCTATAATTTCATTTTTGCGTATTGCCTGCTCATTTGTCACATTGTCTGCTGCAAGTGCCTGCTGAAAAAATTGCAACGCCTGCTGATAGTTTCCCTGCTCCATCTGCATTTCGCCAAGGGTAGACAACGTTTGTGAATCAGAGCCATTTCGGGCAGAATAACTTTCGTAAAGCGCCTGTGCCTGTGAAGTATTTCCCTGGGCATCATATACCTGCGCCATATAAAGCAGCGCCTTCATATCCTCTTTATTGATTGCCTTATCCAGTTCCTTTCTGGCGCTTTCATAATCACCCATTAACAAATAGATATGTCCCCGTTCCCGATAATCTGCTGCTTCTTCGCCATCTAGCTTCAATGCTTCCTCTAATATCTTTCCTGCCTCTTCTGTCTCACCGATACCCATCAGATTTTCATAAATGGAAACGTACAGCTCATAGTCATCTTTCTCTAATTCTAATGCTTTATCAAAGTCCTCTTTTGCCTTTTTTGTATCTCCTTCCTTCAGGTAGATACATCCCCGCAGATAGTAAGGGTCTCCACTTTTCTTATCATAATCCATTAAAGCCTGATAGGTTTCCATTGCCCCTTCGGTATCTCCGCTTTTATACTGGGCTGCCGCCTTATAATAACAAATATCAATCTCTAATTCTCCCACGACAGCAAGGGACTGGTCCAGTGCCTTTTGAAAGGACTCTACCGCACCTGCATAATCTCCTTCTTCCATCTTCGTAATACCAGTCTCACGGTATTTCTTTTCCTTTTCTAAAGCTTCTTTGTTCTGGCATCCCGCCATAACAGACATACCAAGTGACAGTACCAATAACCACAGGACAATACCTGATTTTTTGCTATTCTTCCAGTTATTCATATTTTTGTTCTTCTTTCCCTTTTTTCTGCGGCAGCTGGGCTAAAATAATAGCACCAAACATCAAAATGCAGCCTGCCACTTCTCTTTTACTCAAACGCTGCTGCAGTACAACCAATCCTGCCAATACGGAAATTACAGATTCCAGACTTAAAATTAAAGAAGCTATCGTAGGATTGATTCCCTTTTGACCTACAATCTGAAGGGTATATGCCACGCCACAGGACAATACGCCCGCATAAAGTATCGGCTGCCATGCCGCTATGATATCCGAAATCTGCGGATGCTCAAACAAAAACATCAGGATTCCGGATAAAATCCCGCATACAAAAAACTGAATACAGGACATTTTCACTCCGTCTACCAATTCCGTATAATGGTCTACCACTAAAATATGGATAGAAAATAACAGTGCACATACAAATACCAGTGCATCTCCCTTTCCAATGGAAAATTCCTCTGTGATACATAAAAAGTATAATCCCGCTAATGCCAGTACCACACCTATCCATACTGTAAGTGAGCATTTTTTCTTTAAAAATAATCCCAGAATCGGTACAATAATAATATAAAACGCTGTAATAAATCCTGCTTTTCCTACTGTGGTGTATGCAATTCCCATCTGTTGAAAATTGCTTGCAAGGCACAGCAGTATTCCGCATAATATTCCTCCGGTCAGCAAACGTTTCTTATCCTTTGGCTCCTGCGTCTCCCTCGTTTTGTTCGGGGCAATTCTGCCCAAAAGCCAGATACACGGAATCAAAACCACTCCGCCCACAAGGCTTCTGACACAGTTAAAGGTGAACGGACTAACATAGTCCGTTCCCACACTCTGCGCCACAAAGGCAGTTCCCCAGATAAATGCTGTTAAAAACAGCAAAATTGTATTTCTTACCTGTAACTTTTTCATCGAAGGCTCCTTCCATCCGTCAGACTTCCACAGCCATGTGTCTTCTTTTCAAAGCTCGACCTTGACTTTATCCAAATGCCAAATGTCATCCACATATTCCTGAATGGTACGGTCAGAAGTAAATTTACCGGAATGGGCAACGTTTAAGATTGCCATCTTCGCCCAACGCTTCTCATCGCGATATGCCTCTTCTACTCTTTCCTGTGCCTGTGCATAAGAACGGAAGTCTTTCAGTATAAAATAAGTATCTGCATACTGGGTATTCTGGGTGTTCAGCAAGGAATTGTACAGTGGACGGAATAACTCTGAATCATTTCCAGAATAAAATCCATTAATTAACTGCATCAACACCTGACGAATCTCCTGGTCGCTGTTAAATATCTGCATTGGGTCATAATCGCGTTTTGCTTCATGCTCAATGACTTCCTGTGCGCTCATACCGAAAATAAACTCGTTTTCTTCTCCGGCTTCTTCTACGATTTCCACATTCGCTCCATCCATGGTTCCAATGGTTACGGCTCCATTCAGCATAAACTTCATATTTCCTGTTCCTGATGCTTCTTTACTTGCCGTAGAAATCTGCTCTGATACATCTGCTGCCGCAAAAATCCACTCTGCATTGGACACTTTGTAATCTTCAATAAATACAACTTTTATCTTACCATCAATGCTTTTGTCATTGTTAATCACATCTGCAACACTATTAATCAGCTTAATGGTAAGCTTTGCATTTCGATAACCTGCTGCTGCCTTCGCTCCGAAGATAAAGGTTCTCGGATAAAATTCCATATCCGGATGTTCTTTTATCTTATTATAAAGATACATCACATGCAGAATATTCAAAAGCTGACGCTTATACTCATGCAGACGTTTTACCTGAACATCAAAGATAGAGCGTGGATTTACTTCTACTCCGTTGTGCTTTAAGATGTAATCTGCCAGACGCAGCTTGTTCTTATATTTGATATTCATAAACTCCTGCTGTGCTTTTTCATCCTCTGCATAAATAGCCAGCTTCTCAATATGGGCTAAATTCGTAATCCAGTCTTTTCCAATATGACCGCTCACCCAGTCTGCCAACAAAGGATTGCCATGATAAAGGAATCTTCTCTGGGTAATACCGTTGGTCTTATTGTTGAACTTTTCCGGGAACATTTCATAAAACTCATGCAATTCCCGCTCTTTTAAAATCTCCGTATGCAGTCTTGCTACGCCATTGACGGAATATCCTGCTGCAATAGCAAGATTTGCCATGCGCACCTGTCCGTCATAAATAATCGCCATTTTCTGTACCTTTCCCTGATCTCCCGGGAATTTATTCTGAATATCCAGAATGAAACGGCAGTTAATCTCTTCTACAATCTGATAGATTCTCGGAAGAAGTCTTGAGAAAATCTCAATCGGCCATTTCTCTAACGCCTCTGACATAATGGTGTGATTGGTATATGCACAGGTCTTTCCGGTAATCTCCCATGCTTCCTCCCATGTCATACCTTCTTCATCCACCAAAATACGCATCAGCTCTGCCACTGCTACAGTAGGATGGGTATCATTCATCTGAATGGCTACCTTTTCCGGCAGTTTTCGTAAATCAGGATGGTCTTTTTTATAACGGGCAATGGCACGCTGTACACTGGCAGAAACAAAGAAATACTGCTGTTTTAAACGCAGCTCTTTTCCTGCCACATGATTGTCGTTCGGATAAAGCACCTCCACCAGATTCTTAGCGAGATTTTCCTGCTCTACCGCCTTTTTATAATCGCCCTTGTCAAAGGAATCCAGTTCAAAGCATTCCACCGGCTCTGCATCCCAAATCATAAGCGTATTTACCATATTATTGTCATATCCGATAATCGGCATATCGTATGGTACTGCCTTTACGGACTGATAACCATCGTGAATGAACTTTACATTTCCCTTTTCATCCATTTCAGAACGTACAAATCCACCGAATTTTACTTCAAAGGTATGCTCCGGACGGCGCAGTTCAAAAGGATATCCGTCTTTGAGCCAGTTATCCGGCTCTTCTATCTGGAATCCATCTTTGATTCTCTGACGGAACATTCCATAGCGGTAACGAATTCCACAGCCATATGCCGGATATCCCAATGTAGCAAGGGATTCCATAAAGCAGGCTGCCAGTCTTCCTAATCCACCATTTCCAAGTGCCGGGTCCGGTTCCTGGTCTTCAATGGCATTGATATCAAATCCAATTTCCTTAAGCGCCTCACTGACTTCCTTATAGGCAGTCAGATTAATCAGGTTATTTCCCAAGGCTCTTCCCATGAGAAATTCCATAGACATATAATAAACCATCTTAGGGTCTTCTTTTTCAAATGTCTTTTGTGTTGCAAGCCACTGGTCGATAATCACATCTTTTACCGTATGAGCCACTGCCTGATACACTTCCTGCACGGAAGCTTCTTCCAGTGTCTTTCGATAGAGATTCTTCACATTTCCCTTTACTTCTTTAATAAATTGTTCTTTTTCAAACATTTTGTTTTCCATAGCCTCACTCCTATCTTGTGTGTAAATACTTATTTCAGAAAAAGGAGAGTAGTCACATGCGGTGTGTCTCTCTCCTTTTTAGTTACTGTATTTTCTCTACCCCAAGCGCTACCTTTTCACCGTTGATATTCCATTCCTTTTCATATCCTGTTACTTCGCCTGCGATAATCTTCTCTGCCAGCACTTCTGACTGAATCTGTTCTCCAAACTTTTCAAAAATTGCATTGATTTTTGCTTCTGCCTGATAAGAAACAGCAATCTTATCCATAACTTCAAATCCTGCTTCCTTACGCATGGTCTGAATCTTACTGATTAATTCGCGGACAAATCCTTCCTCTAACAACTCCTCCGTCAGGTTCGTATCCAGTACAACGGTTACTTCGTTATCACCCTCTGTTACATAGCCTTCCTGCTGAGTCATGGTAATCAATAAGTCCTCTTCACATAATACAACGTCTGCACTTACACTGTCAAGAGTCAGACTGCCCTTTGCTTTTAATTCTGCCATTGCTTTATTACCGTCAAGTTCTGCCAATGCCTTTTGAATCTGCCCTAAGAACTTACCGTATTTTGGTCCTACGGTACGAAGCTGCGGCTTGAAGGTGTAATCGGTAAAGCTGCTGACATCGCTGGTAAAGGTTACTTTCTTTACATTCAGCTCTTCTTCTATGATTTCCTGGAAGAATTCCGGCAGCTCATACGGCGCTTTTACAAACATATTACCGATTGGCTGACGGTTCTTAATGTTAGCCGTATTTCTGCATGCACGACCCATTACTACGATTTTTAGAACCGCATCCATATTTTTCTCTAATTCTGCATCTACAAACGCCGGGTCAGCCACAGGGAAGTCACATAAATGAATACTTTCCGGTGCAGACTTATCAATGCTGCATACCAGGTTCTGATAGATTTCTTCTGTAATAAAAGGAACCATCGGTGCTGCTGTCTTACATACAGTTACCAAGGCAGTATACAAGGTCATGTATGCATTAATCTTATCCTGTTCCATGCCCTTTGCCCAGAAACGCTCTCTACATCTTCTGACATACCAGTTACTCATATCATCTACGAAATCCTGCAATGCTCTTGCAGCCTCCGGAATACGGTAGCTGCCCAGATTATTATCTACTTCGGTAATCAGTGTATTTAACTTGGATAACAGCCATTTATCCATAACAGATAACTTATCATATTCCAATGTGTACTTGGTAGCGTCAAATGCATCAATATTTGCATACAGTACGAAGAATGCATAGGTATTCCACAAAGTACCCATGAACTTACGCTGTCCTTCCTGCACTGCCTTTCCATGGAAACGATTTGGCAGCCATGGTGCAGAATTGATATAGAAATACCAGCGAATTGCATCTGCTCCGTAGGTCTGTAATGCGTCAAACGGGTCAACGGCATTTCCCTTGGACTTACTCATTTTCTGTCCGTTTTCATCCTGTACGTGCCCTAAAACAATAACGTTTTCATAAGGCGCCTTGTTAAATAACAGGGTAGATTCCGCTAACAGGGAATAGAACCATCCACGGGTCTGGTCTACCGCCTCAGAAATAAACTGTGCCGGGAACTGTTTTTCAAATACCTCTTTATTCTCAAATGGATAATGATGCTGTGCAAAAGGCATTGCTCCGGAGTCGAACCAACAGTCAATTACTTCCGGTACACGATGCATTTCTTTTCCACATTCCGGACACTTTATCGTAACCGCATCAATATAAGGGCGGTGCAGTTCAATTTCGTCTGGGCAGTTGTCGGACATCTCTTTTAATTCTGCAATGCTTCCGATGGAATGCATATGCCCACATTCACATTCCCAGATATTTAGCGGTGTTCCCCAGTAACGGTTACGGGAAATTCCCCAATCCTGCACGTTTTCCAGCCAGTCACCGAAACGTCCTTTTCCGATGCTTTCCGGAATCCAGTTGATGGTGTTATTGTTGCGGATTAAGTCATCCTTTACTTCGGTCATTTTGATGAACCAAGATTCTCTTGCATAATAGATAAGAGGTGTATCACATCTCCAGCAGTGTGGGTACTCATGCTCGAACTTCGGCGCATCAAACAGCAGCTTCTGGTCCTCTAAGTCCTGTAATACCATTGGGTCTGCTTTTTTACAGAATACGCCTGCATATGGAGTTTCTTCCGTTAATTCACCCTTACCGTTTACGAACTGTACAAATGGCAGGTCATATTTTCTTCCCACCTTGGAGTCGTCTTCACCAAATGCCGGTGCAATGTGTACGATACCGGTACCATCTGTCATGGTGACATAGCTGTCACAGGTGACAAAGTGTGCTTTTTTCCGCTGCTTTGCTGCTGCATCCCCTGCGCACCGGAACAACGGCTCGTATTCCTTATATTCTAGGTCTGTTCCCTTATAGGTTTCTAATACTTCGTAAGCTTTTTCTCCTGCTTCCTGCTGCTCCTTGTCCAACAGAGAACCTAATACTCTGTCTAACAGCGCCTGCGCCATATAATAAGTAAATCCATCCACAGCCTTTACCTTGCAGTAGGTTTCATCCGGATTTACACAAAGTGCCAGGTTAGAAGGTAAGGTCCACGGTGTTGTGGTCCATGCCAGGAAATAAGCGTCCTCGCCCTTTACCTTGAACCGTACAATAGCAGAACGTTCTTTTACGGTCTTATAGCCCTGTGCCACTTCCTGTGCAGACAGCGGAGTTCCGCAACGAGGACAGTAAGGAACAATCTTAAAGCCTTTGTATAACAGCTTCTTGTTCCAGATTTCCTTTAATGCCCACCATTCGGATTCAATAAAGTTATTGTCATAGGTAACATATGGATTGTCCATATCTGCCCAGAATCCGACGGTACCGGAGAAATCTTCCCACATTCCCTTGTACTTCCAGACGCTTTCCTTACATTTATTGATAAATGGCTCTAAACCGTATTCTTCAATCTGTTCTTTTCCATCCAGACCTAATAATTTTTCCACTTCCAGTTCTACCGGCAGTCCGTGGGTATCCCATCCTGCCTTACGCGGAACCATTTTTCCTTTCATGGTCTGGTATCTTGGAATCATATCCTTGATGACACGGGTCAGTACGTGTCCGATATGAGGCTTTCCGTTTGCAGTTGGCGGTCCGTCATAAAAGGTATAAGTCTCTCCTTCCTTGCGGTTCTCCATGCTCTTCTTGAAGATATCATTCTCTTTCCAGAACTTTTCTACCTCTTTTTCTCTTTCTACAAAGTTTAAATTGGTATCGACTTTGTTATACATGTGCTGTATATGCTCCTTTCATGTTATTTAGAATAAAGAGTCCACTTTCCGGACTCTTTCGCGCCCGAGCGATGTCGTTTACGACTAATTTCGTCTCCGCGAGGTGCGCATCCTTAGCGGAGCGCTTTTAATATGATAGGTAATTGCAACGCAATTTCCTATCATATTAAAAAAGCTTTGCCCTTGTAAAAGGACAAAGCTATAAACGCATTGCTACCACCTGTTACATTGTACTTGGAAGTCGCTTCACATTCCGCATACACGATTCCCATAACGGAGGAATTCCCGTCCGCACCTACTTGTGCCACATGGCAGGTTCAGCCGGCAACTTGGAAGTGATGTTCCGGTATTCTCTACTGGTACCGGTTTCCACCCTCCCGGCTCTCTGAAACGTTTGAAGTAATACCGTACTGTCTTCGTCATCGTCTTTTTCTAAAATCTTTTTACATTATAAAACCTGCAAAATCTCTTGTCAAGACATTGCAGGCTCTTTTCTGTGACTTTTTACTCTTAATAATACGAATACGTATTGATAATATTATCGTATAATCCTGTATTAATTGCATATAAACCAATGCAGATTATACCTACAAATATCAAAATTCCTATTGCACCACAGACAATACCAGCAATCGCCATACCCTTGCTCTCATTCTTCACAATCTGCACAATTCCTAAAACAACGGCTACAATTCCCAGAACTGGTGACAAATACATCATCAGTACCAACATTACACTTATAGTTATTCCTACAAAGCCTCCACATAAGATTAATATAGAAAGAATTCCGCATACCATAGATGCAATTCCTAATCCTGTTCCCTGTCCTTTACCTGAACTATAATCATTTCCGGTCGGCTGTCCCTGATAAAAATAATTGTTTCCTTCCGGTGTTCCATTTCCCTGCTGGTCATTATTTTCAAATGTGTTGTTCTCCTCACTCATGGAAAGTTCCTCCTCAAATATAGTATAATGAAAATTATATCAGACGCTTTCCTCCATTACAAGCAAAAAAACAAAATATTTTTATCATCAAACTATTTTTTACCCGCTTTTCTATAGAAATACCTTGCCAAATCACTATTTTATGGTAAAATACAAAGGTCGGTCACTTTCTTATTTTAATGTGGCTTGAATTTGGATACTATTTATTTTCCCAGCCGATTATGGGATAGATTAGAGAAAGAAGGATTATTTTATGAAAATGAAACGAGAGGACATCCGTAACATTGCCATTATTGCCCACGTTGACCATGGTAAGACCACTCTGGTGGATGAGTTATTGAAGCAGAGCGGTGTGTTCCGTGCCAATCAGGAGGTGCAGGAGCGTGTTATGGACTCTAACGATATTGAGCGTGAAAGAGGAATTACCATTCTTTCTAAGAACACTGCCATTACCTATAAGGATGTAAAAATCAACATCATCGATACCCCGGGTCATGCGGACTTTGGTGGTGAAGTAGAACGTGTGTTAAAAATGGTAAACGGTGTTGTTCTGGTGGTGGATGCCTTTGAAGGTGTTATGCCTCAGACAAAGTTCGTTCTGATGAAGGCGCTTTCCTTAGACCTGCCTGTTATTGTATGTATCAACAAGATTGACCGCCCGGAAGCCCGCCCGGATGAAGTTATTGATGAAGTTTTAGAGTTATTTATGGATTTGGACGCTTCTGACGAACAGTTAGACTGCCCGTTTATCTACGCTTCCGCAAGAGACGGATATGCAATGAAGAGCTTAGAGGACGAACCGGATAACATGGTTCCGTTGTTTGAGACCATCCTTGACTATATTCCTGCGCCGGAAGGTGACCCGGATGCCAGCACCCAGGTGTTAATCAGTACCATCGACTACAATGAATATGTAGGACGTATCGGTGTGGGCAAGGTAGATAACGGCGTTCTTAAGATAAATCAGGAGGCTGTTGTGGTAAACCATCACGAACCGGACAAATTACAAAAGGTTCGTATCAGCAAGCTTTATGAATATGACGGACTGAATAAGGTAGATGTAACAGAAGCCAAAATCGGTTCTATTGTAGCCATCTCCGGTATTGCAGACATTCACATCGGTGACACCATCTGCTCCCCGGAAAATCCGGTTGCGATTCCGTTCCAGAAGATTTCAGAGCCTACGATTTCTATGAACTTTATTGTAAATGACAGCCCGCTTGCCGGACAGGAAGGAAAGTTCGTGACCTCCCGTCACCTGCGTGACAGACTGTTCCGTGAATTGAACACAGATGTTTCTCTTCGTGTAGAAGAAACAGAAAGCCCGGACAGCTACAAGGTATCCGGACGTGGAGAGCTTCATTTATCTGTGCTCATCGAAAATATGCGTCGTGAAGGCTATGAATTTGCAGTAAGTAAAGCTGAGGTGTTATACCACACAGACGAGAACGGTAAGAAATTAGAGCCTATGGAAATCGCTTATGTAGACGTTCCTGATGAATTTACCGGAAGTGTCATTGAAAAATTAAGCCAGAGAAAGGGAAGCCTCCTAAACATGGGACCAATCGCCGGCGGATATACCAGATTGGAGTTTAACATCCCATCCCGTGGACTCATTGGCTACCGCAGCGAATTTATGACAGATACCAAGGGAAATGGTATCATCAATACTATTTTCAATGACTATGAACCATACAAGGGCGAAATCGCTTACCGCAAGACCGGTTCTCTGATTGCCTTTGAAAGTGGAGAATCTGTAACATACGGTCTGTTCAGCGCCCAGGAACGTGGAACACTGTTTATCGGACCTGGCGAAAAGGTATATGCCGGAATGGTCATCGGACAGAGCTCCAGAGCAGAGGATATTGAACTGAACGTATGTAAGAAAAAGCATCTGACCAATACACGTTCCTCCAGCGCAGACGAAGCACTGACTCTGACACCGCCTAAGATTTTAAGTCTGGAGCAGGCATTGGAATTTATTGAAACAGATGAGCTTTTGGAGGTTACCCCGGAAAGTCTTCGTATCAGAAAGAGAATCTTAGACCCGACCTTACGAAAGAGAGCGGGATTTCGAAAATAAGACCTTACGAAAAAGGGACGAATGAATATTCATTCGCCCCTTTTATAATGCTTTTCTTACGCACTGCGAGCCTTCAACCGATTCACCACCATAGCTGCTGCAATCACTGCTACTGCAAAGGCTCCTGTCATCAGAAAATTCTTATAAATATTGCCTGCATCCTTTATACTTTCCATCTTCCAGATATCATTATTCGCTATAACATACCAGTAAGATGGAACAAATTTTGATACTTTTTTCACACTCTCACTCATGATTTCCAGAGGGACAAATGCACCTCCCAGAAAACTAAATGATAATCCTATTACATTTGCAATCATATTAAGCTCACCGTCATTTCGTGCCAGCCGCCCAACAAAAAACGCGATACTTAAGCATACCAGCATATACACCAATGCATTTACTGCACTCAAAACTCCGGCAACACTCTTCATGTAATCCGGATACATCACAAATGCCAATACCATAAAAAACACATATTCCAAAAGCATGATTCCGATACTTCCAAGTATCATTTGAAGATTACGCTGGAAAAAGGACATGGAAGAACACTTATTTCTGGCATCCATATCTTTATCATTAAATGTCATTAAAACCACACTCAGGCTAACCAGCATAATACATAGAAAGATATATGGAACATACTGGAAAAAATAATAAGCTGACGGCTTTTCTTTGGCATCCTCCCGGCTTAAAAATTCCACATGACTTTCCTTTTTCATATCTAAAAGTGCCTGTTCTGCTGCCTTGTCCGGAGCAAATCCCCCATCCACATACATCCCAAGTGTTTTTAAGAACTCATTGATTTCCATCTCTGCCAGAAAAGCGGTACTATTTCCCGGTACTACCGTGCCCTCCAGTGCCTCTTCCCGCTCCCCTGCTATGAACTTTTCTGTGAAATCCTCCGGAATCACAAGCACATACTGTATTTCCCGATAGTACATCGTATCCAGAAGTTCTTCGCGTTCTTTCGGAATACTCTTGATGTTATTTTCCTTAGAAAGGTATTCTACCAGTGCTTCTCCCAGCTCTCCTTTATCCTGATTATCCACCCCAATGTCCATAGACACCTTTGAAAAATCCGTAGTATCACTCTCACTGGCACTTTGCGTCATTACAATGGTAAGTGCCAGGTAAATTCCCATGTAAATTATCATAGAAAGCTTATTTTTATTTAATATTTTAAAAAATGCCTTAAATACTTGCATAACGTTCCCTCCTTACCAGCAGATACGAGCCGATACATAACAGTGCTGTAATCCCCAGCATTGTGAATATACACTGATTGTATCTGGTGTAGGTTTCATAAATATTCAGGCTGTACAGCGCCTTTACCATCAACGCTGCCGGATTAATCCGATTTATGACAGGCACATATTTTTCTACGAGCTGATACATACCAGTTACCATCAGCCCTGCCAGAAAACAATCCAGCATGGTAACTCCAATACAGATTCCTTCCTTCACTGAACTTTTTAATTTTCCAATACTTCCCACAAAGACTCCTGTCATAACACCAATCGCATTTCCTACCAAAATTACCAGCGCAATCCGCCCGGTGTCTTCTCCCAGGTTAATATTCAGCGCATAACGCAGATAACATGCCCCTATCACACAACAGAGGAACTGCGAGGTAATTTTTGCAAAAATCTCTGCCAGAAGAATCACAAAACGATTGGTACTTGACGCCACTCTTCTGGCAGCCAAATGAGACAGATTCGCCTTAAACTCCCCTGCACAGACAACTCCTGAAAAACATCCATACAGACAGTTCATCGCAATCAATGCATAGAAATAATCCATCATCATATCCATGTCCCGATTGGTAATACTGTTTTCTTTCAGATAATTCCACTCTTCTCCCAAACTCCGGGCTACTTCCGCTATTTTCTCCGGATTCTCTGCTGCAATGTTCGAAAATGCTCTTATTACATGTTCATACTGTTCCTGAATACTCTTTAAAATACTGGTATCAATTCCTTCTTCTGTTACCACAAGAGCAATTTCTCCGCTATTTTTAAAGATTCCCTTTACTTTTCCCTCTCTCAAGAGCTCTTCTGCCTTACTTTCCTCTACTGACATCACTTTTACCAGTTCGTTTTTACTTTCTAATTCTTCCAATAGTGCTTTGAATTCCTGCTGTGGCTCTTCTCCCTCTACATATGCCACCGGAATCTGCTGAAACATGAATTCCGTTTCATTCAAATCCCCAAAGCTTACTTTAAAAAGAGTTCCTAATATAATTGGAAACAAAATACTCCAAAACATCAGCATTTTCTGTCTTGCGCTGCGAAGCAGACTGTAACCATATGTCCGTAAAAACATTCTGCCACCTCCTATTCCGAATCCCTGAGTTCTTTTCCGGTGATTTCCAAAAATACATCATTTAAAGTTGGAAGCTCCGTATATACTCTTCCAAGGCTGATTTCCTGATTCTGGAAATAATCCAGTACGCGCACCAGATTGTGCTTGCCTCCGCTGCAACGGATTTCTAACATTCCCTTGTCATACTCTGCCCGATATATGTGCTGCAAGGCTCTGATTTCTTCTAACTGCTCCGGCTTAAGGTTCACCACTTCTATATGTATCTTTTCTCCGGTCTTAATCATGGCTTTTAATTCTTCCTTTGTGCCAGAAGCTACACAACGCCCTTTATCTAAAATTGCAATTCTGCTGCAAATCTGCTCTACCTCCTCCATATAATGAGAAGTGTAAATAATGGTTGCTCCCTCCTTATTCAGCTTCTGTATTCCTTCCAGAATCCGATTTCGGCTCTGGGGGTCTACCGCTACCGTAGGTTCATCTAAAATAATCAGTTTCGGCTTGTGGGCGATTCCACAGGCAATATTCAGTCTCCGAAGCAGACCGCCGGAAAGCTTTTTCGGCAGGAACTTGCGAAAATCCTGAAGTCCGGCAAACTCTATGGCATCCTCCACATATTTTTTTCTGGTGGCCTTATCTTTAATATACAGACCACAAAAATAATCAATGTTCTCCTGTACCGTCAACTCTTCAAACACTGCTACGTTCTGAAGTACAACACCGATTTGACGTTTCACATTGTAGCTGTCCGGCTGAATCTCTTCCCCGAATACCTTTACACTTCCTTTATCAAAGGAAAGCAATGCTAAAATACAACTGATTGCAGTTGTTTTTCCACTTCCATTTGGTCCCAGCAGTCCAAATATTTCTCCTTCTTCTACCGTGAGATTTAAGTGGTCTAATGCTACCAGTTCCTTATATCGTTTCACCAGATTTTCTATTTCTACAATTTTCTCTGCCATGGTACTCCTCCTTTTTCACAATGACTCTATTTGTTTCGTTATATTTATCCTAACAAATTCCTTTCTAATCTAACAGTGAACGCTGTCATTTCCCATGATGACAAATGTCATTTTTTGTACTCTACCAATTTTTTTATTCCATAATTCTTCACGATATACTATAATAAAGGAAACGAATGGGAGGATTGTTATGCGCGCATTTATGGATAAATTAGCTTTATTTACCGGCTGTTTTCTCTTTTCACTCTACTATTATCCTAATTTGGAGACTGTGCAGATACTGGCAGTGCTTTCTGCTTTTACTTTTCTCTGCCTGTGCACTTACTGCAATCCGGATATGATGCCTGTCCACACCCTAAAGCCCCCTGTCCTCTATGTAGAATCCACTTTTTTATTCCTCTTTTTGTTGGCAGGACTGATGCAACCGCTCTTTACACCATTTCTGCCCTTGCTGTTCTATGAGCTGGTGCAGAATAAGATATGGCAGCTTTTTCCCGCCGTATCTATTGCTTTCCTATTGTCCCGCTCTTTGAATACCGCTTTTTTCCCGCTGTTTCTGCTATTATTTGTTCTGGCTTTTCTGCTGAAATGTAAAACACTACATCTCTTACAGCTAGAACAGGATTTCAAGCGACTTCGGGATACCTCGACGGAATACAATCTGTTGCTGCGGCAGAAGAACCAGGAACTGATTAAACAACAGGATTATGAAATCCGTGTTGCTACCTTAAAGGAGCGAAACCGCATTGCCCGGGAAATTCATGACAATGTAGGACATATGCTTTCCCGTTCTATTCTGCAATCGGGAGCATTGATTGCCATTAACAAAGACCCGAATTTGCAGGAGCCTCTCGGCTCTTTAAAAGACACGCTGTCCCTTGCCATGGATTCCATCAGAGAATCGGTTCATGACCTCCATGATGACTCCGTCGATTTAAAATCTTCTCTACAGACTATACTGCAGAATTTTACCGGCTATGATGTGCACATGGAATATGATATGGGAACAATCCTTCCCAGAGATATAAAATATTGTTTCATTGCTATTGCCAAAGAAGCTCTTTCTAATATATCTAAGCACAGCAATGCCACACGAATTAAAATAATTGCCCGGGAACATCCCAGCTTCTATCAGTTAATCATTGAGGATGACGGCACTAATATTATTCTTTCCAGCACCGGAATAGGTCTAACTAATATGCAGGAGCGGGTAGAACAGCTTCACGGACGTTTCTCTGTGACTACGGAACAGGGATTTCGGATTTTTATTTCCGTTCCTAAGAATTCGATATAAGAACAGACAATCCACCAGCATTTAAATTGACTACAAAATTAGCTACACAACAGGAGGTATTATGAATATTGTAATTGTAGATGACGATAATCTGGTCTCTTTATCCTTAAAGACCATTTTAGAGGCAACCGGAGAAGTCACCGTTGCTGAAATAGGAAAAAACGGAAAAGAGGCTATTGCACTATTTGAAAAACACCAGCCGGAGGTTCTTCTCATGGACATTCGCATGGATACCATGACGGGCTTGGAAGCTGCTGATATTATATTAAAGAAATACCCGGATGCAAAAATTCTGTTTCTCACCACCTTTTCTGATGATGAATATATTGTCCGCGCCCTGCACCTTGGCGCTAAGGGCTACATATTGAAACAGGACTTTGAAAGTTTGCTTCCTGCCCTAAAGTCAGTTGTTAACGGACAAAGTGTATTTGGAAGTGAGGTAGCGGGTAAGCTGCCGGGCTTTCTAAACCAGACAGCGGAATTTGACGGCAGCGCCTTTGGTATCACTGCCAAGGAAATGGAATTAATTGAGCTGGTGGCAGATGGGCTGAGCAATAAGGAAATCGCAGAAAAAATGTTTTTAAGTGAAGGAACTGTCCGCAATTATTTAAGTTCTATTTTGGAAAAGCTGGAATTGAGGGATAGAACGCAGCTCGCGGTATTCTATTATAAGAATTGAGTGTATGAAAGTTTTTCTGTAAATAGCTATTAGCATTAGGTCTTCTATGATAAAATCTAAATCATAGGAGGCCTATTATTATGGCAAGACAAAAGAA
>CASFBK010000026.1 GCA_949292785.1 uncultured Eubacteriales bacterium
TGATTCTGTGCCATAGATTTTTCTCCTGTTCTCGTATTGATTATGATTATATATCAAAATCCTTGAGAATAGGGTGTCAACTTTTATGATACAACACCAAAAATCAACGTTTGAGCCGCAAATTGTGAGGAAGCGTCAAAAGGATATTTCTGATATTGACCAGAAAATCATTGCTATGTATGCAAAGGGAATGACAACCAGACAGATATCAGATACACTGCAGGATATTTACGGCTTCGAGGCTTCCGAAGGCTTTATCTCGGATGTTACCGACAAAATCATGCCACAGATTGAAGACTGGCAGAACCGTCCACTTTCGGAAGTTTATCCTGTTTTGTACATCGATGCAATCCATTACGCTGTTCGTGATAATGGTGTTATACGGAAACTTGCAGCCTACGTCATTCTTGGCATTAACAATGATGGTTACAAAGAAGTCTTAACCATCGAAGTTGGTGAAAATGAAAGTTCCAAGTATTGGCTTTCTGTACTGAATGGCTTGAAAAACCGGGGAGTAAAAGATATCCTTATCATCTGTGCGGACGGACTGACCGGCATCAAAGAAGCGATAGCAGCTGCATTTCCCAAAACAGAGTATCAGCGCTGTATAGTTCATCAGGTAAGAAATACGATGAAATATGTCGCAGATAAAGACAGAAAACCGTTCTGCGCAGATCTCAAGACGATTTATCAGGCACCGACCGAAGAAAAAGCATTGGATGCTCTGGAGCGGGTTACCGAAAAATGGAGTGAAAAATATCCGAATTCCATGAAAAGCTGGAAGCAGAACTGGGACGCTATTTCTCCGATTTTTAAGTTTTCATCGGAAGTTCGCAAGGTCATTTATACCACAAATGCGATTGAAAGTCTGAATGCGACCTACCGAAAGCTGAATCGCCAGCGAAGCGTGTTCCCAAGCGATACTGCATTACTGAAAGCACTTTACTTATCGACATTTGAAGCCACGAAAAAATGGACTATGCCACTTAGAAACTGGGGACAGGTCTATGGAGAACTCAGCATTATGTATGAGGGACGGCTTCCGGAATAAGGGACTGAAAATCAGTCGTTATGACAGGCGGTTTTGTCGCCTGCTCTTGACATGCGCCAGCATGTGCTGTTATATATAAACTGAGGGCTGAAAGCCCACTTAGGAGCCTTCAGCCCAAACATTATCATAGAAGATCAGTATTTACAGACTTTTTTTCACACACTCGAGAATAATCAATACATATAATGTTACATATAAGAAAGGAGCCTGATAGAAATGTATCAGGCTCCTTTCTTATATAAACTTTTCTAAATTATAACTAAATCATTTCTCTACATTCCAAGGAATTGTTTCACTACGGACTGCATCTCATTCACTTCACAAACGGTCTTATGTAACACCGGTGCGGTACGAATATCTTCGATTGCCTGTGGTACCTTTACCTTGGATAATTTTTCTAATTCATCCACTAATTCAAAATCCGGCTTGCTGTCGTATTTTTCATCAATCGCTGTCATAACGCTTCTGGTAAACTTATATGGGCTTGCAGTAGACGCAATTACGGTCTTAGCTGTATCCTTTGTCTCTTTCTGGTATTTATGATATACTGCCGCTGCTACTGCGGTATGAGTATCAATAATGTAACCGGTCTCATCATAAATTTCTTTGATTACGGCTGCTGTCTCTGCTTCACTGGCATAATTTCCATAGAAGTCCTTTAACTGCTCTTTCATCTCTGCTGTAATCTCGTATTTTCCGTTTTCCTGTAATGATTTCATCAGTTCCTGATTCTTCTTAGCATCATTTCCTGCAATACGATAAATCAAACGTTCCAGGTTGCTGGAAATCAGAATATCCATAGACGGTGAGCTTGTTAAAATAAAGTCACGATTCTTATCGTATTCTCCGGTTGTAAAGAAATCATACAATACTTTATTTTCATTGGACGCACAAATCAGTTTGCCGATTGGAAGTCCCATGTTCTTGGCATAAAATGCTGCCAGAATATTTCCAAAGTTACCGGTAGGTACTACTACATTCATGGTCTCGCCATTCTGAATATTCCCTGCCTTCACCATTTTTGCATAAGCATATACATAGTATACAATCTGTGGAACCAGACGTCCGATATTGATAGAGTTTGCAGAAGAGAACTGATAGCCTGCTGCTTCCATCTCTTTTGCCAGTTCCTTATCGGAGAACATCTGCTTTACGCCGGTCTGTGCCTGGTCAAAGTTTCCGTTAATACCTACTACAAAGGTGTTCTCCCCCTTCTGTGTTACCATCTGCTTCTGCTGAATCGGGCTTACACCATCCTTCGGATAGAATACAATAATCTTGGTTCCCTTAACATCTGCAAAGCCTGCCAAAGCTGCCTTTCCGGTGTCTCCGGAAGTAGCTGTTAAGATTACAATATCATTTTTTACTTCGTTTTTGCGTGCAGCGGTAATCAGAAGATGTGGAAGAATGGACAATGCCATATCCTTAAACGCAATGGTAGCTCCGTGGAATAACTCCAGATAGTAAGCATCCTGAGCCTTTACCAGCGGTGCGATTTTCTCTGTATCAAACTTGGAATCATATGCATTTTTGATACAATTCTTTAATTCTTCCTCTGTGAAATCTGTCAAAAACAGCTTCATTACTTCATACGCTGTTTCCTGATAAGACATATCTGCCAGCTTTTCTACCGGAACATCCAAAGATGGAATACTATCCGGTACAAAAAGTCCTCCATTTTCCGCAAGACCTTTTAATATCGCCTGAGAAGCTGTTACTTTCTCATCTGCGTTTCTTGTGCTTGAATATAACATATTCCTATCCATCCTTTGCTTTTATAATCCTTTCAATTATAAGATTTTTCCACAAGTCTGTCAATAATTACACTACACAATTTTACTCTATTAAAGCGTGAAATTTTCACGGAAGTGTATAAAATTCATGCCCGCCATACTGAAACAGCCATTTTAAGTTGTGGTCGAACCATGCCATATCATTTGGATTTGCTTTACTTCTGGCAGAGAAAAATAATGCACCTTCGGAAAAATCTTCTTCATGCAATGCCTTTTCTACCGCTTGCCTGCTCTCTTCTGTCACTTCCACCGTAAAATATCTCCCGTCTACGGTTGGTGCAAACTGAGCGCTGCCGCCACTTTTTTCAAATATGACATCATACACAGTATCCTCGAATCCGTCTGTCAGAACACGATTTAAGATTACTTCTGCTACCAGAATCTTTCCTCGCTCATCTTCTCCGCCTGCTTCTGCCTGCACAATACGGCATAACGCTTCGTAATCCGTTTCGGAAAGCTGCAAGTCCTGATAAGGGTTTACCGGGGCTTTTGGTAATTCTACCTGCTCTACGATTTCAAGATTGAGACACTCTTTTACTACTTCCCGCTCTCTTTTTTGAATTTCACTTTTTTGTTCTAATTTACTCTGTTCTTCTATTGCTGTTTTGCACACTGCAATAGATTCCGGTGCTACTACCAGTCCGATTCCTTCTGTTTCGCCGTCCGAACTGCTTTCCTCATTTCCATTTAACACATTACATTCTTTTGGAATTGTTTTATTCTTTCCCGTTCCACCAAATGCCTGCACGTTTAAGGAAATCAGCGCCAACACCAGAAAACCTGAAACAATAACTGCACAATCGCGGTAGGACTTCTTGGATATATTCCTGATACAACAATACACATTCTTTAGTAAGTTTTGAATTGTTAACATAATATTCCTCTTTTCTATGCGTGACTGCACAAGTAAGCATTATATCGAAACTAACTTGCTTCCGTCAATACAAATATTTACCATAAATTTCCATTCTTATTCTGGAAATTTTAGAAAAACTTTTTCATTCTTCCTTTTTGTGTTATACTTATTTTGTATTTTTTCATAAAAAGAATACATTTATACCATAGGAGGACAATATGCTGCCAGGAGTATATCTTGCTTATAAAAAAAACGGAGACTTATACTATCGTTCCAGTATTACATATAAAAATAAACATATCTCTCTGGGCAGTTTCTCCCAAGAGGCAGAGGCTAATACTGCCTATCTGGAAGCTGGTAATTTGTTAACGGATTCTGAAATTACAATAGACACTGTTTTTACGCACCAGACTATTTTAAAATTTGATAAGGTGATTTCTCTGTTGAATTTTAGGGATAATGGCATTTATTTTAAAAATCCCATTTATCTTAGAAATAATTATTTTGTATATTACATTTCCAAGTCAGATGAACTAAAATTTGATATTGACGATTTATTTTATTATTCCAGCCATAAAATTATGCGCCGGAGTACTCACCTGTTCGTGAATGACTATGGAATGCAGGTCAATATCCTTTCCCGTTATGGAATTAAAAATTACAGCGTAGCAGGCAAAGATTACTATTTTGCCAATGAGGACACCACAGACTACCGCTATTCTAATATTATTATAGTCAATAAATATTATGGGGTGACACAGTATCTGAAAAATGAACTTCCCCGCTATAAGGTCAAAATACATATCAATGGGAATTATACGATAGGAACCTACCGAAGCGAAGAAAAAGCCGCTATCGCCTATAACAAGGCAGTGGATTTGGCAAAAAGCCATGGGATTAACAAGAACTTCCCCACCAACTATATTGAACATTTTTCGCCAAAGGAATATGCAGAAGTCTACAGTAAAATCAAAATTTCTGCAAAATATCTGAATTATCTTGCCGGCCTATAAACCCTTGAAACAAACTGTTTTATCAAAAATGTGCAGAAAATGCGTTCACGTAATGAGGCTAAGAATGCCTCGTGCAAACACATTTTCTGCACTTTTCTATTTTCCAAATCCCACTAAGAATTTTTACTTCTGGTTAATGTAGTTAATCAAGCCTTCTGCCTTGATGATTTTCTGCATAAATTCCGGGAATGCCTGCCCCTGGAAAGTAGTTCCCTTTGTCTTATTGGTGATAATACCGCTGTCAAAGTCTACTTCTACCTCGTCTCCTGCTTCAATTCCCTTTGCCGCCTCCGGACATTCAATAATTGGAAGTCCGATATTGATTGCATTCCGATAGAAAATTCTTGCAAAGGTCTCTGCGATAACACAGCTTACCCCTGCTGCCTTGATGGCAATCGGTGCATGCTCTCTGGAAGAACCACATCCAAAGTTCTTATCTGCGACAATCAAATCACCTTTTTTTACTTTATTTACAAAATCTTTGTCAATATCTTCCATGCAATGTGTTGCTAATTCCTTTGGATCAGAGGAATTTAAGTATCTTGCCGGAATAATAACATCAGTATCTACATTATCGCCATATTTAAAGACTGTTCCTTGTGCTTTCATTTCTCTTCCTCCTAATCCTGTGGTCCGGAAATCTTACCGGTGATGGCACTTGCTGCGGCTACTGCCGGACTTGCAAGATATACTTCTGATTCTACATGACCCATACGGCCTACAAAGTTACGGTTTGTGGTGGATACACACCGCTCGCCTTCCGCAAGAATTCCCATATATCCGCCCAGACAAGGACCGCAGGTTGGGGTGCTGACAATCGCGCCTGCCTCGATAAATGTCTTTAACAGTCCTTCCTCCATAGCTTCTAAGTAAATCCGCTGAGTGGCAGGAATTACGATACAGCGTATTCCCTTTGCTACTTTGTGTCCGCGAAGCACTTCTGCTGCAATTCTAAGGTCATCTAATCTTCCGTTCGTACAGGAACCGATGACTACCTGTTCAATCTTTACATCTCCTACCTCATCAATGGTTCTTGTGTTTTCCGGAAGATGTGGGAAAGCAACGGTTGGCTTCAAGGTACTTAAGTCAATGGTATATTCCTCGTCATATTCTGCATCTTCATCTGCTTCGTATACTTTAAAGTCTCTCTTGGAATGTTCCTTCATATAAGCAATCGCAGCATCATCTACCGGGAAGATTCCGTTCTTACCGCCTGCTTCGATAGCCATGTTTGCAATGGTAAAACGGTCATCCATAGAAAGGTTCTTAATTCCTTCTCCCACAAATTCCATGGACTTATACAATGCTCCATCTACACCAATCATTCCGATAATGTGAAGAATTACGTCTTTTCCGCTTACCCATTTGGATGGCTTTCCTACAATATTGAACTTAATGGCTGACGGCACCTTGAACCATGCTTTTCCTGTCGCCATTCCAGCCGCCATATCGGTACTTCCGACACCGGTGGAAAATGCCCCCAGAGCACCATAGGTACAGGTGTGGGAATCTGCCCCGATAATCACATCTCCTGCCACAGTAAGACCTTTTTCCGGCAGAAGTGCGTGCTCAATTCCCATCTCTCCTACATCAAAATAATTGGTAATATCATGCTTACAGGCAAATTCTCTTACACATTTGCAGTGCTGTGCGGACTTAATGTCCTTATTCGGTGCAAAATGATCCATAACAAGTGCAATCTTATCCTTATGGAACACGCCTTCTTTGCTGAACTTATCCATTTCATGGATAGCTACCGGTGACGTAATATCATTTCCAAGAACCAAATCCAACTCTGCCTCAATCAACTGCCCTGCCTTTACTTCAGGAAGCCCTGCTGCGGCTGCAAGAATTTTCTGTGTCATTGTCATTCCCATATTCTATATCCTCCTATTTACTTATTCTCGTGTTCGCGTATCTTCTTATCTATGCTTGCTATTTTAGCATAGAACATAGTATAATAGAAATACATATTAAATATGATTATTATGACTTTTAGTTATGGAGGTATCTATGAATCAAAATTTGTCTTCTTATCGGATTTTTTATGCTGTTGCCAACGCCGGAAATATATCAAAAGCTGCAAAGGAACTTTATATCAGCCAGCCCGCTATCAGCAAATCCATCCAAAAGCTGGAGGAAAGCATCGGCGTTCGGCTGTTTGACCGCAGCTCCAGAGGCGTTACGCTTACCTCAGAAGGAGAAATTCTTTATTCTCATGTAAAGTCTGCCTTTGAGACTCTTTCTCTGGGAGAAGACAAATTGCGCCGCTCTATTCAACTGGGAGTAGGACATCTAACCATTGGTGTGAGTTCTACTTTGTGTAAATATATTCTACTTCCATACTTAAAGGATTTTATAAAAAAATATCCTCACATAAATATCTCTATCTCCTGTCACTCTACCAATCACACGCTTGCACTATTGGAGGACGGAAAACTTGATGTGGGATTAATCGGAAAACCAGAGAATTCTAAAAGCATCGACTTTTACTGTCTGCGGGAAATTGAAGATATTTTTGTGGCTACAGAGGATTATCTGCATAATCTGAAGCTTCGGGGCGTAGAACAAAATCAGATATTACAAAATTCTACCCTGATGCTGTTAGACAAGGAAAATATGACCCGCCAGTATATTGATGATTATTTTCAGGACAATCATATTTTAATCCAGGACACTATTGAAGTTTCCAATATGGACCTTTTAATCGAAATGTCTAAAATCAGTCTCGGTGTTGGCTGTGTCATCCGGGACTTTGTAAAAGAAGAATTGGAGACAGGCACTCTGACCGAAATTCCACTGGGAATTCCAATTCATAAACGTGAAATCGGCTTTGCCTACAACCAGAATGTACGGGTTTCTAAATCATTAGAGTGCTTTATTGCGTTTTATGAAAATTATCAGCTATAGACTTCCTCTAATTTTTGACCGTGTTCAATAACTACACTTTTAATAATATCGATGTCTGTCTGCATCTGTTCCATTTTCGTTATTCCATTTTTATATCGCTCATAGATAGATGCATACAGATATCACCCCATTCTATCGTTCTACGGCATAACGCAGCGTCTTATAAATTGTCACGCCCATTTCAATCAGTATCACTGCCAGTAATACCATAAGTACCACATTAGAAATCACATCTGTTCCCCAATAGTGCATCAAGTCTCCCTTAGAAGTAAATTCCCTGTGGAAGGCCTTGCTTGCTTCTTTGGCAAAATTCTCATTCCAGAAGGGCAGCATCTTTAAAATAACAATGCTAAGCACACTCTGAAGTACTCCCGTCACAATATTGCTAATCATAACTACTCTACTATAAGTTCCTGTGACCAGACGTATCATTTCATCCACAAAGCATAGTCCAAAGCCCACCATCAGAAATGGTAAAATAAGATTCCATTTCTCCAGATTAAACAGAGGTATCGTTCTGATAAACTCTCCATCCTCGAGAATATAGGCTCCAAAAAGTTCCGGTACAAATAAGAATATACCTGCGCAAAGTACAGTGAACACAAGTCCTACCATACTATCACTTCGGCTGATTAAGACTTTTTTATCCGGTATAGGAGTCAACTGCTCCGGTGTCCATGACTTTCCCTGTTTTACATTAATCTTCATATTCTGACGTTCCATTAATGCAAAGATTAAAGTAATTCCACCTATTGCTACTAATCCACCCCCAATAAGATTTACGAGAGTATCTGTTATGATACTTCCTATGATATCAACTGTTCCGTTTACGATTGCAGAAACCGTTTCTCCTGACCAATCCTGACCTGTAATTCCACTTACGACTGCGGAAACTATCCCTGATATTAACACACAGGCAAGTACAATTTTTAATACCCAAATATAATCATCATAATATTTCGGACCAATAATATAGTTGTTACCATCTCGATATTTCTTAGCAAATTCTTCTGGATTTCCCAGCTTCTCTAATACATGCTCTATGGTATCATGCTCACACATCTCGTCAATCAGTTCTCTTAATTCCATTGTGATTTCTTCCCTTTGCTTTTTGGGAATTCGGCGGATAACCTGATAAATGTACCGTTCTTTTAATTCCATTTTATTCCTTTCTTTTTCACTCATGCTCTATTCCTCCTTTAGCAACGCTTCCATGCCCTCTGAAATGCGCTTCCACTGCACCTTTAATTCCCGATATATAGCATCTCCTAAAACCGTTCTGCGATAATACTTCCTTGGCTTCGATTCTCCCATCTCCCATTCGCTGCATAACATTCCCTGCTTCTCTAATCGTCGAAGCAGAGGATATAACGTATTAGGGTCGATGGGAACGCCCTTTTGCTCCAACTGTTCTACTAAGGCATATCCATATCTCGGCTCCTGCAGCTGGCTTAAAACACTTAGAATCAGGGTTCCTCTGCGCAGCTCTTGTATGAGATTTGCCAGCATTTCTTTTTCCTCTGCCATGTCATCACCTCTTAATTGCATTATACTGTGTACCGCACACTATTGTCAATATAAAAATATATTTTTTTATAGTATTATAAATCCATAAGGTGCATCTTATATCATTGGGAAGTCAATATTTTTATACGTTAATACAAGGGGGCTTTCGCCAGAATATAAAAAACACTCTCTATGACTTTTCAGTCATAAAGAGTGTTTTTCTTCATTCCATATATCATTTCCGATTAGTTATTGATTAACTTATCATCTTCATTGTTCCAGCTATACAGTTTACGGATTTCCTTACCAACTGCTTCAGACGGATGCTCAGCTGCTAACTTTCGCATAGCCTTGAAGTGAACCTGACGTCCTGCCGGAGACATATCTAATAAGAAGTCTTTTGCAAAGGTTCCATCCTGAATATCGGATAAAATCTTCTTCATTGCCTTCTTAGTATCCTCGGTAATAACCTTAGGTCCTGTGATGTAATCACCATACTCTGCAGTATTGGAGATAGAATATCTCATTCCTTCAAATCCGGACTGATAAATCAGGTCTACGATTAACTTCATTTCATGGATACACTCAAAGTAAGCGTTTCTTGGGTCATAGCCTGCTTCTACTAATGTTTCAAAACCAGCCTGCATCAAAGCGCAAACACCACCACAGAGAACTGCCTGCTCACCAAACAGGTCTGTTTCTGTCTCTGTTCTGAACGTTGTTTCCAGAACACCTGCTCTTGCTCCACCAATTCCCAAAGCATATGCCAACGCAATGTCCTGCGCTTTTCCAGTATAATCCTGCTCTACTGCGACCAGACATGGAGTTCCTTTTCCTTCCTGGTACTCACTTCTTACTGTATGACCCGGTGCCTTTGGTGCAATCATAGTAACATCTACATTCTTTGGTGGAACGATACATCCAAAGTGAATATTAAATCCGTGAGCGAACATTAACATGTTGCCTTCCTCTAAGTTCGGCTCAATGTCTCTCTTGTACATATCTGCCTGTAATTCATCATTGATAAGAATCATGATGATGTCTGCTTTCTTAGCTGCTTCGTCAGCAGTATATACTTCAAATCCCTGTGCTTCTGCCTTTGCCCAGGACTTACTTCCCTTATAAAGACCAATAATGACATGGCATCCGGATTCCTTTAAGTTTAATGCATGTGCATGTCCCTGGCTACCATAACCAATAATTGCGATTGTTTTTCCCTCTAATAATGAAAGATTACAATCTTCTTGATAAAATATTTTTGCTGCCATTTTCTTATCCTCCTAGAATATTATTAAAATCTTACTATGCTCTGTAAAAACTTCGCATAATAAATAGCATTAACAATTTTATTATTTGCTTCTATTCCAATATCTTTACATCTGAAGTTCCTCTGCTCAGTCCCGTTATACCGGTTCTTGCCAACTCCAGAATCTCGTACCCATCTAATAACTCGATGAACGCATCCAGCTTATCCTGTCTTCCAATCAGCTCTATCATCATGGAATCATTGGTAACGTCTACAATCTTTGCCTTGAAAATCTCTGCAATAGACATTACAGGCTGGCGCTCGGTACTCTTCACGCTGATTTTGATTAAAATCAGCTCTCTGCATACGGAATTGCCATCCTCAAGCTTCTTAATGTCAATGACATCCTCAAGCTTGGCAAGCTGCTTTTCAATCTGTTCTAAAATCATCTCATCTCCACTGGAAACGATGGTGATTCTTGTAAATCTCGGATCAGCTGTCACTCCTGCCGTGATACTGTCAATGTTGTATCCTCTGCGGCTGAACAGCCCGGATACATGGCTGAGTACATTTGGTGTATTCTCAACCAACATAGATAATGCCTGTCTTCCCATAAGAAAAACCTACCTTTTCTTTACGCTTCACGATTACTAATAAGTTTAGCATATTATGAGGCTTTGTCAATACTCTTTGGCTATACTTATTTTTTTTATCTTCCATTCCTTTAAGTTATATTTGTATATGTCTGCTATAATCTTAGGGAAAGATATCACTTTTTTCTCTTTGAAACTGAGACTCGTCCTATTTGGCTAACTGGCAAAGCAATTTTTCTGCCATACTCCTGCGCACTTCGAACTGGGAATAAAAGTCCTGCTTCGTATCATAGGGCTGCACAAAAAAAAGATTCAATAAGTACATGTTTAATTCCTTTGCCATTGTATCTTCTTTTGCCCGTTCTATCAACTCTATTGCTTGTTTTTTCAGCTTATACCAGTTAAGTAAAAAATTCTCGTTCTGTTCTATGTCAGGAATGCCTAACCATTTTTTTATCTTTACTTTCGTTTTGTTTGGCTTTGGACAGGCATGCTCCAAAAATATATAACTGATTTTACTTTCTCCATACTGTCTGCCCAGAGGAAATAACCGGCAGATGCCCGGTCGGAATGTGTGTATGCTGCAGCGCCCTTCTTCGTTTAGGAAAACACAACATTCCCCCTCTCCTGCCATTTTCAGGTTGGGCAGAATCATACCGTCGTTTATGCTTAATTCTATTTTTTCCTGCATTAACTGTTCAAAGTTCATTCCAAGATTGCGTTCCAGTTCAAACACATCATATGGCGTTAAAACAACAGAGTTTCCCATCCCCTCACAGCAGGAAGCGCATCCTGCGCAGTCCTGACAGGATAATTTCATCATATCATTTAAACCGTATTGTTTTCCATCTGTCAGGTCATTCTCCTTCTGCATACTTTCATTACGTACATTCTTCATTTTGGCTCTCCCTCCACACTTTGTTTATTCCTATTCCGCTTAATAATACCACCGGAAAAACCAACGCTGCAAGGATTCCCGTCTTTAAATTATCTTCAAAAAGCCCCGATACTTTTCCTACTAAGGTTGGTCCTAAGGAACAGCCCACGTCACCGCCAAGAGCCAGAAAAGCAAACATCATGGTTCCACCGTTTCTGATTCCGGCGGAAGCCATACTGAAGGTTCCGGGCCACAAAATGCCTACTGAAAAACCGCAGATACCACAGCCCACCAGACTCAATGCCGGTAAGGGACTGAATACAATCATAAGATAGCTGATGACGCAGAGTGCACCGCTTGCCGCCATGCATTTTTCCAGCTTTAATTTTCCTCCGTATTTTCCATATAAAACCCGGGAGGTTCCCATCAGTATAGCAAACAGCATGGGACCTGCCAGGTCTCCGATGGATTTTGCTACCCCAAGCCCTTTTTCCGCAAAGGCTGACGCCCACTGGCTCACCGCCTGCTCGCTGGCTCCTGCACAAATCATCAAAAGAAACATCAGCCAGAATTTTCTCTTTCCCAACAGCTCCAAAAATGTCAGCCCATGCTCTCCCTCTTCCACCAGAGATGTCATTGGTACAAAGAAAAACAAAATCATATTGCACACTGGAACCAGCATCCACAACAGTGCCATATACTTCCAATTCCCGATTCCTGCAAGACTGAAAAATACCGTAGACAACAATACCACACCCACATGTCCCCAGCAATAAAAGGAATGGAGCATACTCATGGCGGCTTCTTTGTTATTGGTAGGACAGGCTTCTACAATGGGACTAATCAAAACCTCCAGCAGACCGCCTCCTAATGCATAAATCATCACTGCAATCATAAGCCCCGCAAAAGGGTCTGAAAAAATCTCCGGCAGTATGGTAAGGGATAACAGTCCCACTGCCGAAAAAACATGTGCCAATATCACCGAGGCACGATAGCCGATTCTGTCCACAAAAAGTGGTGACAGCAAATCAATCAGCAGCTGTATTCCAAAATTAAAGGTAACTAAAAAGGTTATTTTTGACAATGGGATTCCGTAGGATGACTGAAAGGTCAAAAATAGCAGGGGCACAAAATTATTGACAACCGCCTGTACAATATACCCGACAAAACAGGCATATATTGTGATTTTATAATTCTTTTTTCCTTCTTTTTTCATAATTCCACCCTATTTTTAAAGTTTAATTTCGGCTGATACTGCATATACTACATTCAGATTTCAAATTCATGTAACGGTTCCATGTTCTTCAACTTGCAGATATCCTGCAAAAAAGACAGGAAGGAGATTTCTCTATGCATAAAAAACTTCGTTGGTATATGATTTTCGGTTTTCTTTTTACCACTGCTGTGGGTGCGCTCATGCATTATGCCTATGAGTGGTCCGGTCATTCCTTTTTCGTCGGACTGATTTCCCCGGTCAATGAATCCACCTGGGAACATATGAAGCTCATTTTCTTTCCCATGCTGATATACAGTATTTTTTCCATATATAAACTAAGGAAAACCTATCCCTGTATCTCTACTGGTCTGTCTGCGGGACTTCTTCTGGGAACCTTTCTGATTCCGGTTCTTTTTTATACTTATACCGGAATTCTTGGCTTTCATGTATTATGGATAGACATTGCTGTCTTTGTCCTGTCCGTTCTGCTTGCATTTATTTTGTCCTATTATGGAACGATAACCTGTTATTTCAGGGATTACAAACCTTTTTTGCTGTTTCTTGTGTTTATTCTGATACTATGCTTTTTCTTTTTTACCATGTATCCTCCCAAAATTGGACTTTTTCAGATTCCGTAAAGAAGCGTATATGTTTTCTGATTCTGCTCATACTATCTGTGAGGTGATAATATGGCAAGTTATGTAGCTCCTGCGTTACAGGATAAGTTCGAATCTCTGTCCACTGAATTGAAAAACTGTATTCTGGAACGCAACGTAAGACTTAATACCCTTCAGGACTTAATCAATGTATTAGAACAGATTGTAGAAGAGGGAGAAAGCTAGTAAAATGGGGATGTGAAAGCCTTACATCCCCGGCTTTTCTTTCCACAAGCAGCATTTTTGTACCCCCGCCTGCTTTATGGTCTGTTCCAATTCTCGTCAATTCCGTCTGCTTTCCACTGATTGTTTTCTTCAACATATTCATCTACTAATAAATACTGAAACTTACTTGTAGTCTTCAAAGCATCATATACATATCGCAACGGAATCCGGGTCCGGTTATTGGTAGGACTGCCGGGTTCTGCTAAAAACACGGTATCATCTTCGTTCTGATATAGCCAGATATTTACATAGTGTCCGGGCGTGTCTTTCCAGTAGGTGTCATCATTGGCACTACATATCAATACGACGGCGGATTTTGCCTCTGACATCTGCTGTTGAAACACCTCGTAAGTGTCCGGTTTGTAGTACACGTCACAACTCACACCACATTTTTTTAATACTTCTTTCATATTGCCCCAGTCAATGGCTCCTGACTTTTTCTTAGGCGCGTAACCGGAGACACTCATGGCATATTCGCACATATCCCACGGGGAAACTTCATAGGGTGACAGGGTGTCATAGATATTTGCCATACAACAAAGCCCACACCCAAAATTTCCAAAGGTGTTTCCTTTTACCCCAAGAAAACACCATTCTCCCGACCAGCTAACGCCCTCCTGCCAGGAACGCGGTCCCTGCAAAAAAGTATAGACTTCCTGCTCTTCCAGCTTAAATGCCCGAATCAGCAATTCCCGTTCTTCCATGGGGATTGTCTTTCCCAGCAGTTCTCCGATTCCTACACAGAGCTGTATTCCCTGTTCTTCTTCCTGCTGTACGGTTTCCGGTATTGTTTCCTTTATGTTTTTTTCATAGGTACCATTCTCTGCCAGGTTCACCAGAACTAAAAGAAACAGTATCACCCATAGTGCAGATATATATTTTTTCATTTGAAATTCTCCTAAAACTCTATTGGAATTTTTCATATACTGTGTCTATTATACAATAATAACACAGGAAAGTACAATCCCCTCTCCTGTTCCCGGGAAAGGAATGAACCGAATACACAATCACAGCAAGTTCTTTCCTATGATAGGAAAAAGCTCCGGTTCATCCCCGGAGCTTTTTAAAAAACTTCAATATTCATTCTTTTAAAATCGCTTGATTTTTTTGGAAGGAGTTTTTTCAAACTCTGTTTCACGCACCTTGATACGGTACACTTTTTTATATGCAGGTGCACCTTGATTGTACTCATCAATTATTTTCTGCAGTTCCGCACTCATATCGGATATTTTTTTCTTTTTGGCATATTCATAATCCGGATAAATCTCTGCCTCTATCACGCCTTCGTTTTCACGAACCAGAACTTCCTGAACCAGACGATTGGAACCGATTTTATTTTCCAGTTCCTCCGGGGAAACATTTTCACCATTTTTCGTAATAATCAGATTCTTCTTTCTTCCGGTCAGATAGACAAATCCTTCCTCGTCTACATACCCAAGGTCACCGGTCTTAAGCCAGCCATCCTGAAGCGTCTCTGCGGTTTCCTCCGGCATCTTGTAGTAGCCCTGCATCACGCTGCTGCCCCGAACCCAAAGCTCTTCTTCCACTACTTTTGCTTCACAGTTAGGCAGGAGCTGTCCTACGGTGTCCTTTTTGATGTTCCAGCTGACATTAGTGCTGATAACAGGGGCACACTCTGTCATGCCATACCCCTGCTGAATGGTAATTCCATATTTTTCAAACAAATCAATATAGGCAGGATTTAAGTACGCTCCGCCACTGCAGATGGTATGGAACTGTTTTCCGAATATTTTATTTTTTACAAGTGCCGGGGGAATCCATGCTGTCTCTTCTAATTTCTTGGAGATTGTTTCTATCATAAGAGGCACCATGAGAATCATATTCGGCTGAAAAAGCTTGATATTTTTTACTACACGTATCAGGGAATCATTGATACAGATAACGGCACCTAAAGACATTCCCTTTAAAATATCCATGCTGAGACAGTATGCATGATGAATCGGCAGAACAGACAAAAGCACGGTCCGCTCCGGGATTTTCATATCAAGACAAGTGGCATTTTCCGCCAGATTCCGATGAGTCAGCATAACTCCCTTGCTCTTTCCGGTGGTGCCGGAGGTAAACATAATCGTACAAAGCTGCTCCGGCTCCGGTGAAAATGCAAAGCTTTCCTCCTGTTCCTTTAACAGCTGTTCCAATGAAAGCGCCATTTCGTCACTTTGTGCTTTCTGCATGGAAATCAGATATTTTAACTTGGGACACTGTTGTCTTACAATCGCCATAACGTCTGAGCGAATTTCATCCAGGACCAGCACCGTAACGTCTGCACGGTCAATCAGCTCACACATTTCTTCTGCCGGCAGAGACACGTCCAGAGGAACTGCAACACTTCCACTGTTTACGGTACCAAGATAAGCGACCAGCCACTGATAAGAGGTTCTTCCTGTCATGGCAACGTGTCCGCCCAGTTCCCCCAATGATTTTAAAACGCCGGAAAAGCGCTCGCTGTCTTCCTTCAATTGTGCATACGACTTTGATTCGATTTCATTTTTCCCGACCTTATATCGGACTGCATCCTCTTTTCCAAACCTTTCCGCTGTCTGTACCAGAATTTCACGAATTGTACTGCAAACCATTTTTCTCCTCCTTGTTATGAGCACTTTGCGACCGTATTCCGGTCGCTTACGTGCGATACATGCCGCCGTTAGCGAGGTCCTTTCGAGCTTACCAGGCGGTACTACCGGGCTATTTTTTCCAGATAGTCAAGCGCTTCCTGTACAGTGCGAATATTTGCAACCTCCTGCTGGTCTATTTCCACATCAAATTCATCCTCTAATTCCCCAAGCATACTCATGAAATCAAAGGAGGTAAATCCTAAATCTTCCATAAAGCGGGATTCTGGCTGTATCTGCTCCGGCTCTACTTCCACATAGTTACAAATCACTTCTCTTAATTTTTCTAACATTCCTTTTCCCTTCCTCTATCTGCTTTTGTATTCTCTTTTCCTACACCAATTTCATAATATCTCCGATTGGAAGCCCTGGGTTTTCTATCCCCTTGAACATAATTTTACAGAGATAATAGTACATATATTCCAGCTTTTGTCTGGAGACTGCTTTTACCTGATGTTCGAAATTAAAGTCCAGACCATTATCATCGGGACGGTGCATTACCGTTAAATACATCGCCTGGGTAGTGGCGCCATTGGGATACCATTTTGTTTTATAACGAATACCGCCCAGCTTATCCAGTCCTTTTTCCTGCAATGTCATAGGCTGATAGGTCAAGGACATCGGCTCGTAGGTTCTACCGTTTTGCGTATGATAGACCTGATTTCGATATGCAAAATAAGCCACCGGGTCATAATTTGCATGACGGAACATTTCATTTTGCTTATCGCGAATAATATAAATTCCCTCTAAAAAAGTCTTATCCTCCGGAATAATGGTACGGAATGGGAATGAATGAATTCTTGTACCACCAGACTTCTTTTCTAACAGTGTGGCTCTTCTTGCAATGGCAGAATTAATGGAAACGTCATCATTTCCGTTCATTTTCTGAAAATAAGTCCGAAGCCCCATCAACAAAAGGCACGCAAGAGAAACATGGTACTTTTCACAAAATGCCATGAGACGTTTGGTAGGTTCTGCCTCTAAATGGAAAATATCCAATGCAGAGTCTACGGAATCAGAAACATTGACTGCCGCCCGTAATTTAGGATTTTCTGTATGTTTTCTTTCCTGGTCCAGTTTCCATGTACCATCAATCCCATTATAAATAGGCTCGGAGCTTTCAATCAGTTCATGGAAAAACTCTGTATCCCTATCCTTTGCCTTACAGCCGGCTTCATATGCCAAATCCTTCTCAAGCTGTGCTATATAAGAGGTCATATCCTTCGGATATGGTACTCCCTCATATTTTGCATTACAGTAAAGTTCTATAATATCCTTCATAAAACAAATCAGAGACTGGGCATCCATGGTCAAATGGTCTACCAGTAAATAAATTCCATTGTAACCATCCGGCATTTTAATCATGACAATTCTGTTCATAGGGGAATCCTGACGCTTAAACGGCACCTCTGTCCAGCTTTTCATGACTGCCTCTGCTTCTTCCATGGTGCCACCGGAAAAATCTCGAAACTCAATGTCACGTTCTTCTTTGTCTACCACATACTGATAACAGTTTCCTTCTTTGTCCTCTGCAAAACGAAGCCGCATGGACTCACACCGTTCATATGCCTTATAAATGGCCTGCTTTAATTCATTCCAGTCCAACTCGGTTTCAATGGTAAGACTTGTACCAATGTTCACCACCTGCTTTTTCGGGCAAAACTTCTGATAATATAAGTGAAATTTCTGCGCTACCGTTAATGGATATACCTTATATCCCTTCCTTGTCTTCATCATTTGATTATTCCTCCCGTAAAATCATTCAATGCTTTTTCATAGGATTCTCTGTCCTTATAGTAGCTTTCTGCGTGGGCTGCGCCTTTAATCAGTAGTTTTTTCTTAGGTGCAGCACAATTCTCATAGATTTCCTCGCACATACTGCATGGCACAAAAGTATCTGCATCTCCATGAATAAAAAGAATTGGAACTTTTGCTTTTCTTACTTCTCTTGCCGCATTACATTCATCCATGCCATAGCCTGCTTTTTTCTTATTTATGTAATCTGTAATCGGAATCAACGGAAATGCCGGCAGATGATACATTGAATGAAGCACATGGGTAAATACATACTTGGGGGAAGTAAAGGCACAATCCGAAACGATTCCTTTCACCTGCACAGGCAGTTCAAGCCCGCTTGCCATTAATACCGTAGCGGCTCCCATGGAGGTTCCATGCAGAAGAATCTGCACTTCTTGTCCGCATTTTTGAATCACCCATTCTATCCATTTCAAAGCATCCCATCGGTCTTTACAGCCAAAACCGATATACTCGCCTTCGCTTTTTCCGTGCGCCCGCTCATCCACCAGCAGCATGCTGTAGCCGTTGTTTAAATAATAGCCGGAAAGCCCAATATAATCACTCATTCCTTCACTGGTATAGCCATGAAAGCATATGACCACTTTATGTTCTTCCCTGCCCGGAAAATAAGTGGCATGCAACTTCAATCCGTCCTCTAACTGACAATATATATCTTCATGAGGCTGTGCCAGCATCTTTTCCTTGCGCTCCTCAATAAAAGGCATATGCTGGTTCCAGTCGGTTCCTGCCATCTTCATGGTGCGCTCAACCTTAGCCTTGTTTCGTTTCATGGTCCTTCGATAAAAATATGCTGCTTCTCCTGCCTGCGCTGCTGCTGCCACGCCCAAAAAAGCCGCTACGCCTATCACAATTTCCTTCATGTCCGCTTCCCTTCTGTATTCACCAATACCCTACGCCGCCATAACTTACTTAGACTTTTCCTTCTTTCTCTTGCTTTCAATCAGGTCTTTCAAACGCAGCGCTTTGTCAATGTTGCCTTCCACTTTTAATTTCTGCGTAGTTACCGCAAGAATCGGGTCCAGCTTTCCCGAAGCAATTTTCATTAAGGTTTCTGCCTTACAGGTAAACATGGCATCTCTGTCAAAATACTCGTATGGCTCTACATAGAGCTTTCCTTCCTTTGCTTCAACATAAAAGATACCGCTGGCATCTCCTATAATATTAAACTGATATGCCAGATGTTCTGTCACATCACTGATATCCGCCTCCATAAACTGTCCCTTCACTTCTGAAAAAAATTCTGCATATGTCATAGTATTTCCTCCTATGTTTTTCGACCAGTGGTCGATTGTCTTTATAATTAAAATATCATCATTTCGACCAGCGGTCAATATTCATTTTTCACAAACTTCCGATTGTGCAAATGTTTTTTTGTGTGGTATAATAGGAGCACTTAGTGAATACGAGCCAAAAGCGAAGTATAAACTTAGTGCGAGTAATACCTGCTCACTTAGCGAGGTATTTTCGAGCTTAGTGAAGAGGTATAATGTGCGTAACTCAATGAGCAGTGCCAAAACTGACAGAGACAAATCGACAGCTCGCTGGAGCATTTGGCTATGGCTGTTTTGATAGGGCGAATGCCCGCGAGCGAGATGCAGCAACGCGTAATCGAGCGGGCACTGCGGACTACAACACATA
>CASFBK010000027.1 GCA_949292785.1 uncultured Eubacteriales bacterium
CTTTTTTCGGATATTTTACTGAATTAGTGGTTATCGAATGATAACCTATGATGATAAATCCCCCTAATCCCTCTTATTTTTCCTATCCCTCTCAAACTGCTTTCAAGTATAATTGTTTTGTCATATATTGTCAATAAAAAGTTATTGACAGAAATCTATAAAAATAGCCTGTCAGGAAAACTTATTTATAACTAAAAATTAACCTTCACCATTTTTTCATTCTCTCTTCTCGTATTCTGATATCTTCTTCTGACATATCATATCCTGTATTTATTACAAACAATTTCATTTCCTTTTCCTCCTTGTTACGAGCACTTAGCGTTGGTCTTTTCAACACTTACGTGCGATACATGTCGCCGCCGTTAGCGTGGTCTTTTTGAACTTACCAGACGGCTTTTTCACAAACAATCACTTACAGAGTTTACTAATAGATGATTACCTTTAAGTCCAAAAGGCAACCGCGGATTTCCACGATTGCCTCTTTGCATTCTGTTATGCTATCTATAAATAGCTGTCATTCATAAATTATATTTATATATAACATCTTTTTTGCCCACTGTCAAATAGATATTTTCTTATATCACAGAAAAACACACACAACAGGCACCGTAACTACAGATGCCAGAGTACTCAGTACAATCCCATTGGTACAGATTTCTCCACCCCTGTCATTTTCCACTGCCATCAATGCCAGAATACTTCCTACCGGCATTGCAAGCTGTAACACAAAGATTCCTTTCACCATAGCTGAAATGTCCAGATGCTTAAGACAGAGTGCCGCTCCTATGGGAATTGCCAGCATCTTAACCGCCACAAATAAAAACATCCGCATATTTCCAAATAAGGCTTTCCAATTCGTATCTGCAAGAGAAAATCCTATCAGTATCATGGAGAGGGGCACCGTTGCCGTTCCCATATAGCTGCAAAGGCTCTTGGCAAATTGAGGGACAGGCGGATTCCACAGGAACAATAGAATTCCAAGAATGGATGCCACAACTCCCGGATTGAGCATATTTTTTAGTAATACTCTTGGAGAAACTCCTTTCTTTTCAGACTGGAACAACCAGACTCCCAGCGTATAGAGCAGCACATTGTACCCTAAAATATAAAAGGTAATATATATCATGGATTCTTTTCCATAGATGCTGGTAATGATGGGAATTCCCATAAATCCTACATTGGAAAATACCGTCATCAACTGATAGATATTTCGTTCCTCTCGTCTTTTTGCAAAAAGCGGCGCAAGCATCCCTCCCAGCACCGGCAGCAACACAAAATACAATAGCATAAAGACCAGATTCTCCCCGATATTTCCACTTTGTCTGGTGTAGCTTTTATTTATGACTCCATCAATAATGAGTAACGGATTGAAGATATTTACTACCATTCTGGATAGTTTTCCATAGGTGTCCTCTTCCATCCATTCCTTTCTGTGGAGGTAAAATCCAATCGCCATTATTGCCGCCAATGTCAGCATCTGTTGTAAAATAATCCATACATCCATGTCTTTTTATCCTTTATGTCTTTTTATCCTTCTAATATGCTGTCAATGACAGACAGGGCTTTATCAATCTCTTTTTCCGTCACAATTAACGGAGCGATAAAACGTACCACGTTGTGATCGCTGCCACAGGTCAAAAGCAGAACATTCTGCTCTAACGCCTCCGCCTTAATCTTTGCTGTCAAGGCAGCCTCCGGTTTTCCATCTTCTGTTACCAGCTCCATGGCGACCATCAGTCCTTTTCCACGGACATCACCAATCACCTTGGGATATTTCTTTTGTAACGCATAGAGCTTATCCATAAAATAACTGCCCATCTCTTTGCAATGAGTAAGTAAATCCTGTTCTTCCATGATTTTCAGAGTTTCCAGACCTGCTGCACATGCCAGTGGATTTCCACCAAAGGTTCCACCATGTGCCCCTGCCGGCCACTGCTCCATAATTTCTTTTTTCGCTATAATCGCAGATAATGGAATTCCTCCGCTTAACGCCTTTGCAGAAGTCAAAATATCCGGTCTCACTCCAAAGGTCTGGTATGCATATAACTCTCCGGTACGTCCGATTCCTGTCTGTACCTCGTCAAATATTAACATAATTCCATGTTTATCGCAAATATTCCTTAAGCCCTCTAAAAATTCCTTTGGCGGTACAATATAGCCGCCTTCTCCCTGCACCGGTTCTACAATCATGGCAGCTACACATTCCGGAACAATGAGTTTTTCAAACATCTCGTCAAATTGTTTTAAGCATTCCATGCCACAGCACCCCTTTTCCTTTCCAAAAGGACAGCGGTAACAGTTGGCATACTCTGCCCAGTATACACTTGGCAGCAGCGGTTCATAGAACTTGCGGTAATTTGCATTGGAACCGGTGATAGAGGCACAGCCAATGGTTCTTCCGTGAAAGGAATTTTTAAAGGCTATGATTCCCGGACGCTTTGTCACGTATTTTGCCAGCTTCATGGCACCCTCGTTGACCTCCGCACCGGAGTTGCTGAAATACACCATAACATCTCCGCCGTTTAATTCCACAAGCTTTTCTGCCAGTTGTACATAAGACTCATTATATACCACGTTATGACCTACATGAATCATGGTATCCAGTTGTTTCTTGATGGCACTTACCACCCGCTCATTTTTATTTCCAAGATTATTCACTGCTACACCGCTGGCAAAATCTAAAATCTCTCTGCCATCCTCGGTATATAAATAACAGCCTTTGCTATCCACTACACCTAAGGTCGTGGCACGGTTGGCTGCCTCAGGCATTACCTTTTTACATCTTTCATACATTGTTTCCATAAGGTTCCCTCTTTTCTAAAAGTCTATTTCTGTTCCGTAATACACGGTATCCAGCATCTTTTTCATTTCTTCTTTGCTTACTTTTACGGGATTTACATTCGTTGCGCCCAGCATGGCATGTTCCAGCAAAAGTTCAAAATTTTCCTGATATTCCTCTTCTGATATTCCTGCTTCCTGAAAGCTTGCGGGAATACCAAGTCTGTCCCGAAGCTTTGTGATTGCTTCAATAATGTCATCACATTTACAGTCATAGGATAATTGAGAAAGCTTTTCTGACACAACTTCACTGCGACTGTTATAGGTCAGTACATAAGGAAGAATAATCGCATTCGTAAGTCCGTGCGCCATATCAAAAGCCGCTCCGAATGAATGGGCAATTCCATGCACCATGCCAAGCCCTACATTGGCAAATCCAATTCCTGCCATTGCCTGATAATTATGTACTTTTTCCCTGCTTTCCAAAGTCTTTTCTTCTACGGATACCGGCAGCCATTTTAAGATGCCGCCAATCGCCTCCCTGCACAATGCCGCATCGAAATCATCTAAATTATGATTGGTATAGGCTTCTATAGCATGGGTCAATGCATCCATTCCTGTCTCTGCCGCAATTTTAGCGGGCATTGTCATGGTAAGCTCTGCATCCAGTATTGCAATGTCCGGGCGCAGACAATCTGTCATAATGGGCACTTTTAACCGTTTCTCTTCATCCGTTACAACGGTTCCTCTGGTCACTTCGGAGCCTGTTCCTGAGGTAGACGGCACGCAAATCAACTGCGTCTTTCTGGTTGTTGGAATTAATCCCTTTTGATTCTGTTCTAATACATTTTCAAAGTCCAGTTCCTCAAATTCATAAAACAAGAGCATTGCCTTTGCCGCATCCATGGCGGAACCGCCGCCAATAGCGATTATCATATCCGGTCTGACCTGACGTAAGTATGCTACTCCCGCCATGACCTGACGAATTGCGGGATTCTTCTTGATTCCTGAAAATACGAAGCTGCTGATTCCGGCTTCTTTCAAATATTCTTCTGCCTTTGCAATCACACCGTTTTTCAGCATAGAGCTTCCTCCGGTCACGATTACCGCTTTTTCTCCTTTTAACTCTGATAAATAGTTCAAGGAACCTGCTCCTGTCAGAATTCCCTTTCCGCTTAATACTATCTTTTTCACACGTTTTCCCTCTTTTTTCGTTATTTTCCAATACCTATTTCCTACTAATTATTTCCTATTGTCTTTATGGAACTTTTTACTTCACATTTTCATAAACAATTTCGCCATCACAAATGGTATAACACACTTTTCCGTACAGTTCTTTTCCCCGATAGGGCGAATTTTCCGACTTGGACTGAAATCCATCTACTACATAGGATTCTTCCTCGTTAAAAATAACAATATTGGCTTTGCTGCCCTCTTTAATATATCCGGCATCCAGATTGTAAAGCTGTGCCGGGTTTAAGGACATTTTCTCTATCAGCTTCCACATGGTGAGATGTCCCTTTTTTACCAGATAGGTCACTGCTACCGGAAGGGCTGTTTCTAAACCTATAATGCCGGTGGGTGCTTCTAAGAAATCTTTTTCCATTTCTTCCTTGCTGTGAGGAGCATGGTCACTTGCAATGATAGAGATAGTTCCATCCCTAAGTCCCTCTAACAATGCAAAACGGTCACGATTAGTTCTAAGGGGCGGGTCTACCTTTGCATTAGTTCCCATGGTACGAATCTCATCCTCTGTCAGGGAAAAATGATGTGGTGTCACCTCTGCCAAAACATGCGCTCCCATTTTCTGTGCCATACGAAGCTGTTGTACGCTTGCTTCTGTACTTACATGTTGGATTACAACCGTAGAGCCCGTATGCAAAGCCAGCATACAATCCCTTGCCACCATAGTATCCTCTGCCACATTCGGAGAGCCTTCTATTCCCATTTCCTTTGAAATCTTTCCTTCGTTAATTCCCAGATTTCCGATAAGATTACTGTTTTCATCGTGGACACTGATGGGAACCTTCAACCTTTCACATTCTTTCATGGCTTTTATCATAAGTCTGTCATCCATAATAGCCGCCGCATCATTGGTAAATCCCACTGCTCCGTGCTCTTTAAGCTTTTCCATATCGGTAAGCTCCCTGTTCTGAAACCCTTTGGTAATCGCCGCAGTGGAATAGATGTGCAGCTTACGCTTTTTCACCTTTTCTACTACATAGTCTAACACCTCCGTATTATCAATAATGGGATTCGTATTTGTCCTACAGACTACCGTAGTAAATCCTCCTGCAAAAGCTGCCCTTTCGCCGCTTTCCATATCTTCCTTATACTCAAATCCTGGGTCACGAAAATGTACATGAACATCTACCAGTCCGGGCGCTACGACACAGCCCTTGGCATCGATAATTTTTTCATATTCATCGCTTTTGTGGAACTTCCCGATGTACTTTACAATGTCGTCTTCAATGACAATATCACGGACTTCATCGGTTCTGCTTAAAGGGTCTACCAACCGTCCATCTTTAATTAATATCATTGACATTCTCCTTTCAGATACTCGAACATAACGATTGCCCCATCACAAATGCTTTCAATCGTAGCAAATTCCCGTTTGTTATGACTGACTCCCTTATCACAGGGAATAAACAGCATTGCGGTGTCACAAATATGAGCAAAGGACATGGCATCATGTCCCGCACCGCTCATCATGATTCTGTGAGGAAGCTTTAACTTCATGGCAACCCGGCTTAAGCTTTCCTGCATCTCCCTTGACATATCAATGGGCGGTATCTCACTGATTTTTTCTTTGTAAAAAGTCAGTCCCCGTTTTTCACATATCTTTTTTGCGGCATTCTTCATACGCTTTTCCATACGCTCTAAGCTGTCTGTATTGATTCCTCTCATATCTACCCCAAGGGTCACTTCCCCGGGAATGACATTTAAGGCATTGGGTTCGTTTTGCACTACTCCTACGGTAACTACGGACTTCCAGATAGATTCTTCTCTTCCAATATCTTCAATCTCATTAATGATTTCTGCCGCACCACACAAGGCATCGCTTCGCATATCCATAGGAGTTGCTCCGGAATGTTCTGCCTGTCCGATGATATGGAGCATAAAACGTTTGGGACCTGCAATGGTACTGACAATGCCCAGCTTATCGCCAAATTCTTCTAACACCTTTCCCTGCTCAATATGAAGCTCCAGATACTGCTTCACACCGCGAATCCGCTTAGGCTGTAGGGAAAGTCCACGCTCTTTAAAGATTTCTGCCAGAGTCTTTCCTGCCTTGGAGATTGCCTCACCAATATCATGCTTGTAGGTCTCATTGGTGATAAGACCACTTCCTATGGTACATTTTCCAAAGTTACTGGACTCTTCGCACCGAAAGGCTCCCACTCTTACAGGAATGGTAAGATTCTGTTCCTGAATCCAGTGAAGCACCAAAAGCCCTGCTATGACTCCTGCTACTCCGTCATATCTGCCGCCCTCAATAACCGAATCCAAATGGGATGCAATCAGATAATAATGTTCTGACTCTGAATTACTAAGATAGGAATTTCCCACTTCATCCGTCAGATAAGTATAACCATCCTCTTCTCCAATTTCCTGAAAAACCTTGTGCATCTCGTCCTCCACTTCGGTATAGCCAAGTCTGGTCACTCCGCCGCTTCCGGTACTTCCTACACCGTAAAACTTATCAAATAAGTATTCTGCATAGGCAATGTCTTCTACTCTGTGAAGCTCTGTGGGTAATTTTGCCATAAGTCTCCCTCCCTTCTTTTTTATCTTCTTGGAATATTCTCGTGTTCCAGCACATATTCTGCTACCTGACTGTTTGTAGCAAACCATGCACCGTTTTCTTTCATATAACGAATCAATTTTCTTAAATGGCAGATATTATGAGGACGTCCGATGAACTGCGGATGCATGACAAAGTTAATCATTCTGTTTTCTTCTGCCAGTGCATCGAATTCCTCCCGCCACACGTCGGTCATTTCTTTTCCGCTTCTTAGGTTCAGGTGAATTGGTGCACACTCGGTATACATGTCGTAAGCGGTATCATCTAAAATAGAATCCTTTGGAACCTCGACCAGTGGAATTTTTTCTCCATTTAATTCATGAATAAAAGGTCCATCACTGTCCCGCCAGTTGGAACTGTAAATCTCTCCACGTTCTAGCCAAAGCCCTAAACTGTAATCATAAACATCTCCGTTTGGTGCACGGTTTCCTCTCGGTCTTTTTCCGGTAATCTCTTCAATAATTGCCTCTGCTTTTTCCATCTGGGTGTCTTCGTCTTCTTTATTCTTAAACACCTCATGAAGATAACCGTGATAACCGATTTCGTGTCCCTGGTTGGCAATTTCCTTAATTACTTCCGGATATTTTTCTGCAATCCATGCCGGAGTAAAAAAGGTTGCTACTACGTCTTCCTCTTCCAACATCCTTAAGATTCTTGGGATTGCCTGCAAGGTAGAATACCGACCTCTGGAAAAGTTCGTGATGTGATCCATGCCCCGGCACATCCAAAGTGTTTCTCCGTCAATATCAAATGCCAGCATAATTGCAATTCTTTTTCCATCTTTCCATTCCATGTCCTATTCCTCCCTTCCGGTATGGGCAGCCACATAGTCTGCTACTTCTTCGCAGGTTGCAATCCATGCCCCCTTTGACTTCATATAGGTAATAAATTCTTTTAGCATTTTTGCTCTGCTTGCTCTTCCGATAAGCTGAGGATGAAGCTTCAATACAAATACCTTATCCTTTTCCCGTATCAATTCGTCGAAATAATCTTTCCAGATTCCCATGACATATTCTGAGGTGTAGTTACTTTTATTGACCGGCTTGCAATAGGAAAAATAAAAATAGGTCACATCATCAAGGGTATGCTCCGTCGGAAGCTCTACCACCGGGTTTTCTCCCTCCTTTGCGGGATACAGATATGCCCAGTCTCTGTCTTTCATTACGGAGCTGTACTTATAGCCACGGCTTCGGATTAAGTCTATGGTATAAGGTTGGATAATATTGTAGCAGCCTCTGTGTCCTACAATTTTCTTTTCTCCAAGCTCTTCTAATATTTTTTCACTTTTCTCCATATTCTCAATTTCTTTTTCTATAGGATAACCTATCACACTTTCGTGTTCGTAACCGTGGTATGCCAGTTCATGACCACCTGCTGCAATCTCCTTTATCTTATCCGGATAACGTTCTGCAATTTTGCCCGGAATGAAAAAGGTTGATTTGATTCCGGTATCGTCTAATACATTTAAACATCTTTTCAATCCCTCATTTGGACCATACAGACCCCTTGAAATATCTGCAAAATTTACGGTTCCATTGTCATTTCTGGACTTTCTTAAATATTCTGCGTCAAAGTCAAAGGTGACCATAACTGCAATGTCTGCCTGACCGGGCCAGACAATTCCATCGCCTAATTTTAGATTTACCATCTCACCCATTCCTTTCTGTTTATTTTCTGTGCTCGTTCTTGCTTTCTGCTTTTTACTTGTGTTTTATGTACTGCGAATACATAGTTTTTTACAAAAAGGCAGCCGTATCTTAGATACCGCTGCCCCATTGCAATTACAATATTTAGTTGATGCGCAAACCCCTTTGTCTGCATGCACTCATTATAATTGCTTTATTTTTCTTTTTCCAATACTGATTTGGACTATCTCTTATAACAATTTTATTATAAATCCTCTTTTATGTCTTTATGAACTTTCCTATAGGCGTCTCTTCCTGTACCTTTCCCTGCTCCATAATGACATTTCCACGTAAAATGGTATACACAGGCTTTCCTTTGATTTTCATTCCATCAAATGCCGTTACCTTACTAATACTTTGAAAGGCTTCTTTGTCTACAACATATTCCTTCTCAAAGTCCACAATAGAGATGTCTGCATCTGTTCCGGTTTCCAAAGAGCCTTTCTGCGGATAGATACCAAACATTTTCGCAGGCTCTTCCGACAAAACAGACGCTAACTGCTGTTTGCTGATTTTACCGTCATTTACTGCCTGCATCATTAAAGGCACTAAGGTCTCCAGTCCACACATACCGGAGGGAATCTGAAAGAGGCTGCCTTCCTTTTCCTCTGGCGTATGAGGTGCATGGTCAGAGCATACCAGCATCAAGGTTCCATTTTTTACTCCCTCCCACAGTTTTTCCTGGTCTTCCTTCCTTCGCACCGGCGGGTAGCACTTAATCATGCTGCCGATTCTGTCATAATCCTCATTGGTAAGATAGAGATAATGCGGACAGGTTTCCCCCGTTACCTTTAACTGGTCTTCCTGTGCCTTTTTTACTAAATCTACGGTTTCTTTGGCGCTGATATGCAAAATATGCAGTCTTGCTCCGGTCTCTTTGGAATACTGGATTGCAGTGTTTACCACCAGTTCCTCCGCCAGATTCGGGCGGCAAGCCAGCAATGCTTCAAATTCATTTTCATACTCCTCTACCTTAACATTCGCGGTTAAAGATTTAATCAAATCTGCATTTTCTGCATGAATTGCAATGGGTTTTCCGGTCTTTGCCACTGCCTGAAAGATTTCATATACTGCCCCATCATCAAAAGGCGGGATTACGTCCTGATTTTCCGGGTCATAGTTATAAATGAGGGAATATGTTTTTTTATCAATGGCATATCCCCAGAAAAACTTAAATGCACCCACTCCACAGTCTGACAATTCCTGTAACTTATCATTATTCAGTTCCCCAATGCACAAGCCCCACATGGCAAAGTCCACATTCGCCTTACTTAACAGATTTGCTTTCTGCCGTTCAAAGCTCTCTTTATCTACTACCGCAGGCACTGCGTTTGGCATTTCAAATATAGTAGTAATACCGCCTGCTGCTGCCGCTTTGGTAGAATGATAAAAGTCTTCTTTATGGGTACTTCCACCATCTCTGGAATGTACATGGGTATCAATAAACCCGGGATAGACATATAAGCCTGTGGCATCTATGGTCCTTTTTGCAGATTCTTCTAATAACTCCGAAGTCACTGCCACAATCTTTTCTTCCCTGATATAAATGTGCCTGACACCTATACTTTCCGGTGTTACTACGGTTCCATTTTTTATTAATAAATCATACATGTTTTCATCCTCCTGCTTTCTTTTCTATAACTTCCCTTCCCGCATGTACAAAGCATTTCTTCCATTGATTTCTTCAAATTGTTTCTGTGCCTTTGTTCCGATTATATTTGCATGCTTCTGGGCATCTTCTATGATTTCTTCCAAATCAAAAGTCTGTGGTACTCTGTGTTCTACAATTACTTTTCCATGGGCGATTACCGTATCTACTTCGTTTCCTCTCGCCGCATACACCAGATTCGGCACAAGATTGCGCATTGGCACAGTGTAAATTGGGGCAATCTGCGGTTGTTTTAAATTAATCAGAATAATGTCTGCACACTTTCCAACTTCAATACTTCCTGTGACATCATTAATTCCAAGAGCTTTCGCTCCCTCTATGGTCGCCATACGAAGTACCTTCCATGCTGGCATGATAGTGGAACTCTGATATTTTATCTTGTTAAAACAGGAGGTTGCCTTCATTTCTGAAAACATATTGTGTCCATTATTTCCCGGTGCCTGGTCTGTTCCAAGTCCTACATTGCCACCTGCTTCTAAAAACTCCTGTGCCGGAGGAACACGACCTGCAATGACACCAATGGAATTAGAGCAAAGTATCATATTTCCTTTGTGGGCTGCCACTGTATCTACTTCTGCTTTTGTGGCATCTGTCAGATGAATCCCAATATAATCTTCATCAAAATAATTCATTTTTTCTAAGAATGGTATGGTTCTCTGTCCATAACGCATTATCATCTGTTCTGTTTCCCTGGTTCCCTGCGCCAGATGCATATGAATCTTAGTCTGCTTTTCTTTTGCAATCTTTTTTACTTTTTCAAGCAGTTCCACACCCAGAAAATCTGCTCCCTGAGGGCCGAAACGGATTTTGATTCTGCCGCCATCTCTGTTGTGATATTTTTCATACAATGCCAGTGCTTCTCCTAAGGTTTCTTCTCCCATCTTTTTATCCAATATGTAGAGTTCTCCCTTTTTGTATGCCTTGGGCAGAGCACTTCTCACCCGCACACTGACGTTTCCCCGCACGCCTGACTGTTCGATAAACTTTATGGCTCCTTCCATGTTAGAACCATCGTCTCCAATAGTGGTTGTTCCCCATAAAACAGCCTCTGCAATGGCAAGACGGCTTCCTGCATCCTTGGCTTCACTGCTTCTTACTGCTTCAAAGGGCGCCATTCCTTCCATCATCCAGTTGTCAATATCCTGTGCCACTCCCCGGATTACTCCATGTCCGGTATGCATATGACCGTCTACAAATCCCGGTAATGCCAGCATATCTTCTGCATGTATCTCCTTTTCTGCCTGATACTGCTCTTTTATCTTTTCTGTTTCGCCTATATCTATAATTTTACTTCCATCTATGGCAATGGACTTATCACGCCGGAATCCAAGTCCTTCACCTTCCATGGTATACATAAATCCTGTATGAATCATTACATCTATTTTTTTCATGTATGGCTCCTTTCCAAAATTTAACTTATTTTTTATACGTTAATGCAACAAGGGCTTTTTATGACACAAAAAAAGACAGATAACCACGAATTAGACTATAATTCGCAGTTATCTGTCTATGTTGTAAAACTTATCACATATCAAATAATTTGTCAATTATAAATTTTAATTATCCTCAAAGGATTCCTTTAATTTATCCATGAAGCCTTTCTTTTTATGTTTCTCAGTACCTGCCGCACCATCCTGTTTCTTTAAGGACTGACCGCTGACCTCATCGAACTTACGAAGCGCTTCTTTTGCCTCTTCGTTCAGCTTCGTAGGAACCTGTACCACTAAGGTAACATAATGGTCACCACGGACAGAGGAATTACGCAGGGATGGAATCCCCTTACCTTTCAGACGAATCTTGGTATCTGTCTGGGTTCCCGGTTTTACGTCATATAAAATGTCTCCATCTATGGTGCTGATGCGTACCTCACCGCCCAATGCTGCCTGTGCAAAGGAAATCGGTGCTGTGGAATAGATATTCATATCCTGACGCTGAAAAATCGGATGTCTGGATACATTTACTTCTACCAGTAAATCTCCTCTTGGACCGCCATTGGTTCCCGGTTCTCCCTTATCACGGATTCTTACGCTCTGACCATTGTCAATTCCTGCCGGAATCTTGACCTTAATCTTCTTGCGGCTTGCAATATATCCGGTTCCGCGACAATCCGGACACTTTTCCTTGATGATTTTTCCGGTTCCACCACAATCCGGACAGGTCTGTACGTTCTGTACCATTCCAAGGAAAGACTGCTGGGTATAAACCACTTTTCCCTTTCCACCACATTTAGAACAGGTCTCTGGTGTTGTTCCCGGTTTTGCTCCTGTGGTATGACAAGTAGTACAATCATCTTTTAATGTAATTTCAATTTCTTTCTCGCATCCAAAAGCTGCCTCTTCAAAAGAAATACGCACAACTGCACGCAGGTTTGCACCTTTTCTCGGTCCATTATCTGCGGAACGGCGTCTGCCGCCGCCAAAGAAATCTCCGAAAATATCTCCGAAAATATCTCCCATATCCATACCGGAAAAGTCGAATCCACCGGCTCCTCCGCCCATACCGCCATCAAAGGCTGCATGACCGAACTGGTCGTACTGACGCTTTTTCTCCGGATCACTTAATACGGCATATGCTTCCGATGCTTCTTTAAATTTCTTTTCTGCTTCTGCATCGCCTGGGTTCATATCCGGATGGTATTTCTTTGCCAACTGACGATAAGCCTTTTTTATAGTGGCATCGTCTGCATTTTTATCCACGCCCAGGACTTCATAATAATCTCTTTTTTGTTCTGCCATGATTAATTCCCTCTTACACTGTAAGGAGTCATATTAGAACTAAGTTCTAATATGGCTCCTAAAGTTGTTGTAGTAAATTCATATAAGGTAGTTACGCTGCACTAGGCTCGAAAACACCTCGCCAAGTTGCAGGTAACGACGTTCGCACTAAGTTCGAAAATACCTCACTAAGTGCTCACAGTCTACACTTCTTTATAATCTGCATCTACTACATCGTCATCTGCACTGTTGTAGGAAGCATTTCCCATATCAGGACCTGCTCCGGCTGCACCCTGAGCTGCCTGTGCATTTTCGTACATTTTTGCAAATACTTTCTGTGCACTTTCCATCAGTTTTTCTTTTGCAGCCTTCATTTCGCCAACCTGATCATCTGTCATTTCTTCTGCGTTTGGATGTGCTTCTACCATATCCTTTAATGCCTTAAGGTCTGCTTCTACGGCTGCCTTATCGTTCGCATCAAGGTTTGCTCCTACTTCTTCTAATGCTTTTTCTGTCTGGAACACGAAGGAATCTGCATCATTTCTGGTGTCGATAGCTTCTTTTCTCTTCTTATCCTGTGCTTCGTATTCAGCAGCTTCTTTTACTGCCTTATCAATATCTGCATCAGACATGTTAGAACCTGCGGTAATGGTGATGTGCTGTTCTTTTCCTGTTCCAAGGTCTTTTGCAGATACGTTTACGATACCGTTTGCATCGATATCAAAGGTTACTTCAATCTGAGGTACACCACGTCTTGCTGGTGGGATTCCATCCAGTCTGAACTGTCCTAAGGACTTGTTATCTCTTGCGAACTGTCTTTCACCCTGAACTACGTTGATATCAACGGCTGTCTGATTATCTGCTGCAGTAGAGAAAATCTGGCTCTTCTTGGTAGGAATGGTTGTATTTCTCTCAATCAATCTGGTTGCAACGCCACCCATTGTTTCAATAGACAGAGACAACGGAGTTACGTCTAACAGTAAGATTTCGCCTGCACCGGCATCTCCTGCTAATTTACCACCCTGGATGGATGCTCCTAAAGCAACACATTCGTCCGGGTTTAAGGATTTGCTTGGCTCTTTTCCTGTCAACTGTTTTACCTTATCCTGAACAGCAGGGATACGTGTAGAACCACCTACTAATAATACCTGACCTAACTCAGAAGCAGTAAGTCCTGCATCCTTCAATGCGTTCTGTACCGGTACAGCAGTTCTTTCTACTAAGTCATGTGTTAATTCATCAAACTTTGCTCTGGTCAGGTTCATATCAAAGTGCTTCGGACCTTCTGCAGTTGCTGTGATGAAAGGTAAGTTGATGTTGGTTGTAGTTGCAGAGGATAACTCTTTCTTTGCCTTTTCTGCTGCTTCTTTTAATCTCTGAAGTGCCATCTTATCGTTAGAAAGGTCAATTCCTTCTGTTTTCTTGAACTCTGCTAACATATAATCTGTAATCTTCTGGTCGAAGTCATCTCCACCTAATCTGTTATCTCCGGAGGTAGATAATACCTCGATAACACCTTCACCGATTTCAATGATTGAAACGTCGAAGGTACCACCACCTAAGTCATAAACCATGATTTTCTGTTCTTTTTCATTATCAAGACCATATGCTAAAGCTGCTGCAGTAGGCTCGTTGATGATACGTTTTACATCAAGTCCTGCAATTTTACCTGCATCCTTGGTTGCCTGACGCTGCGCATCGTTGAAGTATGCCGGTACGGTAATAACAGCTTCACTTACTTTTTCTCCTAAGTAATTCTCTGCGTCTGCTTTTAACTTCTGCAGAATCATAGCAGAAATTTCCTGTGGAGAATAATTCTTATCATCGATTGTTCTCTTGTGGTCTGTTCCCATTTCTCTCTTAATAGAAGAGATTGTCTTTTCTGCATTTGTAACAGCCTGACGTTTTGCCGGTTCACCAACTAATCTTTCGCCTGTTTTTGTAAATGCAACAACAGATGGTGTTGTTCTTGCTCCTTCTGTATTGGCGATAACCACCGGCTTACCACCTTCCATAACTGCTACACAGCTGTTTGTTGTTCCTAAGTCAATACCAATTATTTTGCTCATAATAGAAACCTCCTAATAAAATAATATCTAAAATTAAATGTTTGCTATGTCATCAATATGGCTACTGCACAACAGCTACCATACTGTGTCTTACTACGGTATCACGGTACATATAGCCTTTTTGCAATTCCTGTGCTACCATGCCGGATTCGAGCTCTTCGTTTTCCACCTGCATCACTGCATTGTGGAATTCCGGATCAAATTCAGTTCCGACTGCTTCAATCGGCTTAACTTCTAAGCTTTCCAGTTCCGTCATTAACTGCTTATATATCTTTTCCATTCCCTGTACAAAAGCATCTTCCTTTTGTTCTTCCGGAACGGCTGCCAGACCTCTTTCAAAGTTATCTACCACCGGTAAAATCTTTTCGATAACGCTTTTCGCTCCCACTTCAAACATCTGGGTCTTTTCCTTTTCCGTACGTTTACGGAAGTTATCAAACTCTGCCATCTGGCGTTTTACTCGGTCTGTAAGCTCTTCAATTTTTTCATCCTGCTTACTCTTTTTTTCTTTCTTTTTGAAGAAACCCTTTTTCTCCTCACCATCTTCTGATGATTCTTCGGAAGCTTCTGCTCCCTCTGATTCTGATGTTTCTTCTACATGTTCTTCTGTTTCAGTGTCCGCAGTTTCTTTTGTCTCTTCTGTTTCTTCTGTTTCCACATTTTCCTGTTCCATATCTATGTCCTTATTCTGCTCTTCTGTCATTCCTTAACCACCTTTCTACTCTTTCTTCGGTTTTGTAAATACATTATCCAGTTGAACTTTTAATGTTTTTAGATTGTCCACAACATTTTCATAATCCATACGCTTTGGACCAATAATACCAATCGTTCCCTGAATTCCTTCACCCAGCTGGTACGTGGCTGTTACTACACTGCAATCCTTCATATTCTTTACCGGTGATTCATCTCCGATGTAAACCTGAATACCGGTTTCCTCAGATGTTAGTGTTTCATTTACCAAATCAACCAACTGTTTCTTTTCCTCAAATGCAGATAATAATTCACTTGCCTTTTGGGAATCACGCAGCTCCGGGTACTTTAAAATATTAGTAGTACCACTGGTGTAAATCTCCAAATCTTCATCTTCTTGAAGGGCATCTGCTAATGCATCTAACACATCACTTACAATGTTGCTGTGAATTCCTGCCTGCTCCTTCAATTTGGATATGGTTCCCAGATTAATCTGTTCTACCGAAAGTCCATTCAGACTTGTGTTCAGTAGAATATTTAATTTCAATATGGTCTCATTGTCCAAGGCTTCCCGTGTAGAAATCATTTTATTCTTTACGATGTTACCTTCCATGACAATGACTGCTAATATCTGATCATTATCTACCTGAGACAGCTGAAGGAACTTTACCTTATTTCTCTGATAAGACGGTGCGGTTATCATTGCCGCATAATTGGTATTTACCGCAAGCATCTTTGCCATCTGCTGTAACACCTGTTCCATCTTCTCGGTATGTTCAATCATGAACTCCTTCATTTCGGTAACTTCCTGTTCCTTCTCCTTCATAAGATTATCCACATAAAACCGATAACCCTTATCAGAAGGAATTCTGCCTGCGGAAGTATGAGGCTGTAGAATATATCCCATTTCCTCTAAATCAGACATTTCATTTCGGATGGTCGCAGAACTTAAGTTCAAATCAGAATACTTCGAAATTGTTCGGGAACCTACCGGCTCACCCGTATCCAGATAATTACGAATAATCGCATCCAGAATCTTTATTTTTCTTTCATCTAACTCTGCCATCTGCACCCTCCTTCTTTTCTCTGTTAGCACTCGTCTTGTTGGAGTGCTAACATCTATGTACTTAACATAGCACTATCATTTTTCATTGTCAATAGTATTTCCAATAATTTATATTTTTTTTAGATTTTAAATAGCATTTATTTCATCAAAATCTTATCATTCCACCCATATTCTCCATTTTAGGGATATGATTTTTTAAATAAAAACGTTAAAATATAGGGTGTAAAAATATTTGGGAGGTATTCAAAAATGAATCAAATTGCAATAGGCAAGTTCATTACTCAAAAACGAAAAGAAAAAAACTTAACCCAAGAGCAGCTTGCCGAAAAAATCGGAGTTTCAAATAAAACAATTTCAAAATGGGAAACGGGAAAATGCATGCCAGATTATTGTATTGTGGAGATATTATGTCAAGAACTTAACATTACACTTGCTGAGTTAATGAATGGTGAGGAGGACGAGAAAAGCATTCATACTTATGACAACCAAAATGTATTAGAAATGCTTAAAGAAATGAAGAAACTCAAAAACAAAAAAATTTTAATTATTGGATATATATTTATCATTATGGGAATCGCAGAGCTTATCCTTTCGCAGGTATTGGGTGGAACAGATTTTCAAATTGGGCTTTCAGGAATCATGTTTGGCATATCTATTCCGGAGCTGTTATTGGGCATTTTTCTAATTTGTTTTTCAGTCAAAAAATAATGGAGGGTTATATTATGATAAAATTGTGGAAAGTATTTGGTATCCTACTTGCGTCTATTGCTATAATTTGCTTTGGTATTTGTATTTTTCAAGATGGGCAGAACAAATTGCTTTTGCCTATTGGCGAGTGTATGAAAGTTTTTCTGTAAATAGCTATTAGCATTAGGTCTTCTATGATAAAATCTAAATCATAGGAGGCCTATTATTATGGCAAGACAAAAG
>CASFBK010000028.1 GCA_949292785.1 uncultured Eubacteriales bacterium
GGAATTATGTCGCAAGCGACTGTGCTCGGCGCGGCAAAGTGTGTTCCGCTTGATAGGTAATGTATATTCGCGAGAGTGTGCGGAGCACACTTTGTTCTATTGATAGGAAATTGCGTTGTAATTACAGTATAATTATTGGACGAATATTGTATTTCAAGTTTTCATTTTTGACAGAATATGTTAAAATGAAAGACACATGTATTAGCGGAGAAGAACTGAAGAGGAAAATAAGCGGGAGGAATTGCGATATGCGGTATATGCCAATATCTAGAATTGAAGAGGGAATGGCACTGGGGCAAGATATTTATGATGGTGAGGGACGGCTGCTTTTAGGAAAGCATTTGATTTTAAATGATGAATATATCAGAAATCTGTTAAGTCTGGGGTTTCCCGGAATTTATATCGATGACGAATTCTCAGAGGATTTGATTATTCCACAGGTAATCCGACCGGAAGTAAAGCGGGAAGCCCTGAAAAAGGTTCACGATTTGTTTCTGGATAATCCGAAGCTTCCAATGGAACAGCAGAATCTCCAAAAAGTAGTTATGGATGTTATGGAAGACGTTCTGAATAATGGAGACGTTATGTGTAATATGCTGGATGTAAAGACGTATGATGATTATACCTATTTTCATTCCGTAAATGTGGCAGTATTGTCTGCTATGATTGGGGCAGCATGTAACATGAATCAGACGGAATTAAATATACTTACTACGGCAGCTATGCTCCATGATGTGGGAAAGCGTTTTGTAGAGAAGGAAATCTTATGTGCGCAAAGAGAGCTTACGGAAGAAGAAAGAGAGTTGATTAAACAGCACCCGAAGCTGGGATATGAATTTTTGAAGGACAATTTTGAGTTTTCTCCTCATGTATACAGTGCGGTATTAGAGCATCATGAGTGGTACAACGGAGGAGGATATCCTCAGCAGAAGTCCGGTACGGATATTTCTATTTATGCAAGAATCATAAAACTGGTAGATGTATATGATGCATTGACATCAAAGGTACCTTATCATGAAGCGGTGTCGCCTTCGGAAGCAGTAGAATATATTATGGCGAATGCCGGAGCAGAGTTTGATCCGGAATTGGTAAATATATTTATGCGCAAGATTTCTGTTTATCCGGTAGGGTGTGAAGTGGAGCTTTCCGACAGCAGAACTGCGGTTGTTATGGAGAATTACCGGGAGTTCATTCTGCGTCCGAAGGTAAAGATTATTCCGGATGGAGAGATTATTGATTTAAAGTCAGATGAAGCGGCAAGATGCCTGACGATTTTAGAACTTTTGATGTAAAACAGGACGGTGAAGGTGTGGCAGCTCAGATAAAGGAAACCATAGATGTGCTGTTGGCAGAAAGCTTTAAGGAACTGGCTTGCCAGCAGCCCATTGAAAAGATTACGATTAAGGAGATTACAGACAAGGCGGGAGTCATCCGACCAACATTTTATAATCACTTCCAGGATAAATATGAGTTGTTGGAGTGGATTATTAAGAAGCAGATATTAGAACCGATACGGCCTTTGGTGTTGGCTGGAATGATAGATGAAGGTCTGATGCTGATGTTTACAACCATAGAGAAGGAAAGAGACTTTTATGAAAAGGCAGTGAGACTGGAGGGGCAGAATTCCTTTGAAAGCATTGTGAAAAAATGTATTGAGGAGACGCTTCTGGAAGTGCTTACCTTGAAGAAAGGAACTGGCAATAAAAGAAAAGAACGCAGATACCCATGGCTGACGCCGGAAAACATGGCAGAGTTTTATGCTCAGGCAATGTGCTTTGTGATTGTAAGCTGGATAGAGCGGGAAATGGATGTAACGCCCAGAGAGCTTACGGACATTTATAACTATATTATGACTACGCCCATGCATGAGGTATTAGAAGAACTATAAATCGGATGGGAAACATGAGAGGTAAAAGATATACATTTTTTTGTATATGTAATCATTAAAACGACAAATTGGTAAAAATGTATATGAAAATGATACAGGCAGGAAAGATTGAATATGTATTTATTCAATCTTTTTTTTTATACTTCTCCATAGAAAAAAGGAAAGAGAGTGTGAACCAATGATAAAGTTTGGAAAAAAAGTCGTTAAGTTCAGAATACCAATTCTGATTATCAGTTTCTTGTTGCTGATACCGGCTGTTCTTGGATATGTAAATACCAGAATCAATTATGATATTTTATCCTACTTGCCAAGTGACATTGAAACGATGAAAGGACAGGAAATCCTGTTGGATGAATTTGGAACAGGCGCTTTTTCTCTTTGTGTGGTACAGGGCATGGAGGAAAAGGACGTAGTTGCTCTTGAGGAGCAGATGCAGGATGTGGAGCATGTAAAGGATGTTATCTGGTACGATACACTTGCTGATATTTCAATTCCTATGGATATCCTTCCGGATGAAGTAAGAGAAGCATTTAACAATGAGGAAAAGAACAGTACGCTGATGATTGTTACATTCGATACCTCCATGTCAGCAGATGAGACATTAGATGCCATCGAGGAAATCAGAGGACTTGCGAAGAATCAATGTTTCTTAAGCGGTATGTCGGCAACAGTAACCGATATTAAGCAAATTTGTAACAGTGAAGCCGTTATGTATGTAGTAATCGCAGCAGGATTATCTGCATTGGTTCTTGCATTGACCATGGATTCCTTCCTGATACCGGTATTCTTCCTGCTGAGTATCGGAATGGCGATTATTTATAATCTCGGTACTAACTTTGTAGCAGGTGAAATATCCTTTATCACTCAGGCGCTGGCAGCGGTCCTGCAGTTAGCAGTGACTATGGATTATTCCATTTTCTTATGGCACAGCTATCAGGAGAATCAGGAAAGATTTCCGGGAGATAAGAATCGTGCCATGGCTCATGCCATCTCCAATACTATTACCTCCGTTGTAGGAAGCTCCATTACGACCGTAGCAGGATTCGTTGCTATGTGCTTTATGACATTTACCTTGGGTATGGACCTTGGTATTGTAATGGCAAAGGGCGTGGTTCTTGGAGTGATTGGATGCGTTACCATTCTCCCGTCCATGATTCTTGTATTTGATAAAGCCATTGAAAAGACAAAGCACAGAGCCATTATACCGGATTTGGGTAGAATCGGTAATTTTGTAACAAAAAAATACATTGTATTTATTGTATTGTTTTTGGTAATCTTAGGACCTGCATTCTATGGATATACACATAACGAAGTGTATTATGACCTGGCTGGAACACTTCCGGAAGAATTAGAAAGTGTCCAGGCAAATAATAAGCTGGAAGAAGATTTTGATATGGGGGCAACGCATATTATTCTGGCAGACAGCAATCTATCCTCAAAGGATGCTTCTGCAATGATTAATGAGATTAAGAAATTAGATGGCGTTGCGTTGGTACTTGGAGAAGATGCCTTGATTGGACCGGCAATTCCAAAGGAAATATTGCCGCAAGAGCTGCTGGAAACCTTAGATAATGGAAAAAATCAGATGATTTACATTATGTCAGAATATAAAACCGCATCCGACGAAGTCAATGCACAGTGTGATGCAATCAAGGAAATTATCAAACGGTATGATAAAAGTGCGATGCTGATTGGGGAAGCGCCATGTACCCAAGACCTGATTACCATAACAGATAAGGACTTTAAGACGGTAAGTGCAGTCTCTATTGTATTGATATTTATCATTATTGCAGTGGTATTAAAATCCATATCTCTTCCGGTTATTCTGGTAGCAGTAATTGAATTTGCAATTTTCATTAACATGGGAATTCCTTCTTATACAGGAACGGTGTTACCGTTTATTGCTTCTATCGTAATCGGAACCATTCAGTTAGGTGCCACCGTTGACTATGCAATTCTTATGACAAATAAATATAAAAAGGCAAGACATAATGGTGCCGGAAAACAGGAGGCAATTTCTGCTGCATTAAACAGTTCACTGCAGTCTGTCATCGTCAGCGCGTTAAGCTTCTTTGCAGCGACCTTCGGTGTTGGTATTTACTCCAGTATCGATATGATTAGTTCCCTGTGTTCTCTGCTGGCAAGAGGCGCGATAATCAGTTTGTTCGTGGTAGCATTTATTTTACCGGCAATGTTTATGGTATTTGATAAATTGATTCTTCATACCAGTAAGGGATTTCAACCGGAAACCAAGTAAGCGGTCAGATGTTTTGTATATGATTACAAAGGAAAGAGAGGAAACAAATATGAAAAACGTAGAATTAAAGAAAAAATTCAAAAATAAATATGTCATCCGGGTGGTTGCAGGCGCAGTCACCATTGCAGTTATCGGAACCGGAGCAGGAGTCTATACCGTACATGCTCAAAAAGCAGTGCAGTCTCAGGAAACAGAAAGTGAAGCAGACGCAGAAGATGAAGCAGATACAGAAGCTGAAGATAAGGCAGAACAGGAAGAAGTAAAGGACAAGCTGTCAGAAGTATTATCCGGTGAGGATACGTCAGCGGAAGAGGCAGGAAAAGAAGAAACGGTCTATGTAGTAGCAAATGCAGATGGAAGCGCCAATAACGTGATTGTCAGCGACTGGCTGAAAAATAAAGAGGGCAGCGATTCCTTAAAGGATGCCTCGGACTTAAAGGATATTACCAATGTAAAGGGAGATGAAACCTTTACTCAGAATGGTGATGAGATTACCTGGGATGCCAAGGGAAATGATATTTATTATCAGGGAACTACAGATAAGGAACTGCCTGTAACAGAAAAAATAACTTATTATCTTGATGGACAGGAAATGACACCGGAAGAAATTGCGGGAAAGAGCGGAAAAGTAACCATTCGTTTTGACTATACCAACAATGAAAAAACAACCCAGGTAGTAGACGGAGAAGAGCATGAGGTATATGTTCCCTTTACTGTCATGACCGGAATGATTCTCCCGGAGGATTACAGTAATGTAGAAGTTACCAACGGTAAGGTAATTTCCGATGGAAGTAAGAAGGTAGTGGTAGGAGTCGCAATGCCTGGACTAAAAGACAGCCTGGCAATCGAAGACGGAGATTTGGAGGGAGAAATAGAGATTCCGGATTATGTAGAAATAACCGCAGATGTGGAAAACTTTTCTCTGGATATGACCATGTCCGTCATTATGAATGACTTACTGGGAAGTGCAAATCTGGATGATGCATTTGACTTAAGTGGACTAGAAGACAGCATTGATACCTTATCTGATTCTTCAAAACAGTTGGTAGATGGAAGCGAAGACCTTGCGGAGGGATTGGAAACCTTACAGAGCAGTATGAAGGAGTTTGCATCCGGAGTAAATACCTTGAAAAATGGTGTCACCTCTTATACCAATGGTGCTTCTGAAATCAATAATGGTGCAGCAGCTTTAAGGAATGGAATCAACAGCATGAGCCAGGGCGTGTCCTCTCTTACCTCTGCACTGCGTACTGCAATGAGCGAGAGCGAGAAGCAGGCAGTGGCAGCACAGGCAGATGCGGCAGTAGAAAGTGCATTTGCAGGTGGAATGTCTGATGCGGTGGCGGCACAGGCAGCACAACAGTTTTCTGATACCATGACAAGTGACGCGACGGTAGGTATGATTTATCAGGGCTTGCGCAGCAGTGAGCTTTATACCAGTTTGTATGATGCAGCATGTGCACAGCAGATTCAGGGAATCATGGCAGCAATGGGTGTAGACCAGGCAACAGCTCAGGCAGCATTTGAGGCAAACGGCGGTCCGGCGCAGGTACAGGCGGCAGTGGAAGGAAAATTGCAGACATTGGCAAGTACGGTAGCAACCGGCATTGCAGAAAATGGGAAATCTGCAATGGGCGCAAATGTAGCAGATGCATGTAAGACCGCGGCAAAAACAGCAGCAGAAAGTGCAGCAGTCAGCGGTGCAGAAGGTGCAAAATCCCAGATTGCCGCACAGTTGCAGCAGTCTGGGCTGATGGAAGGTGTTGCACAGTTACAAAGCGGTGCAGACCAGCTGGCACAGGGAAGCTCTGCATTAGTTTCTAATAACAGTGCACTGGTAAGTGGTGCAAGTGCATTAGCAGATGCAACAACACAGCTGACAAACGGTGTAGATAAGCTGGCAGATGGCTCAGATGAGTTAATGGAAGGCATGGCTAAGTTTGATGCGGAAGGAATTCAGAAACTGGCAGATGCTTACAATGGAGATGCCAAAGCTCTTTTAAATAAGCTGACAGCAGTTGTGAATGCCGGAAAGGATTATCAGACATTTACCAAGGTTTCGGATGGTACAACGGGAACCGTTAAGTTCATCCTGCGCACGGAAGCAGTAAAAGCTGACGAGGAATAATTCACAGGACGGGAGTGCGGCAATATGAATATCATAGAAGAGCTGATTGTTATTGCGGGAATATCGTTGGATGTTTTTGCGGTCATGGAGTGCCGGGGCTCGCTGGTTGCAAAAATTGAAAAAAAGCATCTCGCTTTTATGAGCGTAATTTTGGTGGCTGGACAGGTACTGGCGCTTGGGATTGGAAAATTCCTTTCTGTGCTCTTGCACACGTATCAGGCTTCTGGTTATGAAATCTTCTTAGAAAGGGTAATGGCAGCCGTTATTTTTCTCTGTATGGGAATACGGCTGTTGTTGAAAGCATGGAAAAATGAACGTGTAATAGAACATAGGGAAGAACAGTTTCATATGCGGGAGTTCATACATTTATGCGTCAGAAACTGTACATTTACGCTGTTGATCGGGATTGCATTTGGATTTTTGGACAGCGTTATGTTAAGGGTTTTGCTTATGACAGTGATTGCTACAGTGGCAGTAACGATACTTGGAATGTATACCGGGTATCGGCTGGGCTACGAGCACAAGGTAAAAGCATATTTAGGAGGCGGAATTCTTCTCATTGCAGCAGGTGCAGACGTAATTGTCAGATATATTGTGAAGGGGATATAGGGAGAAGAAAGAATATATGATTAATAGAAAAAGCTACAACTTTGGAGAAATCCTCGGTTGTAGTTTTTTCTATCATAAATTACAGATATTTATTTTATAAGAAAATATATTTCAGTATAAACAGAACGGTCAGTACATACATCAGTGCGCTGATTTTCTTTTCCTTTGCTTTTCCGGTAATCAGGTTAATTAAAGTCCAGGAAATTACGCCGATGGCAATACCTTCCGAAATACTGTAAGCTAACGGCATTGCGATAATGCACAGGAATGCAGGAATCGCATCTGACATATCTTCAAAGTCGATTTTGACAACAGAACCCATCATATAGAATCCAACGGTAACCAGAGCAGGAGCAATGGCAAAGGAAGGAATTGCTAAGAATAATGGGGAGAAGATAATTGCTAACAGGAATAAGAATCCGGTCACTACGGAAGTAAGACCGGTACGTCCTCCTGCTGTTACACCGGAAGCACTTTCTACATAGGTAGTGGTGGTAGAAGTACCAAAAATAGCACCGATACAGGTAGCAATGGCATCAGACAATAAAGCAGGTCTGATTCTTTCTAGTTTGCCATTTTCATCCAGCATGTTTGCCTTAGAGGATACTCCGATTAAAGTTCCGATGGTATCAAACATGTCCACGAACAGGAAAGAGAACATGATAACAATAAAATCTCCAAATGGGAAGTTTTTAAAATCAACGGTAAATACGGCGCCAAAGGTATCTTTAAAAGAAGAAAAATCAAAGCTTACGATGGCAGCCGGGATGGTGGAATACATACCTGCATCTGCATCCGGAATGTAGATTCCTAAAAGCTCACAGACCATGCCAAGAATCCAGGTTCCGAGAATACCGATTAAGATACCGCCCTTTACTTGTTTGATTAGTAAAATAGCAGTAATTAAAATACCAATCAGTGCCAGGATAGCGGCAACACCTACCGAACGGAACGTTTCCCCCTTGAAGGTCTGATAGGTGAGCAGGGTTGCATCACTTGCCACAATTAACTTGGCGTCCTGTAAACCGATAAAAGCAATGAACAGACCGATACCAACGCTGACTGCGGATTTTAGGGTTGTGGGAATTGCATTGAAAATAGCTTCACGTACATTCGTTAAAGATAAGATAATGAAAACAATACCTTCCACAAATACGGCAAATAATGCCAGCTGCCAGGAATATCCCATACCAATTACGACTGTATAGGCAAAATAAGCATTTAAGCCCATTCCGGGAGCCAGAGCAAATGGATAATTAGCAAGCAGTGCCATCAGCAAGGTACCTACGAAGGAAGCCAGTGCTGTTGCAATCAGAACGGCTTGTCCGTTCATTCCGGCATCGCCCAGGACGCTTGGGTTCACTGCAAGAATATATGCCATTGTCATAAATGTGGTAAATCCTGCAACGACTTCTGTTTTTACAGTAGTGTTGCTTTCTTTGAGTTTGAAAAATTTTTCAAGCATAAATTTACTCTCCTTTTGATAGTTAGTATTTGAAATACAGTGCCCATATTATAACACAGGAGGAGAAAAGAGACAACTTAGAAGAAAAGGGAATTGTTTATGTCCGAGTCTCTTTTTTCTTTTTCCATAAGGAGAATTTCAGCACGCTCAATATAATGAGGAAAAACAGGATAAGACTTCCCAATTCACTTTCGACTACAGGCAGCGCGATGTCAATTCCGACAACCGCAAGTATGGCAAGCAGGATGCCCGCAAGTCCTTCTCCTGCAATCATACCGGAACAATAGAGGATTCCGCTGTTGATTTTGAAATCATCCTTTTTATCCAATATAAGACGAATCAGTCCGCCCACCATAATGCAGGCATTTAACTGTACCGGAAGGTATACGCCGATGGCAAAGGGAAGAACAGGGATTCCAAGTATTTCGATTGCAATGGCGAGAAAAATACCGATAAATACCAGTGCCCAGGGGAGATTGTTTTCCATAACTCCTTCTACAATCATTTTCATGAGCATTGCCTGCGGGGCGCCTAATTGTTCAGAACCAAAGCCCCATGCAGCGTTTAAAAGGTATAATACACCGCCGATGACAAGGGCGGAAGCAGTAACACCGATTAATTCTCCAATCTGCTGCTTCCTTGGAGTGGCGCCAAGCAGATACCCGGTCTTTAAGTCCTGGGAGGTATCGCCTGCGATAGCAGCTACAATACAGATAATAGAACCGATGGCAATCGCGCCCTGCATACCGCTGATACCGGCGTCTCCGGTGGCTTTTAAAATGATGGTGGAAAAGAGCAGGGTGGCAATCGCCATGCCGGAAACAGGGTTATTACTGCTGCCTACAAGTCCTACCATTCGGGAAGATACGGCGGAGAAAAAGAAGCCGAACAGGATGACAAGTATGGCGCCGGGAAGGGTCAAAGGAACGGAAGGAAACAGCCAGAGAACCATTGCAATGATTGCAATGCAAAAAAGAATCAGGCGCATGTCCAGATTTTGATTGGTTCGTTCTGTTGTGTTGTGGGAGGAAGCCTTCAGTCCTTTTACAGAATCCCGAAAAGTCCGTAAAATCAGAGGGAGAGATTTAAAGAGGCTGATAATACCGCCGGCAGCCAGGGCACCGGCGCCAATATAACGGATGTAGCTTCCCCAGATAGCGCTTGCGCCGCCGGAAGCATATAACTGACCAATGGGTTCCGTTGCCGGATATAAAGTAAGCTCAGAGCCAAATAACACAATGGCAGGAATCAGAACCATCCAGCTGATTAGGCCTCCGGCAAACATATAGGAAGAAATTTTGGGTCCGCAAATATAACCCACACTTAGAACCGCGGGATAAATCTGGGTGCCGATTTCTCCCGCAAAGTTTTTAAAACGAAGAGAAATTTCACTGGGAAAAAGTTTCAGTCCATCTACAATGATTTTGAGTACGGCAGAGATACCCATGCCTGCAAAGACAGTAGAGGCGTTAGAAGCGCCCTTTTCGCCTGCAAGGAGAACTTCTGCACAGGCAGAGCCCTCCGGATAGGGGAGGAGGTTGTGCTCCTTTACGATGAGAGCATTTCGGAGGGGAACCATGAAAAAGACACCTAACAGTCCGCCGGAAAGGGTAATCAGTGTAATTTCCAAAATACTAGGGGTAGACATTTTGCCTTCGCCTGCCCATAAAAATAGTGCAGGCAGTGTAAAAATAGCTCCGGCTGCCACAGATTCGCCTGCAGAACCAATGGTCTGGACTATATTGCTTTCTAAAATAGAATTTTTGCGCAAAAGTACCCGGATAACACCCATAGCTACCACTGCGGCAGGAATCGAAGCAGAAATGGTAAGCCCCACACGCAGTCCAAGATAGGCATTGGCGGCACCGAAAATAACTGCCAGTAGGATTCCGGTGATAACGGAGGCGACTGTGAATTCAGAAGTAACACGCTCTGCCGGAATATAGGGTTTAAAATCTTTTTTCTCGTTCATCGTATCAGTTCTCCTTGATTTTGTGATATATATATATTGATGTCCGTACAACAGCAATTTTATTCTTTTTAAATATGCTATTTGGGTTTTGTAAAATTGGCATAGTATGTTATAATATGAGAACTTGATGAGTATGGTATCATGTGTGCATTGCAATGAGCTATGCGAAAGTTGGAGCTATAGATATTAGGAGGGAAGAATATATGGTTTCGTTATTGGCAGGGTTTTTTATTAAAAATAAAGAAGATGTAAAAAATCCGAAGGTACGCCAGCAATATGGAATGCTTTGCGGTGTAGTGGGGATTTTGTTGAATATACTTTTGTTTGCAGGTAAGTTTCTGGCAGGAACCATTAGTAAGTCGATTTCCATTACCGCAGATGCATTTAATAACTTATCGGATGCAGGTTCTTCTGTTATTACGTTGATTGGGTTTCGGATGTCCGGAGCAGAGCCGGATGTAGACCATCCTTTTGGACACGGTCGAATTGAATATATATCCGGATTAATGGTATCCGGAGCCATCCTGATTATGGCATTTGAACTGATTAAGTCATCTGTAGGAAAGATAATACATCCGGAACCGGTAGAGTTCAGTATCCTGGTGGTGGTGATTTTGGTGGTCTCTATCTGTGTAAAGCTGTATATGGCATATTACAATCACAAGATAGGAAAGCGGATAGAGTCAGCAGCAATGGGGGCAACTGCAACCGACAGTTTAAGTGACAGCTGCGCAACTACAGTGGTGCTGATTGCAGCGATTGCAGGAAAACTGACAGGTCTTCAGATTGACGGATATTGTGGCGTGCTGGTAGGAATTTTTATTTTCTATGCAGGAATCAGTGCAGCAAGAGACACATTAAATCCATTGCTGGGGCAGCCGCCGGAAGATGAATTTGTAGGACAGATAGAAGAGCTTGTCATGAAGCATCCGGAAGTGCGGGGAGTGCATGATTTGATTGTGCATGATTACGGACCGGGAAGAATGATGATATCTTTGCACGCAGAGGTTCCGGCAGAAGGGGATATCATTAAGCTTCATGATGTGGTGGATAATATAGAACATGAATTGCGTAACGAATTAAAGTGTGAAGCCGTGATACATATGGATCCGGTAGTAACGGGAGATGAACGGGTGGACAGAATAAAGGCGCAGATGAAGGAGCTGCTGGAGGAAATAGACCCTCAGATTTCCATGCACGATTTCCGGGTAGTAATCGGTTCTACCCGTACCAATCTTATTTTTGATATCGTGGTTCCTTTTGGATATAAAATAAAAGATGAAGAACTGATAGAAATGATCCAGAAAAGAACCAGAGAAAAAATAGGGGAAAACCATTTTGTGGTAATACAGGTAGATAAGGCTTATTATAAAGAGAAAAATAAGAAAAAATTGTCTAGTTTTTAGAGAATAAAAGTGATTATTTCGTGGGAAATTACTAGTTTTTTTAAAATGTACTTGAAAAAGAAAATTACTTGATGTATATTCAAGTATGATAATAAGGCACTTGATAACAGCTTGTATTATAGTATATGAGAAAGAGAGATAAGATGAGCGAAAAGAGAGTTATTGTATCTAATGTAGCCAAAGAGTACAACAATCCAATTGCAGAATTGGTGCAGGTTGCCTGTCAGTTTGACAGTGATATTCGCTTGGAGAGCGGAGATGCCAAAATTAATGCAAAGAGTATTATGGGAATTATGGCATTCAATCCTTCCAAAGGAATGTCGGTAAATATTGTTGCAAACGGAAGTGACGAGCAGGAAGCATTAAGCGCAATGGAAAGATTCTTGGCTTGCCAGTAAGTATTTATTATGGGAGGGAACAACATGCAAAAGAGTAGTAAGGTAGCAACAGCAAAAGCAGTAACTGCAAAGACTGCAGCACCGGTAAAGCAGGAGACAGCAGCTGCAAAGCCAGTAGAGAAGCCGGTAGAGGAAGTAAAACAGGAGACTCTGGTATTTGAAACAGAGAAGCCGGTGGAGAAGAAAGAAACAGAGAAGAAAGAGACAGTAAAGAAAGAGACAGAAAAGAAGACAACAGCGAAGAAAGAGACAGCAAAGAAGACAACCGGCAAAAAAGCCGGAAGAAAACCAGCTGCGAAACCAGCTGAAAAGGTAGAAGAGGTATATGTACAGTTTGCTGGTCAGGAACTTCTGACAAAAGAAGTACTTGAGAGAGCAAAACAGGCATATGTAGCAGAAGGACACAGAGAGTCTTCTATCAAGTCAATTCGATTATATATTAAACCGGAAGAACATATGGCATATTATGTAATTAACGAAAAGATAGCTGGAGGCGTTCCGGTATAATAAGCAATTTGTATTTAGAAAGGGTTCCGCTTGCGGAATCCTTTTTTGCTCTATAGGAAATACCATGTTGCGTTAAAGCGTGAAATTGTGATTCCTATAGAGCAAAAAGCACTCCGTGCAGGATGCGCACCTCGCGGAGATGAAATTAGTCATAAATGACACCGCTCGGGCGCGAAAGAGTCTGGCGAGCAAACTCTTTGTTCTAGGAGGCAAAATGTATAAATTATTAATTGTAGAGGATGATTCGATTATTGCTAAATCAATTAAAAATCATATGGAAGGCTGGGGATATGAAGCAGTCTGTATTACAGATTTTGAAAATGTAAAAAAGATATTTGTCAGGGAGCAGCCTCATCTGGTACTAATGGATATTTCCCTGCCTTTTTATAACGGATTTCACTGGTGTGATGAAATAAGAAAAATATCCAAGGTTCCCGTCATTTTTCTTTCTTCGGCTTCTGACAATATGAATATCGTCATGGCAATGAATATGGGAGGGGATGACTTTATCGCAAAACCCTTTGACTTGAATGTACTTCAGGCGAAAGTTCAGGCGATGCTGCGCCGTACCTATGACTTTTCGGCAGAAAGCAGTCTGATAGAGCATCGGGGAATGGTATTTGATTGCGGAAACGGGATTATCACTTTTGAGGGAAAGAGAGTCGAGCTTACAAAGAATGAAATGCGTATCCTGCAGGAATTATTAGAGTCAAAAGGGAAAATCGTCACCAGAGACCGTCTGATGGAACGGCTGTGGGAGTCGGGCAGCTTTATTGATGATAATACGCTGACTGTAAATGTGGCAAGACTTCGGAAGAAATTAGAGGAAGTCGGAATAGAAGATGTAATAAAGACCAGAAAGGGAATCGGCTATGTGGTGGATTAAATCCTACATAAAAAGACATCGGCTGAGTGTAATATTATTTATCATATTTGGAGTTATCTTTGCATCGATTTTTTCGTTGTATCATCTTCCGGTGGAAGCAGTAGGATATGCCCTTGGGTTGTGCTTCATTGTAGGCGTCATAGTGGTTACGGTAGATGCAGGACATTATCGCAATAAGGTACATCAGGTGCAGAGACAACGGCAGGCAGTCCGAAACGGAATAGAAGAGCTGCCACAGGCAGAGGATAGCCTGGAGGAAGCATATCAGGAGCTGTTGTACCAGGTGCAGCAGGAACGGCAGGAGCAGACGTCAGCGCTGATGAAGGAAAAAACGGATATAACGGATTATTTTACCCTGTGGGCGCATCAGATTAAGACACCGATTGCGGCTATGCGGTTATTATTGCAGCAGGATATGGGAGAAATAGAGCAGCTGTATGAACAGCGCAAAGAATGTGAAGGCGAGCTGTTTAAAATAGAACAGTATGTGGAGATGGTACTGCAGTATTTGCGGCTTAATAGCAGCATCAATGACTTTGTGTTAAAGGAATATTCTTTGGATGATATGATTCGTCAGGCAATCCGTAAGTATGCACCTATGTTCATCCGTAAGAAAATTTCATTAGAATATGAACCGATAGAAGAAAAGGTGGTAACGGACGAGAAATGGCTGGTATTTGTGATAGAACAGATACTATCCAATGCCGTTAAATACACGGCAGAATGTAAAGTTTCTATCTATATGGAATCCCGAATGGTCATAATTGAAGATACGGGAATCGGAATTTTAGAGGAGGATTTACCGCGGATATTTGAAAAAGGTTACACGGGATACAATGGAAGAAGCGATAAAAAAGCAAGCGGAATCGGGCTGTATCTGTGCAGGCAGATTTTGCAGAAGCTGGGACACAAGGTGTATGTAGAATCAGAACCGGGAAAGGGAACAAGGGTAAAGCTGGTGTTCTAGCGGGCAACCTTACGAAATTGTAAGGGAAAGAAAAATGCGAAACAATGATATTTACTGGTGAAAATGGAAATTGATAATTACTGTTTACACCAATTTTACACCATTTAAAAAGAGCCTTAATATGATAAAAAGAATCTATAAAGCATATTAGAAATAGTGTGCCTTATAGATTTTTTTTTTAGAGAACAATACTTTTTTAAAAGTACATGATATTTGAGGAAAACTTGCTAAAAAGTGTAAAAAGTCACAACGGACATAGTAAGTGGAATGTGGTAATATTTACCTGTAATCAGTCGCGACAAATTACAAACACTATTAAAAAATAAGAAAGTGGTGTTTGTATGATAAACAGAATAGGAGAAGCAAGAGAAAAGTTAGGGTATTCACAGGAACAAGTTGCGCGAATGACGGGAATTAAGCAGCAAGCGATTAGTGAATATGAATTGGGAAATAGGGTACCAAGTGTTGTAAATCTATTGAAAATTGCTAAAGCGTTAAAGTGTCATGCTGATGAATTAATGATTTTAGAAGATACAGATTAACGAAAAAAAATATTGACGACTAAGGTTCCTTTTGACAAATAATACTAAAGACGTAGGAAAGGAGGGAATTTTTTTATATTGTAAAATTGAAACTTTACAGAACAAATGTTCTGGTGTATAATTTGAATAGGACATTTTCGGAACAAATGATTAAATTTCGGAGGTACATAATAATGGAAAAACAAGAGAATATATCAGAGTGGGGAAAGGGAGAAGAGTTAAAACAAAAAAATCTGCAACATATTGAAGAAATGTTACAGATTTTATCAAATGAGGAAATATTATTTGTGAAGGGATTTTTAAGAAAATATTATTTTGATTGAGCTGAAAGTAAATTATCTATGATATTAAGTACGACCGTTTTGTTTGATTCTGACAAAAGGTCGTATTTTTTTAATAATCCGGCAGTATTTTCTCCGTGTTTGTATTCTTGGCTTTTGTCTGTTTCCCAACCCATTAAATATGCAGGTGAACAATTTAATAATTTAGCAGATTTTTCAATATTATTGGAAGGAATATTGGTTATAACGTTGTTTTCGTATTTATATAGTGTTTGTTTTGATACTCCTATTTTTGTAGCAAAATCAATCTGACTAATCCCTTGTTTTTCTCTTAGATATTTTATTTTTTCTCCTATAGTCATATTTTGAAAGAACCTCCTTGTTTATTATATGTATATTGTATATAAAAAAAAGTTACAAGTCAAGAAAAAAATAACTTGACAAGTTACAAAAAGGTGGTATAATAAAAGTAACTTAAAAAGTTACGGAGGTGAAATGAATGATAAAAACAGATGAATTAAGAGGAATTATTGCAAAAAGAAACAAGTCGCAATCAGATGTTGCAAAAGCTATTGGTGTAAGTCCTAAAACATTTTATATGAAGATGAAAAAAGGGGTTTTTGGAAGTGATGAAATTCAGATTATGATTGATGATTTAGGAATTGATAATCCTGTTGAAATTTTTTTTGCTAAAGAGTAGCTTAAAAAGTTACTTATAAATACAAAAAAAATGAGGAAGGAAAAAAATGAAACATCAAACAGCAGTAGAATATTTAAAGGAAAGGATGATGAAGATGTATGAAAAAAAATGTCCGTTTTGTGGAGACAGATTAGACCCAGAAGAAAAATGTAAATGTCAACTTAGAAAAAGACTGGAGGAATTTGCAGTAAGTGGTAAACAAGTAAATATAGAACTAACTAGAGTAGATT
>CASFBK010000029.1 GCA_949292785.1 uncultured Eubacteriales bacterium
TAAAACATACAAAAGCGAATCATGAGGCTCCTTGGTCAAGCGGTTAAGACATCGCCCTTTCACGGCGGTAACACGGGTTCGATTCCCGTAGGAGTCATTCATAGTTAAATAAGATATGTGCCGATGTGGCTCAATTGGCAGAGCAGCTGATTTGTAATCAGCAGGTTATCGGTTCGAGTCCGATCATCGGCTTATGTTGATTAAATCAACTTGGACCTTTAGCTCAGTTGGTTAGAGCAACCGGCTCATAACCGGTCGGTCCTGGGTTCGAGTCCCCGAAGGTCCATTTTATTAACTATGACATAAAGATATGGCCTAGTGGCTCAGTTGGTTAGAGCGCCGCCCTGTCACGGCGGAGGTCGAGGGTTCGAGTCCCTTCTGGGTCGTTCAATTACATATTGTAATTGATAATGGGATCTTAGCTCAGCTGGGAGAGCATCTGCCTTACAAGCAGAGGGTCACAGGTTCGAGCCCTGTAGGTCCCATTTATGCCGCAGTGGCGGAACTGGCAGACGCGCAGGACTTAAAATCCTGTGGTGGTGACATCGTACCGGTTCGATTCCGGTCTGCGGCATTAACTTTAGGTAGTAGATACTTTTAAAACAAAGGATATTCGCTATCTTTTATAAATAATTTTATATGCATAATTTTTGTATATAAAAAAGTATTGACAAAATTCAAAATATATTGTATGATATAGAACGTTCCGTGTAGAGTTATTGACGGAGAAAAATGAATATGTGTGTGTAGCTCAGCTGGATAGAGCACTTGGCTACGGACCAAGGTGTCGGGGGTTCGAATCCTCTCACGCACGGTAAAGAAAACCTCAAAAGTATAAGGCTTTTGAGGTTTTTGTGTTATTCAAAAAAGGTTTTCTGGTGAATGTAAATAGAACAAATTAAATTTGAAAAAAATTTCACGAAAATGGGAGAACTTGCAGCTTGTTCAGAGATGGTGCAAAAAGCTTTCAAAAGGTGTTCAAAAGGAGAAATCCATGTTATATTTTGAACAGATGAAGATTTCGCGAAAGATTCTACTCATCTAATAGGAGGAATGGTTATGATTGAGAAATTACAAAAATTTGGGGGTGCTATGATGGCTCCCGTTATGCTAATGCCATTTGCAGGTATCATTATAGGGTTTTCGACAATATTTACCAACGCGGATATAATGGGGGCGTTAGCAACTGATACCACAATCTGGTATAAGTTTTGGTCAATGATGTATGACGGCGGCTATGCGATTTTTAACCAATTGCCATTGTTGTTTGCAATTTCGCTGCCATTGGGACTGGCAAAAAAAGCATCTGGACGTGCGGCGATGGAGTCTTTTGTTATTTATATTATTTTTAATTATTTTGTTCAGTCTTTACTGACATTTTTTGGAGATTCCATTTTTCATGTGGATTTTGCACAGGAAGTAGGCGGAACAAGCGGACTCACCATGATAGCAGGTATTAAAACTTTAGACATGAGTGTAATAGGTGCAATTTTAATTGCTGCCATAGCAGTATGGATACACAATCGTTGGTATGATAAGAAATTGCCGGGTGCTATCAGCTCCTTTCAGGGCTCTGCATTGATTGTTATTATCGGATTTGTGCTGATGATTCCTCTGGCTTTTGTTGTATGCTTTGTATGGCCGATTGTACAGCAGGGAATTTTAGGATTACAGGAGTTTTTGTCACAATCTGGTAACTTGGGAGTATTCCTGTTTACTTTCTTAGAACGTATTACACTTCCGACGGGGCTGCATCATTTCCTATGGACACCATTTGACTTAGGACCGGCAGTAATCGCAGATGGAAATTGGACACATTGGATGGCACATGTAAACGAGTATGCTGCTTCTACAGAATCTTTGAAATCACTTTTCCCAACAGGCGGTTTCGCTTTATATGGAAATTGTGCAGTGTTTGGAATGCCTGCTGTTGCATTTGCAATGTATAAGACAGCACGTCCTGAAAGAAGAAAGAAAATTGCAGCTATGTTGATTTCGGCGGCAATTCCAGCAGTTTTATGTGGAATTACAGAGCCTTTGGAATTTACATTCCTATTTATATCACCGGTATTATTTGCAGTAAGCGCCCTTCTTGCCGCACTTTTATCTACGGTGTTATATGTATTTGGTGTAGTAGGATATCAGGGGGGAGGACTTATCGATTATGTGACCTATAACTGGATGCCCATGTTGAAGAATCATTCAGGAGAGGTTATTACTCATATTGTAATTGGATTGATTTTCTCTGTGATTTACTTCCTTGTATTTTACTGGGCAATTAAAAAGTTTAATATTCCAACACCAGGAAGAGAAGTATTAGAGGCAGAAATAGGAGAAGAGGTTGCAGTATCAGCTTCTGGTAATAACATTTTTAAAGAGGAAGCAGTGGGATTTCTTCAGGCACTTGGTGGAAAAGATAATATCGAAAGTGTTACGAACTGTATGACAAGATTGCGTTTAAGCATCAAGGATGTGAATCTTGTGGCAGAAGACGCAGAGTTTAAGAAATATAATGCAAAAGGTGTGGTAAGAAAAGGAAATGCAATACAGGTTATTATTGGATTTGATGTTGAAAATGTAAAAAATGAATTTGAAAAGTTATTGTAAATTAGGAGGAGAAAAATGGCTGTTAAATTAGAAAAAAGCTCCGTGGTTATTGCCGGAGGAGGAAGCACATATACACCGGGAATTATTTTAATGCTCTTGAAGCATCTGGATCGTTTTCCGTTGAGAAAAATAAAATTTTATGACAATGATTTTGAGCGTCAGAAGGTAATTGCTGACGCATGCGAAATTATCATTCATAAGGAGCATCCGGAAATTGAATTTCTTGCGACGACTGATCCCGAGGAAGCGTTTACAGATGTAGATTTTGTAATGGCTCATATTCGTGTAGGAAAGTACAGAATGCGTGAACTTGATGAAAAGATTCCGATGAAATATGGAGTAGTGGGACAGGAAACCTGTGGACCAGGAGGAATTGCATATGGCATGAGAAGTATTCAAGGCGTGCTAGATTTGATAGATTATATGGAAAAATATTCTCCGAATGCATGGCTTTTGAATTATTCAAATCCGGCTGCCATTGTAGCGGAAGCTACGAGAAGACTACGTCCAAATTCTAGGATTCTCAATATCTGTGATATGCCTATCAGTATTGAGAATAACATGGTGGAAATTCTGGGTTATAAGAAACGAAGCGATATTGTTACAAAGTACTACGGATTGAATCATTTTGGCTGGTGGTATGATGTGCGAAGCAGTGAAGGGAAAGACTTGATGCCTGAGCTGAAAGCATATGTAAAGGAAAATGGCTATTTGGTAAAATCTGATTTGGAGGAAGCAAAACAGCACGGAGATCAGAGTTGGAATGAAACATATCGTATGGCAAAGGATTTGTATGCAGTAGACCCAACGACTCTTCCAAACACATATTTAAAATATTATTTTATGCCCGATACAGTGGTAGAACATACGAATCCAGAGTATACAAGAGCAAATCAGGTTATGGATACGAGAGAGAAGGAGGTGTTCACAGCCTGCAGAGAAATTGCAGATAAGCAGGCGTTTGAAGGAAATGAATTATCCATGGATGAACACGCTTCTTATATCGTGGATTTAGCTACGGCGTTGAAATTCAATACCTATGCTAGAATGTTACTTATTGTAGAGAATAACGGGATAATTGAGAATTTTGATAAAACAGCAATGGTAGAGGTACCTTGCCTGGTAAGTGCAAATGGACCGGAACCTCTTTCTGTTGGAACAATCCCTACATTCCAGAAGGGATTGATGGAAGAACAGGTGGCAGTTGAAAAATTGGTAGTGGATGCATGGATGGAAGGATCTTATCAGAAACTGTGGCAGGCCATTTCGCTGTCAAAAACGGTACCAAGCATTACAATTGCCAAGCAGATACTGGATGATTTATATGAAGCAAATAAAGAATTCTGGCCGGAATTAAAATAAGCAGGTCCTTATGAAAAAGGTCTGATGTCAAAAGTACCTCAATTATATAAAAATTTGAAAAGACTGTTTCCAAATAATTGGGTAATCACTTGTTTGGAAGCAGTTTTTTTCATATAATAGTATTAATATATGAAGAAAGAGGCGGGGATATGTTAACAGAGGCAATCAATAAAAATTATGATAAACTGAATAATTCAGATTTACAGAGCTTGGAAATTATTATGGAACATACCCAGAGTATTGGGAATATGACAATAGAGGAACTTGCAAATAAGTGTAGTACATCTAAGAGCACAATTTCACGTTTGGCGCAGAAACTGGGATTTAGTGGATACAGTGAATTCAAAAATTGTCTGAAATGGGAAAATAAGAATCAGGTTCCAAGTGAAGATTACAGTTACAGACGGGCGCTAAAACAGGATTTTGTTCTAACAGTACAGCAGATGGAGGATTCCTCGAGTCTGTTGAAAGTTGCCAATGAAATTTATAAGTGTCAGAATGTCGTTGTGTATGGAACCGGTCAGGCACAGCGGCATTGTGCAAAAGAACTTCAGCGTTTGCTTATGCAGGTTAATAAATATGTAAGTTGTGTGGAAGCAAGTGATGAGTTTCGTATGCTGGCGAAGAATTTGAGCTCAAATGACTGTGCAATTATTTTGTCTTTGTCAGGAAATGCAGATAAATTCAAAGACACATTACAACTGTTACGGTTAAAAAATGTTAAGATGGTTTCTATTACCAATTTGCAGTCGAATTTTTTAGCGTCCATGTGCAATTATAATCTTTATGCGGTTAGTAGTCCTTTAAAACTGGCAGAAAATTTATATCATAATTCTTTTATTAGTTTTCTTACAGTAATTGAATATATTTTTCTGGCTTATATGGAAGTAATCCGAGAGGCATAAGTATTTTGTGAAACGTGAATATTTTTTCTCAACTAAATTATTTCACTAAAAAGGGTGAAAAATAATCTATTGTGTGATAAAATAATGTTTGATTGGAAAAATAGGAGTATAGTACTGGCTAAGGATTTTATAGGAGGGTAGTATGACGAGACAAGCGTTTTTGCAGGAATTGCGGATTGCCTTGCAGGGTGAGGTAAGTCAGGCAGCCATAAATGAACATATAAGATATTATGAGAATTATATAATAGAAGAATCACGAAAAGGCAGAAGTGAGGAAGAAGTAATTGCGCAGCTGGGAAATCCCAGACTGATAGCCAAGACCTTGATTGATACAACGGAACAGTTTGGCTCTGCAAAAGGGGAAGAATATTATTCTGAAAGCTATAGACAGGGCACAATGGGGAATGAAAAAGGATTTCATGCGGATTATTCAGATGCGGATGGCTGGGATGTACGCTTTGGAAAACTGAAGCTGAATAGCTGGTATGGAAAATTAATAATGATTCTTTTGGCAATTATTATTATTGTAGTGGCAGCACATGTGGTTGCATTTTTACTACCTGTTATTATAGTGATTGTGATGATAGTGCTGATTTTTTCATTCATTTTTGGAAGCCGCAGATAAAGAGATATTAGGAGGGTAATATGGAAACGGTAAAAGTAAGCAAGGGACAGAAATTTTTAAGAAGAGGCGAAAGAGTTAAGGGATTATATGTAATTTTGCAAGGAAGCGTACGTGCCGTTTCAAAGAATGATGAATTTGACATGGAAGCAGGAAGTATTATAGGATTGATGGAAAGTGGTTCCGGTATTTATTTGTGCGATTATATTGCGAATACGGAGTGTATTTGTTATTCCTATGACTATAAGGTGACAGAGGACTATAAGCAGATTTTTACCAATGAAGAAAAGTATGTGTCTGTATTTACCATGTCTGCAATGCGTCAGACTTCCATTTTACTGAGGAGATATACAGCATTTTATAGAATGGCACAGGATTACTACCGTTTCTTGATGAATATTAACGAGGAATACAAGAGACTTTGTAATGATTATGAGATGCCGGAAAAAAGCTTTCAACGTATGAATCTGGCAATGCCGGTTCAGCTGAGTGATAAGATTGAAAACTGGACCATTGAATACTATGAAAAAATGTCAACGTTATCCTTAAAAACCATAGACCAGTTTTTGATGCGAGACTTTTCGATAGGAATTGGAGAAATATTAAATGCAGCCTGTTGGATGACAAAGGCATTATCTTTAATTGAGACCATAAAACAGTATCTGCAATTTCAGAAGGAGTTGCTGCTTTCTAATACGGAAGAGGACATGTTCGAGCTTTATTTTGATTTGGCAAAAAAGGCAGCCCCTACTGGAGTAGATTTAGAGCCGCTGTTTCAGAAAATTTCAGAGATTATGGAATACATAAAGAGCAGTAAGCTTTACAGCCAGATGTTGATGGATATTCGTTTTTCTGCTTATAAGAGTTATGACTTCTATCAGACGGAGTTTGAGGAAACAGAGATTTGGGCAGAAGAAGAGATAGAGGAAGAGCCGGAGCAGGAGGAAGAAAGAGGCGATTACCTGACACAGATTCTGGCATATAGTAGATATGATGAAGAAAAGGGAAGAGTGTTTCGCGCTCAGTTAGAGGAATACAAGAATCTTCCGGATATATTATCTACATCAGATGATGTGCGTAAGCTCCGCCGCCAGATGACACAGGCATTTTATGAGATATATGAACTGGCATTTTGGCGTTCGGTGGAAGAGAAGAAAATGCCTACTGCTGTGAAGATGTTTTTAAATTTTGGCTTAGTGGATGAGAGACTTGCAGGAGAAGATAATGCAAGCAGTCTCCACGATTTGGTGGATGAGTTGTATCGCTGTAAGGCAGATAATGTATTCACGATGTACGAGTGGCTTCTTAGTATCTTGCGAGGAGAAAATGAGCCATGTCGAAATGAGTTTGATTTGGATTATACCGCATATCTGAATGAGCTGAAAAAGACTGGCAAGATTACCGCGGATGAACAGAATCGTTTGTCAGAGGATTTGCGGGAAAAGGTACAATACGAGATGCGGAATATGTTCGTATCTACCAACCGTGCTACATATGGTAAAATTTCTACATTTTGTCCGGTTCTGTGTGAGCATGATATCATTAATTCTGTAGAAAGCATGCTGGTAACAGCAAAAAAAATAAATGAAGCAATTGATTCTATACGACAAATTGACTTTTCCTTATTTTATCGGGAAGTTGCATTTTCAGATCCGGAAAGGGATATTAATCGTGAGATGATTCAAAAAGAAGTGCTGCCAAATGTTATATTGCTGCCGAATGCCGGAAACAAAGCAATGATGTGGCAGGAAACAGCGGGAATTAAGAAAGATACACCGGCTCGTTTTGTTTTCCCGATTATGACCGTTGCAGATGTTACCGAGATGATGATAGAAGTGTCAGGTCGTTTCCGTTGGGAAATGTGCCGTAAGATACAAGGGGTAAGATGGAATGATATTACGGAGCCTTCTCTTACGTCAGAATACAATGATTATATCCAGTATTACCGTAAAAATCATGAGTTGAGTCCGGAAGCAAGAGAAAAAGTGAAAAATGCCCTGTATAAGGCAAAGAATAATTTCAGAGAAGTATTTGTAAAGGACTATCAGAACTGGATTAAGTATGAATCAAAAGGAAGCTTTCGCTTGAACAAGGTTTCCCGGGATATTATATTCCGCTATTGTCCGTTTAGTAAAAAGATTCGGAAAGAACTGGTATCGAATCCTATGTATCGTGATATTTTTGAAAAATATGAAATATTAAAGGCAAGAAAGATTCGTCATCAGGAATTGTGGTACGATCGTTACCAGAAGAAGGGCGGAGAAATTACACCGGAATTACAGATTAACCGTGAGTTTTACGAATTGTAAGAAATGATGTTACAGAAAAATCCTTATGGAAGAAAGGCAGTTTAAAGCTGCAAATACTTTCATAAGGATTTTTTATGCTCTATAGGAAATACCGTGTTGTGTTAAAGTGTAAAATTGTGCTTCCTATAGAGCAAAAAGCACTCCGTGCAGGATGCGCACTACTGTGTACGCTATTACACTAAGCTCGAAATTACCTCGCTAAGTGTAATATGTGTCGCA
>CASFBK010000030.1 GCA_949292785.1 uncultured Eubacteriales bacterium
CATGAGAATCTTAATCTGGCTGTTTTTTTTGTTGATTACCGGAGAAGCTGTTTGGGCAAAAGGGCCTAAAGTTCTATTCATCGGTGATTCCATTACTGACGGTAATTGGGGGAACAGTGATGGAACTGCCCAACCATCTTCTGTCCGCAATCATTGGGATATGAATCATATCTATGGTAGTGGGTATATGTATCTGTGTGCATCCTATTACCAAGGGAATTACCCTGAACGTGAATACCGGTTCTTTAATCGGGGAATCAGTGGGAACACTTTAAATGATTTGAAAAACCGTTGGGAAGAGGATGCCGTCGCTATCCATGCAGATGTAGTATCTGTTTTGATTGGAACGAATGACGTGAATGTATATTTAAAAAAGAAGGGACGTGAACCTTTTGATTTTACTTCATGGGAACGGATGTACCGGAGCCTGCTCGACAGCCTGCGGTGTGATAATCCACAGGTGAGACTCGTGTTAGGTGAACCGTTTACTGCTTGTACGGGGAATATGAAAAAAACAGATGATTTTGCTTTGCGGGATAGTTTGATACGCCATCTGGGAGAAATCGTCCTGCAGATAGCCGTTGATTATGACGCTGTATTTATTCCTTATGGATTTGGGATGGAATTCATCCCACACCGGCTGGACATAAACGGATGGCTGATTTATGGATTGAGGAAATAGAAAAATATCATGTTTTATAAATCAATAGTTAGTTATAAAATTATTATTTGTAAATATTTTTACGCTGCCCTATAGGCAGCTATATCAATGAGTTCTTTGACAAGTTTAGCATTTATCTTCTTGTTTTGGTCTTGTGCCAGACAGCTTGAAAAATCGGTCTAGCAGATATGAGTTAAAAATCAGAGACTTGAGTGACTCAACAGAAAACGGGACATTGTATTGTTTCATCATTATCTTTGCTGCATTGATAGCGGTAAATGAAGCATTGAATGCGAAGTCAAGTTTTCTTTCGTCCCTTGCCTGTGAGTGATATAATCCGGTGTATTGTTTCGCATCACGGTAACAGAATTCGATTTGGAATCTTGTCCTGTAAAATTCAATGACTTCTTTGCCGGACATATTGATGTCAGTTGAAAAGTAAAGTTTGCGCTTTCCTTTTGAGCCTCTCCATATGACAAGTCTGATATTCCTCTTCATAGCCTTTGAGTATGCGACAAGCGTATAGAGTTCCTCATCTTCCGAGTTGCTCTCTATTCTTTCCATTTTAGAATAGTCTAGATTCTCAAAGTCTATTTTCTCTCCATATACTTTAGGTCTTCCTCTTTTGCCTGTAGGTTTACCGTTGTATATATACATGGGATTGGCATCGTCCCTTAATCTGCTGACAAGATGGAATCCCAAATCTGTAACTCCTTGATCGAAAGCCGATTTTGCAAAATACGCATCAGCCACTACGTACTTTGATATTGTCAGTAGTCTGTCCTTCATCCCATCAAGTACATGCAGATACCAGTCTATGAGAGTATAATTCTTTTTTTGCAGGTTTTCTGCATTTGGTGTCTGCCCTGCCTTGAGCATAATACAGTCTTTAATATCAATGTCTATGATTCCTATCCCAAGTATTTCAAGACCTCTTTTAGCTGCCCCTGCAACACCGGACCAGAAGTAACCGATATTTGGAGTATGCTTTCCCGATTTGGATATATAGCTCGGATCTATGGCTATAGCTTTTCTGTCGTTCTTACCGAAAAGCTTTTCCATCAGGTTAAGGTTATACTGCACCCAGTCAAACTTCCTCGAAAAAGTCTGTCTGTAACACTGCTCGCAACGGTTGCCGTAGCGTGCCAGTTGTGTGAAGTTTATTTTTCTTGGTATGACCATAAATAAAAGTAGTGTTTCAATTACGACATATTTCGTACTTTTGTTTAACTTTGCGGTATAACCATTAAAGGCATCCCTGCAGATATTCATATATTGGTTGAGTGCTCCTGATATTTCCATGTCTAACTTATGCGTAGAGAACATAAAGTTACTGAAAATCAGGCACTTGACCAATTCTTTTATGCTAACTCTTGTTAATTCAACTCGCTGATTTTTAAGTGTTTAATTAATTATTTACCGAAGTATTGATAAATAGAAATGGGAAAAATGGACAGATGTAGTTTCAGATGGGGCGTATTGCTCGTTTTATGGTGTGTGGCGGGATTAAAGCTGGCTGCAATGAAAGTTGAATCGTTGGATAAGGGATGGTTTTTTAACCGGGGATATGAGTCCCAGTCTGCAGGAAAGGTAACGGTAGACCTTCCGCATACCTGGAATGCCGCAGATGCAATGTTTGGGAATGTGAATTATTATCGGGGGATGTCAAACTATTCACGTTTTATTACTATTCCTTCATCGGAGAATCTTTCACGTGTGTTTTTGCGGGTGAAGGCCGCACAGACAGTGGCAGATGTGTATTTGGATAACCATTTTGTGGCTCAGCATAAAGGAGGATACACTTCCTTTACTGTAGAGTTGACTCCTTTTATCCGGAAAGGAAAGAAACAGAAACTGGACATTAGGGTAAGCAATGCCCAGACAATGGAAATAGCTCCTATATGCGGTGATTTCAATACCTGGGGTGGATTAAACCGGGGCGTAGAACTTTTGCTTACAGATGAAATATGCATTGACCCGACATTCCATGGTTCGTCTGGTGTCTTTTTCACTCCGTATGATGTTTCGGCAAGTCATTCCAAACTGGAAATGAAGGCATTGTTGTCTGGCAGTGAGATGGCTGCTGGTGACTGCTCTGTTGAATTTTCTTTGCGGGATGCGGAAAATAGAATGGTTTTGTGTAAGGAAATCGGAGTAACGGGAAAAGAAGCCATTGTGAAGATGGAGCTCGATAAGCCTCATTTGTGGGACGGAGTCAATGACCCTTATTTATATACAGGGGTGGTTGTATTGAAAAAAGGAGAAAAAGAAATAGACCGTCGGGAAGAACATATCGGTTTCCGGTTTTATTCGGTTGACCCTGATAAAGGTTTTTTCCTGAACGGGAAGCCCTATCCGGTGCAAGGTGCCAATTATCATGAAGACCGTGCAGAGAGAGCTTCTGCTTTTCGCCCTGATGATTTTGAATCAGACCTAGACCTGATACAGGAAATGGGATGTACTGCAGTCCGGCTTGCTCATTATCCTCATGCTCAACTGCTGCATGACATGATGGATCGGAGAGGACTGATTGCCTGGGCCGAGATTCCTTTCGTAAATGTGTTTGTGAGCCATCCCCAGTATCGGGAAAATTTAAAACAGCAACTGGCAGAATTAATCTACCAGTATTATAATCATCCTTGTATTTTGACATGGGGGCTTTTTAATGAAATCAATCCGGGATGGCTGGAGAACCCGAATCCGATGGCG